>JABAQZ010000006.1:0-110434 GCA_019187405.1 Ignavibacteria bacterium
ATTGATAAATGAAACCAATTTTTTTAATGAAGTTAATATGTTATCTCAAACTGAAAACTTAAACGTAACCGCAAAAAACATTCTTAAAAATATTTTATCTATGATGAACACTTCGGATGAATTGTCTAATTCCACTTTGGGAAATATTAACAGTTCAGAAGGCAGCCGGAAAATTGATACCATAAATTATTATACCTACAAAGGCATCCGGAATCTCATAAATTCACTTCCTGAGCTTTCAAAATACAAATCCTACTGGGATGAGGAATATGATTTCTGGGAAAAAAGAAATCAGACAATGCTGAAGAATATACTTAAATTCACAAAATCATATTCAGGGAAAAAAATTGTGGTGCTGTGCGGTTTTGCGCATAAGAACCTTCTTGTCAGGGGATTGAAGAAAAGCTCACATTCGGGAAAAGATAAATTAATTATAAATGATTTATTTAAATGATAAATGATGAATTTTAAATTTTAACAAATGATTACGAGCAGTATAATATCGATCCTAAAGACATTTTCAGGGAATGAAATGAGCAGGTTTAATGATTTTCTTAATTCTCCGTATCACAACAAAAACAGGAAGGCAGTTGATTTTTTCAATGTTTTAAAAAAATTTCATCCGGATTATTCTGATATTTACCTTATAAATGAATTTATTTTCAGAACTCAGGAGAATTTGTTTTTTAAAAATGATATAAAAAGGTTAATGTTTTTTTGCCTGTATGAACTGAATTCAATTGATTCACTTATCTCGCACATTGATGCTCATAAGTATTATCTGAAAAACTCGAAGCTAAATAAAGAAGATACAAGAAATAAATTTATTTAGTTTCTTAATATTGTAAATGAACCGGCAAAGTTAAAAATCAATCCTGATGATTATAAGCTTGACAATCTTAGGAAAAATCTGAAGAGTAAAGTTGATTTATTTAATAAAGACCGGCTGCCGGATAAGATTGATTAAATAAAGAAATGATAATTATGCAAGAATTACTGCAGTGATTTCTAAATTATTTAAACATTATTAATAACAGATTCTGCAGGGAGTCCTTCCGATTCTTAATGCTTCATCCAATCTAACAGAAATGATGTCTCCTTTACAGTTATTTAATCCTCTGCAATTTACTCTGCTGTGATACCGTTCCGCATATCTACCGGTGCAAATTACAACATACTTTTCGATTTTGTTATTAACAAATGTTAATTCTCCGTGTTCGTTTCGATAATTTATATCAATAAATCCCGGAGATAATAAAACCGAAACAAGAAAAATTAACGGAAGAAACTTTGCAATGAAACTATTCAAATTCAAGACTTTATGTAAAATAAACCAAAGTTTAGATAACTTTAAGTCTTTAAAAAATCCGTTTTAAAAAATTTAATTTTAACCGAATTAATATTGATTTCAAATGAAATCTTTTCCAAAAGATTTTATAAATTAATCCAAAGGATTATTTTCACTTCAGCAACAGCATTTCCTTTGAAAGCTCAACATCTCCAGCCTTCAGTTTATAAATGTAATATCCGCTGCCGAGACTGCTTCCATCAAATTCAAGTTCGTAAGTCCCTGCGCTTTTGTAAGAATTTTCCAGTACAACAACTTCCTTGCCGAGTATATCCGAAACCGTAAGTTTAACATCGGCAGATTCCGGAATAGTATAGGATATTTTCGTCTTCGGATTAAAGGGATTCGGATAGTTTTGCGAAAGTGAGTATCCTTCCGGAACGGAACCGGGAGAACTAATTCCCAGCGGATCGTTAATTCCGATGATATATGTTCCGTCATATCCTCCGCTCGTATTTGGCTCGGCTGTCATTCTGAGATAAGGAGGATCTGCATTATGAAAAATGCTATCCATTGCATTTGTCGTTGGATTGGGACCTCTGCCCGAGTAAAGCGGAGTTGCATATACCGCATTATTTACGCTGTCAAGAAAACAATACTGAGATGTAATGATTGTGCTTGAGCTTAGGCGGACTTTGAAATGAACGTGAGTAGCTCTGCCCGGGTACCAGCCGGGATAACTTGTAATAAAAGATGCAACTCCGTCCTGATTTGTCGTCTGAAAACCCCGCATGAAATTATGTCCCGTGTAATTTCCACCCGGCTGATTGTAGCCGGAATAAACTCCGTCTATATTAGTGTGCCAGATATCAACAATAACTCCCGGAACGGGATTGCAGTCGTAATCTATGACAGTGATGTTCATGTTAAGCCGGATACCGTCGTGAAAAAAATTATTTGAAGTATTGTATCTGACATCAGAGCGGTTTAGATTTGCATTGAAGTAATACGGACCTTCAGTTAACTGCGGTGTTAGCCAGCAGACGGGACTGCCTTTATAATGTGTCGGCAGTACGGTTTTTGTTTTTTTCATCAGATCGAAAGAGGCAATGACGGGAAGAACGGTTGCAACTCCCAGCGCGCCGAGACCTTTGATTAAGTTTCTTCTTTTCATTGATTTAATTTTTGATAAAATTAAAATTAAATTATCTTAAAAGCAAAATGATTTTTGTAAATGAATGTAACGATTAAAACTTTGATGTTCGTAAGGTTTTGACGGATTTGTATTTCACAAGACTGTAAACCCAATTTCAATTTTATTCCAACTCAATATTAATTATATTTGTCTATCAAAAATTCACCCGGAAATATCGTTAAACTGGATGCTTTGTTTTTTGGTGCGCATCCCGACGATGTAGAGTTGTTCTGCGGCGGAACGCTTATTATGCTTGCTGATTCCGGATATAAAACCGGAATTGTTGATTTAACAAGAGGCGAGCTCAGCACGAGAGGCAACTTGAAACTTCGCGAAAAGGAAACACGCAAAGCAACAAAGCTGCTGGGTTTGACAGTCAGAGAAAATCTGGACATTAACGACGACAATATTGAAAACAACGAAGCAAACAGGCTGAAAGTGATTTCTGTTTTAAGAAAATTTAAACCTAAACTGGTGTTCATACCATATCATCATGACAGACATCCTGACCATATTAATGCAAGCCGGCTTGTAAGCGATTCATGCTTTTATTCCGGTCTTGTAAAAATTAAAACAGGAAATCTTTCTGCGCATAAACCGGATAAAATATTTTTTTACAGAAATGCTTATGATATGCCGGTGAGTTTTATTTTTGACATTTCAAAAGCTTTTAGAAAAAAAAGAAAAGCGCTGCAATGTTACGCTTCTCAGTTTTACGGAAGTGAAAGAAAAGAGCCGGAAACTTATATTAGCTCTAAACTTTTTGACAATGAAATCGAATCAAGAGCAAGGTATTTTGGATTTAAAATCGGTGTGGAATTCGGCGAGCCGTTTTATTGTTCGGATAGCATACGCATAAATGAAAAAAATATTTTTGATATTTAAAATTTTTAATAATTATATAATAAACTAAATAACAGGAGAATCACATGAACCAAGGACAAATGCAGGGAATGCTTAAACAAGTAAAAAAGATGCAGGAAAAAATGGATAAGATTCAGGAAGAACTCGAGAAAATGACAGTTACCGAAGAATCGGGAGGAGGAATGGTGAAGGTTACGGTAAACGGCAAGAATATGCTTACGAAAATCGAAATAGAAAAAGAAATCATCAATCCGGAAGATCCTCAGATGTTAGAAGACCTGCTGATTGCTGCGATCAACAAAGCTCTCGAGAGCTCTCAAAAGATGGCAAATGACGAAATGTCGAAGGCAACTTCGGGAATGATACCTAACATACCAGGACTGAATCTGAAATTTTAAATTCTTATTTCCGCAATGCAAAGTACTTCCGATGCACTTGACACTTTAATAGAAGAATTTTCCAAGCTTCCGCAAATTGGAAGGAAGACTGCTCAGCGGCTTGCAATGTATATTACACGCCTGCCGAAAGAAGAAGTTGAAAAATTTGCCGGCGCCTTGATTGAGACAAAGGATAAAATCAGATTCTGCAGGATTTGCTTCAACATTACAGAAGATGACACCTGCAGAATCTGCCGTTCGGATAAAAGAAACAGGAATGTTATTTGCGTTGTAGAAGAACCTCAGGATGTTTTTGCTCTGGAGAAAACAAATGAATACAAAGGACTTTATCACGTGCTGCACGGTATTATCTCCCCTCTCGACGGCATTGGTCCTGACGATATCAGAATCAAAGAGCTTATCGAAAGACTCAATGAAAACGAAGGCGCTCATATCGAAGAGTTGATTCTCGCTCTTAATCCTACGGTAGAAGGCGAAACTACCATTCTTTATCTTTCAAAACTTCTTAGACATCTTGACATTAAAATTACAAGAATTGCAAGAGGCATACCGATCGGATCGGATATTGAACTTGCCGATGAAGTTACTCTGGCAAGAGCAATGGAAGGACGAGTTACGGTTTGAAAAGCTGGTTTGAAGAATGGTTTTCAAACGAATTTTATCTTAAGCTTTATCAGCACAGAGATGAGGAAGATGCAAGATGGATTATCAATTTGATTCAGAGAACACTCGATGTCAGTACAAATTCGAATGTTCTTGACATTGCATGCGGATCAGGCAGACATTCGATAGAGCTTGCCCGAAGAGGATTTGAAGTAACGGGCTTTGACTTGTCTGAATATCTTATCAGAGAAGCAAAGAAAAATCTTTCTGAATCTCCCGAAAGAAACCTGAGAGCAAAATTTCTCATCAAAGACATGCGGAATTTTGATTTTACAAATTCATTTGATCTTGCCGTAAATATTTTTACAAGCTTCGGATATTTTGAAACTGACAGAGAGAATTATAAAGTCATAGAAAACGTTTCAAAGTCAATAAAAAGAGGCGGATATTTTATATTTGATTTTCTGAATAAGAAGCATCTTGAAAAAAATCTAATCCCCTATTCAAGAAAAAAATACGGAAGTATTAATGTAATTATGAAAAGGAAAATCAGAAACGGATTTGTAACAAAGGAAATTGTTTTAAGAAAAGGTAAATCCGAAAAAATATTCAGCGAGATACTCAGACTTTATTCGCCGGATGAATTCAAAAATATGTTTGAATCATACGGATTAAAAATTATTAAAACATTCGGAGATTATTTTGGCAATGCATTCAATGAAAACAAATCACAGAGACTCGTCATCTTTTCCCGCAATTCATGAATATCTGATACCTGCGCTTCTGATTTTTATAGCGGGATGCGGTCTGTTTGAGACAAGAAGCGTGGAACCTCCATCACAGCCCCGCTCCACTTTCACACAGCCCACGTCTCCGGATATCGTGCTTGCAAATCTCAGTTTTGCTGTCGCCGAAAAAAATCTCGATAATTACATTCGATGTCTTGTTGATACAAATTTTTCCGAAAGAAGATTCAGATATTTTCCAGATGCACGATCACAGTCAAATTATCCGGTTTTCCTTAGCTGGAGCATTGCAAACGAGCGCAGTTATTACAGCAATCTTCTTTCATTTACAAATGAATCTGCTTCATCCAATCTTTTTCTATCAAACACTTCTTTTAACACGGGACTGGATTCTGCAATTATAGACGCGGAGTATCTGCTTGTATTTGACCATAACAAGCAGAATGTTGCCAAGATAACTAAGGGGAATTTAAGATTCATTATGGGAACCGATCAGAGAGGATTGTGGTCCATTCACGGATGGTATGATTTTTTGAATAATGAAAACGATACTACATGGAGCGTGCTTAAAGCAAACTTTGTAAATTGAATTGATGCTTAAAAGTCTTTAGTTTCAGTCAGTTTGATGAAGATTCTTATCAAAATATTATTGTCAGCTCTGATACCGCTGCATTTCATTTCATGCGACAATATTTTTTCACCTAAGCTCGACAACAGTACTCCGGTTGAAATACTTACAGACCAGACTACTATTGAAGGTCTGTTTCAGAATTTTAAGTATTCATATACTTTCAAAGATACTACTGTTTACGGAAATCTGCTGACCGAAAATTTCCTTTTCATTTACCGCGACTATACTTCAGGATTCGATGTTTCCTGGGACAGGGCAACTGACATGAGAACGACTAACGGATTGTTTCAGAATTCTCAAAAGCTTGAGGTAGTCTGGAACAACATCATTTATCAGGGAGGCGATTCTCTGAATCAGAATGTCAAAAGAAGTTTTAATCTTACCATTACTTTCAATCCAAGCGATATTGTAAGATTAAACGGTTTTGTCGATATGAATCTTGTAAGAAATCCGGATAACGGTATCTGGAAAATTCAAAAATGGCGTGACGAAAGTTTTTAATTTCTTACCATAAACTTTGCCTTCAAGTCTTCTATATAATATTTTTCATATTCCTTTCCGTTGGTTAATACATAATCAACCATAAGATTCAATGCCTCGTCGGGAATATCCTTTCCGAATTTTTCTCTGTATTCGGAAATTATATTGTCTCTTGAAGCAAGCGTTATCAGCCCTTCATCATTATGCTCTGTATTAATAACCGCACCTTTCCCGTATTTATAGATGTCATCAAACAAAATTATGTAATTGCCGGATTCATCAGTGTTTACATCATAAGTCTTGTAAATAATCTGCACAGGAAATTTATCCTGCTCTTCAAAATTATAGATAAGTGTTTTTTTACTGCCAAGCCAATCGCTGAGATCGGCAGACTTTACAACACGCTTTATTATAAACTGTTTCATCTTTTCAATATTATCATTGTCATTTCTTACACATCCGTGCGAAAGATTTCTCATTTTATTTCCGAGAAGATTCGGCTTATTTGTTCCGTGAAAATATCGGAGTGAATTTTCATCATAATGCACAACAAATAATCCGAGAGGATTTCCCGGACCGGGTTTTACCGGAGGAAGATGCGCTTTATTGGGTTCCGGGTCTTTGTAAAACGGCCAGTTGCGAATTTTGTAAGCGCTGAAATTTCCCGTATATGTTTTATCTTTAATAGTGCCAATTACATTCGGCCAAGTATCAATATAAATCTCTTTACCATTATACAGCTGATAAATTCTCGAATTAAATTCCGGAATGTTTAGTACCCAGAGAATTTTTGCAGTATCCGCCAAAAAATTTTCCGGTACTTCAAAAGTAACCTTATATTTTTTTAGTTCTTCTCCGGCAATTGCCGTATCTTGATTAATATTGGTCAGAGGAATTATTTCTTTTGTATCAATTATTTTCTGAATTTCTTTTTCGGAAATTATCGGGAATAAATCGGTTAAATGATCTCTTATTACGGCATCACTCTGTTCGGGATACTCCGTTTCAAAAAATAATCTTTCGGATTTTAATCCCGGAATTTTAAAACTGACTGCGGAATCATTAATCTCCTGAGATGTTATTACTTCCGGCAAAATCAATCCGAATAACAAAGCCGTCAAAAGAATCTGTAGAATATTCTTTTTTATTTTAAATGTAATCATGTAGGTGGTTTATTATTTCAATTTAATATAAATATAAATACGTTCAGAATAGCTGCAAAAACTACCCATAAAAAATATGGTACGAGCAGATATCCTGACAAAGGTGAAATTTTTTTGAATCTGATGATGCAGAGAAATATCAGCACCAGCAATAACATTATTACTATAAACCCGCCGGTTATCGATTGTAATCCGAAAAATATCACTGACCATATACCGTTAAATAAAAGCTGAATAATGAAAATGATGAATGCCGATCTAACGTTTTTATTTTGAAGTCCTTCTTTCCAAATCAGGAAAAGGGATATTCCCATTATGAAATAAAGCACAGCCCAAGCAGGAGCAAATATATAATCAGGCGGATTGAAAGCGGGCTTATTAATTGTATTATACCATGTATTTACCGATTCATAAGAAAAGACTGAGCCGATTATACCCGGTAAAAAGCAGATAAAAATGCTTAATATTAATTTAAAAAATCCGTGCAAAATTTATTGAGTTAATTTGAAATAAAACAGAAAAGAAAATTACAGTTTTGCGGATATTACATTCCCATTGTGTGCCAAACAGTTTTTAGTTCAGTGAATTTCTCTATTTCGGATAAATTTTCGTTTTCTTTGCTCGAATACCAGTTTCTGTTTTCACCGTAAGCATTCAGACGTTTAACATTATTTGCGCAAAGTTCTTGAATTGTTTTTTTGATTTCTTTGCTGTCATAGCAAAGGTCAATTGCATTTATGTCAAAATGTCCCGCAATATGATTGATAAGTTCATTCTTCAGACCTGTAAGAATGTTAATTACGCCCGGAGTAAAATCGCTCGTTGCAATGACTTCTGAAAAAGTTAATGCAGGAAGAGGCGACTTTTCACTTGCAAGCATAATGCAGGAATTTCCGGAAGCAAGTATTGCACACACTCTTGACACAAGCGGAAGAAAGCAGGGACTTTCGGGAAGTATTGCAGCTACAATGCCGGTTGGTTCGGGAATTGAAAAATTAAAATATCCCGACTGGACGGGATTAACCGAACCGCTTAATTGAACCCATTTGTCACAGAATCCTGAATAGTAAATGATCCTGTCAATTGCCGATCTTACTTCTTTTTTACATTCTTGTTTATTTTGTTTTGTTGAAATATAAATTTCTTCAACGAACTGTTCTTTTCTTCCTTCAAGCATTTCGGCAAGTCTGTAAAATATCTGAGCTCTTTCATATCCGGTTTTTGCGCTCCATTCATTGAAGCCGGCTCTTGCAGATACGACGCTGTTGCGGATATCTTTTCTTGATGCCCGTGAATAATTGCATATCTTAATTCCGTTTCGGGGATTAATTGCAGACAGATATCTTTCGGATTCGGTTCTGATAAATTTACCTCCGATAAAAAGCTTATACATTTTCGGAATTTTAATTCTTGTCTGCATAAAAATGTTATGTTAATTTTTTTGAATGATTATAAAATTCAAAGTTCTCTGATTATGTCTTTTAAAACGTTTTTGAGAACTGCATTACAAGCAGCAAGATTTTTTTTCTGCTCTTTATATTTTTGAGATTCAGCTCTGTTATCTTCCATCATTTTATCAGCAACTAATTCTCTTGTTATCATTCCGATTGCCGCAAAATCAATTCCTGCATGAACGCTTGCAATATTTTCGGGAACAATTGAATATCCGAGCACATCAGCTCCGATTTCTCTGTAAAATCTTGCTTCGGCATCTGTTTCCGTCTGCGGTCCCGTAATTCCGAGATAAACAGATTCGTAATTTTTGATTTTTTTATTCTGAAAAATTTTGCAAAGGGTTTCATAAAGTCTGTTGTTATAAGCATTGCTCATATCCGGAAATCTCAATCCAAGTTCACTGTCATTTTCGCCAATCAGAGGATTATCGCCGACGAGATTTATGTGATCATAAATAAGCGCAAGACCTCCGCATTTGAATCTCGGATTCAAATGACCGGCTTCGTCAATAGATAAAATCTTTTTAATGCCGAGTGACTTCAATACATAAATAATGTGACCGATTTCTCTCATCGATACTCCTTCGTAATAATGAAGTCTTCCTTCGCAAACGATTACATCCTTATTACCGCTTCTGCAAAACAAAAGGTTTCCTGTCTTGTTGTTTGACTTTCCGTAAACCTGCGGCAGGATTCCGCAATTAAGTTTAGCCAAAATTTTAAAATCCCTGAGCACGTCAAAATTTTTCTCGACAATAAGAGCGCAAGTAGGTTTAAATCCCAGAGGAAAATGTTTTTTAATAAAACCGGAAGTAATTTTAATCTTATCGTATTGTTCGGACATTATATTTTTGATATTAATTCAATTTAGCAACAAGTTTCTTAATCAGTAGAGTAAGCTTTGGCTCGGCTATGCCGGCTGCTTCCAATATATCTTTTAATACAGCAGGTTTAAGAGTATCAGGAAACCCTTCATCCGTAATTATAGATAATCCGAGTACTTCAATTCCAAGCTCGCTTGCAACAAGCGCTTCGGGAATAGTGGACATGCCAACGGTATCTCCTCCGATTTTTCTAAGCATTCTGTATTCTGCTTTTGTTTCAAGATTAGGTCCCTGAACCGGCACATAAGTTCCCTTCTTCACGGAGATTCCGTTTTCAACAGCGGTATCTTCAGCAAGTTTTATCAGTCTCTCGGAATATAATTTACCGGTTTTTTTAGAATTATATTTATTGCTTCTGATCGGTGAATCGAAAAGCAGATTAATATGCGATGTCATTATCATAAGTTCGGTTTTCCTGTAAGAAGGATTGATTGCTCCGCATGCATTTGAAATTATCAGATGCTTAATTCCGATCTGATTTAATACATGTATTGGAAAAGTTACATCAAGCATTCCATAACCTTCGTAATAATGAAATCTCCCTTGCATTGCAACTATATTTCTTCCCGACAGTTTTCCAAAAATTAATTTTCCCGAGTGTGATTCCACGGTAGATACGGGAAAGTGCGGTATGTCTGAATAATCAATGGCGGAAATTATTTTTATGTCTTTAACCAATCCTCCAAGTCCTGTTCCAAGAATTATTCCCGTTCCGTAGTTTTCCGAATGTCTGTTTTTTAAAAAACTTAACGCTTCTCTGTGCTTATTTGTCATTAATAAAGTTCTATTCGGTAGTACCGGATCCGGTCGTATTTATGGATACTTTTTTCAGTTTTACTTCTCCTGTAATTTCATCATCTGAATCTTCTTTAATTTCATCTTTAAGTCTGACATGTGTCAGTTCCATTGAATAAATATTCCTGTTCTTTATAAATTCCTCCATCTCATTGAGCTTTTCAAGAAAGAATAACTTAACATCTTCAACCAGCTTGTCATTGCGCAGTTTTATTTCTTCCAGTTCATGCTTCTTGTTGAGTATTTCTTTTTCCATATCCTGAAACAACTTCTGAGAGTTCAGCTCGGCTTCCTTTATAATGTTTTCCGCTTTTTTCTTTGCATTATTAATAACTTCTTCGGTTATGTCCTGCGCTTTTACAATTGCTTTTTGCAGCGTGCTTTCATTCTCTTTATAAACTTCCAGATCCGTTGAGAGATTGCGCGCTTTTTCTGAAAGATTTGCATTGTCTTCTACTAACCTCTCAAATCTCAGACTTAATGTTTCAAGAAATGCATCCACTTCATTAGCATCGTATCCTCTGAACGCTTTTCTGAAATCTGTCTTCTTTATGTCTTTTGGAGAAATGCTCATGCTTTAAAAAATAATTTTACAAAATGTTTATTCCGTTCTTTGACCGAATATTGCACTGCCTAATCTCAGCAAATTGGAGCCCTCTTCTATAGCTATCTGATAATCATTTGTCATTCCCATTGAAAGATATTCAAAATCATGAAATTCCGCACTGAATTCATCGTAGATATGTTTCAGCAGTCTGAAACACTTTCTAATTTCTTCCTTGTCATCGGTTAATTTTGCCATTGTCATGAGTCCTTTCATCCTGACATTTTCGAGCTCGGAAATCCTGTGACAAAGAATTCCCGCACTATCGGGATCTGCGCCGAATTTCTGCGGTTCACCACTTGTATTTATCTGAACAAGTATGTCTTTCTTCTGATTAATCTTTTTGGCGCATTTGTCAATTTCTTCGGCAATCTCCAAGCTGTCAACTGAATGTATAAGCGATATGAATGCAACTATATCTTTTACTTTTCTTGACTGAAGATGTCCAACCATGTGCCAATTGAGCTTAACTTCGTGCTGAAAAGAAATATTGTAATATTTGTCACGTAATTCCCTTACTCTGTTCTCGCCAAAATCAAAATGCCCCAGCTGACTTAATTCAAGAATATTCGATATCGGAAAAGTCTTGCTGATTGCTACGATTTTTATTTCTTCCGGATCTTTATTTAATCTATCACAAATATCTCTGATATTTGATTTTACTTCTCTGAAATTAGTCTCTAAACTCATATCGATTTAAGCACAAAATAATTTTATTAATTGCAATTTTCAATTGATAAAGCACTTTACGTACTTAAGCTATTTGTTACATAGTAATGGAAGATAAAAAAATGAACCGGTGAAATTTTTCTGTATGATAAATCTGTAAATAAAAATCATAGTTCGCTTGTGGTAAAAAAATATTTCCAGCAGCAAATTTATTGTAACAAACTATAATTAGTTTTTGGGGGCTTCGGTAGAAACAAAATTACCGGTAATTTCTTTTATGCATTGGTGGACAGTTACTTCAAAAGAATTATCACTATTGTTTGTCTGAAAACCGATTTTCAAAAGCAGATTTCTAACATTCGGTCTTACTCTTGCAATATGCATTTCACAATCATGCTCTTTTAACTCTTTTTGCAAGGCAACTATAGTCTCTGCAGATGTTATATCCATTAATATTACCGGACTTGCATCGAGAACCAAATATCTGACTTTTTCTTCATTCACATTAATCAACTGCTTAACCAGCTGAGTGAAATAGTCCGAATTGAAAAAAAACATTGATGCTTCAAATCTGACAACAAGTATTCCGGGCAGTGTAACTGCTTTTTCATAATCTTCAATGTCCTGAAAGCTGTCTATTCCTTCCACTCTACCGAGTATTGAAATTTTGGGTCTCACAGCTCTTTTTAAAATTCCGATCAACGACAGTGAAACGGCAATGAGAACTGCCTTTACCACTCCAATGCTTATTACGCTTAAAAAAGTTATGACGGAAAGCCAAAACTCGCCTCTGCTGGCTGCATAAAGTTTTTTCAAATAGCTTATGTCTATTAAACCTAAAGTTGCCGAAATAATAATTGCGCTTAGTACCGACACGGGAAGAAATTCAAGATAAGAAGTAAAAAAAATCACAAATAAGATTATTGTAAATGATGCCACAATAGAGACAAGCTGAGTCTTGCCGCCGGCTGAATCGTTAACTGCCGTTCTTGAATCAGCGCCGCTTACAACAAACCCACCGAATATGCCCGAAAAAAATGATGACATGCCAAGTGCAACGAAATCCTTATTTGCATTTAAAGTGTAATGATTTTTAACGGCAAAAGTTTTACTCGTAAGCATTGCGCTGCAAAAACTTATCAACACAATAATTATAGAATCAGAAAATAATGACTCGATGTAATCAAGATTAATAGACGGAATTCCGGGAATAGGAATACCGGATGGCACCTTGCCAACTACCGCTATTCCAAACCTGCTTAATTCAAAAAGAATTACTGCGGCAATTCCTATAATTACAGCAATTAATGGAGCAGGAAATTTACGGAAATATTTTTTTGCAACCCTTAGAAAAATAAAAACTGAGATGCCGATAATTAAAGCAGTTATGTTTGTTTGATTAATCTTTGACAAAAAATCTATGATCGTTCTGATAAGTCCGGTTGTTGTAATCTGATAACCGAAAAGTTTTCCCAGCTGACCGGCAATTATTGTCAAAGCTAATCCGTTCATGTAACCCGATAAAATCGGTCTCGATAAAAAATCTGCTATGAGTCCAAATTTCATTAGTCCAAACAAAACACAAAGCAATCCTGAAAAGATTGCAAGCATGGCTGAAAGCGATCCGTATTCCGCAGGAGTAGTAACTGAAAAAGCAGCAAGTGAAGATGCAATAAGAATACAGGTTGCTCCGTCTGGTCCGACTATAAGCTGTCTGGATGAACCAAAAAATGCGTAAGCAATCATAGGAAAAATGCATGAATACAATCCTGCTTCGGGAGGCAGTCCGGCAATGCTTGAATAAGCGATTCCTATCGGAAGCGCTATAGCCGCAACGGATAATCCGGCAACTATATCTTTTGAGAAATAATCTTTTTTGTAATTCTTAATCCATTCAGTTGAAATAATATCTTTTAGCACAATTAAAATTTAATGTTGCGGATTAATTTCTTTTTGTAATTTAAAGAATTATACAGATATATATTATTCAAAGTTTTGTCAACAAACAAAATACCGGTATCAGCATTTATTATATTGTCAAGCAATAATAGCAGTTACATTAATCCGAAAATCCTTGACAAGAATGGATTCATTTTTTCAATGATACTGCCGGGAGTTAATTAACTTCGGTTTGTGAAGACAGGTATAGATGAAACAAGACTTTCATTATTTCTAATACCGGTTATTAGATATTTTCATTAAGTTTGTTTTTAATACATTATAAGTATAATTTTTACGACAACATTAATTCACTACTTATTTAAGCAGAATGCATTTTTTTGAATCGGTAAAATTTCCTTCTGTCTTAAGAAAATAAAAATATATTCCACCCGGTAAATCCGTTCCGTCAAGTAAAACTTCATGTGTTCCTTTAATCAAGAATGAATTCAGAATTTCTCTTTCAAATTTTCCGGTAACATCATACAGCTTTATCTCTATAGCTGCGGGTTTCCCCAATTGCAGACTAATTACTGATGAAGGATTAAAGGGATTCGGATAATTCTGATAAAGAACAATATTATCTTTAATCATTTCATTATTGCCAATAATGTCCGTAAGCTGTGAATACTTAATCACGGCAAAATCCGATCCCGATGATGTACCTGTTATGAAACCGCTAAGTATCAAGTTTCCGGAATTGTCAATAGAAACCGAATTTGCAACATCATTATTATTTGACAAAGAATTATAACTTCTTACCCATAATTCTTTTCCCGATGAATTATATTTTATTAAAACGATGTCATCCATGAATGAGCTGTTAGAGCTTAATCCTGTAACAAATACATTACCGGAATTATTGGTGCAAAGAGATCTCGGCTCGTCAAATCCGAATGGAACAAGTCAGTTTTCCCAAGAATACTGATTTTCAAAGTATGCATATAATTCAAAAAAATATTTTAATGTTATGTAATTAATATAAAAAATTTTTTCAGATGAATTTATTTATTCACTGACAATGCATTTAAAAAAAGTTATTTTTACAGCAGACAAACTCAAACTTTATTGTCATGAAAACACAGAACACTGCTTCTACGAAAGAATTAAAGGAAATTCTGGATATACTGAAAAAAGGAAATAAAATCCTGAAGAAAGAAATTGAAAATCTTCAGGAACACAACAAAATTTTTAATTCCCAGATAAACATTTTTAAATCATACAACAAAATTCTGAAAGAATATAACAGCGATTTGCTTTCCGAAATGGAAAAAAAGCAAAGCAATCATGAATTGTTTAATGAGGAAGATCTAAAAAACAGATTTGCAAATGATAATCTAAATCTGACAGAAGTATAAATTCTTAAGAGAAATTCGGATGAAGATTTTTTACTGAATCTAAGTTTATTCGTGGATTTATATTTTAGCGCAGAATTTAGTTATGTTTATTTTTTGCAAACATAACTTCAGTTTACGAAATAATTTATATTATAATTTATCCGTAAACTTTTTTTTTCAAAAAAAAGTCCTGAATTAGAAATTCTTGTTTACAGACAAACAAGTAACGGTATGTGCTGCACTGACTGAAAAAATTTATTTATATTATTTCTGTCTAAATTTTAAATCTTCAATGTTTCTCAGGCAAGAGTATTTGCAAATTCCACGAGCTCCATCCCTCTTTCCATTGCCTGTCTGTTAAGAGGAAGCAGATTATGATATCTTCCGGGAAGCACTTTTTTCAGACCTTCAATAACGGTATCAAGCGATAATACTGGTTTCTTTTTAAGAAAAGCGCCGAGAATTATCATATTCATAACTCTGGTATTATTGAGCTTTGCAGCTTCATTCGCAGCTTCAACAGGCAGAGCTTCTATGTCCTTTCGAGTAGGGGGATTAAGTATCGTGCTTGATTCATATATAAGCAGACCACCCGGCTTAACTGAATTTTCAAATTTATCGAGAGATGGCTGATTAAGCGCTATGACAGTATCAAATTTTGTAAGTATCGGCGAACTAATAGCCGAATCGCTTATGATTACCATGCAGTTTGCCGTGCCGCCGCGCATTTCAGGTCCGTATGAAGGCATCCAGCTTACTTCTTTATTTTCTATAACTCCGGAGTAGCAAAGAATCTGACCCATTGTAAGTACTCCTTGTCCTCCAAATCCTGCAATTATTATTTCCTCTGTCATTTCAATTTTCCTTTCCGGGTAATTTTAAATCTCCAAGCGGATAAAATGGGAGCATGTGTTCTTCAAGCCATTTATTTGATTCCACCGGCGTCATTTTCCAGTTTGACGGACAATTAGTTACAATTTCCACAAAGCTTACGCCTTTATTGAGCTCTTGAAATTTGAATCCGTTGTATATTGCTTTCTTAGCTTTGCGAACATGAACAGGAGTATTGACGGCAACCCGTGAACAGTAATAAACGCCGGGCAGCTGCGCTATCAGTTCAGTTATTTTAAGAGGATAACCCATTGCCTGAACGTCTCTTCCAAACGGAGTCGTTGTAGTTTTCATTCCTTCCAGCGTGGTCGGAGCCATTTGTCCGCCGGTCATTCCATAAATACCGTTATTAATAAATATGATCAGAATATTTTCTCCTCGATTGCAAGTATGTATGGTTTCACCCGTTCCGATAGCTGCAAGATCGCCGTCGCCCTGATATGAAAAGACATATCTGTCGGGAAGTACTCTTTTAATACCTGTTGCAACTGCAGAAGCTCTCCCATGCGCAGCTTCCGACATGTCAACGTTGAAATAATTATAAGCAAACACTGCGCAGCCTACTGGAGCAACGCCGATTGTTTTCTCCTGAATCCCGAGTTCATCTATCACTTCCGCAATCAGTCTATGCGCAACTCCATGACCGCATCCCGGACAATAGTGCATCGGTGTCTTTGTTAGCGTCTCTGGTTTGTCATAAACAAGATTTTCGTTTATGCAGACGCTTTCTTCTTCTATTAAATTTTCATAATGACTGTCGTCAAGCATTCTTCTTTCGTTCATGCCGGTACTCCTTCGTTTATTTCTATTATTTTTTCCAAAATCTCTTCCGGCGTTGGTATAATGCCTCCCATTCTACCGGTAAAATCGACTTGGATTTTTCCGTTCACAGCAAGCCTGATGTCTTCAAGCATTTGTCCTGCATTCATTTCAACTGTAAGAAATATTCTTGAACTGTCGGCAAGCGTATTAACTTCTTCATAAGGAAACGGAAACAGTGTAATTGGTCTGAACACTCCTGCTTTAATACCTTTTTCTCTTGCAAGGTCGGCTGCTTTTTTGCATATCCTTGCGACCAGTCCAAAAGCAAGCAGAACCACTTCTGCATCATCACATTTATATTTTTCAAAACGAATTTCTTCTCTTTCGATTGACTTGTATTTTTTCTGCAGGTGAAGATTTTTTTCCTGCATTACTTCAGGCTGAATATACAAAGATGTAATAATACTTCTTCCACGGTCTTTGGTCTTGCCCGTTGTAGCCCAAGGCAGCAGTTCAAATTTTCTTTCAGTCTGCGGAAAGAGTTCCACTTTTTCCATCATCTGTCCGAGCGCTCCGTCAGTGAGTATCATGACGGGATTTCTCCATTTGAATGCGAGTTCAAATCCAAGTTTTGTATGGTCAACCATTTCCTGAATAGTGGAAGGAGCGAGCACGATCAGTTTATAATCTCCATGTCCGCCTCCTTTCACAGCCTGAAAATAATCCGATTGCGCCGGCTGTATAGTTCCAAGTCCGGGACCTGCTCTTACTACATTCACAATGAGACACGGAAGTTCCGCGCATGCAATATATGAAATGCCTTCCTGCATGAGACTTATACCGGGCGACGAAGATGAGGTCATAACTTTTTTGCCCGTACCTGCTGCACCGTATATCATATTTATTGAAGCGATTTCGCTTTCAGCCTGCAGAACTACCATTCCGGTTCTCGCATAAGCTTCTTTTGCAAGATATTCCAGCACCTCTGACTGTGGTGTAATGGGATATCCAAAATATGCATCGCATCCTGCTCTTATTGCAGCTTCAGCAAGCGCTTCATTACCTTTCATTAATTTTAACTCTTTCATGATTTTACTTTTACTGTTATGTCACCGGTTACGTTTGTAATCGTGGCAACTTGCTCTTTTTTCTTTTCCGTTTTTCGGAAAACTCTGATAACACTGTCGGGACAGACAAGCGCGCAATTTGTACATCCGGTGCAATTGTCTTCAATTTTTACTATGTAATGATATCCTTTTGAATTAAGCTTTCGTGAGAGCTCAAGAGAATGCTGCGGGCATGCCGCAGCGCACAGCTCACAGCCTTTGCATTTTTCGATATCAATTATAATGTCACCTTTTACCTTTGCCATTGCTGACTTTTCAATTTTTAAACAAAAAAAGATTACAATGCAATTGTAATCTTACAAAATTAAATCCGAAATTGTAATTGATTGATGTTAATTCAGTTCTTATGGAATTAGTGTGTTTCATTTTAGTAATTACCGATCATTTAACCACCGCTCGATGTTTTACCTTTCTATACAAAAATAAACAATAAAAACGATTTTACATCATGTTGAATTTATGATTTTTGTCATAGTCTGGATGATTAAGTATGAAAACTAAATTACTTTATTCGAATTGTTTTTTAAACTAAGTTTATCTGTTTTTACAAACAAATACAAAGGTCAAATAAAAAAAAGTAGTTTAATAATCCTGATTTATATTTTACAGACGGTATGCTTTGCCGTTGAATATTTTTTTAGGTATAAAAATCAGGATCTTCCGCTGAATTCTTTTGAAGATAAAACAGGAAATATAATTTCTGCAGTTTTCTTCCTGAGTGTTTCATTGCTTTTGCTGATCAGCTTATTCAATTCATCAAAAATTAAACCTGTCAATATTTCATTTCTGCTGACGCTTTCAGTAGTATCGGTAATACTCATTTCTCTTACCGGCATTAAATTTACAAAGGAAATTAAAATAATTTTAGCAGGTTTATTTCTTGCCTTTTCTGTTTTTACCTTTTCCTGTCTGATAAGTCTGATGTTAAAGGGTTTTCGGGAAATTGGTTATTTCAGGCCTTTCCTGATAAGCATTCTTATTTTCGTTTCCGGATTAAGCATCATATTTCTTAACATACTGAATTATACAGATAAATCGGAAAAGTATTTTGACCAAAAACAAAAAGCTGATGCCGGAGTGATATTAGGAGCTGCCGTATGGGGAGGCAATCGCCCGTCACCCGTTTTAAAAGAAAGGATAAACAAAGGTTATGATATTTATCACAAAAACATTGCGGAGAAACTGGTTCTGACCGGTGGAGGGTCGCCGAACGAACTCACCGAAGGCGAGGTATCAAAAAATCTGCTGCTGAGATACGGTGTCGAACCTGAGAATCTGATTCTTGAAAATCATTCTTCGTCAACTGTTGAGCAGATACATTTTGTCCGCGATAGTCTTTATAAAAAAAGCAACTGGCATACAATTTTACTTGTATCTGATTTGTATCATCTTCCAAGAGCAGAGGAAATAAGCAAATTCAATAATTTGAATGCCGACGGCATTGCTTCTGACAGGGAGATTTCAAACTGGAATGCAGTTTCTTTTTGTTTGAAGGAAAGTCTTGCACTGCTTGTATTCTGGATTTTTGGAATCTGATTTTTTTTTCAATAAACCGATTTAACTTTAAATGCTAATCGAAAAAACATTTCAGTAAATCAGCAATTGCCGGACAAACCTAAGTTAGTGAATTTCTGATCGCAGTTATAAAGATCACAGCAAGTATGGCAGACTCTTTTCATTGCATGAAATGAAATCAATTCTACATCCGGAGATAAATAGTCGTTTTTTATTTGTTCGTTTTTTAAAAGATCAGTGCTTAAGTATTTTTTATTTGAATCAGGAAAAACCGTAGCAACCAGCGAATCATCTCCTTTTTCATTTTGTATCATCAGAGCTGCAATAAAATTAGCTCCTGAAGAGATTCCCACCGCAATACCAATGGCTGCTAACTTTTGCGACATGATTATGGCATCACCGTCATGGACGGAGACAATATGATCCAGCTTATTTAGATTAACAATCGGCGGGATGAACTCGTCAGAAATTCCCTGAATCCTGTGCTTGCCGATTTTATGACCGTGTGTCAGCGTCGGAGACTCTGCGGGTTCGACAGGATGAATAGTAATATCAGGATTTTTGTTTTTGAGAAATTCACCGGCGCCCATTATTGTCCCGCCTGTTCCCACACCGGCTGTAAATGCATCCGGCTTCAATCCTTTGAAATACATCTGCCACCAGATTTCAGGTCCGGTAGTTTCAAAATGTGCAATGATATTTCCTGAATTAGAGAACTGATGCGGCAGGAATATATTTTCGTTTTCCATTGCAAACTTATCGGCAAGTTCTATACTTCCAATAAAACCACCCTCTTCTTTTGTAACCGGATTTATTACCGCGCCGAAACTGCGTATAAGCTCTACTCTTTCCCTGCTCATCCAGTCAGGCATGAATATCGATACGGGATGTCCGAGCGCTCTTCCTATTGCCGAAAAAGAGATTCCAGTGTTACCGCTTGTAGCTTCGACAATTGTATCTCCCGGTTTAATATCGCCTTTTTCATAAGAAGTTTTTAGTATATGAAAAGCCATTCTGTCTTTAATGCTTCCGGTCATATTCAGGCTTTCATACTTTGCATAAAGCTTTCTGTTTTTTCCTTTGTACAAAAATTCCAGTTCAAGCAGCGGAGTATTTCCTATAAGATGACCTAAACTGAAAAATTTTTTTTGGACAGAACTTAAAGAAGTATTATCGATTTTCATTCTGAAATTTTTGAAAATTTAATTTTGCTGAATCAAAATAGAAACATAAATTTACAGTTACAAGAATCAATGCCGTATTTTATAAATCTGCCTGAATTTTAAAAAGTGTGGATTTTTTCCCCAAATTGTCCCGCAGATTGAAAAAAAATATTTTTGAGCTTTGAAAATGAAGTATTTTTGCATAAAAAATATTTAAAACTTCTGGAATGAGAAATGATATATTAACTAATGAATTAATATATTAAAAATTTGAAGGAGTTTTTTATGAAAAACAACAATCAAAATTTAAAGACATTTAGAAAGAAATTAAGAATCATCAAAAAGTTTTATGCACTGATTTTATGCATCCTCATTGCTGTGATTGCAATGAGATTCTACGGATGTAGTGATGATCCGACATCCTCAAATAATCCGCCTCCAAGTACAAACATCGGTACACTTACGGTAACTCCTGATATCATGACTGCAAATGTAAGCGACACTATAATTGCGAGACTGAAAGCAGGGAACGGAATTTATTTTACTGATTCACTTGCTAAGCTTGTCAAAACAGATAACAATGGTAACATTATATCCGAATATGGCCAGCTGCTCGACAACGGAAGTCTTGAAAACGGAGACGAAATTTCACGCGACAATATTTACAGCGGAAAGTTTATTGTCACAGAATCAGCGGCCGGACAACTATTGCTTAAAGCAGTCGGAAATGTAGCGGCAAGCGGAACGACTTCTACTCAAAACTCAAACACCGTTTCAATTAATATTTACAGTCAGCTTAATTCCGGTGAAGTAGGCATAATTTTATCAACACAAAATAATGCTGCAAATCAGCTTCAAACATTCCTTGCCGGAAATCCTAATAACATTGAGGCTGCATCAAACCAGCTCAAGTCATGGCTCGAGACTCAAAATGGTGTTCAGTCGGCTGTGAAGGAAGGAAATACAAGTATAACTATCAGATACAATAATGGTCTATCCGGAGGTTTAATTTTTTCTGTTACCGAAACAAGAGGAGGTTTTGAAAGCGATACTTTGAAAAGAGAATCCATAAGAAAAATCCCTGCTGACAGGCAGACTACCGGTGAAAACAGCAATGTCAGACATGACAGATTCGTAACACAATCCGATAATGTCTTGATTGATCCAAATTCAATCGGCAACAGAAATGTTTTGATTTATGCACCTTATGAAGCAGTCTGGGTAAACAATGAAAGACCACTTATTAAAGCGCGACTGGAAGCTTCACAATGTAAAGACTTCAGCGTTACAGAATATGTAAATCAGAATGCAACCATTGGCGCACTGCTAAATATGACCGACTATGGTTTGATCTTCTTCTCAACTCACGGCAGCGGGGGAAGTGCAATACTTACCGGAGAAATTGTTGACACAAATTCTTCGGTTTACAAAGATTCATACAAAGCAATGCTTCAGGCCGGAAGAATATCAATATTTACAAACGTAAAAATAAATAATGCAGGAACCATTGATTCAAAAAAAGACGTATATGCAATCATGCGGGGTTTTATACTTAGTCTTTCCGGGACTTTCCCAAATACAGTAATTATGAATAATTCATGCTACAGTACAATGAAAGACAGTCTTTATTCAGCATTTTTCTCGAAAGGCGCAAAGACTTATTACGGTTATGATAAAGTGGTTAACGGCGCATTTGCAAAGACAATGGCAGACTCTGTTGCCAAACGTCTGGCAGTTACGGGACTTACAACGGGACAAACATATTTCAATGCCAGCGATCCGCAATCGCCTAATGCGGCATTTCAAAAAGCAACCGGAGGGAATGATAATCTCAAATATAATAACTCATTGCTCAACGGCAACTTTGAAGAAGGCAGCATCATCGGCTGGACAAAAAACGGAGACGGAAGAGTAATTACAAGACTCGGATTTTTAAATGCTCCTCAGGGAACATACATGGGAATTATCTCAACCGGACTCGGATATACTACTTCAAGCGGTTCTATTTCACAATGCATGACTGTAGAAAACAACCAGTCAACTTTAAAGATAAAATGGAATTTCCTTTCGGAAGAATTTCTCGAATACATAAACTCGCAATTCCAGGATTATTTCAAAATTATACTTAAAAAGCAGGACGGGACAGAAGTTACTTTATATTCAAAAACAATTGATGAAATCGCATCAATGTTTGGAGCTACACAGCAAAATCCCGGACAGCTGATTGCCGTTTCTCCAAATATAGTTTTTGATGTCGGCGGAGTTTATATGACAGACTGGCAGACGATCTCTTTTGATATTACACCTTACAGAGGACAACTTATTGTTATAAGGCTGGTTTGTGGTGATGTCGGAGACAGTATTTATGATACAGCCATTCTACTGGATGAAATCAGCGTAAACTGATTGCATTATTTATTATCCTTCCTAAAATGCCTCTCCCGGGAGAGGCATTTTTGTTATAACTGTTTTATATGTAAAATAAATTTTTTATTTTACTGCAGACGGAAGTTTGTTTAAGTTTTTCTTAATCACATTTAAAGCCATGAAAAAATCAAATTACATTTTTAGATTTTTCATTATAATTTCCTTCCTGAGCTTTTTGCTTCAAGGCTGCTCGAATATCAGATTAATAAGCGATTACGATGAAATTACCGATGTAACGGTAAACAACTTGCAAAGAAATGTTTCGGCTTTTTTCGTAAAGATGGAGAGAACCATCGGAACTGACTCGGCAAAATATGAAAACAACATTGCTTTTTATGACGATGCAAAAGTTGACCTCGATATTCTGTCTGTTAGAGCAAAAGCTTTTGAAAAAAATGGAATAGTGGAAAAACAGGTAAAAGCATTGTCGCAAATGTTTTCAGATCTGGAAAGCCTTCATAAGATCGGGTTCGTCGATGCATCACAGATTGAACCTTTAAAACAGCCATTCAATTCTGCTTTTACCGCTATTATCAAACTTCAAATGGCTTTAAAAAGAGGTGATGGCAAATAATTAAATACATAACATTATGGCAGAATTTAATTTATCCGATTTACTGTCTCCAATGCTCGATGCAGCAAAAGGAGAGCTTACGAAATACTGGAATGACGTAAAACCTTACGCTCAAAAAGAAATCAAGGCAATGATAGAAAACCTCAAACTCATATACAAACTCAAGCAGCAGGGAAAAATTACTGAAGAACAGGCAAAGCTTTATTTGAATCTTCAGAAAAATTCATTCAAGATAGTACTACTGACTTTTCAGGGACTTTCGATTCTTACCGTTGAAAACACAATTAACGCCGTTCTCAAGTCAGTTAAAGATACGGTGAATTCAGTTATCGGCTGGAAGTTGATTTAAAAATAAATCTATTCAGGATTATTTTTCTGCTTCTCCTTCAGATCATTGCGATAATAAATTAATCACATCCGGAAGATTCATTTCTTCACCTTGCTTTATCAGTAAATTACTGTTTTCAATTCCTGAATCATTTTTAACTCTATCTAAATCGGACATTAATTTACTGCTGATACTTTCTTTAAAATCTGACTCAAGAGTTTTATGAATTCTCAATACAGCTCCAAATACAATTAAGGATTTGTGATTTTCGTTCTTCATAATCAAACTTGAAATGATCTTAACGAGATGAGTTGCTGTTTTTAGGCTGCTTCCGGAAGATTCATCAGATTTCAATGCATTAATGTATGCTTCAGCTGCAATATCCGGTAAGTTTTGAGATAAGTAATAATCGCCAAGCTTATTATATGAATGAATAAGCAGGCTTGTGTAGCCAAATTTTTTTGACAATGAAAGCGCTTCTTCTATAAGAGATAGCGATTCATTATTCCCGGAATTGTTTGTCGAAACCATACTTAAATTTAACAGTGATACAATAAGCGGAATATGATCATCGAGTTCTTTTAAAACGGGAATAGATTCGTCATAATAGTTTCTTGCTTTTTCCTGATTGCCTCTTTTCATTTCTTCCCTGCCGAGCTGAATGAGAATCCTTGAAGAAGAAACAATGTCATTCAGTTCTCTGAATATTTTTAGACCTTCTTCATACTTTTCTATTGCTTCATTAAATTTTCCATAATAAGAATTAATGGAAGCAATATTTACGCAAGACATACCTATGAGAAATTTGTCATTGCTGTCAAGCCCTATTTTCAATGCTTCATTGTGAGCATTTTCGGATTTATCCATTTCTTCTTTAAGAAAATAAAGATTGCCGAGATTATTTATGCAGTCGCCTAAACTTCTGCTGTCATCGAGCTTTCTGAATATTTCAAGAGAAGCAGTAAGATACTTTTCTGCTTCATCATATTTACCTGTCTGGCTGCATAAAAAACTCAGATGAAGATACCCTTGTGCTTTAAGTTTCTGGTTACGTCCGTTATATATCGAGAAAATTTTTTCAAACGTCTCATATCCTTCTGAAATCTTTCCATTCAGTTCCCAGATATCTCCTATTTCATTAGCAAGCTCAAGCGCAAGCGAAGGATCGGTCATCATAATTCTGTTGATAGCCGCTCTCAGATTATCAAAATCGCTGATCACGGATTTAAACATGTTAATTTGATTTCTTCCGGTTGTTACATTTTTTACTTTGCAGAAGTTTAAATAATAATTGAAGTGCTTATTACTGAAGGTGTCCATTGTTCCTGAAGCTTCAAGCTTTTCTTTCCCATATTCAAGAATGGTTTCAAGCATTGAATATCTTACATTTTGCTCGTGATAATTTACCAAAACGAGCGACTTATCGGCAAGATCCGAAATCAGGTCTATAACATCTTCCTTGCTGATGTTTTCATCCGAACAAATTTCCTCGGCAGACTCCATACTCCATCCTTTTGAAAATACCGTTAATCTCTGAAATAATAATTTTTCTTTTTCGTCCAGAAGATCATAGCTCCAGTCAATCATAGCTCTAAGAGTTTTCTGTCTGGGCAAAGCCGTTCTGCTTCCTGTTTTTAGAAGTCTGAATCTGTCGTTAAGTCTGTCGAGAATAGAATTCACATCGGTAACTTTAAGTCTTGCTGCTGCCAGTTCAATCGCAAGGGGAATTCCGTCAAGCTTTTGGCAGATTTTTACAACTGCATCCGCATTTAAATCCGTTATTGAAAATTCAGGATTTGAATGACGCGCTCGATCTTCGAATAATTTTACCGATTCAAATTTCCCTGCAGATTCGGTATCATGCGTAATATCAGTTTCAGGCAGCATGAGCGCCGGAACTTTGTAATGCTTTTCTCCTTTAATATTCATAACCTGTCTGCTGCTCGCAAGTATTTTTACGTTCGGGCAGTTCATCAGAATTTTTTCGGTAACAAATGCACAGTCGTTTACAATATGTTCGCAGTTATCGAGTAAGATAATCATCTTTTTATTTCTCAAATAATTTATCAGCTGCCCGAGTTTATCGCCCGTTTCTTCAGGTTTGAAATTCATTGCAGACGATATTTCATCAATGATTAAATCCTTTCCGTTAATGGCAGCCAGCTCGACAAACCAAATCCCGTTTTCAAATTCATCAATGAGATTTTCAGCAGACTGAATGCATAATCTTGTTTTACCTGTTCCGCCGGGTCCTGTAAGAGTAAGAAGTCGAGATTCCCTGATTTTGGAGATTATCTCCGAAATCTCTTTTTCTCTTCCGATAAAAGTTGTGCTTTGGTACGGAAGGTTGTTTGGTCTTGCATCAATAGTTTTTATCGGAGGAAAATCCGATTGAATACTGTCGGAAACAATCTGAAAAATTCTGACGGGATGTATCAGGTCTTTTAGTTTTCTTTCGCCGAGATCTTTGAAGGCAATATTGTAAGAAATATTCTGATTGAAATTTGCGGAGGTGTTTTCGGTTGTTAAAATCTGTCCTCCGTATGCGGCAGACATTACTCTTTGTGTTTGTGCAAGCGTAACATAGCCGAGATAATTATTATTACTGTATTCTGCAGGTCCTGTATGCATTCCCATGCGGACTTTTAAGGAAAACTTTCCCCAGTTTTCATTATTAAGTTTTATCTGAGCATCGAGCGAAGCAGCAATTGCTTCTTCCGGCTTTTGAAAAGCTGCACAAAAAGCATCACCGACAATCTGAAAAATGAAACCGTTATTTGATTCAATGGAAGTTTTGAGAATTTGGTTATGTATTTTTAAAGCTTTAGGAAGTAAATCGGGATATTTTTGGGCAAGCGAGGTACTGCCTTTAATGTCTGTAAAAAGAAATGTTACTATTCCGGTGGGAAAAGATTTCATAACATGTTTTCAAATGCAAAAATTATTTCTTTATTTTCAGAAGATACTCAGTTCCGTTTTTTGAAGAGTTGCATTCAAATTCATCTACAAGTGATTTTATTATGTAAATTCCTCTGCCGTGTTCCTTAAGTATATTGTCGCTGCTTGTCGGATCAGGAACGCTGTTCAAGTCAAAACCTTCACCTTCATCTTTTATTCTGATGCACATCAGCACATAGTCGTGAAGAATTTCAGTATAAACCTGCTTACCGTTCTGCTCCTTGTTGCCATGAACAATGGCGTTGATAAGAGCTTCGGAGCATGCAATCTGAAGATTTATGAATTTCTCCTGAGACATACCGAATTCAGCATTAACCTTCTGAAGAAGCTCCTCGAATTTTGAAATTTCATTCCTGCTGCTTTTTAGAATGAGTATATATTTTTGCACTATATAAAAATTTACTTTTAAACGAATCCTTATGAAGATTGATTCACATATTCCAGATTATATTAAAATTAAGCTGCACAGCCGAATCCTCCTGAGGAGGATTGGAATATTTTATAAAGTCAAAACCTCCGGTCAATTTAACAATTGAATTATTATTAAAATAGAAATTTATTTCTCCTAAAGGTCCGAATGTTTCAAATACATTTATGAGATTTTTTTCCGCGCTCTGATATTGATATCTGTTTTGCCTGAAATATTTATATCCCAATCCGGCATTGAGATAATCATTAATTGAATAGAAGATATCAGGACGCAGATAAAACTCCTCATAATAAGCAACCGGCTTTACTGTAAATTCATTGTTATTAAATTGTCCCTGTTCATAAAACTTCAGCTCACCCAAAAAATCGAATGACAGCGAGCCGTTGATTTTGAATGAAGTAGAATCTCTTGCATAAAGCTGTCTGTATGAAAAGCTCTGCACCTGCGAGATTATATCTTCAAAATCATACACGGTATAATTTGCAAGCACTTGAAAAATATTTCTTGTAATGAGATTTTCAAATGGATAAAAAGTACTTTCTGAAGAAAGCTTATAGATTCTGTTTTTATAATTATTAGCGCTTCTTTGAGAATATATATAGCTAAGTTTTGAAATAATAATATCGAATCTTGTCTGAAGGTTGAAGTTGCGTTGATTATTATATCTGTGAACTGCGGAAATGAGAGATTCTATTTCATCTCTGTCGTCATAATTTTCATCGAAGTTTGTATCATATTTCAAAAGCGAAGCCAGACCGGAAATTCCGAAAGAGTTTGTATTAGACAGATCATAATTCATATCAAGCATAACGGCAGTTCTTGCGCTGTTGTTATTTTTATTTTTCTCGGCAATTTCAAGCTGCGCTATCTGAATCTGGCTTAAGCCTTCAGTATTGATAAGATTATGCGTTTCGGTTCTTTCAGAATAAAGAAATTTCAGCTGTGCATTCAATCCGGATAAAAAGTAATTTAAATTACCCGACAATTCGATTTTATCCTCAAGCATTTTAGTATCATAAGTATTTTCAAACAGAATGTTTTCAGGCGAGGGCTTGTATTTAAACTCTTTCGTTACCATTTTGTTTGTATAAAAACCGCCGAGAGAAAGCAAAAGGTTTTCGGAGAAATTATAATTAAGCACGTCGCCCAGATTAACGAAATTTTCAGTTCTTTTTTCTGTGTTATTTTTAACATTATAAAGAGAGGCGATGCTCTGCGAAGCAGGGAAATAAAAATCATTTCTTAAGTTATAAACTTTGACATAGCCTGTATTGTCGGTATTTGAAGTAAAACGCTTGTAGACATTTGCCCCTAATTCATAATTGTGATTTTTTTTCTGCATCAGGTCTTCATAAAAAAGAATAATTTTTCCGTTGGTCATGTATTCATCGCTCAGGAGATTAACAGACTGTGCTGTTAAGACTCCGCTGAATCCAGAATTAAACTCGCCTATCTGATCTTCTGATTTTAAGCCGAGTTTTGCGTTTAAAAAAATGCTGCTGCTTAGGTCGTAGTCAAAATCGGTAAAGTAATAACTGCTGTTATTTTTATTTGTTTCCACATTTTTGTCATCGGAGTAAAACATATTCTGATAACCGATCCCGGCTCTGAATTTTGGACTTAAACTATAATCGACAATGACTCTGAACGTATTGAAATCACTGAAAAAATTCTGTCCGAGCTTTGACACATTTGACAAATAAAAATTACTTAATTCAAGATTATATCTGCCGAAACTGTTTGTATAATTCACTATAGACTGCAGATTTGCAAGATTTATGTCATTAAATAAATTTGTCTCTATATAATTTCCAGAGAATGAAGTATCCTGCATGCCGATTCCCGTTTGAGCGCGGATTGAAGAAGCCATGAGAAGCGCAAGTAATATGATTTCAAACAAACAAACTTTCATAAGGAAAATTTTTTGTACTTTGTTCGGGATTCAGATTTCTGAATAACTCTTCAAGACCTTTGTAATTTTCAGTTTGTTTTAATAAGGAAGTTTCTGTATCAAGTACGATTTTACCTTTGTCGAGAAGTATAATTTTTGATGACACCTGCTCGACGGTGTTCAGCAGATGCGAGCAGTAGAGAATTGTTTTATCTGCTGATATCAGATATTTAAGCAAATCCTGAAAAATAAAAATCGAATTAGCATCAAGACCGTTAAGGGGTTCATCGAGGAAAATCACTTCGGGATTATGAAGCAATGCGGAAGCAATTAAAACTTTTTGCTTGTTTCCTTTTGAGAGAGCGCCGATTGATTCTGAAAGAAATTCAGAAAATTCGAAAAGCTCCGCAAAGTTTTGTATTCTGCGATTTAAAGAATCATCGCTCAGATTTCTTACTTTACCTATGAATTGCAGATACTCAATTGCCGTAAGAGAATTAAACATCATTGCAGTTTCGGGAACATAACCTACAATTTTTTTGACTTCAAAATTTTCTTTTCTGATGTCGAGTCCGTTAATTGCCGCATCGCCTTTATCGAAATCAAGAATTCCCGTAAGTATTTTAACTGTAGTTGATTTGCCTGCGCCGTTTGTACCTATATATCCGCAAATACATCCTTTGGGTATTTCAAATGAAATATTATCCAGAGCAGTTATTTCCGGAGAATAAATCTTAGTAAGATTTTTAACTGTAATCATTTTGGACTTAAATTAAAAAAATATACCATGATATTAAAAGTAAAAAAATAAGTTCTGCTCAATTGTTTTATTAAGCATAAATACTGATTACACATGGAAATAAATATTTAAAATATCTTATATATTCTATTCGGTTCATTTTGCATATATTTGAAAGGAAAATGTCTGATTTAAAAAAATTAACTCCGCTTCCGGCAGAATTTTACCGTAGAAATACTCTGGAAGTTGCAATGGATTTACTCGGAAAAGTAATTGTCAGAATTTATAGAAATCAAATGCTGAATGTAATGATAACTGAAACCGAAGCATACATCGGCGATCATGATCCGGCATGTCATTCTTATAAAAAATTCACCGAAAGAAACAGGATAATGTATGAACAAGGAGGAAAGGTTTATATTTATTTTATTTATGGAAATTATTACTGCTTCAACATTGTAACTGGACAAAAGGGCGAAGGTAATGCAGTTTTAATCAGATCGGGCAAACCATTAGCCGGCATAGAGAAAATGAATAACTTAAGAGGGCACGTAAAAAACATACACGATCTTACAAACGGACCGGGAAAGCTTTGCATGGCTCTCGGCATTGACCAAAAATTTTACGGCGATGATGTTACCGAAAAAAAGAAAATATTCATCACCGCTTCAAAGGGATTAAAATCATTTACGGCATGTTCGAGCAGAAGAATCGGACTGAATAAAGGAGAGCATCTTCCATATAGATTTTTTATAAAGGACAATCCTTATGTTACCTTGCACAAATTCAACAGAGAAATAATTTCCGAAACTAAAATTAAATTATGAAAATAAAATTTTGCGGAGCGGCGCAGACAGTTACTGGTTCACAGCATCTGCTTGAAATTAACGGAAAAAAAATCCTGCTTGACTGCGGATTGTTTCAGGGCAAAAGACAGGAAGCTTATGACATAAACAGGAGTTTTTTATTTGACCCCGCAGAGCTGCACTGCATTATACTTTCGCATGCACACATCGACCATTCCGGAAATCTTCCGACACTCTATGCCCGCGGATTCAACGGAAGCATTTATACCACTTCGGCATCAAGAGACTTGTGTTCGATAATGCTTCTCGACAGCGCGCACATACAGGAAAAAGATACGGAGTATGCCAATAAGAAAAGGGCTAAACAGAATTTATTTGCTTTTAAACCGCTTTACAAAATGCAGGATGCCGTTCGTGTTATGGAATATTTTAAGACCGTATCTTACAGGAAAAAATTTTGCATAGATGGATTATGCGAGAAAGTTCAGGTAGAATATTTTGATGCAGGGCACATTCTCGGTTCGGCAATGATGGTGCTTGAAATAGAGGAAGGGAAAAGGAAAATCCGGTTTGCATTTACCGGAGACATGGGAAGACCCGGCTTGCCGATTCTCAAAGACCCGGAATTTATTGGAGATGTTCAGTTTATTATATCCGAGTCCACTTATGGTAACAGAGTTCACGATAAATCTCATAAAATGGATGATCAGCTTTGCGAAGTGTTGAATGAGGCATATTCACGCGGAGGTAAAGTAATAATTCCGGCTTTCAGCGTGGGAAGAACGCAGGAAATAATTTATTCGCTTTCAAAAATCATGGACAGCGGAAAGCTGCCTATGATCCCCGTATTCATTGACAGTCCTTTATCTACAAAGGCAACGGATATTTTCAAACTTCATCCTGAATGTTATGACAAAGAATTTTCAAACATGATACTCGATGGAAAAGAAATATTCGAACTTCCTAATTTAAAATACATTCAGGATGCCGAAGAATCCAAGAAGCTGAATAATTTTGACGAACCCTGTATAATCATATCCGCTTCCGGCATGGCCGAATCGGGCAGAGTACTTCATCATTTGAAAAACAATATCGAAGATCCTAAATCAACGGTACTAATTGTCGGTTTTATGGCAGAACATACTTTAGGAAGAAGACTTATCGAATCGAGAAACGAGGAAAATGCTTCGGTCAAAATTTTCGGCGAAGAGTACTATATTCATTCAAAAATTGCTGTGCTGAATTCATTCTCGGCTCATGCAGACAAGGATGAACTTGCGGCATACTTCGATAGATTTGACAGAAAGATGCTGGAAAAAATTTTCCTCGTACACGGTGAACCTGTTCAGCAAAAAGCATTTAAGGATACTTTGAAAGGAATGAATTTTAATGACGTTGAGATACCTTTTAAAGGTCAGGAATTTGAAATCTAATTTATGTCTGATTCATTTTTGTAAAAAGTCGTCATTTGTAAAAACATCTGGGAATGAAAATCAAAACAAGGAAATGAACTAAGCAAAATTCCGGGAACAATGTTTACCTTCGCGACAAGCCGATATATTAAAGCGCTGATTTAAAAAAGACGAAGAAGATTTTCTATCGGAACCTAACAAAATTTTTTTTATTGAAGGACAGACAATTGCAGATATGCTGCAGAATATCAATTTATACAAAAGTCTGAATGCATCAAGATTTAAATTTTTCATAATTCATATTTTAATTCAGACGCAAGTATGCATTATAATGGCATGAAAAATATTTATTCATACAAAATAAATATATTTATAATTACTGCTTGATTTTTTTGCAAAAGAGAAATGTTAAATTCAGAATGGATAATTCAAAAAAATAAAAACTCTGAATCTAAAGTAATGTTTAATTTATTTGATGATAAAAATACTTAAGTTCTGGAAAAATATGCTTTAACAATATTACGAAATAAAACATCAAGACTCGTCAACTTTTTAAAGTTATCTTTGTTAAACTGATTCAAATCCCGGAATTTATTTAAATATTCAGATGAAAATATATTTTACTCTTGCAATAATTTTAATTGCTTTTCAGGTTTATTCGCAGACTGAGAAAGAACGAAAGGGCAGAACTGAAAGTGACTTCAAAAGTTCATTCAACGACGGAGAGATTTCAGGTTACGTTTTTGACAATCAGAATAAAACTCCGCTTGAAGCTGTATCGGTTCAGCTGATTAAATCAAGAGATTCATCAATTCATGGGGGTACGGAAACTGATGCAGCAGGATTTTTTAAAATTAGCGGCATATCACAGGGCAAATACAGACTGATTGTTACTCTCACAGGATACAACAAAAAAATAATCACAGCAGACATGATTAATCCGGATATTAAAAAAATTTTTTTGGATACCTTGTTTCTGAATTCCGGAACCGAAACAGAGGAAATTGTTGTGCAGAGCGAAAGACCGTTCATGGAGCTTAAAGGTGAGAAAAAAATATTCAATGTTGGCGAGAACATGAGCGTAAAAGGAGGGACGGCAATTGACATTCTGAAAAACCTGCCTTCGGTAACTGTTGATATTGACAACAACATAAGCCTTCGCGGAGGTTCTAACATCAAATTTTTTATTAACGGCAGACCAGTTACGGGGAATGTTTCCAGAATTCTTGAGCAGCTTCCTGCAGACCAGTTAAGTTCGGTGGAAGTAATCACAAATCCATCGGCAAAATATGAAGCAGAGGGATCAACAGGCGTAATTAATCTTGTATTAAAACAATATGACGATGCAGGCGTCAACGGACAGATTGATTTAAGTTCAGGTACAAAAGATAAGTACGGTTCGGGGATTAACATAAATTATAAAACTTCTAAATACAAAGCGCTTGGTTCATTAGACATAAGACTGCATAACATGACAATGAATGCAATAGTTGACAGAAATAATTTTTTCAGCGAGGACCAAGCCGTAACCAATCAGACATCTGACGGTATGATGAGACGCGAAGGTAATAATTTCAGATCGGAATTCGAATACTACATATCAAAGTCGGATATACTAAATCTGAATTTCAGATTTAACAACGGCAAAAGAAAGAGAGGAGATACTGACAACATGACAATTTACAATTCGCAAAACGTTGTTTCAGAAATTTCAAAGAATGTCAGCGAGGAAGAGGAAACCGAAAACGGATATTCACTTGGACTGAATTACGGTAAATACGGAAAAGACGGACAGACACTTACGGGAGAGATTAGTTACACTCTTGAAAAGGAAAATGATAACGGCTACAGAGAAACAATGTACACCTTGCCTGAAGGATTAATGTCGGATTATTATGACATCGAGGGAAGCGATAATGACAAGCTGATAAACATACAGTCGGATTATATTTACAAGTTTTCCAAGCAATCGGGATTTGAAACCGGTATTAAGTATAATATTAACGACAGAAGTACGAATGAATTTAATTATCTTAGAAATAACGAAACGGGAATTTTTGCCATAGACTCGTCTTTGTCGGATGATTTTAATTATCTCGAAAAGACAGCTTCGGCTTACGGAATTTACAGCAATGAAACAAAGGATTTTTCATATAATCTTGGATTGCGGGGAGAATACTGGGATCTTGACATGGATGACAAATTTTACAATTCCACTTCGTCAAAAAATAAATTTGATTTTTTTCCAAGTGTAAGTCTTTCTTATAAGCTGAGCATGACAGAGCAAATAGGATTAAATTATTCAAGAAAGATCAGAAGACCAGGCTTCAGAGAACTATCACCCTCGACAAGAGTAATGAGTCCGGTGTTATACATGAGAGGAAACCCGTTGCTTGAACCGGAGTATTTTAATTCCATTGAACTTAACTTCTCAAAATTTTTTAATTCATTTTCAATTATACCATCTGTTTTTTACAAGATAAAAAATAATGTTATCACAAGGTCATCAACATTAATTGACAGCAACATTGTACTCAACGTTCCCGTAAATGCAGACAATGAAATTTCTTATGGAGGCGAGTTTCTTGTGAACGGACAATTCGGCAAAATATTTAATCTAAACATGAGCATTAGTTATTTCAATCAGGAGATAACTTCGGATACGCTGGGAACAAATTCGAGCAATACATTTTCCGGGAGGCTGTTTTCGAACATTAATCTTCCATTTGATGCGGGAATACAGCTGACATATTTTTATTCGGGAAAAATGATAACTCCGCAAGGGACAGTCGATCCGATGAGTTCATTTGATGTTTCTTTGAAAAAGGAATTTATGAACAGACAGTTGTCAGTCAGCCTAAGAATATCAGATTTATTCAATCAGGGTAAATTTACCGGAGTATCATCGACTGAACTTTATATGCAGGAATTTTCAAGAGCGCGGGAGTCAAGAATTGCAATGTTGTCGCTTACATACAAATTCGGTTCCGATACTAAATCATCTGACAGAAAAAAACGGGGGAACAGAAATCAGGATGAACAGGACAGGGGTTCTGATATAGATTTTTAAGAAAATAAATTCCTTCAAACATATTTTTAATTCCTAATTAAAATTTTATTACAAATGAATGTTGTCGAAGCAAAGAACCTTCGGTATCCAATCGGAGAATTTATCGTTCCTGAATCAATATCTCAAAATGAAATTGATTCTTACATGGAAATCATTTCTTCTTTTCCTGAAAAATTGAAATCGGTTGTTTCAGAATTATCCGCTGATAAATTAAACACGCATTACAGAGAAGGCGGATGGACGGTAAAACAGGTTGTGCATCATCTTGCCGACAGCCACATGAATGCATTCATCAGATTCAAACTTGCGTTAACGGAGGACATACCTACGGTAAAGCCATACTTTGAAGACAGATGGGCTGAACTGGAAGATGGAAATTCAGATGACATAAATTTATCATTAACTCTGCTTGAAGTTTTACATAAGAAGTGGCATGTATTGATGAAAAGCATGAGTGAAGAGGATTTTGAAAAAAGTTTTTTTCATCCGGAATACGGAAGGGAGTTTAAACTGAAGGAAATTACAGCACAATATTCATGGCATTGCGAACATCATTTTGCTCATATAATTGAATTATTGAAGAGAAAGGGCTGGTAAATTGTTCAGTATAATTTTCTGAAATCATCAGGCTCGGCATCTTCATCAATTTCCGCGTCTTCCGGAGATTTACCATCGTCATATTCATCGCTGTCAAGCGCTTCTTCGTCTTCAGTTTCGTCGGGAGGCAGATCTACTTTTCTGAATACAAAAGCGCAAATGAATCCTGCAGCTGCTCCGAAGAGATGGGATTCGAAAGATATTTCAGGTTTGACGGGAAGTACACCCCATACCATTCCGCCATAAAGAAAAACAATCAGCAATGAAATTGCGACAGATCTTTTATCTTTTCTAAAAACTCCGCTGAAAAATAAAAAGGAAGCAAAGCCATAAACCAATCCGCTTGCGCCAATATGATAAGACTGTCGCGCAAAAATCCAGACAAGGATACCGTCAAGCAGATAAATAATGAAAAAGACTTTTAGCGCCGCACCTCTGTAAAAGTAAAGTACGCTGAAAAGCAGGAGGAATAGAGTAACTGAATTAGAAATCAAATGAGAAAAATCTGCATGAATCAGAGGAGCCATAAAGATACCCGCAAGACCTGAAATTTTTCTGGGAAGGACGCCTAAGGTTGACATTTCAATGCCAGAAGCCCATTCAAAAAAAGCAATAAGCCAGAGGAACCCGACAAAAACAAAACTGTAAAAGAAAGATGATTTTATTTTCTCCTTGTCCTGATCGGATTCTTCCGAAACTCCTTTATATTGATCCAAGTAATCAGTCATTATTATTTTCAGCTTTTATAATATATAATTTTATAAAATTTTTAATTATTACATTAATTATCCGTAATTATTATTTTCTCGGAAATTAAACACGGAGTGTTAAAATGAAAAAAATAATTTTCTTTTTAATAATTTTTTTTACATCAATGAAAACACATTCTGAAATTGTAACGAAAGATATTGAATACAATGACGGCAATACAGTACTTCAGGGATATCTTGCTTACGATAACTCAAATGAAAATTTAAGACCCGGCATTTTGATAATTCATCAATGGCGGGGCATTTCTGATTACGAGAAAATGCGTGCGAAGCAATTAGCGGGAGAAGGTTACGTTGCTTTTGCCGCTGATATATACGGAAAAGATATCAGACCTTCAAATACAGAAGAGGCAGGAAAAGAAGCGGGAAAGTATTATGGTGATCTGAATTTATACAGGCAGAGACTTATTACCGGACTTGAAGAACTGAAAAAGCAGAAGTATGTAGATGCCGGGAAAACTGCAGTGATCGGATATTGCTTCGGCGGAAGCGGAGCGCTTGAGCTTGCCAGAAGCGGAGCAGACATAAAAGGGGCAGTCAGCTTTCACGGCGGTTTGAAGACAGCGAATACTGAAGATGCAAAAAAAATCAAATGCAGAATATTGGTTCAGCACGGCGCAGTTGATCCTTTTGTTCCTGATGAAGATGTTTCAAATTTTAAAAAAGAAATGGAGAATGCAGGAGTGGATTATGTACTGACTGAATATGCCGGAGCGGTACATTCATTTACATTGGCATCAGCCGGTAGTGACACTTCAAAAGGTTCAGCTTACAATGAGAAAGCCGATAAGCGTTCATGGAGAGCGATGCTGGAATTTTTTGGAGAAATATTCGGGTAGGCAGAGCATTATAAACGATTTAATATTTCTGAGCACTTTTGGTTTTTTGACAAGACACTTTAAATCTGGTTTGAAATTCAGCTGATAAAAATATATTTTTGCATTCCGAAACAAAACAGGGCGATTAGCTCAATTGGCTAGAGCACCTCGCTTACACCGAGGGGGTTATAGGTTCGAGTCCTTTATCGCCCACAATATGCACTAAAACCCGGAAGATATATATCCGGTAAAATACCAGCCGGATAATCTTGAAAGTAATTGATTGAGTTTACTTTATAAAAATATACCATTCAAAATTTATTTTACCCGCATCTTTATTAATTCCCCGATGAAAAACAATAACTTTAGAAATAAGCTAAAATGAGAAACATATTGTTGTTTGTAATATCTCTTGTATTAGTTTTTATATTAAATTTTTTCACGGGAAATATGGATCCATATTTCTATACGATATTAATATACATTGGTATCAACATCATTCTTGCATCAAGTTTAAATTTGATAAACGGTTATACGGGGCAGTTCTCACTTGGTCATGCAGGATTCATGGCAATCGGCGGGTATTTGTCAATTGCATTATCCACATACTTTGCTCCGTTTTTCATAAATACATTTGGCACCGGGATTTTAGGAAATGCAATATCATTTCTCATAGTTCTTTTTGCAGGCGGTATTGCAGCTGCATTTGCGGGAATAATAGTAGGAGTACCTTCACTAAGGTTAAAAGGAGATTATCTTGCAATAACGACTCTCGGATTTGCAGAAATAATCAGAGTCGTGATTCAGAGTCTCGATGTAATAGGCGCATCGCAGGGATACAGAGGAGCTTACATTTTTGAAAACGGCGTAAAGGCTTCGCAGATACCGGCAGACATGTCAAACATACCGTATGTTTTTTATTCAGTTCCAAAATACACGGATTTTTTCTGGACTTATTTATTTGTAATTATAATAATTTTTTTCATAAGCAATTTGATGAGCTCTACTTACGGTCGCGGTTTTCTTGCTGTAAAAGACGATGAAGTAGCTGCTGAATCAATGGGAGTAAATACAACTAAATTTAAAGTAACAGCATTTATAAGCGGAGCTTTCTTTGCCGGAATTGCCGGAGCGCTTTATGGACATTTTAATCTGTATCTCAATCCTGAAGATTTTAATTTTCTGAAATCAGTGGAAATAGTCGTAATGGTAATTCTCGGCGGAATGGGTAGTATGATAGGAGTAATAATTGCTGCAGTCATTCTGACAATATTGCCGGAATTTTTAAGGCAGGTTGCAGAATACAGAATGATAATTTATGCACTGCTTCTGATAATAATGATGTTGTTGAGACCACAGGGATTGTTTGGTGTTCAGCTTCGAGGTAAAAAAATCAGAGAAATTAAAAATAAAACCTGATATCTGACTAATGAATCTGCTTGAGATAAAAGATTGTACAATGAAATTCGGCGGACTTACATGCGTTGATAAGTTGTCAACCTTCGTAAGAAAAGACGAACTTGTCGGAATGATCGGACCTAACGGCGCCGGAAAGACCACCGTGTTTAATATCATCACCGGAGTTTATAATCCTACCGAAGGAGACATAACTTTTCACGGTCAAAGCATTGTTCCTTACAAGCCTTATCAGGTGGCTGACAAAGGCATCAGCAGGACTTTTCAAAATATCAGGTTGTTTCATAGCATGAGCGTAAGAGATAACATCCGTGTATCTTTTGTCAAAAATTTGCATGCCGGTTTTTTTAATTCCATTATACACAGAAAAAAGTATTTTTCCGAGGAATCGGTTATTAATGATAAAATAGATGAGCTTCTTGATATATTCGGACTGCTCGATGTATCGGAAGAATATTCAAAATCACTGCCTTACGGAGAACAGAGAAAGGTGGAGATAGTCAGGGCTTTGGCAACTAAACCGGAATTATTGCTTCTCGACGAACCGGCAGCCGGAATGAATCCTACTGAAAAAACCGAACTAATGAACCTTATTAAAATGGTAAAGAAAAAATTTGATATTTCCATATTGCTTATCGAGCATGACATGAAAGTAGTAATGGGAGTCTGTGAAAGAATTTTTGTCCTCGATTACGGAAAGAAAATTGCCGAAGGGAAACCGGAAGAGATACAGAATGATCCAAAAGTTATTGAAGCTTACCTTGGAGAAACTCATCATTGAAATATGAAATACAAGTTTTTCTTTTTGACGAATTTTTTTATAAAAGCAGATTTAAATTCAGATCAATTAAACTGTCGCTATGCTTGAAATAAAAGACTTACATGTTAATTACGGAGCCATCAAAGCCTTAAAAGGAATTAATCTGACAGTAAAAGAAAAATCCATTGTAACTCTCATAGGAGCCAACGGTGCAGGCAAGACAACTTTGCTAAGGACAATTTCATCAATACTTAAGCCGGCTTCGGGTTTGATACATTTTAATGGTGAAGTAATAAATGAACTTCCTCCGAACAAAGTTGTAGAGAAAGGAATTTCTCAGTCGCCTGAAGGGAGAATGATATTTTCAAATCTTACCGTGAAAGAAAATCTTGAGATGGGAGCATATACAAGAAAAGATAAGCATAATCTGAAAGATGATCTGGAATTCATTTACACTTTTTTCCCAAGAATAAAGGAAAGACTCAAACAGCTTGGCGGTACGCTGAGCGGCGGCGAACAGCAGATGCTTGCTATTTCCCGAGCATTGATGTCAAAGCCCAAGCTTCTGCTGCTGGATGAACCTTCATTGGGAATTGCTCCGATTCTTGTAAAGCAGATTTTTGAACAAATTGTTGAATTAAATAAGAAGACAGGAATTACTATTTTACTGGTAGAGCAGAATGCAAACATTGCATTGTCTGTCGCTGATTACGGTTACGTAATGGAGACCGGACACATTATTCTCGAAGGTGATGCAGGATCGCTCGCAAAAAATGAAAACGTAAGGAAAGCTTATTTGGGAGAGTAGTTGAAAATAATTCTAACTCCCCCACTGCTGATAAACAACTAACAATAAATTATTAACTATTAACTACTAAGTATATGAAATACGCAAAAAGAATGTCAAACCTTGGAACTGAGACAGCGTTTGAAGTTTTAGCAAAAGCAAAGAAACTGGAGGCAGAAGGAAAGAGCATTATTCATCTTGAAATCGGAGAGCCTGATTTTCCGACACCCGAAAATATATGCGAAGCTGCAATTAAATCTCTGAAATCGGGAGATACACATTACACGCCTTCTGCGGGAATACCGGAAGTTAGACACAGCATTTCAAATTATATCAGTAAAACAAGAGGTATTAACGTTCATCCCGATGAAGTGGTAATGACACCGGGCGCAAAACCGATTATGTTTTATGCCATACTTGCGCTGGTTGATGAAGGTGATGAAGTGATTTATCCGAATCCCGGATTTCCGATTTATGAGTCGATGATTAATTTTGTTGGAGGCAAAGCAGTTCCTCTCAAGCTGAAGGAAGAAATGGGATTTGCATTTGACGTAGAGGATTTGAAGAAGCTTATCACGCCGAAAACAAAAATGATAATCATAAATACTCCACAGAATCCCACAGGAGGAATATTAAGCGAAGAAACGATCAGAAAAATTGCGGATATTTTAAAAAATCATCCGGACATAGTAATATTAAGCGATGAAATATACAGCAGGCTAATTTTCAAAGGCGAGCATTTCAGCATAACGCAGATTCCCGGGTTTAAAGACAGGACAATAATTCTTGACGGTTTTTCGAAAACTTACGCCATGACAGGCTGGAGAGCAGGATACGGAGTTATGAATACTGATCTTGCTCAAAGAATTTCGCGGCTTATGACAAACAGCAATTCATGTACAAACACCGTAGTTCAGAAGGCATGCATCGAAGCTTATGAAGGACCGCAGGATTCCGTTGACAAAATGCGGGATGAATTTCTTGCAAGAAGAGATATTATTGTCGAAGGATTGAATTCGATAAAAGGATTTTCGTGCATTGTTCCGCTCGGAGCTTTTTATGCGTTTCCCAACATAACAAAAACAGGATACTCATCAAAAGAGCTTAACGATCATTTGCTCTACAAAGGCGGTGTAGCAGCTCTTTCTGGTACATCATTCGGAGAATTCGGCGAAGGATATTTAAGATTTTCTTATGCGAATTCCAGAGAAAACATTAAAGAAGCAATAAAGAGAATAAAGAGTGTAATTTAAATCAGTAAAAAAATAATGACAAAAGAAAACGAATTAATTAAAAATAAAATTACGGAGATTCTGTCTTCCAATGATGCAATGACAATTGCAACAACAGGTGGTAATTATTCGCCATGGATACTTGGTGTTTACTTTGCAAGCAATGAACTTACCTTATATGTGCTTCTCGAGACACACGGAAAATCAATGGCAAATTTGAAAACAAACAAAAATGTAGCCGTTTGCATTTCAAAGAATGATGCAATGCAGGATTTTCTGCAGGGACATGGAGAAGCGGTAATACTTGATGATTCCAAGGAACCGGAGGTTAGAGCAATGATACTCGAAAAAATGCCGTGGTTTCAGACATTTACGCCTGTAACACCAATAAGAATAAACATTAAGGATTTTTTTGTAAGTTCACTCAACAACGGGTGGTTTCCTGCAAAACATTTTGAATGGAAATAATTTCGATAAATCACAGTATATTTTAAAAAGCGGAATCATATCCGCTTTTTTATTTTCTACCTTTGAATATCATGTAAGAGTAATTAATTTTAAACATAACAAAAAAATTGATAACTGATTTTTTAATAATCGGAAGCGGCATTGCCGGATTATCTCTTGCATTAAAACTAAGCAGACTCGGCAAAGTTGTCATTATCACAAAGAAAAAAAAAGCCGACTCAAACACAAACTATGCGCAGGGCGGCATTGCTGCTGTGATGGATTTAAATGACAGCTTTGAACTTCACTTCAAAGACACTATTGACTGCGGTGCGGGATTATGCAAACCTGAATCTGTAAGAAAAATTGTTTACGAAGGTCCGAAAAGCATTGCCGAGCTGATTGAAACAGGAGCAAGATTTTCCAAAGAGAAAGGAATACTAAAACTTGGAAAAGAAGGAGGTCATTCACGCAGCAGAATAATACATTCCAAAGATCTTACCGGAAAGGAAATCGAACGAGCTTATCTTGCAAAGATTTCAACAAATAAAAATATTAAGATTTGTGAATATTACTTTGCCATTGATCTGCTGACCGAAAAAAATCTTGAGAAAAAAAGCGGAAATAAAGACAGCTGCTACGGGATATATGCACTTAACATCAAAACTAATAAAGTGGAAAAAATTATTTCCCATAAAACTATACTTGCTTCAGGCGGTGCAGGACAGGTTTACATGCATACTACAAATCCGGGTATTGCAACCGGTGACGGAATTGCAATGGGTTACCGAGCGGGCTGCTGCATATCGAATATGGAGTTTATACAATTTCATCCGACATCTTTTTACGAATCAGATCCCGATGAAAACAATCCTCAGGTATTTCTTATTTCAGAAGCAGTGAGAGGAGCAGGCGCAGTTTTGAAGACTACTGATGGTAAAGAATTTATGCATAAGTATGACCGAAGAAAATCACTTGCACCGAGAGATATTGTTGCACGGGCAATTGACAATGAAATGAAAAAAAGCGGAGCGCCGTTTGTTTATCTCGATGTTACAAAAATCGGAAATGACATAATCAAAAAAGATTTTCCAAATATATATAAATATTGTCTCGGCAAAGGAATAGATATTACAAAAGAAATGATTCCGGTTGTTCCTGCTGCACATTATACATGCGGAGGAATAAAAACAGACTTAAACGGGAAAACGAAATTAAAAAATTTGTTTGCAAGCGGTGAAGTTACCATGACCGGAGTTCACGGAGCAAACAGGCTTGCTTCAAATTCACTTCTGGAGGCAATGGTTTTTTCTAATGCAATTTATGAGTATATTAAAACGGAATATGAAAAAAACAGAAACAACGGCGGCAATATTAACAGGATTTATTCCAATGTTTATGACTGGAATGAAGAAGGCACTGAAAATACTGAGGAATGGATACTGATTTCTCATAACAGAAAGGAAATTAAGAACATAATGAGTGATTATGTAGGAATTGTCAGAAATACCATCAGACTTGAACGAGCTTACAGACGGGTTAAAATGATGAAAGATGAAATCAGAGACTTCTATAAAAAAACAAAAGTTAACGTTGAACTTCTGGAGCTGAGAAATCTTGTTACTGTTGCTTACCTGATTATTTCCTCGGCAATGAAAAGAAAAGAATCCAGAGGTCTTCATTACATGCTTGATTTTCCAAATAAAAATGACAACGAATTTCTCAGAGATACCGACATTTATAAATTTAAATGACATGAGAAACCTTCTAATATTTTTTTCGATCCTGTATTGCGTTAATGCAAATTCACAAAGAATCACTCCGCCCGAACCCGAAAGAAACAGAACCTATGATGTGAGGCACATTGACATAAAAGTAAAAGTGGACTTGCTAAACAAATCAGTAAATGGTAATGTAAAGACAACTATCTCCCCTCTTACAGATGGAATGACGGAATTTGAAACTGATGCCGTTGCTTTGGAAATAAATTACATTAAAGATATTGACGGCAATGATCTGAAATATGATTATAACCGTACAAAATTAAAAATTTATACGGCGAATAAACTGAATACCGGCGATATTCTGATTTATGAAACGGATTATTCCTGCAGTCCACAGAAAGGAATGCATTTTATTTATCCAAATGAATTTAATCCATCACTTCCCTATCAGGTATGGACTCAGGGAGAGTCGGAAAACAACAGACACTGGCTTCCGATTTATGATTATCCTAACGATAAAACTACTTTTGAAGTACGGATTATAACCGATAAAAAATATCAGACTCTTTCAAACGGCTATCTTAAATCTTCATCAGATATTGAAGGCAGTAATTTAAGGGAAGATCATTGGGTGATGGATAAACCGAATTCGACTTACCTGATAATGATTGCAATAGGAGAATTTAACGTTCTTGAAGAAAATAATTCCGGATTACTTTTGCAGACATTTACAGGAAAAGATGTTTCAGCTGATGATGCAATTTTTTCGTTTAGAAACACAAATGAAATTATTAAGCTGTTTAATGAGTACTTCGGATACGATTATCCATGGAATAAATATGCGCAGATTGTAGTGGACGAATTTATATTCGGCGGAATGGAGAATACTTCGGCAACTGTTTTGAATAAAAGACTTATCATTAACAGCGAAATAGAAAAAAACTACAGCCCGGAATCTACCATTTCTCATGAAGCCGGGCATCAATGGTGGGGTGATCTTGTTACTTGCAGAAACTGGAAAGAGTTTTGGATTAATGAAAGTTTTGCCACATATTCCGCAGCCTTATGGAAAGAAAAAAAATACGGTAATGATGAATATGATTTTAACATTCTCAGGAACTCAGATGATGCAATGAGGGCTGATTCATTAATCGGCAGATATCCAATACTCGGAACTTACGGTAATCTCAATCAAAATGTTTATGACAAGGGATCAGTCATCATCAATTCGTTTAGATACATCCTCGGAGATAATTTTAAAACATTTCTTAGAACTTTCCTTAAGGACAATGAATTTGATGCAGTCGAAACAGGCGATATTACGGAAGCATTAAACAAAGTTTCAGATGTAGATTTCACTCCTTTGATTGAGCAATGGATTTTAAAAGCAGGTTATCCTGAGTTTAATGTAAATTATAATTATGATGAAAACAAAAAAGAGCTGACGCTTAATGTTAAACAGGTTCAGAAACTTGATTCGCTTACTCCCGTCTTCAGGCTTCCAATGGATATCAGAGTGAAAAGCGCAGGTGAAAAAATTATTAAGAGAATCCAGATTAACTCTGCAGATGAAACCTTTGTTATTCCTGTAAAGGGCAAGCCGGATTTCGTGATATTTGATTATGGTAACAATATCATGGATAAGACATATTTCAACAAACCTTTTTCCGATTGGGTAAATCAGATTATACAAAGTGAAGATGCGATTGACAGAATTACGGGACTTAGAGGAATGCAAAATTTTATTAAAGACAAATTACCTGAAAATAAGCTGGTTAAGTTTGATGATAATGCAGATGGATATGACATACTTCAGAATTCACTTAACGAAGATACGTTTTGGGGAGTGAGAGCAGAAGCTGCAAGAATTCTTGCTTTCGCCGGGGATAAGAACAGGGCATACGGAATATTAAGCAAGTCTTATGATAATCAAAGCAATTATCCCGTGAAGAGAGAGATTATAAATTCAATCGGGAAGTTGAATACCGCAGGCAGCAAAGATTTCATTTTAAATATATTGAAGAAAGAAAGCGACGGTTACATCATTGCTCAGTGCATTTCAGCAGTGAAAAAATTTGACAAATCCGAAATTTATGAGATAGTTATTCCATTTATTAACAAAGAATCTCACAGAAATCTTGTTCGGGACAATGTACTCGAAGCTCTTGATACTGCTGACAATCAGATCGATGATGGAAGGATCAAAGATGCAATCATGAGCATTGCATTCGGAAAAGACATTGAAAGCATGCTGAGGTCAAAAGCAATAAATTCTCTGAAGAAATATGCAAAGGATGATGATGTAATTAAGAAAGAAAAAGAAATCATCTCAATAAATTCTCCATTTGTCAGAAGATCAGCGGTAAACCTGCTTGCCAATTCGATGGATAAAACACAGACGGCTTTTTTGAAAGATCTTGAGGGTAAAACTACTGACGAATCTTTAAAGAGAACCATAACATCAGCCATTAAACAACTTGAAGAAAACAATAAATGAAACATTTTTTGAAATATGTAATTGAAATCTTATTACTCTTAATATTAATTCTTACTATTGCTCCCGGTTGCGGTAAGGATGACAAGAAGACAACAGAAAAACATTCCGGAGAAGAGAAAGAAATTCCCGATAAAAAGGAATTATCTTCAGCCGGAGTGAAAGAGCACGGAGTTGAATTCAGCATTGAATACGAATTGCCCAGAAAGTTTTATAAAATTGAAAAAGTAGATTTAAACAGTGACGGGAAAAACGAAATCATAGTTTTCAGTACTTTGAAAGATTCAGTCGAAAAGTTTGTCAGCTTTTACAATTTCGATATGATAGAAATATTCGTGCTTGACAGCGCATTAAGCAAATACAAAAAAGTACTTTCGGACACAGTGGATTATTCAGAGAATTATTATTTTGAAGACCTTGCAAAAAACGGGATCAAGCAGATTCTCATTCAGACAAATTCCGGCGGCAATGATGCTGTCGCATCCCGCGGAATGTTTATATATGAAATGGATAGAGATGCAGTAAGACTTGTTAAATATTTTGATACGGGGGATCCCGTTTTAAAAGATTTGAAAAATGACGGAAGGAAGGAAATTTTAGTAACGGATGTATTCTGGGGAATCATGCCGCATGTGAATGTGATTTATTATACCGCAGGTATATACAAGTATGAAAACGGAGATTTAAAACTTGTAAATCCAGAGTTTGGCGAATATTACGAAGGCAGGTTGAAAGAGCTCAAAGAAAAATATTACGGCATTAAGAAAAAAGTGGAAATGGGAATGCAGCCAGTCGATCTTTCATATCCGCTTTATAGAGAGGCAGCCGAAGTTTTCGTAAATTACATTGCCAAAGGAGATCTTGCTGGATTAAAAAAATTCTGGGATGAAGAAAAAAATTCTCTCAAAGACAATCTGCCGGAAGACGAATTCAAAGACCTCGAAAATTATATAGGCAAATCACTGCCGTCCGAACAAAATGTCTGAAAAATCAGAGCTGTCGGTGGTTATCGTAACCTGGAACAGCGGCAATGAAATCTGCGGTTGTTTAAATTCTGTCATAAGTTCTGCAGGTAGCAGAAACATCAAGATTATTGTAGTCGATAATAATTCATCGGACAATACTATTGAATTAGTGGAAGACATTATCAGAAATAATCTGATCCCGATTAAATTAATCATTAACGATGAAAACAAGGGGTTTACTTATGCTTGCAATCAGGCAATGGATATATATTCAGCTGAAAATATTTTGTTATTAAATCCTGATGCAAGGATTCATAGAGATTCTTTGATAAAATTATCTGATAAGCTGAACTCCAATGATAAAATCGGCGCAATTGCGCCGAAGTTGTTGAATGATGACGGAAGCATTCAGAGATCATGCAGAAGATTCCCAAAATATTCGGACATGTTTTTTGAAATGACGCTTCTTTCAGCAATTTTCAGCAAGAGCCAAAGATTCAATAGATGGAAAATGGTTGATTTCAGTCATGATAAAGAATCGGAAGTGGAACAGCCGATGGGCGCTGCTTTGATGATTAAATCATCTGTTCTCGACAAAACGGGAAACTTTGACGAAGATTTTAAAATGTTTTTTAACGATGTGGATTTATGCAAAAGGATAACAGAGAAAGGTTACAAAATATTATTTTTCCCGGAAGCAGTCTTTTATCATTCAAAAGGAGTGAGCATATATAAAGACAGGATACGAATGATAAAGACATGGAATTCGGATTGTTTGAAATATTTTAGAAAGCATAATTACAATTTAATATTATTCAATCTACTTGCATTGTGTCTAAAAATAACGGGAATATTAAGAATCTTGTATTATAAAATTACAAAATGAAAGCAGCAATTGCACAGATACACTCAGTATTAGGTGATGTGGAAAAAAATATAAAGAAGCATCTTGAATACTGCGATGAGGCAATTAAGAATAAAGCCGGTTTAATTGTGTTTCCGGAACTTTCACTAACCGGATATTCGTTAAAGGATTTGAATTTCATGATTGCCGTAAATCCGAAAACAACCCGTCTGCTTGATGATTTAAAAAAGAAGAGTAAAAAGATTTCGATTATTTGCGGACTTGCAGAGGAGGGAGATGATTTTGCGATTTACAATTCAGGAATATTGATCGAACAAGGAGAGATAAAACATATACACAGAAAAATTTATCCTCCGACATACGGACTTTTTGAAGAGTTGAGATATTTTTCAGCCGGAAAAATCTGCAGATCTTGCAAGACGAAAAATGGAAAATTGGGATTGCTTGTTTGTGAAGATATGTGGCATTTGTCTCTGCCATATTTAATGGCAATGGACGGCGCTAAGATAATTGCAGGGATAGCTGCTTCACCGACGAGACTTGCAGCCGGACATGATGAATTCAGGAATTATGAGATAAATTCGGAGCATCACAGAACATATTCGAGGCTGCTTTCAGTTTATTTTTTATTTTCAAATAGAGTTGGATTTGAAGACGGAATAAATTTCTGGGGAGGGAGTGAAATCATTGATCCTTTTGGGAATGTGACGGCAAAAGCAAAACTGTTTGAAGAAGACATGATATACGGAGAAATAAATTTTGAAGAAGTAAAAAGAGCAAGACATCAGGCAAGGCATTTTCTGGATGAAAATGCTGATGTTACGATTCAGAATCTTATAAAAATATCCGATTTCAGGAGTCCGCAAAAAAACGATGAAGATAAATAAGCTGTATTAGTTTATGTTAAAATTAACGCATATCCGTCAGTATAGACAAAAAAATCACATTTAATAATAAGCGTGAATTAAGTATTTTTGCAAAGTTAAAAAGTTTAACATGAGCGAAGTATTATCTGAAAGAGAAAAAGAAATTTTAAAATATATAGTAGATAATTTTATAAAAAGCGCCGCTCCGGTAGGATCGAGAAGTGTATCAAAACAATCCGATCTTAATCTTTCTCCGGCTACAATACGAAATGTAATGAGTGATCTTGAAGAAATGGAATTGATAAACACTCCGCATACATCGGCAGGGAGAGTTCCCACTGACAAGGGTTATAGATACTACGTTGATTTGCTTATGGAAAAGGAAAAGCTTTCGACTGAGCTCGAGACTGAGCTCAGAATCGGATTCGAGGAAAAGCATCTGAACCTTATCGACAATTTAGAATTGTTCAATGAAACATCAAGAATACTCGGTAAGCTGTCGCATTTGATTTCGGTGATTACTCAGCCACAGATTTCCGGGTGTGTTTTTGACAAAATAGAATTTGTAGAACTTTCTTCCTCAAAAATTCTTGTAGTTCTCACAATTAAATCCGGAATTGTCAAGACTGTTATCATGGAAATAAAATCTGAAATATCCAGAAAAATGCTTGACAGTCTTTCGGTATTTTTAAATGAAAAGCTTCATGGTTTGACTTTGAATAAAATAAGAGAAACTGCACTTAACAGAGTAACCGAATACAAATACAAAGATTCAGAGCTTATTAGACTTTTCATCAACTCTATCGACAAAATATACAACGAGGATGAAAAAGGAAGCAGAATATACATTGGCGGAACAGGAGAGATTATCATGCAGCCTGAATTCGGTAATCCAAAGAATTTTAAAGACATAATATCTCTTGCTGAAGATAAAGATCTTGTGATACATATTTTTAAGAATTCCAATATTCCCGAAAATGAAGTTTTCATATCAATCGGCAATGAGAACAAAGAAGAAAAGCTGAAAAACTACAGCATTGTTTCCACTACATACAAGATCGGCGACATTACTGGAAACATAGGAGTAATCGGACCAAAGAGAATGAATTATTCGAGAATGATATCTCTACTTCAATACACCTCCGGTTTACTTAAAGAAATAGCCGGATAGAAATTTTAAAATAAAAAAAATAAATGAGCAGTAAAAAACATAACATAAACATAAAAGACGCAAAGCAAAAAAATCCTGACGAAGGAATTATAGAAAACGGAAAAGAAATTACTCCGGAAAATGATGAATCGGTTAAGGAAATAAATTCACCGGAAACCGAAGCGGCAAAACTCAAAGAAATGTTGCTGCGAAAAGCTGCAGAGTTTGAAAATTACAAGAAGAGAACTGAGAATGAGATTTCCAATTATATTAAATATGCTTCGGAAAATATTATTAAAGAGCTGATTCCGGTATTTGATGATTTGGGAAGGTCGGTGGAATCTGTGGACAAGGGAGAGACAAAAGATTTTGAAACTCTGAAAAAGGGTCTTCATCATATATATGATAAATTTAAAAAAGTACTTGAAAAAGAAGGGTTAAAGGAAATCAATTCCGGAGGAAAGGAATTTGATGTTGAAGTTAATTCAGCGTTAATGCAAATACCAAGAGATGACGTAAAGCCGAATACAGTTATCGAGGTTGTGGAAAAAGGTTATAAGCTGAAAGATAAAGTAATCAAGCATGAGAAAGTGCTTGTTTCATCCGAACCCGAAAAAAATTAATAAGAAAAATTAATGACTAAAAGAGATTATTACGAAATATTGTCGGTGAGTAAAAGTTCATCTCCGGATGAGATCAAGACATCATACAGAAAACTTGCATTGAAATATCATCCTGATAAAAATCCTGGTAATAAGGAAGCAGAGGAAAAATTCAAAGAGCTTGCTGAAGCTTACGAAGTATTATCAGACCCGGTTAAAAAACAGAGATATGATCAGTTCGGGCATCAGGGAGTCAACAATTCCGGATTTCAAGGTTTTGACAACATCAATGATATTTTTTCACACTTCGGCGACATATTCGGAGGATTTGGAGGGAGCGGAAGAGGAAGTATTTTTGAAGATTTTTTTGGAGGATCGGGAAGCAGATCCTCGCATGAAAATCTTAACCGCGGCAATGATTTGAAAATTTCCATAAAACTTACTCTTGAAGAAATCGCCGAGGGTGTTGACAAAACAATAAAAGTAAAAAGGTATAAATCATGCACTGAATGTTCCGGTACCGGAGCAAAGTCACAGAGCGGTTATGAAAAGTGCAGGCAATGCGAAGGCACAGGCGAGATCAGGCAGGTTTCGAGATCAATGTTTGGTCAATTTATAAATGTTACGATGTGCAGAACCTGCAACGGCGAAGGCAGAATCATAAAAGAAAGATGTGATGAATGCAACGGTGAAGGCAGAGTGAAATCAGAAACAACAATAAAAGTGAAAGTACCCTCCGGTGTTCAGGAAGGTAATTACATTCCACTGAGAGGACAGGGAAATTCGGGTATCCGCGGAGGAAGCAACGGCGATCTGCTTGTATTTATTGAAGAAGAAAAACATAAAGATTTCATCAGGGACGAGGATGATGTTTATTACGAACTTGAAATCAGCATAGCAGATGCAATAATGGGAGCGGAAGTTATCGTTCCTACTTTAAACGGTAAAGCAAAGCTGACTGTCGAACCCGGAACCGAATCAGGCAGACTCTTGCGTATGAAAGAAAAGGGAATAAAACATTTGAACGGATACGGAAGAGGAGATCAGATAGTAAGAATTAACGTTCACATTCCGAAAAAAATAAATGCAAAAGAGAGAGAATTACTGAAAGAACTTTCCAAATCGGAAAATTTTAAACCAAAACATAGCGTTTCAAAAAAAGATAAAAGTGATAAGGGAATTTTTAAGAAAGTATTTAATTGAGCCTAATTCATAAGCGACACTAAAGGTCTTCTCTTACATTGTTGACTTTAAATTTCGATGGGGCAGTCATTGTGGCTGCCCTTTTTTATTGTCTGAATCACGGATTAACGGATTACACTAATTACTCCTATTTGTCTGAATCACGGATTAAACGGATTACACGGATTAACGGATTACACGGATTGCACTGATTGCACTGAATTGTCTGAATCACGGATTAAACGGATTAACGGATTACACGGATTGCACTGATTGCACTGAATTGTCTGAATCACGGAAAGCACTGATTAAAGGATTTCACGGATTTTTTTTTCTTGCATATCTCGCTTTTGTCCTTCGTTACGTCTCTCCAGATCCCTAACGACAAAAATCACTATTCTGAAAGATGTCTGAATCACGGATTAAACAGATTACACGGATTTTCCAACGGTTTTTAATATTGAAAGGTTGGCACTTTTGGCTGTCCTTGTCAACTAATCTACTTATTATAAAAATAATATTTTCCATTTATGACAAAAATCATACAATAGTATAAAGGATTTTCGTAATTTTGAATAGGAGGAAATGATGAAAAAGAAAATTTTAATAATTGATGATGACTCGGATATAATCGAAGCTTTAAAGTTATTTCTGGAAGCAAAGGGATATGAAGTTAAAGGTGAAACCAAACCTTCCAAAGCAATTGAATTATTCAATTCATTTAAACCCGATCTGGCAATACTCGATGTAATGATGGACGAACCGGATGAGGGTTTTTTTATTGCTCAAAAAATAAAAAAGATAAATCCTTCATGTCCGCTAATTATTTATTCATCCATATCCAAAGCTCTCGGTTATGATTTCGCCAAAAGCGAAGTGATCGTGGCTGAAGATTTTGTTGATAAGCCGGCAGACCCTAATGTCTTGCTAGATCTGCTTAATAAATATCTGGGAGGCAGCAATTATGACTGATAAAGATAAAAAAATCAAAACAGAATTCATCGCAAGCCTTGTTCGTTTATACGGAAAGGACAGGTCATCTCTTCTGCCTGTATTGCAGGAATTTCAGAAAAAGTTCAGATACATAGACGAATATTCTCAGCAGGAAATCGCGGATGCGTTAAGTATTCATCCCGTTGAAGTCAACAGTATAATTTCGTTTTATGCTTTTCTTTATGACAAGCCTCGCGGAAAACATACTATTAGAATTTGCAAGAATATTGTATGTAAATTTCACGGAAATAAAGAACTGTCTAAATTTATGGAAAAGAAAGTGAGTGAGTTTAATAAGGATAAATCCGAAGAAAGTAAAATAACAATTGAATATGTAAACTGCATTGGACTTTGCGACAGGAGTCCGTCAATGTTAGTTGATGAAAAAGTTTATGAAAAAATCAATCCGCATAATGCAGAAGCAATACTGGAGGAATTATCATGATGACATTTGAAAAAATTAAACGAACCGGTCCTGTACTTTTTTCAGAATATGAAAATGGAAGCGCATTGAAAAAAGCAATTTCGATCGGAAGAAATGAAATACTTGCAGAGCTTAAAGAATCAGGTCTCAAAGGCAGAGGCGGCGCGGGATTTCCGACATCGACAAAGTGGATGCTTACTGCAGCAGCAAAAGCTGATAGAAAATTCGTTATTTGTAATGCAGATGAGGGAGAGCCCGGCACATTTAAAGACAGAGTTTTACTGACGGAATATCCGGAACTTGTACTCGAAGGCATGATAATTGCCGGTTATGTTATTGGAGCAAAGGAAGGTATTATCTATTTGAGATCTGAATATTCGTACATGCTGGAATTCCTGGAAAGTAAAATCGAATACATGAGAAAGTACGGATTTTTCGGGAAAAACATTTTGGGCGAGCAGGGTTTCGATTTTGAAATAAAGATTAGACTCGGCTCGGGCGCTTATGAATGCGGAGAAGAAACCGCGCTTATTGAATCTCTCGAAGGATACCGCGGCGAGCCAAGAAACAGACCGCCGTTTCCAGTAAATACAGGATATTTGGGATACCCGACAGTTGTAAATAATGTTGAGACGCTTGCTTCAGTTCCGCATATCATTACCAAAGGAGGTGAATGGTATAAAAAATTCGGAACGGACAAATCAACCGGCTCAAAGCTTTTCTCAGTATCGGGAGACTGCAAATATCCGGGAGTTTACGAACTTCAATGGGGAATAACCCTGCGAGAACTTTTAAAAATAGTCGGAGCTGAAAATACAAAAGCAGTTCAAGTAGGAGGAGCTTCCGGAGTTTGTCTAAACGAATCGCAGTTTGACAAAAAAATAAGTTACGAAGAGACTGCCACAGGCGGTTCAATCATGATTTTTGACAAAAGCAGAAGTATGCTTGAAGTATTGAAAAACTTTATGGAGTTTTTTGTGGAAGAATCATGCGGACAATGCACGCCTTGCAGGATAGGTAACGTTAAATTGCTCGAAGGCGTGAACATGATAGAAAAAAATGACTACACTCTGGAATATATAGATAAATTAAAAGAACTCGGCGAGACAATGAAGATTGCATCAAAATGCGGACTTGGACAGACAAGTCCAAATCCTTTTATATCAATACTTGATAATTTCAAAGACGAAATATTCAGTAAAAACTAAGCATCTATGAATACAATGGAAAAGACATTAAGAAGCCCGGTCTCTCAAAGACCGCATGAAATTAAAAAAACTGATCAGCTTACCGGAATCGGAGCGGAAGTTTCAATCGAATTGAACGGCATTAAGATGAAAGTTCCGATTGGAAAAACTATACTCGAAATCTGCCGAGATAACAACATACACATTCCGACTTTATGCTATCATGAAGATTTATGCATTGCTGGCAACTGCAGATTATGCCTCGTGGAAATTGAAGGGATGAGAACTTTACAGACTTCCTGTTCTTTTCCCGTTACTTCGCCCATTAAAATAAAAACTTTTTCCGATAAAGTAAGAAAAGCGAGAAAGCATATAGTAGGACTTATGCTGAGCGAACATTACGGCGAGTGCTACAGTTGTGTCAGAAACAACAACTGTGAACTTCAGTCTCTTGCGCGTGAATATGGAATAGACAATTATGAATTCGGTCATATATGCAGTCCAAGATACAATGTAGATAAATCATCTCAAGCTGTAATCAGAGACATGGATAAATGCATACTTTGCAGAAGATGTGTAAGAACATGTATTGACCTGCAAGAAGTAGGAGTACTCGAAGCCGTAAACAGAGGATATGACACCAAGATATCAACTTTCATGGACAAGCCGCTTGCAGATGTAGTTTGTATCAATTGCGGTCAATGCATTAACAGATGTCCGACAGCAGCATTGCATGCAAATGATCCTTCCGATGAAATCTGGAAAGCAATTGAAGATCCCGAAAAGCATGTAATACTTCAGACAGCTCCTTCACCAAGAGCATCTCTCGGTGAAGAGTTCGGACTGCCTCCCGGTCATTCAATGACGGGACAGCTAAACACAGCCGCAAGGAGAATGGGATTTGACAGAGTTTTTGATACTAATTTTTCCGCCGATCTTACGATTATGGAAGAAGGAACTGAACTTCTCAACAGATTAAGAAAAGCATTGGTTGAAAAAGACACATCAGTAAGACTGCCGCAGTTCACTTCATGTTCACCCGGCTGGATAAAATTCATTGAGCACTTTTATCCGGAATATCTCGATTATCTTTCGACTGCAAAATCGCCTCAGCAGATGTTTGGTTCAGTGATTAAAACTTTCTATGCTGATGAATCGGGTATTGATCCTGCAAACATAGTCAACGTAGCTTTAATGCCTTGCGCTGCGAAAAAATTTGAATGCAACAGACCTGAAATGAATTCTTCGGGATTCAAAGATATTGATTACGGACTTACAACCAGAGAAATGGCAAAGATGATACGCGAAGCGGGACTTGTTCTGCCCGATCTTCCGAAATCCGGATTTGATGATCCTTTCGGAGAAGCTTCCGGTGCGGGACTTATTTTTGGATCTACCGGAGGAGTAATGGAAGCCGCATTGAGAACAGTATATGAACTCGTAACCGGTAGAGTAGTTCCATTTAAAAATCTCAACATTGAAGTTTGCAGAGGCATGAAAGGAATCAAAGAAGCATCGGTCAAACTGGAAAACTGCAGACCTGAATTTTCATTTCTTGAAGGCATTGATCTGAAATTTATCGTAGCTCATGGTACTGCAAATGCAAAAGTTGTGATGGATATGCTGAAAAATGGCGAACTTAAAGATTATCACTTCGTTGAAATTATGGCCTGTCCCGGAGGATGCATAGGCGGAGGCGGACAGCCGATTCCTACTTCGGAATCAATAAGAAAGCTGAGAGCGAAAGCTATTTATGAAGAGGAAGCCGGATTGCCCGTAAGAAAGTCTCATGAGAATCCGCACATTAAATATATATATGAAAAGTTCCTTAAAGACGGACCTTGCGGAAAACTTTCTCACAAGCTGCTTCATACGCATTATGTAAAGCGGGGAAAATTTATCAATTAATAAAAGAATGGGTTATGATAAATCTCATCCCGTTAAATACAAGAGATATTAATTACTTGTTTGAGCTAGTAAGCCAGAGAAACAGCTGGTTTATTAAGCTCAGATATATTGCCGTAATTCTGCTTCTCGGATTTTACTTTATTCTTTTATTTATAGGTTCAGAGGAATTTTTTCCTGAACAAAAGCTTGGAATACTGCTTGTGTTCTTTTCGATTTTCATTTACAATCTATTGTTATCTATAATTTCCGGAAAAGATGTAATAAAAAATGATGTAAGCGCTTTTAATCCCATGAAGTTTGCATTACTGCAGATCATACTCGATCTATCATCGCTGATGATACTCGTTTACATAACCGGTTTGATTAACAGTCCTTTCTATTTGTTTTTTATTTTTCACGCAATTATAGGAAGTCTAATACTTCCCGGTTCTGTAGTTTATTTATTAATGGTAATAGTTCTTCTTGTTTTCTCGTTATTGAATATATTTACGCACTTTGGATTAATAAGCGAGTTTCCAATTTCGGTATTAAGCTCCATAAAATCACTCGATACATATTATCTTTTTCTGAATCTTCTATCTTTCTGGCTAATGATACTGCTTAGCGTAATGTTTGTCAATTATCTAACAAGCGCTTTGTATAGAAGAGAACAGGAACTCATCGAAGCAATTCAGAAAATCGAATCGGCAGAATCGGAAAAACAGAAATACATAATGGCAGTGGTGCATGAAGTAAAATCTCCATTATCTGTAATTGTTTCATATCTGAATCTTCTGTTAAGCGGAATTTATGAAGGAATAAATGATAACGTTAAAGAAATTCTGGTTAAAATGAAAAAAAGATCTGACGATGCAATAGTGCTGACAAATGACATTCTCAATGTATCAAGAATCAGACAGCTGAAGGAACTAAAAAAAGAGAATATAGATCCGTTGCAGATTACCGGGAATATAATAGAAAATTTAAAAGATAAGGGTATCAATGAAAACATCACCTTTACAATAAAATCAAATCTACCTGAAGGCACGAGACTGATTGCCGACAAACATTTCTTCGAATTGCTAATTTCAAATGTCATCAGCAATGCCGTTAAGTTCAATCAGAAAAACGGGAAAGTGGAAGTTATGATATTTTCAGAAGATGGGAATATCTGCATTCAGGTATCTGATTCAGGGATAGGAATACCGCAGGATGAGCTGAGTAAAATTTCTGATGAGTTTTACAGAAGTCGTGAAGCAAAGAGCAGAGGCATTGAAGGAACAGGACTCGGTATGCATACGGTAAGACAGATAGCGGAAAAGCATGGTGGAAGTCTGAAAGTTATGAGTCCGTCAGGTATTGGCAATAAAGATTTCCCGGGAACGACAGTGGAAATAAGACTTCCGGCAATAGAATAACAAAAGATTTAAACGTATTATTTTTATTGCAAGCTGACACAGCCATCCGGATGAATAACAAATTATATGAAATTATAGAATAGACTTTTTCCGGTTTTATATTTCATTCATGGAGATTACAGAAGAAATAATATTTGTCGAGTAAATCTAGAATTAACTAAACCGAGATACAATCCGTTTGAATTCAAATCATGTTTAATAAAAGAAGATTCATATTCAATTTTGCAAAACACATTTATCAAATTCATTTTTCGTTATTCATCTTAATTGCAGTTATCATTTACAGTTTCATAAAAGCAACTGAATTAATTTAATCATTTTCAATATCTGTGCTCATTGGTAAGCTGTCATAGATAAACACAAACGAAAACACCTGTTTACTATATTGCGCGAATATTCTTTCCCAACATTAAAGAATTAATGAAACACAGACAATTAATTCCTGAAATATTTTAATCCACCCTTTTTACTTCGATATTTTTAAGCCAGTATACATGCCGTGGACCTGTCTTAATATCATTTTTGCAAATTAGAATCATATCTCCCTGCTCTTTAATAGGTTGTTCATTCTCTTCAAATAATACATATACATTATCACCTGTAGGATTATTGTATATTTCTGCCCAGGAAAATGTTGCTTTGTAATTATCTGTTGCTCTAGCTACAATATAAAAATTCCTGTCTTTATGATCGCTTTGTGATATTTTGGCTTTATCCAAAATATCTCTCAGCAAAACCCCTTTGCAAGTTTTATTTTCTTTTGTCTCGGCTCCGCTTTGACAAATTACTTTAAAATTCTCAATCGTAACAACTTTCATTTTTCTAAGTGAATCTACATTTAAAATCAATGGGTTGTCAACGTCACCATTGACAGTAATCTGGCTGCTTATAAATTTCATGCTATCTTCCGCTTGAAGAGACATCATGCAGTTACGAGTATTAGTTCCAGCCATTCCGCCTATGCTTAAACTTTTATTTGTTTCTGATGTTCTTGTTACATTATTACTAATGATAATAAAAACAAGAATTAATACCGCTGTCGAAATTGTCAATAATATTTTTTTCATAATAATTTTAATTAATTAATGATTAATGATTTATTTTTTTTATAGATAATCTTGATATTCTGAAATAGATATTCTTTTTTTTAATGAGTGTAATTTATTCAATTTGAAATAATTAAAATTCATTGATATATACTAAATGTTTTCGTAAAGGCTTTACTAATAATTAAAAAATCTTAGTGTTAAAAAAATATTTCTTCCTTCTTCCGGATAACCTTCGGTCAACATATAGTTTTTGTCAAAGATGTTGTTAATACCTGCTTCAATGCTCATGTATTTCCACAATTGTCCTGTAACAATTGCTCCAAAAATTACATACTCCGGAACCTTAGTCCCATAGCTTGTGCTATAACGTATTGAATTATACTCAATATTTCCTAAAATCCCGATCTGTTTCAATGGTTTGTATTGAATTGTAGAAAACAGTTTTGTATAAGGTACATCGGTAAATAATACAGAAGGATTTGCAAGGTTGTTTCTTTCGATATATGTATAATTTAAATCCGCATTTAAGTATTTCATGACATCAAAATTTAATGATAATTCAATTCCCATAAATTCTGCACTACCTGTATTTTGCATCTGAGATTTACCGGGTTGAACATTACTTACATTGATAATAGCATTGGTAATATGGCTATAAAAAAGTGAAGATTTAAATGTAAGCTTATTTAAAAATCTACCTGCGTAAGTCAAATCATAATTAAAAGAAGTTTCAGGTTTGAGATCAGGATTAGGCAAGGCAGTTCCCATCCTATATGAATAACGTTCTTTTATTGTTGCAAAGCGTGTTTTCCGAGATATAGTACCTACAATTTTGTGTTCTTCTTTTATGAGATAAAAAGCTCCGAGCTGATAATTCAACGCCGGGTTTTTTTCGGCTTTTGCAAAGTCAGTTATTGTGTTTGTTGATTTATTGTAATCTTGTGCTGTGATATTATTTCTGTAGTTATAGCTTAATCCCGGAATAAGAACAAACTTATCACTAATATTGTAAACATCTTCAAGCGCTAAGCTTAATGTGATATCTTCAAAGTGTCTTACCGGTTCATTCAGATCGTTTTCTCTATGGATATCTTCTTTAAAATGTGCTGAAAATTTTAATTCATTTTTCGGGATAATATTTGTCCCGTATTCTAAGCTGCCTCCGTATGTATAATCATTGTACCAACTTTGAAAGGCATAAGGTTTGTTTTGCGTAGTATAAGTTGAATCATCAAAACTATTTATTGAATTTTTAAAACTGTCAAAATATAAACGGCTTTTAATGTGGTTTTTCTCGTTTAATTTTATCTCCGATAATAAATAATAGATTTCCTTATTCCAGCTTGGCCATTGCCAAAAGCGCGGCTTTGAGTAAAGAGAATTTAATTTATCGTCGCCTGCATAAACCGGAGTGCCTTTTTTCCCCTTTTGATTAATGTAACAAATTACAAACTCATGATTTTTATTCGGAGTCCAGCCAATTTTAATATTAACCTTTTGATCCGAGCGATATGAATTTTCCCGCTCACCGCCATCTTCGTGAGCATGCGGTTTAAATTCATTTGACATTTTATATGAATTGCTTTTTAAATAAGAGTAGCTGCCCTGCAAATAAAATTTTTCATAACCAGACCCAACATTGATATTTCCTCTAAAACCATTGATATTTATTATTCCAAATGAACCGTCAAAATCTAATTTTTTACTTGGCTTTAGTGAAACTAAGTTGATCGTTCCTCCTAATGAATTTGGACCATAAAGCATGGATGAAAATCCTTTTGACACATCAATATTGGATAAATCGAAGGTTGTAAATCTTGCTAAATCCACATAACCATCATAAGGGACATAAACAGGAATGCCATCCATATAAACCGGTACAGCTCGAAGATCAAATCCTCTTACCGATACCATTGATTCATTCCTGGGTCCGGAAGCAGTTAAATTTATACCGGGTAAAATATTTAATACACGGGATACTTCGAACCTGTTTTGGGATTCCATGTTCTTTTTGGTTATTGTGGCGGATATATCAACTTCCCTTGAAGCTGTTATATTAATTTCTCCAAGGCGAAATGTCATTGTTGCCAAAGAATCCATCTTGCTTTTATTAAGAGTGTCTTCAGTTTGTGAAATACCTAATGCTGGTATCATAAACAAAACAATAAATAATTTTTTAATCATTTAATTTAATTTAATTTATAAGCACTATGTTTTAAAAGGAATAGTGATATTAAAAATTTTTTGTCTGATATTTGATTTCGTTTTATAAGTGTTTTTAAGATAAAATTGATATGCATTAATAGGTTTAAACATAAATATTTAAAAAGTTATTCGCTTTGATTCTTTTTTGATAAAATTATTTATTTCTTTTTCTATTCTGTAAAATTCTTTTATAATCCTTTCTCCCTCTTTTGTAAGCTCAGCGCCACTTCCGTTTTTACCACCTAATATTTTTTTTACAAGCGGAAGATGAGAGCGATTATTCATATCCTCCACTAACTGCCATGCTTTTCTATATGACATTTTTATTGATTTAGCAGCATTTGTAATCGAACCGGTCTTTTTTATTTTTTCGAGAAGTATAATCCTGCCTATTCCCAAATACGGACCTTCTTCTTCATCTATCCAAATCCGGACTCTTAAATTATATTTTTTCTTTCTTATCTTCACTATGCATATTCAAACATAGTGAAATATTATTAATTATAAAATTAAAAAACCATGATATATGTAATAAATTTAAATTTAGATTCTATCGGTTTTTATTTTCTTAATGTGTCTGCCAAGTGAGTACTCAACATCATTTAATAATTATTTTAATTCTTTCTTAATTTTGTTTTTTGATTTTTTATCAATGTTATCAACGCAATCTTCATTTTATTAATGTTGAATTGGGACTTTGTTTCAGTCTGCATATTTGGATTTGAAAACTTCGGTCTTTTCATTATTGTTAATGATTTGCCTTTTTCTAATTGTGGTTTTATATATACTTGACTCAGGAAGTTATAACTTAGCATATAGAGTGCAATGCATGAATTAATTGCCGATAATTACATGCTTTGATAAGAGTTAAAATCTAAATATTGTTTAAATCAATTTGAGGAATATCTTGATGTTTCATCTTTTACTGTAAACTTCAATGATTTTAAAATTAAGGAGAGTAATTAGGTGATTACATAAGCCGTTAAAGTTCGATGAGTTGAATGTTTTATAAAAACCAGCATGACCGATCTTACAGCTTTTAACTCTTTCTTGCGGCATGCGGCTTTTTAGTTATTTTTTCATTCAGTAATATTTTGTTATGCTTGAATTTTTAATTGTGTTCTTTAAATATTTACTGATTTTTGAATTGTGTAAATTTACAAATAATACTCAAATATATTTATGAATTAATACAAAATGAAGATTATTTTTTCATAGATGGTTAATGATTGATTGAGTTGCACAATATGTTTCGGCTAATGTATGAAATTCCTTCTCGTTGTCTGAATCAAATTTTCTAAGCTCAGGCAATTTGAAAACCGGAATTAAACAGATTCAGTACAAGTTTTAAAGATGAATGAAGCTTACTGAAACTGAATACTATTGACGTATTTACTTATCGATTTACCATGCTAATAAAATAAAAAATGACTTGGATACAAAAGATTACTCTAAAAATAATAGCTCTGTATTTTATACTATAGAAAGCCGGTAAAATATTGATTTCATAACTGTCATCTGATGATCCTGATATTCGTGCTGATCAGAATTTTATTTATCAAATGATGTTGATATTCAGTGTCATTTAATTGAATTAGTTGATCATCTAATATGTAATATATCAATAGTAGAATTTTCATATAAACCGAGTTTGAAAAATCGCTGCAATTAATTTTACTTCAAAAGAATCATCCGCTTAGTATCAATCAATTCGCCATTGGCATACAGACTATAAAAATAAATGCCGCTTGTTATGGTATTTGTTTTTCCTTTCGCCGGCCAGTCAACTTCATATTTTCCAGGTGAATACTGCCTGTTTACAATTACTTCCACTTCTTTTCCCGAAACACTGTATATGACTAATCTTACATTCACATTTCCCGATTGAAATCCATCGGCTGAAGCAGAGCGTGACGGAATATCAAATTTAATATTAGTAGTTGGATTGAAAGGATTAGGATAATTCTGATGTAAAATGAAATGTGTTGGTATTTCGATAGTATTCGAGTTTGTTCCGACAAATATACCCCCGCCGTCCGTTGTTTTTAAAATGTAACCGTTTTGACCAAATCCAATATCTTCTCCTGTCGTGTAACCTGTCATAGTGCTTGTGAAGAAGCATGTCCTGTACCAATTCGTTGTAGGAGAAGCTTGATTATGCCATGTCAAACCGCCATCAGTAGTTTTTATTATTTGATTACACCATCCGATAATCCAGCCTGTTGAAGGTGAAACATATCGAACAGACCAAAGCAAGCACGTTGAGCCCGTGTAGGGTATCTGATTCCAGCTTAGTCCTGCATCAGTAGTACGAAGTATTATGTTCTCTGTATTATTTGCTGAACCGCCGACTGCAGTTCCGGTATTTGCATCAGCAAAATCTATCCCCCAGAGTTGTTGACTTGTGTTTGAAGCAAGCTGTATCCAGTTACTACCACCGTCAGTAGTTTTCAATATTAATCCTATGTTGCCGACAACATATCCTGTATTTTCACTAGTAAAAGAAATTCCAAAAAGATAGTTAGGGGCACCAGAGTTCTGCAAAGTCCATGTTTCTCCTGCATCAGTAGTTTTCAATATCGTTTGTAACCCAGTTGCATATCCGGTGCTGGAGTTTGGGAAATATACAAAAGTCATGTGATTGTTGACCGGCAGAGAGGATATTGACCACAAATTTCCTCCGTTTGTTGTTTTTAATATCCTTCCGATATTTGGATTACCTGCATAAGCCATCGTAACGAATCCGGTGTTGGCATCTATAAAATAAACGCAACGGAACAAGAAATTTGCAGAATCGCGCTGAGGCGTAATTTGTTCAAACCAGTTTACACCTGCATTTGTTGTCTTTAATATTCGCGGGTGGACAGTTCCGCCTGCCCAATTACCTCCTACATCATATCCTGTATTGTCATCAGTAAAGAAATTCCAGTGTCCCGCAAAATCAATTTCTGAACGTATAATGAACCACCCCGGCTGTGCAAAGAGAGAATTGAGGCTAATTATTGCAAAAAAGAAAACAAGTAATAGTTTTTTCATTTTTTTTCTCCTTATAAAAAATTGTAAAATATTGTGAATTAAAAACAACTGAATTTAGCAACTGTATTTAACAACTATTTTTCACTTCTGACTTATTTCTCAGATAGTATCTTCAATTCATCTACAATAGAATTTATTGCTCAACTTTATTGCAGTTCTATATTCAGTTTTCTAAAGATAACTGCAATAGAAATTATTCTTCTTTTCTTTTGCAGTTCTATATTCAGTTGTCTAAAGACAACTGCAATAGAATATATTTTTCTTCTCATCGCAGTTCTATATTCAGTTGTCTAAAGACAACTGCAATAGAAATTATTCTTCTTTTCTTTTGCAGTTCTATATTCAGTTGTCTAAAGACAACTGCAATAGAAATTATTCTTCTTTTCTTTTGCAGTTCTATATTCAGTTGTCTAAAGACAACTGCAATAGAATCTATTTTTCTTCTCATCGCAGTTCTATATTCAGTTGCCTAAAGGCAACTGCAATAGAATCTATTTTTCTTCTCATCGCAGTTCTATATTCAGTTGTCTAAAGACAACTGCAATAGAATCTATTTTTCTTCTCATCGCAGTTCTATATTCAGTTGCCTAAAGGCAACTGCAATAGAGAATGTTTTTCAGCAACTCTATTCTTCAGTTGCCTAAAGACAACTGCAAAAGAGAATGTTACTAATTTCTATTGCAGTTCACTTTAGTGAACTGATTAAAGCAACTGCAATAGAGAATGTTTTTTCAGCAACTCTATTCTTCAGTTGCCTAAAGGCAACTGCAATAGAGAATGTTTTTCAGCAACTCTATTCTTCAGTTGCCTAAAGGCAACTGCAATAGAGATTGTTACTAATTTCTATTGCAGTTCACTTTAGTGAACTGATTAAAGCAACTGTAATAAAAAGTATTGCTAATTTCTATTACATTTCACTTTAGTTAACTGATTTAAGCAGCTGCAATAGAGAATGTTTTTCAGCAACTCTATTCTTCAGTTGCCTAAAGGCAACTGCAATAGAAATGAAATTACAGAATCAAAATCAACTTCTATTGCAGTTCACTTTAGTGAACTGATTAAAGCAACTGCAATAGAGAATGTTACTAATTTCTATTGCAGTTCACTTTAGTGAACTGATTAAAGCAACTGCAATAGAGAATGTTTTTCAGCAACTCTATTCTTCAGTTGCCTAAAGACAACTGCAAAAGAGATTATTCTTCTTTTCTTTTGCAGTTCTATATTCAGTTGTCTAAAGACAACTGCAATAGAAATTATTCTTCTTTTCTTTTGCAGTTCTATATTCAGTTGTATAAAGACAACTGCAATAGAATCTATTTTTCATATCTTTTGCAGTTCACTTTAGTGAACTGACTTAGACAACTGCAATAGACATTATTTTTCTTTTCTTTTGCAGTTCTATATTCAGTTGTCTAAAGACAACTGCAATAGAATATATTTTTCTTCTCATCGCAGTTCTATATTCAGTTGTCTAAAGACAACTGCAATAGAATATATTTTTCTTCTCATCGCAGTTCTATATTCAGTTGCCTAAAGACAACTGCAAAAGAGAATGTTACTAATTTCTATTGCAGTTCACTTTAGTGAACTGATTAAAGCAACTGCAATAAAAAGTATTGCTAATTTCTATTACATTTCACTTTAGTGAACTGATTTAAGAAGCTGCATTTAACATTTAACATTTAACATTTAACATTTATAATTAAACATTGAACATTAAACATTGAACATTGATAATTGACTCACGGCGCTTGCCTCGTTACAAAATTAGAAGCATTATTGTCTGAAAAAACGGCATCTACGCCGTCAACTACCTGATCAAAATTCAGATCCGTGATTACATACTCACCTGTAACAAAATTAGATGCATCATTATCAACCAGAGATAAATCAGTGGCATCGACAATACCATCCTGATTCACATCACCGCTGTAGATTGCGAACCTTACGGGACTTGCATCTACCTGAATCATGTTATCTCCATAAGCCTGCGCTGCCGAAGTCGTAAAATTGTGAGCAGCAGTTACAGAAGTAAATGCGATTGCAGAGTCGCTCCATGTCTCGATTGAATTCCTTTGCTTTACCACAATAAAGTAATTCGCACTTTTGACGGTATTTGGGAAATAAAATAAACCGGCACCGGAATTATCCAGAATGCCTGCAGAAGAATCAACTAATGCATAAGGACTGTCCTGGCTTCTCAAATAAATTTTTACCGTATCACTCACCATTGTATTGGAAGAAGAATTATAAAATCCTTCGATAATTGCGTTAAGACTTAAAGTAATTTGATTGAAACCGCAGATTGTTCCTGCACCTGTAAATGTTCCGAGCATTATTACCGAATCAGCGCATATATCAGCACCCGCCTGAACATCTACTGATGAACCCCCTTGATAATTCATCAGACTCTGGCTAAAAGCAAATGAAGTGGCTGTCAGTAAAAATGTAATTATGTATATTTTGCTTTTCATTTTTCGACTCCTTTGGTATTGACTGATACATTCTCACTATTCTCTTTCTCTAAAGATGTTTGTTTAACTGATTTCATTTCATCCATCATCTTTTCTAATTTTTCGATCTTTCCATATATTGTGGACAGTGATTCGACTTTAGAGTGCAGCTTGCTATTCTCATACTTAAGTTCAGCATTTTCCTGCGTAGCCGTAAGGTAGGCAACCTTCAACTTTTCACATTCAACTTTTAACTCTTGTATCGCTTTTACCAACACAGGTAAAAGATTGCCCGGTGTAGCTTCGAGCTTTTCGGGATTATCTTTTAAAACAAGATTCAGCCATTCGACATTTTCAGTTGTCTGGACTTCATCAAGCTCCTGTGCAATAAATCCTGCTGTTGGGGCTTCATTCATTTTGCTTCCGTCAGAAATATTGTTCTCATACCACTCTCTCTTATCCCAGAAAAACATACGCGGCTTTAATTTCATTAAAAAATTGAGACCGAGCGATAAATCTTTAATATGCTTTTTATCCCTTACGTCTGACAAGCTTGTAATAGTTGTTACATTGCAGCGAAGAGAAGTGACCTGATTATTTCCGAGTGTGATTTGGCTGTTGGTTGAGCCTGAAGTTGGCTCTGCTTCATTGCCTATACAAGTCAAATTATTTCCAGTTGTAATTGTACTACCCGAATGATATCCGACAGCTGTATTATCGTCGCCGCTTGAGTTATTTGATAATGAACTTAAACCTATTCCTACGTTCTGAAAACCCGTTGTGTTATCGACTAAGGACCAAAACCCAATAGCAATATTACTATGACCGGTAGAATTTAGATACAAAGAAGTCGAACCCAAAGCCGTGTTATAGTATCCTGAAGTGTTAGAATATAATGACTGTCCTCCTATAGCTGTATTTTGATAACCATCGGTATTGGATCGCATAGAATTGTACCCTACTGCTGTATTCCATAAACCTGTCGTATTGAATCTCAACGAATTCGATCCCATAGATGTATTTTCGATGCCTGAGGTATTGTTTACTAAAGAATTGTATCCAACGGCTGTGTTTTGGTAACCAATAGTATTGTCCCTTAAAGAATTCATTCCGAGGGCAGTGTTATAATCACCGGTTGTATTTGTGAACAAAGATTCCCTTCCGACTGCAGTGTTACTTATTCCAGTTGTGTTGGAATATAAAGAATAGTATCCGACAGATGTATTATCAGAGCCGGTAGTATTAAATCTCAAAGAATACGCCCCCACGCCTGTATTATAATCACCCGTAGTGTTGTCATATAAAGAATTACCTCCGATAGAAGTGTTATATTCACCGGTAGTATTTGAAAATAAAGAGTTGACTCCCATTGCTGTATTAAGGTCACCAATTGTGTTGTTGGTCAAAGAATTCCTTCCCACAGCGGTGTTAAAATCTCCGGTCGTGTTGGAGAATAACGCATTATATCCCACTGCCGTATGATCAGTTCCGGTTGTATTTGAATATAGTGTTTGATATCCGATAGCTGTGTTATCAAAACCGGTAGAGTTTGAATATAAGGAGCTTCTTCCAAAAGCAGTGTTTTTACTTCCGGAAGTATTGGTAGTTAAAGAATTCAGACCCACAGCTGTATTGTCAACGCCGGTTAAGTTTGAGACTAAAGATTTCCATCCTATAGCTGTATTAAAATCCCCGGTGGTGTTTGAGCTTAAGGTATTAAATCCCACAGCTGTATTGTAAACACCTGTCATACTAAAATTACCGGAGTTAATACCCAGAAATGTATTGTTGGCTCCGTAGTCATGCAAAAATCTTTCTGTTCCTTTAAAGAGAATACCAAGGCTCGAGCTTGTAGTGTTTTCAAGCCGGAGATTCTTAAGTATACTCACCTCACCGGTAGCCTGACTTAAAGTAAAGTAATTATTTACCGCATCTTTGATTGTAAATACTCCGCCTGTGCCGAGAGTGTTTGTTATGTTCTGCGAAAGAACTGACGATGCAAACATTATAGAGAGTGCTACTAGTTTGCTCAAGTAGTTTAATTTTGTTTTCATTTTTTTACTCCTTTTCTTTTATATTTTTATATTTTGGTTTGTTTCACTTAGTGATATAAGTTTATTTAATAGAAGTCAGCTCAACTAAAGGTTAGAATCAACTAGTGCTATTCCGTATTCACATTCGATATATTGTTCCCGTAAATTTCCAGATTACTTTTAGAACCTGATGCAGCCGTAATGTCTGCAACAGTTGTCACTGCTGTGGGACTATGCCTTACATTACTATATATGCCGAATGTATTCTGATACATTCTGTTCAAAGAAATCGTGTTTCCCTGAATCCGGTTGTTTTGTGCACCATCAGTAGTAGTCGCATAAAGCAGAGCTACTCCCCATTCGGTCATGTCATTTGTTCCTGCAGAAGTATTGGTATTCGATGAATTTTCCTGCATTACAAAATTCCGGATTGTAACATAGTCGCTGCCGATAATTTTGAAAATTGCATCGTTGAGAGCACCTGTAGTTTGAGGTGAGAAGGAGGTGATGGTATTACTGTTTCCTTCGATAATTATCTGGTCGGAAGCTGAACCTGAAAGGGTTGTAATAGCATAACCGCCTGAAGGTGCTGTTTGGGGATTGGAAGCTATGAGGTTGAGAGTAACTCCACCGGTTCCGACGCCCTGTGTGTTCAAATCATTAATTGCATTTTCAAGGGTAGCATAATCTCCCGGGATGTTCTTTGTTCCTGTGAGTTGTGCGTTTGCATTGTGGATTTCTATTAAATAAAGAAGCACAATTACAAATGAAGTGGTAATTTTGTTTTTCATAATATTGTCTTCTAATTTAAAATAATTTAAAAAAAAATTTGGAAGGGAGAGTAATGTTCAGGGTTGACCTTCTTTTCAAATAAATCGGTTAATGTAAAATTAGCAAAATTATATTGCGAAGTATATACGGGTGAACCTGTATTTTTTGGGAGTGATTAGACGCTTATTCAGTTGCCTAAAGGCAACTGCAATAGAGATTGTTGTTCGTTTCTATCTCTATTGCAGTTCAATATTCAGTTGCCTAAAGGCAACTGCAATAGAGATTGTTGTTCATTTCTATCTCTATTGCAGTTCAATATTCAGTTGCCTAAAGGCAACTGCAATAGAAAATATTACTAAATTCTATTGCAGTTCAATATTCAGTTGCCTAAAGGCAACTGCAATAGAAATGAAATTACATTCAAAATCAAATTCTATTGCAGTTCACTTTAGTGAACTGGTCTGCAGAATAAATTGCATTCTATTGCAGTGCAGCAGAGTCAATGTAAAATTCTATTTTTTCAGTTGCCTAAAGGCAAATGCAATAAAAAATATTACTAAATTCTATTGCAGTTCACTTTAATGAACTGGTTTAAGCAACTGCAATAGAGATTGCAGTTCACTTTAGTGAACTGGTTTAAGCAGTTGTAATAAGAATTAAAATGTGCTGTAAAATCCAGTCCGCTTTTTATGTTGCAATTCGCCATTTCTATTGTAATATTTATGCAGTAAAATTAAAGCAAATGATACGATGAGCTGGATAAGAATCTGGATACATTTGGTGTTTTCAACAAAGAGTCGAATTCCGTATTTGGAAACCCCTGTAAGGCATTAACTGATTAAGCATCTAAAAGAAAATGCAGAGAAGAAAAAGATTTGGCTGGATTGTGCAAATGGTTATGAGGATCATATTCATTGTTTGATTAGTTTGCAAAAGGATCAAACAATTAATAAGCTTGCACAGCTAATTAAAGGAGAATCGTCACACTGGATAAATGAAAACAATTTAATTGATAGTTCATTTTACTGGCAGGATGATTATTGGGCAGTAAGTGTCAGCGAAAGTCATCTCGCAGCGGTAAGAAAATATATTCATAATCAGGAAAAACATCACCAAATTATTTCTTTTGCAGATGAAATGAATCAATTTACAAAGAAATACGGATGGAAATTAATCGAAGAAAAGAAAACTGCCAAAATAAACAGATTAAAACCTTAATTGCTTTATACTCTCTATTGTAGTTATCTTTAGACTTCAATCTATGATCAAATTCTATTGCAGTTCACTTTAGTGAACTGTCTGCAGCAGAGTCAATGTAAAATTCTATTTATTCAGTTGCCTAAAGGCAACTGCAATAGAAATGAAATTACAGAATCATAATCAACTTCTATTGCAGTTCACTTTAGTGAACTGATTCTGCAGCAGAGTCAAAATCAAATTCTATTTATTCAGTTGCCTAAAGGCAAATGCAATAGAAATGAAATTACATTCAAAATCAAATTCTATTGCAGTTCACTTTAGTGAACTGATTCTGCAGCAGAGTCAATGTAAAATTCTATTTATTCAGTTGCCTAAAGGCAAATGCAATAGAAATGAAATTACAGAATCAAAATCAACTTCTATTGCAGTTCACTTTAGTGAACTGTCTGCAGCAGAGTCAATGTAAAATTCTATTTATTCAGTTGCCTAAAGGCAACTGCAATAGAAATGAAATTACAGAATCATAATCAACTTCTATTGCAGTTCACTTTAGTGAACTGATTTCAGCGGAACGGTAAGACTTACTTCTGTCCGTTTTCCTCTTTCAGCACGTATTTCAAATGTTCCTCCAAGTAACCTGATTCTTTCTTGTATTCCCATTAATCCAATTCCTTTTTTCCCCGGAATTACTTTTTCGTTATCTAATCCTATTCCATTATCTGAAAACATAATAGAAATTTCAGCGGCAGATTTTTTAATCTGTAAGAAAGACTCACTTGCATTCGAATGCTTTATAATATTGTTTAAACACTCTTGAATAATTCTGTAAATATTGATTTCAATCTCCGGTGAAAACACATTATCTATATTATCTATTTCACTTACAAAAACAATGCTTGTTGATTTGTTTGCCCTTTCAATCAAAGATGAAATTGTCCTGGTTAGTCCGAGCTTGTCGAGTTCGTAAGGTCTGAGATTGTATGAAATTTCTCTTACGTCATCGATAGTCGAAGATGTAAGGTCAGATATTTCCTTCATTTGCTGTTTAAATTTTTCAAGGTCGTTTGTTTTCTTCAGACTAATAAGAGCTTTGTTCTTTATAATCAACAGGTCCTGTCCGAGACTATCATGAAGTTCCGCTGCAACTCTCTTTCTCTCATTCTCCTGCGATTCGATTAGCTGTTTTGTAAAATCTTCCTGCAGTTTTTTTTCTCTCTTAATTTTGTCAATTCTTTTTTTGACACTAAATCCAAGTATAGAGAGAAAAAATACAGCTGCACAGGACTTGAACCACAACGACAACCACCATGGCGGAGTGATTTTAAGCAATATTGATGTTCCTTCTTCATTCCATACTCCGTCGTTATTCGAACCTTTGACTCTGAATACATATTCACCCGGAGAAATATCCGTGTAACTTGCTGTGTGAATATTGCCAACGTAATTCCAGTCTTTATCGACTCCTTCGAGCTTATATGCATATTCATTTCTTTCCGGATTTGTATAATCGAGAGCGGCGAAGTCAAATGAAAAGAAATTTTCTTTATAAGAGATTGTAATTTGTTCAATGTAATTTACTGCGTTCTCAAGCTTTGCTTCTTTGTTAAAAATTTTAAAATCTGAAATAACTATTTTTGGTACATTTTCATTTCGTGAAAGACTATCCGGATAAAAACTAATGTAACCGTTTTCGCCACCATAGAATACCTTACCATCATCTGATACAAAATTTGAGACAAATGTAATCCCAATTGTTTTGCTATCAAAATTACAATCTGTAAACATTTCTGTAGCAGTATCAAACTTTAAGATTTTTTGAGAACTGTTTACAAATAAATTTCCCTTTCTGTCAAATAAGATTCCAACAAATCCAGTTACTATTGAATTATCATTGTAATAATAATTATCCGGAACCTTCGAAGATGTGTTAAATCTATGCAATCCAACCATCGAAACTATCCATAAATACCCTTGCTCATCTTGTTTAATCACCCGTACTATATTATCAACTGTGTATTGACTTTCAGGTTTGACTTTATAAAATTCCCATTTAGCGTTCAGGGTATCAAGCTTTGCAAATCCTCTTGTTGTAGAGAGCCACATGTTCCCATTATGGTCTTCACAAAACCCAGCTATCGATATCTTATCAAATCTTTCATATTCGCTTTCTTCATTAAAATATCTTTTCTTAATAATTCCATTCTTATCAAATACTCTTAGTGTATCTCTATATACTCCAAGCCAAACATTCTCTTTACTGTCCTGATAAATAGAATACCAGGGCTGTCCCTTTTTGCCAAAATTAAATACATTAACAAACTTTTCAGCTTCCGTCTCAAACTTATCCAAAGTTCCGCTTCTTGTTATAATCCATATACAATTATTTCTGTCTCTGTACAAATTCAAAATGCTGTTATCACTTAAACTGAATGGCTCATTTGGTCTATGCTCATAATGTTTTATCAATTGGTTATTATTATTTAACACATCAATTCCATAATTTGTACCTAACCAAATACTACCGTCCGAATTATTACAAATAACGTTAACTGTAATCGTATCTTTTTTTATTATATGATTGTATATTTCATATTTCCATTTATTTTGGTTATAATAACGCAGACCAAACCCCGGCGTGCAAATCCAAAGTACTCCCTCATTGTCAATACATATGTTCCTGGTATTAATCTTTTCGTCAACTTTAAAATATTCAAAATTTTGGAATTTACCTTGAGTCGGATCAAGAATACTTAATCCTACATAACTTCCAAACCAAATCATTCCATTCTTATCCTTTGCGACTGCTGTAATATTATTAGTGCTCGGTTTGCTTTTGTCTAAAGAATCATATTGATAGCGTGAGAATTTTTCTGAACTTTTGTCAAATTTATTTATTCCTCTATCACCGGTAGTAATCCATAGATACCCGTTGGAATCCTCTACAATCCCTCTTACGTCATTGCTGCTTATACTATTCGAATCCTTTGGATTAAGTTTATAATGTTTGAACTTATTGTTTTTAATGTCAAACCTATCCAATCCGCTTCCAAAAGTCGCAATCCATAAATAACCGTCCTCATCTTCATATATTGAATTTATAAAATTACCTCCTATTGTTGCGGAATCTTTTGGATCATTTTTGAATCTTGTAAACTTCTCTGTAGCTTTATCAAACTTGTTTAAGCCATTATATGTCGCTACCCATATTTCTTTGCTTTTTGTAAAACAAATTGATGATACATTATCGTAACTTATAGAGGAACTGTCACCAGGATCAAACCTGAATGTTTTGAATTGCTCGATCCTTTTATCAAATCTTTTTAACCCATTGAAGCAACACAACCAAATGTAGTTGTTTTCATCATAAATATTTTTTAAAACATTTGAAGTGGAACCTTCTGTTTTAAACAACTTTAAAGAATTTCCGTCAAATCTGTAAAGCCCTAAATCAGTTCCAAACCATAAGAACCCATCTTTATCTTTTATAACTGTTGTGATTCTTTCTGAAATTGATTCATCAAGTGTTTTAATCTTTTCTAAATTAGTTGCACTTATTTGAGAAAATACATCCTCAGTAATAAAGAAGGCATAAAACGCTGCTAAAACTATTAAGGATGAAACTATGCGATTTTTTTTGTTAAATTGTTCAAACCCAACTATTGAATTGATTGTTAACATATCTATTTAATTGGACAAACTTTATTGAAAAAAAAGCGCTAATGTATATTTTCAAATTCTATTTAAAGCACTCCCCTATTCTCCATTGCAAATCTCACAAGACACAAGTTTCCATGAAGGTCAAGCTTTCTGCTTATGTTTGTTCTGTGAGTTTCAACAGTCTTAAAGCTAATGAAGAGTTCTTCACCAATTTCTTTGGAGGATTTATTTTCCGAAATGAGTTTAAGCACTTTTCTTTCCATACAAGTAAGGTCGTTTATATTTGGTTTTTCATTTTCAAGTTTCTTTTTTGACTTAATTCTGTTTACGAGGTAATTTGAAATCAGCGGACTGATTGCGTAATCATCATTCGCAACTAATCTTATGCATTCACAAATATCATTTGCCGCACTCTCCTTCAGCACATATCCTTTAATTCCTAAATCCATAGCTTCGTTAAACAGATTCTCTTCCTTATACATCGTGAGAAAAATAATTTTAACAGGATTATTCAGCTTGTTTACTTCTTTCAAAACTTCAAACCCTGTCTTCTTTGGCATATCGATATCGAGCACCGCAATATCAGGCTTCTTATCGAGTATCTGTTCCAGCACATTCTCACCGTCACCTGATTCTCCTATAATTTCGATGTCATCCTCATCCTGTATTATTTGCTTCAGCCCGTTCAGGAATATCGGATGGTCATCTGCAATAACTATTTGAATTTTCTTTTCCATAAAATTACAATTAACAATTAATAACTTGCAAAAAATAATCAGAATGATTCAATTAACATATAGATTACATCTTGTATTTATCTAAGGGTTAACCTGTATTCACAATCATAATGCTGATTTTGGTTCCTCTTCCTGTTTCGGATTTAATTTCAAATTTACCTCCGAGCAATCTTACTCTTTCAGAAATTCCTTTCAAACCGAATCCTGTTTTCTCCGAATCAGAAAACTTTTTTCTCGTGTCAAAACCAACTCCATTGTCCGAAACATTTATTGAAACTTCTCCCGTAAATCTGGTTATTCTTACATCTGCCTCCGCAGTTCCGGAATGCTTTATAACATTGCTAATACATTCCTGAATAATTCTGTATATATTTATTTCCGTATTCGAATCGAAAATTTTATCTATGTTGTCTGCACGGCAGTTGAATTTAATATTAGTTGATTTATTTGCTCTTTCGATAAGCGAGTTAATTGTTTTTGTCAATCCCATTCTGTCAAGTTCATAAGGCCGTAGATTGTAAGAAATATTTCTTATGTCATCGAGTGTAGAAGATGTTAATTCCGATATTTCATTCAATTGTTTTTTTAACTTCAATACATTGTCATCTTTTTTCAAGCTGACTAAAGCTATATTTTTAATTATCAGTAAGTCCTGACCGAGACTGTCATGAAGTTCCGCTGCAACTCTTTTTCTCTCATTTTCCTGTGATTCGATTAGTTGTTTTGTAAAATCTTCCTGCAATTTTTTTTCTTTTTGAATTTTATTAATTCTTTTCTTTACACCATATCCGAAACTAAAAAGAAATATTACGGCTGCACAGGACTTGAACCACCACGACAACCACCATGGCGGAGTGATTTTAAGTAATATTAATGTTCCTTCCTCATTCCATACTCCGTCGTTATTCGAACCTTTGACTCTGAATACATATTCACCCGGAAAAATATCCGTGTAACTTGCCGAGTGAATATTGCCAACGTAATTCCAGTCTTTATCCACTCCTTCGAGCTTATATGCATATTCATTTTTTGCCGGATTTGTATAATCGAGAGCTGCGAAGTCAAATGAAAAGAAATTCTCTTTGTAAGAAATTGTAATTTCTTTTTTAATTGTAATCGAAGTATCAAGCTTTACTTCGCTGTTAAATATTCTGAAACCCGTAATTGCAATTGCAGGAACTTTTTGGTTCGTGCCTAAACTGTCAGGATAAAAACTTACGAAACCATTTCCACCTCCGAAAAACATTTTTCCTTCATCAGATTTAAAACATGAAGCAAAAATAATACCAAGTTCAGTACCGTCAATATTGAAATCGGTAAATATTTCTTTTTTGGGATCGAACATAAAAATTCTATCCGCATTTGTTAGAAACAAATTTCCTTTCTTGTCAAATAAAATTCTAGATAGGAATCCTCCTCGTAAATTATCATTAGAGTTGTAATATTCCAGAGCCTTTGTTGATATATTAAATTTTTGCAAACCCATCATTGATATAATCCATAAATTGCCCTTTTCACCTGCACTTATTCCGCGAACCATATTGTCAATCGAATGAGGGTCGTCCGGTTTAATCTTATAAAATTGCCATTTGTCCGATGTGCTATCTAGTACAGCAAAACCTCTCGAAGTTGCTATCCACATATTTTTTAAGTTGTCTTCATAAAATGCGAGAATTGATATTAAATCAAATCTATCATATTCACTTTCTTCATTAAAATATTTCTTAATAAAATTTCCATTTTTATCAAAAACTCTCAATGTGTCCCTGTAAAGGGATAACCAAATATTTTCCTTACTATCTTCAAAGATGAAATACCATGGCAGACGTCTTTTCCCAAAATTAAAAACACGGGTGAACCTATTATTCACCGGATTGTATTTGTGTAAAGTTCCATCTTCAGTTATTATCCATAGAAAGTTACTTTTACCTCTGTATATAGAATGAATTTGATTGCTACTCAAACTAAAAGGATCTTTAGGATTATTTTCGAAATGTTTTATTATTTGATAATTTTTGTTCAATACATCAATTCCTTTGTAATCAGTTCCCAACCAGATGTTTCCTTCTGAATCTTCACAAATGATTCCGAATGAAACGGTATCCCGTTTTATTATGTGATAGTATATATCATAATTCCACTTCCTTTTGTTATAATAACGGAAACCGTACCCCGGTGTACAAATCCATACTATACCTTTATCATCGGCATAAATATTATTAGTGTAATTATCATACCTGACTTTGAAATACTCTATGTTTTCAAATTTTGAATACATAGGGTCAAAGATACTTATTCCTCCAGTTCCTCCAAACCAAAGATTACCATGTTCATCTTCGGCGATGGTACTTATATTATTTCCTATTGGACCACTCTTCTTTAAGGAGTCGAATTCATATCTGTAAAACTTTTCATTTATTTTATCAAATTTATTTACACCCTTATCTCCGGTGCCAATCCAAAAATACCCGTATTTATCCTCCCGGATTATTCTAATATCATTGCTGCTTATACTGTGATTATCACTTGGATTAAATCTATAATTTTTGAATGTATTATTTTTTACATCAATTATATATAATCCTCCACCTAATGACGCAATCCATAAGTAGCCTTCATTATCTTCATAAAGGTAGTTTATATTATCCCATCCTTTGATACCGTTTTGGTCATATTTATAACGAATAAATTTTTCAGTGACAAAATCGAATTTATTTAATCCCCGAAGAGTCCCAACCCACATTTCATTATTTTTTGTGAAACAAACAGATGTTACATTATCATAACTGATAGAGGAACTGTCTTGTGGATCATTCTTAAATATTTTGAATTGCTCAGTTAATTTATTAAATCTTTTAAAGCCATTAAAGCTACACACCCAAATGTAATTACCGCTGCTATAAATATTGTTGATCCAGTTTGAAGTAAGACCCTCGGTTTTAAATATTTTACAGGAATGTCCATCAAATCTACATAACCCTAATGTTGTTCCAAACCACAAAATTCCACTACTGTCTTTAACAAGGCTCTTAATTTTTTTTGAAATTGATTCATCAAGTGTTTTTATCTTTTCAAAATTTGATGCGGTTATTTGTGCGCTTGAACTGCATGTAAATAGATAAATAAAACCTGCAACTAAAGTGAATTTAATAATGAAATATTTTCCACTATGATTAAGCAATTCAATTAATCTTTTATATTATCAAATTACTCTTTTCTGTAAACATTTATACAAATTAAAATTATAAATCAATTATCCATTTAAATTTTTTAGGTAATGGTTTGTCATCTTTGAATGTTTTCAAATCTTCTATCTGAAGGAAGATTAGAATTGTTGTCAGTTAATTGATACGGCGGTGTATTGAGAAATAGAAGATTTTAAAAAAGTCCACGAATCTTTCGTTTAACTTGCAGCCTCCTTTTGAAATTCATTTAAAAACTAACTCATCTGTTCTTAAAATTCAATACTTATGACAGATCATTTTTCATTCGCTAAAAAGTGAATGAAATTATAATTCACACTTATTAATGTTCTAATCCAGTTGCTTAAATGCAACTTCAAATGGAAATTGTTCTTTCTCTATTCCAACTTATTAATAAGAACGAATACATTAAAAAACATCTGTCTCCGGAAATCCGAATTTTTTCCGGAGACAGTTTTATTCTTTCTTGATTTATTCTACTCCGATACCGTTAAGCTTGACATCAATTACTATCGCTCTCGATGTAAGGTTTTGAATTAGCAAATCCTTAAGCATTAAACTGCTGTTTGTTTTCCAATTGCATGGCAGACTTTGATTATTGTCAATGTTACTTGCAGTAATGTACAAATTCCTTGAAGTAATTTCACAATTTGAAATCATGTAACCTGCAATCCATGATAATGAAGTTACAGTTGAATCTAAAAAGACGAAGCTTTGAGGTTTCACTAGTATTGTTGACGAATATGAATCCCAGCCTCTCTCGGTTTCTGCTGCTGGTTTGGGATCTCTTAAAGTTGAAGATGATGTAAGAGAATCGCTGCATCCGGTCATCAAAGTAATTGAAATTGCCAATAAAGGACCGAAAAAAATACTTAAAGTTTTCATTTTTGATTTTCCTTTCTCCGTTAGACGGAATTAATTTATTTTAAGCTTTCAATCATTTACATTGATTTCGAGAAAAAGTATAGAATGTGTGATTTAGCCAGTGTAAAAATGAATAGAAAATCTTTAAGAATAAATAAGTGGGTTACTGTAGTTTCGTAATGGAATACCCTTATTTTTTTATATAAATATCGCATGTTGTTGCTTGCCTCTTTTATCGTAAGTTTTGGGATTTCAGTTATTCAGACAATTCAGTGCAATCCGTGTAATCCGTGTAATCCGTGATTCAGACATCTTTCAGAATAGTGATTTAGATATGCAAGAAAAAAAATCCGTGAAATCCTTTAATCCGTGTAATCCGTGATTCAGACAATTCAGTGTAATCCGTGATTCAGACAATTCAGTGTAATCCGTGATTCAGACATCTTTCAGAATAGTGATTTTTGACGTTACGGATCTGGAGAGACGTAACGAAGGACAAAGGCGCTTCTGTGCACCCCATCCCCTGATGCAAGAAAAAAAAATCCGTGAAATCCTTTAATCTGTGTAATCCGTGATTCAGACAATTCAGTGCAATCCGTGTAATCCGTGATTCAGACATCTTTCAGAATAGTGATTTAGATATGCAAGAAAAAAAAATCCGTGAAATCCTTTAATCAGTGCAATCCGTGATTCAGACAATTCACTACATTGTGAAGATAAATGCAAACAATAAACATAAAGTAAGAGTATGCATACAATTTTAATTACTATTCCATTTTTTATTTTTAATGTTTAATTTATTTCATTAAACTAATTCATTCATCAGTTTGAAAATCCCATCAGGAAATGTTGCGTTCTTATTTACGGATATTGAAGGAAGCACTCTGCTTGCTCAGAAATATCCTGACAAATACAATGACTATCTCTTGCAGCATAATAAACTATTGTCCGAGATAATAACTTTTCATAACGGATATATATTTAAAACAGTCGGTGATTCTTTTTGCTCCAGTTTTCAAAATGCAGATAGTGCTGTAATTGCCGCTATTCAAATTCAGAAAAATATTGATTCAAAATTCACTGACGGAATTCCTCTCAGAATAAGAATTGGAATTCACATGGGTCATGCCGAATACTCAAACGGAGATTACATCGGCTATGTTACTCTCAGCAAAGCGCAAAGACTTATGTCAATTGCATACGGAGGACAAATTCTTATTACAAAGGAAATCTTCGACAGAATACTGAATAATAAAGAAGAATTCTTAATCAGGGATTTCGGATTAAGAAAGCTGAAGAATATAAACCAGCCTGAACATGTTTATCAGATTTACACAAAAGATCTTCAGTCTGAATTTCCTCCTCTTAAAACTGCAGATGCAAGACAGAATAATCTGCCCGAATTTCTGTCAAATTTTATCGGCAGAGAAAAGGAATCAGAAGATATAAGTGAAATTATTTCCTTGTCAAGATTACTTACCCTAATTGGTCCCGGAGGAACAGGAAAAACCAGACTTGCCATAAAATGCGCATCAGGTCTTATTGATGAGTTTGAAAACGGAATCTGGCTCACCGAACTTTCACCCATTACAAATCCGGATTTTATCATAAATGAAATTTGCAATGAAATTGGTCTGAAGGAAACATCAGGTTCGGAAATGTCCGATAATTTGAAAAACTTCCTCAAAGATAAAAACATACTTCTGATTTTGGATAACTGCGAGCACCTTCTTTCCCATTGTTCCTCAATTGTCGAAGACCTTTTAAAATACTGTCCGGGTTTAAAAATTATCTGCACAAGCAGAGAGACTTTGAATATTCAAGGCGAATATGTTTACTTTGTTCATCCATTGAAAGTGCCGGGCGATCTGAATGGAGAAACTTTTGAATCAATTTCAGAATATGAATCTGTTAAACTTTTTATTGACAGAGCGATATCAGTAAAACCCGGTTTTACTCTAAATGAACAAAACATAATGGCAGTAGCCGAACTATGTAAAAGAATCGACGGTATTCCCCTTGCAGTTGAGCTTGCAGCAAAAAGAATAATTATTCTGTCAGTAGAAAAAATTAATGAAAAACTTTCCGACAGATTCAGGTTTTTGACCGGAGGTAACCAAACAGCGCTTCCACGTCATAAAACCCTCCGTGCTCTGATTGACTGGAGTTATGAACTGTTGAATGAAAAAGAAAAATTAATGCTTCAGCGTCTGTCGGTATTCTCCGGCGGATGGACTCTTGAAGCTGCCGAACAAGTATGCTGCAGCGATGGCATTGATGATGATGAAGTCCTTGACCTGATTATCAGCCTGCACAACAAATCCCTCGTCTATCGTACCGATAACAACGAAAGTGTAAGATATGGAATGCTCGATACAATCAGAATTTATTCGTATGAAAAACTTAATGACAAGCTAAAGATATTTAAGAATAAAATTAAATATTTCGTGAGTCTTTCGGATTATCATTATCATATAAAGATGGGAATGCAGCATTTCGAATGGCTGAAATCTCTCAAAGCAGAAATTGACAACATAAGGTCCAGCATTCAGAATGGAATAGAACTCGCATTAAACGAACTGACTGATCTTGTCCTGAATATGTCAGTTTACTGGAATTTCAAAGGAACATTTTCTGAAGGTGTGGAAACTCTGCAGTCAATAATAAATTCGGATTTATGTTTTGATGAGCTAATTGCAGCAAAGCTTAAAGCAAGATGCAGCTATCTATGTTACTCTGCAGGAAATTTTAAACTCCTTGAAACTTATGCCAAGGAATCAATTCAAGTATTGGAGAAATCCAATGACAAAGCCGGTTTAATCGAAAGCTTTAAAGCTCTCGCTCTTAAAGCATTTCTCGAAAATAATGAGCCTGAATCATTGAAGCTGTTTGAAAAAGCCATAATGTTATGCGGGAATATGTTTCCGCTTAAGAAAGCTGAACTTCTTCTTGATTTTTCTATGATATATGCAGTTGATGACACAATGAACAAATCTCTGGAAATGAAAAAAGAAGCTTTACGTATTTTTCGTGAAGAAAAAAATCAAAGCGGAGAGGCTTTTGCTCTTTTGAACATTAGTGTTAATTTATCTAGATATCTGGATTTCGGCGATAAAAAAGAAGCTTACAGGATTTCCGAACAAAGTCTCGCAATTTCAAATAAGCTCGAAGATAATTATCTGATATCGCTGAATCTTATCCACTTGGGATCGCTGAAACTTACATACGAAAAGGATTACAATAATGCGGAATACTTACTTCTTGACGGATTAAAAATATCCATGGATTCAGGATATGATGCAAATTTATTTCCGACGTTAATTTTTCTCGGATTTCTTTATATACAAACGAAACAACCGGAGAAAGCGCAAACTCAATTAAAAGAATATATTAATCGCAGAGGAAAATCCGGAAGCGAATTCTTTATCAAAGATATTTTTTTCATTGGCGGTATGGTCTTTATGATGAAAAATAAATTACAGGAATCAGCTGTTATGTTTGGCTTAGTCGAAAAACTTTCGCAAGACAAAAAGTTTAAAACCCTGCTTCCGGTAAATATCGATTTTAAAAATGAAATTTCCGAATTGAAAAAAGAACTTGGCGATGATAATTATAAAATTTTAACCGATAAAGGAATGTCTCTTCATCTTGAAAATGCCGTTGCAATATTGCTAAGCGGATTGGAATGAATAGTTGTCTTAAACACTCAAAAAGAAGAAATATCTTTTTCAAATGTCTCAATCAATCTTTCCTTATACTAAAAACACACATCCGCCCAAAACAATGTAAAGTTGTAAAGTTTAGTAAAAGTTTTAGCTTTTATAACATTTGAATGCATAATTACTCTTCACAAAAACACCTCCCACCTCTCCCCTTGCAAAGGTAATGACAAGTGCGGTATCGTTTTTTAGATTAAAAAAATTTCATTTACAACCATTTCTTAAAAAAATCTTTTATTGAATTGGAAAAATATTTTGGATACAAGCTGTATTTTCAAAAAAATTAATTGATTAAGTTTTAGTATGTTTAAACTTTTTTGCTTATTTTTGTATTAGATAATTTTAAACACAGAAATGCGCCGATTCGGTAAAACATTCATACATACATTAATTACGCTTGTAATTTTATCAAATGTAAATTATTCAGTTGCTTCGGCATTTTGCGGAATGTCAAAGTCTTCAGAATGTGAATGCAAGAATATCTGCAAACCCGAATACGAAAATCAATTAAGTTCATTTTTATCAAAATTCAAAAGTAATTCCTGCTGTGAAATTCAGCTGATTCAGATTCAAAATTCTTCAAAGTTTGAAAATAATCAAAATCCATCTTCAAAGTTAATTGCTTTGAAATTTCATTTATCAGATTCAGACGTAAGCATTAATTTGACCAGAACAATTATTCCTTACTCTGATTTATCTTCTCTCTTTAACCGGAAAAACAGCATACCTGTTTTGTACTCTTCGCTTCTGATTTAAACACACTCGGCAAAAACTTCGCCTCTTAATATTTTCCGGAAGTTTTTATCTTCAATCATTTAAAAACAAGTTTTTTCATAAATACATTTAAATAGTTTCTCATGAAAATTTTAATTGCATTTTGCATTTCGGTCTTCATGGTTTACGCTGATTTCATAAAAGCAGAATCTGATTCCGTAATTTACTACGGCTTAAGTGATTTAATCAGATATGCGGAAAAAAATAATTCATTGCTTGAACCGGTAGAGATTCAGAGAAAAATCGAACTTCTAAAAAAGGATCAGTTAAACAAACAGCCCGCTCCGATGTTTGAAGCAATGATAGATTATATACCTTATGATTTTTCTGCAAAGCCTGAGTACAGCGGTTTTTATACTCAGAGATTGTTATTGGCGGGTAAGCTTGATGCAAATGAATTAATAGGTAATGTAAAAGCAGAAAAAGAATCAATTAGTCTTGAACGACTGAAGATTGATTTAAAAAGGCAGATTAAGTCAGATTATTTCAATTTGTATTATTACGAAAGAATAATTGAATTCAATAACGAATATAAAAATATAATTTCGAGAATAATTAAAACACTTGAAGCAAATTATTCCTCCGGCATAGGAACGCAAAGCAGTATTTTAAAAATGAATAATGAACTGCTGATGCTTGATTACGAACTTATCGAATTTGAAACAAAAAGAAAACTGTATGTAAATAATTTAAGGGTTTTAACAAGTTTAAATATTCCTGATGAATACAGCACAAAGGGAATCCGCGAGTATATTGAAAAAATTCCAAAGATGGATCCGGAATTACTCACAAAAGAAATGATTAAAAACAATCCAGAATTTAAAATGGTCGAAAACATGATTGAAGAATCAAGAGCTGAAAGGAAAATGAATGAACTTGAGAAAATACCCGATCTAACGCTCAAAGGAGGATACAGATACATGGCAGAAGATAAAATGAGTTTCTTTAATTTTACCGTCGGAGTAGATTTAACTTTTATGCCATGGAATCTAAATAGGATAAATGCATTGATCAAAGAAAATCAAATTTCAGAACTCAAAGCAGGCTCTTTAAGAAACTCCGCTTTACAATATATGCAGAATGAGCTGCAAGGTATGCTGATTATGATAAATTCGCTGAATGAAAAAATTAAATTCCTTGAAGAAGTATTTATTCCGCAGGTAAAATTAACATTCAACTCTTCACTGGCGGCTTATTCATCCGGTTCTGATGAATTTATGAATCTGCTGGATACATTCAGAAAATTAAGAGAAACTCTGGAATTGAAATTAAACGATGAAACAGATCTGCTTAAACAAACAGGCGAACTTGAATTTTTAATCGGGAATAATTTAATAGCAGTAAATTAATATTATGAAAAAGAAAAATTTAATAATAACAGCCGTTATAATTTTATTAATAATATCAAACGGATTTTTGATTTATAAATACATTTTAAAGAAAAGCGGTCCGGTTGAATCCAATAACAATTCCGGGTTATATATTTGTCCCATGCATCCGCAAATTCAGCAGAACAGCCCGGGAGTTTGTCCAATCTGCAATATGGAACTTGTATTAAAAAATGAATTAGATGAAAATGAATTATCCGATTCAGATGATATTGATAAGGAAATAGGTGAAATAAAATTATCGCCATCTGAACAGGTTCTTGCAAATGTTAAAGTGCAGCCGGTAGAATTAGGTACACTTGAAAACATGATTGAAGTTAACGGAACCATCAGGCTTCGGGATGATGCCATTGTTCAGATATCGTCGCCTGTAAAAGGCAAAATCACAAAGCTTTACATTAATTACGAAGGACAAAGAGTTTCAAAAGGTCAAAAGGCATTTGAAATTTATTCGCCTGAACTGATATCAACTCAACGGGAGTTTTTGATAGCGTATGAAAATTATCTTTCTTCACAAAAATCAGACAACCAGATTGTAAATGAAAATGCTGCATCTCTTCTCGATGCGGCAAGACAAAGGCTTCAGCTGTGGTTTGTGGATGATAGTCAGATAAACGAGTTAATGGAATCAGGGAAAATACTTAATTCATTAACATATTATTCAGATAAATCAGGAATCGTAACCAAGAAATATTTCAACGAGGGCAGCTGGGTAATGGAAGGAAGTACGATTGTCGATATCACAGATATTTCATCAGTTTGGACATTGGCATACATTTATGAAAAAGATGCAGGAAGAATTAAAAATAATATGCAAGCTGAAATTATTGTATCGGGATATCCCGATAAACCATTATTCGGAAAAATTGATTACATCAATTCTGTTATTAATCCAGATACCAGAACTTTTGAAGCAAGAATAACTACTCCCAATCCTGGATATTTTCTAAAACCTGAAATGTTTGTAAAAGTAAAAATTGAAACTGACATTAAATCAAACCTGCTTCTAATTCCCAAAACTGCGTTGCTAAAAACCGGAAAGTCTGATATTGTTTATATAAGAAAAAATGATAACATTTTTGCGCCAAGAGAAGTGGAAACAGGAATTGAACAAAACGGTTTGATTCAGATAAAATCCGGATTGAGCGAGGGAGAAATGGTCGTTGTCAGCGCTGGATTTCTCATTGACAGTGAAAGTAAAATTCGAACCGGTAACGGAAACGTTAATCACATTCATGAATCGGAAGAAGATAAACCGAGTTCAGAAAAAGAACTAAATCGAGAAGACTCTTTAAAGAAATTAAATAATCATAAACATTAATAATTTTAAAAACACAAAAATGGAAAAGAAAACAAAATTCAAAACTATCATTTCATTAATGATATTAACATTAACCTTTACTTTATCTTATGCCGGATGCTCAAAACAGGAAGGCAGCGATACTGCCGGCGACAAATCAAAAAATGAAACCAAACTCAAGGAACATTCTGAAGAAAAAAGTAATTCTTCAAACGAAAAAGAAAACAATATTGAAACGAATAAGAAAAATGAAAAAGGAAATTCACACGGTGATATTAGTATTCCTTCGGCACAATGCAACAGATGCAAAAGCAAGATTAGCAAAACACTGAAGAAACTTGACGGAGTCAGCTCCTTTCATATTGATATCGATAAACATGCCATACATGTGGACTATGACAAATCTTTAATTTCTCTTAATAAAATAGAAGAAGCAATTTCACTTGCAGGTTATGACGCCAATAATTTAAAAGCCGATCCGGTAGCTTACTCAGAGCTTGACGATTGTTGTAAGAAACCGGAAGACAGGTAATAAATATTTCCAATAAAATTATGATAGAAAGAATCATAGACTTTTCGGTTAATAACAGATTTATAATTTTCCTTCTTTATTTGGGAGTTTTATCATACGGCATTTATTCCATGATGAATACTCCGGTAGATGCAATTCCTGATCTATCGGAAAATCAGGTTATCATTTGGACGGAGTGGATGGGAAGAAGTCCGCAAATAATTGAAGACCAAATAACATATCCGCTTACGACAAATTTACAGGGAATGCCGAAAGTAAAAGCTGTTAGAAGTCAGTCAATGTTTGGGATGAGTTTCATTTATGTAATATTCGAGGATAATACTGATATTTACTGGGCGAGAAGCAGGGTACTGGAAAAACTTACACAAGTTCAGGGAATTCTTCCCGAAGGAGTGAGACCTGTTTTGGGACCGGACGGGACGGGAGTAGGTCATGTTTACTGGTATCATCTTGAAAGTAAAAAATATGATCTCGGCGAACTGAGGTCAATTCAGGATTTTTATCTAAAGCTCGGACTTCAATCGGTTGAAGGAGTTGCGGAAGTTGCATCGATCGGCGGTTTTGTAAAACAATATCAGATTGATGTTGATCCAAGCAGGCTTAATGCTTATGGTTTATCAATAAGTGATATTATTGAATCCATAAAAAGAAGCAATAAAGATGTCGGAGGCAGAAATATTGAATTCAACGATGCCGAATATTTTATCAGAGGAAAGGGATATATTACCGGCGTACCTGACATTGAAGAAATTACTGTAACTGCTGGAAGAGGAGGGATTCCTGTAAAAATCAAGAACCTTGGTAATGTTCAATTAGGTGCAGATACACGGAGAGGAATGCTCGATATGAACGGAGAAGGTGAAGTTGTGGGCGGAATCATTGTCATGCGCTACGGTGAAAATGCTCAGACGGTAATTGACAGAGTCAAAGAAAAATTGATTGAACTTGAAAAAGGACTTCCGGAAGGAATAAAGATTCAGACATCTTATGACAGAAGTGAATTGATATCTTCATCGATCGATACATTAAAAGTTGCAATAATTGAAGAATGTATAATAGTATCGTTAATAGTTCTGATTTTCTTGTTTCATTTTAGAAGCGCAGCAAGAATTTTAGTTGAAATACCCGCAGCTCTGCTGATATCATTTATTCTTATGCGGCAGTTTAACATTACCTCCAATATTATGAGCTTGGGAGGATTGATCATTTCCATAGGAATTCTGGTGGATGCTTCGATAGTCATGGTGGAGAATGCATACCGTAACATTGCAAAAGCTCAGGCATCCGGAGAAAAAATTAACTACAGGGAAATTTCGGCAAAGTCTGCAAAGCAGGTAGGCAGAGCTATCTTTTTTTCAGAAGCAATAATCATTATTTCTTTTCTTCCGGTTTTCATGCTCGAAGGACAAGAAGGAAAGCTGTTTCATCCTCTTGCATTAACAAAGACATTTGCAATTGCAGGATCAGCATTCATAACAATAACGCTTGTACCAATGCTGATGACATTGTTTATGAAGGGTAAATTTTATCAGGAAAACAAGAATCCTGTTTCAAATTTTTTTGGTAAAATATACAAGCCGATGATAGATCTTGCATTGAAATACAGAAAAACTGCATTAGGAATAAACATCATAGCTTTGATATTGACGATTCCACTTATTATAAATACTGGAAGCGAATTTATGCCTCCGCTTGACGAAGGTAGTATTTTGTTTATGCCAACGATGCTTCCAAATGTTTCAATGAATGAAGCAAAGAGAATTCTTCAGGTTCAGGACAAAATTATAAAAAGTTTGCCTGAGGTTGCGCATGTGCTCGGCAAAGTAGGAAGAGCAGATACACCGACAGATCCGGCGCCGGTGAGTATGATAGAATCCATTATTATCCTTAAAGACAAATCTGAATGGAGAGAAGGAATTAATAAAGAAGACATAGTTACCGAGTTAAATTCAAAACTTCAAATTCCCGGAGTCAGCAACGGATGGACTCAGCCGATAATTAACAGAATAAACATGCTTTCCACCGGCGTAAGAACAGATCTTGCAGTAAAAATATTCGGTGAAAACCTCGATACTCTTGAACACATTGCCATAATTGTAGAAAGTGTTTTGAAAAAAATTCCGGGTGCTGCAGATGTATTTGCAGAAAGAACACAGGGAGGTTCATACATTGACATCGATATAAACCGAGAAGCAATTTCCCGATACGGATTGAGAATAGGAGATGTGCAGGATATCATTGAAACGGCAATCGGCGGAGAAAATATTGCGACTACAGTAGAAGGAAGAAAGAGATTTCCTGTAAGAGTAAGATACATGCAGGATTACAGGATGAGCCTGGATAATTTGAAGAATGTATATGTAACCGTAAACTCAAATGGCATGAACGGCAGCATACAAAGTTCGGATGATATGAATAATTCACAGACACAATCTCCGTCGGCGGGAACGTCAAATCCGCTTCAAATTCCTCTCGGTGAATTGGCTGAAATTAAAGTAAACACAGGACCCCCAATGATTGGCTCAGAAAACGCAATGCTTCGATCGGTGGTTTACCTGAACGTAAGAGGAAGAGACATGGGAAGTTTTGTTGAAGAAGCTATGGAACATCTGGATGATGAAATCAAATCAAAACTTCCCGAGGGATACTATTTTACATGGAGCGGTCAATGGGAAAATCAGATCAGAGCTAAGAAAAGATTAATGATAATCATGCCCGTCGTATTTCTGATAATCTTTGTTATGCTTTATTTTGTTTACAAAAACTTCCTTGAAGCTGCGCTTGTAATGCTTTCTGTTCCGTTTGCTTTGATAGGAGGAATTTATTATATGGCAATTCTCGGTATGAATTTTTCAGTAGCTGTTTGGGTGGGATTCATCGCTCTTTACGGAGTTGCAGTAGAAACAGGCGTAATAATGGTTATATATCTTCATGAAGCATTGGATAAAAAACTCATTGAAAAAAATGATAATATAACTTATGAAGATTTAATTGAAGCTGCAAAAGACGGGGCGGTTTTAAGACTTCGTCCAAAGATAATGACTGTCGCTGTCGCCATGCTCGGATTAATTCCTGTAATGTGGTCAACCGGAACAGGATCGGATCTTGCAAAACCTCTGGCTGTTCCTATGATAGGAGGTATTTTAACTTCGGCCGTTCATGTACTTTTCATAACACCTGTAATTTTTGTCATCATTAAGAATTTTTACAGAAAAAGAGGAAAGTTAAAGAAATCCGATATGGCAAAATTCATTGTTCATTAATTTTACGTTTTCCAATAAAATTATTTTTTGCAGAAAGAATTTTTTACCGGAAAACAGAATATTCTATCAACGTAAAAAGTATTTTAAAATTTTATATCAATTAATTCTTATAATTAAAAAATTATATTAAATCATATTTTAAATATGCTTTGACAAAAACATAGCTTACTCTCTATATATCATCATTGCTCCTCCGACAATAAGCGCAGTTGCAATGATTTTTTTCACATAGCTTTCCTCGCGGAATATTTTTGCACCTATCAGAACTGCAAAAAACACGGATAATCTTTTGAGTGAAATGACTAAGCTTACGGGCGCAAGTTTAACTGCTTCAATCTGAAGAAGTCTGTATGTTATGGTTGTTATCGATATTACAATAAGTATGAATATTAAATATTTGTTCTGTTTTGAAAATGCAATCAGCTCTTTCTTTTTTCCTGAAAGCAAATAAATTATTGAAAAGACCACCAAGAAAAAATAATTCTGAATTACCACAAACAAAACGGGAGGTAGTTTGAATTTAACCAATATGAATTTATCCATTACTGAAGATATGGTTATCAGTATCAGTGCGAGAACTATGATTCTGTGGTGAACCGATCTGCGAAATACGGTTAAGGGATACAAGGCATTTTCATTTTTTTTAATTTCCAAAATGTACGTTCCGGCAACTATCAGCAGCATTCCCGCTACCTCAAATTTATTTAGGTCTTCACCGAGAAAGAAATAAGCAAGCAGTGCAATGAACAGCGGCGACGCAGCCAATACAGGAAGCGTTCTGCTTAATTCAAGATTTTTTAATGCTGTCATTATACAGAGAAAAGCTCCGGCATTAACTAAGGATTTCAGGAATAAATAAAATAGAGATTCGGAAGTCAGTTTTTCAAATCCGGTAAAAAAGAGTAAAGGTGTTGACAGTAGAGCAATTAGAATTGAAACTGCAACTGAGAAGTTCAGAGCGGACATATCTTTCAACGATCTCTTCTGCAATATTGCAGCCGCTGCGGAAAGTAAAGCTGAAAAAATTGCCAGCCAGAACCAAATCATTTCTTTAAAAATTAATTTTTGCTTTCAGAAAAATATTTCTACCCGGTTCGCTCACAAAAGATCCGCGCGAAGTTGAGAGATGATCTCTGTAATTTTTATCAAAAATGTTTTCTACTCCAGATGAGATATCAAGTTTCAGATTATAAATCGATATGTCTTTTGCATAAACATAAAAATTATATACTGTATATCCGGGAGTAGTAAATTCCCCTGTTGAAACTCTATTCTGTGAATCAAACATTACGGTATTGAATTTAAGTAAAAGAAAATTCCAAAGAGAACATTTTAAACCAAGTGTCCCATTGAGAGGCGGAATTTGCGGAAGAGCGGAATCGTCTTCGGTGTTTTCACCGTTTACATATTCTATTCCTGCATTGAAAGTAAAATTCTTATAAAAATTATACTCGAGTTCAGATTCGAACCCAGCAAGCCGGGCTTTGCCAATGTTAGTTTTAACGAGGGCATTTCTGCCTTCGAAAGTTCCGGGAACTTCAGACACCAGATCGTTCATAAAATTTGAATACACTTCGAGTGAAAAATTCAATTCATTTCCCCAATATTTTGCTGCGGCTGAAATGAAATATCCGAGTTCGGGCTTTAAGTCCGGATTACCTACTCGAACAATACTGCCGAGATCAATGTATTGATATCTTTCTTCAAGCGAAGGTGATCTGAATGATAGTGAAAAATTTCCGGAGAGATTAAGCTTGTCATAAAGTTTAAAATTCATTCCGCTGTTAAGACTCCAGGAAATCTCATTCCTTTCTGAAGCTTCCCATAAAACTTTCTGTCCCGGAGGATTGTCATTTCTTACTCCGTTTGTGATTGTGTAAAGCGGATTTACCGATTCATCGTTGGAAATGAAATTAGCGTCAATCCTTCCGCCTAAATTTAAATATATCCTGTCATTAGAAATGCTCATCTCGTCATTGGCAAAAAATCCGATGCTTGTAAATTTTGATTCGGGAATCGGGATGTCGCCAGTTATGAGATTAGTCGAAGAGATTAAATTATTCAGTGAATCATATTTATAAATCTGCTGTGTTCTTTCCCTTTCGGTAACAAGTTTTCTCTGCCATGCATCGAGTCCGATTATAAGTTTATTATTATTCATTTGAAAATCGCTTTGAAGCATGGCTCCTTTGGAATAATGTTTGCCGGCGGGTTTTATGAGCAAATTATCGATTACGGTTTTTGGAGTTGTTGCTGTTGGCGGTATCGTAACCTTGCTGTTAGGCAAAACTTCGACGTTACGGAAAATATTCTGAATGAAAAATCTTGCCGAAAGTTTCCTGAATGCTTTTGATAAGTCTTTGGCTTCATAATTTAGCGCATACATATCTCTGTCTGCCGGCATGTAAGTAACTGTTGCATTCTGCGGAAATAGCGGATAACCGCCGGGTATTCCTGCATACGGAGTTTCATATTTCTGAAATTCAAAATTAAGATTATGTTTTTCTGAAAATTTGTAACCGGCATTCACTGAAACACCGTAATCACGGAAAGAACTGTTGGGCAGAATTCCGGAGGGAGTTTTCGTATCAGTTGCTACTCTGTAATTAGCATATACGTTTGCATTGAATTTATCAGAACTTAGAAATGCAGATAAACTCGTGCCGGATAATTTATTTACGGAAAAATATTCGGCTGAAGCATTACCGTTTAATTTTATTGTCCGTGAATAATTTCCCGTAATGGTTTTTATACTTACTATTCCTCCGGTTGCGCCTGAACCATAAATTGATGAGACGCCTCCTTTAATAATTTCTACTTTTTCGATTGAGTTTTCATCAATGAGCGCAAATCTTGCGGCGTGATTGTTTGCAGTTTCCACTCTATTTCCGTTGATTAAAACGACAATATTATCTCTGCTTAGTCCTCTGATGTTAATATCATTTGCCCAGATGCCGTCACGAACAAGATTTATCCCTTGTTTGGTTTTCATTGCATCTGCAATAGAAATAGCCGGTAAAATATCTATTTCAGCAGAAGTCATCAGCGAAACCGGAAGTATGGCATACTTCAGCTGATTTTCTATTTTAGGCGAGTAAACGGTAATTTCTCCGGACATGATTTCAGAAGGATATAAATTGAATCTGAATAAATTTTCTTTATACTCTGAAATTACCGCGCTTTCAGTTAATTCTTTATATCCGACTCTGTTTAAAATTATCTTTACGTTTCCAGATTGAATATTATTAGTTTCATATTCACCTTCATCGTTTGTATATCCTGAAATATTACCCGGAAAAATTTTTACATTCACACTGCTTAATGCTTCTTTAGATTCGGCATCAGTAATAATACATTTGAAAGTATATTGAGCAAATAACTCATGACTTCCCGTTAATGCGGTAAATGCCGCAATGATTGCGATAACAATTTTCTTCATATTCAAAAATAGCAAAAATCATTCTACCGTGTTATGACACAGGTCATATTTTAAATAAAAAAAGCAAAGCTTTAAATTACGCTTTGCTTTTAAATTAAATTTAAGCTCTTTTAAATATTATTTATCAACTTTCGGGATTTCATAACTTACCATCCAGTTGATTCCGAATTTATCTTTGCACATTCCGAAATACGCTCCCCAGAACATATCACCGAGGGGCATTAAGATATTTCCGTCTTTAGCAAGAGCGTTAAAGAGTTTCTCAGTTTCATCTCTTCCGGAAGTATTAATTGAAATAGAAATATTATTTCCGAAGATTACCGATTTTCCGAATGTTTCGGATGTATCGCTTCCCATCAAAACGGAATTTTTTCCGATTGGCAGGGATACGTGCAGTATCAGATTTTTTTCTGATTCGGGGGCTTTATATTCGGAAGGCATGTCACTGAATCTTCCGATATAAATGAATTCACCGCCAAAAACAGATTTGTAAAAATTAAAAGCTTCTTCGCAGTTTCCGTTGAATGTTAAGTAAGGTTGTAAGTCTGGCATTTTGTTTAATTAAAGTTATTAAATAAGTTTGTTTGAAATTAATAATTAAAGAATCTTTGTCATTTCTACATCATAAAATAAAACATCTCCTGCTTTTTTACGATACCTTTTTGTTATTTTAAATCCTTTTGATTTAAAAAAAGGTCTTGCCGTTTTGCTGACTATTGCCCAAAGTTTATTGAGTTTCAGTTTAGCAGCTTTGCGCTCTAATGCATCCATTAAAGCAGAAGCAATCCCCTGCTTTTGAAAGTCTTTGTGAACGAACATATAATCAATATATCCAGCATCCGTTACAGACGCAAATCCCAGCAATTTGTTTCGGCGTTCAACTGCATAAAAATGCTGATCTTTAATTTTCCTTTTCCATTTAACATAATCATTATAAGACGAAATCCAGATTTCTATCTGACGTTCATTATAGTCTTTTTTATTTACGTTTATAATTGTATTACGATAAAGATGCCCTATCTTAACTGCATCGGCAGAAACGGCTTTTCTAATCTTTATTTTTTTATTTAAAGGATAATTGACGGGCATTTTGAAATCCTTTGCAAGATAAGAATTTTAAATTAATTTTAAAAAACATTACAAAGAAAATTTGACTCATAATCTGAATAATCTGAATTACCTTACACAAGAAATTTATATTTTCTAATTTGAATCTATTATTTAATCATGCAATGGACATAAAATATTTAAAAGGAGTCGGTGAAAAAAGAGCTGAAGCTTTCGGTAAAATCGGCATAAAATCACTCGAAGATTTTCTGAATTTCATTCCGAGAACCTATCTCACAAGATCAATTGTCAGAGGAATACCGGGTTTCACGGGAGAAAATGTGCTGGTTACCGGTGAAGTGATAGACATCAGATATCCGAGGAAATCCCATCAGCCGCTTGAAGTATCACTTTATGATAAATCGGGAACGGTTAACATTCCAATATTCGGGAAAAGCGAATTCCGCTCAAAGCAGTTCAGACTGAATGACAAATTTTTATTCTGGATAAAAATTGACAACGACGCATATTCATCAAGATATAAAATAAGTTACCGCGATCACATAAAGCTGAATGATCAAGACATTTTTGAAAAAGATTTTCTGAAATTCAGATACATTCCGGTATATGAACTTTCCGGCGTTTTAAAAAAGACATGGATAAGACCGCTTCTGTTGTCGAAAATAGTATTCAACGCTTTCAGCACGATTTTCAAAAGCAATCCTGAACTCATAGAGGAAACAATTCCGCCAATTTATTTAACCGAAAACGGATTGATTAGCAGGAAAGAAGCTGTGCTTAGAATAAATTTCCCTGCTGAATTGAGTGATATAGAGACTGCACGAAGAAGACTTTCATTTGAGACGTTGTTTTATCTTGAACTTATACTTGCTTTAAGAAAAAAATCCGTTCAGTCGGAAAGAAAAGGAATATCTTTTGACAAGGACATTAAATCGCTTACCGAAAAATTCAAAAGCATACTTCCTTATGAGCTTACAAATTCGCAGAGAAAAGTCATAAACGAAATATATCTTGACATGAAGTCATCTCACTGCATGAACCGGCTGCTTCAGGGCGATGTCGGCAGCGGTAAAACCATCGTGTCCGTATTTTCAATGCTGATTGCACATGAAAACGGATATCAGAGTGCGTTCATGTGTCCGACTGAGCTCCTTGCCGAACAGCATTACAAGACAATTTCTGAATTCGTACAACCTTTAGGCATTAGGGTATCGCTCCTTGTGGGCGGACAGAAGAAAAAGCTCCGTGAGGAAATACTTCAGGACATACGGACCGGCAAATCGGCAATAATAGTCGGCACTCACGCTCTTATTCAGGAAAATGTTGAATTTCAAAATCTTGGATTTGTCATCATTGATGAGCAGCATAAATTCGGAGTAATGCAAAGAGCAAAACTAAAAGAAAAAGGATTTAATCCCGATGTGCTGGTGATGACGGCAACACCAATTCCGAGGACGCTGGCAATGATACATTACGGGGATCTCGATGTATCTGTAATCGACGAACTTCCTAAGAACAGAATTCCGGTAAAGACAGCGTTGAGATTTGAAAATGACAAAGAGAAAATTTTTAGTTTTGTCAAAGAAGAGATTAAAAAAGGAAGACAGGTTTATATTATTTATCCGTTAATTGAAGATTCGGAAAAGCTTGATCTGAAATCTGCCGAAGAAAATTACAAGTATCTTAAAGATAATGTTTTTAAAGAACTTAAAATCGGAATGATACACGGTAGGATGTTCTGGTATGAGAAGGATGAAGTTATGGAGGATTTTAAAAACAGAAAACTCGACATCCTTGTCTCAACTACCGTTATTGAAGTGGGAATTGACATTCCAAATGCCACTGTAATGATAATCGAGGAAGCGCAGAGATTTGGTCTGTCACAGCTGCATCAGTTAAGGGGAAGAGTAGGGAGAGGATCGGAGCAATCGTACTGCATACTTATCGGGAAGAATCCGGATGAAACTTCACTAAAGAGATTAAACATACTCTGTGAAACAAATGACGGATTTAAAATTGCAGAAGCCGACATGGAGATAAGAGGACCTGGAGAATTTTTTGGGATAAGGCAATCGGGAATATTAAACTTTCCCTGCACTGATTTAAGCAAAGACGAGGATTTACTTGTAAAAGCAAAGAATATTGCTTTTAAAATAATCGAAGACGACATTCAGCTTAGAAAGCCCGCAAACAGCATCATCAGAGAAAATTTTCTGAAGAATTACAAAGACTCCGTTTATCTGATGGAAGTAGCCTGATAAATAACAAAAATTTCAGTAGAATAAATTTGCATTAATGAGAATTCAGAATTTCCTAAGAGAGCTGGATTTGCAAATAAGTATATAAATTGAATTTTCAATTATATGTAAAAAAATTATTTTGCACTCTCAAGTTAATTTGAAAAGTAAGACATCAAAAATAGAGATATTTCTTCCGTTACTAACGATAATTGCAGATGCTTTGTCGATATTTCTCGCATTTGAAGCATCCTACTATGTAAGATTTCATACTGATTTTCAGAAGATATTTCCCGTAACAAAAGGCGTACCGGATATTTACGGTTACAATGAATTTGCTTTGCTTGTAATACCTGTATGGTTACTGATTTTCCAATCAAGAAAAATGTACAGGTTAAAGAGAAACGTATTCATACTTGACGAGCTATTTGTTATCATAAAGTGCCTCTCCATCGGGATATTAATTGCAATGGCAATGGTGTTTTTGCTTAAAGGAGATTTTCCATATTCAAGGCTTGTATTTGCGCTGATATGGTTTTTTTCAATACTGTTCATTACAATTGCCAGATATTTTGTTTTAAAAATCGAAAAGAATTTATACAACAGAAACATTGGTGTGAATAACGTTGCCATACTCGGCGTAAATGAAATGTCAAAAAAGATTTACGACAAGTTTACGGCAGATAAATTTGTCGGATATAATGTGCTTGGATATTTCTCCTATGAAAACTGCGGAGAGAATTATCTCAATGACAAGACATATCTCGGTGATTTCAGTTTAATACCCGACAAAATCAGGGAAATGGGAATTCAAAAAATACTTATATCAATACCTTCGGGCGATCAGAAAATTTTATATGAGCTTTACAGAATTTGCGAAGGGATAAACATTGAATTCATGTATTCTCCTGATTTCATTGACATGATGAGAAACAGAATTAGAGTCGAGGAAATAGACGGAGTACCTTTTATGAAGCTGAAATCAATTCCGATGAATGTATGGAACAGATTTCTCAAACGAGCATTTGATCTTACAGTATCGGTACTTCTTCTGTTATTACTCTCTCCAATAATGATTATACTATCACTTTTGGTAAAGCTGACTTCACCAGGACCATTGTTTTACAAACAGGAAAGAGTTGGTCTTGACGGGCAGAAGTTTTTGATGCTGAAATTCCGCTCGATGAAAATTGATGCCGAAAAGAAAGGTCCGCAATTTGCCAAAAGAGATGACGACAGATATACACCGGCAGGGAGATTTCTACGAAAATACAGTTTAGATGAGCTGCCACAATTCATTAATGTTGTTATAGGAAACATGAGTATAGTGGGACCGCGGCCCGAAAGGGAATTCTTCATTTTACAGCTTAAAGATTCCATCAAGAATTATCTCGAAAGGCACAGGGTGAAATGCGGTATAACCGGCTGGGCTCAAGTAAACGGTCTCAGGGGAACAGATTCATCTCTTCAGACAAGAATTGACTATGATATTTATTACATTGAAAATTGGTCTATAGCATTCGATATTAAAATAATTTTTAAAACCATTAAAGAAGTGTTATTTTCGAAAGACGCATTTTAAATGAATAAATGATAATAGCAGTAATATATTTCATTCATGTGATTTTTATTGTTTATGCATTTGCTAAATCATATCAGAGCGATGGATGGCTTCAGGCATTCCTTAACATTGGTTTTATCATAACATTGTTTGCTGTTTCTCTTACTGTCTGTGAATTAATTGTAGGTATCTTCATTCCTGATGCGGGCTATACATTAAAGATGCCCGGTAATCAGGTATTGCTTTTTTTCATGAAAATATCCGGATTCTATTCTCAGCAAGGAACACAAATAACCCTGACTCCAAAAGACAGCATAACTTTAGTATGTGTAACATTACTGGAATTTTTCTTTTACAGATTCTATTTTAAAAGGACAGAAGCGGCAAGAACGGTTTAATACATTCTTAAAAAGGGCTGAAAGAAATTTTGTATTTGAAAAAATCATTTTACATACCATTATTTATAATTGCGGTGTTGATAGCTTTGTCATTCAGCTTAACCGGCAGGAATGGAGCTGAAAGCAATTCATTTAGAGATATTGTTCTGCAGTTCAATACATACAATGGTTACGGCAACAATCTATATATTGACAACGTTTTAACAGGGATTCAAGCGGATTTTGACATAATGGCAACTTCAATAATCAACATCCCTTATGATACCAATTACTCAATTAAAAATTCAGGATCAGATACGGTATCACCTGTTGTTTCAGTTGCAAACGTCGGCAGGAGTATTCTTTTGGAATCAGATTCAGCTTTGGTATATCTGTATATTAATGGAGGTTATTATTTTGACAGCGCTTACCTTCCGGGAATGAATCCCGGACAGTCGGCAGAGCTTGAGCTCAATCCATTAATTTATACAATTGGCATGCCACTTTATCTGAAGGCATATATAAAATACAACGTTGATACCGCAAGACTTAATGATACATTGAGACAGTATTCTATTTATCTTCCAGGATATGAAAGGAAAGTAATGTTTGAAGAGTTTACTTCAAACTCAAGCCCCGCATGTGCCAACAACAATCAGGAGTTGAATAACTTCATTAACAATAATTTTCAGAATGTATGCGCAATTAAATATCATCTCGGTCATATGCTTCCCGATTCATTTTACATGTCAAATCCCGCGCAGAATGATGAGAGGGCAAGATATTATTTTGCTCAAAGCGTTCCTTATTCGGTTGTGGATGGAATTAAAAAAATCAACATACCATACGGAGACAGCATAAACCTTTATGTACCGTATTTTCAGAGATTGTCGCAGGGAACACCGGTTAATATGACTCTAACGGACGAAAGAATTTCGGGTGATTCAATTAAAGCAAGTATAAACCTGAATGTTATTTCGTCATTGCAAAACGGAAATTACAAATTACGCATTGCGGCTGTGGAAAGATATGTTTTTTCAGAAGCCGCAAACGGAGAGAGAAATTTTTATGACGTATTCAGGAGAGCATATCCCGATTCGGCAGGAATAGAAATTTCACTCAACAAAGGAAGTTATTCTTATCAATACACATATTTGAGGGAAAGCAATTGGGTTGACAGCATGATATATACTATTGCCTTCATTCAAAATGACGATACAAAAGAAATACTCAACTGTGCTAAAGGAAGAAATGAAGTTTATCAAAGAGCGTATTCATCAAAAAGACCAGTTGGCAGAGGATCCGATTATCTTGGAAGTTATTACGAGTCAAAGATTTATGATCCTTTGCTTTTGCCTGCCGACAGTATTCAATCAAATTTAAACGTAGAAATTTTTGAAGCTTATTTTCCTCCAGTTGGGTGGAAGGTTTTTAATAGAGACGGAAACGTTACTTTTTCTCAATTCAACGGTGCAAACGGACCAACAATAGGAGGATCGAAAAGTGTTATCATGGCATTCTTTGATTATCCGGCAATCGGACAGAAGGATTCCATGTATTCAAAAAGATATATTAGTCTTCTTCATGTAGATACATTAAGATTTGATTATGCTTATGCTCAATACGGTGCAGATTACATTGACAGCCTGATTGTTAAAATATCTACTGACGGAGGAGAGTCTTTCCCGGCGGAGATATTCAGGAAGGGAGGATTTAATCTGAGGACGGCGCCGCAGACGACATCTTTTTTCATTCCGCAAAACAGCACTCAATGGAGATCATTTAAAAGTCCGCTTTCTAATTTTGTAAATGCCGAAAATGAATTTCAAATTTTACCCGAAAAGTTTACATTGCTACAGAATTATCCGAATCCGTTTAATCCTGTAACCAGAATAAAGTATGAGATTCCTTACAAGGAATTTGTAAGTCTAAAGGTTTATGATCTTCTCGGTCAGGAAATAAAAACACTTGTTAGCGGAATTAAAGATGCCGGAATGCATGAAGAAAGTTTTGACGGGAGTTCGTTATCAAGCGGAGTTTATTTTTATAAAATTGAAACACAGGGCTTTACTGACAGTAAGCGCATGATTCTGATAAAATAATTATCTATGTTCAATGTGCAATGTTCAATGTGCAATTGGCTGTGGAGGAGCGAATGAAATAATTACTTTGACTTGGTGAATATTAATTGCTTCCAATTGGTAATTGATAACGAGAGTAAAAAGCAATTGTATTGATAACAGAAAGAAGTTTGAATGTTGTCAGGCAATATATTAAGTTGTATAAAAAATAGAATACAAAAAAAACCGATAAAATAACAGCGGACAAATGTCCCAATAGTAAATAAAAAAACAATCGTTAATTAAAAAGTATCGAAATGAAAAAATCATTTTACTTTTTTTTTATATTTATTCCTGCAGTCATTCTTGCCGGATGTTCTTCTGGAAATTCGGATTCATCTTTCACTCTTGAAAAGGGCGATTACAAATTTATCATGACTGACAGCCTGAAGTCAAAGCTTGCCGAGGGAATTTTAACCGTAAAAACAATAAGCAAGGATAAATTTTCCGGGACATACAAGTTCACTAAAAAGCATAAAGACTTCAGTGGATTAGAAGTGATGAACGGCGAATTTTCGGGAGAAATAAACAAAGCGGAGAATAAGGTATTTATAAATACAAATCCAAGAATAGCAGACAGCAACGTATTTTGGAATCTTAAGTTCACAAAAAGCAGTTTATCGGGAAGCTGGGTTCATTCAGTTTTCAGGGGAACTTCTTCGGGAGGATATGTGAAAATCACTTCCGAGTAACAATATCAGAATCTTACGGTTGACGGAATTTTGGTTCATTGATTAATAGAAAAAATTTTTATTTTTATAAAAATTAAATTTTAAGTCATGAACATTTCAAAATTTACTGTTTCACTTTTTATCGTTTCAGCTTTATTAGTCAGTGATTATGCATTCACTTATCCACGATTTGCCGCATATACGGGTGATAAATGTATAGACTGTCATGTCAATCCAACCGGCGGTCTCATGAGAAATAAAGGTGGATATTATTATGCGAAGAACAATTTAAGCATGGAGTTATTTGAGAAGATAGCGGGTAAGACGCAGTTTTCTCCGAAAATATCCAAAGGCATTACAATTGGTTCCGATGTAAGAATAGCTCAAGTGGATAATGAAGTGGAAGGTTCGACCAACTTCAATTCATTTCTTGCAATGCAGGGAGACTTATACGTAAATGCTGAGATTAATAAAATCCTGAATGTGTTTGCTACCTCCGGAATTCAGATACCGAATACTGAAACCGAGTATGAAGTTTACGGAATGATTTCAAACCTTCCTGCCGATCTTTATTTTAAAGTTGGAAGGTTCAAACCGAATTTCGGAACAAGAATTGTAGAACACAGGGCATATCAAAGGAAATATCTGCTTAATACTCCTTATGATGCAAACACGGGATTTGAAATCGGCGTATCACCGGACTGGTTTAATTTTAACATGGGAATTTATAATCCTCAAAATTTAGGATTTCTTGGGATTGATCCTCATAAAATGTTTATTGCTTCGGCTGATTTTAATTTTGGTTTCAGCGACAATGATTTTAACGTCAATGTCGGAGGTTCATTTTTCAACAATCCTTACAATACCGTTGATACAAGTTTTACTTCCACCATCACGGCAAACAAGAAGGCTTACGGAATTTTCACACGGCTTGGGATAATGAAAAGAGTGGCGTTGTTAGGAGAAATTGATTTTGAAGAATCCAAATCCGACATACCTCTGAGAAGGGCTTTGTATGGATATGGGGAGTTAAATGTAATCATCATAAAGGGATTTGAATTCAGAGGACAGTATGAGATATACAATAAAAACAGGGATGTTTCGGGGGATGACATTCAGAGAATCAGCACAGGGGTTGCATTTTTTCCGTTTTACGGATTTGAAACGGAGGCTATGGTACGATTTGTAATTGAAGAACCTTCGATAAGCAACAATGAGTTTCAGTGGAATTTTCATTTTTATTTTTGAGAATAAGAAGTAATAATCAAATGGAAAGCATTGATGAACATCAAATTATATAAGCAGACAATCAAAAGAGAAATCCGTTTTGTTGCAGTGAATTTCTACGCTATGAGCATTATTTCCCGATGCAGAAATTTCTGAAGATGTTATTGAGTATTTCATCATTTGTTACTTCGCCGGTAATTTCGCCGAGGTGTGTCATTGCATTTCTCAAATCAACCGATATAAATTCACCGGAAAGATTTTTGTCAATAGTATTTACGGCATCTGTCAGGGATTTAATTGTATTTTCAAGGCAGAGCTTATGACGGTGATTTGTAATGGTAATTTCATTTGCGGATACGGAGGACACTGATATTGATTTTTGAACCAAAAGGTTTTTCAGATTTTCAACTGAGGGTTCATCAAGCAAAGAAATTTCTGGCAGAGAGTGTTTAATTTCATTTTTTTTCAAATCAGATTTTGACATCAGAGCAAAGGATTTATTTACATCAAAGTTTTTATTGAAGAATTCGATTTCATCAGTGATATCTTTTTTGTTCATTGACGAATCAATAAGATAAACGATTAAATCCGCTTGAGAAATTTTTTTGCGGCTTCTGTGAATACCTTCGCTTTCAATAAAATCATCCGAAGATCTCAAACCGGCAGTATCAGTCAGATTAAACATAATGCCGTTAATGATAATACTTTCTTCGAGATAGTCTCTTGTAGTTCCTGCAACAGTGCTGACAATAGCCCTGTCGGATTTTAAAAGAAAATTAAACAATGAAGATTTACCGCTGTTTGGTTTACCGGCTATTACAAGATTTACTCCTTCCCTAATGACTTTGCCTGCAATATATGAATCGATAATTTTTTTAATATCCTTACAGATATTGATAATCATTTTTTTAACTTCATCTTTTTTTACAAACTCAAGACCTTCATCGGCAAAATCAAGTTCAAGTTCGACAAGCGAAGTTACATCAATAATTTTCTGTCTGTTTTTTTTAACAAATTCAGACAGGGAGCCTTCAAGTTGTCTGATTGATGCGGTGTGAGCAGTTTCTGTTTTAGATTTGATCAGATCAGCGACAGCTTCAGCCTGCGACAAATCAATTCTTCCGTTTAAGAAAGCTCTTTTGGTAAACTCGCCGGGTTCGGCAAGTCTAGCACCATTGTTTAAAATCAGCTGAAGAATTTTTCCGGAAACGTAAGTACCTCCATGCGATGAAATTTCAATCACATCTTCGCCGGTATATGAATGCGGATTTTTGAAAACAGATAAAAGAACTTCATCAATAACCGAATTATCAGAAATTAAGTATCCAAAATGGATCGTATGGGATTTTTCCTGATTCAGATTTATTTTTGTAAACATGTCTTTAGTTTTGGAAAAAATCAGTTGAGTAATGACAAAAGCATTTTTACCAGAAATTCTGATAACGGCAATTCCGCCTTCACCCGGAGGTGTTGAAACGGCAGCAATTGTATCTGTCAAAGAAAAGTTCATGATCAAAGAGTTTCCATTTCAAATGTTTCTTCTTTTTCTTAGTAAGAGCCAAATAAATACCGGAGCTCCGGCAAAAGAAGTAATAATGCCGACGGGAATTTCAACCGGAGATATCAGTGTTCTTGCAATCGTATCGGACACAGCAAGAAAGAATGCACCGAGAATAATAGCGCATGGAACTGCAAATCTGTGATCATTACCTATTATGAGTTTTGATAAATTCGGGATTATAAGTCCCACAAAACTAATTATTCCTGCAACCGAAACAGCGCTTGCTGCAAGAAGGGATGCCGAAAAAATCAGTATCTTTTGAATTTTGTTAAGGTTCATGCCCAAAGAAACAGACAATTCTTCTCCGAGATTCAGCACGTTAAGGTCTTTGGAAACAAGAATTGAAATTACCAGTCCAATTGAAACAAATACAAGAGCGGGATAAAATTCTTCCCAGCCTCTGCCTGAAAATCCGCCATTGAGCCAGTAAACTATTTGTGTAATCGAACTGCCGGAAATCAGCATAAGAAATCCGTTGATCGAAGAAATAAGAGCGCTTACGGCAATTCCTGTGAGAATAATTTTATTGGATGAAATATGCGAAAAGGATTTTGAACCGAATCCTTTAGAAATGATGTAAATGAGACTTGTGGCAGCAACTGCAAAAACAAATGAAACAGGTGTTATAAGAAAAAAAGAAACCGATATAGGAAGTATAAAAGTAAGTATTGCACCGAGACCTGCTCCAGCGGAAATGCCGATGAGACCGGGTTCTGCAAGATTATTATTCAGCATTGACTGAAGCAAAATGCCCGAGCATGAAAGGCCTGCGCCAACAAGCATAGTGTTTAAAGTTCTTGGAAGTCTGATATCCATAATTACTTTTCTGGCTGATTCATATTCGGGAGAATTCAGATGTAGAAAATCTTCTAATGGAATCGCAACGCTGCCGACGGATATTGAAATCAGAAAAGAAACTATCAACAGAAAAAACAAAGACAGCAGTATAAAAACTTTTTTAGTCAAGAATGAATTAACTCAAATATGAATTTAAATAAGAATTTATATACAATATATTAAAACGAAATTCATCAGATAATGAATAAATTCGGTTCATTAAACATAAAGATTGCGCTGATAATCAGCGGGGTGCTTATCGCATTGGTAGTACTTTTTTACACACAGATACTTGCGCAGAAAATACAGAAGCGAGAAAGTGACATTGCAAAACTCTATGCAAAATCAATGGAGTATCTTGCAAACGATGAAAATTCGTCTGGTGAATACGGATTTATATTTGATCAGATTATACCGCAGATAGATTTTCCGATAATTGCTACCGACAGGGAGCAAAAGGAAATCATACTTACAAAGAATGTAGATTATGACACGACGCTTTCCCAGGCAAAAACACGTGAAATTCTTTTGGAGAAGGCAAAAGAGATGGATGAAATAAATTCGCCAATAATTGTTTCATACAAAGATTCAATAATTCTTAACTACATTCATTACGGTCAGTCATCGCTTGTAACGGAGCTGAAGCTGCTTCCTGTTTTTGAATTCGTCGTAGCCGGAATATTTGTTTTTCTTGGATACATCGGATTTTCTTATATCAAGAAAAACGAGCAGAGCAATATATGGGTTGGACTTTCGAGGGAGACAGCGCATCAGCTTGGGACTCCTCTGACTTCTCTTTTTGGTTGGTCAGAAATGCTGAGAAACATCGAGCCACAGACGATTGAATTACAGGAGATAACCAATGAAATAAGCAATGATCTCGACAAGCTTAAGAAAATTGCCGGAAGATTTTCCAAAATCGGTTCAAAGCCGAATCTTGAGAATAAGAACATAGCTGATGTAATTAAAAAAGTTTCGGATTATTTTGAGAAGAGGATTCCAACGCTTGTAAGTGCAGACGGAAAGAAATTCAAAAAAGTTCAGGTAAGAATTAACAGCAACGGCAAATCTTATGCAAGTATTAACACAGATTTATTTGAATGGGTAATAGAAAACATGTTAAAGAATTCTCTCGATGCAATGGAAAAGACGAGTGGTGAAATCGTATTTAACATATCAGACAGTCATTCAGATTTACACATTGACGTTACTGATAACGGAAAAGGAATTGATTCAAAATTCAAGAAGGACGTTTTCAGACCCGGCTATTCCACAAAAACCCGGGGTTGGGGGCTTGGGTTGAGTCTTTCAAAAAGAATCATTGAAGATTACCACAAAGGAAAGCTTGTGCTTATAGAATCAAATCCAGGCAAAGGAACGACATTCAGAATAAAGCTGAATAAAAATTTCGATAAATAGAAATGCGGAATTAGTTTGGAATACACTCAAAACAATACGTTTCAAAATTTAGTAAAGCAGGTATCGGCAATCCGCGAATTTTTTCTTTCGAATTATGTAATTCAGATAATTTTTTTATCTGTTGTAAAAGTATTGTTTCAGTTGTTAGTGATTAATTCCGGGTATAGATGGCTTTCGGCAGATGATTTTTGCAGAACGGTAAAGTCCTACGAATGGCTGCAAAGACCTGTGATTGATTCCGGAGTATGGCTTACGCCTCATTTCTGGATAAACGGATTTTTCATGATATTCATAAAAGATTTGTTTGCTGCAGCAACGTTAACAAATCTGATTTTTTCTGGAATTTCGCTTATATATTTTTACAATCTAACGAGAATGGTCTTCGGAACGGGAAATGCTTTTTATTCCTCGCTGATTTTCTGTTTTTTTCCATTTCAAGTTTGGCTAAGCATTTCAGGACTACCGGAGTCAATATTCTTTTTCTTTGTAATAGGGGGGATATATTATTTTATCAGATGGAAATTTTACGGAGCGAAGAATATTAATTTAATTCTTGCATCTGTTTCATTTGCATTTTCAAATGTATTCAGGTACGAAGGCTGGCTTTTTAGTGTTGTTTTTGTATTACTTGTACTTCTTGATATATTGAAAGAAAAAAAAGTTACGGGAAAAATTGCAAAGAACTTTTTTATGTCGTTAATTTCATTTTCCACAATTGCCTGGTGGTTAATTCAGAATTACATTGATCATGGAAACATATTTTTCTTTGCAGAAGAAACGACAAAAATTTTTAAGGAATTCAATACTGCAGGATTTCTTCAGAGACTTGTTCAATATCCGACATTCATATTTTTTATAGCTCCGCTTACAACATTTTTTTCGTTAAAGTCAGCTTTTGAAGCGCTAAAGAGTCCGGGAATTACAAAAGCAAAAATTTTTTTGCTGTTTAATCTACTTGAACTAATATTGCTTACACTTCAGGCAATACTTGGAACAGGCGGAACGAACATGATATCAAGATACATTGTAATAAATTCTTTACTATTGATTCCATTTGCAGTGGAACAAATATTCGAGTTCAGGAAAATGATTGCCGTTTTTATTTTAACAGTTATTATTGTTGTAAATGCAGTATGGAGTTTCTTTTATCCACAGCCATTCAGAGAAGATACTTTTGAAGTTGGTTATCTGCTTAAGGATATACAGAGCAAAGGAGAATTAACAGAAACCGGCAAGATTTATTTTGAGGAGATACAGGGTTACTTTGATGTTTTTGCAATTCAGGCGCTTTCAAATAATCCTTCAAAATTCGTGCTTGGTGATTTTCCTGCGAACAAATCCGTAGAAAAGAAGGGCAGAAAAAGTAAGAAAACCGATTCTGAAGATGAACTAAATATACTTGAGTTAAAAAAGTATTTAGAAAAGAACAATATAAACATAGCAGTTGTAAAGAGCGACAGTTACACTGATAAGCTTAAAAAGTTAAGTTTGAGAAATGAGGAAATCGGAGATTACAAAATATTTTATCTTCGGGACAGAGAAACAAGCATCAACGATTCTTCTATATCACTATTTTCGGATAACATTTTAAAGTTGAGTGAAAATCCTGATTTGATAAATTTCGATAAGATGCTTGCATTAAACAGTTTTAGCATTGACAATACAAACTTCGGATTAAATCCGCAGACAGTTGTATTAAACTGGAGCGCTGTAAATCCCGGGATACTGGACAGTCTTGAGTATGAAGATCTTGAATACGGAAGATATACATCCGAAATTGATATTCGTTCAGAAGAAAAGGATTCCGTTGTTTACTCGATACATTCCAAAATTTTTTCAGACAGGAATACCGAAGATCTTATAGAAAAAAATAATTTCAGAAACATTATAGTGATTAAACCGTTTGCCATACTTCATTATTCCAGAAAATACGGGAAATCTCAATTTGAAGGCGGTGTATATAAATTAGACATAAAAATAAGGGACAATAAGATAAATAAAGATTTACCGGTTTTCAGAGGAGACAGTATATACAAACCTGATTCACTAGCAAGTATCGATTCGCTGATTACAAAAGCTGCTGATTCTTTAAAGACAGTTTCATCTAAAAAAATTCAGCAGTCAAAAGAAAAAAAAATCACTGCATATAATCTTGGGACAATTATAGCAATGTTTCCGGATTCGGATTACAATAAAATCGTAAGCAAATCGAGTTCAGATATTTACAGGTTATTAATGAGAAACGGACTGCAGGTATTTTTTTCACAGAGATATCAAGGTGATCAGTTTTTAAACTGGGTGTTTAATTATTTTTAAGCTGAAAGTATAGATTAGGGGTTTGTAATTTCATTTTTAAGATTAGAGCAATTATTTCCAATATAATTGATTTATTAATTGTATATAGAAAATTACTTGTTAAGTTTTCGGTTGAATTCGAAATTACATGATTTTAAATTTGCAATAAAACTTTACGATGAATAAATTAATACTCACACAAGAAACAATGTACAAGGCATTGTTGGATAAGGACAAACAGTTCGAAGGTCAGTTTGTAGCGGCTATAAAGACAACAGGAATATTTTGCAGACCATCTTGTACGGCAAGAAAACCGAGGAAAGAAAATGTTGTATTTTTTGAAAACACAAAAGCAGCGCTTGCCGGGGGCTACAGGCCTTGCAAAATCTGCAAGCCTTTATTGAAATACGGAGAAATGCCTGAAGAGATCAGGCAATTGATAAATGAAATTGAATTAAACCCGACTGAGCGGATAACAGATTATAATATTTATAAAAAAGGAATAGAGCCGAACAGAGTCAGAAGATGGTTTCAGAAAAATCACGGCATGACATTTCAGTCATATCAGAGATTAATCAGGATAAACAATGCATTCAGGGAAATACGCAGCGGTGATAAAGTAATTAATGCTGCTTTTAATAATGGGTACGAATCGTTAAGTGGGTTTAATCATTCATTTAAAAAAGCCACAACGGTAAATCCGACAAAAAGTATAATAAAAAACATGATAACATTTGAAAGATTTTCAACGCCAATAGGTACAATGATAGGTGCCGCATCGGAAAAAGGAATTTGTTTATTAGAGTTTACAGACAGGCGAATGTTAGAGACTGAATTAAAGCAAATAAGGAAACATTTCAAGACTGAGATATTACCTGGAAAGAATCAATACATAGATAAGTTGAAAGCAGAGTTAGGAGAGTATTTCGATGGAAGGAGGAAAGATTTTGAAACACCGCTGGTTACATTTGGGACAGATTTTCAGAAGGGAGTTTGGAGGGTATTAGAGAAAATTCCATACGGTGAAACACGATCATATAAGAGACAGGCGGAAATACTTGGAAATCCAAAAGCAGTAAGAGCAGTTGCAAATGCAAACGGAGCAAACAGGATAGCAATTGTGATACCCTGTCACAGAGTCATTGGTGAAGACGGTAAATTAACGGGATACGGCGGAGGAATATGGAGAAAGAACTGGCTTTTAGAGTTAGAGAGGAAGCACAAATAGAATAAAGACTCTCTCGCAGATTCCGCAGACGCTTCACGCAGATTGCTTAAACGCTCTCGCAGATACCGCAGACGCTCTCGCAGATTCCGCAGACACACACGCAGATTCCGCAGAACGCCCTCGCAGATTCCGCAGACGCTTCACACAGATTCCGCAGACGCTTCACACAGATTACGCAGACGCTTCTCGCAGATTCTGCAGACGCTTCTCGCAGATTCCGCAGACACACACGTAGATTCCGCAGAACGCTCTCGCTGATTCCGCTGACACTTTCTCGCTGATTCCGCAGACGCTTCACGCAGATTCCGCAGAACGCCCTCCCAGATTACGCTGACGCTCTCGCAGATTCCGCAGACTCTCTCGCAGATACCGCAGACTCTCTCGCAGATTCCGCAGACGCTTCACGCAGATTACGCAGACTCTCTCGCAGATTACTCAGACGCTCTCGCAGATTCCGCAGACGCTCTCTCGCAGATTTCGCAGA
>JABAQZ010000006.1:110444-341546 GCA_019187405.1 Ignavibacteria bacterium
CTCTCGCAGATACCGCAGACTCTCTCGCAGATTCCGCAGACGCTTCACGCAGATTACGCAGACTCTCTCGCAGATTACTCAGACGCTCTCGCAGATTCCGCAGACGCTCTCTCGCAGATTTCGCAGATGCTTCTCCCAGATTCCGCAGACGCTTCACGCAGATTCCGCAGACACACACGCAGATTCCGCAGAACGCCCTCGCAGATTCCGCAGACGCTTCACACAGATTCCGCAGACGCTTCACACAGATTACGCAGACGCTTCTCGCAGATTCCGCAGACGCTTCTCGCAGATTCCGCAGACACACACGTAGATTCCGCAGAACGCTCTCGCTGATTCCGCTGACACTTTCTCGCTGATTCCGCAGACGCTTCACGCAGATTCCGCAGAACGCCCTCCCAGATTACGCTGACGCTCTCGCAGATTCCGCAGACTCTCTCGCAGATACCGCAGACTCTCTCGCAGATTCCGCAGACGCTTCACGCAGATTACGCAGACTCTCTCGCAGATTACTCAGACGCTCTCGCAGATTCCGCAGACGCTCTCTCGCAGATTTCGCAGATGCTTCTCCCAGATTCCGCAGACGCTTCACGCAGATTCCGCAGACACACACGTAGATTCCGCAGAACGCATCACGCAGATTCCGCAGACACACACGCAGATTCCGCAGACACTCTCTCGCAGATTACGCAGAACGCTTCACGCAGATTGCTTAAACGCTCTCGCAGATTTCGCAGACGCTTCACGCAGATTCCGCAGACGCTTCACGCAGATTGCTTAAACGCACTCGCAGATTCCGCAGACGTTCTCGCAGATTCCGCAGACACTTTCTCGCAGATACCGCAGACGCTCTCGCAGATTCCGCAGACGCTCTCGCAGATTCCGCAGACGCTCTCTCGCAGATTTCGCAGATGCTTCTCCCAGATTCCGCAGACGCTTCACGCAGATTCCGCAGACGCATCACGCAGATTCCGCAGACGCTTTCTCGCAGATTGCTTAAACGCTCTCGCAGATTTCGCAGACGCTTCACACAGATTACGCAGACGCTTCATGCAGATTCCGCAGACGCTCTCGCAGATTCCGCAGACGTTCTCGCAGATTCCGCAGACACTTTCTCGCAGATACCGCAGACGCTCACGCAGATTACGCAGACGCTTCACGCTGATTCCGCAGACACTTTCGCAGATTACGCAGAACGCTTCACGCAGATTGCTTAAACGCTCTCGCAGATTTCGCAGACGCTTCTCGCAGATTTCGCAGACTCTCTCGCAGATTACGCAGACTCTCTCGCAGATTACGCAGAACGCTTCACGCAGATTGCTTAAACGCTCTCGCAGATACCGCAGACTCTCTCGCAGATTCCGCAGAACGCTTCTCGCAGATTCCGCAGACGCATCACGCAGATTACGCAGACGTTCTCGCAGATTCCGCTGACACTTTCTCGCAGATTCCGCAGAACGCCCTCGCAGATTCCGCTGACACTTTCTCGCAGATTCCGCAGACGCTTCACGCAGATTACGCAGACGTTCTCGCAGATTCCGCAGACACTTTCTCACAGATTCCGCAGAACGCATCACACAGATTCCGCAGACACACACGCAGATTCCGCAGACACTCTCTCGCAGATTACGCAGAACGCTTCTCGCAGATTGCTTAAACGCTCTCGCAGATTTCGCAGACGCTTTCTCGCAGATTACGCGGACACACTCGCAGATTCCGCAGACGCTTCACGCAGATTACGCAGACGCTTCACGCTGATTCCGCAGACGCACTCGCAGATACCGCAGACTCTCTCGCAGATTCCGCAGATGCTTCTCGCAGATTCCGCAGACTCTTCTCGCTGATTCCGCTGACGCTCACGCAGATTCCGCAGAACGCATCACGCAGATTCCGCAGAACGCATCACGCAGATTCCGCAGACACACACGCAGATTCCGCAGACGAAATTTATTTACTTATTTTTTTAAAAAGTAACTCAAAGAAAATTATTTCAAATAAACCATTTTCTTTATATCTCTTACTTCATTATCGAGATACAATGCATAGAAGTAAACACCTGCAGAGAGTTTAAATTCTTCGGCAGGGAAATCTGCATAAAATAAACTTGTAGTGTTTTCAGAGAATTGGATTCTGTTAACAAGAGAAGTAATTTCGTTACCAAGAACATCAAAAATTTTAATTTCGACGAACTTATTGCCTTTAAAACCATAGCTTATTCTAGTTGATGGATTAAACGGATTGGGGTAATTCTGATTAAGAAAAGCATTTTGAGGAACAAAATTATCCGGTGCTTCAATAGAAGATGGATTACCTGCATACTTAAGAATCACGCCATTGTTACCGACGGCGCATCCATGCAGCGAGTCTGAAAAATCAACCGAATTCATCAACAAATTGTCTGTTACCTGTTCGGTAGTCCAGTTATTTCCTCCGTCATAAGAGACAGCCCAGGTTTGAGAAAATCCAAGCGGCATCCAAACTTCATATGATGTTCTGAAGTCTATTGACAAGCAATGACCGAAAAAACCGAGATTAAAATAATTCCAGCTGCTTCCAATATTTGAAGATCTGACAATTTGAGCGCCATATTCAAAATCACCTCCGACTGCAAATAAATCAGTACTACTTTTTAGATAAAGTGAATAAAAAGGCTCAGGTGAATATGTATCAGCAGACCAGTTTAGTCCGCCATTTACAGTTTTCCAAATTACTCCTGCAATGTCAATAATTCCACCGCATGCAAATCCCGTATCGGGAGTCAGAAATCTTATCTTCACAACCGGAAATGACGAAAAAGCAGAAGTGTCAGTAAACATCCGATTCCAGGTAATTCCGGCATTTGTCGTTCTAAAAAAATTTCCTCCGAGACCTGATGTAAACCCCGTCAATGAGTCGAGAAAATAAATAGTCTTAAGAAAAACCGTAGAATCCGGAAAATCTTCTGCTATCCAATTTATACCGCTGTTTGTTGTCTTAAGCAAAGTCGAACCTGTATTAAGAAATTCATTTGATACAGCCCAGCCAAGACGTTTGTTAATGAAAAAAATATCGTTTATATAATAGTTTACGGGATTACTTTGAATTGTCCAGTAATATCCTCCATCGGTAGTATGAATAATTACTCCGTCTTCTCCTGCTGCCCAGCCATTAATCGTGTCAGCAAACACACAGTTAAACAAATTAGCAGTAACAGGACTGTTTATTCTTATCCATGTATTTTCTGCAATACAAACTTGCGATATAATTGATAGACACAGTAATAAGACATTAGATTTAATTAAATTCATTGACTCTATAAAGAATTTTTTTGCAGTTGATAATTTACATCTTCAGTTCTATTTTAACCAAATTAATTTTTTAATAATTTAAATAATAATGAAAAACTTATCCAAATTTAAAAGGAATGGATTTGTCGGATTATTTATTGCAGTAATTTTTACCGTTATCGGAACTGAAATTTTTCAGGGAACGGGTACTAATTATTTCTTAAATTATGATGAGAACGATCCATACATTGACAGACCTACAAAAGAAGCATTTCAGCATATTGTAGAAGGCGATGATAACTTTGATATAATTACAGATGCAACCGGTTTTGATAACTTTGAGATAGGAACTGATTTTGCGGAGCAAATGCTGGTTTCAAATCCAAGAAATCCATTACAAATGCATTTTGGAGTAAATGCATCTTCAGGACAAAATGCATATTACACCATTGACGGTCACAACTGGACATCCAGCAATCCTGCTTATCATTCATCTATTTGCTGCGATCCATGGTCGGCATGGGATAGTCTGGGAATGCTGCACTATTGTTCAGGAGTCAATGGTCAGTATGTTTATAGTTCTACAAATGCAGGACAAACATACGGACCTGCTATTTTAACCGTATCCGGAAATGACCGAAATACAATTGCAGCTGATCAGACTAACGGTCCTTATTCAAATTATCTTTATGCAGCAATTACTCCGGGAAATTTTTCCAGAAGCACAAATCGCGGTGCAAACTGGACAACTACATTTACATCAAGTAATAACATTCCCGGTGTTATGATTGCCGTTGGTCCAAACGGATCAACACAAGGTGGATGTGTAATTTATGTAACAAACACCGGAACTTCTTCAAACGTAACATATAATTTTCATAAATCAACAAACGGCGGTGCAAACTTCACTACCGTGTCTTCTCTGACTGTTGCAGGTTATGTAGGGACATTAAACTCTGCCGGAAGACTTGTTATTAACAATGGCAGGACAAGACCTTATCCCATGATTGCAATGGATAACAGCTACGGGCCTAACAGAGGAAGGCTTTACCTTGTTTATGCATCAAACGTTCCTGCAGGAAACGGAAGCAAACCGGATATAATTCTCCAGTATTCCACAGACCAGGGATCGACATGGTCATCGAGAATTACCGTTAACGATAATCCGAGTCCTGAATTAAGCGATCAGTGGTTCCCCGCAATATGGTGCGAAAAGGAAACAGGAAGATTATACATTAAATGGTATGATACCCGTGAGAGTCCCTCGACATACGGTGTCAATGTTTATGCAACTTATACAGATGACGGCGGTCTGACATTTGCACCAAATCAGAAACTTACTACTCAGTCATGGGTTTATCCGTCTCCAGCTTGTCCGGCAAACTCAAACTGTTACAGAGGAGATTATGACGGCATGACTGCAAATGAACAGTCTTCATTTTCAGTTTGGTATGACGGCAGACTTGGAACATACAAAAATGTAGGTGCATACTTCCCCGATTTTGCAATGAGATTAAGCGGAAGCAACCTCAGCATGGGCGGAAATAATGACAGCGGAATTGTTTACGTGTCTGTCCCTGCTGTAAAATTATTCAGTAGGTCGGCTAAATTTAGTGCAACTGTTACTCCTGCACCATCAACTGGATCTTTTACTTTCAGATTTTTAAATAAGCTACTGAATATAAATCAGGATTCACTTACTTCATTTCCGGATTCTTTGAGAGCCGTTGTGAAAACAACAGGTTTTGTTCCTGTCGGTGTTTATACAGTAACCATACAGGGCAACGGACCAAACGGCACGCCTGTTCACAGAAGGACAATCACTGTGAATGTCGGACCTTCGGGAATTTCAAACATTTCAGGAGAGGTGCCTTCAAAATACGAACTGTCACAGAATTATCCGAATCCATTTAATCCTGAAACGAAAATCAATTTCAGCATTCCAAAGAATGATTTTGTAAAATTGAATGTATATGACGTATCAGGTAAGCTTGTTAAGAGTTTTGTTAACAGAAATTTGAATGCAGGTACTTATTCTGTCACATTCAACGGTGCAGATTTATCCAGCGGGGTTTATTTTTACAGACTAACTACATCTGATTTCATAGCCACAAAGAGCTTTATGCTGGTGAAATAAACTGACGAATAAATATTTTTATATAAAAAGCCCTTTCAATCCGAAAGGGTTTTTTATTTATATTCAAAAACAAATTGCCCGCCTTCATCGAGAATAATTACTTTGTCTTTGTATATTCCAAAACCATTGGAACTCTGATTTTCGGAATCTTTTGATTTTATAATTTCTTTAAGTACTTCCACCGGATAATCTGAATTTGATCTGTAGGTTATTGCTCCGTAATGAACAGGCAGCATATATTTCGCCTTTAGATCATCAAACATCATCAGCGCTCCGTAAGACGTTACATGTCTGAAATTATCAATTTCATCACAGTCCTTACATGGTCCGATTGGTATAATGGCAAGATCGATATTAAATTTTTTTCCAAGGTATTTAAATGCTTTATCATCAAAAATAGTGTCTCCTGCATAAAAAACCGTAATGTCTTTGTATTCAATAATATATCCTGTACATCCTTCTTCATACCAGAGATAACTGTCAAAACCAAATCTTCCGCCAAAATGCGAAGCAAATACAGAAGTTACCTTTACGCTGTCAATTACTTTTGACTGGCCGGTATAATTATATTTAAAAGAGTTTCCGGTCTTAAGTCTTATAATGTTTAAATCATAACCGGGCATAAACTCTTCTGCCCCGAAAGGAATAATAAGATCGGTTCCGGGAAATTTAGCTTCAATATCATCAAGCGTAGAAATGCTTAAATGGTCGGCATGCGCGTGGGATACAAGTATCATATCAAGTCTGCTTAACTTATTAATATCGATAGCTGCTTTCTGAGAGCGCAGCATAACGCCGCTTATTACATCATTAAATACAGGATCAAGAAGAAAAACTTTATCATAAATCTGAATTAAAGTTGTCGAATGCCCTGCCCAGTGAACTGCATATTTTACATTATCTTTTACCGGATCATTGAGTTTCATTTTTAAGGGTTCAGGCGAGCCAAATATAACCCGGCTTGAATTTTCAAGACCAATCATCATTATTCCGCATCCTGAAAAAATTAATGACAAAGCAAGTATCAAGGATTTGAATATCTGTTTATTGAATGACAGGATTAATTTCATCACAATAAATTAACTACCAGTATTTCAGATAAATTCCAAAATTATATTTATAGTTTTCGTCAAAATTATAATTGAACTGAAAACCAAGGATACCGAACAATGCATAAACGCCGGCTTCCAATCCGTAATATCCTTCTTTAGATTCGACCTGATTCTTTCTGAAATTGTATTTCCCGCCAAGCGACATATACAAATGCTCGCCCATGTTCTTTAAGGGAATGTTGACACGGGAACCGACTCCAAGCCCGAATCTTTCGTAACCTGAATTTTCCATTGAACTTAATACCCATTCTGGCTGAACAAAAAATTCAAGCGAACCTGTATAACGTCTCATGGGATTAACCATAATAAACTGAACCGGTGATACATATTTGTTTGTACTGAATGAGATGTTTAAAGGAGTGATTTGCCATCTTAAAGCAAACTTCAGCGAACTGCTGCTTTCATTTCTGTCATCGATCCATGTAACTGAAGGAACTGTCTGCAGCATTGTCCATGTCAGATATTTTACTACCGGCCTTTCGACGTCTGTCTCAGTAATTTCACTAAGCGATTTTTGTGAAAATGAATAACTTTGTGTTAATAAAAGTAAAATGGAAACGTAAATTATTTTCAAGGATTTATAAATATTTAATTTCAACACATAATAATTTTAGAAAGTTGATTTTACCGGACAACATTTCATTTGAGCTGATAATTATATAAGCAAATTAATTAACCGGTTTTATTTTTTACAGCTTTTCTGCATTATATAAATAAATCTATGATAAATAAATTTCATTTTTTTTCTTAGCCCAGAATATTCAGTGAATCAAAGCTCTATTATTTCATTTATCATTGTTCATATTACAAATAGCATATTAAAAGAGCTTCAAAATTGTTAAATTGTATTCCTCAAAAATTAAATTCATATATGCAAAGAGTATATATTAACAAAATATCCGATTTTGTTGACAAAGATGTCACTATAAAAGGCTGGCTGTATAACATAAGATCATCAGGGAAACTGATGTTTCCGGAAATCAGAGATGGTTCGGGAATTATACAGGGTGTTGTAGCTAAGAGCACTGTTCCTGAATCTGTTTGGGAAGATTTTTCAAAACTGACACAGGAATCTTCGATAATAGTCAAGGGTAAAGTATCTAAACATCCGAAAAAGGAAAATGTATTTGAACTTCAGATTAACGATCTTGAAATAATTAGTTTAGCTGAGCCGTATCCGATAACTCCCAAAGAGCACGGTGTAGAGTTTTTAATGGACAGAAGACATTTATGGCTGAGGACTCCGAGACAGGTAGCCATATTGCGGATAAGAAACGAAATCATTCAGTCTATCCGTGATTATATGTATATCAACGGTTTTATTCTTTTTGATGCTCCGATTTTTACTCCAAATGCTTGTGAAGGAACTACGACATTATTTGCAACAGAATATTTTGATTTAGGTAAAGCATATTTATCTCAATCCGGACAGCTTTATGCTGAAGCCGGAGCGTTGGCTTTGGGAAAAGTTTATACACTTGGACCGACGTTCAGAGCTGAAAATTCTATGACAAGAAAACACATCACGGAATTCTGGATGATGGAACCTGAAATGGCATATTACGACATTGACGACAATATGGATCTGATAGAGGATTTTCTCGAATATGTTGTAAGCAGAGTTTTAAAAAATTGTGCAGTTGAACTTCAGACTCTCGGAAGAGATGTGAGCAAGCTCGAGAAAGTTAAGAAACCATTTCCCAGAATTACTTATGACGAGGCCGTGGAAATATTAAGGAAGAAAGATATTCCTTTGATCAGGAAAACCGAATCCGGAGAAGAGCAAATCAGACCGTTTCCATGGGGTGAGGATTTTGGAGCTCCGCATGAAGAGGCAATTGTAGAGGATTTTGAAAAACCGGTTATGGTTCATCGCTGGCCAGCCGAAGCAAAATCATTTTATATGAAACGGGATCCGAAGAATCCGGACATTGCGCTGGGAGTGGATGTGCTCGCTCCTGAGGGTTTTGGAGAAATCATTGGAGGTTCACAGCGGGAAGATAGTCTTGCAGAACTTGAGAAAAGAATAAAGGAGCATAAACTCCCGTTTGATGATTTCCAATGGTATCTTGATCTGAGAAGATTTGGCAGTGTGCCTCATTCAGGTTTCGGACTTGGCATCGAGAGAATGGTAACATGGATATGCAATCTCGAACACATTAGAGAAGCAATTCCTTTTCCAAGACGTCCGAACAGAATTAAACCGTAATTTATTATCATGAAAACGTTATTGATTGACGGTAATAATTTGATTCATAAAGATGCTGTGTTGAAAAAACAGTTTAGCTCTGATAAAACACTTGCGCAAAGAACTTTATTGGAAAAATTAAGAAGTTTGCCTGGAAGATATAAAGCAATTTTAGTTGTGTTTGACGGATACGGCAGTTTTAATGAAAAAAATGTTTTCTTTGCCGAAGATAGAACTGCAGACGAATTAATAAAAACGAAAATCGGAAATTTTGCCAATGCTAAACTTCTTACGGTTGTTAGTTCAGATCGTGAAATAATGAATTTTTCGATGAAATGCAGCTGTGATGTTATTAAGTCAGATGACTTTTTTAAATCAATGAATAAATCGCAGTCTGTTACAGCAGGAAAGGATATAAATGAAAATTTTGATAGAGATTCTCATGGAGAAAAGCCTAAAAGATCGGGTAAGAAAGACATTGATTATTTCAAGAATTTGTTTTCATAAGTATTAAATATCGTATTCCGCTTTTTTCAAATCTCAGAATATAGAATTAAATTTCAAAGCAATATGAACCATAAAGACATTGACACAAAATCATTCAAAGCAATGATTGACGGGGAAGAACATTTTCTGCTGGATGTGAGAACGCCGGAAGAGTTTGATGCTGGACATCTGAAGAATGCAGTAAACATTGATTTTTATAAAGAAACTTTTTCGGATGAAATAGATGAACTTGATAAAAGAAAAAAATATCTGATATACTGCCGATCGGGAAACAGAAGCAGACAGACAATGTTTCTCATGAGAGATATGGGTTTTGAAGAAGTTTACAATCTCGATAAGGGAATTATTTCATGGCATGATCATGGCTTTCATATTGAAAAGAAATAAAAAAATTTTTAATGGAAATAAAACAGTTTTATGACAAGTGTCTGGCGCATGCTTCTTATGCAATTTTAAGCGGAAAAGAAATAGCTCTCATTGACCCTGCCAGAGATCCACGGCAATATTATGATTTTGCACAATCGAATAAAGCTGTGATCAAAGCTGTAATTGAAACTCATCCACATGCGGATTTTGTCAGCTCACATCTCGAGATTCATCTTTCTACCGGAGCGGATATTTTTGTCAGCAAGCTCGTAAATGCATTATACAAACATATTCCTTTTGATGAAGGAGACGAGCTGAGAATTGGAAATATAACTCTAATACCTTACAACACACCTGGGCATTCTCCCGACAGCATCAGCATACTGATAAGAGATGAAGATGGCAAGGATTACGCTCTTGCATCGGGTGATACTTTGTTTGTCGGTGATGTAGGAAGACCTGATTTAAGGGAATCGGCTGGCGCAATCAATAAATCCAAGACCGAACTTGCCAGAATGATGTACAGGACAATCAACGAAAGATTGTTGAAATTCAGTGATGATGTGATTGTCTATCCTGCACACGGCGCCGGTTCTCTTTGCGGTAAAGCGACCAGTGCGGATACTTTTTCTACAATCGGAAGAGAGAGAAAAGAAAATTACGCGCTTCAGAATATGTCAGAAGATGAATTTATCGGAGTATTACTTAAAGACCAGTCTTTCGTTCCCAAATATTTCGGATATGATGTGGAGCTTAACAGAAGAGGCGCTCCAGATTTCTTAGAAAGCGTTAGCAAAGTAAAAAGAATAGATTCTTATTTAGATATTAAGAAGAATTCGGTTGTAATTGATACCAGACAAAAACGAGAATTTTCTTCCGGTCATTTTGCCGGAGCAATTAATCTCATGGAAGATTCGAAGTTTGAAACATGGCTCGGCACAATTGTTTCTCCCGAAGAAAAATTTTACCTGATTTCGGAAAGCGAAACCAAGCTTAATGAATTTATAAAAAGAGCGGCAAAAATCGGATATGAGTTTTTAATAGAAGGAGCGCTTGTTCATCATGATCATTCGGAGCTTAAATCTTCAAAAACTCTCGATACAGAATTTTTCAAATCAAACAAACATAAATTCACTATTCTTGACATCAGGGATAATAATGAAAAGGAAACTATTGAAATTTTCAGAGACTCGATACACATTCCTTTAAACCAGCTAAAGGAAAGATTAGGTGAAATACCTGTTGATAAACCGGTCGTAGTGCATTGTGCAGCAGGATTTAGATCTGCGGTGGGAAGCAGTTTACTTGAAAACCTTCTCAGCGCCGAAGTATTTGATTTAAGCGATAATGTAAAACAATTTTTATAATTCTATATAAATATCGAAATGGTAAATAAATTTAAAACTTTCTACAGACATATTATTGAAGAAGAAAGAAAATATCCCGAAGCCACCGGACAGCTTTCGGATCTGCTTGCAGATATCGCATTGGCATGCAAAGTAATTTCACTCGAAGTGAACAGAGCGGGATTAATTGACATTCTCGGATTTACAGGCGAAGAAAATATACAAGGCGAGCAGGTAAAGAAGCTTGATGTATTTGCTAATGACATATTGACGCACGTAATGAAACAGGGAGGGCACATTTGCGCCGTATGTTCTGAAGAGGAAGAAAATTTTATTCCGATAGAGGAACAGTTTACCGACAATAAGTTTATGAGCAATAAATACGTCTGTCACTTTGATCCGCTCGACGGCTCGTCAAACATTGAAGCAAATGTCTCCATAGGAACAATCTTTTCGGTTTACAAGAGGATTTCAAAATCCGGTCCCGGATCGCTTGAAGACTGTCTTCAAAGAGGCGTAAGTCAGGTAGCAGCAGGATATGTAATATATGGATCCAGCTCGATGCTTGCTTATACTACAGGAAACGGGGTTCATCTGTTTACTCTCGATCCATCTGTTGGAGAATTTCTGCTGTCAAATGAAAACATAAAGATACCGAAGAAATCTAAAATATATTCCGTTAACGAGGGAAACCAATCAAAGTGGTCAAAAGGAATAAATAATTTCGTTTCATACATTAAACAAAATGACAAAGATTCCGGACGACCTTATTCATCGAGATACATTGGCTCTTTAGTTGCAGACTTTCACAGAAATCTGCTTTATGGAGGAGTGTTTTTATATCCTGCAGACAGTAAGAATACAAGCGGTAAACTCCGGCTGATGTATGAAGCCAATCCGTTAAGTTTTATAGTTGAGCAGGCAGGCGGCAGAAGTTCTGACGGCAAGCAGAGGATACTTGAAGTAACTCCGGAAAATCTTCATCAGAGAACTCCGCTTTTCATCGGCAGTGAAGATGATGTTAAGCTTATAGAAAAATTTCTTTCTGAAGAAAAGTAAACAGTCGAAAATTCCGAAATCAATTAATGATGTTAAGTTTATTCATCTCTTTAATATTATCATCATCCACATCGAGTTCTATGTAAACAGAATTATCATATCTGTTTAGTTTCAGATTTTCGAGAATTCTGTTAATATTATCATTGCTGCTTTTGATGGAGTTCAGTTTAGATACGGTTAGAAATCCGTTGAGAAGACTCTTTAAATGTCTGGAGGAATTATCATCAATACATTCGCTTTGAATCAGAAGTTTAAGATTTTTATCCATTTGCGAGCAGAATGAAACGGTCTCAATATTTTTATACAGATTTTCGATACTTCTGAGATTCTCTTCAGCTTTCGATTCATTGGGAAGCGAGTCGATTTGGGCTATAGATGTATCCTCATCGGGCAATTCAATGCCTGTGTTTGACTCGATAAAATTAAGAAGAATCCCTCTGATGAACAGCTTTTCAGTTGACACCATCCATATATCTTTTTTATAAATAACATTTTCAACGGCTTTATAAACTTTCTGATTCGATAAAACACCGCCTTCGGCTGTATCGCTTGCATTCATCATTGCATCGAGCTGTTTGAGATAATTGCTTGCGCATATTGTATTATCATCCCGGAAATAAAAATATAGTCCGTTGTCATTTTTAATATAAACTGTTTTGCCAATGGAATTTGTCGCAATCGAAAAAATACTGTCGCTGAGCAGATAATCATTAAGTTTTTTCTTATCGAGAACACCTTTCAAAATAATTGCATTTTCACCGAACCATGAATTTGAATAATACAATTCATCTATTCCGTCTGTTATTGAAGCTCCGGTAGCAAGCTTAAATGTATTTAAAAGACTGCCAAAGGTTTTCTCGGCATTTAAAAGCGAATCGGAAATATTTTTTTCCCAGAACTCCGTCCGGCGCATATTTTTAAAGTTTATATACATCACAAACTGCGGATTATTCTGAAGAAGATTTAAAGAAGATTTAACTGAAAGCGGTAATGGATCGGGTTCCGGTTTTTGATTACACTGAATAAAAATTAATGTAAGCAATAAAATCCAAGATTGCTTTGAATTTCTAATCAGTGATTTCATAAAAATAAACTCTGAATGTTTATTATTTCAATAATCTTTTTTTCTGAAAATATATATCGAAACAGAAAGCATGACAAGCATGAATAAGACTGACGAATACACCGGCATGTAAGACACAACCGGCTGTCCGGTAATTATATCTGAAGATATTTTATTTATGTCGGAAGTTTTTGGTAAAATGTAATAAAGAAAATTTACTACAAACCTTACACTCGCATTTTCAATAAAGCTGAAAATCACCATTTCTCTTGCTGCAAGTACAGGACAAACAATAAAAACAAGAAAAAGGCTTATGATAATCGAAAGTATCGTACTTTGAGAAAATAATCCGATTAATATAATCAGCGAATATATTACTGCAAAAGATAAAGTCAGCCAGAATATCGAATACAAAAAAGGCACATGCCAAAACCCAGATTTTGAAGAAAGTATTAGCCATACAAATCCAATAAGATATACAAGACTGACAAAAATCAACAATACTCCGCCAATAAATTTTGCTAAGATGATGTTGCTCCTTGAAATCGGCTTTGACAATAACAGATCGATGTTTCCCTTTTCAAGCATTGAAGGAATGAATGAAGATACCGAAATAAAACAGAATGTAATTATAAGCAAATAAGAAATGTCTATCATTGCAACCTGAAATCCTATTACGAGATTTTTTACGCCTTCCTGTCCTGATGATTCCATTAAATCCACCATGCCTTCGATTGAATCAACATTTATCAAAAAAAGAAAAATCAGAATGATGAGTGTAGAAATGGCAAAAAAACCTATGAATATTTTTTTTGCAATGGCTTCTCGAAATGTGCTTAAAACAAGCGTTAAAAATATCATGTCAGTTCTGGCTCCCTATTAAACTAATAAACATGTTTTCGAGAGTATCTTTTTCCCTGACAATACCGTGAATCAGTATTTTCCTGTTTCTTAGATAATCAATAAAGTCATTTAGTTCGGTTACGGTATTGGCATTAAACTGAAATTCATTTTTACTTTTTATAACCGCTTTATACTCGGAAAGCAAAGTATTAATAAAATCATCGGGAATATCTGATGTATGAAATATGTAATTATTGGACAATGCGGTAATATCATCAACTCTTCCCGATTTGACAAGCGATCCTTTATTCAATATAGCTATCCTATCGCACACAAGCTCTACTTCACTAAGCAGATGAGAATTAAGAAAAATTGTTCTGCCTCGCAGCTTTAATTCTTTGAGCAGGTCCCTGATTTCTTTTCTGCCGATCGGATCAACACCGTCAGTGGGCTCGTCAAGAAATATAATCTCGGGATTGTTAAGCAGTGCTTGAGCAAGACCGAGTCTCTGAAGCATTCCCTTTGAGTACTTTTTGATTTTTGTTTTTCTCCATTTTTCCATACCCGTCAAGCTAAGATACTCGTTTGTTTTTTTCTTAACTTCATTTGCCGGCAGTCCGCTTAACTTTCCAAAATAATGAAGCGTTTGTTCACCCGTCAGATAATTAGGGAACTTATGGTTTTCGGGCAGATATCCGACCTTGCGTTTATAAGTATAATCTGATATATCCTTGTCAAAGACTTTCACTTCACCGGAAGTCGGAAATGTAATCCCAAGAATGATCTTAATCAGCGTTGTTTTTCCCGCGCCGTTTGGACCCAGCAATCCGAATATTTCACTGTCCTGAACATCAAACGAAAAATTACTCAATGCAGTAATTTTCTTTTCAGCAAAATTACGGGAAGGATAATCCTTATTAAGATTTTTTGTACTTATGATAGACATAAATAAATCATCTGTTTACGCGTTTATCATTTTTCATTGCCGAAATAACATTTGTAATATGCACATCGAGATCAATATTAATTTCCTCGGCACCTTTTAATATGTCTTCTCTGTTCACATTTCTTGCAAATGCCTTGTCTTTCATTTTCTTTTTAACGCTTTTTGTTTCGACTTCATTCAGTCCGCCCGGTTTCATTAGTGAATAAGCCATGATAAATCCTGTTATCTCGTCACAAGCAAAAAGATATTTAGCCAGCAAGGTTTCTCGCGGCACGTTTGTCCTTTCAGGATATGCATGTCCAAGAATCGCGTCTATAACAAACTTTTCGTATCCGTTTTCTTCAAGTACAGGAACGCTTGTATTCGGATGCGTGTCGGGATACATTTCCCAGTCAAGGTCATGGAGCAAACCGGTAACAGCCCAAATTTCGCAGTCCTCGTTAAGTCTTTCGGCATAAAATCTCATGGCAGATTCGACTGCATAACAATGCTTAATTAAATTTTCATTTTTAATAAACTTATGCAGCAGTTCAATCGAAGAATTATAATCAGGCATAATTAAAATGAATAGTAAAAAATCATTAAAGTCAGCTTATTAGAATATCATCTGACAATTCATTTACATCACCTTCTTTCACCGGAAATTCTTTTATCAATACATCGCCGACAGAGTTTATCATGTAAATTATTCCTTCTTTGTATTTATTTTCAGAAAAATTTTTTGCTATTTCATCAGACAAATCCTGCCATTCTTTTTCGGGAATTTTTTTATTAATTCCTTTATCGGCAACAATTTCAAACTTATGCTCATCAAAGAGAATAAAAAACAGTATACCGGTTCTGTCAGCAGTTTCATTCATGCCGAGTTTATAAAATTCATTCACGGCAAGTTCACGCGGAGTCAGTCCGGTTTCGAGATAACCTCTTTTCTTTTTTAAACATAATCGCAGCTCGCCGGATGTTTTTAATTCCACATCCATCAATACATTCTCAATTTGTTTCAGATCTTCATCAGACAAAAATTCAGATATTATATTTTTTTTCGACATTGAATAAAATAAAAAATAATTTCAATAAAAATAAATCTTACCAGCTGCCGCTTGCTCCGCCGCCTCCAAACGAACCTCCGCCGCCCGAAAATCCGCCGCTGCTAAATCCGCCGCTGCTTCCACTGCTCCATGAACCTCCACTCCATCCTTTGCTCCAGTTTCCTTTACTGCCGGTACTAATAGATTTTCCGAATCCAAACAAATTCCTTATAAATGAAGTAATTATGAAAAAGAAAATAAACATAAAAATTATCGCAACGAAAATCGGTATCCCGAAACAGCATTCACCTCTTCCGCCGGATTTTTTTTCTTCTTCCGTATCAGCTGTGTATTCACCTTTTGTAACTTTGATAATTGCATCAACTCCTGCATTTATGCCTTCAAAGAATTTTCCTTTCTTAAACGAAGGCGTAATATCATTCCTGATAATCTTTGAGCATATTGCATCAGTGAGCGCGCCTTCGAGTCCGTATCCAACTTCAATTCTGATTTTTCTGTCATCTTTGACAATCAGCATTAGCACGCCGTTGTTCTTATCTTTCTTCCCAATCTTATTTTTTTCGGCAAGTTGTATGGAAACGTCTTCAAGAGATTCTCCATCGAGTGAAGAAATTATGTAAACAACAAGCTGATTGCTGGTAATCTTTTCAAAGCCGGACAACTTCAGATTCAATGCGGAAATTTCGGATGATGTAAGAGTGCCGGTTTCATCCGTAACATGCTGCTTAAATACGGTCGGATTGTCCGCCATGGATTTCTCTTTTGGAGCTTGGGCGTCTGCCGCTCCTCTTAAAATAAACAAAAAGAGAAAAACACAGATAAATTTAATTCCGGTAATGTAAATTCTGAAATTCAATAACAATAATAAAAAAAGCGATCAGAACATAATTCAGACCGCTTATGAAAATTCTAATTTATATAATTAACCGCCGGCATTTTTTACGATTTCTTTATCCGGATCTTCCATCTTCATGAAACTGTATCTCTTTTCTATAGCAGCTTTATTTATCTCATCGAGTATGTCAACCATTGTATTGTACTTCATTTTTCTGTCAAACTTCAGCAATATCAGAAGTTTTGGATTCTGTGCATAATAAGATTCTATTTTAGTTTTAATGTCATTGAAGTTATGCTTTTCCGGAGGAGCTTCAGATCCATCCGAAAGTCCTTTCGAAAAATATATGTTTCCTGTTTCAGAAACTCTGATATACAGTACGTCGCCCATATCCACTTTCACTTTATCAGATTCATCTCCTTTGGGAAGATTTATCTGCATAATCTGAGGAGTGTTAAGCGTAGTGGTAAGGATAAAGAACGTAAGCAACAGCATAATTACGTCAACCATCGGAGTCATGTCAATTCTGACACCGACTTTTTTTCCTTTTTTGTATTTTTTCTGTTTATGTAGTCCCGATCCGGTTTCCGGGGCATCAAATCCGCCGCCACCTGCCATAATTTAATTTCCTTTTTAAAAAATTTAGTTTATTGATTATTCCGGTTTATCAGATCTTATATCAGTAACAAGAGCAAATCTTGTATTTCTGGTCGCTTTGAATATATCCATCAGATCTTCGACAATTCCGTAATCAGTATCAGTATCGCCTTTGATTACTATTCTGAAATCCGACTTTCCGCCGGTTTCATTCTTTAATGCGACTCTAAGATCTGTTAAAGCTTTTTCAAACTGCGCTTTATTTAATATGCTGACTTTCCTGTTAAGGTTTTTTCCTCCGATCTTACCGGTTAATTCATATTCGCTTTTTGATGTACTATCAGGGTGAAATAAGCCGATACCGTTTGCATTTCCGAATACTATTTCTTTTACTCTATAATTATCAACATCGAGGAAAACATCTCCGCTTTTTGTAAGAGTCATGGTCATAATATCCTTTTCGGGTAATCTTGTTGTATCGGTTACGGCAGATTCGGGAAGCTTTACTTCGATCGCTTCTGTCGATTCTACCTTGAATGTGGCAACAAGCATGAAAAACGTAAGTAAAAGCATGATTACGTCAACAAGAGGAGTCATGTCAATGTTAACACCGGGTTTCTTAATGGACCTTGCTTTCTTCATTAGTTATCTGAATGAAAATTTATTTTACTTTTTTAATTATGCTTTTTTTTCTGATTTCATTGTAAGTATCTGAAGCATGTTGTATGTAGCTTCATCAATCATGTAAGTAATATTTCCTACCTTTGTTACAAAATAGTTATATGAAATCGTACCTACAATTGCTCCAAATAATCCGCCCGCTGTATTAATAAGAGCCTCTGAAATACCTGCTGAAAGCTCTGCTGCATTAGGTGTTCCTGCCGTTGCAAGCGCCTGGAATGATCTGATCATACCGACAACCGTTCCGAACAAACCTATAAGCACCGAAACTGAAGCTATTGTTGAAAGCACCACCAGATTCTTTTCAAGCAACGGTACTTCAAGCATCATAGCTTCTTCAATTGCTGCCTGAACTTCCTGGATTTTATTTTCTGCATCCAGTTTATTTTCTGCAGACAGCATTTTATATCTGTCTAAACCCTGTTTTATAATATTTGCTATCGACCCTCTCTGCTTGTCGCATTCGGCAATTGCATCATCAATGTTTCCTTCAAGTAAACTGCTTTGTACTTTTTTCAAGAATGGCTCGATCGGACCTCTTCCTTTTGCTTTTGTCAGCGATAATTGTCTTTCTATCGTGAACGTGATAACCATGATACTTAATGCCATCAAAGCAATTACAATCGGACCTCCAAGATAAATTGCTCCAAGAATGTTTGATGGAGTGAGTTTTTCCGGCGTCTTGAAATTATTTACGTTACCGAAAACAGAATAATATATAATCGCCGATACCACAATTGCGACTACGATTACTACAGTCATAAAGACAGATTGTTTCATTAATTTTTAACCTCCAAATAACCCCTGATAGAGTTTATTTTTTATTAAATTTATAGATTATGTTTTAAAATTTTTACCCAAAACTTTTAATTGCTTCTTCTTGTGTGGGATAAGAATCGAAAATCAATGCAAGCTTGGTGATTACAAACAGGTTTTCAAGATTCTTATTTAGTTGACAAAGCTTTATTTTTCCTTCTCTTTTTGAATAGTTTGCATGAGCAGAAATCAATACTCCCAATGCTGTACTGTTTAAATATAACACATCTCCCAAATCTATCAATAGATTTTTATTCCCTTCTTCCGAATATTTTTTAATAACTTCCCTCAACTCGTCCGTTTCGTCTCCTCCGACAAAATTTCCTTTTGGCGATAAAATAATTATCCCTTTATCTGCAATTTCGTTTACTTTAATAGATGCCATTATTGAATTTTTTGAGTTACAAAATATACGAATAAATTTAAAATAGCAATTAACAAAATCCCTGTTTTCCGTAACTTTTTTAAAAACTTAGTTTAAATTATAAATCTAAGAAATTAAGCTTAAAATTTTTTTATTTATGTCTTCGATTTCTCCGATTCCGTTTATGTCAATGGTTAACCCAAGGTCATCATAATATTTTTTGACGGGGGCAGTAGAATCGTAATATACTTTGATCCTGTTTGCTATTGTCTCTTCGGTATCATCGCTTCTTCCTCTCAGCAAAAGTCTTTTTGTAATTTCATTATCGTCGGCAATGATATTTATCACTTTGACGTGCGTATAATCAAGCTCTGCAAAAATCTCAGAAAGAGCTTTTGCCTGCTTTAATGTCCGCGGATATCCGTCGAGTATAAATCCTCCGGAGTTAATATTCCTCATGCACTCTTTTACAATTCCGTTCATAATCTCGTCCGGGACCAGTTCCCCTTTGTCCATGATTTCCTTTGCTTTTATACCGAGTTCGGTTTTATCCTCAAATGCTTTTCTCAAAATAGCTCCGGTAGAAATGTGTTCAAGTTTCAGTTTAGAAGCAATTAATTCTGCTTGCGTCCCTTTGCCTACTCCCGGAGGTCCGTAAATTATCAGCTGATACATTAAGTTCTGTTTTTTTTATTTGTTTAAAACCGCAAGTTGTCCGCATGCTGCATCGATGTCAACACCGCTGCTGTTTCTGAGATTGACAACTACTTTTTCTGCTTTTAATTTTTTTATAAACCCGGACAGATTTTTGTCCGAATGTAATTTATCTATATCTTTTTTATTTTTAAATACATTTAATGGTTCATTTAATTCAAATCCGATGGGATGAAATGGAATTATATTTATATTCGAAGGTATCATTTTTGACAATCGAGTCAGTCGTTTAATGTCACTGTCTGTATCATTCAAACCTTCGAAATAAATGTATTCATAAGTAACTTTGTTCCCGGTTGTTTTGTAAAAATATGCCAACTCGGAATAAATATCAGGCAGTCTGTTTTTTACCGACGAAGGAATGAGCTTTTCCCTGAGACCATTATCGGTAGTGTGAAGTGATAATGCGAGCTTAACGTTTTTTACGGACTTATTTTCAGGATTGAGAATGTCATCTGCAAATCTTTTTATTTTATCTTTAAATCCAACTGTCGAAACTGTAATCCTTCTTGAAGGAATTGCTATGCCTTTTTCATTTGTAAGAATCTTCAGCGACTTCAGCATGTTATCATAATTCAAAAACGGCTCGCCCATTCCCATATAAACTATGTTTGTCGGCTCTTCTCCGGAAAGTCTTTTTACTTCATAAACCTGCGATACGATTTCCCCAGCTTCAAGATTTTTATTGAATCCCATTTTACCCGTAGCGCAAAATTCACATCCTACATTACATCCCGCCTGTGTTGATATGCAGACGGTGTTTCTTCCTTTTTCCGAAATCAATACTGATTCAATTCTTTGCTTATCTTCAGTTTCAAACAAGTATTTCTTTGTATTGAAATTTAATGAATCCGTTACTTTTAAATTCCTTACAGAGTTTATACAATAGCTTGCTTCAAGCATTTTTATAAGCGCGAATGGAATACCCTTTATATCTTCTATTCTCTTTGCATTCTTTCCGTGAACGGAAACGAAAATCTGCTCTGCCCTGTATTTTGGTTCATGCAGAAATACCATCTCCTCTTCCAGATCATTTAATGTAAAATTAAGCAGACTCTTTGTTCTCAAAATAATTTATTTTATTATCTCCGTTCGTTTCACCATTTGTAGTTTGTAAAGTCCTCCACAGCCGGTTTCATAATCTGTACAGGCAAATCCTCTATTCACATTCAAAATTTCTACATCATTAATTTCTCTTCCGTAGCTATCAATTAGTTCAAAATTCAATTTATCACCTTCGTTCGTAGTTTTAATAACGTAAGATTTATTTTCTGAACTGGCTGTAGTAACTGCATATCCTGTTAAGCTGTCTTTAAATGTTGTTTGATTATTAGAAGGAAGATTTTGCGGCAAAACTTGCTGATACCACCCGGCAGGAGGATTATGTATATAGTTAAATGCAATGATGAATTTGAGAAAACTGAAATTAAAAAATAAAGTGGAAAGCTTATTTAAAAACTTATTATCCATTCCGGAAAAGTTTTATTTTAAATTACGGAAGAAGCTTAGGAGATTCAATTTAAAATTGTAATCACAATTCACAATAGATTCAACATGTTTTAATTCACAAAAAAAACCCGAAAGTAAATTATCTTTCGGGTTCTATAATAGAATTTACTCAATTTATTTTATTAACATCATTTTTCTTGTTTCCGAGTAACTTCCGCTTTCAAGCTTATAATAATACATGCCGCTTGACAAATTGTTTGCATTGAAATTTACGGTATAATTACCTGGAGTTTTGTGTTCGTTTACAATTACGGATACTTCTTTTCCAAGCATATTGTAAATCGTAAGCTTTACATTGCCGGCTGCGGCAATAGAATAATTTATCGAAGTAACCGGATTGAAAGGATTTGGATAATTTTGAGAGAGCATGTATTCCGATGGAGTATTTATCTCAGAATTAATTCCGGTCGGAGTAAGGTTGTATCCGGCAAGTCTGATATTGTCAATATATATGCCGTCGGCAGTTACAGTTCCGTTGCTGACCATTGAGAATCTGATTTTCATAGCAGTGGAGCCCGATGCTAAGGTTGTAATATCGAGATAATCCTTTGTCCATGCTGATTTTGTAAGATTGAAAAATTTCGAAGATCTCCAGGTGGTTCCATTATCTCCTGAAACATCTATATAAGCATTGTCAACCGTATCGATCGTATGTTTATAATAATAACTTAAAAATAAAACCGGAGTTGTTGAGACATTCAATGCTGTCGTCAATGTAAGAGTTCTGTTTGTACTGTTGGAGTAATTTCCTGTCGGACTATCGGCAAAAGAGTTGCCCGGAGAATAATACTGCGAAGAAGTCAATCCCCATCCTCCTGATGCAGTCCATCTTGAAATTCCATTTTCAGCGCTGTCTAAAATCAGCACGTTACCTGCGCCTACAGGAATATAAACGTCCTGTGTGTAAACAAGCTCGGAAGTGTTTTGCTTTATCCTTAAAACTGCTTTAAGCGCGCCGTTTAGCGGAGCAGCTGATGACACTGAAAAATTAAATATTACGCTGTCTTTGACAAACGATGCAAAGCTTGAATAAGAAAACGCGGATGTTTGTATTGTCAGATATGAATTTTGTGATACCAGCTCGATTGAAACATTCGATGCATTCATCAGACCTTTATTCTTCAGATTGACTTTAAGATTTCCTGTTTCACCCTGATTGTAATATTCATTATTCATGGTCAATTTTTCAGGAGCTACGTAATCACCGCATGCAAGCGCAAAATACATATTCTGTCTTAATGTTGACTGCGCAAGCGGAAGTATCCTTGCCGGCGTGGGCCAAAATCCATCGGATCCGGTTCCTACTTCAGGTGTCATTGCAATCGCTCTCGCATGTCCGGAATCATTGTAATACCAATCATCAGTAACACCTCTAACGCCGTAAGCAACTGTCTGATTTGATCTTCCAAGCGTGTAATGATTGTCTAGCACCATGTCCTGCGAAAAACTCTGAAATATATATTCGTGCGGAGTCGGAGAATCCACCCATCCCCAGGGTCTGATAAGATAACTTCCGTAAGTATGATAGCTTAATATTCCCTTAAAATTTCTCGAGTTGACAAAGTCTCTTGCATTTTGTGTTTCTGCTTCAGAAAACGGCGACAATCCTCTGTAAGTATCGCTTGAAGGACTTGTAGATGAACCGTTGTTTGATGAATTCCAAAAAGAATATATGCCGTAATTTCTGTTTAAATCAATTCCGTATGTAGTTCCGGAATTCAACTTTCTGTTTTTTCTCCACATACCTCCGCCGTTGGGATTCGTGCTTCTGTTGTATTCATATCCGTCTGCATTAAACACAGGCGTAAAATATAATTCTCTGTTTTTTAAAATATAGGTGGCAACAGGATCTATGTTGTAATTTTCAAAAAGCCAGTACATAAAGTAAATATTCTGCTCCATACTCAATGGCTCCCGGGCATGTATCAGCGAATGAAACCATACTTCAGGTCTGCCGGTAGTTGTATTTGGATTATCCGAAACTCTTACAGTCCACATGGATCTGTTTTCTACGGTATTTCCAATAGAAAACTTTTCCGATATAAGATTTGGATATTCAATTCTCATTGAATCAAGCTTGTTTACCACTTCCGCAAACGTAAGATAACTACCCATGCTTCCGTAAATCGAATGACTGACATTATAATCATTTATTGATTCCTGAATTGCATCGCTTATTTCCTGACTGCTCATTTTAGGAAGTTTGTTATAATATTTCATCCAGTCATCTATAGTAATCTGATAAGGGATTCCCGAATGTTTGAGCAAACGAATTTCACTTTCAGAAAGCCATGTCTCGATGTATTCGCCTGCAACAGATTCCGCATGATCAAAATATAGACCAGCATCGTTTATTTTTTTGAAATCAAATTCGTTTTTGGCAAATATTTTTACCTTTGAATATTTTTCGTTAGAAATTTCTGCTCTGCTTTGCGGAATAAAAAAAGAAAAACTGAATATTGTTAAAATAAAAATAGTAAATAAGTGTAATGAAATTTTGTGTTTCATAAATGTTTGGGTTTATTGTTTTTTTTAACTTATCAAATTTAAATTGGTTTATCAATCTTATTTAGTATACAATCACATGCCCGAAGCTATGACAGCAGCTCCGAATGTACCTGCTGAAATGTCATTTATTAAATAAACCGGAGCAGCTTCCGGCATATATCCAAGCTTACCCTTATCGAGATATGATTTCAGAAAAATTTTTCCTTTAAACATTTCAGGTATTTTTATAGGTATGCCGCCGCCGATATATACTCCTGACACTGCATTGTAGTTTAAGACCATATTCCCCGTCTGTCTGCCGAGTACAGAAATAAAAATATCAAGCGCTTTCTTACAGACCGGATTGAAGTTATTAACAGCTTCATCAGTTATTACTTTTGCCTTATCTTCAATCAAAAATCTCTGTTCAATAGAGTCATCAGATTTACCGAAGCCTGATTCAATTAAAAAATCATAGATTGAAAGTAGTCCAATGCCTGATGCAACTTTTTCATAGCTTACATGATCATATTTTTTCAAAAGATATTTCAGCATTTCAATTTCAATTTCATTTACCGGCGCAAAATCGGTATGACCTCCTTCGGTTGTTAATGTAATGTATTTCTTCCCGTTAAAAATCAATGCCGCCTGCCCAAGCCCCGTACCAGGTGCTAATATTGCCTTATTGCATAATTCCCTTTTGTCTTTACCATTATAAACGGCAAAGAATTTATCCTCCGGCATTTTAATCACATAAGCAGACAATGCTTCGAGATCATTTACAATTTTCAAATTATTTATGCCTGCTATCTTAGAAATTTTTTCAGCATCAATATCCCAATTGATGTTTGTCGCTTTTGCTTTACCGTCTATTACCGGAGCTGGAATGCCTATGCAGGCTTTTTCTAAGTTTAATTTATTTTTTCGTACAAACTCATAAACCATTGATTCAAGGCTTTCATACTCCTTACTTTTAAAAATCTCGAAACAAATTTTATTTAATCCGGTATCTTGTTTTTCAAATACCGCCAATTCAGTTTTTGATGCGCCAGCATCACCGGCTAAAATCATTCTGATTTCATTTTTTAAAATTCTAAATGCAAATTACAAAAGAGAAGTGGCTTCTTTATCTAAAAACCAAATTACAGTATCATCATCTTTAATATAAGAAACCGGGAATTCAAAACTTTTTTCCGTTTTTTTGAATACATCCCCGATGATCGCCGATTTGCTTTTACCTGTTACAAGAAAAAAAATATTTGCTGCATTATTGATTACTTTTCCTGTAAGCGTAAGTCTCTTTTGCAAATTTATAGGATTAAACGAAACGGCGCAAATACTGTTTGAACTCATTAACTCAAGCTGACCGGGAAAAATAGATGCAGTATGCCCGTCATCACCCATCCCAAGCATGATAAGATCAAATTCCGGGAATCCGTTTTTATCAGGTAAGTTTTTTTTCAGAAGGTTTCCGTATCTTAATGCTTCCTTTTCAGGATCGTCTTCACCTTTCATTCTGTATTTGTCAATTGAGATTTTAAGACGACAAAAAAGAATTCTATCGGCTTCGCCGAAATTGCTTTCACTGCTTGACGGCGGAACACACCTTTCATCTACCCAGTAAAAAATATATTTGCTCCATTCAGCATCGCCAGAATATTTCTCCAGCAAAATTCTAAACAATAACTTTGGAGTGTTTCCTCCAGATAGTGCTATACTCACATTTTTTTTAACGGCTGAAATTTTTTTAGTCAGGCTTATGAAATTTTTTGCAGTTTCTTCTGCAAGTGTTTCAGGAGAATCGAATATTTTTATACTTGCCAATGTCTGTCTGGGAAATAATCAGTTATAATTATAGTTCACAATATAATCCGTCATTTGACTTATTTTTGCAAGGGTATCTCCATTGAAGCTCTTTCTCGACTATAAGGTCATCCGAGCATTCAGGACCCCAAGTGCCTGCCGGATATCCATAAATTTTTATTTCCGGATATTTTTTCCACGCATCTAATATTGGCTGAACGAATTTCCAACACGCTTCGACTGCGTCCGCTCGTAAAAACAATGTAGAGTCTCCCTGTATACAGTCAAGAAGAAGCTTTTCATAAGCGCTGGGAAGCTTTACGTTCAAAAGATCGGAATAATGGAAATCCATATTTACATTCTGCAGCTTAAAGTCTGTTCCCGGTACTTTCATGGCAAATTTTATTAATATTCCTTCATCAGGCTGTATTCTGATCACAAGCATATTATAAGATTCAGCAATGTCAGTCTTTCTTTTGAATAAATAATGCGGCGTAGGTTTGAAATGAATTACAATCTCTGTAACTCTCGTAGGCATTCTCTTACCTGTCCTTATATAAAACGGAACTCCTCCCCACCGCCAGTTGTCTATAAAAAACTTCATGGCTACAAATGTCTCGGTTCTGGAAACGGGAGAAACATTTGCTTCCTCTCTATAACCGGCTATTGTCTTGCCATTTACATGTGATGCCGTATATTGACCTCTTATTACGTTTGATTCTACTTCCTCTGCTTTCAAAAATCTAAGAGACTGAAAAACTTTCATAGATTCGTCTCTAATGGAATTTGAATCAAATGTTGACGGGGGCTCCATAGATATGTATGCAACAATCTGCATCAAATGATTCTGTACAACGTCCCTCAGTGCTCCTGAACTTTCATAATATCCGCCGCGGTTTTCTATACCAATGCTTTCGGCTGAAGTAATTTCTACGCGGTCAATGTAATTTCTGTTCCATAGCGGCTCAAAAATCATATTTGAAAATCTCGTAACGAGAATATTCTGCACGGATTCTTTACCAAGATAATGATCTATCCTGTAAATCTGCTTCTCGCTGAAATATTTTTCGGTTAATTTATTTAGTTTAATAGCGGATTCAAGATCATGACCAAATGGCTTTTCAAGGATTATCCTCGTCCATGAACCTTCATTTAATGGTTTATTCAATCCTATCTTTCCGGTTTTTTCAATAATATCAGGAAGATTATCGGGCGGAACTGCCATGTATAAAAGAATATTACCGGATAGATTTTTTTTCTTATCAATTTCTTCGATATGACTCTTAAGATTTTTATACGATTCAATGTCGTCGTATCCTGCTCTCACATAATAAAGATTTTTGCAAAATTCCTCCAAGTGATCCATTTGCAAAGATTTATCTTCGTTATACTCCATAACGCTTTCAAACATTTTTTTTCTGAATTCGTTGTCATCCATTTCTTTTCTGGAAAAACCAAGAATTGAAAAATTATTTTTCAGATTATTCTCAATATACAGTTTATACAAAGACGGGATGAGCATCCTTTTTGTAAGATCACCGCTTGCTCCGTAAATTACAATGAGACAAGAGTCGGGTATTTTTTCTGCCGATGACTCAAACATATTTTTAAATTTAATCTATTATTTTTAAATGTATTCTTTATGAATGTTATTTACAAAAATTATTTGCGTTAAATCATCTTTAATACAAAAGTTTATATTAAACAAATTATTTATGTTTTATGCTGTGTCCGCCGAATTCATTTCTTAATGCCGCAAGTATCTTAGCGCCAAATGATTCCTCCTGTCTTGATCTGAATCTTGCAAACAATGAATCTGTAATCACATTAAGAGGTATGCTTTTTTCAATGCCATCAAGCACTGTCCATCTTCCTTCTCCGGAATCCTCAACATAATCCGCTATCCCGCTTAAGTTTTGATCTTGTTTTAATGCATTTGCAAGCAGTTCAAGCAGCCATGATCGGACGACGCTCCCCTTTCCCCATAATTCCGCTACACCAGGCAGATCTATATTGTAATCCGATTTATGCATGAGCTCAAACCCTTCGGCAAAAGCCTGCATCATTCCGTATTCGATACCGTTATGAATCATTTTCACATAATGCCCAGAACCGGACGCGCCTATATACTTGTATCCGTTTTCAGGAGCCAAACTTTTAAACAGCGGTTCGCAATGGATGAAAATTCTTTTTTCACCGCCGACCATAATACAATAACCGTTTTTCAATCCCCATATTCCTCCGCTCGTACCTGCATCTAAATAATGTATTTCATGGTTCTTTAATTTTTCATACCTAATTATCGTATCTTTATAATATGAATTTCCGCCGTCAATGATAATGTCGCCTTTTGATAAAAGAGGTATAAGCTTGTCAATCGTATCTTCTACAGGTTTTCCGGAAGGTATCATCAGCCAGACAACTTTGGGTTTATCCAGTTTACTTGTTAGATCCTCAATTGAATATGTCGCAACAGCTCCTTTGGATTCTATCTCTTTTGTTTTAGCTGTTGACCTATTGTAAACTACAACTTCATGTCCGCTGTTTAAAAGCCTTTCAACCATAAATGAACCCATTTTGCCAAGTCCGATAAAGCCAATTTTCATTTTATACTCCTGTTTTATTTATCAATTTTTTTTTAAAACTTCTTCTGTCATGTCTTTAAAATTTTTCAAACCTTTCAGATAATTTTTACCGAGATAAATTCTTATTGCACGTCTTCCGTGCTTTTCAAGTGATTCAAAATCTCCAATTGCCTGCGACTGCTTTAATATTCCAAATGAATACATCTTTCCCGGGGTTGCAATATCTTTCTTATCGTCACAAACAAACTGAATGAACATCCCGTTGTTCTTTCCTCCTTTATGCAGCTGTCCGGTGGAATGAAGAAACCTCGGTCCATATCCCGAAGTTGTAGCAATGCACAATTTTTCCTTTAGAATTTCCCTTATCTCATTTAACAGTTTATTGGTCTTTCTTGAATTGTGCAGATATGCCATCAGAGAAATATAATCATTTTTCTTCTTTTGTCTGAAGAAAGTTTTAAGATATTCTTCGAAACTCTTTTTACCGGTTTTATTTTTCTTTTTAATGTTCTTTGATGACAATTTTATGGATGTATCAATTTTAAGTTTTTTCCATTCTGCCGAATTTTTCTGAAGAGGCAGTTTGTTTTCTGTTTCAAAATATTTTAAAACTTTCCCCGTATTCTCTTTGCTTTCGCTCACGTTTGGTTCGTCAAAAGGATTTATCTTCAGAGAATATCCCATTATCGAAGTGGCATATTCCCACAAATAAAACAATCCTCCGATGGAATATATATTTTTTATGCAAATATCTATCACGGGAAATTTTTTATTGCTCAATGAACTATATAATCTTTGAGCTTTCTTGGAATTCTTTTGTGTATAAATATTTACAAATAATCTGTCAGTGCCGTAACGAGATAATGATTTTGTACTTTCTCCTTCAACAGGCAATATTCCTTTTCCTTCTTTGCCTGTACTTTCGGCTATCAGCTGTTCCACCCAATATCCAAAAGAACTTATGTCTTCAGACAATATAAATGTAATTTTATCAATTCCTTTTTTAGCAAGCTCGCCTGCGGTTATTCCAAGTTTTAATCCATAATTTTTACGAGCTGATTTTATTTTACAAATGTTCATCATCTTTTCGGCATCTGCAAGCAGTCTTTGAATATCGATTCCAGTAAGCGCTGCAGGCACCAGCCCGAAATAAGACAAAGCAGAATACCTTCCGCCTATGTCGGGAGGGTTTATGAATATTTTTCTGAATTTGTTTTCTCTTGCTCTGTCTTCCAATACGGTAGAAGGGTCTGTGATGGCGATGAAATGGTTTCCGGCTTCCTCTCCTTTGACTTCTTTTATCTTCTCAAAAAAATATCTGAAAAAAGAATCTACTTCTATTGTTCCTCCCGATTTGCTTGATACAATGAAAAGAGTTTTTTCGAGCTTTATGGATTTTTCAATTGACAATACAGTTTCAGGATCTGTACTGTCAAGGACAAATAATTTAAGATAATTTTTTTTGCTCCCGAATGTTTCTTTGAAAACTTCAGGACACATACTGCTTCCGCCCATTCCCAATACTACTGCAGATTCAAATCCTTCGTTTCTTATATCGCTGACAAATGAATCTATCTCGCTGCAGTTTTCCTTGAATAAAACGGGAAGGTCTAACCAGCCTAACCGGTTTTTTATTTTGTCATAATATTTTATGTCAGTTTTCCATGCCGAAGGATTTTTATCGTTTATCAATTCCGGTAAATTTATTTTCTTTGTCTTGGAAATTGAATTATCAATTCTATCTTTGAATTTTCTTACTTCAAACTTAATTCTCATCTTAAATTTTTAATTTTTTTATTTAAATAATAATTTCGCCTTCGAAACAATATTGTCCGCAGTAAATCCGAATTCTTTCATAAGCTCATTCCCCGGCGCAGATTTACCGAATTTATCAATTCCTATTGATATTCCTTCTTCGGTTACATATTTCATCCACCCAATAACTGAACCGGCTTCAACGGAAATTCTCTTTCTAACTTTTGAAGGAAGCACCTCTTCTTTGTATTCTTCACTTTGCATTTCAAATAATTCCCATGAAGGCATACTAACAACTCTCGCAGCTATATTTTCCTTATCAAGAATATTTTGAGCTTCAAGTGCAATATAAACTTCCGAGCCCGATGCAATAATTATCAGTTCGGGAAATTTTTTGCTGTCACTTAATATGTATGCACCCTTTAAAAGATTTCTTGCCGATGCAAATTTGCTTCTGTCAATTACCGGAAGCTTCTGACGGGTTAAAATCAACGCAACCGGACCGTGAAATGTTTCTAATGCACATTTCCATGCCTGCGCCGTTTCGTTTGCGTCTGCCGGTCTTATTACTGTCATATTAGGAATCGAACGAAGTGATATCAGCTGCTCAATTGGCTGATGCGTGGTGCCGTCTTCTCCCAATGCAATGCTGTCATGCGTAAATACGTAAACGGGATTTATTCCCATTATGGCAGCAAGTCTGATGGATGGTTTCATGTAATCCGAGAATATCAAAAATGTCGATCCGAATGCTCTCAGAGGTTTGGTCAGATTAATTCCGTTTAAAACGCCGGCCATTGAATGCTCTCTTACGCCGAAGTGAAAATTTCTTCCTGCATAATTTCCTGCCTGAAAACTTCCGAATCCTTTGAGAAAAGTATCGGTTGAAGGCTCAAGATCGGCTGAGCCTCCGATTAAATCAGGGAAAAACGGAGCAAGAGAATTAAGAACCTTACCCGAAGCAGTTCTTGTTGCCACTGCTCCGTCTTTATCTTGAAATAACGGAAGCATATTTTCAATATCTCTTACCGGCTTCCCACTGATTGAATTCCGAAGTTCATCGGACAGCTCAGAAAATTCTCTTCCGTATTTTTCAAACAGATTCGTCCAGTTTTTAAAATAATTTTTTCCTTTTTCAACCGAAGCTTTAAAATAATTTATTGCTTCTTCAGGCACATAAAATGTTTTCTCTTTATCACAGCCGAGATTTTCTTTTGTAAGCTTAACTTCATCAGCTCCAAGAGGAGAGCCGTGAGCGCCTGCCGTATTGACTTTGTTGGGACTGCCATAAGCAATGTAAGTTCTTACTTTAATAAGGGTTGGTTTTTCTTTTTCGTCAATCCCTGATTTAATCGCTTCCGAAATTGCATCTATATCGTTTCCGTCTTTTACTTCAATAACCTGCCAACCGAATGCCTCAAACCGCAGTTTAACATTTTCAGTAAATGCAATTTCAGTATTACCTTCAATTGAAATATGATTGTCATCATAAAGATAAATCATGTTGCCCAGTTTAAGATGACCTGCAAGAGACGCTGCCTCGGATGAAATACCTTCCATCAGATCGCCGTCGCTGCAAATTGCAAAAATTCTATAATCGAAAATATCAAATCCGGGTTTGTTATATCGCGCCGATAAATACTTTTGCGCTATCGCCATGCCAACTCCGTTTGCAAAACCTTGACCTAATGGACCTGTCGTTGTTTCCACGCCGGGAGTATGACGGTATTCTGGATGACCGGGGGTTTTGCTGTCAAGTTGTCTGAATTTTTTTAAATCATCGAGTGAAATATCATAACCGGTCAGATACAAAAGACTGTATAAAAGCATGCTTCCGTGACCGGCGGATAAGATGAATCTATCACGGTTTATCCAGCCCGATTCATCCGGATTAAATCTTAAAAACTTTGTCCATAATTCAAAAGCCATAGGCGCTGCGCCCATTGGCATGCCGGGATGTCCGCTGTTTGCCGCTTGAACCGCATCAATTGACAATATGCGAATAGCATCGATACAAACCTGTTGAATAGTTTTATTATTTTTCATCGTGTTTTTATAAATCAAAATACTTAATTAATAAATTATTTTTAAGAGAATTAAAGAAAATTAGACAAATCCAATTTTATACTTTCGATTCCGGAATTTATTTTTACAACTTTTTACAAGGCATATAAGGAGATTGAGTTTTCAATTTTCAAACTATTTCGGCACATCAGTATTTATTGAGAGTTTGAATTTTTAAAATGCATGTAAAGTAATTCATTGATTAACATTCAAATCAAATTTAATTTTAATCGAAAAACAAATCGTTACATTAAACCTAACAATAATCTTCATGAAAAAATCCAACTTTAACATGTTTGAAAGATTAAATCATATCTGTAATTTATTGAACAAAGGTAATTATCATAATGCTGATTCGCTTTCCGATAAATGTAATGTCAGTATAAAAACAATATACAGAGACATACAATCGCTAAAAGATAATTACAATGCACCGGTTGAGTATGATAATTTCCGAAAAGGATTTTATTTTTCAAAGCCTTTCAAGCTGAGTAAATTTGATTTATCAACTGAAGATCTGTATCAACTTGCAGTAATCCTTGTTTTAATTAAGAGTTAAAAGTCAAATCCATTTAAGAAGGGACAGATATCGCTTTTCGGCAAGATAAAGCGGAATTACGGAGAAGAGATAACCCGCCTTATAGAAGATATGAAAGATAAAATAAGTTTTAATCAAAACCCGGCAAAGAGATTCAGTACAGACTTGATTAAAAAAATTCTTGAGTCCCTTTTTCAGGAAAAAACGATTTACATTAAATATCATAAATCGGAATTTGAAAAAACCGATGAAAGGACACTCGACGCATACCACTTAAGATATTTTGAAGGTAACTGGTATCTTATCGCTTATGCTCACAATAGGAAAAAAATCAGGGTAATTTCGGTAAACAGAATTGAATCCGTAAAATTAAGCAAAAGGGATTTTTATGTTCCGGAAGGATTTAATGCTGAAGATTATTTCGCATACAGTTTCGGAAAAAAACGCACGTCAAAAATTATCGAAATAAAACTGGAAATTAATAAAAATTCAGTTCGCCGAATTCTGGAAAAAAGCATTCATCATACTCAGCAAACCAAATTACTTAAAAACGGAAATGTTCTGGTTTCTCTTAAATTAAACGAACTGAGTGAAATTAAGGACTGGCTCATGACCAAAGGCAGCAGCATAAAGGTGAAATCGCCTGGTGAACTAATTGACATGATTAAAATAAAATCGTCATCATTGTTGCAATTGTATAAATAAAACTTCATTTCAAAATTTACCTGCTTTAAAAATAAATGTTTTGAAAATTATTTTCAGTCGGACATTATTTGTCCGTTCTCATGCTTTATATTTGTATGTAAATAATTCTTAAAACTTTTAAAAAAAATATCTTGAGCAGAAATACATATATAGATAAGATTTGTTTTCCGGTTTATACTAAACCCGTTTTTACAGCAAACAATTTTTACACGCCAATTAAAAATTTCGCCGCTGTTTGCGGTAAATTTGAAAATGAAGAGAAGATTTTTTCCTTTGTAAGCAGCAATTATTCTCTCATTACCAACCGAGATGCCATTATGATCGGGAAAAAAATATTCAACAATATATTTCCATCGCTTCCTTCAGAAAATTTAGAAGTATTCAATATATTATATCCTTTCACCAGATCTTTCTGCAACATAGATCTCGTTGTCAAAGAATATACTCTGAATTTATCAGGTAAAGAATTATAAATACCATATATAAGAATTACAAACAGCTATAATAAAATCAGAAAACTAAAATTCGAGTTGGGCTTTTGCAGGGAAATATGTTCAAACGGCGTGATTTTTTAAAAAGAAATTGTAAAACTGGATTTCACTCATTACAAAATTTCAACAGAAGATATTTTTACAATAATAAAATCTCAAATGAACAATGAAAAACTTGAAGAATATGAAAGAATATTTGTGAAATATCTGAATAAATTAAAAAACATCTCTGTAAAAGAAAAATATTTTACCGGCATGACATTACTGGCATTCGTAATTTCATACAATACAGATCAGGCATCGGATAAATTCAAGAAGCAAGTTATTCCAAGTTATTCAAAGAAAAAGGGAATTTAATCTTTATGTTAAAAAACTAACGTCAAAATATGTAAAAGAAATGAGAGAAAATGCTTACAGCTTGTTTAACGTTCTTATCGAATTTGCAAACAATAGGGTATTTGTAAAAGAATACAGAGTCAACGATTATCAGGTAAAAGCCGGTAATTGGCTGAAATAAATTGCAAATTCAAACCAAATTCCGATAAACAATTTTATTGAACAATCATTAAATAAATTTAACCTGAAAGGATAAAATGTACGACATCATAGGAGACATTCACGGACATGCATATCATCTTGAAAAACTACTCTTGAAAATGGGATATCGTAAAAAAAACGGCTGCTATTTTCATTCGGAAAGGAAGGTTGTATTCGTCGGTGATTTTATTGACAGAGGACCAATGATCAGAGAAGCTCTTAAAATTGCCAGAAGTATGACAGAAAACGGAAATGCTTTAGCTGTAATAGGCAATCACGAATACAATGCTCTTTGCTATCATACTAAAAACGAGCGCGGAGAATGGATGAGGGATCATTCCGAAAGGAAAATGCTTCAGCATTCAGAAACATTGAAACAGTTTAAACATCACGTAAAAGAGAAGATTTGCCTCCTCATCTGTAGATTTCAAGTTTCTATGACTTCTGAAGTCTTAAACTACAGAAGTCTTAAACTACAGAAGTCTTAGACTACAGAAGTCTTAAAATATAGAAGTCTTAGACTACAGAAGTCTTAGACTACAGAAGTCTTAAAATATAGAAGTCTTAAAATATAGAAGTCTTAGACTACAGAAGTCTTAAAATATAGAAGTCTTAGACTACAGAAGTCTTAAAATATAGAAGTCTTAGACTACAGAAGTCTTAAAATATAGAAGTCTTAGACTACAGAAGTCTTAAAATATAGAAGTCTTAGACTACAGAAGTCTTTGACTTTAGAAGTTCGAAAAGTTTGATTTTAAACCCTTTTTCAATTTTTCTCTATTCACCACAAATTAAAGTTTTCTTTAAAATACCCAAAATGCGTAGGTTTCAAATCTCCAAAAATCAGGTTATGATTTTATGATTGTATTTGTATAATTGTAAGACAACACTTTTTTCCCTAATACATTTTCATAATGGTTTTCTCCAGATATTCTGAGATTTTTAATGAATAATTTCAAATGAAAACTATCTTTATTTTTTTTCCGTTAAGATCAGCAATTGCTTCAGTGAAAATCCGAGATGAAAAAAATGACTTTTTTGTAAAACATCACCCAACAGATACAAATTGACTTTGCACTTTGAAGATGATATTGATAATTTGATTTGAATAAATTTTTTCATATTAAAGATGCAGAAAAACAATTCATATGATCTGATCGTTATCGGATCTGGTCCTGCCGGAGAAAAAGCTGCTGTTAAAGCTGCATATTTCGGAAAGAAAGTTGCGCTCATTGAAAAATCACCAAATGCAGGCGGAGCTGGAGTCCAGACGGGAACTCTTCCTTCCAAAGCTTTAAAAGAAACCGCTTTATATTTTTCAAGAGTTTATGAAAAGCAGATATTTGAGCAGTCGGAAAAACGTCTTCATAATACAAAATATGAACAATTCATCTACAGAAGAGACATTGCCAAAAAAGATATGCAGACTGAAGTCGAATTTAATTTACAAAGACATAAAGTAGATGTTTATACGGGTTTCGGATCTTTTATCGATAGTCATCACATTCATATTAAAGGAGACAAAGACAGTACAATCAATGGAGAATACATTCTAATAGCTACTGGATCTTATCCCGCAAACCCGCCGGAAATTCCTTTTGACGGAATACGGATACATGATTCAGACACTATTCTTAAAATAAAAAGATTTCCAAAATCTCTTTGTGTCATAGGAGCGGGAGTGATCGGTTGTGAGTATGCTACAATATACGCTGCTATGGGAGTTAAGGTATTTCTTATAAATAACAGAGATAAAATACTTCCATTTCTCGATGCTGATATTGCAAATGCGCTTATTTCTCAAATGACAGGACAAGGAGTTGAAATTCTTTTCAATACTTCCATTTTAAAGTATGTCACTCCTAAAAATAAAACTGAATTACTAAAACTCAGTCTTAGAACAGGCGAAGAGCTGGAAACTGACATGGTACTTTATGCTGCAGGAAGAAGCGGTAACATTGCAGGACTTAATTGTGAAAAAGCAGGAGTTCTGACCGGACCAAGAGAAACAATCCTTGTTAACCTAAATTTTCAAACTAATATAAATCACATTTATGCAGTTGGTGATGTAATCGGATTCCCAGCGCTTGCCAGCACGAGTATGGATCAAGGAAGAGTTGCCATTGCACACATGTATGACACAAAAGATTTTGATTCGGTTCAGAAAATTTTTCCGTATGGGATTTATACAGTTCCTGAAGTTTCAATGGTTGGAATGACTGAAGAAGATGCAAAGAATAAAGGAATAACCTGCAATACAGGTATCAGCAAAGTCAAAGATATTGCACGAGGAAAAATTCAGGGCTCTCCCGATAAGGGATTTCTCAAACTTGTATTCGATAATGAATCAAAAGTAATTCTCGGTGTTCACATAATCGGAAGAATAGCCTCTGAGCTTATTCATTATGGAATGACATTGGTTCAGGATAAAAAAACTCTTGATCATATCATCGCCACAGTATTCAATTATCCGACATTTCATGACCTTTATAAATATGCAGCATACGACGGATTGGGGAACAGAAGCGGCAAGAACATCAAGAATCCATCCGTCAAATAAAAAATATTATGCAAAAAAGAAATTTCTGGCAGAAGAAAATGTGAATATGGATTGTAATGGATCCGCTTGACAGGATTTCTGAAATACTATTTGGATTAATCATGGTGCTTACATTTACCTGCACAATCAGCATAACTTCTGATTTTGAAAATGAAGTGAGAAACATGCTTTGGGCTGCATTGGGATGCAATTTTGCCTGGGGAATTGTTGATGCAGTCATGTTTCTAATGAACATTGTTTTAGAAAGAGGTCATAACTTCAGGCAAATTAACAGAATTTCTCATGCTGAAAATATTGAAGATTCAAGAAAAATTGCCAGAGACAGCATTAGTCCGCATATGTCGGAACTGAATAGCGATAAATCCATGGATGAAATAGTCCAAAATCTTAAAAAACTTCCGGAACCGGAACATTCAAAAGTACTTACACTTAGAGATTTTATTTATGCTTTCGAAGTATTTCTGTTGGTATTTATCAGCACTTTTCCTGTTGTCGTTTCGTTCATTTTTCTATACAATATTTATGCAGCAATGAGAGTTTCAAACGCAGTAGCACTTGTAATGCTTTTTGTGATGGGATATTTGATTGTCAGGCATACTGGATTCAAACCCATTACTACTTCTCTTGTCTTTATTTTGCTTGGAATAATATTAGTAGCACGAACAATAGCATTAGGAGGATGAAAATAAATACATCCATATTTTCAATAATATTTTCTCTTATCATTACGGCTGTCTCATTTTCACAACCTTTTAAAACCGACGCACTTAAAAAATGGGAGATTAATACCGAAGCAAATTTTTATTTTACTGATCCCTTTTTTATTTCACCTGTTATAACCGCTGACATAAACCGGCTACATTTAGAGTTGAGATACAGTTATGAAGAACTGGAAACATTTTCAGGATGGACAGGATTTAATTTTATAGGAGGAAAAGATTTTTATTATGAGATTACCCCGATGGCAGGATTTATTACCGGAAGATTAAAGGGTATTGCGCCCGGACTTCGGCTTACTCTCGGTTATTCGGGAATTGAATTCAGCAGTGAATCAGAGTATGTATTTGATACGGAAGATAATGAAAGTAATTATTTTTATAACTTTTCGGATTTATCATATTCACCGGCAGAATGGATTTATTTCGGATTCAGTTTTCAGAGAACTAAAGTGATAAATACAGACTCTGATTTTCAACCCGGCATTATGGCGGGAGTAAGTTATAAAAATCTTGATATTACCGGATACTTTTTTATGCCTGAAGAGGAAGATAAATATTTTATTCTGAATATGAGTTGCGAATTCTGAATATTACAAATTTATTGAATAAAAGATTTAAAATTATCCGTATTATATTTATCTAATAAAAAATACAGACATAAAACAGCATGAAAAAAATATTTTAAAAAATTTCGGGTTATGAAATCCGAATTAACAATAGCAACAGAAGTTTAAATAAATCTGCATATCACGGACTGATAACGGTTACAAACGCCGATGAATTGTTGTCGGCAATCGCATAATCTGAAGCATCTACTAAGTCATCACCGGTTAAATCTGTCACTACATAGCCGGCTTCAAATTCAGATGCATCATTATCAATTTCCGAAAGGTCAGATGCATCAACACTTCCGTCTTTATTTACATCCCCTCCGAACATAGCAAACCTTAATGGCGCATCATCCACTTCGACCTGATTTGAGCCGTATGCCGAATCGGCGCTTACAGTAAAGTCATATACAAAACTTCCGCTTAACAAATCAAACTCAATTGGATTAGCGCTCCATATATTAATGGAATTTCTATGATCAACTTCAAGATAGTAGCTCGTTCCGAAAACTGCATCAGGATATGAATAATGTCCGATATAATTATTATCCGGAGTTTCTCCCTTTACACCGACTTCCAAATACGGCGCTTCGCTCTCGTTTAAGTGTACCTTAATAGTATCAACAACACAAGAATCTTCAGGTCTGTAAAATCCTTCCATGAAAACTCTCAGACATAAACCGGAAGTTCTCATTGCCACGTTATTAAACTGAACTCCCCACGCATATAATCTTCCGATACCCGGACCTGTATTATCATTTATGGTTAATTTCCATTTACCGGCAGTTCTCTTTCCGGCAAAAACAGAATTAAGCGGATTCTTTGGCTTTATTGAAGGAGAAAAAGAAACCAATCTCGCCGAAGAATTCAGACTTGTATCTGAATTGTCATCAAATATCGTTATCAGATTATCTGAATTTCCTGCAAGTGCATGGTTTGCAAAAAGTGTAACTGTTTGTCCTTGTGGTCCGGTAATGGACACGCTTAGTTCTTCTTCGTTTGTATGATTCAGCGCAAGGAATACATTCATCTCCGATATTAAAGTATCAAAACATATTTCAATGGAATCCGAAATAATTCCCGAAATGCCAGTTGAAGGTATTCTTGCATCTGCTGATTTAAGAGAAAATCCATTCTGATAATTCAAACCATCCTGTCTGTTTAAAGGTGATACGGGCTGGTTATTGACAGTTGACGGGTGACTGAATGAAGCAGCATCCATAAACATCAGTATCGGTCCGCTGTCAGCATTGTCGTATGAATATCCGTCTAAATTGTAAACTACATTATTCATTCCGGAATTTGGTTCATTCGACTGATCAATTGAACGGTAAAGAAAACTGTTTATCATAGCCTGACTTTTTACATAATTTGAAATTCTGATTTCATCAATAAAGCCGTTAAAAGTAATTGAAACTGTGGTATTTCCTCCGATAAACAAATTTTCAGTTCCGTTATCAATCATGCCGAGAGATAAAATACTTTGTAAAGTTTTTCTACCGTTTTTATAAAAGACATACTGCCCCGAACTTCCTGAATAAGAAAATGCAACATGAGTCCATTTATAAATATCAATAGGCGCATTAGATAACATTATAGAAGTATTATTAATTATGGCAAAAAGCATGCCCGCATTTACGCCAAGTGCATAATTTATTCCCGTACCTATTGTTCCTTTTTGAATAATCATTCTTGCTCCACTAACATCTCTTGGAAAAATCCAGGCTTCAAGAGTAACTGCCGATATCGGACTTATAAAAGCATTATCCGATCCGTAAAGAATATCATTTATTCCGTCAAGCTCGACGCATTCATTAGGATCGATGGTAACCGAAGGTCTGTTGCTTAAATCAGTTTCCGTTATACCGTTATCAAGACCGTTATTCGAATTACCGCTCCAATCTGAAAGACTAAAGGCAGACGCTGAAAAGTTTTTATTTTGAAATGTAAAAGATAGAATCAGCGAATCATAAATTCCTGATGAAGCGCCCAGGGATGTTCTCATATATTTTGATATTTCAGATGAATTCTGTTGTCCTCTCCATATTCTGAATTCATCTATATATCCTGCAAAAGGGCTGTTAATATTTCCTTTTCCGATCCTAAGTGAATCTGAATTTGCAACCGGCGCAGCTGCGTTAATTACAACGGAAGTGTCAAGGATACCGTTAATGTAAATACTGAATAAATTATTTTGGGAATTATATGTACCTGCAACATGAGTCCAAGTATAATTCGGCAGAACAGTTTGTCCAATCAGTCTTGTGGAATTGTTAGTTCTTATGGCGACTCTTCCATTGTTTAAATACAGAGTATAACCGTTAGATAACGTACCTGCCCTTTTTTCCGAAATAATCTGAAACAATGGAGATGTACTGTTAAAAGGATGAAGCCATGCTTCAATCGTGAAACTTCCCGTAATATTCAGAGAAGCAGAGCTTGGAGTTGCTATATAACTCGATGTGCTTCCGTTAAAGCCGCATGCTTTGTTCCAGAACATAAATGCCTCCGAAGAGTTTACTGCACAGGCTGAAAGAAGTGACAAAATTATTATGTGGTAGATCAACTTTTTCATTTTAATTCCTTGATAATTTTTTCAAATAATATTTCGAATAACCAAATTTGAATTTCATCGACTCCTGCATTAATAATTTAAAACTATTTTTATTTTATTGAAATCAAAAAATTTAAATAATAAATAATACAAAAAGGCGGAACTATGTCAGTTCCGCCCTTATTTTAAACAAACTTCATTTATTTTATTAGTATCATTTTCTTAATGTCCGTAAAACTGCCCGCTGTTAACTTGTAATAATAAACACCGTTTGATAAGCTTCCGGCATTGAAATTCACTTTATGAATTCCTTTCGGTTTAAATGAATTTACCAGTGTGTAAACTTCCCTGCCTGTTACATCATAAACTTTTATGGAAACATTACCGTCATTCGGCAAAGCATATTCAATCACGGTGGAGGGATTGAATGGATTCGGATAATTCTGATTTAGCTCAAATTCTTTAACTTCATTTGTCTCTTCCACAACAAAAGTCGGATCATCTGTTTCGGTTCCCGATGTCATTGCTGCTGTCCCCATACAGTCAGTGTTGGTTACAATTGAAGGAATAGCAACTGCCGGAGTAAATTCTTTACATAAAAGTTTTACTCTTTGAAGTGCAAAAGAATCGAGCTTATGAGGATTTGTTTTGTATTCAATGCTTGCAGAATCATTACAGTCTCCGCCGCTGACAATACCCATAGTATTGGTTCTCCATAAAAAAGGATTTGTGCTGTTAAAACTGCAATCCCCCGTGATTGCATAACCAGAAGAAGCGCTAATATTTGATCTAACAAGATCGTATCCAGTTTCGGCCGGATTTGACGGATCCCAAAGTCTAATCCACGAAGCAGCGCCGCCGAAAATTGAAATTTTCATTAATAATGCATCGGGTGAAGTAACGGATCTTTTTCTTGCACCGGTAATTATGAGCGAACTTCCGTCAAGTATGATTGAATTTCCGCTTTCAAGAAAACTTGTATTTCCATAAGTATATGACCACACGATTCCTCCAGCTGAATTTACTCTCAATACTATTATATCAGTTTCATTCTGAACATAAGCATTTGTCGTCCCGACAACGACAAAGCCGCCGTCTGTCATTGGTATAATTTTTGTGGGAACAGCTGAAGGATAATAATTGGATGAAGGCAGATTAAATCTGTAAACTTTTTTCCATATTACATTACCGGTATAACTCAGCTTTACTATCATGATATCATAAATGCCAGCAGTGCCGGAATAATAATTTGTTTTCACGGCAACACCATAGCAGCCGCCAACTGACTGAAAACACAGTGAAGTTGCTTCATCGTTTGACTTACTCACTGTAGTAGCAGATGACCATGAATCATATCTGCTTGCCCAGTTAAGTACTCCGGCAGGTGAATACTGGGAAACAAGAATTTTTCTGGGTTGTCTCGTTCCGATCTTTCTTTCGTTCCAACCGGCATTTGCCACTACATTAGCCGGATCGATTATGTCCTGATTGTAAGAGCTGTTGAGTGAATCGTTTATCCATCTTGCATATTCAAGCGTTGTTCCGTTTTTCTTCATCTTTACTATTGTTGCTCTGGTTTTTCCCTTTGACAAATCATACATGTAGCCTGACATAAAATATCCCGAATCAATTTTGGATTGAACCACTGAATAGCATCTATCGTCTGCAAGTGTTCCTATTAATCTCACAGATTGATGATTTCCTGATGGTTTAACTCTTAACAGCATCCAGTCAAAAGGACCGATTCCGCAACCTGAAGCATAAGAAAATCCTGCTATTGCGTAAGCGCTGTCGATTCGGTTTATAATTGATCTGCCGAAATCTGCTCCGGATGTTACACCGCATTTCAGATCATAATCTCTGATTTGATACTGAGCATTGGCATTAACTGCAAATAAAGTGATAACCGTTAAGATTATCATTAAAGCTTTTAAAGACAAATTTGAATTTAAGTTTTTCATTTTTTTAACCCTCCTAATTGGTTTATTTAATTTTGAAATTATGTTTATCAAATTCTTTTGAACAAAATTACTTCTGAAGGAGATGGTTAATCAAAGTTGAAATTATCAATTTGTTTCATGTTTTATGAGGTGACATTTGCTGATAATAAGCAGGAAAGTTTGATTTTTAAATAAAATTAAGACAATTTGTAGTTTTAATTGTAATAAAATATAGTTAGTTTTTTGTGCTTCAAAAATTGCATGCAATGATAAATTCAAAAATAATTGAAATACTTAAACACTTATCTGAACATGAAATCAAGAAATTTTCAGATTATTTGAATTCTCCATTTTTTAATAAAAGAGAAATTATTACAAAGCTTTTCAATTTATATAAAAAATATTATCCCGGTTTTGACGAGAAAAAATTTACTAAGGAAAGGATATTCCATAAACTAATGCCCGGTAAGAAGTATAATGACAATATATTTAGAAATTTAAATTCTATACTGCTGAAGTACTCTGAAGAATTTTTATCTTACTTAAATTACTCAAGGGAGAAGCTTTCCGTTAAAAGGCATCTGTTATCAGAATTAAATTCTAAAAAGTTATTACATATATTCGAATCGAATTTTAAAGAGACAAAAACTTTGCTGGATGCACCTATACATAAGGATATGAATTTTTTTTATGAAATGCATCTGTTGTATCTTCAGAAAGACTTGTTTAACAGTTATATAAATAAGTTTTCTTCCGAAGATATATTTCAAGCAGAAAAAAATCTGATTATTTATTTTCTGATGAAGTTCATGGAAATACAAAACTACATACTGTACGAATGCAGAATACTCGGACTTGAAAAAAAATTTATATTTAAGAAAAATTTTGTAGATGAAATAATGAAAAAAGTTCCGGAGGAAATTTCGGAAATTCCGCAGATAAAAATTTACTATAATGCTTTTAAACTTGAGCAGACTTCAAGTGAAAAATATTATAGGAATTTGAGAGATCTTCTCGATAAATACTGGAATATACTAGAGAAAGAAAAGGTATATAACAATTATGCCGACATGATTGATTTTATCAAGAGAACTCGACCGCGAGATGAAATAAGTACGGTAAACGAACTTTTTAAAATCAGAAAAGACATCATTGAAAGAAAATTATATACTGAAAATTTTATCACAAATATGTTTTTTTTGAATCTTGTAAAATCGGGACTAAGGTTAAAAAAGTTTGATTGGGTAAACAGTTTCATAAAAGATTTTAATCATTTACTGATAGATAAATACAGAGAAAGTACTGCAGAGCTCAGTTATGCACATTATTATTTTGAATTGAAACAGTATGACAAGTCCATCATGCATGCATCGGTTGTAAGGTATGAAGATAATTTTTATAACCTCGAAATTAAAAATCTTTATTCCAGAATTTATTATGAGCAGGGATTATTCGATGTATTAACCGATTTTCTTAATTCCTACCGGCTTTACATTTCAAAAAACAGAACTTTAAGTAAATCCGACATTCAGAATCACGGATCATTTATCCGAATACTTAGCAAACTGATAAGAATAAAAGAGTCAGGCAGGACACACAGGGTATTTTCTCTAACAAAATTAATTGAATCCGAAGAAATAATCAGTAAACTGTGGTTGTTTGAGAAGATTAATGAACTGAAGGAAATATAGTGAGAGGGATTTTTAAATGATGGAATGTGGGAAGTTTTTTGAGGGGGAGGGGGAAAACCGTTTAAACGGTTTTCCCCCCTCGCTTCACCCACATCAAAAAAAAATTATGTCTTAATCCGGTAACTCTATCGCACTACACAAAACCGCAGTGTAATTTTTTCTCAAAAAATTGACTTAGGGGAAAACCGTTTAAACGGTTTCCCCTCTCGCTTCACTCACATAAAAAAAATTATGTCTTAATCCGGTAACTCTATCGCACTACGCAAAACCGCAGTGTAATTTTTTCTCAAAAAATTGACTTGGGGGAAAACCGTTTAAACGGTTTTCCCCCGCTTCACTCACACAAAAAAAAATTATGTCTTAATCCGGTAACTCTATCGCACTACGCAAAACCGCAGTGTAATTTTTTCTCAAAAAATTGACTTGGGGGAAAACCGTTTAAACGGTTTCCCCCCCCCCCTCGCTATACCCACATCAAAAAAAAATTATATCTTAATTCTGTAACTCTAATTCTCCATTTAGAAAAATTTTTCAGTAATGCAATATTTATTGAAATTGAAAATTTAGTTAACTATGTTTTAACAAACGATAAAATCAAAGGAGTTAAAATGAACATCAAATACATTTTCCTTTTCCTATTTACACTCGCTTTTACAATCAGCATTGTAAATGCAGATGAAATAAGACAGAAAAAAGAAAACTGGGGAAATCCCGACGGAGCGCAGATAATTAATCTTGCACCGGTTAAACGTACTCCCGAACCGCAAATATTTATTCTCTCTCTTGATCCCGGTTATCAAACGGATTCTTATATTATAGGTCCTGAAAGATCAACTGATTTATCGGGATTTTATGATTACAAAACCAACGGTGAGGCTAATCATTACATTCAGGTTGATCCGTCAAATCCGTTGTTGCTTCATTCTGTTGACGTAACTGCCGATAGTACTGATCCGACTGGCGCAACTTCAAGAAGGACAAAGTATTCAGGATCTACCGACGGCGGCGAAACCTGGGGTACTTTGGCTACAGTTCCCGAAATCCGATCCGGATATCCCGTACTGAAATTGAAAAACGGTGTTGCCGTTGTTTCAAATCATGCTGTTACTAATGGCGTTGTCAATACAAATTTATACGTTGATGTCGTCCCTCATGGAGGAGGATTCACAGCATATACAGCAACCGATCCGTTTTCTATTTGGCCTCAAATTGCCGTTCTAAGTAACGGAAATGTGGGAATTCTTAGCAGACCTCAACATCCTTCAGGCTCTGATTTTGATACTGTGTTTTATCAAACATGGAATGGAACCTCTCTCGGTCCCAAATCAGTAGCTTACATTACGACTCCTCCTTATGCCGGAACTGTCGGAAGCAACTGCAGATTTAATATAGCGACTAACGGCGCCGGAAGAATTACTCAAGCATTCAATGGTGTTCTTGAAATCGATACACTCGAAAACAGTAAAGTTTGGTCAAGAACTTCTACTGATAATGGTGTAACATGGGGTCCTCTTGAACTCGTTTTTGCCCCATATACTGAAAATGGAATTGAAGACACCGTAGCTGTTGCGGGAGGTTCAGATCTCACTTATAAACCAAATTCTAATCTCTGGTTTTATTCATGTGCTGTTACTGTTGACGCATTGTTCGGCAGTGGAAGAATAATTGTTATTAGAAGCGACGGACAGAGATCAACTGTTGTTACCGTTCCTCAGGTTGGCGGTGCAACTTCATTTGCACAGACTATGTCTTTTGTATTTACTCTTGACCAACCTGCTCTTGGATGGTCAGCTGACGGAAGTATTTTGTATTGCGTTTATGCCGTTGTAAAACCTGATCTCGGAGCAAGCGGATATAATTCACGTGATGTCTATTATCAAAGATCCACTGACGATGGACTTACATGGGGAACACCCGTTCAAATTACTAATACTCCGTTAATTGACGAATGTTATCCTTCTGTTTCAGACTGGAATAAAGGAGGCGGTTCGGATCAGTATGAACTTAACATAACTTACATGAAAGATGAAGGTGTAGGACCTTCATCGTTCGGCGGCTCTGCTCCACCTTCAAGAAATTTTCAAATACATAGAAAAATCAGTCAGGCAAACATTATAGGAATTTCAAATAATGAAATTGACCTGAATAATTTTCAGCTTCAGCAGAATTATCCGAATCCTTTTAACCCAGTTACAACAATTAAATACAATCTTGTAAAAAATTCATTTGTAACTTTGAAAGTATTTGACATGCTTGGAAAAGAAATTAAAACTCTTGTAAGCGAATATCAGTCAACCGGTATTAAAGAAATCAATTTTGATGCATCCGGATTAACAAGCGGTGTTTATTTTTATTCAATATCTGCCGGCGATTTCTCTGATGTAAAAAAGATGATGCTTTTGAAATAAACTTAAGAAATTATTCAATTATAAAACCCCGTTAAAATTTAACGGGGTTTGTTATTTATAGTAAAATATTTGCAGTTTAAATCAACATTACTTTTCGGCATAAACAGTTATGCTGATTATCCTGTTATTGCTTTGCTTGTAATTTTCTATTTCTTCCGGGTTCAGATAATTTTTCAATATGTCATCAGGAAGGATGATCGCTTTTTCTGATTGAACTCTAAGATTTTTAAATCCGGTAGTTTTAATGATCTCCTTATATGCATCTTTTTCTATCGCGCCGGAAATACATCCTGCATACATTTCACCTGCTTGTCTTATACTTTCTGGTAACTGCCCCTGTAACACTATATCCGAAATGCTGAAGTGACCGCCGGTTTTCAAAACCCTGAATATTTCTTTGAAAACTTTTTCTTTATCAGGCACAAGATTTAATACACAATTGCTTATTACCACATCGGCAGTATTCGTTTCAGCAGGCATGTTTTCTATATCTCCCAGTCTGAATTCAATATTCTTAAGTCCGGACTTTTCAAGATTTCTATTGGCTTTTTCTATCATTGATTCAGTAAAATCGATGCCGATTACTTTGCCCGTATCCCCTGTTTCCGATGCTGCTATAAAGCAGTCATTTCCTGCCCCTGAGCCAAGATCTATTACAGTATCCCCTTTTTTAATTTCGGCAAATTTTGTAGGAAGTCCGCAGCCTAAACCCAGATCGGCATCAGGGTTGTAACCTTCGATGTCTTTGTATTCATCACTCATGATGTTGTATGTTTCATCAGAGCAGCAGCTTGAACCGCAGCATGAAGATTCATTTGTCTCTTTGCTTTGAAGAGCAATTTCGCCGTACTTTTCTTTAACGACGCTTTTTATTTCATTCTTAGTTTTCATTTTTTTGTATTTTTAGATTAATATAAAAATATTAGCAGCAATTTGTTTTACAATTTTCTGATTTTAATTTGGCTTTATTAAAAAAATCGTTGAAGCTCCCGGCAAATTTCTCAAAAGTTTTCCAGTTGATGCAGTAACATGATCTTACACCGTCTATTGTACCTGAAATCAAGCCTGCTTTTTTAAGCTCTTTAAGATGCTGTGAAACCGTTGACTGAGCAAGCGGCAGTACGTCCACTATTTCACCGCAAATACAGTTTTCTTTTTTTGAAATTGCCTTTAATATTGCAACTCTTGCCGGATGACTGATTGCTTTAGCAAAATCCGCAAGCGCAATTTCGGATTTAATAAATTCCTCTTTTTTATTTAAAGCCATGTTTTTAATTGTTTATCGTAAATATACGATTAAAGTTTCAAATGTCAAATGCATAATTAAATAATTTTTACTTTAAATCCAGATTTATGACTGTAGTCATTGGAAGTGCAATTCACCGTGAACATCTATCTGTTGAAAATATTTTTATTAAAATACTTTAATAAATGATGACTGTAACGATTTTCAAAATTACCCTCGTAACCAATCGCTGAGACTGTCCGAAAACCTGCTTTTTGTCATTCTGATCGCAGCAAAGAATCCATTATCCGAAAGTTTCGTGAGTTCTTCATCGTTTCACTCTCCAGAATGACAAGTTCTCGGACAGTCTGGCCGATTGGTAACGAGGAGAAATGACTTAAATTCAGATTTGATCAAAAAAAACAGAACCTGCATGCAGATTCTGCTCTCAAGCGCTATATTGTGGCTGTTACTTTATCAATGCCATTCGCCTTGTTTCGGTAAATTCCCCTGACCTTAGCACATAAAAATAAACTCCCAAATTGAATTCTCTTCCGCTGAATACATATTCGTTCTCTCCCGGCGTAAGATTTTCACTAACCAGATTAGCAATTTCCTTAATTTATTCGTTCCGGTATAATATTGATAGGTAAAATTGTCTTTGAGATTTTCATTTCTTCCGAAGCGGTCAAGTGTCAGAATGTTTCCGTCTTTCTCGTAAGTATTGATAATATCAAAACTCGTGCCTTCTGAAGTAGTGAAGTCGGATTTGAGAAGCCGGTTTGATTTATCATAAGTGTATTCAAAGTTCAAATCACTTTTATAAACGAAATTATCAAGATAAGTGCCCGAAAGAACCTGTGTCTTGACGTTTACGTTTTTGAAGTAACTGTTTTCGTAACCGAAGACAGATTCATTTGAATTAATGCTTGCTATCCAGCTTCGTTTATTGTAGGGATATGAATTGGAAATAGTATTATTCTCAAACGATTGTGTTTCTATCTGTGAGTTAGGATTGTAAGCATACTTAAGCAATCCGAATGTATATTTAAAGCCGCTAATGTTTCTCTGATTTGCATCTTGTGTATATGTCAGATTATTATTCTCGTCATAAATGTAATCGGTTTGTCCCGCATCGGGAGTATTGCGCTTAGACTGCCTGCCGTAGCCATCGTAGCTGTAGGAAATAATTTTTCCTTCGGCAGTTTTGACCTGTGTAACTCAGTATAAGCTGTCATAATTATAATCGGTAACAAGCTGTGTAAGATTTTCCAGATTAGGATTTTCTTGAATGTATTTAATTTCACGTCTTAGATTTACTGCGGCGTCTGTGTATTTATCTAAGAAATTTCCTTCTTCATCAGTGAATCTCTGATGAATTGACACGCCGGGAGTTGTGCCGAAATGATTTGCATAGTTGCCGATATAAGAATAGGATCTGTAATCTGTTCAAGTTCGTGTTGAACAACTTCCGAAAGTTTGATGTAAAGAGTTTGACCAAGACCTTGAATGTATTCTCTTGTAATCGGAAGTCCATCTTTCTTTTTTTGCTTCGCTTGTGTAAAATAAAAATGCTCCCATTCTTCATATTTTGAGGGACCACAAGTCCGTATCAATTCCGATGTTGAACCAACGCTGTGAGCTTTGTTTAAGCCCCATCGGTTCTTACCATAGTTTAATAGTGTCTCTCTTTTTAATTTCAGATTGAGTCCATCTAAACCTCTAATCCATTCTTTTGCCATTAGGTAATTATTAAAGGTTGTCGAGTTGTAGTAGTATTCGCTGGATTGCCACACCAATTGTTTATTAATGCCGTTCTTCTTTCATTACCACTCCATGTTCTGCTTTCTAAAGTATCAATATAATTCTCTAATTCGGCTACACTACCAATTAAAAAAAATCCAGCAGGTTGAGCAGTTACAGCACTAATCAAATCTCCATCAATTTCTATACATTCTTTAATTAAGGAAAGGAATTCTACTTGGTTGCCACCAGTTGGGTAGCCAAGATTTTGAGCTAAAGTGTGTGCATTGATTGCATTTGGTCTGCCATGTCCTAAGGCATTCAGCAAGTCCTGCCTTTGTTGTTGAGTGAAAAATTTACTGGCTTTATATTGAGTTAAGTAAGTTTAAAAATTTGTCTTTGTATTTGAATTAAATATCGCTGTCCATTTGCACCAAACCGTTTTTGATTAAATGAGCAATGATGAATGTTTTGTTTTCGAGATAGAGGTAGCAAAGCAAGTTGTTTTCATTATCGTGCTTAATGTTATCATATTTCAGAAACACTCGTTTCCCTTTTGTTTTTTCAATTAGACATGATGTTGCTTTGCCGTTAGTTATCGGATCTTCTTTTACTCCAAGCAGTTTTACTGTAAGGTCGTTGCTTAATCGAATTTTTTCAGTGCTTAAAACTTCTTTTACTGTAAATAATTCTTCTCGTTTGCTTGAACTGTCCTTGTCAATCTTAGAGCCGAATTGAAGTTTATTTACATCAATTTTCTTGTCAAGTGTATGCGGGTCTTTGAAAATGTATGGCAGATTTTGAATTTCCTTTTCAAAGTTGGTTTTCAATTTATTTTGTTCTAAAAACTCGTAAGTCGTTCCGTTCAAATCCTTTTGATGAACTTCCAATTTTTCTTTGATGATTGGAATAAACTCGGGATTGATTTCAAAACCAACAGAATTTCTGTCGGTATTCTTTGCTGCCAAAGCTGTTGTGCCTCTACCAGCAAATGGGTCAAGAACAGTTTCCCCAACAAACGAAAACATTTTGTTTAGTCGTCTTGGTAATTCTTCGGGAAACATTGCAATATGTCCGCTTTATCTTGCTTCTGCAAAATTCCAATGCCCTGCATAGAATGTGTTCCATTCTTCGGCAGTCATCTTGGAAAGTTCTTTTTTGTTCTTTGGTCGGTTTCGGGCTATCACCTAATTTTTTGAATACAAGAATGAACTCGTAATCCAATCTCAAAATTCCGTTTCTCGGATATGGATAGGAACCCATTTGAACGCCACCGCCTGTTGTGTTGGATGTAGTTATTTTTGCCAAATAATAGCACCCATATAGTCAAAGCCAATATTTTCGCAGAACTTGATAATTTCTTCTCGAATGGGAATGACCTTGTAACGTCCGTAGTAAACTGCTCGGGCAAATTGGTCGCCTATGTTTACACACAACCTGCAACCGTTGTGAAGAGTACGGTAGCACTCTTTCCAAACCAAATTCAGGTTGTTAATGTAATTTTCGTAGCTGTCGTGGAAACCGATTTGATTGTCAGTTCCATAGTCCTTTAGCTGTCAATAGGGTGGCGGAGTAATAGCCAAATGCACCGAATTGACAGGCAATTCAGCCATTTGTCTGCTGTCTCCGTTTATTATTTTATGATGAGTTTTCAAGTCGTTCTATATTAAATTTTTTCTCGCTCAAAGTTATTCAAAATGTCGGGTTTACTGTCTAAAAGTTATCAAGTTTTCACCTGTCGCTTGATGGTAGTATTGTCGCCCTGCCATTTCCGCCAACGGTCGAGTGTAGCAGCAGTAAGGGATTGCGGGCTACTTCACTGTCCAACGACACCAAAGTTTAAAAGGGATAGAATGCTTGAATTACCTCTAAAACCCTTATTGCTGCTACACTTTGTTACATGCATGCTTTTCTTTGCTTTTCTTTCAGTTGTTATTGTTTACAATTTTACTTCTTCAATCTCGCCCAGACGCCATGTCTTATCAAACCAGGGCTCAAGCGGACTGTAGAGGCGGAAAATAGCGTTCCAGCCTTTGTTTGGAATGGTCTGGATATAATTTTTGGCGCCCTCTGGCCTTTTTGGGCCAAAGTAAACATCTACAGTGCCATCTTCATTGAGCTTGAAATCCTTGTCCTTGCTGGTAACTGAAGGCCATGTTTGGTCAGTCTGCAAAAAGGAACGGGCCTGGTTATCGTAAGCAATCACCGACCAGAAATTTTTTACCGGCACATTGGCAGGCAAATGGAGTTTATAGGTACGGCTTCCATCGAGTGGTTTACCTTTGGAATCAACAAATGCAAGCGCATATTGTGAACCTTCACCCACCATTTTAGACTCCATAGCTGGCGTTACACCGGTAGCGTAGAAGTAATATTGCGAAGCCGAGTTGAGTAACCTTATGCCATCCTGTTCAAACTTGTAGCCTCCGAGAAATGCAGTCCGCCAGGCACTGCCTTCATAGAAGTAAGCCTCCTTGTCGCGCATACAATATGTAAGCGTGCGTGCAGTGGCATCGCCCACCAAAGCAGCTTCAGTCAGAATCTTTTTCATCCGCTCATCCGGAGCAAAAGGCTTTCCGTACTCCATCCCGATGGACTTTAACATTCCAAGTGTTACCGGGTCTCCGGTAAAAGGTGGCTCTGATTGTACTACAGTGTTGAGCAATTCCCAAAACTGATAGTCGCCTGGGCCCACGGTAACGAAGGGTTCGGGGGAGATGTTTACAAACTTCATGGTGGGCGGATTATTAATCTGAGAAAGCGAATAAACCTTCGTCACTTTTTTGGTCAGGTCCACAGCTGGTTTCAGGTTGCCGGTTTTATCAGGGAAGGTGCGCCATGCCAGAAACATCTCGTAGGCCTGCGCCTGTGCAACAATGTATCCTTCGGGTATATTGCCCTCATACTTTGGTGGGAGGATAAGATACTTACCACCCTGACCTTTATCAGGTCCTGTCATGCCAACATCCACCACCCAACGGTACCAATGGTCATTGAAAGCACCAAGCACTCCGGGCGGCACTTCGGCCACCAACGGGCCGTTGTGAAGATCGAGCCACATCCAGCAGTATGTGGTACTTGTGTTAAATGTCAGTCCAATGGTGCGGGGAAATACGAGGTCTTCCCAAATAGGCATCGTTGTATTAGCGGGTCCCCATTGCAGCAGCGCCTTGCGCATAGCGGCCTGGTTTACTGCGGGAATAGCCAGCAGATAAGCCTGCACAGCCCTCTGGAAATCGAGATTGTCGTACAGCTTTTCAACAGTGGCATCATCAGGGAAACCATCTTTAAAGTTCAGGGTTCCAAGACGTGTTTCAACCTTATCGGGTATTGCTATTCCATCAGGAATTTTTGTAACTGTTTTTTTTGTTTGCTCAGTTTGCATAGAATTTATTTTCATTTTCATTATTTATTGTAATTAATGTAATTTATTTTCTCTATAAAACTCGCCGGTAACGTTTTGCAGCTTGGCGAAGTGGCGGATTTCGGAGCATGGTACCTTCCATCTTTAAATTTATTTAATGTAAAAATACAATTTTTTATTTTGTTATCTAGCCTCACAAATGACCACTAACAGTTCTCGGCTTGGCGTAGTGGCGGATTATTAGCACTAAAGTTCAATCGAAAAACAAATGTTGAACCTTGCACAAATGTTCAATCGAAGCCGTTCAGCCCCGCTTTTGGCAATACCTTGTTATAGGCAGCCATTCTTGTCTGTTCGTTATATTGTCCTGTCCGGTTAAGCACTTGTCTTGCGTTTTAAAGTTTCGATGTCGAGAACTTGGTCATATTCCTTGTTTATGAATTTTCTTGCTTGTGATGTCAGTCTTAACTATCGAAATAAATTCTTTAAAGTCAGCGTTCATTGTCAGTTTGTTGATTGTTTCCCAGTCAAGTGCTTCACGATATTTCGCAGGAAAGATAATTTCAGATGAATGAGGGTCTTCAAGATTTAGTTTTATAACTCCAATACCGAATGAAGTTGAAAGTCGAGATAACTCACTTCTAAATTCTTCTTCTTCGGAAACTTCTGCTGCAACTAAATAACTTTCGTTCGCCCAACTTGAGTTTGAAACTGTCTGAAAAAAACTCTCTCTCAGATTTCCAAAACTTAGTTCTCGTTTGAGTTCAAATGATAAAAGTCGGATTGAAATATTTCCGATTGATGAACTTAACTCATAAACTTCTTGCTTCAAGTCGTCAAGCGGAAAGTAGCAACCAACTATGTCCGGGTGAACCCACTCGCCAAATTCTTTTTTTGAAGATTGTGAATGGTTAATTGTCTTGGTGTAGCAATGCAAATGGTAATAAGCGTAATATGTCAAGTATGGATGCAGGTCTTTCTCTAAAAAGTCAAACCGTTTTTTCTTAGCTACTGTCGGTTCTTTTGAAACTGCGGTGTCAGAAAGGTCAATTTGGTTTGCTTGTGATTTTAAGTAAAACTTTTTCGGTCTGCTGTCTGTCTGTGCAAAAGGTGATTTTGGATTGTCCTTTGCGTTAACATAAATCTGTGCACCGAGTGTCGCCCAAGGAGTTTTGCCTTCGCTGTTAAGTTGTTTGTCAAAACCTTTTTCTGTCGCCAAAGTCCAAATTTCGTTGGCGGTCAGCGGTCGCTTTTCTTCACTTAAAACTCTTTCGGCTAATTCTAAAAATGTCATTCTTTTTTGTCTTTTATGTTTGGTTGCACTGTCGTCTTATGGTTGCCATAACGGTTTTGGGCTTGGCGAAGTGGCGGATTATTAGCACTAAAGTTCAATCGAAGAACGAATGTTGAACCTTTCACAAATGTCCAATCGAAGCCGTTCAACCCCGCTTTTGGCAATATCTTGTTATGCACAGTGCTTTTATTCATATTTTATTTTTCCATTCTTAATGTCAAGACAGACTTTGAAATTATTAAAGAAGTCAACCCCGATAATTCCATTTGTTCCGCCCAACATCAATGTCATTTGTAATAAATTCGGCAAGTTTCCATACTTAACTTGAAATTCTTTACTTCCGAAATTAGTCAATATCTCGTAGCATTTAGTTTCAAACTTTCCAACACCCGGATAAAAGTCTTCTTCTATTCCGATACTCGTATGTTGCGATGTCAGTTTACTATCAAGATATGATAGTTTTGCTCCTGTGTCCAAAAAGAATTTTAGTATTTGATTGTCAACTATCAATTCAATAATTGGAATACCCATAAAAGATAAAATGGATATTTCATTGCTAAGAGAGTGTGTTTCATCTTTACTAAAAACCACAACTTCGTTTTTGTAGTCAAGCAAAACCTTGAAGTTTGATAAAATGTCAGCACCAATTAAAGTTGTTATTTCTGTTCCCAACATTTCTGATATTTTTTGAACTGTCAAACCCATATAATTTGTCGTACAACTGAAATTGTCTGAACAAAAAAATAAATTATTCGCAAAGTGGATAGTAGAAGGTGCTCCCGTATCAATAAGCATTATATTTTCACCGTCTTTAATAATCGGATGCCCTTTGAATAGATTTATTTGAAATGTTGTCATTGCTTCTTAAATAAATTGTATGTTGAACCTGTTGAACTGAATAGAGTAAACGCTTTGTTTGTATCCACAAAACCGTTGTCTTGCAGTAAATTGTCAAGCATGTTGATCGACCAATATCTGATATTAAACTCGTCTTGATATTCAAATTTTTATCCGTTAAAAATTCCATTACAAGTTTCTTTGTAAGTAAAAATATCATTGCTACTGTTTGTTAGCTCAACAGAACGATTGAAATTTTCTGACTGTATATTCATTATCCTACCTGCATTAAAGAAAATCATATTAGGTAAGTCAAAGAAAAAATATTCGTTTGGCTTTATGTGTCTGCAAATGTTGTTTACAGTTTCGGATAGTTCTTGCTCACTTACTAAATAACTCAAAACCGTAAAAAGTGCTATTGCTTAATCGGCTTTTCCGTTGTCGTATTCTGCGATTGAGCAATTTTTTATTTGTATGTCAAGGTTGTGTTTAATTTGGTTTGCTCTAAATTGTTCAACCATTCCTATGCTTTTTTCTACTGCGACAACAGAATAATTTTGTTCAGTTAATGGAATTGAAAGTCGTCCTGTCCCTGCACCAAAGTCAAGAATTGTCCCTTTGGGCAAAATTTGGTTAATTACGTTGAGGGTTTCTATTGTCAAGTTGCTGTAAAAACTTCCAAAAGTCTGTTCGTAAACAAAGTCGTAAAAAGTTGCCCAATTGTCGTGTGGTTGTTTCATTGTTTGCGGTCTATTAGCATTGTGCACAACGGTTTGGGTATTGCCGAAGGCGGGGCGTTTCAGCACTACGGTACATTTGAAAAACTAAAGTTGAATATAGCACAAAAGTGTCATAGATGTTCGTCACCCCCGCTTTTGGCAATACCTTGTTATGTGCTGCCCTTCTTTCTTTGTTCTTGTCGTTACAAATTTAGTGTCTTTAGCTAATATAAATAGAAAAAACTATGCTACGAAACGCAACATAGATTTTAATTCTTTAGTTTATGTGTTAGTTAAAACTTTCCATTGTTATTTTTCCAATTCTCTTTAGTAGGTATTGGCTCAATCACATCCCAATGCTCGGCAATTTTTCCATTCTCAACTCTGAATAAGTCGTAAAATGAATTATGCTTTCCTGCAAGATGTCCTTCGCTTACTGATATAACAAAATTACCTTCGCCTAATACTTTATGAATGGTATCGTACTTCATTGTGATACCTTGTTTTCCCCATTCTTCAAGAGCACTTCCAAGTCCTGAAAGTTGGTCAGCAATTAAAGGATTGTGTTGAATATAATTATCGCCATCAAAATAGCCTGTAAGTTTTTCCATTCTTCCATTTACTAAAATGTCGTCAACAAAATTTCTTACAAGCGTTTTGTTGGCTTCTGTTTTGTCAAGGTCTTTAATTTCGGTTGTACCATCAATCATTGTGTGTCCACTTGGGTTTGGCTGGCTTGGTGTTTCCTGCAAGTTGTCCCAATGTTCAACGATTTTTCCGTCTTCGAAACGGAAGATGTCAAACCCAATTTTTGGACCGAAGAAATTATAATCGGTATGAGTAAAAACATAATCTCCATCCTGAAAAGAACGAACAGTATTTACTTTTGCAGAATTTGGTGGCAATGCTTGTAACAATGCTCCAAAACCTGAAAGCCCATCAGCTGCACCTAAATTGTGCTGAATGTATTTGTTTGGATTAATATAGCCAATAGGCTCTGTTGCTCCTGTTTCAATTGCCTTTAATAGGCTTACTACTTTTTGTTTGTTTGAAATTTCCATTTTTTTTCTTTTTGGATTTGTGAATTATAGAGTTGATTGATTGGTGCAAGCTGAAAATCCAACTCCTAAAATTATCGCTGCACTTAGTACCGTCTTGTTCATTTTGAATTGATTACAATGACAATACAAAATTGCAACGATAAACAAAAAGGTAAAAGGTAGAAACAGTCCTTTGAATGATACTTTTAAGCCAAAGCAAATTGCTCTCTAAATTCAACAGGTGTTGAATTGTTGTGTTTGCGAAAGAATTTTATAAAGTTGGTCGGCTCATCAAAGCCCAAGTCAAAACCAATTTCTTTTACACTTTGGTAAGTGTGAACTAACAGTCGCTTGGCTTCAAGCATAACTCTTTCGTCAATCATTTGCTTTGGCGATTTGCCCAAAATCTTTGATGTTGCTTGGTTCAACCGCTTTTCGGTTATGCTTATTTTATTAGCGTAGTTGCTTACTTGTTTCAACTTGCGGTAGTTGGATTCTAAAATGTCTTTGAAGAGCATTACATAGTCAAGGTCAGCACTTTTTTTAATTTCTGTGAAATTTTGTTTCCTTCTTTCTCTTTCAGATAGAAGTAAAAAGTTATGTAATAGATTTTTTAGAATATCGGGCTGTGAAATGTCTTTTTCGTTTTCTAATTCAATTTCCATTAGTTGAAACAAATGGGCAAACAACGAAGCAGTTTTGCTCATTTGAATTTGAGAAACTGAAAACAAGTCGTTGAATAAAATACTGCTCCGTAAATACTTTATGTCTGCTTCTGTCTTGCAGAAAAAACTGTCAGTAAACAGAATTGCTTTGCCGTCAAAACCACCTTTTTTGTCAAATCGCTGAACCGTGTCCTTGTTCAGAAACAGCAAAGTATCAGGCTTTATTTTAATTGGATTGAAATCAACAATATGTGTCGGGCTGCCTTTTTGAAACCAAAGAATATGATAAAAACCTGCCCGATGTGGAGTTGTCAATATGGCAGAATGGTTGTTGTATAATTGTCCGATGCCAACCAACTCAAATTCTTGTGGCAGTCCCTGTTTGAATGAATATTTCTTAATGTTGGACTTCATTTTCTGTTGCACGGTTGTCTTTTAGGGTTGCCTATAACGGTTTGGGTATTGCCGAAGGCGGGGCGTTTCAGCACTACTGTTCATTTGAAAAACTAAAGTTGAATATAGCACAAAAGTTTCATAGAAGTTCGTCACCCCCGCTTTTGGGTAGCTGCTGTTATGGGCTGGTTTTATTCTAAATTTTCCCAACCTGTAACATTGTCTTTTTTGATTTGCAGAATCCCATATAAGATTGCAATACCAACTAAGCCAAACAACGATTGTCCAATGCCTAATCCTATAGTCAAATTGATAACTAAAGCACCAATACTTGTTATAATAAATCCCCAAAACCCCAATTTTTTCCATTGTAAAAGCAAAACAGAAAAAATTACGTTTCCAATTCCTATTATTCCAAGTAAAATTATCATTGGAGTTGAAACATCTCCTGGTAAATTTTTCGTAATCATTTCGCTTGCAAAAAGATACAAAATCGCTGTCGCTGAATTAGCAATAATCATTAGAATTAGCCAAGCTGTCACACAGCCGTGTCTTTGTTTTGTAACATTTGAATTTTCGGTATTCGTTTCCATTTTAATGTTTATATAAATCCCTACTCGTTTGGCTTTTCGGTGTCGCCCCGTTTTTTTAAGTGGTTTCTGGTCTCCTCTTTTTATTTTTTTTAGTCAGTCAATACTGTCAATGTCAAGAAGTGCCATACCGATTTGTCGGTGGTTCTTGTGTCTGTTCGTTGTGTCGTTTCTTAAACTTGCCCGCTAACGTTTTGGGTATTGCCGAAGGCAGGGATTTTTAGCACTAAAGTATAATAGAATTACTGCTGTTGAACTTTGCACAAATGTCCAATCGAAGCCGTTCAGCCCCGCTTTTGGCAATACCTTGTTATGTGTGGTTTTTCTTTCTGTCGTCACTGTTTATCGTTGTCTAAAGTCCACCAAAAAGTCTTCTAAATCAATGTCAGTTTGTGAATATGTCAAGTCGGTTGTCCCGTTTGGTTGATATAAACAACTAAAGTTTTTCCCAAACTCTTTGTAAAAGCTTCCTTGTCCGTCTGGGCTACTTATGTCAATGGCTGATTTTTCTAAAATTATTTTCCCATAAGTCTTACCGTCTCTACAATGAACAAAGAAACCTACTTCTGAACCTGTCAATTTATAAGTCGTTACATAACCAGTTGTCGGTGCAAGAGTCTTTTCATAAAGCAATGAAGATTTTATTTCGCTGTCAAGTATTGGTATTACTCCACCGTTTTTAGAAGTTGCAATAGTTGTCGGCTGTCCTTCTTTGTTTTCAATTCTAAACCAAAGGTCTGTTTGTGTTGTGTCTGAATTTGTTTTAAGGGTTTTAAAGTCAAAACCAAATGTTATTGCGTTTTTAAAATCAAGGTCATTTCTATTCTTAATTGCTGGAATACGAACTCTTAAAAATGGAAAGTCTTCTTTAAAGTTAAGCATTACTTTGTCTGTATTGAGTAACGTCACAAGGTCTGGATTTTCTTTTTTCTTAGTGAGCTTTAAGTTCACTTCAATTTCATTGTCTTTAAGTTCATTATAACTTCTGTTTGGTTGATACCCACTTGCTTTGGAAGCAACGTCTATTTGGTGTCCTTTGTCAAACTTTACTTGATACTTTCCGTCCTTGTCAGTTGCCAAAGTCTGTTTGTTAAATGAGGCATCGTCAATATTGTGGTTATACCAACAAAGGACTACAACTTCGGCATTTGAAATTGGCTTTCCTGTTGTTTCGTCAACTACTTGTCCCGTCACAACAATATTTTTCCTGTCCTGACAAGAAGCTAAAGTTGTCAAGGCGATTAGTAATATGTTTAGTAGTGTCGTCTTCATAAAATCACACATAACGGTTCGTGGCTTGGCGATGGCGGGCATTTATACACAACACTTCAATTAACAAACGCCGCCCGCTATCGCTAAGCCGATGTTATGCGTTCGTGCTGATGTCACACATGGTAAATTTAAAAAAATAAATTATTCTATAAGTCGGCATTTCTATAAAAATCTGTTTCACAACTTTGCTCGTCAAATATTTTAAATAAAATGTGCCTGAAAAACTAATTATCAGCATGTCGCATAACGGACAGGGCTTTATGCAGGTTGGGAATTAGTATTCCGTCTGCCCATAGCCGCTGCGGATTGAAAATATGTTGATGAATCAAGTACAAAAGCTGATGGTTATTCGTCTGACCGAGCTGAAGCTGAGATTTGCAAATAGCTGATGTTACAATGTCAACCCCAACTTGCATAAAACCCAATGTTGTAGGCATTTTATCAATTCATGTCTGTAAAGTCATTCTTCCCTATTGAGAATGGAGTTTAATCCGTTCTACAAATTCAAGCCAAAGTGTTGTTTTTGCAATAAAAAATCGAAGTTCAAAAATAACAATCATCAATATGCCTGACCAAAGTGTCACGCGATGAATTTTACGGATGCTCCATAAATCATAAAGCACAATCGGAAGCAAGAAAAGATAAGACGCCCGTGCTGCTAGAGGAATATTGTGGTACAGTAAATCAACTGGCCAACGAATGAGCCCTGCAAAAACAAGAGCAATATTAGCCATTAGCATAAACCTCTTGTGACTAGCAGGCGTACTTCTCATTTTATATGCCGCTGCTACAAAAGAAGCAAATCCAAGTGTCATTGTGATGTTTATAATAAACAACAACTCGTCAACCCCTGGGGCAATAGTTCGCTTTAAGGCGTCCACACTAGCCATAAGGCCCGTGGCAACCATTACAAATGTAAACACGAAACTAATCATTCCGAGTTGACGATGAAGATTGACCTTATTTATAAATACGAGTGAAACCTGTGTAATATATAGCAGAATCCAAATGGTGAAAACAATGGCATGTATATGAATAGTTTTGTCTGGAAGTGGTGCATTTGTCATGCCTGCCAAATAGTAAGAAGGAGCGAAGCCAATGAAAAATGTAACAAGCAAAATTATAGCCATTGCTAAAAAAAAGTGATGGTCATAACGTAGCTTGTGTTTATTTGAGTCTGTTTTTAGAAGTATTTCCATATGAACTATGAGCTAATTATTTATGTTGCGATTTATAAGTTAGGAAATCAGGATAAATTTATATCCAGGGGTTATTTTTTAAATTGCCTACAACGGTTCGGGGCTTGGCGATGGCGGGCATTACGAAGCACTAAACTGTCGGCAAGCATCCCGCAGCATTGCGGGATAAAATAGAAGCACAACACATCAATTAACCACTGCCCGCCCGCTATCGCTAAGCCCTTGTTGTGCGTTCGTGCTACTCAATCTTCATTTCTTGGGCAATGGCGAATTCCCATGTGTTCCTTTTGAACTCGTTCCAAGATTTGCTCCTATGTCGTGAACGGATGATAGTTGTGCCGTGGTTCTTTCACCATGAACTCCAATCTTTGCAAATTCATTTTCAATTTCATTGAAGTCATCGCCTGTAAACTCCACTTGTAGTGTATTGACATTTTCTTCCAGATGTTTAATGGAAGTCGTTCCTGGAATGGGAACAATAAATGGATACTTGGTCATCAGCCATGCAAGTGCAATTTGTGTAGGCGTTGCATACTTTTTAGCACCAATGTGTTGCAATAGCGAAACAATTTTCCAGTTTGCTTTTAAGTTCTCCGTTGTAAAACGAGGTGAGTTGTATCGCACATCAAGCCTTGGGTCAAACTTTGTATTTGGTGTAATGGTGCCTGATAAAAAACCTTTCCCTATTGGACTCCATGGAACAAATCCTATTCCCAACTCCTCACAAGTTGAAAGCACTTCGCCTTCAGGGTCTCTTGTCCACACGGCATATTCATTTTGTATAGCAGTAAGCGGTTGCACTTTATGTGCTCTGCGAATGGTTGCCTCACCGGCTTCTGATAACCCCCAATGGCGCACTTTGCCTTCTTTTATCATATCTTGTATAACACCTGCAACATCTTCAATCGGAACAGTAGGGTCAACACGATGTTGATAGTAAAGGTCTATGTAATCAGTTTTCAATCGCTTCAAAGAAGCGTCAGTCATTTTCTTGATATAATCAGGTTGGCTGTTAAGCCCAATGTTTTTCCCATTTTCATCATAACCATACCCAAATTTAGTAGCGAGAATTATCTTATCCCTAAATGGGGCAACAGCTTCGCCAACACTTTCTTCGCTGAGAAATGGACCGTAGTTTATTGCCGTATCAAAAAATGTTACACCAAGTTCGTATGCTCTCTGAATAACTTTTATTGCTTCCTGTTTGGTAGTTCTTGGATAGAATGCATGATGGAAATTCATGCAGCCCAGTCCCATTGCTGAAACTTCAAGCGTTCCTAATTTTCGGGTTGGCAATAGGGTAGTATTTTTATCTGTAATCATTTTTGAATTGTTATACTGAGTTAAAACAAATTGTGCGAATCCGTTGAATGGAGTTACAAATGGGAAAGCCAAAACAGAAGCCGAAGTTTTTAAGAAGGTTCTGCGGTTCCAGTCTTTATTTTTTAACATCATTTTTTGTGTTTAATTGGACAATGAAATTCTTAATCACTATTTCACAGTGTAACCACCGTCAGGCGTTACTACCTGACCAACCATAAAGCCTGCACCTTCACTACATAACCAAAGCACAGCACTTGCAATTTCTGCTGCCTTGCCCATCCGAGCCAGTGGAATAGCACTAATGATTGCAGCCATGTGTTCCGGTCTGTCCGCTACTGCATTGGAAACCATAGGTGTTTCGGTTGTGCCAGGGCAAATACAATTGATGCGAATGCCTTTGCTGGCGTATTCCAATGCGCTTGCTTTTGTTAACCCAACCACACCATGTTTAGCTGCTGTATATGCACCCAAATTTGCTGTGCCTACTAATCCGCTTTGAGAAGAACAATTAACGATAGCCCCGCTTCCTTGTTTTCGCATCTGCTGCAATTCGTATTTCATACATAGCCAGATACCTTTGAGGTTAACAGCAATGGCTTTATCAAAATCTTCTGAAAGTGCATCAGCAGTTTCAACCACAGGAACATGCATACCTGCGTTATTGTAGGCATAATCCAATCTTCCGAAAGCTGCTACGGTTTGTGCCACCATATTGGCAACGTCTGTTTCATTTGTAACATCACAACGGATGGCTATTGCTTCGCAACCGGCTTCTTTAAATTCTTTTGTTGCTTCCTTAACTGCACTTTCATTATAATCAGCCAATGCCACGGAAGCACCTTCTTTGGCAAATGCTTTTGCAGTGGCAAGTCCGATTCCTGAACCAGCACCTGTGACGAGAGCAACTTTATTTTTAAAATCATTTACCATATTCATTTATTTTATGTAAAACAAAAGGTAGAACATAAAGTTAGTTTCGCTATTTTGATGTTCGATCTTCACCAGTTTTATAACTTCCGATTCTGTGATTCGGAATGAACCACATCACAGCTTTCAATGCAATGAGCAGAAATGCTGTTTTGGGGAATCCAATCAATGAAACAATTGCAGCAGAAGCGTTAACAGCCATTGATGTATAAATTATCTTATGTCCTTTGTATGCCTTATGAAAGGAAGAATCTGAGCTATGCAAACTACGCAAACCATTTACTAAAATCAGGTAAGAAACATTTGCTATAAAAAGCACAGCAGCGTATATGGCAACCGGAATAGATGCGAAACTATTTTCTCCCATTGATGCAGTTGCAAACGGAATGAGTGAATGGCAAAAAAGAGTTAGCATGTTTAACCAGAGAATTTTGTTATTGACTTTTGAAACAGTTTCAAATAAATGATGGTGGCTGCTCCAATAAAGTCCTAACAAAACAAAACTTAAAGCATAGCTGATAAATATGGGATACACATCCAAATAGCTTTGCCACGTTGGATTGTGCGGAATTTTTAACTCCAAAACCATGATGGTAATGATGATGGCAATCACTCCGTCTGAAAACGCTTCAAGTCTGTTTTTATTCATTGTCTATTTTGTTGTTTCATTATTGTTACTGTCACTTCAATGTTATCACTGTCTTCAAAGCATGACGCACAACGTTCCGTGGCTTGGCGATGGCGGGCATTTATACACAACACTTCAATTAACAAACGCCGCCCGCTATCGCTAAGCCGATGTTATGCGTTCGTGCTGATGTCACACATGGTAAATTTAAAAAAATAAATAATTCTATAAGTCGGCATTTCTATAAAAATCTGTTTCACAACTTTGCTCGTCAAATATTTTAAATAAAATGTGCCTGAAAAACTAATTATCAGCATGTCGCATAACGTTCCGTGGCTTGGCGATGGCGGGCATTTATACACAACACTTCAATTAACAAACGCCGCCCGCTATCGCTAAGCCGATGTTATGCGTTCGTGCTGTTGTCACACATGGTAAATTTAAAAAAATAAATAATTCTATAAGTAGGCATTTCTATAAAAATCTGTTTCACAACTTTGCTCGTCAAATATTTTAAATAAAATGTGCCTGAAAAACTAATTATCAGCATGTCGCATAACGTTCCGTGGCTTGGCGATGGCGGGCATTTATACACAACACTTCAATTAACAAACGCCGCCCGCTATCGCTAAGCCGATGTTATGCGTTCGTGCTGATGTCACACATGGTAAATTTAAAAAAATAAATAATTCTATAAGTCGGCATTTCTATAAAAATCTGTTTCACAACTTTGCTCGTCAAATATTTTAAATAAAATGTGCCTGAAAAACTAATTATCAGCATGTCGCATAACGGTCGAGTGTAGCAGTAGTAAGGGATTGCGGGCTTCGTCCTTGTCCACCGACACAAATTTTTATGCGGGGCAGAATGCTTGATTTACCACTGAAACCCTTATTACTGCTACACTTTGTTAGCCACCGTTTATATTCATTATCAGCATTATAGTTATTGTCAAGTTTATTATAAATGCGGTCAATGTTACTGCATAGATTATTTTTAACAGTTTTCCAAAATTACTTACTTTTCGGTCAATTGTCTTAAATGCTTCTTTTCTTTCTTTGTCGTAGTCAGGGATAAGTTCGCCATTTCTGAAACGATTTATAAACGAAGGAATAAAAGTCTGTTCGTTAGTTAGTTTTGGTTTTAGCTTAGTTTTAAGGTCAAAAAGCAATTCAAGCTTATGTGTATGCAAGTTTGCCAAAAATGATTTCTTTTGCTTTTCATAGTTTGTGTTCACGATTTTATATGCAATCAGCATTATTACTGAAAAAGCAAAGATTATTTTCTCCGCTAAAAACAATTCTTCTTTCAAACATAGAGTTGTTATTGACTTATAATTTTGTATGCAAATACCGACAAAAAGAGTTGTCAATGCAAGTATCCAATTCAATGTATTAGATTTTTCTGTAGAAATTTTGCTATCAATTTCTTCTGTCTTTTCTAACTTTTGAAAAGCACTCTCTACCAATAATTTTAAATCAATGTCTGATAATTCTTTTTCTATCATAATAATAATCCCAATAGTAATAAACCCAATAGAAGCCAACCTGAACCTACTTTTGTAGTTTTCTTTTCAAGTTCAGTATTAACAAATTCTTTGCCTGCAATATTACCAACTTCATATTGCACAATATATTTCCCGTTTGGCTCACTTTTCAATTTTTCCTTTAATTTAATTTGAATGTCTTCGTCAGGCGGAAAAGATTTAAATTCGACTTCACCTGATTTTATTTTCACAATCGTTACGCCCTTTGCATAGTCAACTTTTATATTCGGAAAAGTGGCTTCAGTCATTACTTCGTAACCTTGAATTTTAATTGTTGGGATTTTGACTGAAATCGAATTGAATAGACTGCAAGAATTATCTGTGCCTGAAACGAGTTTTATTTCCTTGTTTTGTCGGACATCGTATGAACCTGCATCAATTACAGAACCATAATCTACACTTTCTCGGCTGTGGTCTTCAAGTTTGTAATATGCTGTATAAGTATTAGTAAAACGATACTTTTTCTCATTACCGTTTGCAAGGTCTGTATATGAGGGAATGTTACTGGAATGATAATAACTTGAAGATTTTTGAAAATAATCCGCAATATCACTTTTGATTTCGCTGAAAGTTTGATTGTATAAGGAAATGTTGTTTTCCTTTAAATCATATGTTTTTGATTTTATTTCTCTTTCTTTTTGTTTTCGTTCTTCTTCTTCTTTAATTCTTTTTTCTTCTGCGTCCTGCTCTGCCTTTAGTTTATTAGAAATTTTTGTTTGTATGTCGGCTGGTAACTCATCTGGTTCTGTTTTTCTCCATTCTACTGTTGCATAACCATTATTGGCAAGATAAATTTTGGAATAATGCTTATAGTCGTCAGAGAAATAGAACTTACCGCTTTTGTATTCTCCATAATTATTTTCATAAAACTCGGTTAATTGCTCAGTTGAAACATCTTCGTACTGTGTCAACACATATGCAAGTTGACCATATTCCATTATATAATGCTTACAAAAGCTTGCTGAAACTCTAAAGTCAATTAGATATTGGTTTGAATAACACTGTATAACATCTGTGATTAGTCCATTGTTATATTTCACGTCCCAAGTAACATTATTACCTTTAGAATTACCGTAACTGTCAAAACCAGTTCTCTGCTGTGTTGACCATTGAATTAGTTGCTTAATTTCTTTAGCATCTTGTCCTATTTCAATTGTCTGCGATTTTAATTGACCGAAGCCTAATACTAAAACTGTTAAAAATAATAGTCTGTTCATATTTCTGTCTTTTTTAAATGGTGGCTAACATTTAAATATACGCAATTCACTTTCTACATTATACGCAAATACAACAGTATTCTCGCGAATTCCCGCATATTTGTGCTATGTATATTTATTACTTTCCAAACAGCAAATGTATCTTGTTTATGTGCTCCTTGCTTTCATGAGTGTATATCGCATTCGCTTATTTTTCCAGTGGAGTCTGGATTTCACCGCCGGTGAAAAATCTTATTGTGTGACCCGTAATCCCATCAATACTTTAATTTTATCTTTGAGTTTGCTTGTGTTTTTAAGCTTTATCGCCTATTAAGAAATTATTTGTCTAAATAATTATTGCATTTAAAATTCAGTATATTTAGTTTTGCAAAAAATTGAAAGGGAAAATATGAATTCAACGAAATTCAAAATCTTTATTATTTCTTCAATAATTCTGCTGGCTCGAGAAGATTTAAATACACATTTCTTACTTGCTCCGGATTTCCTGTCTAAAAATCAGATAGTTGCAGCACCTCATGATGATATTTATCATCAACTAAAAAACTCAGCTTCAGACTTTGGAAATAATCCGGAAAATACGAATTGGTATTCAGATGCGATCGAGCAAATTAAAGCTAAAGAATACGAGATAACTTTTAATGAAGAAATAAAATCATTTCAATCACCCAATAGAGCAAACAATCTTAGGTTTACTTATTTTAAAAACGGTTTTACGGTATCACCCAGAATTACAAACATTCCTTTGTTTGATTTAAATGATAAGTTTATCGGTGAAAATGAAAAGAGATATAAGAAAATAGACGAATGGAAAATCTGCTTTACTTTAAAGAATGTAAGCAGAGCATCGTCTTCGGAAAATAATTCTCTTAATCCGGAAAATTCTTCCGGAGATGTGGTAGAATGGTTTGATTTATCCGGAGAAAAAATCTTCACAGACAGAAATAAAGCTTATATAGAAAATGATAAATTAAGGATTAATTATTTAAACAATGAAGAGGGAATGAGACAAGATTTTATTATTAAAGAGAAACCGAAGGGAAATGGAATTTTAAGAATTAATTTGTCTGTCGAAACTGAATTGAAAATGGTAACCGGCGGTGATGCGTTATGTTTTAAAGACAAATTTGGAAATGAAAAGATGAAATATAAATCACTTAAAGCTTGGGATGCAAAAGGAAAAGATGTAAGAGCATATTTTGAATGTGCAAATATTTACGGCAAATTTTTTAAAGGAAATAAAAAAAATTTTTCCATAGCTGTAAATGATAATGAAGCTGTCTACCCTTTAACAATTGATCCCCTTTCTACTGTTGCCAACTGGACTTCTGAAATAAATCAGGCAAATGCAAGTTTCGGAATTAACGTATCAACTGCCGGAGATGTTAACGGAGATGGTTACAGCGAAGTAATAATCGGAGCAAATACATTTGACGGTGGACAATTTCTCGAAGGTGCAGTGTTTGTGTATAACGGCGCTGCTTCCGGTCCTTCTGCATCCCCCGACTGGACAGCCGAAAGCAATCAGGCTTTTGCGGAATTCGGAAACGACTGCGGAACAGCCGGAGATGTTAACGGGGATGGATACAGTGATGTATTAGCAGGCTCATACAGGTATGATAACGGCCAGACTGATGAAGGAGCCGCTTTTATCTGGTATGGCTCGGCTGCAGGACTTGGAGCAAACGGAAATCCGTCGAACGCAGACTGGACAGCCGAAAGCAATCAGGCAGGAGCATTATTCGGAATCAGCGTTTCAACTGCCGGAAATGTAAATTATCATACGGGACAGTATATTGAATACAGTGATGTTTTGATCGGAGCATATCTTTATGATTCTTCTCCTTTTACAGATTGCGGAGCAGCATTTTTATGGTACGGTTCGGCCTCAGGTCCCATTCCAAATGGAACCCCTTCCAATGCAAATTGGAACATTGTCGGTACACAAAACAATGAAGGACTTGGCAGTTCGGTAAGCCTTGCAGGAGATGTTGACAGCGATGGACGCGGAGATTTTATAATCGGGTCTTATAATTACACAAATACTTTCCAGAGTGAAGGAAAGGCAATGATATTCAGAGGAATTTATTTCGGACAAACACAACCTTCTTTATTCTGGACAGGATACGGTGGAAGCGCTAATGCAAATTTCGGAGTGAGCGTTTCTCTCGCTGGAGATATCAACTGTGATTTATACAGTGATGTAATTGTAGGAGCTTATCATTTCACCAACGGCGAATTCAATGAAGGTAAAATTTCATTGTTCAAAGGTAATCCCGGTTCATTCGGCGGAATGTCACAGACGCCAAGCTGGTCTGTAGAAGGAGGACAAGCCGATGCTGCACTGGGTATTTCGGTTTCTACGGCAGGTGATGTTAACGGCGATGGATATGCAGATGTTATCGCAGGAGCTTATTTGTATAACAACACATTAACTGATGAAGGCAGAGCGTATATTTATTTTGGCAACAGTACAACAGCGGGATTATCTCTCTCACCCAACTGGATTGTTGACGGAGGACAGGTAAATGCACAATTCGGCTACAGCGTTTCTACTGCAGGCGATGTTAACGGCGACGGCATAAGCGATGTAATAACCGGTGCTCCTTATTATGACAACGGACAGACAGACGAAGGAAGGGCATTTGTGTTTCTCGGTTCTCCCGGAGGATTGTCTTTGACAAGCAGCTGGTCAAGAATCGGTGCGCCTTCAAATCAGATTAATACTGATTTCGGAAGTTGCGTTGCACTTGGAGGAGACATAAACGGTGATGGCTATTCGGAAGCTCTGATAGGCGCACCTTATTACGATAATGGAACAAACAAAACAGGAAGAGTATTTATTCTTGCGGGAAGTTCAACAGGATTTGCACCTTCTTCATTCGGAGTAAACTTTATACCGCCGTCGGGCAATTTTCAAACATTCGGATACAGCTTATCATCGGCAGGCGATATTAACGGCGATGGATACGGAGATGTAATTGTAGGAGCTCCTTATAATACAAATCCCGAAACCAGCGAAGGTAAAGTTTATGTTTATTACGGCTCATCTCTTTTAACAAACATCAGCATTTCATCATGGACATTTGAAGAGAATCAGGCAAATTCATTTTTAGGGTGGAGTGTTGCTGCTGCAGGCGACGTTAACGGCGACGGATATTCAGATGTTCTTGCAGGAGCATACAGATATTCAAACGGCGAATCAGATGAAGGCAGAGTGTATTTATTTATGGGATCTGCTTCGGGTTTATCTGCTTCACCAAGCTGGACCGGAGAGAGCAATACAGCTTTTGCACAATACGGAACCAGCGTTTCCGGAGCGGGCGATGTAAACGGCGACGGCTATAATGATGTATTAATCGGTGCGCCGAATTTCGACTGGACAACTACCGGAGGCAGAGTCTATTTGTATTACGGCTCATCTTCTCCAAACGGTCTGAATCAAACCAGCCCGGACTGGACTTCAAATCTCGGTACAGCATTTTCTCAATATGGAATTAGCGTTGCATGTGCAGGTGATGTTGACGGTTCGGGCATAGCCGATATTGTTATCGGAGCGAATTATTATTTTAACGGTCACCTCACTACCGGAAAAGTTTTTGTGTTTTATGGTTTTGCCGGGGGATTAAATCCAACCCCGTGGACATATACCGGAGGTCAGAATAATCCTGCATTAGGTACAAGTGTATCAACTGCAGGAGATGTAAACTGCGATGGATACAGCGACATTGCAGTAGGCGAACCTTTATACGATAACGGTTTAACAAACAGAGGCAGAGTCAGCGTCTTTCACGGCTCATCTTCCGGATTATCTGCATCCCCCGACTGGACAGCCGAAGGATATCAGGCAAATGAAAATCTGGGAATTTCCGTGTCGAGTGCCGGAGATGTTAACGGTGATTCATACAGCGACATAATAGCCGGTGCGTCGGGACATACAAGCGGTGCTGATGTAATCGGAGCTGCATATTCATATTACGGTAATGAAGGAATCTCGAAAAATAATTATATCAGGCAGTTTAAACCATATACTTTCAATGTAGTTTACAACGGAGGTTATACAGGCAGTTTTACAGCAGCAAGATTTGCTTTACAGGGGAGATCTCCAATGGGAAAAACAATCGGTAAGATTGTATATGAAACGGGAATCAGCGGTCAGCCCTTCAGCTCCGGTTCGAATTTCAAATTAACAAACAGTACATCCTATACCGGGACGGGAATAAATCAGACAATAATAAATGGGAGCGGATCTACTCCCAATTTATATGCTGATGCAACCGGGTTATCTTTTTTTCTGCAGAAAGAAACGAAATGGCGTGCAAGGATTGAGTATAAGCTTACTTCAAATCCTCTTCAGCATTTCGGACCTTGGAGATACTACACAAATTATCTTCCGCTTCCAAACTGGAGCTTACGACCAACATATCATTCCGGATTCGGATTTATATTAAATCTTGGAATGTACATTGAAGGATTTTACAAAGAAGATTTATCGGCAATGTCAGTTTCCGATACCGTTAAAATTAATTTAAGAAGAGCTATTGCACCCTATGATAAAATAGATTCATCAACGGGAAATTTATCTGAATTAGGTACCGTCACATTATTGTTTCCAAACATTAATTCACCGGACAGTTTTTTTGTGGAATTAAGGCATAGAAACGGTCTATATACTTGGAGTTCGGGCTTAGTAAGAAATGATTCAGTTGAAAAGCATTATGAGTTTGATGAAGAAGCCTCAAGCGCATTTGGCAATAACATGAAACAAGTAAATGTTAAACCTTTAACATTTGCAATATATTCTGGTGATGTCAATCAGGACGGAGTAATTGATGGTGACGATGGATTATTGATTGACAATGATGCGGCAATTTTTAACATAGGTTATCTTATAACTGATTTAAACGGTGATGAATTTATTGACGGAAATGATGCGGTAATTTCAGATAATAATGCGGCAGATTTTATTGCAGCTATCAGACCTTAAAAAAATTAAACAACTTAATTCTATCGTTTTGAATTTAAGTAATATTTAAAAATTTACCATTATTGATATGAAATTTGACAGAATATGTTTAAACTAAAAAACTTTCCATAATAATAATCGTTTGCATCGAAAGTCTGCAAATGTTTTTCAGTGATTTTCACTGACTTAATTTCTAAAGTTTCTGGGTTGCATTTTCATTCCCGAATTAAAAAAACTATCCCGAGATATGAAAAGTTTTGGGTATGGAACTCTTAGAAGTAAACTTATTTCCATTTCCTAGTCACTATTGAGTTTATTCATCTGCAAAAATTTTCGGCATACAGTATAACAGCCGGAGGATTCAGCAAATTGAAAAGATGAAAGTATCATACTCAGGAATTTTTTACCCGCTGAATCCCGACACATTCACCTGAAAAGATTCTCTAAATGGTTTAAATACGGAAAACTTTGCGAAGACATAATATTTTACCATCCTAAACATTTGCATTTTCTCTGATTATAAGCTTGAGATAATAAATTGTTTTTTTTAAGCATTGAATGATTTAATTTGCTTTCACATTTCGGGAAATTTACAATTTGACTGATTCAGGCTCTTACTATAATTTGTCATGTAGATATTTGTAAATTTAAATCACATTAAAATGAAAAAAAACAATCAGTCTGAAAATCTCGAAAGAACAGAAAGGCTTCGTGAAGAAAACAATCTTCTGAGAATGAAATTAACGGCTGAATTCGGCATGCGTCATTCCGGTTCCAATCTCGACGAAGAATTGGAAAATGAATGGCTGAAATACATTTACAACTTCGAAAAATCCTATGCCGATTCAAAACGCGTAAAAATTTATGATTTCATCGGCAAACCTGACTTCAGGAAAATTGAGGAAGTTAAAGACAGCGAAATTGAATCTGAATTAAATAAACTTTTTGCCCTGCTGTACAAAAATAACATTGTTTTGAATTGCCTCTGTGATTATGAAGATAAGGTAATTTACAAATTCATTACCGAAGAGTTGTTTGAAATAGAAACCGATGACATCAGAATCAAAGGCTTAAATCATTGCTTCATTTATGAGGAATTCCATCCAAATCATGAATATGATCTGAAAAATTATTCGGAAGAATTATTCATTAAGCTTTATGACGGAAGCTGGGACGAAGAATTTGATAAATACCGTCTTTGCAATAAAATAACAGTAAACAATATATTTTTATGTCAATCAGATTTTACAAAACTTGTTTCTGATTTTCATAAAGCCAATTCTTATTTCAAAATCGAAAATGTACTTTTTGAAAATGTAAAATTTGACTTGAGTTCAGGTAAAGCAGAAGTAAGCGGAATTGTAACCGTTAAATTAAACGATAGCTTTAATATGCCAAACCGTTATGATGAATCTTTTAAAATTTATTTTGAAATAAATGATTTCGGATATTGGGATATCTGCAGTATTGAATTTGAAGCGTTGACTGTAACCGGCAAGTGGCAGGTTTGATATCATCAATCTGCTTTATTTTGAAAATTAAAAAAGTCTGAATCTCTAAAAGAGATCAGACTTTTTAATTGTTATCTGAAAATAAAAAAGTATTTATTTGTTTAATTTATCAAGAACATCCATGACTTCTTTGACAGCTTTCGCGGAATCATTTAAAAGTTTCATTTCATCATTGTTGAGTTTCAATTCAATGATTTTTTCAATACCATTTTTCCCAAGAACGACAGGAACACCCAGATAAATTTCCTTTTGTCCATACTCTCCGTTGAGCCAAGCGCATACAGGGAAAATTCTTTTCTGATCTTTAACAATTGATTCAACCATTTGGGCAGCCGCAGCTCCGGGTGCATACCATGCTGAAGTTCCCATCAATGCAACGAGTTCACCGCCTCCTTTCTTTGTGCGGTCAACTATTGCATTAAGTTTTGAATTATCGATCAGCTCAGTTACCGGAATTCCGCTTACCGTCGTATATCTCGGCAGCGGTACCATTGTATCACCGTGTCCGCCGAGAAGCATAGCCTGAATGTCTTTAGGAGAGCAGTTAAGTGCATCAGCAAGAAATGCTCTGTATCTTGCAGTATCGAGAATGCCCGCCATTCCCATAACCTTTGTGGAAGGAAGTTTTGAATTGATGTAAGCGCAATAGGTCATCACATCGAGCGGGTTTGAAACTACAATCAGTATCGTATCGGGAGAATGTTTTATTACATTTTCCGTTACTGATTTTACTATCTCGGCATTGGTGGAAATAAGATCATCCCTGCTCATTCCTGGTTTTCTCGGAAGTCCGGAGGTTATTACGACAACTTCCGAATTTGCAGTGGAAGTATAATCGTTTGTTACTCCTTTTACTCTTGTATCATAATTATTTATACCGGAAGTCTGCCATATATCGAGAGATTTACCTTCGGCAGTTCCCTCTTTAATATCTACAAGTATAACTTCATTGACTAATTCTTTTTGTGCAATGACATTTGCACATGTTGCCCCGACATTTCCGGCGCCTACTACTGTTACTTTCATTCTGAATAAAATTTAAATTTGTATAAAATAAAAAGGTTATTCCGATGACCGGAATAACCCTAAAAAAAAATCCAAACCTATAGCTCAGGCATTAACTGCAGGAATAACATTAATTGTTTTTTTACCCTTTTTGGTAGTGAATTTTACATTACCGTCAATTAAAGAAAAAATCGTATAATCTCTTCCAAGACCGGTATTTATGCCGGGAAGAAATTTTGTACCTCTCTGCCTGACCAAAATGTTGCCAGCTTTTACTATCTCTCCTCCGAATCTTTTTACGCCAAGTCTCTGTGCATTTGAATCTCTGCCGTTTTTAGAACTTCCAAGTCCTTTTTTATGAGCCATTTTTGTTAATGTTAAATGTTAATTGAAAAATTATTATTTACTAAGTTATGCAATAAGATCTATCTGTACGGAGGTATAACCCTGCCTGTGACCTTTTCTGACTTTATATCCTTTTCTTCTTTTCTTTTTAAATACAATCACAGTGTCATCTTTTACATGATCAAGTACCGTTGCTTCAACTTTTTTATTCAATACAGGTGAGCCTACTTCAAATGTTTTTTCGTCCGGGGAATACATCAGCACTTTTGTGAATGTAACTTTTGAACCGATTTCATCTTTTAGCCTCGGAATAAACACTCTTTGTTTTTCCTGTACTTTATATTGATTACCTTTTATATCTACTATTGCAAACATATTTGATTATTTAATGAATTACAGAATGTGGAGCTAAGCGGGGTCGAACCGCTGACCTTCTGAATGCCATTCAGACGCTCTACCAACTGAGCTATAGCCCCGTCTTTAGCTTTTTTGTGAATGTCAAAATACAAAATATGACGGGTAATTTCAAACCATTTTGTTTTAAAAATTAATGCTGAATTGTTTATGAAAAAACTCTGAATTCTTTAGAATTTGAACCTTTTATATAGGTATATTGAATTTAAATCAGAAATAATTTAATTTGAAAACTGAATTTCAGGTAATTTTTTAATCATTTAACAATTGTTAGACTAATTTTATTTATTGTTTTTTTATTTTCCTGAAAAAGTTGAGAATCAATATAAACTTCGGATTCAGTCGTTTTTTAAACAATAAGAAAGGTATAGGTAATTTCAGTTGTCAACAAATAAATCAGAGAAACTACCGGAATTTAAGTTTTCTCTAAATAATCAAAAAGCCCGAGTTTTAAAAGACGGCTGGGCAAAAGAAGCAACAGTAAAAGATTTTCCGGTCTCAAAAAATATTGCCGGTGTATTAATGGCGCTGGATTCCGGAGGTTTAAGAGAGCTTCACTGGCATGCCAATGCGGCAGAATGGGGTTTTGTAATTTCCGGAAATGTCAGAACTACAATCATCGATCCGGAAGGCAGATATGAATACAATGATTTCAAAGCTGGAGATGTTTGGTATTTTCCGAGAGGTCACGGTCATTCAATTCAAGGTTTGGGACCAGAAGGCACGACATTCATGCTTGTTTTTGACAATGGTGCATTCTCCGAGTTTGCTACATTCAGCGTAACAGACTGGCTTGCTCATACTCCCCGTGAAATCGTTTCGAAAAATCTGAATGTGGACGAAGGTGAACTCAGCGGACTTCCAGATAAAGAAGCATACATTGTTCATTCTTCTGAAAAATCAGATTTGAAAATTTCCGATGCACCTCCGCTAACACATAAGTATGAATTACTTTCACAAAAACCTTTTCATGAACATCAGGGGGGTAAACTCTGGCTTGTATCTTCAAATGAATTTCCAATATCCGCTACAATGACGGGAGCAATTCTTCATCTGAATCCGGGTGCTTTGAGAGAACTTCACTGGCATCCCAAAGCCGATGAATGGCTTTATGTAATCTCCGGTAAAATCCGCATGACTGAATTTGCTTCTTCGGGCTTGTCGTCAGTTTCCGAATTATGCGAAAATGATATTGGATATTCTCCGATGGGCTACGGTCATTCGATTGAAAACATTGGAGATGATGAATGTAAACTTCTGATCGTATTCAATAGCGGAGTTTATGAAGAAATATCGCTCAGTGCTTGGCTTTCTTCAAATCCTGAAGAACTTGTTTCGGCAAATTTAAACCTTCCATTAGAAACCGTAAGAAAATTTCATAGAAGGGAATCTTTTATAATCTCTGAAAATAAAAAGTAATTCGCAGAAGCTTAAAAGTCCGGAAATTATCTTTAAAGAAAATTAACTTATTAAGCTTATACTTGACAAAAATCTTAAGAAATCATTATGTACTTGCCGTTCACGACAAAAAATCATCCGCTGAATTTTATGAGAGTGTATTGGGATTTGAAATTTATTATGAAGATGAAGGTTGGATATTTGTTGCAAAAGATAACTGCAGCATTATGATAGATGAATGTCCCGGTTCCATTGATCCGAATAAACTGGGTGATCATTCTTATTTCGGATATCTGATGGTTGACGATGCCGATTCATATTTTAACCAGATTAAGCTGTTTGGTGCCAATATCATTGTTGAACCTGAAAATAAACCCTGGGGTATGCGGGAATTCGGAATTAAAACACCTGACGGACACAGGATTATGATAGGCGAGGAGATAAAATAAATATTTGTCAATTATAATATTTATCTTTCAGATTATAAAATTAACTTAACGAAGTTATCCGAATATAACCCGAGTTATTTTATTAAATTTAATTTTTTCACGATTTTTATTCCGGAAGTCTGAAGAATATAAAAATATATTCCACCCGCTAAGTTTTCTCCGTTAATTTCAGCACTGTATAAACCGGATTCTTTTGTTTCATTGACTACCGTGATCAATTCTCTCCCAAGCAGATCGAATAAACTGATTTTAATGTGGCTCTTAAAAGGAACAGCATATTCAATTACCGTTTCCGGGTTAAAGGGATTCGGATAATTTTGTTTAAGTATAAATCCGTGATCTGTTGTTTCAAGAGAATTTATTGCAGTGATAGTCTGTGAATATCTGATTGTTGCAAATTCATAAATGACGGGACTTAAACTTGCAACACTTCTACCCGAAATCAGAATGTTATTCATACCGTCAATTGCTAAATGCATGCTTATGTCATTTTGATTTGCCGGTCCGTTATACTTTATTACCCACAAAGAATCACCGGCGGAATTGTATTTTATTGTTGCATAATCACCGCTCCCGCCTGTTACATAAACATTACCCGAGTTATCACAAGCAATATCATTTCCACCTGAGCCGTTCTGCGCTGAAGTGTAATTTCTCTCCCATTGGAATACTCCGCTTTCATTGTACTTGATTGTAGAAAAATTGTAAGTGTTTAAATTATAAATCTCACCCGTAAGAAATACATTTCCTGAATTATCAAGACATATAGCTTTTGAGTCGTCGTGAGTTGCAAGTGAACCTCCGAATCCGTTCCTGATTCTTGTCCATAATGTATCGCCGTCAGGGTTAAGCTTAACGATAGCAAAGTCATTAAAAGTTGATGTGTTTTTATATGCGGCAAGATAAATGTTTCCCGAAGCATCTGTCGCGATCGATTTATTTGATTCTGCTGCATTAAAAGAATATTGTCTGTTCCAAAGCGGATTACCGTTTGTATCAAACTTCATAACCCTTGCACCCCTGCCGTAAACAATTACATTTGCGTTATTGTCCGTTTTTATATCTACGGGTAATGCAGTCTCACCTACCTGATTTCTGGCAACCCAAAGAGAATCTCCCGCCGGATTATATTTTATTGTAATGAATGTCGTAGGTGCAGATCCGAATGAATAACCGCAAACGTAAACATTACCATTTTTATCGGCATCGATTGCTACCGGCTGGTCCATTGTAAACGCAGTTGCACCGTTGAATCTTCTTACCCATAATGAATCTCCACATGTATTGTATTTAATAGTTATAATATCATAAGTACCGGTAAAATTTTCTGAAAGCCCTGTTACTATTACGTTCCCGTTATTATCCAACACAAGATCTAATGCCCTGTCTTCAATCTGCCCCGAAAAAATTCTATCCCACTCCTGAATACCGGAAGCATTGTACTTTATTGTTACATAATCAGTCAGAGTGGCATCGATAATCGAACCTGCAATGAATACATTTCCTTGTTTGTCGGTTTTTAAACCTGCCAAAGTTGCTATCCCGTTTGGAATGCTTCCATATCTATGAACCCAGCTCTGAATTACCTGGGAATGCAGACTTTCCGCAATGAGAATAATGAACAGCAGTATTGATAAAATTATTTTCATTTTAATTTATTTTTTACAAACTTACTTAAAATTTTATTTTTTGTGAAATTTAAATTTACGGTAAATGTAGTATTCTATGCTGAAAATTAAATTTAAAATCATCTAAAAACAAAGTATAATCTATTTTATGGTTAATATTAAATAAAATACTTTATTTCTCCCTAAAGCTGTTTTTCAGTTTAGTACAGAATCCTTAAGAAAGTTTTAATATACTTGAATCAAATTCATAATTAATTTAATTTGAAGCCACTGATAAAATTTTAAACATGTCCTTATTATTAGAAGTTAAAAATCTAAAGACCTATTTTTACACCGATGATGGCGTTGCAAAAGCCGTTGACGATGTCAGTTTTACTCTTGATAAAGGTGAAACTCTCGGACTCGTTGGTGAGTCAGGCTGCGGCAAAAGCGTTTCTGCATTGTCGATCATGAGACTAATTCCCAATCCTCCGGGAAAAATCGCGGGAGGTGAAATTTACTTCAAAGGGAAAAACATTTTAGCTCTTAGCGAAAAAGAAATGCAGAATGTCAGAGGAAATGACATTGGTATGATATTTCAGGAACCAATGACTTCCCTCAATCCCGTTTTTACATGCGGCAACCAGATTGAAGAAGCAGTTATACTTCATCAGAAGCTTTCAAAAGAAGAAGCAAAACAGAAAGCCCTTGAAATGCTGAAGCTTGTAGGTATTCCCGCACCCGAGCAAAGATATAATGAATATCCTCATCAGCTTTCCGGAGGTATGAGGCAGAGAATCATGATTGCCATGGCATTGTGCTGCAATCCGGAAATTCTAATTGCCGATGAACCAACGACTGCGCTGGATGTAACGGTTCAGGCGCAGATACTTGAACTTATCAGCAAACTTCAAAGAGAGCTTGGCATGGGTGTGATAATGATTACACATGATCTCGGAGTTATTGCCGAAGTGTCAAATAAAGTTGCCGTAATGTATGCTTCGAAAGTAGCGGAGTTTGGAAATGTTGACCAGATTTTTTACAATCCGAAGCATCCTTATACAATTGGACTGCTTAATTCAATTCCTAAGCTGAATAAATCCAAAGAAAGACTTTCTACTATCGAAGGAAGCGTTCCTCCGCCGACTCACTATCCCAAAGGCTGTCATTTCTGCACGAGATGTACTTTTGCGATTCAGAAATGCTGGGACGAGGAACCTCAGCTTCTGGAAGTAGAAAAAGGGCATACGGCTGCATGCTGGAGAATAAGTGAAATTGACTTATTAAAAGCGCAATATGAAAAATCTGTTGCCTGATTTATTTTAAAATTTTTGTTCATTCCCCGGATTTTGATTTGTAAATCCGGGGTTTATTTTTTTAATAATTTCTGATGTCGATTTTAATTGAAAATATTAAACAGCTCATTACCTGCAAAAGCAATAACGGATTACCTAAATGCGGTATCAATCAATCCGAAATCGGACTCATTGAAAATGCTTTTGTCCTAATCGAAGGAGAAAATATAAAATATGCCGGCGAGAGGCAGGGACTTGAAAGATTTCTCGGCAATGCCGGTAAGAATGATATTACTGTTATCGATGCAGCGGATAAAATTGTAATGCCGGGATTTATCGATGCACACACTCATTTTGTTTTTGCAGGTTCAAGAGAAAACGAATATGAAATGAGATTATCCGGCAAATCATATCAGGAAATTGCTGAAGCCGGCGGAGGAATTGCAGCAACGGTTAATGAAGTGAGAAAGAGCACAAAGCAGAAATTGATAAACGAATCCGAAAAGAGATTAAAGAAATTTATATCTTACGGCACGACAACGCTTGAAGGTAAATCAGGTTATGGACTCGATAAAGAAAATGAGCTAAAACTTCTCGATGTAATGGAAGAGCTTAACATGAAAAACAAATACGGAATAGATATTATACCAACGTTTCTTGGAGCACACAGCATTCCTGCGGGAAATTCAAAAGAACAATATGTGAATTTAATAATTGAAGAAATGCTGCCAAGAGTTGCAGAAAGAAAGTTGGTTAGATTTATTGACATTTTCATTGAAGAAAATTATTTCAATACGGATGATGCGGAAAGGATTTTTTCGGCAGGAAAAATTTACGGGCTTAAACCAAGAATTCATACGGATCAGTTTACCTCCATGGGAGGAATAGATATTGCCATCAGATTTAATGCTGCAAGCGTTGATCATCTTGAAGTTTTGCAAAAAAAAGACATAGCAAAACTTTCAATTTACAATAAAGCTTCCGCCAGAAAAATTTCAGCAGTGCTTCTGCCCGGTGTTTCTTATTTTCTCGGAATTCCTTATCAGCCCGCAAGAGAAATTATTAATGGTGATATACCTGTTGTGCTTGCAACGGACTTCAATCCCGGAAGCAGCATGACCGAGAATATTCAGACTGTAATGTCGCTTGCATCTTTAAAGCTTAAAATGAGCGCCGAAGAAATTATCAATGCCGTTACTATCAACGCAGCATATTCTCTGGATTTGGAAAACCGTTTGGGAAGCATAGAATCCGGAAAGCAGGCTGACTTGCTGATTTTTGATATGCCGTCGTATAAATTTCTTTTGTATAATTACGGAGTGAATAATATCGAGCAGGTTATAAAAAAAGGCAGATTGGTTTATAAAGCTGCGTGATTTAAAAAATTAATTTTTTATTAAAATGAAACTGAAACCGAATAAAATTTTTATTTATCCCGCCTTGATTTTATTCTTCAATGTATTTTCCTGTAAAGCCGACACACCTGAAAAATCAGAAAATAAAGTCTCTCAAATACAAGACACATCCGTATCGATCGAAACCGAAATTTTTGTGGAAAATTTATACGTACCCTGGAGCATTGTATTTACCGATAAAGACAGAATGCTGGTAACAGAAAGGAACGGTAAATTAAGAGCAATACTCAACGGCAAACTTCAGGAAAAGCCCGTGAAGATTTTTGAGGATGTTTCTTCAGGCGGCGAAGAAGGATTAATGGGACTGACTCTCGATCCTGATTATCAAAACAATAATCTTCTTTATGTAAGCTATGCTTATGACAATGGAGATATTCTTAATGTAAAGGTAGTCAGATATAAAGACGAAGGCGACAATCTTTCAGGTGAAAAAATAATTATTGACGGCATACCCGCCGAAAAATATCATGCCGGCTGCAGAATTAAATTTGGTCCTGACGGAAAACTTTACATCACTACCGGAGATGCTGGCGAAAGAAATCTTGCGCAGGACAAGAACAACCTTTACGGGAAAATATTGAGAATAAATTCTGATGGAACAATACCTTCAGATAATCCATTTCCGGAAAATCCCGTATGGAGTTTCGGTCACAGAAATCCGCAGGGTATCGATTGGTTTCCAGGAACGGACATTATGTATTCGACTGAGCATGGTCCTTCAGGTTTTGACGGACCCGGAGGCGGCGATGAAGTTAACATAATCGAAAAAGGCGGTAATTACGGATGGCCTGTTGTTTCACATAAAAACAGCCGCGACGGAATGATTTCTCCTGCACTGGAATTCACGCCTGCAATAGCTCCCGCGTCCGGATTGTTTTATAAATCTGATTCCATACCCGGATATAAAAACAATTTTTTCTTCGGATGCTTAAGAGGCAGAGGAATTGTAAGAGTTGTTGTAAATGAAAACAATCCACGTGAAATCGTTTCTTTTGAGAAAGCTGACCTAAGCAGAATCGGCAGAATAAGAGACATAGCTGAAGGTCCGGATGGTGCGATTTATTTTTCCACAAGCAACCGTGACGGAAGAGGAACTGAAAAAGATGGAGATGATAAGATATACAGAATTATAAAAAAGTGATTCATTCCATTCTTTTGAAAGTTGAACTTCCGTTGTCATAATCAAAGACTGCATCGTGATTTTGTCTTAAAGTATTTCCCGTAAATTCAAAATTAATTTTCCTTTCCGGAAAATTGTATTCCCAGTTGTAATAAAAATTAGGCACATTCAGAAAATAAATTCCGTACTGCTTTGGCGGAAGCGATATGATTTTCACATAAGAATTTTCTTTTATACCTTCAGTGACTTTATTCAGATTAATAATGGACTGTCGTGAAAAATCTGCCGCCTGCCTGTATCTGTATGACCTCTGAACAAACGAAAACAAATGCAGATAAAAAAATAAAATCAGCATAACTTTGATAAACATCGAACCCCCGGATTTAACATACAGAATCCCGATGAGGATACAAACACCAGCCGAAGACAGATAAGAATACCTTTCGGCAGTTGAAAATGAAAAAAGATAAATTGATAATGAAATTAACGAAAATAAAACCGGAAAAAATAAATCCGATTTTAATTTTCTGATTATCAAAAGCAAGATCAATGTAAGTACAATAAAGATAAAAGCAGTAAATGCAAGGAATTCTGCGAGATGCTCCATCGGCTGCCTGTAAATGTTTATTAAAAATTCCAGCTTTTCAAATCCAAGAAACTCAAATATTACTTTTACGGGAAATAACATCATGATATTATAATGAACTGACTTGTAAAATATTTTTAACAGATCCAAATCCATCGAAGAAATAGTAACTCCAAGATTGCCTCCGGGAAAATACATTTCCGAGGAATACCTAATAATAGCGTAAACAAAAACCGGAATGAGTAAAATAGCCGTCAGCTTTCCGATACTGAGTCTGATTTTAAAAAAATAAAACAGCAATACAAGAGGTATATATGCTATGGCGCTTTCCTTTGATAAAAGTGCAAGCAGAAAAAATATTATTATTGCAAAAACATAAAACCATCCTTCGTATTTCTTCGCCGAAAATAAAAAAAGTCCGGTTAAGATAAAAAATGCAAAGAGGAGTTCGGTAATACAGTTAATAAAAAACAAAGCTTCGGTATGACAGGTTAATACGGAAAAAAACAAAGCGGCAACGAATGATGCCGTTTTTCCGAAGTCTAAAGCCGATGAAATTTTGTAAACAAGAATTACATTCAGTATGTGAAGCGTTACAACGAATATTCTGTAAATAAAAAATGATTCATGAAACATTTTCCACATAACATAAAAGAAGAGTTTCGGCAAAGGTCTGAAATAACCAAAAGGATCGGGGGAAAAAAGATAATCTGGAAATATTGAACCTTTATTTTCTCTGACTGCAAGCATCCAGCCAAAATCATCTCCAAAAAACCAAATGTTAAATGAGTATGCTAAGACTATGATATTAAAAATTGTGAAGAAGAGATAAACATAAGTATCTCTTAATGTAATGCTGCAGATTAACCTGTCAATGAAATTCCGGCTTGAAGTATGTATATGATTAACGATAGCAATAAATTTTAATTATGGATTTTTTATATCAGTTAACTTTCGGAAGATCAAGCGAGATATCCTCTGATTCCATTTCTCTCCATATTCTCTGACAGGGAAAATGATTTTCATACAAAGCTCTTGAAATCATAATAGAATCAATTCCTTTGTTTTCGATTTCCATAATTGTCTTTAGATCTTTGTAGCTCGAGATTCCTCCGGCTGATGTAATTTTTAGATTTGTGTTTTCTGCTATCTCGAGCAGTCTTGGAACATACGGACCTGAAAAATTTCCCACTCGCGTTACATCCTGATATATAATTCTCTTTATTCCTATCTTCTCCATCTGAATTGCAAAATCAAGAGGAGTAATGTCGGCAAAATTTATCCATCCGTCTTTTACGACATTGTTAAGCTTTTCATCTATGCAGACAATAACCTTACTTGCAGAAAAATTATCAAGGCATCTTTTTATAAAGTCGGGTTCGGTCAAAGCAGCCGTTCCAATGACTATTCTGTAAACGCCAAGCTCTTTTATGATTCGTTCAGCAATTTCATAATTTCTTATACCGCCTCCAAGCTGTATGGGGATGTCAACGGAGTTTGCTATTTCCTTTATGATGTCATAATTCTTCATGTCGCCGTACATTGCTCCGTCAAGATCGGTGATATGAATGCACTTAAAATTTTCTTTTCTGAACAGCCGGGCAATGTTTATCGGACTTTCTGAATAAAACTCGGTATTGTCTGCCAGATCCTGAATTACTCTGACACACTTTCCGTCTTTAATGTCAATTACCGGTATTACTAACATTTGGGATTAGTTTTAAAAATTATTTTCTTACAACCGCGACCTTACCTTTGCCGACTTTCGAACCGTCTTTGTTAAATGCAACTATAATATAAATTCCTGTAGGGATAAGCTCATTGCTGCTGTTTCTTCCGTTCCATGTTGCAATCTTCCCGCCGGGTGAATCAAACTCCGTTATTACAACACCTGAAACAGAAATTATTTTTATTGTCGAATTTTCTATCAATCCGTCAATTTTCAGATTAACATCGGACGGAATTACGTAAGGATTAGGCGAAGAAATTATTTCATCAAAATCTGCAACTGGCTCAATTGCATCAGTAGAAAGCGAGGACAGCCCGTTGTTTGAACCGAAGTAAGCTCTGCCTGATTTATTGCTGACAGCAATTGTTTTAATCTGATTAGAAAGCATGGGACTGTTTGAAATATTAAACTGTTCGATAAGCGTAGAGCCGTCTGAGGAAAGATGAAAAACTCCGTTTGTTTCTGTGCCTATCCATTTATCATTGAGAATATCATTTGAAATGCAAATGCAGTTTTCGGTAAAAGGCACTCTTAAATTTCCCGAAATAATTCCCAACTTGTAAGCAGGAGGTTTTTGTGTCGGATTTTGCACTGCTCCAAGTGGATTGTTGATAATAAACACTCCGTTGTTTGTCGCAATCCAGACTTCATTGTTTTTGTCAACGATTACGTCGTAAACATTTGTAATGTCAGCTCCGAGTTCTGAATTATCATAAAAGCCGAATACATCATCTGAAATGTTAGTAAGAGTATTGTTCTCATTGAAAAAATAAACTCCTGACCTTGTTCCTCCGGATACGATCCACTTGGTATTGTATGAATCAACTGCCATTTCAGACAGAGTAGCCGATGTAATGATCGAAGGATTTGGATAAGCAAACCAATCGAACCCGCCGAGATATGAATAAAGCGATGAACCGTTATTCGACTGAAAAAACGAAAGCCAGAATACTCCTGCATTATCGTAAGCTCCGCCGTTAGGCACGCAAAAATTCGGATCATTTGAAATACCCGGAAGTATTGTATTTGAAGGATTAAAATTGGTTATGCTATTTCCGTTGATAAGTGTAGGACCGCCGCCAAATCCCAGTGCCCAAACATTTCCATTGCCTGAAACTATTTTTTGAAACCAGTTTGAATTTCCGATTTGAGGATGCGTGGAAATGTTATAGTTTTCCCAGAGGTTACCGTCGAACTTATAAAATCCTCCGTAAACAAGTCCGCTTGCTCCCCAAACATTGTTATCCGAATCAATTGTAACCTGATTAAAAATATTTGTAAAAGGACTATTGGGATAAATGAACATATTGTTATATAGAATTCCATTGTCGCTGATTCCGGGAATTATTTCCTTATGTCTGTAATCTCCAAGCACCGTATAGCTGTATGAGCCGGGAAATTCCGTAAGAACCGAAAGATCATTTCTGTTTGCAGAAAAAATTCTCTGTTCTGAAATAAAAAAAAGTCTATCCTGTATTGAATGAATGAATTTTGTATTTGCATTTGAAACTGCTGCATTAGGGTAAGGGAACCAATCAGTACCGTTAAAGTAACTGAATCCAGTCAATGAACCCGCAAAAATTTTATTATCAAATGTTTCGATAGTTTTTACGTCAGTATTCATCGGAGCAATATTGTAATTACTCCATGATAAAGGATCGTTAAGATTTGAAGTCAGATAATTGACATAAGCAACGCCTGCTTTTGTGGCGGCATAAAGAATGTTATTATCAGCTGCAAGCGAATACACTGATGTATTTATTGGAAAATTTCCAAGCCTGTAATAAGGAGCATCTATAAAAGTATAGTTAACGGCTGATACTTTGTGAATTCCGTATCCGGTTGCTATGAAAATAAAATTTCCGGCAGGATAAATAAAGTTTACGATTTTATTTGATTCAGAAGAATTCTTAATGTCATATATATATTTCCAGGTATTGTCGCCGAGATTAAGTACTGAAATAGAGCCGTCAGTTGCGCCTATCCATAGCTTTCTGTTGTTGTCAATAGCAAGAGAAGTAATATCATTGTTTACCAGACCATTGAGATTTGTGTATTCTTTTAATACTGTTCCTGCAGTATAATCAAATACAAACAGACCGCCTTTTGAAGAACAATAAATGTTGTTCGTAGCAGGATCTGATGCAATTGATGTAATGTTTTTGAAATCAGTATAATTTATCCACCTTGATTTTTGAGAAAAAACATCATTTGAAAACAAGATTAGAAATAGCAGAAAAATTGCTCTTATTTGCATCGAAAAATTCATTTTAGTTTTTAATGATAAAGCCGGTATATAAATGCGGATAAGCTAAAAATTGTTTGAAGTTTCTTTTGAATGTATTTTGCTCAATGTGAATTCCCTGATCTAAAATAAAATTTAATTTGTCTGTCGTCTGAACAACTATTTTATTGATAAAATACTTTAACTTTGTTTCATCTTTTCTTTTTCAATATTAGACTTTTAGATTTGAAAATCAATAACATTTGAGAATGGAATTTACTAAACTGATTTACAATCCAAATAAAAAACAGTTTAAACCCGGCTGCGATATGTTTTTGAATTAATTGATGAGAAGATAATTCTTATATTGACCGAAAAAAAATTTTAATCGTGAAAGATAAATACAAATCATACTTAAGCAGAAATCAGAAATTTGAAAACATTATTTATAAGAAAGACGGATACAAATCCGTAATTACTATAAACCGTGAAAAAAAATTAAACTGCCTTAATCTCGAGACCATACGGGAATTGACTGCCGCTTTCAAAGATTCATCCTGGGATGACGATATTGCTGTCATCATTTTGACGGGTGCAGGTAAAAGGGCTTTTTCGAGCGGAGCAGACCTCGATGAACAGCAGAAATATTTTTTAAACAATCCCGGCGATTATTATAAATGGATGTATGAATTTATTCAGCTACACGAAGTAATGAGAAATACCGGCAAGCCATCCATTGCGCGCTTAAACGGAATGGTTGTGGGCGGAGGAAACGAACTCAACATGAGCTGCGACCTCGCTGTTGCCGCCGACCATATCATCATAAAGCAAGTAGGAGCCGCAAGAGGAAGTGTTGCCGCTGCCGGCGCTACACAATTTTTACCTATTATTGTCGGAGACAGAAGAGCCAGAGAAATTCTTTTTCTCTGCGAAGACATTCCGATTAATAAAGCGCTGGAATGGGGCTTGGTAAATCAGGTTGTTCCGTATGAAAAGCTTGACGATGCCGTAAATATTCTTGCCGAAAAACTGTTCAACAAACTACCGGAGTGCCTGCGCTATACTAAACAACAGTTAAATTTCTGGAGAGATCTTTCATGGCATACTACTATTGGAAATGCTCGCGACTGGCTTTCCATTCACAATTTATCTTCCGAAGTAAGCGAAGGCATTTCAGCTTTTAATGAAAAGAGAAAAATTAATTATAAAGGAATAAGAAAAGGAAAAGGGAAATTAAAAAAGTAAAGTTAGATTACTTTAACAGGCTCGGTAAATTTATATTTTACGATTACATTAAGTCCAAAGCTTTCTTCAAACAACGCTTTCCTTACGTTTATACCCCAGATTTCAAGAGAAGGATCTGAGTTTACAGAATTCAATTTTATGATGAAATTTCCATTAGAGATTTCAAAATCCAAATCACTGACAATATTCTTATGACTTCTGTCAAGTGCATCGGCTAATCTAAGAATTCCCGATAGTTTCTTAATGATTAACTTGCTTGCTGAATCGAGATTATTAAAATTGTCATGCTTTGATTTAGGATGTGATTTTCTGTGATACCTTGCAATGTTTGCTATAATCTCGATTTCTTTTTCATTGAATCCCATCATTTCGGAATGCCTGATAAGATAATATGAATGCTTATGATGATCAGCGTGTGAAATATGATAACCTATGTCATGAAGATATGCTGCAGCTTCGAGATACTCCCTGCTTTCTGAACTTAGCCCGTAAACAGGTTTTAAAAAGTCAAATAACTTTAGAGAAATTTTTACAACCTGCTCTGCATGCTGCTTATCAAAATTAGTAAGTTCCGCCAGATGAGTAACGCTGTTTAATCTTACGTTTCTAAGATAACCAATATCAAAATCTCCGCTCTTATGCTGCATGTAATTCATTATCAATCCCTCACGCAATGCATAGGAAGATAAAGTCATCTTATCTATTTTAAGCTCGCTGAAAATTTGTTCAAGTATAACCGCACCTGCGGTAATTATGTCCACTCTTTTTATATCCAATCCCGGAATGTTTGCTCTCTCTTCGGCAGTATCTGCTTTGTAAATCTTGTCAACAGCCTGCTCGAGAGCTTTTTTCTTCATTATGAATCCGTTAAGTTTAACATCATATTCCGAAACCGGATTATCGACGGAATATATTATCGAACCAATGCTGTTGATTGTTCCGGACGAACCTATCACCATATCATACTTAATATCTTCTGCTGCTCTTACAACCTGATTAAGTACATTTTTTACGAATATTTTTGACTCTTTCAGATTTTGTCTGCTGACTTTTTTGTCAAGCCCAAATTTATGAGTAAGTCTTACGGAGCCGATCTTAATGCTGTTTGCATATAATACATTTCCCTTTTCCCCAAAAAGAAATTCTGTACTGCCGCCGCCAATGTCTATTAGTAAAATCTTTTTATCAAAAATATCGAGCGACTGCAATACGCCCAAATAAATAAGTCTTGCCTCTTCAAATCCGGAGACAATGTTTATTTCGATCCCTGTTTCCTCAAAAACTTTATTAATGAACTCATCCTTGTTAATTGCTTCTCTCGTTGCCGATGTGGCAACAGCTATAATATCAGCCTTATATGATTCACAGATTAATTTAAATCTCTTTAGAGTCTCAACTCCCCTCTTTAGCGATTCCGGAGAAATGTATTTCATGTCATTTGAACTCATTCCGAGACGCACAACTTCTTTTGATCTTGTCAGCACGGTAAATCTTTTCTTACTGTCAATCTTTGCAATTATCATGTGAAAGGAGTTCGTTCCAATATCTATTGCCGCGATAACGTTGTTCACTTTCCTTTATTAAATTGTTTGATTGATAATAGAACCTGATTTCTTATACGGTAAAATTTCTTTCTCCAGTAAATCCATTGATTTGTCAAATACAGATTTTACCGAAATATCGTTAATGTCATTCGTTTCAGACTGAATGTGAATTTTATTTTTTCCCGAAGGAGCCCATTCGTACCCATGCGTCGGTCCAAACAGTGATATTATGTTTGAGCTAACTCCGCCAGCAACGTGCATTGTGCCTGTATCGTTTGTAATGTACAGATCGGATAATTTCAATACCGCGCCTACTTTTCTTATCGGAGTATTTTCGAGAATTTTTACCGGGATATTTTTTTGCTCCAAAGATTTTTTTAGTTCATCCGTAATTTCTTTGTCAATCATGCCCGATGTTATAAGCACATAGCAGCCTGTTTTTTGGTAAACAAGATTTATCAGATCTCTGAAGTTTTCTATTTTCCATCTGTTTGCCGTCTTGCCTGCACCCGGATGAAATCCAATTACAAGTCTGCTTTTATCATAAAAATTTTCAGCAAAATAATTTTCTGCAAATTCCATTTCATCGGCGCTCAAATGTATCATCAGTTTTCTCTTTTCTTCATCGGATAAATCACATTCGATCTGTCTTCCGACATCGAGATTCCTTTCGGTCTGATGAAGTTTTTTTGAATCCCAGTTAAAATCGGATTTAACATTAAGCAGATGCTCCATTACATTTACTTTGCCATCGATGCTTCTGACTCCGACTCTGATTTTTGCTCCGGAAAAATAATTAATGATGTGCGATGTTCTCGAAATAGATACAGTGGACGGGACAATCCCGATCTGATATTCATGCGTTCTTAATTCCGCGTAAAACTCCCGCAGTTTATTTAAAGGCGCTTTTCTGTATGTAATCACTTTGTCAATGTATGGATTTATGTCGCTGAAAAGTATTTCATAATTTACCGGAGAAGCAACTAATGTTATGTGGGCTTTGGGATATCTCTTCCTCACCGATGCAAAAAGAGGAACCGAGCAAAGCATATCACCAAGCTGATTGTGCTGACGGACGATGAGAATGTTTTTTACAATTGATGGTTCGGTAAATTTAAAATCAGCTGCTGCTGATTTCCCGAATATCTTAAACAAAAATTTAAGCATGCCGGGACTTATTTTATTTCTTCATATTTGGCATCGATGATATTGTCCTTGTCAGCACCTTTATAACCTGATTTTGACTTTCTTCCTCTTACATTAAAATTTTTCAATGACCTGTCAGGCAGAAACTTCATTACTATGCTTCTTAAAATTGAAAGTATAATAATGATTATAAGTAATATGATAATTAATCTTGCCATGATAAAATCACTTTGCGATTCTTGAATTACCGGGATTATAATATTCTATTGCCGAATGTTCAGGTTTAAGTATTGCAGATGTCAACTCTTCAAAATCTCTGTCACTGTTTACAAAATCGATTTCGGCGGAATTTACAATCAATACTTTTGTTGATTTGTATCTGATAAAAAAATAATTGTAGCCTTCATTTAAATCTCTAATGTAATCTTCGCTGATTTCTTTTTCCACTTCCCTGTTTCGGTGCCTGATATTCTGCATAAGTCTTTCCACGGATGACTGCAGATAAACTATAATATCAGGTACTACGATTGATCTTTCGATTAACGAAACTATTTTCTCGTAAAGCTTTAGCTCGTCATCCTGAAGATTCAGATAAGCAAATATCTTGTCCTTTTCAAAAATATAATCTGAGATGTAATATTCATGAAAGAGATCTATCTGCTTTATTTCCTGAAGCTGCTTGTATCGGCTCATCAAAAAATACATCTGCGTATGGAATGCATACCTTATCGGATCTTTATAAAAATTTTCAAGGAAAGGGTTGTCGTCGAAGTTTTCCAGAATAAGTTTTGCATTAAGTCTTTCTGAAAGCTTTTTGGCAAGTGAAGTTTTACCTGCGCCTATGACGCCTTCAATGGCAATGTATTTTATTTTTTTTTCTTCCAATTTTCAGATTTTGACTGTTTTATACGGCTCAACTTTCAGCTTGTCATCAGTTTCATTTAACAAGTCCCGAATGGATTTGTTTAATTCGGGGTGAATAAAATCTCCTGCAATTTCAGACAGCGGCACAAGGACAAACTTTCTTTTTTCAATAAATGAATGAGGGATTATAACTGTTTCATTTCTCACAATCTCGTCTCCGTAAAATAAAATATCTATGTCGATTTCTCTGTCAGACCATCTTATATTTTCAGTCCGTCCCAGTTTTTTTTCAAGCTGTTTTACTTCCGTCATCAGCTCCTCAGCTTTAAGTGAAGTGCGGATTTTTACGACACAGTTAAGATAATTATTTTCCGAAGTTACTCCCCAAGGCTCGGTTTCATACAATCTCGATGCAGTTTCAAATTCCGTATTCCTGATTTCTTTTATGCATTTTACAGCCTCTTCAATGTAAGCTATTCTTTCGCCTATATTTGATCCGAGACCAAGATAAACAGTTTTCATATTTCTTCTCTGCTGATTTCATTTATGATTTCTACTGAATCAATGATGCCGAGCGGAGCATTCGGCTTTCTTATTTTTACAATCACTGATTTTACAAGCGGAAAATTCTCTAGTATGTCCATGCATAATTTTTTATTCACGGTTTCTATAAGATTAAATTTATTTTCCTTAAACACTTTCTCTGCTAATTTATATACTGACTGGTAATTTACGGTTTTATGCAGATCATCGGAATCTTTTAAATCGCTCAGATCGCATTTCATTATTATGTCCACGCCAAACTCATTCCCGTGAGTTTTCTCATAATCAAAAACTCCGTGATGAGCATAAAATCTGGCATTGTTGATTCTGACTTCTGTCAATATTTTAAAGTAAAGTTATTTAGATTTCTTTTTTAAAGCTGACTTGCTCTTCTGAGATCCGTTTTTTCCCGTACCGGATTTGATTTTCTTTGCTATTGTTTTCAGCAAAGCTTTCTGAACCGAAATACCGATGTCAGCAGGTGAATCAGCAATTATAATTCCGCAGTTTTTCATGACGCTGATCTTTTCATCTGCTGTGCCTTTTCCTCCGGAAATTATTGCTCCCGCATGACCCATTCGCCTTCCGGGAGGAGCAGTCCTGCCGGCAATAAATCCAACGACGGGCTTCTTTACATTACTCTTGATAAAATAAGCAGCTTCCTCTTCGGCGCTTCCTCCAATCTCCCCGATCATAACTATTGCATCTGTGTCCTTATCTTCATTGAAAAGTTTAACTGCATCGATAAATCGCGTTCCGATAACCGGATCACCGCCGATTCCCAGACATGTTGACTGCCCTATTCCGAGATTTGACAGCTGCCATACAGCTTCATAAGTCAATGTTCCGCTTCTTGAAATAACTCCGACTCTTCCTTTTTTATGTATAAAACCCGGCATGATTCCGATTTTACATTCACCCGGCGTGATAATCCCCGGACAGTTTGGACCTATGAATCTTACTTCATGCGAAGTTGTGTTTTTATTTTTCACATATTCATAAGCTGTTATCATATCCTTTGTCGGAATTCCTTCTGTAATGCAAACTATTACTTTAATTCCAGCATCGGCAGCTTCCATTATCGCATCTGCCGCAAATGCAGCAGGTACAAATATTGCCGATGCATCAGCTCCGGTTTCTTTGACAGCAGAACTTACCGTATTATATACCGGAATCTTGTCCTGAAATTTTGTTCCGCCTTTTCCCGGCGTAACTCCGGCTACAACATTTGTTCCGTATTCAATCATCTGTGTCGCATGAAATGTACCTTCGGAACCTGTAATTCCCTGCACGACTACTTTTGTCTTTTTATTTACAAGTATGCTCATTTAATATTAAAATTTTGAATTATTTTTTTGTGACAACATTGTTTTTTATTTTCCATTTGCCTTTTGAATCTGCAATCAGATTATATTTTACTGTCATTTCTGTCTCTTCATTTTTACCGTTTTTTTCGTCAACTTTTTTTATCTTTACCTGAACAACGGCTTCATTGCCTTTTTGTGAAATTACTTTTGGTTCTTCGAGCACAATCAGCTTTTTTGTGTTTTTGTAATTAGTTTTAAACCGGTTTAGATTTCCTGATTCCCACAAGTCATTTGCTTTTTTCATGTTTTGCTCGAAGTTTCCTCCTTCGCTTGTTCCTCTTTTCAGAAATTCAATGTAATCTGTTACGGCGGTTTTCGGATTATCGAGACGCTTGTTAAGCTCTTTCTCCTTTTGAACGAATTTCTTTTTATCTTCTTTCTTACCCTCCGAAGTTTTTAGAGAATCAATTTGCAATCCGGAAGTATCAGCGCCGGTATTTAATGTATCGGCAAGGGTGTCCTGAAGATTCTTGAGTCTTTCGAATTCCTCTTTTTCTTTTAATTCTTTCTCCTTGTCAACATTTGTTTCCTGCTGCGGAGGGATAAATGTCTGCGGCTCTTCTTTTTTTTCGCACGAATAAATTACAAAACATAAAAACGATATTGCTATAAATTTAAATTTTTTTAACACTAACTTTAATTTTTTTTTCAAAATAGATTTTTACAGTTTCATATTCAATTTAGAAAAAATTGATTGTGTTAATGAGAAATCAGCATTACATTTTAATGATTTTTTTAATTGAAACAATAAATGTATTTAAAATTAAATCTCTTACTTTATATGATTCTGATATTAAAATTAAATTGATTATTAAACTAAATATCAATAGTTTAATACAGAAAATTTTTCCTAAATAAAAAACAAGGGAGATATCATGAAAACAAAACTATTAGTTTTACTTTTTGTTTTTTTATCCGGTGCTTTAATTTTATCCGGTTATGAAAATCAAGACCAGCCACAAACAGATTTAAATTCTTCACCCGAAATTCAACAGTTATTAATTAATCCGCCTTCACCTTATGCCGTAGGTGACAGCTGTGCAGGAACTGGACAGGAAAAACATGAAGACGGTTCATTTGAAAACGGCGGAGGATGGAATACTACGGTAACTGACGGAAGACTTGTACAAAAATTCCGCCCGGCTTCATATCCGTGGAAGTACACAAAGTTTTGCATAGCGCTTACAAGACTCGCTGCAGGAGCCGATTCCATGAAATTTGATATCGTAATTTATGACACCACTGGAGCAGGCGGAGCGCCCGGAAATCTTTTGAGTACATTGCCCAATCAAACTGCAAAACCAATTTTAGTTTATTCTGCATATTCCTGGTTTGCGTTTGATATATCCTCGATGGCAGGAAATACTTTAAATAATGGAGCAGTATATATTGGAATAAAATATGATCCTTCTCAAGCTTTTCAGGCAAGTAAATTTATCATGATAGACCAATCAGTAACTACACCGTTATGGTCGGGATATGGTTGGGCAAATACAGGTCCATGGACTACTGCACAGACCTACTGGGCAAGTTACAGAGCGTTTGGAATGAGAACAATGGGAATGACTCCCGGACCAACAACGTGTAACAAATATTCATCACAATGGTGTGCAACAAATACTTTCCCCGCATTGCCGGCAGCTACTTATTTTCAGGCATCTGCCTGGCTTGGCGACACTCTGTATGTTCAAGCTCCAACCACTACAGGCGCAGGCGCTACAACAATTCATAGATATACATGGGGAGGAACATGGAGCTCGGGAGTTCCACTTCCTTCTACAAAAACCGGCGGTACATTAACTGCTGCAAACGGAAAACTTTATTATATCGGCGGAGGTGCAACAGCAGTTACTGCAGGAACGAATGAAGTACTCGAATATTCACCCTCTACCGGAACATGGACAATGATGGCTCCTTTACCCGCTGCATTATCTGCTCACGGAGCCGTTAACTGGGGTGACAGTGTGATATTTGTTGTTGGAGGTCCATATACAGGCGCAGCTACAAATCTAAATGTTCATTATTACAGAATAGCATCCAATACCTGGGGCACAATTACAAATTCACTTCCATCAGGTCAGGGAAGAAGAACATTTGGCATAGGTATCGGCGGAAATAAAATTATAATCAGTGCAGGTTTCAATACCGCTTTTCTTAAAACAACATACATTGGCACGATTGGCGCAAATGCTTCAACTTTAACCTGGGCTGCAGCACCTGATGTTCCCACTACATTAACAGGCTTAAGCAGACCCGGAGCTGCATATTACGGCGATCTTTTCTTCCTGATTAACGGTGAAAGAGGAGGAGCCGGTGGTTATTCCGATACAACTCATGTTTTTAGATTCTCCACAAATTCTTGGATAACAGTAATATCAGGCAAACCATACAAAATGTCAAACATCTGGGCAGGTTGTGTGACAAAATGCATAAATGATACCGTAAGAATTTTTGTACCGGGCGGTTACGGAAGCGTTACCGGAGGAACTCCCGGCGTAGCTACAAATCAATTTGATGCAGTATCTTGCGGTTCGCCTCTTGTCGGCATACCTTCAAATCAATTTAGTTCTGTTCCGGACGTATTTAATCTCGAGCAAAATTATCCGAATCCGTTTAATCCATCCACTACTATAAAATTCACGATTCCGGATGACGGACTTGTCTCGCTCAAAGTTTATGATATACTCGGCAAAGAAGTTGCAGTTTTAATTAATGAAGTAAAATTAAGAGGAAGCCATGAGGTAAACTTTAATGCTTCCGGATTATCCAGCGGAGTATATTTCTATAAACTTCAAACAGGAAATTACACAAATACAAAGAAAATGTTTTTGATGAAATAAACAGAATCATAATTTTCTTTTCATTAGAAAAGCGCTTGAATTTCTTCAAGCGCTTTTTTTTATTTATAAAATAATTTTAAATACGGGAATTTAATGATACAAACAAATTAAATTTTATAATTTGAATTTATACATTTTTTTATTGACAATAGGGTAAATAATAAATAACTTGAGCAAAATTTCAAATCCGAAAAATTATTTATTAATTAAAATTAAGAACAGGAGTCAAAAATGAAATCAAAGCTACTCATTTATGTTTTACCCGTAGTACTGACTGCTTTTCTCTTATTTGGTTATTCAATACAGGATGATCCGACAAGAGATTCAGCGCCGGTATATGAAACAAAAACAACCACATCTCCAGATGCAATCGTAGAACCAAATCAATCCGACACGGCAGCTCCATCAGACTTTCCATATCCAAAACAATTCGGATGGGTTTATGCCGGAATTCCTAATGTAAGCGGTGGTACAGTTGGCGCAATGTACTTTAACGGAAAATGGATAATGAACAGATGGAATTCAGCGACCTTATGGAGATACAATCCAAACGGACCTGGCGGCGGACCCGGAACAATTGCCGATTCAAATACTGCATATAATGCCGGTGCAGGTGCAATCAGAGATTTAACAGCAGCTCCTGATGGTTCGGGAAGAATGTTTATGTGGGGAGGTTCAGGTTCGACTGCATTATTTAAACTTGATTCAATGGGAAACAGAGTTGCAAATTATACTCATACAGGCGCAGCATACAGAGCCATTGCATGGGATCCAAACAGAAAAGGATTCTGGAGCTGCAATTTTACTGACAACATTGTTTTAAGAGATACTCTTGGAACAGTTAAAAGAACCATTACTGCAACAACCTGGGGAGGTAAATATGGACTTGCATTCGACAGTACTTCAAGACCTGACAGCGCTTTCCTTTGGGTATGGAGTCAAGATTTCACTGTAACTACCGATACAACAAATAAGCTGGTAAAGATCAGTCTTGCAACAGGACTTCCGGTAGCAACATATTCATTTAACAAAGGTTCAAACATAGCAGGCGGTGCGGAAGCATTCGTTAAAGACAATAAATTCTTAATCGCGCTTAATTTCCAAAACTATGCAGTAGCAGCCTACAATCTCAAAGATCTTACTCCGACAGGAGGAGGTACTATTACTGTTTGCAGAAGCGGTATCGCAATACCAATACCCGATAATGGAACCAATACAAATCCGGCTGTTGATACTATTAATATTTCAGGAATTCCTTCAGGAATGGAAATTAAGAAAGTTAAGGTAACAATTGATACTTTAACTCATACATGGATCGGGGATCTTAGATTTTGGTTATCCAAGGGTACTGTTACCGATACCATAATCAGCAGAATTGGATATACAGGATCCGGCTTCGGTAATTCCTGTAATGATTTTTATGGCACGAATCTTATTGATTCTACCGGACTGATAAGCATACAAAATATCCCGACAACTTGTAATGGGGTATATGCTCAGGCTACAGGGACATTTAATCCGAATTTACCTCTTGCTCCATTTATCGGAGGAAATCCAAACGGTGCATATATTCTTAGAATCAGCGATAATGCTGGCGGAGATGTAGGAGAATTAAGAAAATGGTGTCTGACAATTACATACGGAACTGCAACAGGTGTATCAAATACAATTACAACTATACCTTCGGATTTCAACTTAAGTCAAAATTATCCGAATCCGTTTAATCCTTCCACTACTATCAATTTTGCAATTCCGTCAACCGGTCTTGTAACATTGAAAGTATATGATGTAGTAGGTAAGGAAGTTGCTTCACTTGTTAACGAAGTAAAAAATGCCGGAAATCATTCGGTTAAATTTAATGCATCCGGATTATCAAGCGGCGTTTATTTCTACAGACTGCAGACAGGTGACTTTGTTGATACAAAGAAAATGTTCCTGCTGAAGTAATACATATTTTAATATTAAAAAAACCCGGGAATCCCCCGGGTTTTTTTTACCTTCATTCCAATCTTGAATTTTAAATCGTAATACGATATTTTTCTTGGAAACAAATTTATCATTATTTCTTAATTAAATTTCAGAAAGGCTGACAAATGATGTCAAAAATTACTGTATTCTCAATCGTATGTATGATTACATTGGGAATATTTTTAGGATTTTCAATTAGTGACAATCCTTATGGTTCAAAATCAAATACTTCTTCTTCTGAACAATCTATCATAAATCCACCATCGGTAAGTGCAGCATATTATACCGATGATTTTAACGGAGCAAATGATACGACTTCTTTAAAAGCAAGAGGTTATAAAGTTTATTACCGAGGAGGCGGTCCTCAAGGTTTAGGCGCAACATGGTTTCAGGGAAATTCAGCCGTATTCAGCGCTTATGAAGGTCCCGCTACCGGTTATGTCGGTTGTAATTTTCAAGTTGTAACGGGAACTAACAATATTGACAGCTGGCTTGTGCTGCCAAGATTAAATGTTTCTTCGGGTGATACTATTTCTTTCTGGAATAGATCAACCGACCCGGGATCTATTATTTATCCAGACTCATTCAGAGTAATGTACTCTGCTTCAGGCGACTCCACTCCCGAAGGAAGCTGGGTCGAGCTGGGAAGATTCATGGCTCCAAACGGACCCTGGACAAGAAGAGCTTACACAGCTCCATCTTCCGGCGCTAATGCAAGATTTGCTATTAGATATGCAGTAGTAAACGGCGGTCCGTCAGGTAATAACAGCGATTATTCAGGTGTTGATTATCTTAATGTGGCTACCGGAACAGGTGGCGGTGGTACCTGCACTTACTCCTGGTCAGCACAGACTTCCGGCACAACAAGTCAGTTATATTCTGTTTCAGCTGTTTCAGATATGATAGGTTGGGCGGCAGGTGCAGGACCAACTGTTGTCAGAACTACTAACGGCGGATCAACCTGGACAAACGCGACGGGAACAGGTATTGGAGCCGGTGAAAGTATTTATAATATCTATGCATGGAGCGCAAATGACGCACTTTGCACAACTTCACCAGGCGCAACAAATATTTATAAAACAACAAATGGCGGTACCACTTGGACAAATGTATTTACTCTTGCAGGTGGTTTCATTAATGCAATTCAAATGGTTTCCGCAACTGAAGGTTATGCCGAAGGAGATCCCGTTGGCGGTAAATGGACAATTTTAAAAACAACTAACGGCGGATTGAACTGGGCAAGAATGGCAACAGAGCCGGCACAGGTCGGTAGTGATGCAGGATGGAATAATTCATTCCTTATTAGTGGTACTCACATTTGGTTTGGAACAAACGGTACTAAAGTTTACCATTCACCGGATTTAGGCTTAACCTGGTCAAGCGGCGCTACTACCGGAACGGTTAACACTTATGCAGTACATTTCAATACTACTACAAACGGTCTTGCAGGTGGTAATGCAATGGTAAAATCTGTTGACGGCGGAACAACATATACAGCTGTTACTAATCCGGGAACATCAGGAAATATAAACGGTATTGAAGGTAACGGAACAGACTGGTGGGCAATAAGATCCAGTGCCGTTATTTATCGTTCGACTGATGCCGGCGCTACATGGACTTCACCATATACTCAAACAGGCGCTGTATTTCAGGATATTGACTTCGCAGTTGTCGGTGGTTGTCCGAAAGGATGGGCAGTCGGAAACAGCGGAGCAATTGCAAAGATGGTTACTACAACCGGAGTTTCAAATTACAACACAGAAATCCCGGGTGCATTTGAGCTTGCTCAAAACTATCCGAATCCTTTCAATCCTACGACAAACATTAAGTTCTCAATTCCTCAGTCAGGACTTGCAGTTCTTAAAGTTTATGATGTAGTCGGTAAGGAAGTTGCAACACTCGTAAATGAAGTAAAGAACGCCGGTAACTATATCGTCGGATTCAATGCTTCAAATTTACCAAGCGGCACTTACTTCTACAGACTCGAAATGAATAACTTTACAGAAACAAAGAAAATGATGCTGATTAAATAATTCAGCTGTCATTTCATAATCTTTACCCCCGCTGTATCATACAAGCGGGGGTTTTTTATTTTTTATTTAAAAATTCCGGAAACTTTTACAAGCGCATTTTATTTGTGTATAAATATTTTATGCAAAAATGTATTTTTGTATAAATTAAAACATTTCATAATTATGTCAAAACTTACTCTTCAGAATTTAATAGATCAAAATAAAATTAAAGATAAAAGAATACTCGTAAGAGTCGATTTCAATGTTCCTCTCGATGAAACGGGAACGATCACCGACGATAAACGCATAATCGAATCATTAAAAACTATAAAAGCAATTATTACAAACGGCGGGAAATGCATTTTGATGAGTCATCTCGGCAGACCTAAAGGAGAAAAAAATAATAAATATAGTCTCTCGGTTGTTGCCGAATATCTCTCAAATGTTCTTGATAAACCTGTGCTTTTCTCTGATGACTGCATCAGTCAAGATAATGACGATGTGATTATTAACATGAAAGCCGGTGATGTTTTGCTTTTAGAGAATCTCCGATTTTACAAAGAGGAAGAAAAAAATGATAAAGACTTTGCCGAAAAACTTGCTTCTTACGGAGATGCTTTTATAAATGATGCTTTTGGAACTGCTCACCGTGCGCATGCATCTACAGAAGGCGTTACAAATTTTATAAAAGACTGCGCTGCAGGCTTCCTCATGGAAAAAGAATTAAAATATTTATCGGGTGCAATCTCTAATCCAAAAAAACCTCTTTGTGCAATTCTCGGCGGTTCTAAAATTTCAGGTAAAATAGACGTGCTCGAAAATCTAATCGGAAAAGCTGATGTAATTCTTATCGGAGGCGGCATGATGTTTACATTTTTTAAAGCGCTCGGATATAATATTGGAAAATCCATACTGGAGCCCGATAAAGTGGAACTCGCAAAATCAATTCTTGAAAAAGCTGCTTCTTCTGATACCCGGTTAAGACTTCCTGAAGATGTCATTATGGCAGATAAAATGGACAAAGATGCGCAGATGAAAGAAATGTTTACCGATAAAATAACTTCCGATTTCAATGAGTGGATAGGAGTGGATATCGGTCCTAAAACGATTCACGTTTATAAAGAAGAAATTTCGAGAGCAAAAACAATTGTATGGAATGGACCGATGGGTGTTTTTGAAATTGATCCTTTTTCTGTTGGAACATTCGAAATCGCAAAGTCGCTTGTCGATGCAACTGCAAAAGGCGCATTGACAATAATAGGCGGAGGTGATTCCGCAAGCGCAATTGCAAAAGCCGGACTTGAAGAAAAAGTATCTCACGTTTCTACCGGTGGAGGAGCTTCGCTGGAATTTCTTGAAGGAAAAAAGTTACCCGGTGTCGAAGCTTTAAATGAAGCTTAAGAAAATTTTCTTTGTATTAATCCCGGCTGAATCCATAACGATAATTTATTTATTAACTATTGCAGCCATGAATTCGCCTTCGCATACGAGTTCTCCGCCGACATAGTTTTTATAAGCTTTGCCGGCAATTTTGCAAATACCTCTTTTGAAAGAAAGCAGAAACATTTCAAAAACCAGCTGATCTCCCGGAATAACGGGTTTTCTGAATTTTACTTTTTCAATGGAAGCAAAATAAGCCATCTTGTTTGATGGATCATCTATTGAATTCAGCACCAATATAAATCCGCATTGAGCCATGGCTTCTACAATCAGTACGCCTGGCATTACACGCTTATTCGGAAAATGTCCGTTGAAAAACGGCTCGTTGTATGTTACATTTTTTATCCCGATTATTTTCTTTCCCATGTCAATGTCAATTATCCTGTCCACAAGTAGAAACGGATATCTGTGCGGCATAATCTCAAGTATGGCTTCAATATCAAAAACGCAGTTTTCTGATTTTAAAACCTGAAACTTCTTTTCAATCTTTTTTTGGAGATAAAGCTTTCGGAGCATTTTAGTAAACTCAACATTTGAGCGATGCCCGGGTCTTGCTGCAAGTATCTGCCCTTTAACCGGCGCTCCAATAAGAGCAAGATCGCCAATCAAATCAAGCAGCTTGTGTCTCGCAGGTTCATTCTTATATCTTAATTCTTTATTGTTTAATATTCCGCTGGAACCAAGTATTATGCTTTCTTCAATTCCAAGTTTCTTTTTAATTTCTCCAAGTTCTTTTTCATTTGCATCCTTGTCAACAATTACAATGGCATTGTTCAGATCGCCGCCTTTTATCAAGCCCTGTTCCCTCAGCATTTCAATTTCACTCAAAAAGCAAAACGTCCTCGAAGGCGCAAACTCTGATTCAAATTCTTTCTGAAGGTTAAACAATCCCGTATGCTGAACTCCAAGCGCCGGATTATTAAAATCAATCATTACCGAAATTCTGAAATCATCCTTTAAAGGCAGCGCAACAATGTCAACATTGTTTTTCTCATCGTGATAATGCACGGTATCTTCAATCACAAGATAATCCCTTTTGGCTTCCTGCTCAGTTATACTGGATTTTTTCAATGTCTCCACATAATCACGAGCGCTGCCGTCCATTATCGGTGGTTCGTTTGAATCAAGCTCAACTACTATGTTGTCAATTTCACATCCCATTATTGCGGCAAGAACATGCTCAACTGTGTGAACTTCAGCTCCTCCTTTTGCTATTGTCGTTCCTCGTGAAATGTCAATTACATGATCAATGTCGGCAGGTATCTCCGGCGAACCGGGAAGATCGATTCTTTTGAATCTTATGCCATAATTTTCCGGCGCTGATTTGAATGTCATGTTTGATTTGTTTCCGGTATGAAGCCCGACTCCCGAAAGTGTTACCGGATTACTAATCGTTCTTTGCTTCTCTAACATTTCAATTTAATTTGATGATTTTGAAATTTTATTTTCCAGCTCTTTTATCCTTGCTTCAAGCTTTCCGATATTTCTAATGTTGATGTCAGTCATAAGACTTTCCTTTTTAGGTTTGGCGCGGTAACCGAGATATACTCCCGACTCGGTGATGGATTTTGAAACCCCGACTGATGCGCCGATTATGACGTCATCACAGATTGTAATATGTCCGACAATTCCGGATTGTCCGCCTATCATGCACCTCTTCCCTATTTTTGCCGAACCTGCAATACCGACCTGTGCAGCAATCGCCGTATTCTCACCGATTATGACGTTGTGCGCAATCTGTATCTGATTGTCAAGTTTTACACCTCTGCAGATTTTTGTCTCACCGAGAGTTGCCCTGTCAATGGTACAGTTTGCTCCTATCTCTACATTGTCTTCTATAAGAGCTATACCTGTTTGAGGTATTTTCTTATACGATCCGTCATTCTGCTTTACATATCCGAATCCGTCAGAACCAATAACAGTCCCCGCATGTATTGTTACGTTGTTTCCGATTTTGCAGTCTTTGTAAATCGTAACGTTAGGATAAATCCTGCAGTTGCTCCCGATGATAACATTGTTTTCTATTACGGTGTTGGACATTATTTGCGTATTGCTTCCGATCGAGCAATTTTTCCCGACAGACACAAAATTTCCGATATATATATTATCAAGGATTTCTGTTCCTTCATCTATAAAAGAATTTCCGGAAATTCCGGTTAGCTCCATGCTCTCTTTCTCAAATTCTTCGAGAAGTTTTAAAAAAGACAGATACGGGTCATCAACCCTTAACAGCGAAATGTCTTTTCTCTTTTTTTTAATTATGAATTCGTTTGATACAACAATTGCTCCCGCATTAGTCGATTCATAAAATTTCTCATAAAGAGGATTTGAAATGAATGTGATCTCAGAAGAAGTGGCAGTTTCTATTTTACCGACTCCGGTAATTTCAATATCCGCATTTCCTTCCGTCCTGCCGTTGACTATATCCGCAAGTTCTGAGAGTTTCATTTACTTAGCTTCTATTTCTTTAATGACTTTTGCAGTTAGATCATAATTTTCATTTACATACAAAAGCAGTATATCGCTGCTCCTGTCAAAGACATAATCAAAACTTCCTTCTTTTGCTACCGTTTCGATTGCCTTAAATATTCTGTCCTGTACGGGTTTCATAAATTCCGTCTGCTTTTGAAAATATTCACCGCTTTCTCCGAATTTCTGAACTTTGAAATTGTCTACTGCCGATTCAAGATCGGATATTTTAGTTTCTGTTTCCTTTTTCAGCTGATCTGTAAGTATAAGCTTTTTCTTTTCAAAATCATCTTTCATCAGTTTCAGACTGTCCTGCAGAACTTTCAATTCACCCTGCCATTCAGTAATGAGATTATCAAGACGCAGTTTTGCATCTCGGGATTCCTGCATTGATTCAAGTATCTTTTTCGAATCAATGTATCCCACTTTAGTCTGCGATATTGCATTTATTGGAATAATTAACTTCGTCAATAATACCGCAAACGATATTGTTAAAAATGCTTTGAACATCGGTTTTGATTTTTTTAAATACCGGAACGCATTGACCGGTTAGTATCGGATCCGATCGGACCTACTTAAGTTTGTCAAGTACTTTAAATGTTATGTCATATTCTTTATCACCGAATAAAAGCGTGCCGTCCGCTTTGTCAAAAACAAAATTGATTTTAAGCGACTTCGCAATTTCCTCTATTGTTTTTGTAATTTTATCCTTAACAGGTTTGAATAATTCCTGCTGTCTAAGCAATAGTGAGTTCTGTGTGTTTTGTTTGTACAAAGTCAGACCTTCGTCAAGATTCTGAAGCTCCTGCTGCAACGCTCCAATTTCATCCTGTAAAACTTTTAACTCGCTTTCGGATTTAACTTCGCCGGTCTCCACTTTTTTCTGAGCTTCATCGTATTTTGATTTAAATGTTTCGGCTTTTGCTTTTATTTCATTTTCTTTTGACTGAATTGTATCCAGATAAAGCTTCTGAAGACCTTCAAGCTCTTTCTGCACCTGCTGTGCTTCGGGCAGCTGCTTGAGTATGATTTCACTGTCAACGTATCCTATTTTAATCTGTGACATTGCTTCGCCAGTACAAAAAATTATTATACAAGCACACAGCATTACTAAATATTTCAAATTACTTTTTTCCAAAAAAGTATTCTCCTTTTATTTTATTTATGAATAATTATTAAAATCCTCTTCCAAACTGAAAATGAAACAGCCATTTCGGATCTTCTCTGTCAACCTCAAGCCTGTCAAACCCGTAACCGAAATCAAATCCGACAAGTCCAACTGCAGGTAATATCAGTCGTGTTCCGAATCCAACAGACCTTTTTAAATCAAACGGATCGGTCTTTTTAATATCTGCCCATACATTTCCTGCTTCACCGAATATTAACATGAAGATAGGCAGCGGATCCTGAGAAAGCGAATATCTCAGCTCTATACCGTATTTTGAAGCAACCCTTCCTCCTATTGGATTTCCAAATACATCCTGAGGTCCTACAGTCCTGTCGTCATATCCCCTCAATGCAATCGTATTATATGTCAGTCCGTTACCGCCCATATAAAATGTCTCATTAGGCGGCAGATATTTATCCTTTGCAAATGAATTTACAAAAGAAAAAAGAAAGTTTGAATATAATACAAGTTTTCTGTTAATGCTCAGCGGTGTAAATGCTTCTGCCGAAAAAATGTTTTTAATGAAATCTACCTGTCCAGGTAAAAAAGGGCCGCCTGAAAGTTCCGTGTTGTTTGAAACTCTTGTACCAGAAGTAGGAAATACAGGTTCAAAAACAGACGACCTTGTAATAACCTGTGTTATACTGAATTGATTTCTGATCCCTTCTTCATAAATTTCATCCCCGTCAATAACATTTGTCCTTTGAAACTTTGCCGTCCAGTCGCCTCTGAAATAATCATCGGGAAATTTAAACCTCTTTCCTATATTTACCGATGCTCCCGTTTCCTTCATATCTAAGTTGGAGTAATTCTGCCTCGTATCGAATATGTTAAATCCAAGCTGTGTGGGAGTATTGTTGAACCATGGTTCCTGAAATCCCAGATCAAAAGTTCTGTAAGTTCCCCCTGTTCCAAATGTCCAGTTGAATGTCAATATCTGTCCTGCGCCGCCTTTAAATGGCTGAGTTATATCAAAATTATTAAACGTAAGTCCCAATGCACCCGTTACTCCGAAGCTTCCGCTGTATCCTATTGATGCATTAAACTGATCGGATGATTTCTCTTCCACTATATATTTGATGTTTACTGTGCTGTCATCCGCCAATGAAATATCCTGAGTAAGATTTTCCGGGTTGAAATAATTCAGAGCCGCTAACTGTTGTAAACTTCTTTTAATGTCGCTCTTTGTAAAATAATTCCCTGGTCTTGTGTAAACTTCCCTTCTAAGAACTTTTTCCTGTGTCTTATCGTTGCCTTCAAATCCTACCATCCCAAATTTAAACTGATTACCTTCGTTTATTTTTATTTTTAAATCATACTTGTCTATCCCCGCGGGAATTTCCTCAACTTCGGCATTAAAGGAAAGATATCCGTTGTCAAGATAGGCAGAGCTTATGTCAGATTCCTCCTCATTGCCGTAAAGATTCTGCTGAACTTTTTTCATATTGTAAATACTGCCGGGCTTAATTCCCATTCTCTGATTTAAAAATCTATCATCAAATACCGTATTGCCTTCAAAGCTGATATCATTTATGTAATAAAGTTTACCTTCATCAATAGTCAGTATTATATTTACATCTTCTTTTGAAGGTAAAATGTCAAGTCTCTCATCTGTAATTACTGCATCCCGAAAACCCTTTTCCCTGTAATGCTCTTCTAATAATTTTTTGTCTTCCTCAAACAGCTTTTTGTCAAATGTTGCCCCGTCCCAGAATTTCCACCACGATTTCTCCGAAGTCTCTTCCATTGCATCATACAGATCGTCATCGGACAGATACTTGTTTCCTTCAAACCTGACGCTTCTAACTGTCAGCTGTTTGCCTTCATTTATTTTAATTCTGATTCTTGCTTCGTTGTTTGAAGATATTAATTTGTCTGCTTTTACTTCTGCAAGTCCGTAACCTTCTTCAGCATAAAATTTTTCAAGATTGTACTCAATATCCTTTAATCTCTGCTCAGATACTACTTCACCCGCAACTAAATTTATTTTTTCCTTAAGATCTTCAGTGGAATATTCATCATTGCCCGTTATCTCAACGCTCTCTACTCTTGGCAGCTCTTCCACTTCAATTACGAGATAAATATCGTTGCCGAATTTTTTTTCTACATAAAGGTTTATGTCTGAAAATAAACCTATGTTCCACAGCCTGCTGATAGTTTCCCTTGTTTCATCCGAAGGTACTGTAATTTCCTGTCCAATTCTCAATCCGGAATATGATATAATTGTACCTTCTTCGTAATTCTTGTTCCCTTTTACGTTAATGCTTGCAATGCGGTAAGCTGTTGGTTCATCCTGAGCCACAGATGCCCCGTTTATGAAAAAAAAAGTTAATGTTCCTATGATAAAGAGCTTTACGATATTAATTATATTCATTTTAGTTTTTAACATCCTTATTCAGTTGTTCGCTTGTCAAACCGAACCTTCTTTCCCTTTTTTGAAAATCTGAAATTGCTTTATAAAACTGTGCCCTTTTAAAATCAGGCCAGTAATGTTGATCAATGTAAATTTCACTGTATGCCAGCTGCCATAATAAAAAATTGCTTATTCTGAATTCACCGCCCGTTCTTATGAGAAGGTCAGGATCGGGAATATCTTTTGTAACAAGGTAACTTGAGAATTTTTTTTCATCCATATCTCCTAAATACGTTTTCGATTCAATTTGTTCCTTTAAAATCGAATTTATTGCATTCACAATATCCCACCTTCCGCTGTAACTTAAAGCAAGATTTAATGTCATTAATTTGTTGTTTTTGGTAATCTCCATTGCTTCATTTAATTCCGCCAGTACTTTCTCCGGTAAATTATTGAGATTCCCCGTTGCTACAAGCTTTACATCGTTCTGATTCAGTCTGTCTGTCTCTCCCCTTATTGATTTTATCAGAAGTTTCATGAGAAGCGTAACTTCGGATTTCGGTCTTTTCCAATTTTCGGTGGAAAAAGTATATAAAGTAAGAAATTTTATTCCCAGCTGACCGGAAACTTCCACAATGTCCCTTGCTGAATTAACGCCTTCATTATGGCCAAATACCCGCGACAGTTTTTTTGATTTTGCCCATCTGCCGTTGCCGTCCATTATAATTGCTACATGTCTCGGTATCTCTCCGCTCCGCTTAAGTTCATCCTGCTTTACTTTATCTTTGGGTGACGGCTCTATCAATTTATTTTTTCTTTCTTATTTCTAAAATATCCGGAATTAAAAAACTTATTTATCATAAAAGTCCAATCCTTTCCTTTACTTGTATCATCTTTTCGTCTGCAATTGTCTTTGCTCTGCTGTTCCCTTCATTGATTATTTTAAGCAGTCTTTCTTCATCATTCCTGTTTCTCTTAAATTCAGTCTGAAGATTGTGCAGTTTAGCTGATACCAGTTCACCTATATCCTTTTTAAACTGCCCGTATCCGATACCTTTATATTCATTTTCAATTTCTGAAATCTGCTTTCCGGAAAACTCCGAAAAAATTACAAGCAAATTGCTTACCGCTGGTTTGGATTTGTCAAATCTGATTTCGCTTTCCGAATCGGTTACCGCTCGCTTGAATTTTTTTATCACTGACTCACTTGTTTCATCCAATGAAATATAGCTGTCCTCCGATTCGCTCTTGCTCATTTTTTTTAATGGATCATTCAAACTCATTATCTTTGATGTCGTTTTGGATAATGTCGCTTTGGGAACTTTAAACAACTCACCGTGCTGATTGTTGAATCTTTGCGCAATCGTTCTGCTTAATTCCACATGCTGAACCTGATCCAAACCAACAGGAATTTCATCAGCATCATAAAGCAATACATCTCCTGCCATTAACACCGGATAATCAAACAATCCGGCAAGCTGTCCTTCCTTTCCTATTTTCTGTGACTTGTCTTTATACTGCGTCATTTTCGAAAGCTCGCCCATTGTTACGTAGTTATTTAGTATCCAGCAAATCTCGCTGTGTGCAGGTATCATTGACTGTATGAATATTACGGATTTATTAGGATCTACGCCTACCGTTAAAAGCCATGCAACAATGTCATAGGTTCTTGATTTTAACTTTTCAGGATCCTGCTTTACGGTAATGGCATGCAGATTTGCAACAAAGAAAAAATTTTCGCAGTCATCAATGTTCTGATGCTCCGGCCACCTCTTCATTGCTCCGAGATAATTCCCTATCGTCAATTCCCCCGACGGCTTTATTCCCGATACTATTCTCTTCAACGCAAATCTCCGGCAGTAATTTCTTTTGTTAACATGAATTCAAGTTTATCTAATTTCAAGCTTTAGTTTTTCTAATAAAATTTTCTATGTAAAGTTTTGCAAGTTTATATGTTTCATTCAAACCTTTTATATGAGTTCTCTCAACTCCATGAGAAGCTGAAACTCCAGGACCGATTAATCCGGCTCTTACGTCATACCCTGCTCTTTGCGCAGCGCTGCCGTCCGATCCGTAATATGGATAAATATCGGTTACATATTTTAATTTATTTTTTATTGCAATTTTTCTGAGCTTCCCGATAACATGAAAATCATAAGGTCCGGATGAATCTTTTACGCAGATCGATACTGCATCTTCTTTACCTGTGCAGCCTTCACCGATTACTGCCATGTCAAGTACAAGCAGTTCTTCTGCAGATAATGGTATTCCCGCCGAAGATCCATGACCGACTTCCTCATAATTTGAAAAATAAAATGCCGCATTAATATTTTTCTTTGAATCTGAATATTCTTTAATAAGCTCAATCATTATTGCAACGCAGGCTTTATCATCTAAAAATCTGGACTTTACAAATCCACTTTTCGTAATTTCAAATCTCGTGTCGTAAAACACAAAATCTCCTACGCTGATTCCGGCTTTGATGACATCTTTATCTGAATTTACCATCTCATCAAGCCTGATTGACATGTTTGCCGTATTCCTTTTTTCGAAAGAAACGTTTTTATTAACATGCGATGCCGGATTGTTGAGCAGGAAAGTTCCTCTGAATAATTTGCCGGCATTGTTCCTAATGGTTACATATTCACCTTCAAATGAATTCAGCGGATATGAACCGAGCATTGTAATCTCAAGCGTCCCGTCTTTTTTAATCTCTTTTACAAGCGCTCCGAGAGTATCCACATGACCGGTAACCACCAAACCGGGCTTTTCCGAAAAAGAAACCAATAAAGAACCCTTATTTGTTTTTTTCAGAAAAAGCTTTTTGTTTGTATTAAAAAGATTTTCAATGTAATCAATTATTTCAAAGGTGTAGCCTGTTGGTGAATTAATTTTTAATATCGTCTCAAGCGTTGTTAGTATATCTTTTATCATTTTGCACTGTCAATTATGACTTTATAAATTTTTTCACCTTCCTTAGTCATTCCATATTTCTCTCTTGCGACTTCTTCTATTTTTTTATCCGAACTTTTCAATTCCTCAATTTCCTTTTTCAAATACTCTGTCTTTTTAACTTCTGCTTCAAGCATTTTTTCAAGATCTTTTTTTTCCGATTCCATCTGCATCCTTTGCAGAAGCCCCTTGTTGCCGAAAACTGCAAACAAAACCAAGCCGATAAAGAACAACAATGCAAATACAAACTTTAAATTGTATTTGATAAACCTTGCAATTATTCTCAAAATGCTTTCTTTATCCTGCTTACTATCCATATTACTTCAATGATAATTCAAGTATTTTGTCAATCAGATTTCTAAAACTCATTCCCGCTGCCGCTGCTGATTTTGGCACAAGTGAAGTGGATGTCATACCGGGAAGAGTATTTATTTCAAGAAAATATTGCTTACCTGACTTTTCATCAAACATAAAATCTATCCTTGAATAAACCCTGCAGCCGAATAACTTATGCAGTTTAACTGCTTTTTCTTTTAACTCTTTCTCAATATGAACGGGAATTTCTGCCGGACAAATGTATTGTGTCATCCCTTTTGTGTACTTATGCTCGTAGTCATAAAAACCTCCGTCAGGAATTATTTCAATCACCGGTAAAGCTTCATTTCCCAGCACTGCAACGGTCAACTCCCTGCCTTTAATATATTTTTCTGCAATTACTTTATCCGAGTATCTTAAAGCCAGATCAACCGATTTTTGAAGCTGTATGTCCTCTACATCTGGCTGAACTATGCTTAATCCGACCGTGCTCCCTTCATCATTAGGTTTTATAACACACGGATATCCGGTTTCATTGTTTATTCTCAAACTTAACTTTTCTGAATCCCTGTATTCATCCGCAGTAAATGAAAACCAATCCGGTGTATCGATACCGGCAGTTCTGCAAAGTATTTTGGATAAATCTTTATCCATCGAGATTGCAGACGAAAAAACTCCCGATCCTGTGTACTTTATTCCTCTTAATTCAAGCAGAGTTTGAAGTCTTCCGTCTTCACCGAATTTGCCGTGTACTCCCAGAAAAGCAATATCCGTATCATCAAAAATCCGGGAATTAAAACATTTAAGGATGTTTCTGTTTGAAGTTTTCTGAATCTCTTTTATTTCTTCCGATGAAGGAAATTCTTTGCTGATTTTTAAGCTTAATACTTCATTTTCACCTACCGAATTATCTCCGTTTACAGGATCTACGACTTTAACTTTATGCCCTGATTCCCTTAATGCTTCTAAAATGCTTTTACTGGTGGCAATTGAAACTTCCCTCTCTGCCGAAGGACCACCCGTAATTAAAACTATATTCAAATAATGAAATGTTTGTAAATTTTATAAATATAGTTAAATCCGTTTAGTTTAAAAATGTTATAAATATTAGTTTAATGAGAAATTTTTTGTTAGTATCCAAAACTTTTTTTTAAAAAGAAATGATTGTCAACAAAATTTCTCTAATCTTCCTAATACCCCTCCCAAGCATTTCAAATAATTTAAAAACCTAAAACTTTTGCTTAACTTTACAACTTCAAATTGTTTTTAGCGGATGTGGAAACTTTTCGGATAAATCAAATCAATAAACCTCTCGATATGCAGCTGTTTGTTTTTTAATTATAAAGTCCTCCAAGCCTATAAGAACACTCTAAAATACAATAAAAAAATATCTGAATATTAAATAAAGATTATTTATTTTGCATTCATGAGAGTTTCTAACGAATTGATAGAAGAAATTGCACGTTCAAATGATATCATTGAAGTAATTTCAGGTTACATTCAGATAAAAAAGAGAGGAAAATCTTTTATCGGCTTGTGTCCTTTTCACCCGGACAAACACCCATCGCTTCATATTTCTCAGGAAAAACAGGTTTATCACTGTTTTTCATGTAAAGCAAGCGGTAATGTTTATTCATTCGTCCAGAATATTGAAAAAATAACTTTCATGGATGCCGTCGAAAAGCTCGCTCAAAAAGCAGGCATTGAGTTAAATAAAACCGAAAGCGATCCCGATAAATCAAACGAACTTTCCGTTCTGCTCGAAATAAATAAAGCCGCTGCAAATTATTTCAGAAAAAACCTTGAAAATCTGAAGGGCGCAGAAAAAGAATTCATTAAAAAGTATCTTGAAAACAGAAAAATCGGTAAAGATATATCTCAGAAATTCGGACTCGGTTATTCGCTAAAAAGCAGAGACAGTCTTCTTCATCATTTTTCCGAAGAAGGGATATTTAGTCCCGCTGAAATTGAAAATGCCGGGCTCATTCTGAAAAATGAATCCGGAAAGTATTACGACAGATTCCGCGGAAGACTTATGTTTCCCATATTCAACGAAAGCGGGAAAGTGATTGGCTTCGGAGGAAGAAAACTCTTTGAAGAAGAACAGGGAGGCAAATACATAAATTCACCCGAAACTAAGATTTATGTTAAAAGCAGAAATTTGTACGGACTGAATTTTGCAAAAGAAAAAATCAGAAATCACGATTACATAATACTTGTCGAAGGTTATATGGATTTGATTTCACTTATGAAAAATGGCTTTGAAAATGTTGTTGCTTCCAGCGGTACAGCTTTGACGGAAGAACAAGTAAAGATTATTTCAAGATATACTAACAATGTGTTTATTCTCTTCGATTCTGATTTCGCCGGCATCAAAGCAGCCAAACGCGGTATAGAAATCATTCTCGAAGCAGGACTTGATCTAAGTATTATTTCATTGCCGGATGGCGAAGACCCTGACAGCTTTATCAATAAAAACGGTAAAGAAGCATTCGAAAAATATATTGAAAAAAGACAATCCGTCATTAATTTCATTTCCGGCATTTATAAAAAAGAAGGAAAGCTCGATACTGTAAAAGATAAGTCGGATTTTGTAAAAGAAATCATTGGATACATTGGCAGAATTCCCGACAAGATTAAAAGAGCATTTTTCATTAAAGAAATTTCAAAAATGTATTCTTTGTATGAGTCTGATCTCAGAGACGAGCTGGAAAAAGTTACAAAGGAAATTAATAAGTCAGCCAAAACTTCAGTGATTATACCTTCACTGTCGATTGATAAAAATAAAGATAAATTGTCTGAAATTTCACGCGAAGAACATGACCTTATTGACATATTCATAAACGGTAATGAGGAAGCAATAAACTATCTTGAAAATAATCTGGAGATAAGCTTCTTGAGAAATGCACATGTAAAAAGAATTGCAGAATATTTTCTCGATGAATATATAAATCACGGCAAAGTAGAATTATCAAAAGCCATGCTTGACTTAGAAAAAGAAGAAGAGAAAATGCTTGTATCAAAGATTGCAATGGACAAACATGAAATCAGCCGTCCTAAGATTTATTCAAGCGACAGTATTTTATGCACTGATGTTAAGCCGGATTATTCGCTTAAATTTGCAAAAGATCTGATCAATAAATTTAAAATCAGGGAACTTGAACTGAAAAGAGACGAACTAAAAAAAGATGCATCGAGGTATCTTGAAGTATTTGAAATCAGCAAGCAGATAAATGATCTTCATAAGAAAAATCAAAATTCAGGAATTTTGAAAAGCACAAAAGCATAAGCTAATGTACATTATCGAATCCACCAGATATATGAGAAATATCGCGATAAATACTAAAAATGATTTTAACAGTAATGCAAATTATGAAATCAATTTATTCAATAAAGTTTCTTCAGACTATCTAAATGAAACGGAAGATTTTTCACGCCTTATTCCTGAGAATTTGTCAATGTTCAGCATTTCAACCGGATATAATTGTAACAATAAAAAATTTCCAAAAACCGGAAAATTTGCAGAGAGAAAAAACGCAACGCCAAACCTTCTTGGTTCAGCAACTGTCAAACTGATCAACGTTAAAGATAATATATTTAATATTTCAGGACTTGATGCAGTAAAAATCATTAATGTTATTGATATTAAACCGGTTATTAGTGAGCTTTTTAAAGAATCACAAGTTAAACAGACAAACCGGAAACTGATTTTAAAAAATTACTGGTTAAAAAAATAGCTTAGATTTAAGAAAATTACTTATTAATTTTGCCTAAAATGAAATTTGAATTAATTTTCAACTAATGTCTGTATTAAAGAGAAGAGATATTCGAATCAAAGTAATGCAGGTTTTGTATGCACAGCTGCTTTCCGGAGATCCTATCGACAAAGTTAAAAAAGATTTACTTTCTGACATTCCCGAAAAAGAAAACAAAGAATTTGCGAATGTACTAATCAAGTCAATCATTGATAATGAAAAACTTATTGATGATTATATTCTTGAAAAAGTTAAAAATTGGGAAATGGAAAGAATATCGCTTCTCGACAAGATAATAATGAAAATCGGACTCGCCGAGCTTTTATACTTTCCCGATATTCCTCCAAAAGTTTCTATCAATGAAGCAATTGATATTGCAAAAGAATACTGTACAAAAAACAGCGGCAGATTTGTAAACGGAATACTCGATGCCATACACGATGATCTGAAAAAAGAAAAGCTTCTGAATAAAAGCGGCAGAGGTCTCGTTAATTCAAAAAAGAAAAACAACAGCAATAATCTGCATCCGGAAGATAATCATAAATCAAATTAGATTTGTTCTTTAAAAACAATTCAGCTTAATTGCTTATTGAAAAATAAATCTCGGATATTTATCTGGACTCTTTTCGACTTCGGCAATTCATCTTATGCCGTAATAATCGTTGCTTTCGTCTTTGCTGTTTTCTTTAAGGAAGTTGTAGTATCCGGCAAACCTGTCGGCGACTTTTACTGGTCTTTGGGCATAAACATATCAATGGTTATTGCCGCTGTATTAAACCCTGTTTGCGGGGCAATTGCGGATTATACTTCAAATAAAAAAAAGTTCTTATTCTTCTTTACATACCTTTGCATTATTTCTACAGCATTAATGTATTTTACTTCACAGGGAAGTATTCTGTTTGCTTTGATCCTTTTCATACTTTCTAATATTGGTTTTCAGGCAGGATTAACTTTTTATGATGCTTTCATACCTGAATTGACTGACTCTGATAACTATAACAAAATTTCCGGCTTGGGATACGGAGTAGGTTATTTCGGCTCTTTGCTGTCAGTCTCTCTTGTTTTTCCATTTAAAGATAATCCGAATCTGCTGTTTCTGATTTGCGCGATTTTCTTTATGATATTTTCAATGCCTCTCTTCTTGTTTTTAAAAGAAAAAAAGGATGTCAAGGAAAATTTAAATGTTAGTTATGTAAGGTACGGATTTAAAAAAGTTGCCGATACTTTAAAAAATGTAAACCGTTACAAAAACCTTAAGAACTTTCTGATTTCGTTTTTTCTGTACATAGATGCTGTAAATACAATTATTTTTTTCGCCGGTATTTATGCCAGCTCGACTCTGAAATTTGAAACTATGGAACTTGCTATATTTTTTCTTATAGTTCAGATTACCGCTATGATTGGCTCATTCTTTTTCGGATTCATAGGCGGTAAAATCGGTATTAAACGGTCAATATACATTAATTTAATCGTCTGGACATTGATCACACTCGCCGTATTTTTTACAAATGATAAAATATCATTTTATGTAATAGGAGGATTTGCAGGCACTTTTCTCGGTTCATGCCAGAGTTTATCCAGAACATTAATGTCAATACTGATTCCAAAAGAATTTAAAACTGAATTTTTCGGATTTTACGGGCTTTTTGAAAAAACTTCTACATTGCTCGGTCCGCTGACTTTTGGTTTGGTTTCTTGGATTACAAGTTCACAAAAATTTGCAGTTCTGTCTGTCGGAGTTTTTTTTATATTAGGAATGTTAGTATTAAGAAAAGTAAAAGAAAGGGAAACATAAATTGATAAATTCCAAAGAAAATACTATTGAAACAATATCCGAACTGGACCACCTTGTAAAACTTCTCGATGATGAAGATGAAAATATTTATTCAAGCATTAAAGAGAGATTTATATTTCACGGTAACGATACAGCTTTGTTTCTGAAGAAATTTCTCAATGATGACAATAAGCTGATAAAAAAAAGAGCAGGTGAAATCATTACTGCCATCAATTTTGATAATTTGCGAAGCAGATTAATTAAAACGGTAAACAGCGATGAAGAGCCAATAATAGAAAAACTCATGTTTTATCTTTCTGAATTCGGATTTCCCGGATTTAATGAAAAGCATTACAAATCTTATCTGGATTCTTTAACCGTAAACGTAAAATCTGAAATTGCTTTAATAAAATCCGACATTGATGATATTAAATCGGAACTGCTTTTGACTAAAGTTTTAAACTATCTCACCATAACCGAAAAATACAAAGCAGACACAGCTGATAAAAACAACGCAGATATTTATTTTCTTAATAAAGTAATTGACAATAAATCCGGAAGCTATGAAACCCTGTCGGTTATTTACATGCTTGTTTTAAGACGACTCAAGTATCCCGTTTATGGAGTTAATCTTCCCGGTTACACAATTCTGAAATATGAAAAAGGTAATGAAGAGTATTTTATCGATCCATTTAAAAATAGTACCGTAATATCGAGAAAATCCCTTTCTGATTATGCAGAAAGCCTCGGTATTGATTCAGATGAAATGAAAAAATATTCTTATCTTGATAAAACCGGCGATAAGGAAATATTCCTGAAGATTCTCAGAAACCTTTCAGAAATATATACTTCTCAAAACGATACAATTAAAGTTAATCAGATTGAAAACTTAATGCTTTGTCTTGTCTGATCTGATTTTAAAATCTAAAACATTCCGGTTAGAATTAACCGTAAAAATACTTTTTATATTTTTATTTATTTTTACCGGTTACTCTAATCACTTTGCAAAAGATGATTTTGAAATTGTCGAAAGTGTGCCAGTTGAAACTATGTTTGAAAATTCTCCGCTGAATAGAACTGCCGAAGTATGGAAACAAATGATAAGAGAATCTAAGACTTCCATTTCCATTGAAACTTTTTATTTTGCAGATGAAATTAATCAGCCGATGAATGAAATAATCGATGAACTGAAAGCTGCATCGGCAAGAGGTGTTCAAATCAGAATAATCGTTGATTCTTCTTTTTATTCGAGGAATGATAAGTCGGTTGATTCACTGGAAGGATATGTAAACATAAGCATCAGAAAAATTCCGATGGGCAACATTGCCGGCGGAGTTATGCACGCAAAGTATTTCATTACTGACAATGAAAATGTTTTCCTCGGCAGCCAGAATTTTGACTGGAGAGCTTTGATTCACATTCATGAAATCGGGGCAAGGATTAACAGCAAACGTCTTGCCGAAACATTTAACGCACTTTTCGAAAACGACTGGAATCTGTGCATTGGTAAAAATGAATCTGAGATTAATACATCCGTGGTTAATAAACATGACCCTGTAATTTTACATTCTCAAAGATACGGACAAATGAAAATTTACCCTGCTTTCAGTCCACATAACCTGATCCTCAATGGAATGAGTGAAGAAGAAACTGAGTTGACTGAAATTCTTGAAAAGACAAGAGATAGACTGCTAATACAAGTATATTCTTTTTCTCCGGCTGCAGGTAAAGAAAATTTTCAATACATGAAAATCGATTCCTTACTAAGAAATGCTGCAGGCAGAGGTGTGAAAATAAAATTGATTTTACCTAACTGGGCATTGAGAGATAAGTCAACCGACTTTTTAAAAAATTTGTCTTTGGTTGAAAATATTGAAATCAAAATCATTTCAATTCCAATATTCAGCGGTGGATTTATTCCTTACTCAAGAGTTGATCACAGCAAGTACTTTGTTTCTGATGATAATATTTCATGGATAAGCACATCAAACTGGGAGTGGGGATATTTCAATAACTCCCGAAATGCAACTCTGATAATTGATAATGAGCAGGTTAACAGTGAACTTAAGTCTGTATTTTACAGAAGCTGGGATAGTCCATATTCTGAAATCATTGATGTAAATAAAACCTATGAACCCGTAAAGAGGTATTGATAATATTTATGAAAAAAACATCTATGAGAATTTTTACAAACAAAAAAACCTCCCGATAAAATATATATCAAAAGGTTTTTCTTTGTGCCCGAGATCGGAATCGAACCGATACTGCCTTTACAGGCAACAGGATTTTAAGTCCTGCGCGTCTACCTATTCCGCCACCCGGGCTTTACGGATACCAAATTCGCTAATTTAAGTATTAATTACAATTCACATTTTTTTTAACGGTTGCACATTTTTTTTCTAAATTAACATTGTTTGTAAAATCCGGATTTATCAGACATTCGCAGAATTAATTGCTAATAATTTCCATTTTGAATTTATAAAAAAAAATTAAGACATTTCGAAAAGTAAAAGTTTTTTTGGATTTCAGATAATAAATATTCAGATAAAAAAGATAATTATCTAACTACATTTATTGTCGAATTGTATTAAAGAATTAAAAATAATAAGTTATTTACAATTTATGAACAACAAGGAATTCAGAACAGGCATCGGGTATGATGTCCACAGATTTGCATCAGGAAGGAAATTGATTCTTGGCGGCGTGGAAATTCCGCATAAGCTGGGACTGACCGGACATTCCGATGCAGATGTTCTTCTTCATGCAATATGCGATTCATTATTAGGCGCTGCCGGATATGCCGATATAGGAAATCAATTTCCGAATACAGATGATAAATACAAAAACATTTCAAGCCTGATACTACTTTCGGAGACATACAAATTACTCTCGGATAGCAATTGGAAAATAAGCAATGTCGACAGCATAGTTATTCTTGAAGAACCTAAAATCAGCAGCTTCATTCCTCAAATGAAAAAAAAAATTTCTGATATTTTGCATACTGACAATATTTCAGTCAAAGCCACAACTTCGGAAGGTATGGGATTTATAGGTAATAAAGAAGGATGCGCGGCATATTCCACTGCATTAATTTTCAGATAAACCATATTTTATATTTTGGAACTTCTGCTTAACGCCGATAAATTTTTATTTTACTTTGTAAATAAAACTCTTGCTAATCCTTTAACGGATAAACTGATGCCTTTTATTACTGAAAGGGACAATTGGTTTATCTTTTATATCCTGATATGGATTTATTTGTTTTTTTTCGGAGGAAGAAAAGGAAAAGTCTCCGCGGTTCTGATATTGATACTTATATTAATCACTGATCAGTTCTCTGATAATATTGTAAAGCCTTTCATACACAGAATCAGACCTTGTAATGAGCTTTCGGGAGTTCATCTGCTGACAGGATGCACGGAATCATTTTCATTTCCTTCAAACCATGCCGTTAACAATTTTGCCGCTGCTTATATGTTTTCTCATTTTTATCCGAAAGTAAAATACTTACTGTATATCGGCGCACTCATAGTAGCTTCATCGAGAGTATTCTGCGGAGTTCATTACCCATCAGATATTATTGGAGGCGCATTCATCGGAATAATTTTTGCTTTTGCATTAATTTATGTTTGGAATATCTTAAACAATAGAATACATATTCTAAAATAGATTTTCTACTTGCTGAAAAAATTTAACATAAAACTATTTCTCCGGCTTCTGATTTCCGGTGTGTTATACGGACTCTCTTATCCTCCATTTGATTTGTACTTTCTGATGTTTTTTTCATTTGCCTTTATTATAAATCTTGCTTCAAACGGCAGGTCAATCGGAAATTTGTTTTTTAATTCTTACTTCATGTTTTTCTGTGCATGTCTCGTTGCTGTTTCGTGGATATCGCTCAGCGGAATTGGAGAAAATGCTGATCCGTTTCTGATACTCGCAGGTTTTTTTGTACTCATTGTTTATCCACTATTCTTTGTAATACCGACGCTTGTGTTTAATTTCATTTCAAAAAATTTTTTCGGTAAAAATAAAACTCGGGTACTTTTTCTTCTTCCGTTTATCTGGACTGCATTTGAATATCTCCTTTCGTTGGGTCAAATCAGTTTTCCTTGGCTTATGGCAGGCAACTCACAATCTTACAATCTTGCTAAAATTCAGTTTGCGGAATATACGGGAGTTTTCGGAGTATCTTTCTGGATTTGCATGGTAAGTGTTGTTTTGCTGATAATTTACAGAGAATTTAAATATAATCTTACCGGAGCAATTTTCTTCAAAAAGGCATTGCTTATTATTATTCTTGCAGTAATCTATTTTACGCCTGATTTGTTTACTTATTTTTCAAAATCACTTAAATCATATTCAGGTAATAAATTTGATAAAGAAATTTCTGTCGGCATTGTTCAGCCGAATATCGATCCGTGGGTCAAATGGGGTGGCAAACAGAATGAACTCATAGATAATTACATCAATGACATTAACCTTTTAAACCGGGAAGTAAACAGCTTAAAGCTAATACTTCTTCCTGAAACTGCGCTTCCTTATTATTTCAGAGAAAATATTTTCCATCAAAATTATATCAAGCTAAAAGACTTATGCGACAGCATAAATATTCCCGTTCTCATCGGAACTCCGGATTTAAATTATTATTTGGACGAATCTACAGCTCCTCCCGATGCAAAGATTATGAGTTTGTCAAAGAAGAAATACGATACATACAACTCTGCTTTTTTATTCGAACCCGGAAAAGCAAAAGATGAATTCCAGAAACATTACAAAATTAAGCTTGTTATCGGAAGTGAAAGAATGCCTTATCAGGAATTACTCCCGTTTACGAAAAGTCTTGTGGAATGGGGAGTTGGATTAAGCAGCTGGCAGATCGGCAAAGATACAAATATTTTTATACTAAAAGACGGAAGCAAATTTAATACCGCAATTTGTTATGAATCAGTTTACCCCGGATTCTTTGCGGACTTTGTCAAGAAAGGCGCGGAGTTTTCTGTTATTATAACAAATGACGGATGGTGGGGTAAGCTTGCGGGAACTTATCAACATAACAGGTTTGCTGTTTTTAGAGCAGTTGAAAACCGGAGATGGATTGCCAGATGCGCAAATACGGGAGTTTCATGTTTTATTGATGCATACGGAAATTATTACGATGAAACAAAAATTGATGAAAGGAAAAACATCTCTATGTCTGTCGGAAAAAATGACAAGCAGACATTTTATACAGTAAATGGAGATTTGTTCTCGGTTATTTGTTCTTATATCACCGCAGCATTTCTGCTTGCGGCTTTAATCAAAAGATTCTTTACCTCCAGAGATTGATATCTGAAAGTGGCTTTGACTTTATACTCAGCTCCGTTATCTCTCTATGAAGTTTTAGTAATTCATCTGAAATCAGCTTCCTAAGATTTAAGTTCATCTTCTTTGTCTCGGATTCTATATCTTGAAACCCTGTTTTTTCATTGCTTGATTCTTTAATTTTATTTCTAAAGTCATCACTTATTTTAAAATCAAATTTTTCTTTTTCTTCAAAAGCATCCGGCTTTTGTATGTAGATTTTCCGAACTTTGAGATTATCATAATCGCGGTTTATCTTTGATTTAACATAATCTGAATTTCTTAGAATAACTTCAGTCTGTTTTCCGTCAGCGCCCAGCGTAACCAATTTGAACTCTCCAATCACACCCGATTTGAATTTCTTATTTTTCAGAAGACATTCCCTAACACCGGAAATAATGATTTCAAATATTTCAGTTGCCTCACTTTCGGTAAGCAGAAATTTAAGCATCAATTCATTCATTATATTCTCCGAAATTGATTTTCTCCGAGCAGCTTCCGCAATAATTCCGAATTCAAAAAGCAAATAATTTAACGGAGGTATAACGATGTAAACATTGCTCTTATCTTCGATAATTCTCATTCTGCTTTTCTTGAGACAAAATTCGCCCAGCCCGTTAATATATGCCGATTTGTTTTTAATTGCTTCCCTGATAATGGAAATAAAAATATAATCAGCTATTTCATTTATCTTTTTTTTCTTATATCCAGTTTTGACAGCCGCTGACTTTATTATTTTCTTTTTATTCATTCAGAATATTTTTAATAATTTCTGAACAATCTTTTCAAGATAAAATTTATCTGTATCGTCAAAATTTGATAGTATATCGCTGTCAATGTCGAGCGCTCCGAGAGTCTTGTCTTCTTTTATAATGGGAACGACTATCTCCGACCTTGACATTGAATCGCACACAATATGCCCGGGAAATTTATCCACATCATGAACAATTACGGTCTCTCTTCGTTCTGCCGCAGCACCGCATACTCCCTCACCGAATTTAATTCTTGTGCATGCAACTCTTCCCTGAAACGGTCCGAGCACAAGTTCGTTTTCATTTTCCGTAAGATAAAACCCTGTCCAGAGAAAATTATCCATTGAGTATTTCAGCGCCGATGCCGTATTTCCAAGATTTGCGATTATATTATTTTCACTTTCAATCAATGCATCAATCTGATTAAGCAAAAGTCTATACTTTCCTTCTTTGTTTAAACTTTCATTGGTTGTGATGCTAAATGCCATAGTATTATTTAATCAGTTTTTCAAAATCATTTTCTGAAAGTACTTTCACGCCGAGCTCCTGTGCTTTTGAGAGCTTGCTTCCGGCTTCACTTCCTGCTAATACAAAATCTGTTTTTTTACTGACAGAAGAGCTTACCCTTCCGCCAAGGTCTTCAATAATCTTCTGCGCATCCTCGCGCTTATATTTATCGAGGGTTCCGGTAAGCACAAAAATCTTTCCACTGATTTTTTCATTCAGCTTAGTCTGCTTTTTTTCAGATTCAAATTTCAATCCGCTTTTCTTCAGCCTGTTAACGAGCTCTAAGTTTTTTCTGTCGCTAAAAAATGTTTTCACGCTTTGCGCAATCTTGGGTCCGATTTCATGTACAATCAGAATTTCTTCTTCGGCTGCATTCATTAGATTGTCGATCGAACCGAAATGCGACGAAAGCAGTTTTGCCGTTCTTTCACCGATGTGTCTTATTCCCAAAGCAAACAAAACTTTTTCAAAAGGCTTCTGCTTTGAATTTTCAATTGCCGTTAAAATATTATCCGTACTCTTTAATCCGAATCTTTCCATATCAATAATCCGGTCACGGTATTTTTTTAAGTCATAAATGTCTGCAAAGTTTTTCAGAAATCCATTTTCCACAAAAATCTGAATAATGCTTGTTCCAAGACCTTCAATCTCCATTGCATTTCTGCTTACAAAATGCTCGATTCTTCCAAGCACCTGCGATGGGCAGTTATAATTTGGACAGTAATAATAAATTTCTTCTTCCGGCTTTTCGAGTTTAGTTTTACATACGGGACAATTATCAGGAATTTTATACGGCTTTGAATCCTTAGTTCTTCTTTCCAATATCACGCTCAGCACTTTGGGAATTACATCGCCTCCTTTTTCGATTTTTACGTAATCTCCTTTTCTTATATCTTTCCTTTTTATTTCGTCAAAATTATGAAGCGTAGCTCTGGAAATAGTAGAGCCTGCAAGAAAGACAGGCTGGAGTTCTGCAACTGGCGTAACAGCGCCTGTCCTTCCTACCTGACAAACGATGTCGAGAATTTTTGTTTCTGCTTCCTTTGCTTTGAACTTATATGCAATTGCCCATCTAGGCGATCTCGATACACTGCCGAGAATTTCCTGCTGTGCGATTGAATTTACTTTTACTACAATTCCGTCAATATCATAAGGAAGTGATTCTCTTATTTCTTCCATTCTGTCACAGAATTCCTTTACTTCATTTATTCCGGATGCTTTATAATAGTTTTTATTTACGGGAAATTTAAGCTGTTCAAGAATTTTCAAACTTTCATAGTGAGATATAATTTTTACTTCATCCGAATAAATAAAGTAGGAATAGAAGTTAAGCGGTCTCGAAGCTACTATTTGCGGGTCTTTAAGCTTGATAGTTCCCGCTGCAGTGTTTCTTGCATTGGCAAAAATTTTCTCCCCTCTCAGCTCTTGTTCTTCGTTAATTTTTACGAAGTCATCTTTCTTAATGAAAAGCTCTCCTCTTACTTCGAAATCGGAAAAATTTTTATTGCCTGCAGTAAGCGGAATTGACCTGACGGTCTTTATATTTTGAGTAACTTCGTCTCCTTTCATCCCATCGCCGCGTGTAGCTGCAGTTTTTAGTCTGCCGTTTTCGTAAACGAGAGATACTGCCAGACCGTCGAACTTCAGCTCGCAAACATATTCATATTCAGCACCTTCAAGAATGTTTTTTACCCTGTTGTCAAAATCAACAAGCTCCTGAAAATTGTAAGAGTTTGACAATGAAAGCATGGGAATTTTATGCTCGATAGTCTTAAATACTTTTGTTGGCTCGCCAGAAACTCGCTGTGTCGGAGAGTCGGCAGTTATTAATTCCGGATATTCCTTTTCAAGTTCATAAAGTTCTTTCATGATCATATCGTACTTAAAATCGTCTATATCCGGATCGTCAAGCACAAAATATTTATAATCCGCATCTTTGATTTTTTCTCTTAGCGATGCAGCTTTCTTTTTAATTTCGGTAATAGATGCCAATGGGATTATTGATATTTAGTAAAACAAAGACATAAATACGGACTGTGCGACTGACTGAAAAGTGAGATGAACAAAAAGTAAAAGAATGAAAATGTAATTAATCCGTTATGCCGTCTTTTGTAATTTTAACTTTACTGATTGATTTTTTATTGAACTTAATTTTTACGTTATTTATGAAAGCAGTAAATGCTTCCGTATTGCCTGATGAAATATGAAAAAACCTTGCGGCATTGAACGTGCCGGTTTCTCCTTCATCAAAAGTAATCTTTTCCGGATTGGAATAATTTACTGAATCAGAGGAAATATAGACCGAGCCTCTCGAAGTCGATTTTATTGTAAGTACAATTGAATCGGCGGTAAGTTTGGAAAGCTCCTGCGCTTTTTTTATAGAATCATTTATTTCTTCCGGAGTTTTTTTACCAAGTATTTTTTTCTCCTGCTCCTGCACAACTTCATCAAAATTCTGCCTGACAATTTCCGGAGAATCCGACTTTCCTTTAATAAATAAAATATTGATCAGTGCATAAAGTCCCAATAAAACAAGTAAAATAAAAATAATTCCAAATACATTTTTTACAACGGGCGACGAAAAGAATGATGATCCGGATTTTGTATTTTGTATTTCGGAAACCGGTTTAATAGATTGTTTTGAATCATTTGGATTAATGGAGACTCTGTTCTCATGTTTAGAGGAAATTTTTGTCTGATCGGTGATTGAATTATCCGAATCAAGATTTGAAGAATCAGGGCTTTTTTCAATTTCATCCGCAGTCTTTTTTTCCCGAATAATCTTTTTCGGAGATTCTACAATTTCCTTGAGTTTATCTTTTAGAGTAGGTTTGCCGGATTTTTCGGCATCCTTTTCGGAGGATCCGGTCTCATCAGATTTTTCTTCTTCTTTAAAGAAAAACTTTTGTTTGTATTTTCCGCTGCGCGCAAGATCGTAATCAAATAAAACTTCTTCAACATCAAGATCAAGAGCTGATATGTATTGCTTCAAAAAAGCTCTTATGTATGTTTGCGGCTGAAAAGAGTAATCGGCATTTTCAAGTGATTCAAGAACTGAAATGTTAAGTCTTGTTTTAATGGAAATATCTCTGAGCGAAATGTTTTTTTCTTCTCTGATATGTTTTAAGTCTCTTGCAAAAGCTTTAATCATCTTAATCTGTTTTATTTATAAATTATTACAATTAAATAAAATTTTAAAGTTAAATTTTAGATGAATACTATTTAACGCCTGTAAACTGCTGATCGGGAATTAGACTACACTCTCAATCAGGAAATTGGGAGCGAGATGAAAAATATTCCGTAGCGCAGGCTATTAGCCTGCGGAATTACAGACTAAGCAAGATGAAAAATATTCCGTAGCGCAGGCTATTTGCCTGCGGAATTAAAAACTAAGCAAGATGAAAAATATTCCGTAGCGCAGGCTATTAGCCTGCGGAATTACAGACTACGCAAGATGAAAAATATTCCGTAGCGCAGGCTATTAGCCTGCGGAATTACAGACTACGCAAGATGAAAAATATTTCGCAGCGCAGGCTATTTGCCTGCGGAATTACAGACTAAGCAAGATGAAAAATATTCCGTAGCGCAGGCTATTTGCCTGCGGAATTACAGATTAAGCAAGATGAAAAATATTTCGCAGCGCAGGCTATTTGCCTGCGGAATTACAGACTACGCAAGATGAAAAATATTTCGCAGCGCAGGCTATTTGCCTGCGGAATTACAGACTAAGCAAGATGAAAAATATTCCGTAGCGCAGGCTATTAGCCTGCGGAATTAAAAACTAAGCAAGATGAAAAATATTCCGTAGCGCAGGCTATTAGCCTGCGGAATTAAAAACTAAGCAAGATGAAAAATATTCCGTAGCGCAGGCTATTTGCCTGCGGAATTACAGATTAAGCAAGATGAAAAATATTTCGCAGCGCAGGCTATTTGCCTGCGGAATTACAGACTACGCAAGATGATAAATATTTCGCAGCGCAGGCTATTTGCCTGCGGAATTACAGACTAAGCAAGATGAAAAATATTCCGTAGCGCAGGCTATTAGCCTGCGGAATTAAAAACTAAGCAAGATGAAAAATATTCCGTAGCGCAGGCTATTAGCCTGCGGAATTAAAAACTAAGCAAGATGAAAAATATTCCGTAGCGCAGGCTATTAGCCTGCGGAATTACAGACTAAGCAAGATGAAAAATATTTCGCAGCGCAGGCTATTAGCCTGCGGAATTAAAAACTAAGCAAGATGAAAAATATTCCGTAGCGCAGGCTATTAGCCTGCGGAATTTGGATGCAGACTATACTCCCAATCGGGAGATTGGGAGCGAGGGGAAAATTCATCAGGGAGTAATTATATAATAAATTAGACTGCTTAAATATTTGATATCAGAGCATCACTTCCATCTATTATTTCATCACCATTCAAATCTGTTCGTAAATATCCCGTTGAGAATATTGCCGCGTCGTTATCAATAAATAAACCATCAGGACTATTAATTGCTCCATCTTGATTAACATCTCCTGAAAAAAATGCAAACCTTAAAGGTGAAGAATCTATTGTAATGTTCCATTTTTCTCTTTGAAGATAACACTATTAAAAATTTTATACAGTAATTCAGATTTATCATTCATAAGAATTTATAACCAATGGATTTTGATCTTGTTTTCTAGCAATTTGAATTCCATATCACCGGTCACAAGTGTTGCCTTTCTTTGCTCCGTTAGTGCGGCAGCAAATGCATTTGCATATGAAATTTTATTAAAAGCTTTATACTTTGCTGCCAATAGAGTTATTTCTTTGTTAGCTTCAATTATCGAAATGGGATATTTTGAAATTACAGATCGGTAGAGTTCTGTTCTTTCTTTTCCGCCTACCCTTAATCCTATATAATACATCTCTCCCCAATTAATAACTGATAAGAAAATTTCTACCTCATAAAAGGAAGCTTTTTTTAAAAGATCTTTGACAAAAATACCTGATTTTTCTCCTTCACAATAAGCTAATAATGCATAACTATCCAATACAAATTTCTTCATAATTCCCTTTCATGTTTTTTTTCATTCAGTAATGCTTTTAACAATTTTCCTTTTGTCCCGAGAAAACCAAAATTAGATTCAATCATTTCAGGGGTTACCGGTATCATTTTTATTTCCTTTCCCTCATCTGTAAAATGAATTGTTGTTCCGCTTTTTATTCCATATTTCTTCCTGATTCTTGAAGGAATGACTATCTGTCCCTTTGCTGTAACTGTAGAAGTTTCCATTATTATAATTGTTATACTTTTTAGTTCAAGTTAGTATTTTATAAAAAGTAAGTCAAGAATAATTTATTCCTACTTTATATTTCGCATTGCCTCATAATTAATGTTACCGCAGATAAAGTACAAAAACAGTAATAATTATGAGTAAAAAATCAACAGTAGAATATCTTCAAAAGATTATTGAAAGATTTAATAAAGGCGGAAAAGAAGAGAAGAAAATAATATTTGATGAGTTTTATACTGATTGCAGTAATTATAGAAATTACGAGATAAAACTGTTGAATAAATCTCCATTACAGGAACTTTGAACAACGTTCATAATCAGCGTTTGAAATGAGGAGAAGCGGGAGATTAGGAGCGAGATGAAGGATGTAGATGATTGTTACTTATATGTAAATGCAGACAACGCTCCCAATCGGAAGATTGGGAGCGAGGTGAAACGTCGATTGGGAGAGAGGTGAATTGCAATTAAGGGTTTGGAGGATTGTTACTTATATGTAAATGCAGACAACGCTCCCAATCGGGCGATTGGGAGCGAGATGAAATATCGACTGGTATTATTATTTTTTCAACGGAGCGCTAATGAGCAAGATAAAGGAGAACATTTATCCCAAAAACAGTTGATTTTGCAGGTTTCTACAATACCATTTGCTTTGAAACTCTTATCAATAAACTGTATTTTATGAAAATTTTAAATCTAAAAACCAATTAATGACAAAGACAATCAAAAAAGGATTAGCTGTATTTTTATGCATGACAATTGTATTAATTTCCGGATGTGGTGAGAAAAATGAAAATAAGGACGGCAAAAGCAAAAAGGAAGTATCGAGTTCGGTCAATTCGGATTTAATAAAAAAAGATGAAAAAGGTACGCGTATTTCTCTGGTAGTAAAACCGAAAAAAGGTGAAGTGTTTAAATACAAAATGAATGCAAAAACTACTTCAAAAGAAAAAGGTCCGATGACCGAAGAAAAAGAAGTAACTTCTACACAGGATATATTTTATTATTACACAGAGGAAGTTAACGATATTAGTTCGACGGGAATAATTACATACAAAATTAAATTTGACAGCATAAGCATTATGTCAACGGTTTCGACAAGTGATTCTTCTTTGAGTCTGAAATATAATTCAAATGTCAAAGACTCGGTATATTCAAAGCCGGATTTCATACAGTATAATTCCATAATGAACGAAGAGTTTTATGCAAGAGTATCGCAGACAGGGGAGATTTCGGAAATTTACGGCATGGAAAATATTTATGAAAATATGTTTAAATCGCTTGGCGATACGCTGACAAAAGAGCAGAAAGAGTCTCTGAAAGAATCATTCGGAAATGATGCCGTAAAAGCGGTGCTTCAGCAGCAGTTTCAGATGTTCCCCGAAAACGAAGTATATCAGGATTCCACTTGGACAAGATCTTATGAAACGCAGATATTGATTTTCCCTGTTAAAAATATTCTTTCTTACAAAATCAAAGAAATCAAAGATGAAAATAACCAGATTACACTTGCAATAGAAGCTGAACTTGCAGTTGAATTTATTGAAAAAGAGCTGAAGGATAAATCGATGAATTACAAGGTAGAGGATTCAAAAACCGGAGGAAAGGGTAACATCAATTTTAATATTTCAAAAGGATGCGTAACTAAAAAGGAGACTAACACAAACATTGACCTTAACATGAAGATCTCGGCAGGAGGACAGTCGGTAAAAACGTTTCAGAATGTGATGACAGAACTCAAAGTAGAGCTGCTTCAATGATAATAACAATATGTGAAATTACACCAGAAGAAAGAATTAAATCATGAGAAACTTAAGAATAATAAATCATCCTCTGCTGAAGCATTATCTTTCGATAATAAGAGATAAAAAAACGGAGCAAATCCTTTTTAAAAATTCTCTCGACAAAATATCGTATTTGCTTGCGGCTGAAGTTTACGGAACTCTGAATACCGAATCCAAATCAGTAGATACTCCTTTTAAAAAAATAAAAGGAACAAAGATAAAGGACAAAGTTATCATACTGCCGATACTCCGCGCGGGACTCGGATTGACTAACGGTTTCATTGAATTATATCCGGAGGTTATTACAAGCCACATAGGAATTTTCCGAGACGAGGAATCACTGAAGCCGGTACATTATTATTTCAGATTCCCAAAGCTGAAAGACAAAAGCAATGTATGCGTTATCATACTCGATCCGATGATTGCTACCGGAGGCAGTGCTTTATTTACGATAGAATATCTGCTTAACATGGGAATCAAAAAAATAAAATTGGTTTCAGTATTGAGCGCTCCGGAGGGAATAGAAAACATTGACAAGAGATTCAACAAGACAGAGAAAAGAAATATTGAGATATTTACATGTGCAGTTGACGAAAAACTGAATAATAAAGGATACATAGTGCCCGGACTCGGAGATGCAGGAGACAGATTGTTTGGGACCTGATTTTTAAAATATGAATGCTGTTATGATTTATGAATTTTATATAGACGAAATAGTTGGAAATACAGTAAATCAAATTATGAACAGAAGTATCAATGGGAAATAGATTATGTTTAGCACATTTTACAAAAAGAAACTTGAGGAACTGCTATATCATTGTCACAGGAATCTGCCTTCAAATCTGTCCGATGACAAGATCATTTCAAAAGCATTTAAATTTGCCTATGAGGCGCACAAAAATGATAAGCGCGCTTCGGGCGAGCCGTTTATATCTCATCCGTACGACGTCGCTTTAATACTTGCGAAAGAAATTCCGCTTGATTCCGTATCAATTGCTGCTGCGCTTCTGCATGACGTCGTGGAAGACACTCCGTACACGCTTAAGGATGTGAAAGCTGAATTCGGCAATGAAGTTGCGGAGATTGTCAACGGTGTAACAAAGATTGAAGGAATGTTTGAAAATTATGAGATCAAGCAAATGGAGTCTTACAGAAAGATGCTTCTTTCTATGACTTCAGATATAAGGGTTATTCTGATTAAATTTGCCGACAGACTTCATAACTTACGAACACTTGAATTTCTTTCTACCACAAAACAAATCCGGCTCGCGCAGGAAACTCTGGAAATATTTGCACCGCTTGCCCACAGATTCGGGCTGTCTGCGGTAAAGAGCGAGCTCGAGGATCTGTCATTTAAGTACCTTGACAGGAAAGCTTACGACGTAATTGCAAAAAACCTTAAAGAGAAAAAAAGAGAAAGAGAAAAGTTTATTAAGAATTTTATCCAGCCGATAAAAGAAAAGCTTACGGAAGCCGGATTTAAATTTGAAATATACGGAAGAGCAAAACATATTTACAGCATAAACAAAAAACTTATCAGCAGGAATAAAAAGTTTGACGAACTATATGATCTATTTGCAATAAGAATAATACTCGATACCAAAAATACAAACGACTGTTACTCCGTATTTGGAATCTGCTCGCAGAATTATTTACCCGTTCCTGAAAGATTCAAGGATTACATTTCGCTTCCAAAACAGAATAATTATCAATCTATTCATACGACACTTTTAAGCAAAGACGGCAAAATGGTTGAAGTGCAGATAAGAACGCGCGACATGCATGAAATTGCCGAAAAAGGAATTGCAGCACATTGGAAGTATAAAGAAAACAGCCAGCATCATGACACAAATCTCGACAATTGGATGAAAAAAATTAGAGAATCTCTTGAGTCAACAGGCAGTGAAGAAACGACCTCGCAGGTTTTGGAAAATTTTAAACTGGATTTATATCAAAACGAAATATATTGTTTTACTCCAAAAGGCGAATTGAGAATACTTCCTGCAGGAGCTACGGCTGTTGATTTTGCCTTTGAGATTCATACTCAGATCGGACTTAAATGCATTGGCGCTAAGGTAAACGGCAAGATTGTTAATCTTGAAACCCCGCTAAAAAGCGGCGACCAGATTGAAATTTTCACATCAAAAAGTCAGACACCGAAACTTGACTGGGATAAATTTGTAGTTACTCGCAAAGCAAAAACCGACATAAGAAAATATTTTAATACTGAAAGACGCAAACTCATTGCCGAAGGAAAGGAGCAAGTTGCAAAAAAACTTAAGAAGCATAAAATTAATTTGTCGGACGAAGAACTTTCAAGAATTATTCACAGACTTAAATACAAAGATACAGGACATTTTTATTATTCCGTTTCACAAGACAGTTCCAAACTGACAGCTCTGATAGATATACTTACAGATAAAAATAAACTTCAGAATCTCGAGCAAAAACAATTGTCCGCCGAAGAATTAATGCCGGCGGGGACGGCTGATTTCAGTAAATTCGTAAAAGAAGCCAGAACATCAAACAAAGGCATAAGCTTAGGAAACGGATTCGAAAATAACATTAACGGTCTTAAATATGATTTTGCAAAGTGCTGTAATCCGATTCCCGGCGATGATGTGATCGGATTTATCAGCTTTGAAAAAGGTATAAGAATACACAGAAAGACATGTAAGAACATTGTGAATCTTTTTTTGAGAGAGCCGGAAAGAATTGTTCAGATAAACTGGAATGAAACCGGAGGTAGTGATTTCACGGTCGGTATTAAGATTATCGGCGAAGATAAACAAGGCATATTAACTCTTATCACAAAAACAATTTCAAAAAATTTTAATTTAAATATTAGAAGTGTTGATATAAAAACAAAAAATTCCATGTTTGAAGGAATATTTATATTGAGTATTCAGAATTTAAACCAACTAAATCAAATAATAGAAAAAATAAACAGTATGGAAGGAGTATTCAGCGTTGAAAGGTATGAGAAATAAATTAATTGCGTTATTAATACTGACTGCAGGAATTTTTGTATTCACAGCCGGCAGTAATAACAGTATTTCGGTAATAAATTCAGATTCATTGATATTTGAAAATGAAATTCACTTTAAAAATCTTAGGCAGCTAACTTTCGGAGGTGAAAATGCTGAATGTTATTTTTCGTTTGACGGAAGTAAATTCGTTTTTCAATCAACACGCGGTGATTTGGAATGCGATCAGATTTTTACAATGAAAACCGACGGATCGGATCAGACGATTGTCAGCAACGGAAAAGGCAGGACAACATGCGCATATTATTTCCCTGACAACAAAACAATTCTTTATGCATCAACTCATCTTGCAGGAGAAAATTGTCCGCCTAAACCGGATTTCTCGCGTGGGTATGTATGGGCTTTGTATGATTCGTATGACATTTTTACTTCCAATGAAGACGGCAGCGAGGTAAAACAACTAACCACCGAAAAAGGTTATGATGCTGAAGCAACAATTTCACCCGTGGGCGATAAAATTGTATTCACTTCTACGAGAAACGGAGACATCGATATTTATACAATGAATCTCGACGGAAGCAATGTAACGCAATTGACATTTGAAACAGGATATGACGGAGGTCCGTTTTTCTCGAGTGACGGGAAAAAAATTGTATATAGGAGAACCCGGTTTGGAGACGAAAAGGAAATTGAAAATTATAAAGAGCTCCTCGCTATGGGACTCATCAAACCATCAAAGCTCGAAATCTGGGTAATGGATTCAGACGGCAAGAATAAAATTCAGGTTACCGATAATTCGTCGGCAAATTTCGCTCCGTTTTTTTTCCCCGATAACAAAAGAATTGTTTTCTGTTCAAACATTGACGATCCCAAAAGCAGAAATTTTGATATTTATAAAATTAACCTCGACGGAACGGGACTTGAAAGAATAACTTACAGTGATGTCTTTGACGGATTTCCAATGTTTTCACCCGACGGAAAGAAATTTGTTTTCTGCTCAAACAGACATGGCAGTAAGACAGGCGAGACAAATGTTTTTATCTGCGACTGGGTAGAATAATTAAAGCATTTATTAACCGGACAAATCGGATTTTTTAGAACAACTGACAACGGCGCAGGCATAATCTTCTGTATGAGAAATGCTGATCTGATAGCTGTAATTCGAAAATTCGTTTTCTTTAAGATGCACTATGTATGGTTTTCCTTTTTCATTGTTGAGAATTTCAATGTCCTTCCAACCGAAATTCTTTCCTATACCCGTGCCAATTGCTTTTGAATATGCTTCTTTGGATGCAAACCTGCCCGCAAAATGCAGTTCGGGTTTTGAAAACTTCTTGCAGTAATTAATTTCATTTTCGGTAAGTATCCTTTGAAAAAATCTTTCTCCATAATCTTCTATCAGTTTGTTAATCCTTTTTATCTCGATAATGTCAATACCTATGCCTTCCATCAGAGATTGTTTTCTTTATTTACAATGTCTATCAATTCGGTAATAGAATTTATGTCATAATCCGAATCCGGATTTAAAGTATTAAAAGTATCTCCGTATCTTGCAAACACCGTCTTCATGCCGACAAGCTTTGCGCCAACTATGTCGCGATCAGCCCAGTCACCAATCATAATGCATTCTTCGGGTTTTAGATTTAGTTTGCTCAAAGCCATTTTAAACGGAACAGGAGAAGGTTTTCTTTCTCTTGATTCATCGTATGTTATAACTGTATCAAAAAAATGATGAAAGTTAATATAGCACAATCTTAACCAAGCTTCTTTTGAAGGTGCGTCGGAAACAACAGCAAGTTTAATTCCTTTTTTGGTCAACTCTATCAGAGTGTGAAAAACTCCGGGATACGGCTTCAATGCTGCTTCTCTTGCATTTCTGTAAGCTACGATACCTGCCGATAAAATTCTGTAATAATCTTCGCCTTTTGGAATCATAAAATATTCAGAAAGCATCTGATCAAATACACTTTGATACTCAATGCCTTTTTCCGAATAAATTTCATTTATCTTGCTTTTAATTTCATCTACCGTATAATTCAGTCCTGCATCAATCATGCCGTAAGCAGCGGCATCAATTGCCGCATTTTTCAGAAGCATGAAATCAACAAGCGTATTATCGAGATCAAATATTATTGCTTTTATCAATTCGGTTGAAATTAATTTTTTCTGCACTCGCTGCAAATACCAAAGAACTCAAGCGAATGCGTTATTTCTGAATAACCTTTTTCCGTAAGAAATTTTTCCAGCTCATTAAGAATGCATGTATCAACATTCTCGATTTTTCTGCACTTCCGGCAGACAATGTGGTGATGGTGGTTTCTATCATATAGCAACTCGTACCTTTTAAACTCATCCTTAAAATCTATTTCGCAAACAATATTATTTTCGTAAAAAAGATTCACAGTCCTGTAAACAGTGGCAAGATCCATGTTTTTGTTTTTAACTTTTCCATGAATTTCTGAAATCGTCATCGGATCTCTGCTTTCTTTCAGTACTCTTAAAATCTCCAGCCTTGGTCCGGTAACTCGCTGTGATTTTGAATTCAGCAAAAATCTGAATTCTTCCGAAACATCATTTCTTTCTGCTGAAAATAATTTGTTTCTGCTTTTATTCATAATCGTAAAAACCTTTTTTTGTTTTTCTGCCAAGCAACCCTGAGTCAACCATTTTTTTCTGAATATGACTCGGTCTGTACTTGGGATCATAAAAGAAAGATTCAAATACTGATTTAGTTACCGAAAAATTTATATCGATTCCGATCAGATCCATTAATTCAAATGGTCCCATTGAAAAGTTACCGCAGTTTTTCATTACAGAATCAATTGTCCTGACATCAGCCGAACCTTCTGCAAGTATTTTCATTGCTTCACCGTAAAAAGGTCTTGCTATTCTGTTAACAATAAATGCCGGAGTATCAGCAGCTATTACGGGTACCTTCTTCATTTTTAAAGCTATAGATTTAGTCAGTTCTACTGCTTCATCTTCTGTAAAAGTACCTTTCACCACTTCGACCAGCTTCATAATATTGGCAGGATTAAAGAAATGCATCCCGATAACATTTGTCTTATGCAAAGGAGCAAATGATGAAATTGACGTTACAGAAAATGATGATGTATTTGTTGCTAATACAGCTCTGGGTTTGCAGATTGCATCAAGTTTCGAAAATAATTCCTTTTTAATGAGCATATCTTCTGAGACAGCCTCAATTATAAAATCACAATCGGCAAAATCCTTCAGTTCACATGCATATTTTATTCCTTTAACAGCAAAATTTCTCTGCTCTTCAGTAATTTTTTTCTTCTCAAAAGATTTTTCGATTTCTTTTTCAATTCGAACTCTTGCTTTATCAATAATTTCCTGATTCAGATCGTAAACAACTGTTTCAAATCCGGAAAGCGCTGAAGCAATTGCAATACCACCGCCCATCGTTCCAGAACCTGCGATTCCAATTTTTCTTACTTCGTTTAAATTCATGTACAAATATAAATTATTTAATCTTCTAATTACATTAATTAATATTTTCGGAAATTCATCGTAAAGATTTTTTCCTGATAACTTTAAGAAAATCGCTTACAAGAAAAAAAGAACCAATGACAAGTATCAGATCTTGTTTGTCCGACAAAGTTTTTATTTTATCAAATGAGCTGCCGACGCTTCCGCAAATTTCAAAAGTATCTTTTTTCTTTTTAACTGCTTTAAAAAGTTCCTCCGGCAGCGCAGCCCTTTTATATTCGGGTTTTGTAAGTATAATTTTAGAAGCTCCCAATTTTGTAAGTATATCTATGCCTTCAACATACTGCTTGTCTGACATCATTGCAAAAATGACAAAGAGTTTTTTAAATTCAAAGTACTCGAGATTCTTCTTTATGTTTTTCAAAGCCTGAATGTTATGTGATACGTCTATTATTATTTTCGGATCTTTTGAGATAAGTTCAAATCTACCGTGCAGATTAGAATTTTGCTTTACATTTTTTAATCCCTTGCGAAGAGCTATGGTGCTGAGGCTGATTTTTATTGATTTGGACAGAATTTCGAGAACAGTAAAAGCTGTTTTCATATTGTGCAACTGATAATCACCGATTACCGGCAGATAATAATTTTTGGAAATAAAATTGCTTTTCAAAATATTGAAATATAATCCTGTTTCATTTTTTTTAATAATACTGAGTTTAAATTTTTTGTCGGCGCTAATGAGATCAGATCCGTTTTTCAAGGATGCCTTTCTGAAAACATTCATGATTTCGTTTGGAATTTTTCCGATAACAACCGGAACTTCCTTTTTAATAATGCCTGCTTTTTCGGAAGCAATGTGCTTAATTTTATTTCCGAGAAATTCTGTATGGTCAATACCGATTCCTGATATTACCGAAACAAGAGGCGTGATAATGTTTGTAGCATCGAGTCTGCCGCCGAGACCTGTTTCGATTACTGCAAAATCCACTTTCATGTAACTGAAATAACTAAATGCCATTGCAGTTGTAACTTCAAAAAAACTGGGCTTTATTTTTTCAATGCTTCTGTGCTGTGCATTTATAAAATCAATCACATACTTTTTGTCGATGAATTTTCCGTTAACCATAATTCTTTCTCTAAAGTCAATTATGTGCGGAGACGAATACATTCCGGTTTTAAATCCTTTTTCTATTAAGACTGAATTAATGATTGATGCTGTGGAACCTTTGCCGTTAGTTCCCGCAATATGAACGGATCTGAAATTTTTTTCTGGATTGCCGGAGAGTGAAGACAATTTACGGATATTATCGAGATTATACTTTATGCCTCTTCTTTCAAGATTATAAAGATATTCAAGACACTTTTTATAATCTTTAATAGGACGGTAACTCAAATCAAAGAAATATTTTTTATATTTTATTTAAAAGCCGTATCATTTCAAGAAGAGACATTGCAGCTTCATAGCCCTTATTATTCTCTGCAGTTGCCGGCGTAAGGCTTCTTTCAAAAGCCTGCTGCGGGGTATAACATGTCAGGACGCAGAATCCTACCGGCATTTCATATTCGTATGAAATTTTATTAATGCTGTCGGTAACTGTACTGCTTATATAATCAAAATGCGCAGTTTCGCCTTTTATAACGCAGCCGATTGTAAGTATCCCGTCAAATTTTTCCTTATCAATATTTTCCCGGGACAATTTTTTCAATACTGCGGGTATTTCAAAAGCTCCGGGCACATGAAATATTTCACACTGATTTTCGTTAATTCCGTTTTCCGATAAAGCTGTTGAAGCTCCTTCGAGAAGCTTATCCGTTACCGGCTTGTTGAATTCACTTACAATTAGACCGATTTTAAAATCTTTAATATCTTTTTGTTTCATTTTAAAAAGTATTAAATAAATAATCTGTGTTTCATGTTAATTAAATCATTTTCAGAAACAAAATATTTTCCGAAATTTTTTATGTCATTCTTCAATCCTCCGTGAAAGTCTGACCCGCCGCTTGTTAAAAGAAAATTTTCAGAAGCAATAGAAGTAAAATAATCCGTATCCTGTTCCGAATGTGAAGGATGTATGGTTTCGATCCCGTCAATTCCCATATTAATTATTTCCTGCAGCAATTCATCCCTGAAATTTTTACCCGGATGCGCAAGAAAGGATAATCCGCCTGTTTCTGAAATTAACTTAATTATTTCATCCGCGGGAGGATTTGGCTTTTTAATGTATGCCGGCTTATCGTCTCCGAGATACTTATTGAAAGCATCATTATATGAATTTACAAACCCTTCTTTCACAAGTAACATGGCAATGTGAGGCCTGCCCACCGAAATACTGTTATTCAAATTTTCAAATACTGAATTTATTTTAAAATTACATCCGAGTACGTTCAGTTTTTCTAAAATCTGCTTTGACCTGTTGAGACGCTTTTTTCTAAGTACAGATAGAAATTCAATTAATTTTGAATTCTTGTAATCAATAAAGTATGCAAGGATATGTATTTCTTTTCCAAAAAAATCTGCGCTGAACTCCAAGCCCGGAATCACCTGCACTCCTATTTGCTTTCCGCGTTCGACAGCTTCATCCAGCCCATAAACATTATCGTGGTCCGTAATGCCGAGTATTTTAATTCCAGAATTCAAAGACAGATCAACAAGTTGTGCAGGTGACAGACTTCCGTCTGAGTAATTCGAATGTGTATGTAAATCAGCTTTTATCAAATCCTTTAATTTCTATTTTTTTATATTAATGTAATTCATTGAATATATTTTAAAAAGTCACTTTTATTAAAAATTTACTTTGTGGATCTTGTTTGAGTAATATTAAATAGAATCTTTTCGATAATTTGAGTAATTTATTACAAAAACAGCATGAAGTTAAATTTAATATACGAAGGGAAAGCCAAGAAACTTTATACGACGGAAGAGGAAGACATGCTTATTCAGGAATTTAAAGACGATGCTACAGCCTTCAATGGTCTTAAGAAAGACAAAATTGCTCACAAAGGAGAATTAAATAATCAGATTTCGATTGCAATTTTTGAGCACTTAAAAACAAAAGGCATACCTACTCATTTTATTAAAAAAATTTCCGATAATGAAATGCTTGTAAAAAAAGTAAGCATTTTCAAAATTGAAGTTGTATGCAGAAACATTGCTGCAGGAAGTCTGGTAAAAAAATTCGGATTTAGAGAAGGAGATAAACTTGCTTCACCGCTTGTAGAGTATTACTTAAAGTCTGACGAACTCGGTGACCCGCTTTTTTCCGAAGAACATATCTTTGCATTAAAACTTGCCGACAAGCATGACTTATCTGTTATAAAAAAAATGACGCTTGCCGTTAATACAATACTTATAGAATTTTTTGGGAAAAGAGGAATTGATCTTGTTGACTTTAAGCTTGAATTCGGGAAGACTCAATTCGGCAACATCATACTTGCAGATGAGATCTCTCCCGATACCTGCAGACTGTGGGATTCACAATCCGGGAAAAAACTCGATAAGGACAGATTTAGATTTGATCTTGGCGAAGTAGAAGAGGCATATCAGGAAATAAAAAACCGGGTAGTTTGATAAACATAACTCCTTACGGAAAAGATGTAGTACTAAAAGTATTTTTAATTTCAGTTTCTCTTGCTGTTCTTGGCGTGTTAATTGAAAACGGCATTGTCATGATTTTGCTTTTAACTGTTTCAGTTTTACTGTGGCTGTTTACTATGTATTTTTTCAGAGATCCGTTGAGAAACCTGCCGCAGAATTACAAGGAAAATCAGGTTATTTCTCCCGCAGACGGTAAAGTGGTGGTGATTGATGAAATTAAAAATGAAGATGATAATAATTTTCCAAAAGGCGAAGCATTGAAACAGATTAGTATTTTTTTATCGCCGTTAAACGTACATGTAAACAGAATACCTATATCGGGAACAGTGGATTTTTTGAAGTATGTTAAAGGTGAATACCTTGTAGCCTTTGATCATAAATCTTCTTCAAGAAATGAAAGATCGGAAATCGGGATTATTCAAAAGTTTTCGGGTAAAAAGATTTTGTTTAAGCAAATTGCCGGATTCGTTGCAAGACGTATTGTATATGAAATTGCCAAAGGCGCCGATGTTAAAGCCGGAGAGAAATTCGGCATGATAAAATTTGGTTCAAGAATGGATATTTTAATTGACAAGAATTCAAAAATTCTTGTTTCTTTAAATCAGAAAGTTACCGCCGGCGAAACCATTATAGCCGAATTATAAAATGATAATTTCTAGAAATTTCATACCAAGCTTATTTACGGTACTAAATGCATTTTGCGGATTTCTGTCTATTATAAGTTCGTCTAACGGTGATTTTACCGGCGCATGTTATTTCATCATTTATGCTACATTATTTGATGCGGTTGACGGACTGGCAGCAAGACTTACAAACTCTTCAAGCAGATTCGGAGTCGAGCTTGATTCTCTTTCTGATGTTGTTTCATTCGGGATAGCGCCTTCATTTCTTGCTTATAAGATATACTTGTTTGAACTTGACGAAATCGGGGTTATCCTTTCTTCGCTGATTATGGTGTTTGCGGCTTTACGTCTTGCGCGATTCAATATTCAGCTTGTTGGTTTTGACAAAGATAAATTCAACGGACTGCCGGCGCCAATGTCTGCATTAACGTTAATTAGCTATATCCTGTTTTATCATAATGAAATTTTTTCCGGGAAAACAAGCAGAATAGTTTTGATTGCATTGTCCGTCCTTCTCCCCGTACTTATGCTAAGTAAAATAAAATATGTTAGTCTTCCAAAACCTACTTTAAGCAACATAAAAAAATATCCAATAATTTTTACGATAATTGTAATTGCCGCGATTCTCATTATTGCCACCAAAGGAGAAGGCATTTTTTCATTTTGCCTGTTTTACATTTTCAGCGGGATTCTCAAAAGCTTTATTGGTTTATTTAAAGGAAAAAACATGCGTCAAAAAGAAATTGACGAAGATGAAGTGGATGATCATCTTAGTCTGAAAAGATCTGATTGATTTTATTTCATAACTTTATAAATTTTTCTTTCATAAGGTCAATATAAGAATCAGGATAAACTAACAATTTCCTTTAGACAATTTATCAGGTAATCAAGCTCCTCAATTTTATTGTTTCTTCCGAATGAAATTCTAAGTGAACCCAGCGCTGTTTTTTTGTCTCTGCCGAGCTCTGTCAATACATGTGACGGCTGATGCGTTCCGGATGTACAAGCCGATCCTCCTGATAATGCAATACCTTTTAAATCCAGTTTAATCAACATCATTTCTTCATCATATACGGCTTTATTATTATCAAATGAAATATTGATTATATTGGGGAGAGAGTTTTCAAATTGAGAATTGAAGATTACGGCATCACCAAAATTTTTTTTCAGTTTATCAAAAGTATATTGCTTTAATTCAAAATAATGTTTCCGGTCTGATTCAAACTTTTTTCGCACAAGTTCGATTGCTTTTTTAAAACCTGCAATCGAAGCAATGTTTTCTGTCCCTCCTCTCAACTCTCTCTCCTGTTTGCCTCCGTGAATCAGTTTATGAAGGAGAGTTTTATCCTTGATATACAGCGCGGCAATTCCTTTAGGTCCGTAAATCTTATGCGCAGATATTGCGGCAAAGTTAACCCCGAGATCTTTTACATTAAATTGAGTTTTTCCGATACTTTGAACCGAATCAGTATGGCTGTAAACACCTTTAGCAGAAGATATTCCCGCAATTAATTTTACATCGTTAATTATTCCGGTTTCATTATTTGAATGCATCACAGTAACCAGCAGTGTTTCGGGTCTTATTGCAGATTCTATATCATGAAGGTTAATGTAACCGTTTTTACCGGGTTTTATGTAAGTAATTTCAAAGTTAAATTCTGTTGAAAGATATTTTAGAGTATCGAGTACTGCAAGATGTTCGATTGAAGAAGTTATAATATGATTTTTTCCTGATTTTAAATGCCTGAAAGCAAGACCTTTAATTGCAAAATTATTAGATTCCGTACCGCTGTTCGTAAAAACAATTTCTTTCGGAGCAGCGCCGATAAATTCTGCCACAGTATCACGGGCATCTTCCAGCATTACTTTTGCGGACCTTCCGAAGGAATGAATCGAAGAAGCATTACCGAAGTCATCTTTTAAATAAGGCATCATTGACTCCAAAACTTCCGGATCAATCCTTGTTGTTGCTGCGTTATCAAGATAAATTCTTTCCAATGATGAATTAATTTTAATTGTTACTTTTTTTTTTAATTTTGATTATTTTATTTTGTGAAGCAAAAAAGCGAAATCTTTTACATCTCCAATATTATTTCGATTTTAAGAATCATTCTTCTGATTCCACTTAGTTATTTTATGATTACCGATTTTTATGGTAAAAATACGCTAATAATTTTATTAGTTCTATGTATGTATATTTCAGATTTGCTTGACGGATACTTTGCAAGAAAGCTGAATCAAGTTTCGGAATTGGGAAAAATAATAGATCCGCTCGCCGATAAAATTTCAGTAATCGTAATATCGGTGATTTTGCTTTTGCAAAACAGAATTGCATTTTGGTTTGTTGTCGTAGTAATTCTCAGAGATTTGTTTATTCTTGCTTTCGGTACTTACTTAAATAATAAAAAAAATATCAGGCTTATGTCTAACTATCCCGGCAAAATTGCCGTATTCAGCATAGGACTGATTCTTCTGTTTGCAATTACCGATAATTCGTTTTTATTAAAACTGAATAAATATCTTTATGTTATTTCTATTTCACTGATAATTTATTCGACTGTTTTATATTTCAGAAGATTTATGGAAACGGTAAAATTACATGAGTAATAAAAAAAATGAAAACAGGGTAAAAACATTTACCCGAAAAGACATTGAAGAAATTCTTGTAGAAAAACTTCTCGGAAAGAGACTAACGCAGAAGCTTATTGTGGATTCATTCATTGATTCGCTGCGCGAATTAATTATGCGGGCTGATCCCTTGATCCGGATCGAACTAAGAGATTTCGGAGTGTTTGAAGTTAAGAAGACAAAGCCAAAACCCAAAGCAAGAAACCTTCAAACGGGTGAGTTTGTTTTCGTACCGGGCAGACGAAAGATGCATTTTAAACCGGGCAAGATTCTTAAAGAATTTTTAAAGTCGGAGATTTTAAAAACCGAAAACTGATGACAGATAAATTTCTCGCAATTGATTTCGGCGAAAAACGCATTGGCATTGCCGTATCGGATGAAAATAAAAAATATTCTTTCTCAAGAGATTTTATAACCAACGACGGCAATTTATTTAACTCGCTTATCCGGCTCATCAAAGAGGAAAACATATCGAGAATTATTATAGGTCATCCTTTAAATCTTAAATCGGAAAAGACAGTTCAGACACTCAAAACTGAAGAGTTCAGTTCGGCATTGGCAGATAATCTTGCAAAACAAAATCTTCATCCTGAAATATTATTTTATGACGAAAGGTTTTCCAGTAAAATTGCCGAGTCAGGCATAATGAATTCCGGAATTAAAAAGAAAAAGCGCAAGGAGAAAGGACTTATTGACAGTCTGTCTGCACAGATAATCCTTCAGGATTATATAGATAAATTCAAAACTTATCAGGAACACAGTTAAATGTACTTAGTAGAGTTAAATGAAATTATAGAAAACGGTGAAAATGATTCCGTAGAGTTTAAAAGAAAGTTCAGCTCGCCTGAAAAAATTGCAAAGGCAATGTGTGCTTTTGCAAACACTTCGGGCGGCAAAATCATTTTCGGAATTGACGATGATAAAAGCATTGTAGGTGTGGAAAGCGAAAAAGGAGAACTTGAGCTTATCTCTACCGCTGCAAAATTTTACTGCGAACCCGAAGTAGAGTTTGATACCGAAATAATTTTATTCAGGAATAAAGATTTGGTCATTGTCGATATCCCGGAAAGCAGCAACAAGCCCCATCGGATTATTTTGGAAGATGATTCGGATGAGAACAGAGTTTATGTCCGGTTTAATGACAAGAGCATTCTGGCTTCAAAAGAGACTATAAGGATTCTTAAAAATTCAAATGTCTCTTCTCCTCCTGTGCAGATTTACATAGGAGAAATTGAAAAAGCTTTGTTTGAATTTCTAAATGAAAATAAAAAAATTACTGTGAAGGGATTTAAAAAACTGGTTAACATTTCGGAAAGAAGGGCAAGCAGGACACTTGTAAATCTTGTAAAAGCAAAAGTAATAAGACATCACTTTCTTGATAATGAGGAATTTTATACGCTTGCTTGAAGATAAACTTACAGAATAATTTTATCTCGAGTTAATCACATCACAGACTTTCTTAAATTTTTCTGACGAGTTCTCGAGAATTTTCCCGGCTTCGAAAGTGATTTCTTTCTTATACTTTTCATCTGTTATTGAAGGAAGATTTATAAGTACGTTTTTATATGCGCCCCAGATTCCTGTTTCCAATGATTTTGCTCCGACTTCAAGATCGCTTTTAGAAGATATATTTCCGATTTCCGCCATTTTCACCATCCAGTCCCAGCATGAATCAGAAATTCTCATAACCGACATCGGAATATTAATCGCTTTCTTCAATCCTTCCTGCATTTTATCTGCTCTGAATTTTTTTTCGGCATCGGTGCTTTTGGGCAGTTTCATTGCTTTCATATAATCAGTAAATGCATCTGTATCAGCGTCAATAAGAGGTATCAGCTCTTTCATTTTAAAATGCAGCGGCGCAATTAATTTTCTCATTTCTTCATCAAGATGCTCGAACTTTTTATTTCCGTATGTCATCCATCCCACCATAGCTCCGAGCGCTGCACCGAGAGATGCTATCAATGCCGAGACGCTTCCGCCGCCGGGAGCTGATGTTCTTGCACCGACAAGCTCCACAAAGTTTCTAACACTCATAGATGCAAGCGGCTCGCCCGTTTCTTCCTTGATCATGTATTCAATAATTCTCTTTTCGGGTTTGAATTCAGATATAGAGGAAAGTCCGAGTCTGTCAATAACAAGTCTGATCTTTTGTCTTTCGTCAAGTATAAAAAGATTTTCTTTTTGAATGTAATAATCCGCAGCCATAAGCATTGCTTCAAGCGGAATTAATCCAACGAGCTCGCTACCGCAAACTGCAAGATTCAATTTTTTTGCATCATCTGAGCATTCTTCAAAAGCAATGTGAGGCGGAGTGATTTTATAATTATCGAGATTCATTGAAACCTGCGCCATGTTGTATTCATTTACATACCAGCCGATCCCTTTAACAGCTTTCAACCTACCGGGTTCATTCTCATTCCTTCCCTGCTCTCTTACATTGAGTGCAATTCTGTGAGCTTGTTCTTTCGTTCCGAGTATATTGACATTATATGCAATTAAAAAAAACCTCGATCCCGTAACTGTTGCGCCTGATTTTGCAATAAACTCCTGCGGACCAAAATCCGGCTTCCATTCTTTTTTATAAATTTTTTCTTTTAAACCTTCATACTCACCTGCTCTTATCTGTTTAAGCATTTTTCTTTCCGGATTTTTGGAAGCTTCTTCATACAAATAAACAGGAACACCAAGTTCTTCGCCTACTCTTTTTCCATACTTCAGCGAGCATGCAATGCAATCCTCCGTCGTTACATTTGCAACAGGAACAAAAGGCACAACATCAACGGCTCCCATTCTCGGATGTTCGCCCGAATGCTTTGTCATGTCGATCAGTTCATAAGCCCTTTTAGAAAATTGAAACGCTGCTTCAACGATTGATTCCGGATCTCCGACAAAAGTAAATACCGTTCTGTTTGTTGATGCTCCGGGATCCACATCGAGCAGGGTTACGCCTTGTACTTTTCTCACTGCATCTGCGCAGCCTTCAATTATTGATTTATCTCTGCCTTCTGAAATATTTGGTACACACTCAACTATTTTTTTCATTTAACTTAAAAAGATTTTAATTATTTTTTTCTGCAAAAAAAGTAAACTCGTTCTGATTCCTGATTTATTCTTTTTGAATTAAGCTCAGATATATCTAAAATCTTAAACTTTTCTGAAAGTTTATTTACGATTAAACTGATTTCGTAAGAAGTTTCCAATATATTTGTTTCATGCAGTTTATACATTCCCCTGCTTTTTTTTTCAAACAGTTTAAGATTCCAGTTGTAAATATTTCCTTTTCTCTTTTTAATATTTGCAAGTAAAATATTTTCTCCGGATTTATTGACAATAGGAGATATTGCTGATATGAGTTCAAGCTTAAAGAGAGTATTCATATCAAAAACAAATATTCCGTTTTTACTTAAATTTCTGTGAGTATTGGAAAATAAATTTTCCCAGTCATTGTATTTCAGCAGATGATTTATGGTATCATAAAGACAAATAATAACGTCAAATTTTTTTTCTGACCGGTAATTGATGATATCCTCTTCAAAATATTCAGTATTGACGGTTTTACCTGCTGCTATTTCCAGCATTGCGGGTGAATTATCTATCCCTCTTGTGGAAAACTTTTTTTCCAAAACATACAGATTGTTTCCTGTTCCACATCCAAGCTCAAGAATGTTTTTCGCTGAAGGGCTTAACTTCCGGATTTTTCGTTTAACGAAATTAATTTCATCGGAGGAATTTCCAAGAACATGGTCATAAAATTCTGCAATATTTTCATAACCTCTTCCGCTCAATAATTCTTAAATATTGTCAATGAATAATTTAAGAAAATTACCCACGCCGTCTTCTACATTTGATTTATCGGAAACGTAATCAGCCATCTCTTTAAGTTCATCCACAGCATTATCGAGAGCAATGTTCAATCCGCCAAACTGAAACAAATCCCTGTCATTATACCAGTCCCCAAAAACCATTACCTGCTTTTTAGTAAGGTTCAAATGTTTGGATAGTATTTTCAAACCTGTCTTTTTGCTGACGCCGCTTTTTACAATTTCAAGATTATACACTCCTTGATAAGTCTGTGATCTGTAATATTTTGATTTAAGTATGAGCCCAAACGGCGGTGTCATTTTGCTTTGGATTTTTTTCACAATGTTTTTGTCATTGCCGGACATAATAATTTCCAAAACATTATCCGTATAATTATCATAAGAATCAACCTGTTCATAAGTTGTTCCCAATCTCGACATAAAATCTCTCAAAACTGAGTTGTCCTCGGTATATACTATTCTATCATTATAACAAAGTACAATCTTAATGTAATATTTATTTGCAAGCTCGATTGCTCTGTCCACATATTTTTTGTCAATCACCGATCTGTTCAGGTTTAGTTCACCGTCAGCAGTCTGAATAAGCGAGCCGTTTAAAGAAATGAACGGAATGTTTATGTCAAGTTTTTCTGCAAGGGGAATAATGGATGAATGAACACGCTGTGATGCCAAAGAAAATAATATTTCTTTTTCCTTTAATTTTTTAACCAAATCTACAGTCAGCTCACTTAACTCATTATTTTCATCAACCAGCGTTCCGTCAATATCGGAGACAATAAGCTTTATGTTCTTAAATCTTCTTATTACTTCATTAATAGATAAACTCAAATCAGTTTTATTAAATAATCAAAAACCAAATAAATTAAAATATTGGGGTATTGGACAGGTAAATAATGGGTATAAGCTGTATTTTTTATCAAAAATAATCAGAATTTAAAATACATTCAAAGGTATTTTATCTGTATTTTGATTTGTCCGGTTAGTATTGTATTGTAAATCAGCATTTGAGTTTAATATAATTAGCGCTTATCAACTAATATAGGCAGTTTGCAGTTACTTCTTTAGCTTTATGTTAATTTGATTTTGGAGAAATTTGATTTCACTATGATATGCCGGCAGTTTGTTCTCAAAATGTTAAAATGAAATCTGTTTAAATTAAATTGCATTTGAATTAGATTAATATTATAAATGAAACTGGTTTTTTTCATATTGATGATCGTTGAATTTGTCTATGTGAATTCTTATTCGCAAACCAGAATAAATTCGTTTGACATTGAAGGCAATGAACATTTCACTTCTTTTGATGTAAGAAACATGATGGTTTCTAAGAAGGACGGGATTTTTAAGCGTGAACAGTTTGATCTCGATCTGATGACAGTCAGGGAAAAATATAAATCGGAAGGATTTTTGTATGTTAAGTTTGATGAGGAAAAACTTGAATTCAGCGAAGATTCGGCGCTGGTTGACATTTACATTAAAATTAATGAAGGGGATAAAATTACAATCGGAGATATTGAAATAGACGGCAACAGATCTATTTCGGATGAAGAAATCCTTAATGTATTTTCGACGAAGAAAGATGAAGTCTTGGATGATGACAAATTAAATGAAGATCTTAATGAACTACTTAAATTATATGAATCCAGAGATTTGCCGTTTGTTAAAATTAAGGTAAACGATATAACAGTTTACAAAGATAACAACCTCAATAAAATTAGAATTGAACTAAAGGTTGATGAAAATTCTAAAGTAAAAATATCACAAGTAAAGATTACGGGAAATGAATTTACAGATGATGATGTAATACTCAGGGAAATTAAATTAAATAAGAATAAATATCTGACTTCAAACACATTGAGCGAAATAGAAGACAGGCTGGATAAGCTGAATATTTTCGAAGTCATTGACGAACCAAAAATATATACATTAAAAAACAAGAATGAATCCGGGCTGCTGATAAACGTCAAAGAAGGAAATACAAATACATTCGACGGAATACTGGGATACAATCCGCCGCAGGGACAAGAAGAAAGCGGCTATTTAACCGGACTTGTAAATGTATCTTTCCGAAATCTTTTTGGAACGGGCAGAAAGCTTGAAGCAAAGTATCAGCAGGAAGTCAGAGAAACACAAGAGCTTGAGTTCAGATATTTTGAGCCTTATTTTTTTAATTATCCTCTTAACATCAACTTTGGATTTTTACAGAGAATACAGGATTCTACCTATACTCGCAGAAACATTGGCATAAAAGGCGATTTCCTGTTCTCGGATTATTTTACTCTGTCGCTAATAGGCAATTACGAAAGAGTAATTCCTTCAGACATCCCCCAATCAAGTTTCGTTATTGCCGATTCGAGAATTCTTGCATCAGGATTGGAAATCAAATATGATTCAAGAGATAATATTTACATTCCTTTAAAAGGGATTCTATATAAGTCAGTTTATACATACGGAAGTAAATCTATCTTTAATTCTGATCAACTTCAGAATCTCGGATACGATGACAGCTATTCTATTCAGAAATATTACGTTGATCTGGATTTCTATTTTTCGATGTTCAACAGACAATCAAATCTGATAAAGTTATTCGGCGGCGAAGTGAGATCAGACAAACTCGAAGATTCGGATTACTTCAGAATAGGAGGAAATAAATACATACGCGGTTACAGAAACGAGCAGTTCCTTGCCTCAAAGCTTGTAAGCAGTAATCTTGAACTTCGGTATTCTGTTTCCAGAAAAGGATTTCTTTTTACTTTTTTTGATGCCGGATATTATTTCAAACCGGCTGATGAAATAAATCATTATCCGGAACAGGAAGGTTTTCTTTACGGATACGGATTCGGAATAAGACTCGAGTCAGCGCTTGGAATAATCGGCGTCAGTTATGCTCTTGGAAAAAATGCGGATATACTTGACGGGATAATTAATTTCGGCCTTATTAACGAATTTTAATCAATGATAGATTTACTGTGCATCAATAAATTATTATTTTCATAGGTTCTCTTATATTCTTCTTTTCAAAAATAATTTTTCCAATTTCACATTCACTGCACAGGCTTTCTACGCAGTAGAAATTATGAAGCTGAATTAATGCTTGTTCTTCGGAAATTGTATTTATGGATTTCCCCGTCTGCTCTTTCATTTTTGTCACAATCTCATTTCCCCTGCTGATGATTTTTTCTTTTCTGAATAAATACATAACTCTCTCACGAATGTTTTCTTTATTGTAAATGCGGGAATAAAGTAATACCAGCGGCAGTATTACATTTGAAATTATGTCGCCGATTCTTTCCATACCTATGGCATTGATCTTTTTTGCGGATGATTTATTGAAATTATAATGTGAATTCCAGAAATCCGAAATCTTTAAATTTTTAAAAAGCAATTTAAGATCATTAATAACAGAAATGCTATCTTCAAACATAATAATAATTTTCCTGAACAACTCATTGTTCAGAATTTCATTCAGCACTGCGGAAGCATAAGCAATTCTTAAGGTCGGAAAATTTGCAGGTCGAAGTCTGAAAAAATTCCATTCCGATTTGACCATAAGTTCCGGTTTTAAATAATCTCTTTGTTCGTTCCATATCGATTTTAAGTTTATTACATATTCATTTTTATGAATTTGCTCGTCAAGAAATCCTGAAATACCGAATAACGCCGAATCAGTATGCAATATATCCGTTTTCATTTTTTTGAGTTTTACAATGTCCGCGGATTCAGCCATTTTAAGAAACTGATTTTTATTTTTAGAATAGCCGAGCGCTTCACAGATAAACTCAAAAAGAAGCTGTTCCCAGTCAATCCTTGAAGGGTTACTTCCGCTTTTTTTCAATAATCTTTCATTCAATCTCTCTGTCTTCATGAGGATCCTGTCCTTTGAAAGTTTTTTCAGAAAATCATTGATAATTATTTGCGGTATATCTTTAATCTTTGGATAACAGGGAAGCAGAAATGATTCTGAAGGATTGAGAATTATTTCATTCCAGATCTCTTTTATTGGACGGCTGATGAATTCGGAAAGTATTAATGTAGGGATCGGTCTTGAATTTTTTGATACTGGTTTATCGGATTCATCGTCATAATTTTCATCTTTGTAAAATACAACATGGAGGATAACTTCATTATACTTTCCATCAGCATCGTGTTTATGTGAATACCAGTCTTTTACAGATTTATGAATTTCCACTGCACCTTGATACAATTGATTCCCTATTTTAATTCTTGAATTTAAAAAATCAGGACCGGCATCAAAATTTCTTTTGCCAATATCAAGAATTTCAATGCTTTCACCATTTATTGTTTTTAAATCCGAATAAAAAGTTTCATTTTCCCAGATTCTGCAGATAAAATTTTCGTTCAGATTATGTTTTTTCATTAAAATTTTGATATGAATTAACTACATTATGCCAATTTAATTTAAATCTAAATCAACTAATAAAATATGCGAAAAGTAAATTTAATCAGACTAACATTATTTATCCTTACATTACTGATGATTGGCTGTACGGAGACAAAGAAAAAGACTGAATCAGAGATTCTTGATAATGCAAAAGCAAAATATGACGAAAAAAATTATGATGAATCAATTAATCTTTACAGGGAGTTTATAAAAGATTATCCGCAATCAGATAAAGCAGTCTTTGCATACAATCAGATAGCAGGTATTCAGATTGATGCACAAAAAAATCACCTTGAAGGAATTAAAACTTACAAGGAGCTTGCAGAGAAGTTTCCCAATTCAAAGGAAGCAAAACAGGCGTTATTTATGGTAGCCTTTATCTATGACGAAACTCTTAAGGATAAACCGAATGCCATTACCGCTTATGAAACATTTCTTAAAAAATATCCTACCGACTCAGATGCAAACGATAAAATGAGCGAATCTGCAAGGACAATGCTTGAATTACTGAAATCCGGAAAACCTATTGAAGAAATAATTCAGCAGAATATTGAAAAAATGGGCGGACAGTCATCTGCCGATACGGGAAATGTCAAAGGTGAGGATTCAAATCCGGGTCCAAATGGCGGAACTCCCAAAAAGATCGAGACAAAAAAACCTTCACAGCCCAATGAACAGAATGTAAATCCTAATCAAAAGAAAGCTGGCGAAGATCCTGCTAATGATACAAAGACACAGAACTGATTTTTGAATCAATATTCAGAATATAAAAAATATCTTAATCCTTCTATAATCGCGCGGCTTTCAAACATGGAATTGAAAGCCCGCATGGTTGTAGAAGGATTTATTACCGGCCTTCATAAATCTCCATATCATGGATTCAGCGTTGAATTTGCCGAACACAGGCAGTATATGCCTGGTGATGATCTGAAATTTCTCGACTGGAAAATCCTTGGTAAGACAGACCGTATGTTTGTAAAAAGGTTTGAGGAAGAAACTAATCTTAAGTCATACCTGCTGCTTGATATAAGTAAATCTATGAATTTCACTTCTTCAAGATTTGAAAAGCAGGGACTGAAGGGCGAAGGGTTTTTAGGTAAATTTTTTAATAAAAGTTTGAAGCAGGAATCTCCCGCTTCAAATTTAACAAAACTTGAATATGCTTCTTATCTTGCGGCTTCACTTGCATATCTGATGCTTCTTCAAAGAGATGCGATTTCTCTGGCTACTTATGATACCAAGATCAGATCATTTATTCATCCCCATTCTACTAAAGCAAACCTTCAGCTGATTTTAAAAGAACTAAGCAGCATCAAGCCTGAAAACCGGACAGGTACTGCAGATTGTCTGAATGAAATTGCGGATAAAATTAAAAGAAGAGGATTAGTAATTATTTTCAGTGATCTTTTTGATGACCAAAAGTCAGTCTTAAATGCATTAAATCATTTTCGCTATAAGAAAAATGAAGTAATTATTTTTCAGATACTTGATCCGGTGGAGATTTCTTTTTTAGACGGTAATCCGGTTACTCTTAAAGATATGGAAACAAGCGAAGAATTATATTCACAGCCTTTTGCAATGCAGAAAGCATACAGAGAGTCCGTTAAAGAATTTATTGAAAACTATAAATCGGAATGCAGAAAAAACAACATAGATTTTATTACATTATCTACATCAACACCTTATGACACTGCACTGCTTGAATTTCTTAATAAACGGAAAAAACTTAAATAATCAATAGCGGATCTTAGTTCTCTCCTCGTCCCAAATCGGATTTGTTAATTTATAATCTCCGAAGCCGCTTTCATCAACAAAAACAAATTGCTTATTTAGACTATAAAAGTCCCAGATTTCATACGGTTTTGTATTTTCCGTGAACGGATATCTTTCAATGTTATTGGGCTCGCCGAAAATAATATAAACCATTCCCATATCAGTTTTCCAGCCGTCAATGTAATGAGAATATCTTTCGTTAGCCGTATTGATCCTTTTGTAGTATTCAATCATGAGTTCGTTTCTTGAAGTTCCAGGCGAAGGATCCTTGCTTTTCCAGAATTCTATAAAACTTTTTTGTCTGGCATCTCCGGCAGATGAACTTCTGATTTTATCCATTTCATCGCTTGTAGCAATATAAATCATCTGATCTATGAGCAAATCAAGATTTTTTAGATTTACCGGAATACCAATCATCTTGTTGAAAAATTCCTTTGAAGCAAAAATTTCCCCGTTTAGCTTGTCAGATATTTCCAGTTTATAATCTCCGTAAACTAAATTTTTTGTCTGCACTTTTTCGAAATGCTTGTTTATCCCCGGAGTTATAGTATAAGTAAAATCACCTTTTTCAATTATTTTATTCTTATTATCGGTTACTTTATAAGAAAAGATATTCGTAAGGTTTTCGTTTTTTGAGTTGTAAATTTCAAAGAACAAAAAAAGATCTTTTAAGTTGCCAATGTTTTTATCAACTAACGGAGTGATTACTTTCTTTCCGTTTTCCTCTTTGAGTTTGCTAACAAGCATAATATCGCTGAAAGATAAATCCTTTTTCGTATAATCGATGACAGTTAAATTTCTGCTAATAACCTTATCTTTTTTTGTGTTAATGTCTGTAAGTGAAACTTCTATTATGTAATTACCCGGATTCAGGTAATATTCTTTAACAATAAACTTTGCAGATTCATCGAGATTTTTCTGCATTTCCTTGTCTGTGGTCACAAAATCGGATATCGATTCATTTACAACAACCTCATTAGTAGAATTTGTAATTTTTATTGTGTAATTAATGCTTGCATCATACATCTTAGTATCATAATTTTTTTTGAACTGGAGGTTTTCCAATGGTATTTCGATGTAAACATCGAGTCTGGGTTTGAATTCCTGCGAACTGTAAAAAATCATGGGATCAAAATAGAAAAACTCATTCTCGTTACCTTTAATGGTCTTATCTACCAGTTGTGAATGTAAGAATGAAGGCATCAGCACAAATCCAAGTAATAACAGGTGAAAAGCAAAATGAGTTGTTTTAAAGAAGGTATCCGGCTGCAGATTAAATTTTAAAATATTTTTCATAAATAATCTCCATTAATAAAAATTTTATAATTTTTTTTCTAATTCACCGAATAGATCAAATTCTTCTGCATCGAATATTCTAATGTCATAAAACTCGCCAGTTTTGAGACCGCTTTCATTAATAAAAATTTCCTGATCAATTTCAGGTGCATCTTTGTAGCTTCTTCCTATAAAATAATTGTTTTCTTTTCTATCAATTAAAGTTCTAAATGTTTTGTTTATGCTCTCCTTGTTTTTTTCTATTGAAATATTTTTCTGAATTTCCAGCAGAGTTTTTTGTCTGTTTATTTTTTCCTTCAATGGAATCCTGTCAGGTAAATTTGCAGCAAAAGTATTGTCCTCATTTGAATATGTAAATACTCCCAGCCGTTCAAATTTATACTCTTCCACAAAATTAATCAACTCCTTAAAATCATTTTCGGTTTCTTCCGGATAACCTGTAATAAGAGTTGTTCTCACTGCTACTTCCGGGATTTCATTTCTAATTTTCTCCAAAAGTTTTGTCTGATTTTTCCTGGTAATTCCTCTTCTCATTGATTTAAGAACATTATCAGAAATATGCTGAATCGGAATATCAATATAGTTGCAGATTTTCTCGTTACTTTTAATTACTTCAATAACTTCTTCCGGAAACCGTGAAGGGTATGCATACATAAGTCGTATCCAATGAATGCCATCAATCTTTGATAAATCACCAAGCAATTTACCCAGTTCTCTTTTACCATAAATATCCAGCCCCCAGCAGGTTGTATCCTGTCCGATAATGATAAGTTCTTTGACTCCTTTAGAAGCAAGGTTTCTTGCCTCAGTTAAAATTTGTTCCGGAGGTTTTGATACATGCCGTCCCCTCATTATCGGGATTGCACAAAAAGAACAAGGATTATCACAGCCTTCGCTGATTTTTAAATACGCAAAATGAGACGGGGTTGTTAAGGTTCTTTGTCCGATTAGATTATTTTTATAGTCAATGCCGAGTTCAGATAAAATCCCGGAAATTGTGTTTGGCTTATCGGTTGAACCGAAATACTTATCAACTTCAGGAATTTCTTTTTCAAGTTCATTCTTATATCTGTCGGAAAGACAACCGGCAACATAAACATTTTTGATTTTACCTTCCGCCTTCAAACTGACAGCTTTAACGATGGTTTCTATTGATTCTTTTTTTGCTGCTTCTATGAAACCGCAAGTATTGATTAAAATATTATCAGCTTTTAATTCATCGTCTGTCATTTCAAAATCGTATGCCTGCAAAAGTGCATGAATATGTTCAGAATCAACTAAATTCTTCGAACAACCGAGAGTTATGATTTTTATTTTATCTTTTCTTAATTTCATCTTTAAATTATTAAACCCTCTAATCTCAAATATTGAGATTTAAGAGGGTTGTACTTGTCTGAACTTATAATATTTTAAAGTAACAAAAAATATATTTTTACGGTAATGATATGCAAACAAAATTAAAATTTGCCTAATAAAAAAACCCTGTTTAACGATACTTTGTTAAACAGGGTAAATTAAAGGAAGAACAAAATATGAAAGAACGATAGTCGGCTGGCGCCGACTGATGTAAACATATAAAAATTTTTTAAAAAGCAATATGTAAAAATTTGGTATACAATTTTTTTTCTAATTTTGTATATAAAAAGCCTTATTTTAGCATATTTTTAAACTTTTTTACAAATAAAAAAATCCTGTATTTTTATGAAAATTTTAAAAATTGTATACCATATTAAATTTTTTTAATTTATTATAACTTTTTATTTATCGATATAAATATTTATTAATTGCATTTATTGCTGAATGTCATAACAACAGCTCAAGATGCACTTATTGAGATACTATCTTAATACATTTCAAGGATGAATTAATTTTTTTAATTTAGCTTAATTTTAAACTTTAAAAAAATGTTATTAAATTTTCTTAAAAATTCTAAGCTTTATATTTTTTCATTAATTTTAATTAGTATTTTTATTTTTGACAAAGAGGCTTTATCTCAAACAACCGTTAATATTGTATTTGGAAATAATAATACATTGTATGAAGATCCAACCGGATCATCAAGCAATGGCGCCGGTCAATATTTATTTACCGGAAAAACTGTTGTTAATCAAATAAGAAGAGGGTTGGTTCGTTTTGAATTAGCCGAGTTTATTCCGCAATGCGCAATAGTAACAAATGTATCGCTTAAAATGCATATGTCAAGAACTATTTCCTCATCAACCCCTGTTCAGCTGAGAAAAGTTCTTAAAAGCTGGGGCTCTTCAAATTCTGATCCCAGCGGTGAGGAAGGTTTTGGAACGTCAGCTGATACCGGTGATGCAACATGGATTCATACTTATTATACTTCCGAATATTGGGACCGACCCGGAGGAGATTACTCTGACAGTATCAGTGCAGTAAAAGATGTTGATGCTATCGGCTTTTATACATGGGATGCCACTCCCAGAATGATAAGCGATGTGCAGGAATGGGTGAGCTACCCGAATTCAAATTTCGGATGGCTTCTGCTTGCAAATGAATCAACTTATCCGACTGCAAAAAGATTTGATTCCTTTAATCATGATTCTGTCAGTTATAAACCTACATTAACAGTCACTTATGTTAACAATTCATTATCTTTATATATGCAGTGCTTTTTGGAAGGATTCTGGAACGGAACTACAATGATTCAGGATACTATTAAAGTAACTTTAAGAAATCCGAACTCACCTTATTCAATTGTGGATGAAGCAAAAAGATATGTTTCAGATTACGGCGATGAAAATTTCTGTTTTTATTCTGCAGTGTCGGGAACATATTACCTTGATGTAAATCACAGAAATACTATCGAAACATGGAGCCGCAATCCTGTAAACATCTCTGATAGTACAGGATATTATTATTTTACTGATTCTGCAACAAAAGCTTTTGGAAATAATCAGATTCTGAAATTAGGCTCTTATTGTTTTTACAGCGGAGATGTTAATCAGGACGGTATAATTGATGGAATAGATTTTTTACTTGTTGACAATTCAGCAGCAAATTTTGAAACAGGGTATGTAGACCCTGATGTGAATGGTGATGAAATAGTTGACGGATCTGATATGTCCATTACAAGTAATAATGCTGAAAATTTCGTTACTTCGGTTACACCTTAACTTTCTTATATAGTGCAGTTTTTTGACAGCCGGTACACAGCCGGCTGTTTTTATTTTAATATTATTTAATTAAAATCACTTTCATTACTTTTTTAAAATTTCCGGCTTCTGATTTGATAATAAGAAATACCGCTTGAAAAATTAAAACTATTAATAGGATACAACATAACTTCCAGTTTGTTTGAATTCATTTACCAATATCAGAATTTCTTTTCCGAGTATGTCGAAAATCTTTGTTGTTACAAAATTATCTGTCGTTAAATCATATCGGATGTTCGTGCTCGGATTTAATGGATTAAGGAAGTTTAAATTTTAGTGCATATCTTATGGGAATATTAATGTTTTCTACAAATGATAAATTAATTTCTCCTGCTGTTTAGTACAATCGCAACCAGCAGGTTGCATCATATCAATTATTTTCATGAGGAAGAATTATAGAAATCGCTATGCTTGTAAAATGAAGTTCCCCTCTTGAATAAACATACCAATAGTTATTAATTGCTTAACCATTAAATGAATCCCTTAAGTTTGAGTATTGAATCCGATTGAATCTGTTTAAGAAGCTCCTCTTTCAGTTGTTCTAATGCAACTCGATTTCCAAAAGACAACTTGTTTTTTTCCATTATTAAACCATTATCCCGTAAAAACCTGACCGGAACGGGTAATGTATTACTTTAATCGGTATCCAGTTAATATCTCCATTTGTTGTCTCTAAAATGCTGCAACAAACGGTTAAATATGTTACTAAATCATTTAAGGGATGAATCTGCTAAAACAAACTTTGAGAGGGATTTGCTTATTGTATCAATTCCGCTATTTGTGGTTTTAAATATTTTTCTTCCTCCGAATATCATCCATCCCGTGCATTTATTAATGAAGTTTAATTCACGCAAATCGATTCCTTAAATTGGTATCTACTGCACAAGCCATTGAAAATTTATTTCAATTGGAGATAATAGCAAAATAATCGAAATGAATATTTTAAAAAAATTTTATCAAAGTTTTCTATAAACTAAACATACCTCTTTTTGAAATACAATAGCCAGTTTATCTTGTCAATATCATTTTCTTTGAATTCAGAATTTTCCCATTTACTTTCATCCGATAAAAATAAACTCCGCTGCTTAAAAACTCGCCATTGAAAACAGTCTCATATGATCCCGGATTAATTTGCTTATTAACAAGATTAGAATATACTCTACCGGTCATGTCGGTTACGTCAATACTCACCCACGATTTTTGTTTTACCTTATATTTTATTTTTGTTACAGGATTAAAGGGATTCGGGTAATTCTGATACAGAATAAATTCATCCGGAATTTCCGAAGAATAATTATTGACTAAAACCTGATTTTGCTCAAACAAATAAAGCGCAGTTACCGGCAGATGATCAGACCCGTAATATAATGCATCTGCTATACTGTCCGGGACGGCAAGATTTGGTCTTTGATTAATACTGTCATTAAAGTGATTTCCGTCATTGCCAAATGGTTTTAGTGAACCGGAAATATACTTAATTCTTCCGGCTTCAGTTACAGCTTTTGAATTAAGTATCATATCAAATCTGTCATCAAGTCCTCCTGTGGCACCTCCGTCTCCAAGTGATCTTGTTCTTGTTGACTGAGTATGATAAGGAGCATAGGCCTGTTGATTCCATGTTCCGGGAAGATTGTACGGATCAAGGAAATGACCTTCAACTCCAATATCCGGCTGAAGCAGACGCTGATAACAAGATTCAGTTGAAGAATATATATTGAAATCTCCCAGCACGACAAATTCCGAATTCAAAGGCAGAGTGTTAGTGAAATTTCTTAAGATATTCACTTCGGTTAATCTCTGTTCCTGATCTGGCGCAGTATTTCCTGCTTTAAGGTGAACTGCAAAAAGCCGTATGGTGTCAAATGTAGAATTATGAACTAACCCAAACATATTTATAGTCCGCAGTGCCGTTGGAATTTCAACATTGAACAGAAAAGTAAACTCGGTAGTTTTATAAAACACTGCGTTATCAGAGTCAAATCCGTTATAAAAAGTACCGGATGAATATAATCCAGGTGTATAATAATTTAATACATTATTGGTAAAATTATTAACATCTGCCTGACTCAGAATTTCTTCAACTACCAGGATATCAGGATCAGAATAATTTACAACCCTTCTGAAGCTTTGATCTTTTAAAGAATTTGCTCCGTAATTAAGTAAATTATATGTCATGATTTTAACTGTATCCTGCGAATTTGCCGATGAGTAAAATGACGTTAAAAATATTATTCCGGATAGAATAAAAAGCTTATTTGAATAGTTCATCAATTTATTTTTTTATGAAACAATATAGTTACTTAAATACTGAAATACAAATTTATTCACTCAGATATAAAGAGATTGTAATTTAATAAATAACTATATTTGAAAAAAATATGAGTTGTGTGTTTTGTAATATAGAGCCGGAATTAATTATTTATAAAAATGATCTTGCATTTGTCATTAAAGATAAATATCCACAAAGCAAAGGTCATTTATTGATAATTCCTTTCAGACACTTCGAAAACTATTTTCAAGCCAATGCTGATGAAATTTCAGCAATGAACGATTTACTTTTCAAAGCAAAAAATCACATTAATGATTTATATTGTCCTTCAGGCTTCAATGTAAATATAAATGTCGGAAAGACTGCCGGTCAAATTGTTCCGCACTCACATATTCATCTTATACCAAGATATTAAATTTGATGTATGAATGATTTAACAGAAACTAACATTAATTCTCCGACAAGTGATGATAAATTACTTTCATTACTTTGTCATTTGTCATCATTTTTGGGAGGCATTATTCTACCAATAATTATATGGGCTACGCAGAAGGATAAGTCTAAATTTGTAAGATTCCATTCTCTTCAGGCAATATTTTTTCACATTTCGGTTGCAGTGATTATTATCATTCTCGTAATTGTGTTTCTGATAATTATTTTTGCCGGGATTGGATTCAGCAGCATTGATAAATTCAATTCACAAGACAATTTTCCTCCTTTTATGATTTTCATTATGATAATATTTTACGGAGGAATTTTTGTGATTGTGTTTACATTTTTTGTTTATTCAGTTTATCTGGCTGTAAAGGCATATAAAGGCGAGCTGATAAGAATTCCCTTCATTGGTAACATTATTTTTGAAAAAGTTTACAGGTAAATCTGAGAATCGGAATTTATAAGAAAATGGAGCGGTATTTTCAACCGCTCCGATATCTGTGATCTTGTGTGAATTAATGCTGCCTGATCCTGTACGGCAGCCCCATGTAGGTTGATGAAAAAAGTGAAGACGAATTATCATAAAGAGAATTGCGCGTATTTGAACTTATAAAACCGTTATGTATTCCGTGATAATGATTTGGATAAATATTGAATGTTTTTTCATAAGTTCTGTCAAAATTATTTCCGTTTGGAGTTTGCGAAGTCATAACAAACGGCTCTCTGTGAAAACCAAATGAGTTTCTTGCCCAGTGAAATGCCACTATATCAGTATCATTTTGATTGCTTGTAAGATAAACTTTGATTCTTACCTGATCATTTCTATTCGCTGTGAATATTCCGTTTCCGCCGAAATATTTCGAAGTGAAAATGTTTGATGTAAAATCAGGACCGTTAAGCGTAAGAACTAAATTATTGTTGACAAAAATTTCTATCATGTTCATCACGATGTTATCCTTTCCGATTTGAGGAGTTTTTGTTTCGCCGTCAACAGCCGAATATTGGTACACTCTCCAGTTGAATCTCGGATTGGGTCTTCTGTCAACTCTCTTAAAAGAGACCATTCTTTTTTGTTCCTGCGAATATGGCTTAACAGCCGAATCAAGCACTCCGTTAATGTAACCTATTACAATAAAGTTGCCCGTTATTGTTCTTGTTACATTTGCAATCTTTAAAGTATCTCCATAAGAAGTAATATTTACATTCAAATTCGTTCCTGTAATTCTTCTCCCCCATTTCAGCAAAGAATCTATCGGATTATCAAATCCTCCGCTGTTATTTTCTACCGGTCCTTCCGAATCGAAATCAAATACTTCATTTGAAAACAGATTGTCGTCATCATCAGAATCCGAACTAAAAGCCGTATTTATTGCAGTATTCTTTAAGTATTCATCATCAGATAAATTAGATGTATCGGTTGAATTTTCATTGCAGCCGCTTAGCCCCAATAAAGTAACAGAAGTAATAATTAATACTGCCATTGCAAAAATTTTTTTTATCGTGAGCATTATTCTTTTTCCTTTCAGTTAAATTTTTATATTTAAATTTTGATATTTAGACATTCAAAATTAAAAATGGTTTAAGTGATTCATAAATTATTTATTATGTCTTTTAATTTTTAATAATAAACTTAACTGCGGAAGCAATTACTTGCTATATGAATTATTTTTTAATGCTTAACATTTGTAGTATTTATTGCAAATACTTTTATTTAGTCATAAAAAATATTCACCCTGACTGATAATAAAGATTTTATGTGAGGAAAAATTAATTTTAATATGTTAACTTGTCAAAAATTCTGACTATAATTTGGATACATTCAGAAAAACTGACATTGCAATGAAACTGTATGAAAGCATTCAGAATATAATCAAGTTTGCCGATACAAAAATTAATGTTCTTTCAGTAATAAACGGAATTGCGACTTCATACATACTGACAAATTTCCAACTCATTTATTCAATAAACATCTATTCTAAATTATTGCTTGCCCTTTATTTTATAATGTTTATTGTCTTCATTTATTATTTGCTGAATACTATTTTGCCTCGAATCAAAAGTATTTCAGGAAATAAAATTTCACGGGCTGTTTACTTCGGTCATATTTCCGAAAGAAAAGAAGTCCAAGAATTTGTAAATGACTTTAAGAAATTGAATGATGAAGAGTTTCTTGAAGATTTGTTAACACAGATTTATGAGAGTTCAAAAATCGCAACCACAAAATTCAGCTATTACAAAAAAAGTCTAATTACTCTTCAAGTACAGTTTTCACTTTTCTTTATACTTCTCGCGCTTAAATCCTTTACTTGATTTCCTGAAATTTCATAGAATTTTAAAAATGCAATTTTATTCTTAATCCGGTTTTTTAAGTTAATATATTTCATTGACAACTTTTTCCGGGTTAGTTATGTTGATATTGGAACAAAATCAAGATTAACTACATTAAATAGTAAAAAAATAATGTTATTATCCGGATCTTCAGAGACCATTTACAAATCTTTTGAGAAAAGATTAACAACCGTAAATAAAAAAGAAATTCTTTTTCATTTTACAAAATGGATACTCATCACATCGGTGGTTTTTTTTATTACAGGTCTGTTGCTGGTATCTCTGGAATCACTTTTTAAATTTAATACACCAGTAAGAAAGATTTTCTATTGGGGATTTCTTTCCGTTTCCGTTACCACTTTTGTTTATTTTATTTCAAATTATATACTTAAGCTAACGGGAATAATAAAACCTCCATCAACAGTATCTTATTCAAAGAAAATCGGAGGCTATTTTGAAGAAGTTAAGGATAAAATGTCAAACTCTATTTCTCTTTATGAAAAATATTCATCTCAAAAAACAGGATCAATATTTTCAGAAGAGCTTATTGCTGCTGATCTTGAGGAAACGGATCTTATTACGAGGAAAGTTGATTTAAATTCCGTAATTTCATTTTCTAAGCTAAAAAATATTTTTATTCTTTTTATTAGCGCATTGATTCTTAATATACTTTCATTTTCAATTTTTCCATCAGAAATGACAGGTGCAGTAAAAAGAATTATCAACTATAACCTAACTTTTCTCGAAAACGGGCTTGGTATAAGTTTCAAAATCATACCCGGCAATACTGAAGCTGCAGCAGGCACAAATCAGGAAATAAATATTACCGTAATTGCATCTGATGAAAATTTTAAAGCTGACTTCATCGAACTTTATACCAAATCGGAAAACAGCATCGATCAGCCGCAGGTAAAAAAATTATTTCCCGGAACTGAAGGAAGTTTTACGACTACACTTGAAAACTTAAGTTCTAATATTTATTACTTTGTAAAATTCAGAGATATAAAATCTGATGAATATAAAATTACAGTTTCCGATTATCCTGTCTTGAAATCATTTACTGTGTCGGTATATCCTCCGGAATTTACAGGGCTGCCTTCAAAAACTCTTGAAGAAAATGAAGGCAATGTCTATTGTCAGGAAGGAAGCACGGTAATATTTGATATAAAATCTAATAAAGTTCTTTCTTATGCAGGAATAAAATTAAACGACAATAATATTGATTTTCAGGTAAATGGATCAGAAGCACGAGGAAACTTAATTGCAAAAGAAAGCGGTGAATATACTTTTGTTTTAAAAGACGAAACCGGAACTTCCGGAAAAATCTATGATAAATATTCTTTGAAAGTTTTAAAAGATGAACCGCCGGGAATTATTATTATTGAACCATCTGAATCAAATTATGTATTAAAAGGTGAAAGACAGCTGCTTGTCCGTTCGAGAATTACCGATGATTTTGGATTTTCCTCACTTAAGATAGGATACAGAAAGCTGAAGTTGCTTACAGGTAATGCAACATCGCCTTCATTTATAATTGAAAATATTCCTATTGTTAATATTAATGCTACTTCAGTAGAAGTACCTTTCGTATGGAATATATCGGCACTTAATCTGCGACAAGGTGAATCGGCGGAATATTATCTCGAAGTAACTGACAATTCCGGCAAATCAACGAAGTCAGAAATCAGGACAATAGAATTCAGATCGCTTGCCGCCGAAATGAGAAAAAATGAGCAGTTAACAAAAGAGCTTAATACTGACATGAATTCAATTTACGAGCAGGCAGAAGAACTTCAGAAACTGATACAGGAAATGAAGAAAGAACAACAGAATAATGAAGAACTGGGTTTAAATGAGGAAAAGAAAAGACAGCTTGATAATAAAATTGATAATTTTAAAAACAGCCTGAACTCAACACAGAATAAAATCGAACAAAGCATTAATGAACTTCAGCAAAAGAACATGCTTAGCGAAAAAACTCTGGATCAATATATGGAGCTTCAGAAAATGTTTAATAAAATTAATACTCCTGAGCTTCAGAAAATGCTTGAAAAGCTTAAAGAAGCTCTTAAAAAAAATAATCCCGAAGAATTAAAAGAAGCAATGAAAAATTTTAAATTTGATGAAGAGGAATTCAGGAAATATATGGAGAAAGCTATGGAGCTACTGAAAAAAATTGAAAACATGCAGAAATTCGGCGAGCTTACACAGAAGCTGGATGAAATCACTAAAAAACAGGAAGACCTTAATAAAGAAACAAAGGAAGCTGATAAAAACAAATTGGATGATCTATCCAACAAACAAAATGAAATTAAAAATGAAACCGGAGATTTCAGCGAAGAACTTAAAAAATTAATCGATGAAATAAATAAAATGAAAGAACAGATGAGCGCGGAAGATCTCGAGAAGCTTAAGAAAAACATGGACCAAAAAAATCTTGATTCCAAAATGCAGAAGTCTTCCGATCAGCTGAAGCAGTCACAAAAACAGAATTCCGAAAAAACACAGGAAGATATTATGAACGACCTCAATGAACTCAATCAGCAGATGCAGGATGCATTGTCAAATATGATGGATTCTCAGGATTCGCAAAACAAACTGCTTGAAAAAATGGAAGCTATGAAAAAGCAATTGGAAGAAATGAGTCGTAAGCAGCAAGAATTAAGAGACAAAACTGACGAACTGAACCGTTCGCAAAAAGAAGAATTTGAAAACAACCGGAAGGAGCAGGCTAAACTTCAAAGCGAACTTTCGCAAGCAATCGATGATATGATGAATATGACAACGCTTGGTATGACAATGTCTCCCGATATGGGCAAAGAACTCGGTAATGCTTTTAATAAAATGGATAAAGCTGGAAAAGATCTCGGTCAGCAGAAAAAGGAAAATGCATCCTCAAATCAGGGTAAAGCAAAAGAATCTCTGGATAATGCAGCTAAGATGTTAGGTGACAGGATTAACAGTATGTGTCAGAACGGAAGTAACGGGAAAGGTAAAGGTGGTATGAAACCCGGACAAGGAAACATGGGACAGATGATGCAAAGACTTGGAGAAATTATAGCTCAGCAAATGGGATTAAACGGTAAAATGGGAAAAACAGGTCAAGATGGAAAAAAAGGCAATGACGGAAAAGGAAGGAGTCCGGAGAATCTTACTCAACAGCAAATTATCGAATTTCAGAAATTAAAACTTGAACAAGAGATTATTCAGAAATCTCTTGAACAACTCAACGAAGAACTTAAAAAAGAACAGGAAAGAAGCGGGGAAAAAGTTTTGGGAGACCTGAATGAAGTTTCAAAAGAAATGAAAGAAATTATAAAAGAGCTTGAAGAGAACAGAGTCGATGACAGACTTATCGAAAAGCAAAATAGAATTTTATCCAGACTTCTCGATGCACAGCTTTCTCAAAGGGAAAAAGATTTTGAACCAAAACGCGAATCACGTCCCGGAGTTAATATAAATCGAACTTCACCTCCGGAAATTGTTTTGCAGGGTCCAAATTCATACAATGCTCTAAAAGAAGATTTTCTTAAACTTCAGCAAGAAGGGTTTACTGAGGAGTATGAAGCTATTATAGGAAAATATCTTATGGAGTTGAAAAAAAATGGTCTGAAAGTAAACTGATAAAATTTTAGCTCCACAAATTTTTTCGCATGAATATTTAAAATCCTCTCTTTAAAAATCCTCCGTCAACAGAAATACACTCGCCCGTAATATAAGAAGAAGCCGGCATTGATAAAAACGCTGCAACGGAGGCAACTTCGCTTGCATCTCCTATTCTCCTTAAAGGTGTTTGATTAAGTATATCACCCATATATTCGGGCTTTTTAAGTACCGGCTCGGTTAGAGGTGTCTTAATATACCAAGGAGCAATTGCATTTACTTTGATTCCGTCTGATGCCCATTCCACCGCAAGATATTTTGTCAAATGTATAACAGCAGCTTTTGACATAGCATACGGCGAGCCGGTTCTGACAGATGTCAATCCGGCTACTGATGCAATATTAACTATTGAAGCATTCCCTGATTGTTTCAGCAAAGGATAAAAAAGTTTACACATTTCGAAAACTGATTTTGCATTTAAATCCATAATTTTATCATAATCTGCAGAAGTATTTTCAAGAGTACTCTTTCTTGTGTTTGTTCCGGCGTTATTGATAAGAATATCAAGACTTCCCCAGAGTTTGCTAATTTTATCAAATAGTTTTTTTCTATCTCTGTCATTTGTCACGTCGCATTTCATACCTTCAATATTTTTATGAAGTTTTGTATAACGAACGATTTCTTTCACAACATTGTTTTCCTGTTTTGAAATTAAAAATACATCTGCACCCAGTTCCAGAAATTCTTCAGCTATTGCTTTTCCGATGCCTTTAGTCGCTCCTGTAATGAGAGCTCTTCTGTTTTTCAATGTCCATTTATCAGGCATGTAGATTTTGATTATAATTTTTCAAAAAGATAATCTTGTAACAACAAAACTTACAAATGCAACAGCAAAAATCCCTAGAATTATAATTACTGTTTTTAAATTCTTTTCTTTAAAAAATCTTATTAAGAAAAATCCTGCAATTATTCCAATTGTAAATCCGGCAATCATATACCAGAAAATTACTGCTCCTCCTATAAATGCATCAGAACTGTCCAGCGCTAATCTTCCTGTAAATGCACCTACAAAAGCCATATCAAATGCAAGCAGTAATATAAATAAAAATCTGCTCAATGCTATTTATTATAATTCTCTTTCATTTTATCATGTCTTTCTTCTGCTTGTTTATCCCATTGAGGAACAACAGTTTCAAGGAACACTTTCTTATCTTCGGCTATTTTTTTCATGTCAAGTCCGATATACTGCTGTGCCTTTTCTTTTGTTGAAATATCAGGATATTGAACCGGCAGACTGACTTTAAGTTCGGACAGCAGAGCTGAAAGCAATACTCTCGCCTGCTCTGTTTTTTCAATCGAATTTCCAAGTACTCTCGCACACTCAAGAGGCGCATGAAAACTTCCTCCGTGACTTGCCGAAACATAATCCCATCTCCACTGACCTTTTCTGATTAAATCAAGTATCGGTTTCATCTGATCTTCTGTTGCACCGTTTTCCCAAGCAGTCTTAGCTTCAATGTGAGCTTTTACGAGAGACTTAGATGCAATTTTTAAAAGTTCGATTACTTTATCCTGTCTGTCATATACATTCTTCAGCAGATTAGCTTCCGATTCTCTGTGACAAACCTGACATGAATTGGCAATGTTATTAAGCGGACTTTGGATATGATGGTCGGTAAATTTTACTCCTCCGGAAGTTTTATATGGCATGTGACAATCAGCACAAGAAAGTCCCCGCTCTGAATGAATTCCCGTCTTGAAGACTTCAAAATCAGGATGCTGTGCTTTGATAATCGGAGTTTTGCTTAATGAATGAACGAAATCTATATGCTTAATGCTGTCATAATATGTTTCCATATCTTCAACCGTAAATCCTTTGTCCCAGGGAAATGTGAGATACTTTTCTTCTTTGCCTTTAAAATAATATTCAACATGACACTGTGCACAGACCAAAGATCTCATTTCCTGATGTGTCGATTTTGTAATGTCTTTTCCCTGCCTTTCAAATGCCTCAATTAAAGCAGGTCTGGTGATTCTCAAATTCATTGTTTGCGGATCATGACAATCCTGACAGCCGATTGCATTTGCAATTTCTCCGCCGAGTTCTTTAAATGGTTTTTTGTAAAATTCAGCAATCCCGATTTTATTCATCACTCTTGGCACATCTGTACTTTTACATGCATAGCAGGTTCCCGGTTGTGGAACATCTGTACGAAATGTATTCCTTATGTCCTTTATGGCATAGTAATGACCTCTTCCCTGATTGTAATCTCTTGAAAATGCATAACCCGCCCAGAGTATTACCATCTCAGGATATCTGTCAAGCATATCCAGTTTTTTACTGCCTCCATGCTTACTGGCAAATGAAGTATCCAGTGTTGATATGTATGTTTCATACTCTCTTGGAAAATTTTCACCCCAGACTTCATTTCTTGGTTCCCACTCTGCTATCGGTTTTACATTCTGCAGCAGCAGATTTGATTCGCTTCTTCGCTCAATAATAGAACTTCCCAGTAGCCCAATCAGAAAAACTACGACTATGGTTAAAAAATACAATAGCCATCCGATCCATGGTTTTTCCGCAACAATGTCTTTAATTTTTCTCATTTCTGTTATTTATTTTTTTTTTATCCAATCCGGAATTTTCGGAAATGGATTTGGAATGTTTGCATTTGGAAAAGAAGATAAACTCGATGTTGTTCCGTGCGGCGTTTCCTCATGACAGCTCCAGCATTTTTTCTCTTCATCAGATTCTTCTTTATAAAGATTTGTATGTCCAATAAGATTCATGTGACATCTTTTGCAGTTTTCCTGTACAACGTCAATTCCAGCTTCTTTGATTCTTATAACCTGCGGCTCCAGTCTCAGCGTAAACATTGTCGAATGTCTTAATCCGTCCGATGCTTTAAAAAACATTTTTCTGATATAACTGTCATTGGGAACATGGCAATCGTTACATGTAGTTACTCTCGCATGAGAACTGATTCTCCATGAGGCATACTGTGTATTCATCACATGACAGTTTATGCATGCCTCAGGTTTATCCGATAGATATGAAGTAGCATTTCCGACATACATCACAAATAAAATCAATCCGGTCAATACTCCGCTGATAATTATAACCGGGATTTTCCAGCCGGACGGCGGTTTTGTATAATGTATAAATTCTTCTACGATTTTCATTTGTAAAATCAATTTAATCATGGAAATGAATATAAGATATAAAAAAATTTCTCATCATTATTTTTGAATTTATGTTTAAATAATACTATAATAATATGGTCTTAAATTTTTTATATTTATCAAAACTTTTCCTTATATAATATTTTTTAATTTGTTTGAAAATTGATAATTATATTTTGAAGTTGCTGAATATTATTAAGTTAAATACGATATTTTTATTGATTACGGCAAATGCTATGTCCCAATCTAAAAAAGATAAAGAAACATTGTCATTCATGGACAAAGTTCAGAATGTAGTTGAATTAAGAAAATCCTTCGAAACAGAAAACGAAACGAAGAAACCGGCATTGCTGTCTTTTAAAAAAGATGAAGGCGAAAATCCGGTATTTGTAACTGACATTGCTGCAGCGCTTAAAATTTTCAGATATGAAACATTCGGTATTACGCCTTTTATTCAATTCGATTATTCAAGCAAATCCAAAGAAGAGACAGAAAAAATCACAGGAGGACTTAGCAGCTATTATATGATTTATCGGTATAGCGGCGGAAGCGGTAAACTCGAACCGCTGATTTCTTTTGCAAAAGATTATTATACAAAAATTGAGAACTTAATTTTCAGATTAACTTTCATTCCGCATTTCCCCGATTTTATTATTCCTATTAGAAATATAAGCGATATAAAATTTAAATATGACGGGAGTAAAAAAGATAATATCTGGATATTTGGATTTAATCCTTTTCTCGGAATGAATTTTGATAGAAAATATGGTGGAAACAACAATCTTAATCAGTCTTTATATTTCTCTGCTGTCGGAGGAAATGTTACTGTCAGGAAATATTATTTCCAGCTGGATTTATACGGCATATATGAAAATGAATTTGATGATTTTACAAATTCAAAATATAAGTATGAAGCAACCGCTACTTTTTATTTTGATGAGAAAGAAAGAGCTTCAATTAATGCAAAATACATGCAGCAGGAAAAAGATAAAGACCTTCTTAAACGAATACTATTTGGATTCGGAGTTAAATTATAAACTGATTCTAAAAATTTATATGATTAATAAATTAATTTTTATCTGCGGGTTTTTGATTTTTATTGTACCATTTGAATTGAAATCACAAGTGTATTCCGACAATGAATGGGAAATACTCCAGTTAATGGACAGTAGAATTCTTGGACAAGACGGAAAAATTAATGAGTACCTCCATTCCATCGATCCTAAAATTCGTCAAAAAGCAATTTACGCTCTGGCTAACATAGGTGACAGCAGTACAGTTTCATTAATTAATTTCCTTTTTGCAGGTCCGTTTAAAGATTATCCTGACAAAAATGATCTTATGGCAAGTGCTTTCTTGCTCGGTCAGATCAATTGCAACGAAAGCCGGAAACTGCTCGAAACTGTTTTTAATAATCCGGATTCATTTAAATCGGAAATGAAAGAATCAGGAGTGTATTTCATTGATGCGGCAGGAAAAATCGGAGATGAAAACCTTTTTAATATTTTTCTAAACTTAGCCGAGAATACTGATAGCTACGATCAAAATATTAATTCAGCAATAGCAATGTCTCTTGCAAAATTTGCTTTGCGAAAATTTGTAAATGAAAAATCGGTGAGTGTTTTAAAACAAATTGTTAAATACTCACAAGATACTTCCGCTTTGAGAAATGCAGCTTATGCCTTCTGGAGAATAGGCGATAAATCTCTTTTATTAAATGCTAAACAGGAAATATATGACCTTACCGGTTCAAATGATCCGCAGACAAGAATGTGGGCTTTTAATGCTCTGGGAAAATTTAAAGATAATCTTTTGTTGATGTATACTTTGGAATCTTTTATTGCTGAAAAAGACTGGAGAGTCAAAGTGAATATGCTGAATTCACTCGGCAATTATAATCTGGATTCCATTCCTGAACTTACTCTTCATATTTTCTCCTTGCTCGGTGATGCATTTAATGATGATAACGAGCATGTGTCGCTAACTTCCATTGCCGTTATGGGAAATATTTTTCAGAATATCAGGAAATCTAAAAACTCCGTTGCTAATTCAATGGCATCAGGAATAAAAGAAGAACTTCTTGCTGCATTGAATGAACCGAAAAAGTTTTCGGTACTTCAAAGATCCGAAATTACTAAAACACTTGCAAAAATGTATAGGGATGAAGTGAAAAAAGATTTACTGTCAGCCTTGGTTTTATCAAATGATTATTTCTTTAAAAGTAATGTAATTAAATCATTTGGATTTTTTGATGATTATAATATTTTCAAAGAAGTCCGTGACTCTGTCAGCAGCGAAGTCAGAAAGTATAATCTGTCATATCAAATCAATAGCGGAGAAATGATCGGAAGCACAGATCTTGCTTTACTCTATAGAGGATTTGTACAAATGCTTTCTGATTTGGATGATAAAGCAAAAGCAGACGATCTGAATTCTATAAGATTGATTTTTACAGAGTTTGCTTCTTCAAAAGATCCGGTGATCACTGATGTCTGCCTTACTGCTCTTCAGGATTCTTTGTATAAAGATTTTAAAGATGAAACTTCACAGGTTATCCTTTTTGATTTTGATGATCTGAATTATCCTCAAGATGAAACCGTAATTCTCATTTTTATTGATGCCATGAAAAAACTTTATAATGATAGTACTTATAAATCTCTGGAAAAGTATCTGAATTTTGGAAACTATGAAATAGCAAAAGCCGCAAAAGAGACTCTTGAAAATATCACATGGAAAAAGTATGGTCAAAATGTATTTCCTGAAACCGATCACGATCTCGAATATATGAAGAATTTGGATTCTAAAAAGTTTGTTGTATTGAAAACTTCTAAAGGACAAATTAATGTCGAATTGTTTCCAGATATTGCTCCATTTACTGTTCAGAATTTTCTTAAGCTTGCAGAAAAAGATTACTATGATAATACTGTATTTCACAGGGTTGTTCCAAATTTTGTAATACAAGGAGGCGATCCGAGCGGAACAGGTTACGGAGGTCCTGGTTACTCTATCAGAAGTGAATTCTCCCCGGTAAAATTTGAAACCGGATTTCTGGGAATGGCCTCCAGCGGGAAAGATACCGAAGGAAGCCAGTTCTTTATCACTCATTCTGCAACTCCGCATCTTGACGGGAAATATACTTTGTTTGGTAAAGTCGTAAATACTATTGATGTAGTTGATAAAATTCAGCAAGGAGATACTTTAAAAGATGTTACTATTATTAAACAATAGATCTAATTTATTGATTATTAACTTAACAATTTTGATTTTTACTTAACGTTTCTATTTTAAAATTACTTTGAAAAATGATTCTAGTTTTTTCCTCTGTAATTATTTCTTCTTAAAATAGAATTTCAATATTCTCTTTACTCCCCAGTTTTCAGAATCTGGAAGTATTATTTGTCTATTAACAATTAAATTCTATTTGAATGGTAATGAGAGTTAGTATGCTGCTGATGTATATAATATTTTAAAAGTTGGTTCTTATTCGAATATAAATTCTCTGTAAACATTTTAATCAGTTGTTGATAAGAAATCTGAAACTTTCTCTGTATTTTTTTAATATCAAATTATATAGGAATTTATGAAAAACATTCTCACTCCGGCAATCAAAACAATTGAATACTTTTAAATTTCTTTTTATCACTCATTTAGATTATTTAAAAAGATGCACCGGTATATTTTATACATTATACCCGCGCTAATGAATTTGAGGCTACTTCTAAAATTGAATATGGTTATTTCCTGCAGAATAAAAAATTTTATAGGTTATCTGAAAAAATGATTTTCAAACACAGAGAAGTTTATTAGGAAATTAAGAACTGCTACATTGATTTTGGATTCGATAGTTTAAATTCTTTCAGCTCCCATTTATAAAAGCAAATTGAGTATTCCCGATGATAAATACCGCGGGCTGGGGAAGATCTGATAAGTGTTTTGGATAAAATTGAAAATGCCGAAGGTAAAATTATTCAACCGAAGACAAAAGTTACTGATGAAATAGGCTTTATACCAATATTCAAAGATACAGAAGGAAATAAAGTTGACTTACATTCACCAAAATAGAATTATTTAACCTCTCTGTCTTGCTTAAATGATAGAGCTGATTCTAAGAGTAAGTATAAATGAATATAATTTTATGCTTTTAGTGATGCAACATTTATGTTGCGGAAGCAGTGATGCAACATTTATGTTGCTGAAGCAGTGATGCAACATTTATGTTGCCGAAGCAGTGATGCAACATTTATGTTGCAGCAACAGTGATGCAACATTTATGTTGCAGCAACAGTGATGCAACATTTATGTTGCGACAACAGTAATGCAACATTTATGTTGCAACGAAATGCAGGTGCTGTTTAAAAAGTATGAATTACTTCTTTCCATATCCCATCTCAGGAAAAATTAAATTCAACTATCTATGTTTCTAAAACCGGACAGTTGTAAAGAGTAGTTCTCTCTTTGAGAACCTCGTTAAAATAATGCAACATTTATGTTGCGGAAAAAGTGATGCAACATTTATGTTGCAGAAGCAGTGATGCAACATTTATGTTGCGGAAGCAGTGATGCAACATTTATGTTGCGACAACAGTGATGCAACATTTATGTTGCGACGAAATGCAGGTGCTGTTTAAAAAGTATGAATTACTTCTTTCCATATCCCAACTCAGGAAAAATTAAATTCAACTATCTATGTTTCTAAAACCGGACAGTTGTAAAGAGTAGTTCTCTCTTTGAGAACCTCGATAAAATAATACAACATTTATGTTGCGACAACTGTAATGCAACATTTATGTTGTGACAACTGTAATGCAACATTTATGTTGCGACAACTGTAATGCAACATTTATGTTGTGACAACTGTAATGCAACATTTATGTTGCGACAACTGTAATGCAACATTTATGTTGCGACAACTGTAATGCAACATTTATGTTGCGACGAAATGCAGGTGCTGTTTAAAAAGTATGAATTACTTCTTTCCATATCCCATCTCAGGAAAAATTAAATTCAACTATCTATGTTTCTAAAACCGGACAGTTGTAAAGAGTAGTTCTCTCTTTGAGAACCTCGATAAAATAATACAACATTTATGTTGCGACAGCAATAATGCAACATTTATGTTGCGACACCTGTGATGCAACATTTATGTTGCGACACCTGTGATGCAACATTTATGTTGCAGCAACAGTGATGCAACATTTATGTTGCGACAACTGTAATGCAACATTTATGTTGCGACAACTGTAATGCAACATTTATGTTGTGACAACTGTAATGCAACATTTATGTTGCGACAACTGTAATGCAACATTTATGTTGTGACAACTGTAATGCAACATTTATGTTGTGACAACTGTAATGCAACATTTATGTTGCGACAACTGTAATGCAACATTTATGTTGCGACAACTGTAATGCAACATTTATGTTGCCGAAGTAGTGATGCAACATTTTTGTTGCGGTAAAAGTGATGCAACATTTATGTTGCGGAAAAAGTGATGCAACATTTATGTTGCGACAACTGTAATGCAACATTTATGTTGCGACGAAATGCAGGTACTGTTTAAATAGTAAGAATTACTTCTTTCCAAATCCCATTTCAGGAAAAATTAAATTCAACTATCTATGTTTCCAAAACCGGACAGTTGTAAAGAGTAGTTCTCTCTTTGAGAACATCGGTAAAATAATGCAACATTTTTGTTGCAGCATCAGTAATGCAACATTTATGTTGCAACAACAGTAATGCAACATTTATGTTTCGGAAGTAGTGATGCTACATTTATGTTGCAGCAACAGTGATGCAACATTTATGTTGCAGCAACAGTGATGCAACATTTATGTTGCCGAAGCAGTGATGCAACATTTATGTTGCGACAGCAGTGATGCAACATTTATGTTGCGACACCTGTGATGCAACATTTATGTTGCCCATTTTGAGTAAACTAAAACCATTATTACAAAATATAGTATATTACAATCTACAAATTTTAATTCTAACTTCAACTCTTCTCCTCTTAATCGGTGTGTAAAACTTTGAATATATCTAAAAACTCATTCTGCAATGTCATTGTCCTGTCCTTTGCATACCAAACCTGTATCTGCTTAACTGCTTCATCATGATTGTAATCAGACCTACTTTTGAATTCCTTCATCATACTTTGAGCAGTTTGTGGCCTTGGTCCCCATTTATATATTACTTCAAGTGTTTCTGCCTTTATAATTAAACATACCGGTATAGATTTTGTACCTTCAGTCAAAAACTCATCCATTATTTCTGGATACTCATCTCTGAAAATAATTCTCAACTTAATGTTTGGATTTATTTCTGTCATCTTTGCCAATGGTGGAAGATTCTGCGCTACATCTCCACACCAAGTCTCTGCTATCACCAGTAAAAAAATTGACTCACTTATTTTGCTTATCTCTGAAACCAACTCTTCCGATATTTCGGTGGTTTTTTCAATTCTCTTTAATCTTTCAAAATTTAACTTTGTAAAAAAAATTCTTTCTGAAGATTGATCTTCTCCGGATGTCTTGCCCCCTTCCGCAAATTTCCTCACAATTGCTTTGTAACTATCAAAAGTATAAGCATTGTTAATTATTTCTCTTTCTAACTTCTTCTCCATGATATTTTTCATTTTTATTGTATACAATTTAATCAAAATATATTTTACTTTAACTTCCATTATTTTACTCTTTGTCTGTAATTGTTAATTCTTTAGATGCCTAATTTAAGTAATTTAAAAACTAATGCCGTATTCCATTTATTGTCCTATATACTCCTTAATTTTATGAGACATCTATGGAAATTTTAAAATATAGACAGTTTTATTTAACGTTTTTTTAATTTAATGATGTATTAAATTTCTGGCAATTTCATTTATTCTTTTAAACTCAATTTTTATTTTATGTGCAGGTATTATTTTGAAATGAAATTTATTAAATTTATTTGCTCTTATTGTTAAAGTGAAATGTAAATTTATATCCCTCCTGTATTTATATCTTTTTTTAAAAAAGATGTTTTTACTTATCTTTGTCCTTAGCTTTATTTTATTTTTAAATGAACAATCTTCAGCTCAAAAAAATATTCTTACTATCTCACAGTTACAGAAAACTCGTCTTTACAAATCTTTAGATGATGCACTGAAAGAACCTCATAAAGTATTTAGATTGAATCTTGAAAATTCCGGTCTAAGCGAATTGACAAGTGAAATTTATAAATTCGATAAATTGCAATCTTTGAATCTGAGTAATAATAACTTGTATGAACTTCCAAAAGAAATTGGAATGCTGAAAAATCTTCAGTTCTTAAACTTAACCGGCACTAATTTGCATGATTTACCAGATGAATTCGCTAATCTGAAAAATCTTTTAGTCTTAAATCTTGATAATATGGCATCATTTAACTTTACAGTTTCTAAAAGAATTATTCTTTCTTTAAAAAATCTCAGAGAAATTTCCGCTAATTCCGTTTACATTCCCGTATTCCCTTCAGAATTTTATAAATTGAAAAAATTATTGAAAATAAGTATGGCTAACTGTGGTATGGTGAATATTTCGGAGCAAATAGGTGACATTTCAAACCTGATGTATCTTGATCTTTCTTTTAATCAACTTACTGACTTGCCCGATGAAATTGGCGATTTGATGAACTTAAGAGATTTGTATTTAGGAGGCAACAATTTAAAATCTCTCCCCGATAATATTGAAAATCTTAAAGACAATCTTGTTACTCTCGGTTTGGCTTCGGAACAAAAAGATACAGGCGAATTTTTCTCAAATCCAATTCCTAAAACTGAAGTTTTGAATCTGCAGAATCTACTCCCGTATACAAAAATTATTTATATTTGGAATTAGTATGAATTTAGTTTTCCGTAAGCAACGGATCCTGTAACTTGCTTCGCGTCTGTATGTAACTTTCTGCTTTATATCTTAATGAAAAGATGATAAATACTAGTGATGTGACTAACATCAATCCTGCAAAAAACCAAAAATATTCAGCGCTGTCCAGTTTATATGTTCCATCTGGATTTACGATTATCTTATTTACCAATGCAGTCACTCCGTTTCCAAGTGAAACCGATAAATACCATAAGCCCATTACAAATGATTTCATACTGTTTGGCGCTTGCGTATATGAAAATTCTAATCCGGTTATCGAAACCATCACTTCTCCTATCGTAAGTAATATATATGCCCAGAATTGCCATATTATATTCGGTTTTCCTCCTGATAGTATTGATATTTCTGCTATAGCAAGAATTGCAAAAGAAAATACTGCTAAAAACATTCCTATGGAAATTTTTTTTAGCGACGTCAGATTAATGTATTTTCCCGCAAATGGATAAATAATATATGTGAATAATGGAATAAATAACATTATTAATAATGGATTTATCGCTTGTATTTGTGATGATAAAAGCTCAAACCTAATTAATCCAATATCAACAATCCTGTCCATCTTCTCGGCTTGAAGCACCCATGAAGATCCTGTCTGATCAAATAAAGACCAAAAAATGGAAATAAATATGTACATTATGCTTAAATTAAAAAATGCTTTCTTTCCTTTTGCACTGAATACTTCACTCTTATATGTTTTCCAACCTACAGGCGGTATTGCTATAAATATATTTCTTCCCATTCTGAAAACTATTGTTGCAAAAAGCATTAAAAATCCCGGTACACCGAATGCCAAATGCGGTCCGTATTTGTCCAGTAATACAGGAGTTAATAATGTTGAAATGGCTGCGCCTAAATTTATAGAAAAGTAAAAATAACCGAAAATCTTTTCCAATAATATCTTGTTTTTTTCTTCAAACTGATCTCCAACATGCGCCGATACACATGGCTTTATCCCTCCAGCCCCCATGGCTATTAATGTCAATCCTATTGATAACCCAACCCTAGTATCATCTAATGCAAGAGCTACATGACCGAATACATAAACTATAGATAATATAATAATTGTTTTATACTTACCCCAAAAAACATCTGATATTATTGCTCCAATTATCGGGAAAAAGTAATTTACCATGCTGAAAACATGAAACCATGTCGTCGCTTCATTCTCATTCATGGGATCTGCTTTGCCTGAACTCATTAAGTACTGTGTCATGAATATTACAAGTATTGTTTTCATCCCATAATAGCTGAATCTCTCAGATAACTCATTCCCGATAATGTATGGAATGCCCTTGGGATATTTTATTTCAGTATTTTTATCTTCCATTCTTTAAAGGTATGTTGATTTTATTTAATTCTATCAGCTCTTTGAACTTTTCGATGATTTTTTCCTTTGACAATTCTGTCATACAGATGTTTCCAATTTTACATTCAAGTAAATTACAATACAGACAGTCAATTCTATCGTTTGTTACAGATAAATTATTCTCACCAAATGGACCCTGTAGAAGCGGATTTGTCGGACCGTATATACCAAGTGTTGGTACTCCCATTGCAACTGCTATATGTAACGGTCCCGAATCATTACCTATAACTGCATCACATCTGCTGATTATTGCGCCAAGATATCTTATCGGACTTTCCGGTATAATGAATGCATTCTTCATTTCTAAACTTCTGATTATCTCTTCGCAATTTTCCTTTTCTCTCTGAGTTCCCCAAAATAATATAAAATCAGCATTGTATATCTTATTCATCATATTTATTAGTTCTGCATAATCCTTCGCCTTGTATCTTTTTGATTCCCATCCCCCTGTCTTTGATATCCCTATCAGTTTTCTGCCTGTTAATTTGTTCTCTCTTATAAAATTATCTGCAAATTCCTTATGCACAATGTTTATATTAAGATATAATTTCTTCGAAGTGACTGGAATATCCAATGCCCTTAGTGCATCAAGATTAAATTCGACATTATGTATTATCCCTCCCCTGCCTTCAGCCCTAATGTTATATGCATAATTTCTTCCTCTGAAATTAAAACCAAATCTGTACTTTGCACCGCTCAAAAATGTTATCAATGCGGTTCTCGGATTTCCAAATAAATCTATTATTAGATCATACTTTTGCTTTCTGATATTTTTTATCAGACACAATGACTTATCTTCACTTGGATCATAAGTAAATGCTTTGCTAATGTATGGATTGTCAATAAGTACATCACGAGAATGTCTTAATGTAAGAACATTAATTTCCGCATTAGAAAAATAATTCTTCAGGTTTGGCAGCAACGGTGTAGTTAATAAGATATCACCGATCCCTCCGAATTTTATTACAAGTATCTTCTCTACTTTTTCCTTTTCCAGTTTCAAATCTGCTTAAATATTTTCCAGTATAATAAAATTTTTTGCAGCAGATGGTTTGTCCGTATGTTTGCCTCTGTATAAATATTTTCCATCATATTTGCAGTCTCCAAATAAAAAACATTCACCGCATATCGGATTAATTGACTTACATATATTTCTACCGAATTTTATCAGATTTACATGAAATTCATGTCTCTTTCCTTTTGGTATCTTTTCTCTTGCTTCTTTATATGTATTAACTGCATTTTTTGTACGCACAATCCCTAATCTGTTAAGTATCCTGTGAATATGCGTATCCACAGGAAATACATCCCTGCTCAATGAATAATTCATCATACATGATATAGTCTTTACGCCGATTCCTTTATATTCAAGTAATTCAGTATATATTTTTTCATCATTATACTTTCTTAAAAAAGATAAATCTAATGATCCGTATTTTTTATTCATCTTGTTTAGCATTTCCTTTATTTCAGCTGCTTTTGTATTCGATAGCCCGCAAACCTTTATGCAATCTTTTATTCTGTTTAAATCTGCTTTTCTGACTTTATCCCAGCTTCCAAATTTTTCTTTTAGCCTTGTAAATGCTTTGTATGAACTAACGTCAGTCGTATTTTGAGATAACTTGGTAGCTATAAGCATATCAAGTATGTTAGTGTTTTCTGTTTTTTGAGGAATGCCGTAATTCGCCCTTAGCTTCTTTATTATTCCATCAATTCTATTTCTGTCATTCATTCAGATTTTTTTTAACAATATGTTTACAATTCTTTTCGCTGACTTTCCGTCCCAGTATTTTGGAATTCTCCCTTTCTTGAATTTACCGCTTTCTATGCTTTTTATATTTTTTAAAATTAGTTTCTCGTTTAATCCAGTTATTACATTTGTTCCAATTTCACTTGTAACAGGCCTTTCCGTGTTTTCTCTCATTGTTATGCAAGGTATTTTCAAAAAAGTAGTCTCCTCCTGTATCCCACCTGAATCTGTAATTATATACTTTGCTCCTCCCAGCAGATTAAGAAAATCAAAATATCCAAGTGGTTCCGTTATTATCAGATTTTCAATGGAATTATATATTTTGTCAAGTCTGAATTTATTTATCATCTTCAAAGTTCTCGGATGAACCGAAAATACTATGTCTGTATCAGGATTAATCCTGTTTATACTTTTAAATATTTCAGATATAGTTTTAAGATTACTTTTACTGTCAACATTGGAAGGTCTGTGAAGCGTAATTAGCGAGTATCCTCTTTTTGTAATGCATAATTCATTTGTAATTTTTGATTTGCTGATTTTTTTTTGATAGAATTTCAACGAATCTATCATCGTGTTCCCTGAAAAAAAAATCTTCTTTTCATCAATGCCTTCCTTTTTTAAATTCCGAATTCCGCTCGGCTCCGTTACAAAAAGATACTCAGATAATACATCCGTTACTATTCTGTTTATCTCTTCTGGCATGCTTCTGTCAAAACTCCTTAATCCGGATTCTACATGAGCAATTGGAATGGGTTTGCTTTTTGAATTTAAAATTTTAGACCCTACTATTGCTGCTGCAATTGTGGAATTAACATCTCCATATACAATTATCAAATCTGGCTTTTCCTTTTGCAAAACTTTCTCAAACTCTATCATAATTCTTGCTTTTTGCTCAGCATGAGACTGTGAACCCACCCCAAGATACACATCCGGTTTTGGTAATTCCAACTCTTTGAAAAAAACCTCGGACATCTTTCCGTCATAATGTTGCCCTGTATGTACTATTATATGCTTTACTTTTGATTTATGTTTGAGAAACTCTTTATGAATAGGAGCCATTTTCATGAAATTTGGCCTTGCTCCTACAACTGAGATGATTTTTTTCAATATTTATTTGAATTTTTTTACGAATTTAATTAAAATATATCTTACTTTATATGAAATTGTTTTCTGTTTCTTTTGATTTTTACTATTTTTGTTCTGTTTGATTATACTTGAATTCTGATGACTTTCAATTAATTTCTGTGTTTTGCGGATTTCATTTTTTTCTCTCCTTGAAACTCAAAACCGTAATCGCTATTTTATACATAATTATTAAATAAAACATTTTAAGTAAATGAAAAAGGATTTTCATCCTAAATATTATAAGTGTAATGTAATTTGCAACTGTGGAGAAAACAGAGGCGTTTTATTCACTACACGCTCAACCGTTCCCGAAATTAAAGTGGAAATTTGCTCGCTTTGCCATCCGTTTTTTACCGGAACACAAAAAATTGTCGATACTGCAGGACGTGTAGAAAAATTCAATAAAAGATATGCAAAATCAAAAAAATCATCCGAAAAAGTATCCGAATCAGCATCTTAAGTTTTAATTTTTTGAATTTTTTTTCAGCCAATATTTAAAATATTGGCTTTTTTTTTCACAATATGAGAATTTCTGTTTTTGAAGACAACAGTTTTAAAAATCTTTACCCTCTTTGCTTACTGAGAGGTGTTTTTGATATTAAAATCGGTCCTTATTCATTAATAGATAGAATAAAAACTTTTACAAATAAAAAGTTTGAACTTTCTCTAATCTGTAGAAATTATATTTCAGATTATCTAAGCGAATTTCATAAACTTCCTGCAAATAAATTTTCAAATGATGATTACATTCTTCTTAATGGAAAAGTTGTTTTCTCAGAAAAATTGTTTGATACAGTTATTTCCAATAAAGGCAAAGACATAATTTTTTATTTTAAAGATGAAGTAATAGCTGTTTGCATTACTAAAAAAAATGCAGCTAATTTGTTTTCTCTTTTGAATAATTCTGAATTCATGGTTTTTAATTCAGAATTCCTTTCAGGTTTTAATTTTAAAAAAATCTATTTAACCGATAAAGATGATTTAAGGATTATAAATTTCCCCTGGAATGTGATTGAATTTATACTGGAAGGAAGACTGAATGAAGAATTGAATTTATATCTGAAATCAGTAAAAAAATTTCCTTCCGTTAAAAAATCTCGTAACTTTATAAATTCAAAATTCATATTTTCAAAAACTAAACTTGATTTGCTCCAGAATATTGTTTTAGATGCTTCTTCCGGCAGCATAGTCATTTCGGAAAATGTTGAAATTGAACCATTTACTTTTTTAAAAGGACCAGTATTTATAGGAAAAAATGTAAAGATCAAATCCGGTACTAAAATTTACGGACCTTGTGTTATCGGTGAAAGCTCAAGAGTTGCCGGAGAAATCGCCGAATCTGTCTTTCATTCATTCGTAAATAAACAACATGACGGATTTACCGGACATTCTTATTTGTGCCCGTTTGTAAATTTAGGAGCTGATACTGTTACAAGCGATCTGAAAAATAATTATTCGGAAATAAGCGTTACACCTAATTCAGTCAAAATAAATTCGGGAATGATGTTTTTGGGAAGTATTATTGGAGATCATAGTAAAACATCAATAAATACAATGCTTAACACGGGAAGCATAATAGGGATTTTTTCGAATTTGTTCGGAAGCGGTTTTCATGAAAAATCTATTTCTTCATTTTCTTGGAACGAAGCAGGAAAACCTTTTGCAAAATATGATTTGAGTAAAGCCATTCATACTGCTGAAATTGTTATGAAAAGAAGAGGAGTTGAGTTAAGCAAATCGTATGAAAAACTGATTAGTTATTATTTTAAAGAATTATAGTTAATTATTAATTTAGGATTTTATTGTGTTTCCTCTGAGACTAATCCGCTTTTTAATCTTCTTAACTTAAAAGCAATTTTAAAATTTGTTCTGAAATTTATATTCAAATTAAATCAAATCTAAATTTCAAACTCCAGATATAAATTCGTTTTTCATTTTATATGCATCCCTGCTTGTTCAGACGATAAAAATAATTTTAATGCCCTTGACTGAATCTGCTTAATCTTCTTTATAAAATCTGGACAATGTAATAGTCATTAATATCAACAATTTGATTCTCTTTTAAAGCTTATTTTCTAATTTATTGGATGACAATGGAACTTACAATTGCTTTGATTTTCGGCACGGTTTTTCATATTTTTGCTTTTTAGAAATCAGAATTAATTTTAAATGCCATTAAGACATAAATCTGCGCAAAAAAGAGCCAGACAAACAATTAAAAGAACCGAAAGAAACAAAAAGTATAAAGCGCTCATTAAAGGTTCTGTAAAAAGAGTTTTAGATATTAAGGATAAAGATAAAGCTGAGGCAGAATTAAGAAAGACTGTTACAGTGCTTGACCGCGCTGCCGTAAAGGGTATAATTCACAAGAATAAAGCTGCAAACAAAAAATCCAAACTCACTAAATACGTCAATAAATTAAATAAGTAGTAGTTTCAATAATAAAAAAAGCCTGGTTAATTCAGGCTTTTTTATTTCAGGAATGCAATTCCGTTTTCTATATACACCTTAAGAGCATTAAGAAATTCCGTCCAACCACTGCAGTTTGCAAATGCACTTTTTATTCCGGCTTTATTCATCTCCCAACCAGTCTCTTTTATTTTAACTTTGATTTTATCGTTTTTCTCTTCAAAAGAAAACTCAACACGAGTTCTGTAATCCACATTCATGGCATTCCATTCAAATATAATTTTTTTACCGGCAACTATATGAATAACATTAATCAACGCTGCCTCCTCTCCCCAAATCCATAGAACTTCACCTTCTGTATCTAAATCCCTTCTTGCATCGGTAGTAAAATACTTCTTTACGTTTTCTGCTTTACAAACAGTATTCCAGATTGTATCAATGTCTGAATTTATCAGAACTCCTGTCGTAAAATGTATATCTCCCGGACAGGATTTTTCTTTCAACTCGCTGAATATATAATTTTTCATCCGGAATTAATTATAAGCTATTACTTCGATTTCTACTTTTACATCTTTTGGAAGCCGAGATACCTCAACAGTGCTTCTTGCAGGCATGGATTTTCCAAAGTACTTATTGTAAACTTCATTCATTGAAGCAAAATCCTGCATATCTTTTAAGAAGACTGTAGTCTTAATTACCTTCTCAAGTGATGATCCGTTGTCTTCTAAAATATTTTTAAGATTTTCAATAACTTTTTCGGTTTGTTTGAAAATGTCATCGGATACAATACTGCCGCTTGTATCAAGAGCTATTTGACCAGAAGTGAATATTAGTTTTTCAAAACCGACCGCTTGCGAATAAGGTCCTATTGGTTCGGGAGATTTTGCTGACTTTAAGAATTTCTTCATTTAACTTTAATTAATCATTTAAGAAGTGATTTTGTCTATAATTCTGTCCAGATCTTCATTGTTGTAATATTCAATAATGATTTCACCGGAAATTTTTGATTTTCTTTTCAAAGTTACTTTCGTTCCGAAAAAATTTCTCAGCTTATCTTCTATGATCTGATACTGACTATCATAAACTTCTCCGAGTACTATTCTTTTCTTTCTAGTTTTTTTAACATTGGGCTTTGTTATCTGTTCGAGGTTTTTAACTGTAAGATTCTCGTTTAATATTCGCTTCCAAAGTATCAGCTGATCATCGAGATTATCTATCCTCAAAAGCATCCTTGCATGTGCTTCCGTAATATCATTTTTTCTTAAAGAAACTTTAATTTCAACCGGCAGCTTCTGAAGCCTGAGGTAATTTGCAACTGTACTTCTTTGCTTTGAAACTTTTTCTGCTATTTGTTCCTGCGTTAATTCAAAATCATCAGCAAGCTTCTGATAAGAATCAGATAATTCCATTGGATTCAGATCTTCCCGCTGTATATTTTCTATTAATGCCAGCTCAAGCATAGATTCAGAACTTTCTGCAGGCTTTTCATATAAATATGCGGGGATTTTATCCAATCCTGCAATCTTTGAAGCACGCACCCTTCTTTCACCGGAAATTAAGACATACTGCCCATTAACTTCCTTAACTGTAACAGGCTGAATTACACCGTTAGTCCTTATTGATTCGGCAAGCTCTTTCATTTTTTCTTCATCAAAGTCTTCTCTTGGCTGAGACGGATTTACTTTTATTTTATCCAGTTCCAACTGAAAAAAAGATTTATTATCTGATGATATATTCTCAATACTGTTTATGTCAATATTCTTTTCATTGAATATCGCGGATAAACCTTTGCCCAGAACATTTGATTTGTTTTCCATATTAAAACTTAATTTGCTTTTGTTTCATTTAATGACGGGACAGGATTTTCTTCGGGAATTATGACTCCGTTTCTCTCAAGAAATTCTTTTCCCAGCTTGATATAATTTTGCGCACCGGTTGAAGCCGGATCATAAATTATTATAGGTTTCCCGTAACTCGGAGCTTCGCCGATTTTTACATTTCTGAAAATCTTTGTTGTAAATACTTTCTCTCCGAAAAATTTTCTGAGCTCAGACTCAATCTGATTTGAAAGTCTTAACCTCGAATCAAACATTGTCAGCAGATAACCTTCTATGTTAAGCATCGGATTGAATATGTTCTTCACATTTTTAATCGTATTTAAAAGCTGCGAAAGTCCTTCCAAAGCGTAATACTCGCATTGAACGGGAATTAGCAGTGAATTCGCAGCCGTTAGAGCATTGACTGTTATCAAACCAAGAGAAGGAGGACAGTCAATAATTATATATTCATATTTGCTCGCACTGTTTGTCAAATAACTTAATATCTTCCTCTTTAATATGCTTTCACGGGATTGCAGCTCAACAAGTTCAACCTCAGCAGCTACAAGATTTATGTTTGAAGTAATTACATCAAGATTTTCTACCTGTGTTTTCTTAACGCAGTCAATGACTTCCCTGTCAGATATAAATATCTCATAAGTTGACTGCCCGTCAATTACTGCCTCAAGTCCTATCCCTGATGTTGCATTTGCCTGTGGATCCGCATCTATTAATAAAACTTTTCTGCCAAAGGAAGCAATAGCCGTTGATAAATTAATGGCAGTAGTGGTTTTTCCAACTCCGCCTTTTTGATTTGATATTGAAATTATTTTAGTCAATAAATTACCGTTAAATTTCTATTGAATCCCCTGCTTTCATGACATGACATTTTTTACCGACAGATTCAATCTTACGTTTAAATTCATCTGCATCAGCTTTAATTACATCGAAAGTATTGTAATGAATCGGAATTACGTTTGCTGCATTTAAAAATTCTGCCGCTTTTACTGCATCATCTACTCCCATCGTAAAGTTATCTCCAATTGGAAGCAATGCATAATCAATTTTACACATTTCTCCTATTAATTTCATATCGTAAAACAAAGCCGTGTCCCCGGCGTGAAAAATATTGCAGCTTCCAGTGCTGATTAACACACCCGCCGGATCTCCTGCGTAAGCGCCGTCTGGTGTCGAAGATGAATGATGCGCAAGGGTTAGCTTAACTTTGCCAAATGGAAAATTAAAAGATCCTCCCAAATTCATCGCATGTGTCGAAACATCTCTTGCATCAAGATAATATGAAAGCTCAGCCGTCGCGATTACTTTGACATTATTTCTTTTTGCAATTTCAATTGTATTTCCATAATGATCAGCATGTCCGTGCGTCAAAATCAAAAAATCACATTCTGCTTCTTTCAGAGTAATATCACAAAGAGGATTTCCTTCTATAAAAGGATCAATGTAAACCGTGTGAATGGATAATTTTAACTCCGTAAATGAATGCCCGTGATAAATTAATTTGCCCATGTATATAACTTTTGTAAGTTGAAATTACCATATAAATGAAATTAATTCAATTTGAAATCCTTTCCCAGATTTAATCCGAATATTATAAAATATTATTAATCCGATTTTTACACAAATAAAAAAAGCCGGTTTATATACCGGCTTTTTGATCTGCTAAATCAAGAAATTATTTTACTACAAGCATTTTTCTTGTTTCTGAAAAACTCTTTGTTGAAGAGCTTGCTGTCAATTCGTAAAAATAAATTCCCGAAGCAAGCCCAGATGCATTAAACTCATAAGAATAATTTCCCGCTTCTTGTTTCCCTTCTAACAAAATTGCAACAATATTTCCAAGCACGTCATATACTCTAAGCTTCACATCCGAATTTAAAGGCAGTGAGAAATTGATATTTGTCGATGGATTAAATGGATTTGGATAATTCTGCGACAATGAATAATCAGACGGAACTCCAGTATTCAGATTCTGAACGTTTATTGTATTGGATAATGTAAAATTAACATTTGAAATATCAAAGAAAATGTTATCAGCTGCTTCAACCTTTATTCTTGCAGTTGTACTGTTGATAGCAGGAACTGTCACTGTTTGATTTCCGTCGTTTGGAGTATTTGATACCAGTGTCGTTGGATAAGTATATCCGCCGTCGGTGGAAAGCTTTATGTTTACATTCTGACAATTAACCGGAGCTGTATTGGTATTTGAAATATCCCAAGTTACCGTGTTTGGAATATTGCTGTTCCATGTAATTGCAGAATCCGGAGAAGTAACCTTAAACGGACCGGCGGTATTTGTAACCGTAAATGCAATGTATTCAAAATTTACTCCCCCTGCACCAGGATTATTGTCTCTTACAGTTAATCTGAAACTGAGATTTCTCGAATAAGTCGGAAGAATTTCACCAAGTGACTGATTATTATTTACAATGTTTGATATTTTCGGGAAAATTCTTGTAGGAGTCGTATCCGGTTTGAATGACCTGAAAATTGGCGCATCTCCGGAAGGATTGTTTGGTGTTCCCGGAGGTCCTAAATCATACTCCTCCCAGCAATAAGTCAGGCTTGACGGATTTTCTATATCCGTTGCAGAACCTGTCAGACTAAACGGAGTTCTTATCGGAATTGCAAAACCACCTGAAGGAACTGTAACAGTCGGCGGTGTATTTCCGGTATTTGTAACAACAGGACAAGTGCTTCCACTTGCAAATTGAGTGTTGATAATAATTTCATTAAAACTTCCCGAATGAAAAAAAGGATCACTAAAACTCTGAAGATTACATGAACCGCAAATTCCTGCATAACCCATTATCGTACTTGCGCTTCCGGGCTCAAATGCAGTTCCACCGTTTCTGTTTCCTCCACCACAGCCCGATACTTCGCAGTTAAATGTATGATTTGCACCGTACTGATGACCAACTTCATGCGCAACATAATCGATATAAAACGGATCTCCGATTGGTGAAGGAAGTCCGGTAACTCCCCAGGCCTTTTGACCGTTATTGCAAACTACTGCTAATCCGGCAATTCCGCCTCCTCCGGTACTGACAACATGACCAATATCATAATTAGCGCTTCCAATCACATTATCAAGAGTTGCCTGATTTTGACTGAGCATTGCACCGCCATTCTCATTTGTGTATGGATCCGTACTTGGATTTGTATAAATTACAAGATCATTATTTGCAACAAGAGTCAGTCTTATGGCAAAATCTTTTTCATAAACCTGATTTACTCTGTTGAAGCAAGTTACAACAGCTGCTTGACCTGTAGGGACAGTTCCGCCGTGAAAAATTGTGTATTCGCCGGTTGCACCGCAGGCAAGCCGGTATGTTCTCAACTGAGGACCGCATACAAGTGAGCCTGAATTGTAATCGGAAAAATTTTTAATTTTTTCCGATACGGCATCTGTCATGCATTCAAACGGCTGTTGATTTTTATAATCTCTTTTAAAATAACTGATATAAATTTCCTTTTCGGAACTACTGTATGGATCAATGAAAAATGAACCTTTTGGCGTTAAGATCATTGCGTGAAAACCTTTGATAGTAATATCGAGTTTCCCGGAAGCATAAGGATCATCAATACCTTTTACCGTGAAAGTTTTGAATTCAGGATATTTTGACTGAAGACCTGGCTCCATCATTGAATATTCATTTACCGAAAATTTTGAAAATCCTCCGTCAGGCATTGGTAATTCAATAATATATTCCGGATTTAAATTTGAATTCAGGTTTTCTTTTGGAGCATTAAAGAGAATTTTTTTCAATTCATTGATATCAGCTTTGACAGTTCTGTATCTTTCCGGAAAAATCTCTCTTTGTCCTCTGGCTATAAAACTTCCTTCGGCAATATCCGTCCAGACAACATTATTGCTGCCTGCTGAAACAATTGAGGGTTTAAAAATTTCGTTTTTATTTCCTCCCGAAAGAGAAACCATAAAAACAAAAACAGCAACTACAAAATGTGTAATTGCCATGAAGAGTAATTTTTTCATTTTAAATTATAAATTTATTTTTTTAAAAATCCTTTTCAAATTCTGCTAAAATAACCACTATGAAATTGATTCTTCTTTTTATCAAATAATTCATTTATGCAAAATTCAATTTTAGGATTTTTGGAATATTTGATAGAAATAACTAAATGTATCATCAAAAAGGAATTTATTAATGCGTGTAAAAATAATCAAAAAAAATAACTATGTAAATGTTCTATTGATTTTAAAAATCAATCAAATGAAGACAAATTTTATAGAATATTAATAAACAATTTCTTAGTTTGTTTTCGTTTATGCAAAACGTGAATAAACATGAAATTTTATTAACGAATAAAAATCCTGTAAGCGAAAATACAGTTTTATTCAGATTCAGCTGCAATGAAAATTATTCTTTCAAAGCCGGACAATATGCGTTTTTCACTATAGCCAACAAAGAATATAGTGATGAAAAGGGTAACACAAGAGCATTTTCATTTGCAAACTCTCCATTAAACAAAGGTACAATCGAAATTTGCGCTCGTGTAAATAAATCAAAATTTTCAGCTTTCCTTTATACAATGAATCCCGGAAGTATTTTGTATTTATCCGATGCAAAAGGCGATCTTCATAAATTTTTTGAATATTCAGATAAACTTGTCATTTTTTCTGGTGGATTGGGTATTACTCCGGTTAGAAGCTTTCTGCAGGATTATCATTTAATTAATTCACATAAAAGTGTTGTATTGTTTTATGCAAATAAGAATCCCTCCAAGGCGGCATTTTTGGATGAATTATTGCATCTGAATAGACTGAATGTAAATTTAAACTTCATTCCGGTATTTGAATCACATTCTTCTGATAATCCGGATTTTGTCAAAGGAAAAATTGAAGCTGAATTAATCAGTAAGCATGTCAGTGAACCTGAATTATATAATTTTTTAATTTTAGGACCTCCGGAAATGGTAAATAAAGTTGAATCGGACTTAAGAAATTCCGGAATACAGGAAAAAAATATTTATACTGAAAAATACTGAATGCTTATTGAAGTTTATTAAACTCAATTATATCTCCTTCTTTAATTCCGTATCTATCGGTAAACCCAGCTGAAACTTCCACCACAAATGTAGCGGGTTTACCCGACGGAAGTGAGTTTTCAGAAAACGGGGTTGTATTTTTATAAATTTTTACGATTTCTTTTTTTGAGTCAACATAAATTATATCTAAAGACATTATGGTATTTTTCATCCAGAACGACTGAGGTTCTTCTCGCTGAAATATAAAAAGCATTCCCTTCGAATCATCCATTGATTTTCTGTACATCAAACCCTGAGTTCTCTCATCGTCATTTTCTGCCAGCTCGATATCAATATGTTTTATATCGGCTTTTGTTCCGCCTTTTAAAAATTTAAGTTCGCCTTCTTTTTTAAATGGTGGTTCTTTTACATTTTTAATTCTTTCTCTGGGATCAATCAGCGCAGGTTTGTTTACCTTTACTTCGTCTCCATCAAAAAAGTTTGAATAAATTACATAACCTGCGATTAATATCAGGACAGCAATAAAAATATATTTGGTGTACTTAACTGAATCTAAAGACTCTTTTTTTACGTTCCTGTTTTCTCTATTCAATTTATTTATTTATAAAAATCTTTAATTGATTCTATTAAATAAGAATTTTGCTCCTTTGTTCCAAGGGTTATTCGTGCTTCAGTCTTAAAAGCTTCTTCGTCCAGAAATTTAATCAGCAGGTTTCTCTCTTTCAAAAACTTGTTTAGATCTTTTCTTATATTAAGAGGCATGTCGACAAGAATAAAGTTTGAAAATGATTTGTAAGGTTTGAAACCTTCAAGAGCAGAAAACTCTTTGTAAAACATATCTTTGTCTTCCTGCATTTTCTTTGTTACCTTTTCATAATATTCAGAATCATCCAGCGCTATCAGCGCAAGTTTTTCCGAAATGAGATTATAACCGAGATACCGGGTTGTATAATCCTTTAGCTCTTCGAGATTATTCCCTGCAAAGCTGAAACCAATCCTGCTTCCTGCCAGAGCATAATATTTTGAAAAAGTTCTGCAGATAATAAGATTGGGAAACTCATCAAGATAAGGTTTAACATAAGAATTGTCAGTCGAACCGAATCCCCAATAAGCTTCGTCAATCATAACTATTGCGCCTCTGCAGGCATCAAGAAATTTTCCAAGATCTTCTTTATTAATGCGGTTACCTGTCGGATTATTTGGCGAAGCGATTATAACAACCCTTGGTCTTTCCCTATCGTATATGCTTATCATTTTATCCACATCATAAATAAATGAATCCACTCCTTCAAACTTTCCTTTTGTCATCGGATATTCGACATTAAATCCTCCTATTTCATAAGCAACTTTCTTGTAATACCACCAAGCTTCCTTAGGAATTAAAACTTTTTCGCCTCGTTGCACATATCTGTGGATCAGCTGTTTTAAGATATCTTCACTTCCATAAGAAAGGATTATCTGACTTTCCTTAATTCCAAAGTCATTTGCTATTCTTTCAGATAATCTGGATTTTACGCCTCTTGAAAAATCTCTCGAATACCATGAAAGGTCTTCAATACTGACATTTTTAAGAAACTCGTAACACTTAGGAGACGGTCCGTATTGTGATTCATTTCTGTCCAGATACTGAATCGTTTTAAATTTTTTCTCTGACATTTTAATAATTTATTTATTATTTATTTGTTTTAGATTTCGATAAAAAATTCATTATACCATGTTTGCATTCGTCAGTCATTCTTGTTATTGCATTCAGATCGACGGCATACTCAAGAGATCCATCAAAGCTCATTGAAGAAATATTTCTGAACATTTCTTTTGTAAGCCTGATCGAACTCCCCGGAAGTTTGCAGATATCATCACATAATTTTTTAACATATTTTTCCAGTTCCTGCTGAGGAACAACCTGATTTACTAATCCAATTCTGAAAGCTTCCTCACCGGTAATAAATTTTGAAGTAATAAGAAGTTCCTTTGCATGAGTCTCACTGACTTTTTTAAGGAGAAACACCATTACAATAGCAGGTATGAATCCAATTTTCACTTCAGTATAACCGAACTGCGATTTATCGCTGCAGATTATCATGTCGCAAGCGCTTGCTATTCCGCAGCCTCCTGCCAGCGCAAATCCGTCAACCATTGCAATTACAGGTTTGGGACAATTGTATATTGCCAGCAGCATGTTTTTAAATTTTGATGAATCAATTTTATTTTCAATGATGTTATATTCCGAAATTTTTTGCAGATAATCCAGATAAAGCCCGGAACAAAAATTTCCACCGGCGCCTGTTATGATAATACATTTAATATCTTTGTTTGTCTCAAATTCAGAAATTGCCTTTGTAATTTCGCCGATCATTTCCTCGTCAAGAGAATTTCTTTTATCCGGTCTGTTTAATAAGATTTTCCCGGTTCCGTTTTCTCTTTCTATAATTATTTTTTTTGATTTCATTTTAAATGAATTTACAGAGAGAAATTAATTAAAAATTTATTTTCATAACTTAAGATTCTCGATTCTATCAGAAAGTGCTCCCTGAGAATGTTTTCCGTAATTACTTTTCGGGTATCCGAATACGACACGAGTGTTCCTGCGTTCATTAAAATTGTTTTGGATGTGTAATTAAGTGCAGAGCTCAAATCATGAATTACTATTATTATAGTCAGACCGGTTTCATTTAATTTTTTTAAAATCCTGAAAATTTCAACCTGATAATTAACGTCGAGATGAGTTACCGGTTCATCAATTATAAGTATTTTATTTTTCGGTTTTTCCATGATGTTTAGCTGAACAAGCGCCAGCGTGAGCATAACTTTTTGCCTTTCGCCTCCTGACAAATCTGATAACACTCTGCCGGAAAAATGTTTTATTCCCGTTTCTTCCATTGCCGAATTTACAACTTCAAAATCCTTTGCGGAATTTCTAAAATCAAAAAAATTCTTAAATGGATATCTGCCGAGAAGAAGAAGCTCGTTAACTTTTAAATTATCGTTTAACACTCCTGCAGATTGAGGCACATAAGAAACAAATCTTGAATACTGTTTTGAATCCAGATTTCTAATATCATTTCCAAGTAATTTAACATTTCCGCTGTAAGAAGTTACAATGCCGGAAATCAATTTTATCAATGTTGATTTTCCAGACCCGTTTTTACCGATTACTGAAATAAAATCACCTTCATCTACATTAAATGAAATATCCTTTAACTGAAAATTGTTTTCACTCTTGCTGTTATATGAAAAGTTAACATTCTCAAGAGTCAGTAAACTGCTCACTTCGATTAATAAAATTTGAATTGTAAAATTTTTGAGAAACTATTCTTAACAGAATATAATTTCTTTTTATAAAATTAACTTTAAAAATTATCAGTTGAAATTCAATAAAAAAGAAAATTGACAGGCTTGGATTGAAGATAAAATTTCCGGTTATAGAATCAAAAAATTCTCTAAAGGCAATATCAGTTAAGTCAGCAGTTAAATAATTTGAATTTAAGTTATACCGATTGTCCCGAAAGAAACTTGTGAATTCCTTTTGCCGCTTTTTTTGCGTCTGCTACAGCATTTACTACTTCCTGACCTCCGCTGATAATATCTCCGGCGGAAAAATAATGCGGATTAGATGTCTGAAACGTTGACGGATTTACTGCCAGATTTCCTTTTTTGTCAAACTCAAGATGATCAATATTAAGCAAAACCTCTTTATGCTTTGTCTGACCTGTTGCCTTTATTACCATGTCACATTTTAATACAAATTCACTGTCCGGAATGATTTCAAAAACTCCGTTAACAATTTTTGTACGTGCAAACTTCACACCTTCGGTAATATTTTTTCCAATAATTTCAACCGGTGAAACGTTGAATATGCTTTCAACTCCGGCATTTTTTGCAAGTTCATATTCGAATCCGTACGCTTTCATTTCTTCCTTTGACCTTCTGTAAGCAAGTAAAACTTTTTCAGCGCCCATTCTTGCTGATTCAGAAGCGGCATCCATTGCCGTGTTACCTCCGCCAAGTACGATTACATGTTTTCCTACATGTGTTTTATGATGGTTCATTCTCAATTCGGAAATAAACTCCACTGCACCAATACAATTTTGGAGTTCTTCGCCTTGTATTTTTAACCGTCCCGTAATTCCCAAACCGATGCCAATAAAAATTGCATTAAAACTTTTCTCGATTTTTTTAAAATCCTCTTTTGATTCGATACGTGAATTATAACTAATCCTGAATCCAAATTGCTTTTGAAGATAATCAATTTCAGAAAGTACTTCTTCGTTTGTAATTTTATACGGAGCTATTCCATAAATTGTAAGCCCGGAAGGATTTTCTTTGCCTTCAAAAATATCAACCTCATATCCGTACATCCTGAGTTCACAAGCGCAAGAAATACCAGCAGGACCTGCACCGATTACGGCAACTTTTTTACCGTTGTTTTCCGTAGGCTGAAAATAAATTTTATCTTTGCCGATTGCAGAGGCAGTTGCATAACTCTGAAGCCTTCCAATTTCAATTGGCTTAACATTTTGAAGATTATATACACAAGAGCCTTCGCACAAAACTTCAGTCGGACAAACTTTTCCGCAAGCAAATCCGAAATAATTTGAATCATAGATTGTCTTTGCCGATCCAAGCGGATTACCCGTATTTATCTGTTTAATAAAAAGAGGAATATCAATGCCTGTGGGACATGCTTTTACACATGGAGCATCGTAACAAAACAGGCATCTTGAACTTTCATAGTATGCCTCTGTCTCGTTCATCAAAGGTTTTATCTGTTGAAAATTTGTATCAAATTCCTGTTTAGTTTCAGGTTTTTTATATTCGGGCATTAATTCAAATAATTTTTAAACTCTCTTTTGTCTGTTAATCTTGTTTTGAAAAAAATATTTTTTGTTTAACACAAAAAAAAAATTTATATCTTACCTTAATTTTTCTACAATAGAAATTTGGAAATTAATTGCAACAACCAATGAATTATATAAATCACATATTGTAAGAAAAAGTGAGTGCAAATGTTAAATTAAAGTTCAGTCATTTTTTCGTAAGTTTCAGGTCTTCTGTCTCTGAAAAACTGCCATGTTGCTCTTATTTCCTCAATCATATCAAGATTAAATTCAGCAATCAGCAGTTCGTCTTTATCTTCAGAAGCTTGTGCAAAGATTTGACCTTTGGGATCAACGAAATAAGATGATCCATAAAATTTTCCCAAATTCCATGGCTTTTCAGTACCCACCCGATTTATGCATCCCATAAAATATCCGTTAGCGGCAGCATGAGCCGGTTGTTCGAGTTTCCATAGATACTGTGACAATCCAGCAACTGTAGCCGAAGGATTATAAACTATTTCTGCGCCATTGAGACCAAGAATTCTCGCGCCTTCGGGAAAGTGTCTGTCATAGCAAATGTAAACACCGATTTTACAATATTTTGTCTGGAAAACGGGATAACCCAAATTACCCGGTTTGAAAAAAAATTTTTCCCAGAAACCGGATGTATGCGGAATATGATTTTTTCTATACTTTCCTAAATAAGTGCCGTCTGCATCGATAACTGCGGCAGTATTATATAAAATGCCAGCTTGTTCTTTTTCATAAATCGGAACAATCATTACCATATTATATTTCTTTGAATAGGTTTGTAGTTTTTCGACAGTCGGACCGGGGACTGTTTCAGCGGATTCATACCAAACTTTATCCTGTCCCGGACAAAAATACGGTGTATTAAATATTTCCTGCAGACAAAGAATCTGAACTCCGTTTTTACCGGCGCTTTCAATAAAAGGAATATGCTTATCAAACATAGCATCTTTTATTTCATTTATTGTACCTTCTCCCTCCGACTTTGGGAGACTCATCTGAATTAAACCAGATTTAATTATACGAGACATAAATTATTGTAATGAAAATTTTCGTTGATTAAAAAATAATTCAAATATTATAATTTCTAAAAAAAAAATTTTATTATTGCTTATTTCAACAGCACAAGTTTCTTGGTATCGACAGCCGTTCCGTTTGCCAGCAAAGAAAAAAAATACACTCCCGAACTCATTCCATCGCCGCTGAGATTATGCTTTATCTCTTTTATTCCGGTAGTATAAAATACATTATCGGCTATTTTCAAAATCTCTCTGCCGGCAATGTCGTGAAGAACAATCGAAATGTTTGCCTCTTTTTTCAATTCAAATTTAAAATTTGTAACAGGATTAAACGGATTCGGATAATTTTGTTCCAATATAAAATCTCCAGGTAAAACAGTATTCATCTCTTCTATTTTTTGCAATGCAAGTTCAGCATTGATTATTCCCCAGCCTCGGAGATTCCCGGGTCTTGAACTGCTGTCAGCTGTAGTTTTTAAAATTTCCGTAATCTGCGCAGGAGTCAAATCGGATTTTGCTGATAATAGCATTGCACAAACGCCTGCTACCATCGGACAAGCAAGAGATGTTCCGGTGTTAGAAGAAGTATAACCGAGATTGCCGTTTCCAGATTTGGCACAATAATTAAACTGACCGAGCGCCATCACATCTGGCTTTATTCTGCCGTCAACCGTCGGACCGACTGATGAAAACGAAGATCTGAATTTTGTATAATTAACCGAACCAACTGTAATAACATTGAATCCATCAGCAGGGGCGCTTAATGTATTATGTTCAGTATTTAATCCGTCATTACCGGCTGATATAACCACAACTATTCCTTTGCTTACGGCTAAATCTGCAGCACGAGTTATGAGCGCTGTACTGCCGTTCATTGACTGCCATGTATAAGAAGGATATGGTTCCTGAAATTGCAGATATCCGAGCGAGCTTGTGATTACATCCGCACCCAGGCTGTCAGCCCATTCGGCGGCTGCCACCCAGTTGTCTTCCTCGACAGGAGTTTCACTTTCGGTGTTTTCTGTTTTTGCAAGTATAAACTGCGATTCAAAAGCAGGCGAAACCAGATCACCTTCATCATATCCGCAAACGAGTGAAAGTGTAATGGTACCGTGCGCACCCTGCCCTAATCTTCCTTTACCATCGGCAACGATCGTATCTCCGTTTACAAAGTCATAAGTCCTCAATCCTTTTTCTCTGATCTTATCAAAGCAATTATGCGCAAGATTGTCAAATCCGGCATCGAGCGAAGCGATGAGCACACCTTGACCCATGAAACCTTTGTCATGCACCTGTGGCACTGCGATAAGTGCATTTTGATTTAATGACGGACCATAATTTATGGCAGATACTTTTTCCTGAATAAGAGGAAATTGATTAGGGCTGAAATCCAAATTTACATTGGGAAGTACTTTTTTATATTTTCTGACGGGCTCAATACGCATTACAAAATTTTTTCCTGCAGCTGTTTCTATCTGATTTCTATTTACGTAACAAGATACAGCATTAAACCACTTGGAGACATGCCTGATTTTTATACCTGTACTAACTAATTCATTCAAGTAAATATAATTAACGGGAACATCATTGTAATCTGCTATTCTGTTACTTTTGATTTTCTTTAATCTCCTTTCTATAGATTTTTTTGTCAGATAAAATCCCGGATTGTTCAATTTGAATTTAACATCTTCACCTTTGTCGGATAAATAAATCCAGACAAGAATTTCTGTTTCATCATTCAAAGCACGATTGATTAGCGAAGTATCCACTTTTGGATTAAAACCGGAGATTCCCGAAAAAATAAATGAAGTAATTCCGCAAACAACAAGATAAAAGTTTATATTTTTGGGAAACCGAAATTTCATTTTAATTAATAAATCCGGCAGAATTTAACCGGATTGATTGCTAATTAAAACTAATTCAACTCACATACAGTTTCAATACCAATTTGCAAAAATTCATTTCATATCACATGTTATCTCTTTACACATTCACTTACCTGACAATCATCATCTTTTTTGTGACAGAAACATTGCCGAAAGTCAATTTATAAAAATAAATTCCACTGCTTAAACCTTTTGAGTTAAAAACAGCTTCATGTCTGCCGGCTTCGAGATTATCGTTAATAATTATTTCCACTTCTTTGCCAAGTGCATCATATACTATCAGATTAACTAATCCTTTTTCTTTTAAAGTATATGATATGACAGTTGTCGGATTAAATGGATTAGGATAATTTTGGCTTAAACTAAAACTTTCCATTTGTCCGGCTACATTATTTCCTGCGGAAGTAATCAGTAATGCTTGTTTCAAAGCTTCCCAGCAGTTAATCAATCCCCACCCTCTTCTTCTGTTTGGAGCAAAACTGCTGTCTGCAGTCTGTCTGAGAAGATTCATTACCTGCATTGGAGTCAAGTTATAATTTGCCGATAAAATTACCGCGCAAACGCCGGCAGTCATCGGACAAGAAAATGAAGTTCCGCTGCCTGTAGTATATCCGGTATTTCCGGAACCGGGCATTGCAACAGTATTGCCGTTTCCCATAGCGCAAACATCAGGCTTTATTCTTCCGTCAACGGATAATCCGACTGATGAAAACGAAGATCTGTTTTTGTTTGTATTGACAGACCCAATGCAGAACACACTATCACCGTCCGAAGGAGCTCCGAGAGTATTATGAGTTGAGTGATAACCTTCGTTGCCGGCGGAGTTGCAAACAATTATGCCTTTGTTAACAGCAAGATCAGCGCCGATAGTAATTACACAACTGTCACCGTTCATCCATGTCCAGTCATAAGTTCTGATTGATCCAGGATCCATATCAATATAACCGAGCGAGCTTGTAATAATGTCAGCGCCCAAACTGTCAGCCCATTCCGCTGCAGCAATCCAATTATCTTCTTCAATTGTGGTTTCGCTGTCGGTATTTTCAGTTTTTGCAAGAATGTACCTGGACTTGAAAGCCGGAGAAATCAAGCTGCCTGATTTGAATCCTCCGACAAGAGAAAGTGTCTGTGTTCCGTGAGATCCCTGACCCATTTGTCCGTTTTGATTTGCAACATTAGTATCATGATTGACAAAATCATAAGTTCTGAATCCTCTTGACTCAATCGAATCAAAAACCGGATGTGAAAGATTATCAAAGCCTGCATCGAAGGATGCAATTAAAACGCCTTGTCCCGCATATCCGCTGTCATGAGCAGTCACACAGTTAATTAGTTGCATTTGTGTCAGTGAATTTCCATAATTATAAGAGCTGATTTCATTGTTTATCAAGTTATTGTCAGTTACAATTTCCGGTGCGCTTTTACTGAATTCTATATCATCTTCATTTTTTCTTAGCCTCTTAACCAAATCGAGACTGCTCACATAATTTTTATTCGCAAGGAGAAAAATCTGTTCTTTAGTAAGATAACATGAAATCCTGTTGAACCATTTTGATTTTTGTTTGAGTTCAATACCCGAATTTCTGATGTCCGAGATATATTCATAATAAACAGGCAAATCAGAATAATCCGTAATCACATTTTGCGGTTTAACTTTTTTTCTTCTTTCGATTGATCTGCCGGTCAGATAAATTTCGGGATGATTTAATAAAAACGAAACATTGTTTCCTTTATCAATAAAGCTGACCCAGGTAAGTATCTTTTCACTTTCAGTTTTTATGCCGATTTCTTCCTTTAATATTTTACTGAGTTTATTCTGATTTGATCCATATTCAAATCCTTGTACCGATAAGAAGATTGTTATTAAGGATAAAATCAGAATATATTTTTTATTTTTCATTTCAGGACATATTTTAGTATTTTGAAAGCACTTTTTTACGGTTTAAAATTAATTAAATTAATTTTGTTTATCTCTGCAATTAATAATGTTCAATCAACATAACTTTTGGTCCGGGAGTTATTTACCTCTGAATTTCCGATGCAAAGAAGAATTCTTTTAGTAAGAACAGACAGAGTTGGCGATGTTGTCATGATTACTCCGTTAATCAGAGAACTGCAAAAAACATTCCCGGAGGCATTTATCGGGACACTTACAAACGAAAATTCAGTTGATGTATTGCTTCATAATCCTAATATTGACGTAATAATTTCAGACGATCTGAAGAAAGATACATTTTGGAGCACAGTAAAAAAAATTAGAAGTTACAAATTCACCGATGGACTGCTTATAATGCCGACTGAGAGAGCAGCTTATCAGATGTTTTTTGCAGGTATAAAAAACCGAATAGGCGTTGGAAGAAAAATTTATGAAGTAGTTACATTTATGAAATCCGTTTCACGAAACAAATATATACCTCTCAGACATGAAGCAGATTACTGTATGGATATGGGAAGAAAGCTTGGTGTGAGGTCTGACAATCTGACTCCGGAAATATATTTGAATGACGCCGAAAAATTTAATGGCGAAAAAATTCTTGTATCGGAAGGCGTTAACATTTCAGATAAAAAAATTATAGTGCATACGGGCTCAGGGAAATCTTCCAGAAACTGGAGTGAAGAAAAATATCTGGGATTATTGAAAAAAATTCTTGAAATAAAAAATAACGCAGTCATTATTCTTACGGCTAAAGAAATGTCAAGTGAATTTAAGGAAGAAGCTTGTAAGCTGGATAATAAAAGAATTTTTTTTACAGATGACAAAATCAAACGTCTGAGAGATTTGATTTGCATCATAGCAAATACTGATATGATGATTGCATCTTCTACAGGTCCATTGCATTTAGCTTCAGCGCTGAATAAAAAAACAATTGGACTATACTGTCACAGACGAATGAACTGTGCTGCTCACTGGGGAGCTTTGGGTGAGAAGTCAGTAAATCTGGAAGTAAGCAAAGAGTATTGTGATGCAAACTGCAGTCCTGATAAAGAGGTGTGCAATTTTGAAAACGGAATTTCAATTGATGAAGTAATTAAACACATTAACAATGACTTGTAAAAACTGCGGCAACGAGCTTAATGGAATGTTTTGCAGTAATTGCGGACAAAAGCATATTGAAGGCAGATTTAATCTGAAAGATCTTTTGCATAACTTTTTTCATGCATTTACACATCTTGACAGAGGAATATTATTTCTCATAAAAGAACTTTTTTTCAGACCGGGAATTGTATCTGCAGAATATATAAACGGAAAAAGAATCAGATACTTCAATCCGCTTCAGTTTCTGATTTTAGCAGTTGCCGTAAGTACATTTATTGCCGTAAACTACAGTTTATTTGGACCCAAAATCAATACGGACACAATTAGCGGTATAGAAGAAACACAAAGATTTTTCTTAGAATTTAACGTGTTTATATACAAGTATTTTAATCTGATTATTTTCATCAGTGTGCCTGTAATCTCAGTTTACTCGTATCTGTTTTATAAGTCTTCCGGGTACAATTTTGCGGAGAATCTTATTTTTAACACTTTCATTTCAGGCGAGAGAACCGTCTTTTATATTTTATTGACTCCTTTTCTTTATTTCTTTAAGCAGCATTGGTATATAATTATCGGATTTTATTATATCGGATGGATATTTTATTTCGGTTTTGCATACTGCCAGTTTTTTAAAGGAAAGACAAAACATATTATTCTTAGATACATTTTATTGATAATAATATTCGTAATTTCAGCGCAGTTATTATCCATATTCATTTTTTCAATATTCTTTTACAAAGGTAAGCTTATTCAATAAAAAATTAATTTTGAATTTTCGACTGTGTATGTTGTCCTTTAATGTAAATTGATTAATAAATCCTATTTTTATAATTTGCCATACCTCTGAATACTTCAAAAAATAAAATCTTAATGCCTGACATGAAAATATTTGCAGGAAGATTTTCCGGTTATCTCGGAAAAAAAATCTGCTCAAAACTGAAGACGAAAATCGGGAAATGCACTATTAGAACTTTTTCAGACGGTGAAATATGGATGAAGTATAACGAAAACATTCGCGGAAGCGACGTGTTTATTATCCAATCAACTCTTCCACCTGCAGATAATCTAATGGAGCTTCTTATTATGATCGATGCTGCAAAAAGGGCATCTGCAAGAAGAGTCAATGCCGTAATTCCTTATTTCGGTTATGCTCGTCAGGACAGGAAAGATCAGCCGAGAGTATCGATAACAGCCAAGCTTGTAGCTAATCTTATCACACAGGCAGGAGCAGACAGGGTTATCACAATGGATCTTCATGCATCTCAGATTCAGGGATTTTTTGACATTCCGGTTGACCATTTATACGGCTCGGCGGTTTTCATGAAAAAATTTAAAAAACTCAATTTATCCAATCTTGCCGTTGTCACTCCCGATGTTGGCGGAATAAAAATGGCAAGAGCATACGCAAAGAGACTTCATGCCGATCTTATTGTAATTGACAAAAGAAGACCTAAACCAAACGTTGCCGAAGTAATGAATATTATCGGCAAAGTGGAGAATAAAAATATTCTGATAATTGATGACCTGATAGATACAGGCGGGACTTTTGTAAATGCTGTAGATGCATTAAAAAACAATGGCGCACTCGATATATACGGTGCCTGCACACATGCCGTGTTTTCAGGAGAATCACTTGATAGAATTAATAACTCCCCTCTTAAGAAATTGTTTGTATCTGATACGCTTCCTCTGACCTATTCTTCGCCTAAAATAGAAACATTAACAGTTGCAGATATTTTTGCCGAATCTATTATCAGAACAAATAAAAATAAATCCATCAGCTCTCTCTTTGACGTATCAAAAGGTCTTTAATCAATTGGATTGAATGCAAATTTGCATATTCATATTTTTAACGAAAATTATTATTTAAAGCTAATTAAGTTTACATGAGCATAGAAATCGTAATGCCAAAAATGGGTGAATCCATTATGGAAGGTACAATTTTAAAATGGCATAAAAAACCGGGTGATAAAGTTGATGTAGATGAAACAATTCTGGAAATCTCTACAGACAAAGTCGATACGGAAGTGCCTTCTCCGGAATCAGGTATAATAACGGAAATTCTTTTTAAAGAAGGTGATACTGTGGAAGTTGGAAAAGTAATAGCAATGCTCGATACTAACGGTAAATCTTCCGATGCAGGCAAATCAGCTGATTTAGAAGTTAAAGAGCCCGTCAAAGAAGTAAAAAAGGAAATTGAAAAAGTTGATACGACGGAAACTGCTGAAAAACCGAAAATAGAAATTCCGATTCCAACTCAAAGCGTTAAAAGCAAGTTTTATTCTCCGCTTGTACTGAATATTGCACAAAAGGAAGGCATTGGCATGTCTGAACTTGAAAGCATTCAGGGAACCGGCGTCGAAGGAAGAGTTTCCAAAAAGGACATTCTGAGTTATCTTAAGACACGCTCTGAAAAACCCGCGGCAAAAATTCCCGTCCCTGAATTTAAAGAAGCCAAAAAACCTGAAGTTGTTAAAGTTGAAGAAAGAAAAATTCAGGTCCCTCAGCACAAAATTGATTATAACGAAGAAGGTTTGTCTGTGATGGAATTTGATAATGTTCGTCAGAAGATGGCTGAACACATGATTTTATCAAAAAGAGTTTCTCCTCATGTGCAGGCAATGGCTGAATGCGACATGACTGAAGTAGATAAGATCAGATTAAAAATGAAAGATGATTTTGAAACTAAGGAAGGCTTTAAGCTCACTTACATGCCTTTTATCTGCGAAGCTGTTGTCAGAGCATTGAAAGATTTTCCTCTCGTCAATTCTGTTATAGACGATTCAGCAGTACCATACAAAGCAATCACGCGAAACAGTATAAATCTTGGAATTGCAGTTGCCATGGATAACGGCGGTCTTATCGTACCGGTAATTCATAATGCTGACGGTATGAATTTAATCGGCATCGCGAGAAGCCTCAATGATCTTGCCAAAAGAGCAAGAATAAAAAAGCTGACGTTGAATGAAATTCAGGGCGGTACATTTTCAATTACAAATTTCGGAGTATTTGGAAATGATATAGGTATTCCTATTATAAATCAACCACAGGTTGCCATACTCGGACTTGGCTCAATCAAGAAAAGACCTGTTGTAGTAGAAACCGAAGAAGGGGATTTTGTCGTACCTCGGAAAACTATGATAATAACTTTGTCTTTTGACCATAGACTCGTTGACGGAGCACTCGGCGGAATGTTTATAATGCGAATTGCAAACTATCTCGAGCAGTATAAACTTTAATTTATCATCCAAAGTTAATTATGGAGAGTTATTAATTCTAATATTCTCTATTTCTTTTTATTAATTAAATTCAATTTTCATTTGAAATTCATTCTAACTTTTATTTTGCTTTCATTTGCATGCTTAAATTCTTATTCACAGCAGGATGCAAATGTAAAATACTGGATAATATTCAAAGACAAAGGCGAATTCAAACCCGAAGATAAAATTTTTCCGGGAAGTCCGGCTTATGAAAAAGGAAAAACACAGCTTACAGAAAGAGCCATAAAAAGACGCATGAAGGTACTGACTGAAGATAATCTTATTGATTTTCATGATCTGCCATTGAATGAAGCTTATATTGGATCAGTCAAAAAATCAGGAATTGATTTAATTGCAGAATCAAAATGGTTAAACGGAGTCAGCGCTTATCTTACCGAAAAACAACTCGAAAAAGTAAAAGATTTTGATTTCGTTTCACAAATAAAAGTTGTTAACAAATTATACAAACAAGTATTTGAATCAAATACTGAAGATAATTACGATTCAGAATATTTGTCTGCTGATTCAAATAATGTATATGATTACGGAAAGTCATTAAAGCAAATGCAGATGGTTAATGTTCCCAAGCTGCACAATATGGGTATTACCGGCAAAGGCATATTGATTGCAAATTTTGACGACGGGTTTGACTGGAAAAACCATGAAGCTTTGAGAAATCTTAAAGTTGAAGACGAATACGATTTTATAAATAAAGATAATAATGCTTCTTATGAACCTAATCAGAAGTATGATGATGAAAAAGCTCAGGGAAATCACGGCACGGCTACATTATCGACTATGAGCGGATTTAAAGAAGGCAAGCTTATCGGTCCTGCATTTGATTCAAAAATTTTGCTTGCAAAAACCGAATACATCACCACCGAGACTCCAATGGAAGAAGATTTCTGGCTTGAAGCAGCGGAATGGGCTGAAGCAAAAGGAGCAGACATTATTACCAGCTCTTTGATCTACAGGGATTTTGACGAGCCGTATAAAACCAATTCATATTCTTATGATAACCTCGACGGCAACACGGCGATAACAACCATAGCCGCTGACAGAGCTGCTTATCTCGGAATTGTAGTATGTCAGGCAATGGGAAATTATTATCAGACCGAAATACCTTCGCTCGGTTCGGCTGCAGACGGTGATTCAATCATCTCAGTCGGAGCGGTAAATTATTCAGGAGACCCTGCAGGATTTACTTCGAATGGTCCCACAAAAGACGGAAGAATCAAGCCTGATGTAGTTGCTCCCGGTGTCGGTGTCTGGGTGGCAAAAGTAAAAGAGCTTTCTGGAAACAACAATACTTATGAATACTCAAGCGGTACTTCATTTTCTACGCCTATTACTGCGGGTATTGCCGCATTAATTCTTTCTGCACATCCGGAACTGACACCGATGCAGGTTCGCGATGCTATAAGAAATACGGCAAGCCATTCAGGAAATCCGGACAACGTACACGGCTGGGGTGTTGTCAATGCTTATGATGCAGCGCTTTATCATGGTATGATATGGAGCAACGATTTTGTAATTGAAAAATTAAGTGAAGAAGAATTTAGATTTTCAACATTCCTTGTATCAAAAGATGTTATAGAGCCGTCTTCGGTGAAACTTAATTACAGTTATGATGGCGGAAAAAATTTCAGCGAGCTCCCGATGGAGCTTACGGAATCAATCAATGACGAAAATAATTCGGGTAAATATTCGGCGGTATTAAAATTCACTCAGAATACGGATAACTTCAAAGTATATTTCAGTGCAAAAGATTTTAATGGTAACAGCTTTTCATTTCCCAAACTTGAATCAAATCTGAATTAGTGTTATTAACCAAATAATTCCCGCTCTACCGATTCACAAAGAATATGACCAACCGTAATATGTCCTTCCTGAATCCTTTGAGTATTTTCTGAAGGGATAATTATCGAAGCATCACAAATTGCCTTTAGCTTTCCGCCGTTATTTTTCCCAAGGAAGCCGATTGTAATTATTTTTTTCTTCTTAGCTGTTTCAGCAGCTTTTATAATGTTTGGTGAATTACCGCTCGTAGATATGCAAATCAAAATGTCACCTTCGTTGCCGAGTCCTTCTACATTTCTTGAAAACACATTCTCAAATCCGATATCGTTTCCCCCTGCAGTCAAATTTGACGTATCCGTTGTCAATGCAATTGCGGCTATGGCAGGTCTTTCGATGTCGTGTGAAAGCCTTATCATGAATTCCGTTGCAAGGTGCTGAGAATCGGCAGCGCTTCCTCCATTGCCAATGAACATGATTTTCTTTCCTTTTCCCGAAGCATTGACAATGAGATCAGTGCATTTGCTTATATCGTCAAAGCATTTCTCCAGCATCAGAATCTTTGTATCTGCGCTTTCTTTAAGAGAACTTTCGATAAATTTTTTTCTGTCAAACATTTTGATGGTTAAATAATTTTAACTTAGCTGTTTTGATTTTTATTATTCAAAATATATTTCACTAATTTCTCGGCAATACCCTGTGAATCTTTAAAGACAATTCTGCACTTATCTCCCGTTTCGTTTCTTAAAGCTGTGTTATTTATAAACTCTCTGAAAATTTTATAAAACTGTTTCGTATTTTCAATTACGAAACCGCATCCGTGTTGAATCAATATTTCATCTTCATCGGAATTTTTCACTTTATTGGAAAACAGAATCGGCATATTATAAATGGCAGGCTCAAGAATGTTATGCAATCCGGTTTTAAATCCGCCTCCTACATAACTCATATATGCTCCCGAATAAAGTTTTGACAGCAATCCCATTTTGTCAACGATAATTACATTTTCACCTTTGTAATTTTCAAGTTTGGAATATCTGATTGAAGATAAATTTTCATACCTGCTTTGAAGTACTTTTTCAATTGCCGAAATCTTTGTTTCCTTTGGTTCATGGGGAACAAGTACTGTCAGCAGGCTTTTATCATACTTCAAAGTTTTATCTACAGCCGGAAGCAATACTTCCTCATCTTCTTTCCAGGAGCTTCCGATTACAAAAACCTTTTTGCTTTTTGTAATATTTTCCGGCAATACGGAAACATGATTTTCAAATTTAGCCGATTGATGGACTCTTTCAAATTTTGAATCTCCGGATTTAAGAATATTTACATTATGAGTCTTCAACTTTTTTTTGTAATTTGATTCATCATATTCGTCTATCACAAATACTGTATCAATCATGCCGTATAATGTTTTTTTAAAAGAGCTTATAACAGGAATTTTCCATGTTAAATCTTTTTCGTCGAATCTTGCATTTGCAAGTACGGTTAAGACTTTTTCCTGCTTGGCTGTATAAAGTAAATTAAACCACAGATCGTATCTCATAAATACGATTACGTCCGGCATAATTTTTTTTATTAATTTTTTTTCATTGCTTAAAGAGTCAAATGGAAGATAAGTTTTGATTACCCGTTCATCCTGAATTTTTGAATTATTGAATCCGGAAGGCGAAAAGAAAGAAAGTACAATATTGTATCCGTATTTAAGAAATTCGTTTACGAGCGGAATTGCCTGCTGATATTCACCAAGAGAAGAGCAATGTATCATAATTTTTTTGCCGCTTACAAAAGCCGAAAGGGATTTATCCAGTTTCTCGAATAAATCCCTTCTGCCTTTTAAACCTTCTTTTACTTTTGAATTAAATAACGAGTAAATCCCGAATATTAATTTTAAAGATAAAACACCAAATGTATTATAAACTACAAACCATAAAGTTCGCATAAAAAACGGAATTAAACTTCCATAATTTCTTTTTCTTTGTGAACAAGCAGGCTGTCTATATCTTTAATGTGTTTATCTGTAAGTTTCTGCACTTCGCTTTCTGCATGTTTTCTGTCGTCTTCAGAGATATGGTCTTCTTTCTCGGTTTTTTTGAGATGTTCAATTGAATCTCTTCTGATATTTCTTATTGCAACTTTTCCTTCTTCTGCAAATTTTTTCACGAGCTTGACTATCTCTTTTCTTCTTTCTTCGTTCAATGCAGGAATCGGTACTCTAATCAAAGTGCCGTCATTATTCGGATTGAGACCGAGATTTGCCGCAATGATAGCCTTTTCTATCAGAGGTACTGCAGTCTTGTCCCATGCTTGTATTGTGATTGTATGATAATCGGGAGTGCTTACGTTTCCGAGCTGATTCAGAGGAGTCATAGTTCCGTAATAATCTATCTTTATTCCGTCAAGCAGGTTAGTCGTTGCTTTGCCTGTTCTTATTTTTATAAATTCATTTCTGACATGTTCGACTGCCTTAATCATCTTTTCATCCGTACTTTTTAAAATATCTTTTACCATAAGTCTGATTAATTAATTAATTTTTAAAATATGGTTATGAAATTAACGTTCCGATATTTTCGCCGTTTACAAGTTTTCTCAGATTGTCTTTAATGTTCATGTTGAAAACCAGTATAGGCAGATTATTTTCCCTGCAAAGAGTAATAGCTGTTAAATCCATTACCCGTAGATTTTTTTCAAGCACCTGAGGATAGGAAAGCTTTTTATACATCTTTGCCTTTTTGTTTTTTTCCGGGTCACTGTCATACACACCGTCAACTCTTGTTCCTTTTATTATTACATCAGCTTTTATTTCGATTGCTCTTAATGCAGCTGCAGTATCAGTTGTAAAATAAGGACTGCCTGTTCCGGAAGAAAAAATCACTACTCTCTTTTTTTCCAAATGTCTTAATGCCCTTCGGAGAATAAACGGTTCAGCTACTTCATCCATTTTTATTGCCGACTGGATTCTTGTATAAATGCCTTTCTTTTCGAGAGAATTCTGAAGTGCAAGTGAATTAATCACAGTGGCAAGCATTCCCATTTGGTCTCCGGTTACTCTGTTTATTCCCTGTTTATGCGCGGATAATCCTCTGTAGATATTACCTCCGCCAATTACAATCCCAAGCTCCACTCCCATCTTCGTAACTTTTAGAATCTCCGAAGACATATTCTCGAGAACTTCAGAATCAATTCCGAATTCTTTGCCTCCCATCAGTGATTCACCGCTGAGTTTTAACAAAATTCTTTTATACTTTACAGGCAATTTAAACAGTTTAGTTTTTGGATTCTTCGCCAAGCTGATATCTTACAAATGAAGCTATTTCAAGATTGTTGCTGTTTCTTTTGTTGAATTCAGTTATTACATCTTTAATGGATTTTCCTGATTCGTTAATGTATTCCTGCTCCAGCAAACAGTTGTCCTGAAAAAACCTGTCAAGCTTGTTATTGACAATAGTCTGAGCAATTTTATCAGGTTTGTTTTCGTTTTTGGCAACCGTAAGATAAATTTCTTTTTCCTTTTCGATTACAGTTTTATCAATTCCGTTTCTGTCAATTGATATAGGATTCATTGCAACAATCTGCATCGCGATGTTTTTACCGAGTTTTTCGGAGTCTTCATTCAGATTTCCCTTTAATGCCACAAGCGCACCCAATTTACTGCCGAAGTGAATATATCCACAGACAAATCCATCCTTTATGTCAATAAGTTTTGCTCTTTTTAATTCGGTCTTCTCGCCTACTTTACCCATGATCGTATCGATGCTTTCTTTTACAGTGAGACCGTTTTCTCCGGCAGACGAAAGTATTTTTTCAATCGAATCGGAATTGATTTTCAAAGCTGTTTTTGCAATGCCTTCCGAGAATTTCTGAAATTCATCGCCTTTGGAAACAAAATCGGTTTCACAATTTACTTCAATAAGTACGCCGGTTTTTTTGTTTTCAGAAATCGCTGATTTAACAGCGCCTTCATTTGCAATTTTATCCGCTCTCTTGACTGCCATTGCAGCACCTTTCTTACGGAGAATTTCAATGGCTTTGGATAAATCCCCTGTTGCTTCCTCAAGCGCTTTCTTGCAGTCATTAATTCCTGCACCTGTTTTATTTCTTAACTCTTTAATTAAATCTAATGTAATTTCCATATTTAGTAAAATAAAAATTTAGTATTAACAAATTTTACTGTTCCAGTTTTTCTTTCATTTCTTCGGATTCGTCTTCCGCGCGTATTTTTGCCTGCTGACTGCCTTCAATTGCAGCATCTGCAATTGCGCGGGTTATAATTTCAATTGACTTAACCGCATCATCGTTTGCCGGAATCGGATAATCCACAAGATCCGGATCGCAATTAGTATCAACAATTGCATAAACCGGAATGTTTAGTTTCTTTGCTTCGCTGATTGCAATATGCTCTTTCTTTATATCAACGACAAAGATTGCTCCCGGAAGTCTTGTCATGTTTACGATTCCGTTTAGTACTTTTTCAAGTTTTTCCTTGTCTCTTGTCATAATAAGTCTTTCTTTCTTTACGAATTTTTCCATCGAACCGTCAGTCTCCATCTTTTGAATATTTGTCAGCTTCTTAATGCTTTTTCTGACAGTATTAAAATTTGTGAGCATTCCTCCAAGCCATCTTTCAGATACATAATATGAGCCGCATCTTTCTGCTTCGTCTTTGATTATCTGCTTTGCCTGTTTCTTCGTGCCGACAAAAAGAAGCTTTTTGCCTTCTGAAGTAATTTTCATTATTGAATTGCAGGTATCCTCAAGAAGCCGAAGAGTTTTCTTCAGATCAATGATATGGATTCCGTTTCTTTCCATGAAAATGTACTTTTTCATTTTCGGATCCCATCTTCTGGTAAGATGACCGAAATGTGAACCTGCAAGCAGCAGTTCTTCGATTGTTACTTTAGTCAAGTTTTATACCTCCTGGTTTAATGAAAGTCAAATTTCAGGCGATTGTATAGCCGTTTCTAATAGCAGTTTTAAAACCAGTTATAATAACCGGCAATATACAGATTGAGAATTGACTTTTGTTTTTCTTCTATTCCCGTCAGCTTTTGTTAAACATTCCGTTAAAGGAACACAAGTAAAACAAAATCAGGGAATATGTATTTTAAAATATGTTTAAAAAAATTTTTATCTCTTGGAAAACTGGAATTTTTTCCTCGCCTTCGGCTGTCCGCTTTTCTTTCTTTCAACGGCTCTCGGATCTCTCGTCATGAGACCTTCTTTTCTTAATGCGCTTTTGTAGTCGGCATTGTTTTCCACCAAAGCTCTTGAAATGGCAAGTTTAATAGCTCCAGCCTGACCTGTAAATCCGCCCCCATTAACATTAATCTTCACATCAAATGTACCGAGCGTATTTGTAACTTTAAACGGCATGATTACCTCTTGATAAAGATTTTCCGTTTTGAAGTAATCCTTTGCATCCTTGTTATTTATTTTAATATTACCATTTCCGGAATTAAGTATTATTCTCGCAGTTGCTGTTTTCCTTCTTCCGACTTTTGTATTTATATTTGAACTCATTTTAAAAATTTTAAATGTAAATTTACTTAATTTCCAGAACTTGTGGATTTTGTGCCGAATGCGGATGCTCATTTCCCTTGTAAACCTTCAGTTTGTTTATCAGTCTGCTTCCGAGCCTGGTTTTGGGCAGCATTCTTTTTACGGCAAGTTTTATAATCCTGTCTGGATGTTTATCGAGCATTTCAGTAAAGCTTCTTTTCCTCTGACCTCCCGGATATCCGGAGTGTGTAATATATTCCTTTTGTGACGCTCTTTTACCTGTCATTTTCACTTTCTCGGCATTAATAACCACCACCCAGTCGCCTGTATCTGAATTAGGAGTAAATTGAGGATTATATTTTCCTCGTATTCTTTTGGCGATTTCACTTGCCATTCTTCCAAGTACTTTTCCTTCTGCGTCAACAAGATGCCATTTTTGCGGATTTTCCGATGAAACAGCAAATTTTGTTATCTTATTGGTCTTTTTTATCCCAGCTTTCATTTTATTGATTTTTTGATAAGCAACAAAGATAATATTATTATGATATAGAATCAATGAATGTTATTATGACAATGTGAGTTTTTTTGATTTGATGTACGAATATTATACTCATTAAAATTTTACATAAACTTTTAAATTTCAGTTTATATAAAATCAACTTTCGATAAAATTCTTCATTAGAATCCGCAAGGGATAAACTCATAAATAATTTGAAATGGAATTTTATACCTTCATTAGAATATTCAATTCCGGTTATTATTAATATTGATGACATAGTTTATAATTTGTTGAATATCAAAATTTTCATGAGTTAAATTTTAATGTTGCCGAAAAAATTTTAAAGTTTGAAAACAAATTACTGTTTTTATAGGAAATCATAATCCGCATTGATACGAATTTACAGGAATATCGCAACAGGTCATTCAATGTAAAAAAAAATGTCATTAATATTCTCTGAGGTCTGATTATATTGAAATGAATGTTTTTTCATTCAGAAAAAAATTACAAATGACTTTATATGGATTTATACAATCAGATTTTTGAAAATAATAAAAAATGGATATCGGAAAAAAAAGCCAATGACGGGAATTTCTTTGAACATCTTGCAGAAGGTCAAAATCCGGAAATATTATACATTGGCTGTAGCGACAGCCGAGTAACAGCCGAGGATATGACGGGAATTCAGCCGGGACAGATGTTTGTTCATCGCAATATTGCCAATCTCGTTCCGAATAATGACAATAATTCTGCAGCTGTCATCGAATATGCTATTGACCAGTTAAAAGTAAAACATGTAGTCGTTTGCGGACATTACAATTGCGGCGGAGTAAGAGCTGCCATGCAAGCAAAAGATCTGGGAATTCTTAATCCGTGGCTTCGTAATATCAGGGATATTTACCGGCTGTATAAAGATGAACTGAATTTAATTGCCGATGAGAAGTTAAGATATAACCATTTGGTAGAACTAAATGTAAAAGAGCAATGCATTAATGTGATTAAAATGGCTGTGTTCCAGAAATCTTTTCTTGAAAATGGTTTCCCAAATGTTCACGGATGGGTTTTTGATATTCATACAGGAGAATTAAAAGATTTGCAGATTGATTTTTTTAAAGCTCTGCAGGATATAAAGGAAATTTACGATTTGGGAACCGGAAACAGTAAATGATTTTACGAGATGATACTGACACAGGTAAATTCCGGGAAATTATCACTAAGAATAAATTATAAACATAGCTTTTAATTTACTCGCTAAAATATAATCTTTTAGCAAAAGTGAATTAATTTTTCTTTGAAATTTTGATCAAGTGTACAAATTTTTTTAATTAAAATTTTTAAACCTCAGAAATGAGCAATAAAAAAGTAGTAGAAACCTATATGGATGGTTTCAGAAATACTGATCATGAAAAAATTCTGTCTTGTTTGAATGACGATGTTGTCTGGGAAATGCCGGGATTTTTTTATCATAAAGGTATTGAAGCATTTGATAAAGAAATTGAACATCCGGATGCTGACGGAAATCCGGATATCAAAATTACCCGCTTAATCGAAGATGGAGACATTGTTGTTGCAGAGGGAAGCGTTAAAGCAAAATTAAAAAGCGGTGATCTTATAGATGCTGTATTTTGCGATGTATTTCATTTTAAAAACGGTAAAATCAGCAAACTTACTTCTTATCTAATGTTTAGTAAACATTAATATTTCTGCTTTCATCATTCCTGTTATTTGTTAACAATAGCAACAAGCTGAATTGAAAATGAAAATTTTTTTTACCTTATCTCAACAGAATCATCCGTTTTGTATCTTTTTTAACACCATTCATTTCAATTGAGTAGAAATAAATTCCGCTTGGATAACCATAACCGTTGAAATTTACCGAATGATTTCCCGCAGATTTTCTTTCATTAACTAAGACGGCAATTTCATTTCCAAGTACATCGTAAATTTTTAGCGAAATAAATTCCTGCTTTGAAATACTGTAATCTATTTTAGTTGACGGATTAAAAGGATTAGGATAATTCTGCTTCAAAGTATAGCTTTCGGCAGTAAATTCCTGTTCATTGTTTATATTGACTATTTTATTCATGTCAATTTTATACATTGACCTGCCGTGAGTTCCGATGACAAGATAATATTCGGTCGGATGAATCTTCATATCATACACGGAAACCATCGGTAGACCGGAGCCGAGAAACTGCCAGCTTTGTCCGGTGTTTGTACTGTAATAACATCCCACATCAGAGCCGACAAGGAGAACGTTTGATCTTTGAGGATCAACAGCAAAAGCATTTACAGGAGCATCCGGAAGATTTCCACTTATGTCAATCCAATTTTGTCCCTTGTTTGTAGTTTTGAAAACATGCGGCTGCGGGTCTTTCCATTTAAGTCCGTTGTATGTAACATAAGCAATGTTATCGTTTGAATAATCAAACGCAACTCTCGTTACCCATCTATAAGGAAGCGATGAAGATACTTTTGTCCAGTTAGTTCCGTAATTTGCAGATATCCAGACATTAGCATCATCAGTTCCGGCAATTATAACATTGGAATTCGAAGGTGCAACCGCTATTGTCGTTACGGAACCAAGTCTGGGCTGATTTCCGTTTGTCAGATCAGGACTTACGGCTGTCCAACTTGCTGCAGCATTTGTTGTGCGGTAAACTTTATTTGTTCCGTAATAAAGGATGTTATTGTTGTTCGGATCCATAACAACAGGTGTCGACCAGTTTTTCTTTTCGGAAGAACTTATGCCGCTTGTAGCTGAGTTAAAGCTTTGACCGCCGTTGGTGGATTTACCGAGAGCCCCGTTTTGTGATTCCGCATAAATGACATTTGGATTAGTCGGGTCAACAATTACATAAAACCCGTCACCTCCGTAAATACCTTCCCAGTCATTCAGATTACCTGTTATGGTTCTGTTGGTACCGTTATCCTGCGTTCCTCCGTAAAGTCTTTGGGGATTTGTCTTATCAATTCCGATTTCATAGAACTGAGTAACGGGTAATTCTTCTATAAACGTGAATGCTGTTCCGCCGTTGGTAGAATTATAAATACCGCCATCGTTGCCGAGTATGATTGTTTCAGGATTACCGGGTTTAAAAGCCAAAGCATGATTATCCACATGTACATTGAACGGAAGAATATCTGACCAGCTATTACCGCCGTTAATGGTTTTCATTACAGAATAATCTAAAACATAAACGGTATTAGGATTTGTCGGATGCACTCTCACTTGTCCAAAGTACCAGCTAAATGTTGAAAATCCCGTTTCGAGTTGATTTCCGGGATCTGCATCAGTCCAGTTGAGACCGGCATTTGTTGTTTTAAAAAAACCGGAATAAGTCGAACCGTTTGTAAACAATGCATAAAGTATATTTGGACTTGATTTTGAAATGCTGATCCCGATTCTGCCGACATTTGTTGATGCTGAATTGGGAAGACCGTTTGCGGAACCAAGAGCAGTCCAGTTTGCACCTCCGTTGACTGATTTATAAATCCCGCTCCATAATCCATATAAAGCGCCTCCATTCGGATATCTTGTTCTTTGCCACATTGCAGCATAAACATTTGATGTATTTGCAGGATCAATTGCTAAGTCAATTGCGCCGGTCGAATCATTTAGAAATAAAATTCTGCTCCAGTTCATTCCGCCGTTTTCACTTTTGTAAACTCCCCTGTCAGGATTTGGTCCGAAATATGAGCCAACAGCAGCAACATAAATTCTTAGAGGATTAGCCGGATCAACAATTATCCTGCCGACGGAAACTGTCAGCTGCAGTCCTATCATCTGCCAGTTTATTCCTCCGTTTGTAGATTTATAAACGCCTCCTCCGGCAAAATTATTATGTCCGCCGTTAGCTTCACCCGTACCGACATATATATTGTTTGAATTAACCGGATCAACTGCAATATCACCGATTGGCATTACTGCTTGTTCGTCAAAAACAGAAAAATAATTCAAGCCACCGTTTGTTGATTTAAAAACTCCGCCTGTTGCAGCTCCGGCATAAATTATATTAACGTTATTCGGATCATACTCAATATCCGAAATTCTACCTCCAATATTCAACGGACCTGCAAAAGTCCATGTCAATCCGGGATTATCAGTTTCAGTCTGACGTTTCATTTCCTGAGCTTTTTTTAAAGCAGTAAGATGAGCTGCCGGATCGGCTTGACCGAAAGGAAAAGTTCGTTTTAGATATTCCGTTTCGGAAGGATATTTGGCTTCATCAGTTTTCTTGTTCCGTTTTTTTGTTATCTCATTATTTGTTTTTGAAATGTTATCAAATTTATCAAAGTAAATTTTAAATACAAACAAAGCCGACAGCGACAGCAAGATTGTAACTATAAAATATTTCATGTGATTTAAAAAAATTTATATTAATGAGTTTACATTTATTTTAAAACAAAATACTCTTTGCATTAGAAAAATAAAAGTAGATTTAAATAAATATATACTTAATAAAAGAATTCAGAAATCCTTGTTATCAGAAAAAAATTGCCTGAAAAATTTTTAAGGAATAATTATTTCTTTTTTATAAATGAATTTCACAAATGAATATTTTTTTGTTTAATTTTTGTTAATTCATAAAAATACATTCGTCTTTTGAAATCGAATTTCGATTTTAAGTAAATCAATTTAATATTTTCATTTACTAAATCCATTAAATGATAATTATTCTTAACTTTTTAGTTAAAATTGAATGATTTATATTGAATACCGAAACTAAAAAAATCAATCAAACACATGTCAAAAACTTTAAAAGAAACGCTTTCTTTGCAAATTTCCGCATTAAGAGAAGAAGCGAAATCAATTGTAAAAAACCACGGAAAAAAAACCGTAGATCAGGTTATAATTGACCAGCTTTATGGCGGAATGAGAGGAATAAAAGGATTAATCTGTGATACGTCTTCAGTAGGATTGGACACCGGACTAATAATCAGAGGCATTCCTATTTTAGAACTTACCGAAAAACTTCCAGAAGAAATTTTTTATCTGTTGTTAACCGGAAAACTTCCTGCTGCGGAAGAACTGAAATCCCTACAGTCTGACCTTAAGAAAAGAGAAGAAGTTCCATCGTATGTATGGGATGTTTTAAACTCAACACCAAAGGATTCACATCCAATGGTGATGTTTAGCGCTGCAATTTTATGTATGGAAAAAGAATCCGAATTTAGAAAACTATATGACAGCGGATATTCAAAAGACAAGCTATGGGAACCGATGTATGAAGATTGTCTTAACATAATTGCAAGAGCTCCACAAATTGCCGCATTCATTTACAGGAAAAAATTTGGTAAAGGAGACATGATTGCTCCGGACAGCAAGCTTGACTGGGCTGGAAATTTTGCCAAGATGTTGGGCATCGATGACAAGGACGGAACATTTGCAAAACTTATGCGTCTTTACATGGTGCTGCACAGCGATCATGAAGGCGGGAATGCAAGCGCATTTACAAACCTTGTAATTTCATCTACACTTTCGGACGCTTATTACTCAATCAGCGGAGCGTTAAATGCACTTTCTGGACCGCTGCATGGACTTGCAAATCAGGAATGCCTAAAGTTTATTGTTAAGATGCTTAATGACATTGGTCATCAGCCTACGGATGAAGAAGTAACGGCATATTGTCAGAATCTGCTTGACAATGGAAGAGTGGTTTCCGGTTATGGTCATCCCGTTTTAAGAATTACTGATCCGAGATTTACCGCATTTCTTGAATTTGGAAAGGCACACTTGCCTGATGACAGTACATTCAGACTTGTGAAGCAGCTGTTTGAAATCGTTCCTGATCTGCTTGTTAAGCAGGGAAAGGCAAAAGATCCTTGGCCTAACGTTGATGCATCGAGCGGTTCATTGCTTTATCATTACGGAATTACAGAGTATGAATATTATACAGTGCTCTTTGGCGTATCGAGGATACTTGGATATTCTGCTCAGCTGATTATTTCACGTATGATGAATTTTGCGATTATCAGACCTAAGTCGGTTACAACAGACTGGATAAAAAAGCAGATTGCAGCAGATTAAAACAATTATTAATCAATCATTAAGACCCTTTTGCACAAAATGTAAAAGGGTTTTTTTATTATTCAAATATTTGATCAGAATAAGTATTTTGTAAAAAAGAAATTTGGCAAAAGATTCAATAAAATATAATATAACATTCAAGTCGCTTAAGGAAAAATTGAGCAAAGGCGATATTCCGGGAAACATGCTCATTTCTGCCGGAAGTAAGATTGTTTTTGATGAAATTATAGAAATAGTCTGTAAGAAATTTACCGGAAAGAGTTCATGTGAAAAAGACATTCTGATAAGTTTTAATTCTGAAGATAAGCCGATTGAAAATGTTATAAACGAATGCAGCAGCACTGGACTTTTTGCAGACAAGAAAATTGTAATTCTGAAAAACATCAAGAAACTTCCGAAAGCAGACAAAATGTCTTTGGTTGAATATTTGAAGAGACCTAACTCTGACGCTTGTCTGATAATGGAATCTTCCGGTGAAGAACTCAATCCTGCAAAGTTGTTTTTTTATGATAAAAAAGACGGAGAAGAAAATACGGCGGAAATTAAAAAGACAATCGAACACAATGTAAGTATTTTTCAGATTTCATCAATGAATGAAACAGAAATAATCGATTGGCTTATGGATAAATTTGAGGATTACAAAATAAGCATGGATACGCTAAAACATTTCATTCAGTTTTCCAATTATTCTCCGGATGAGCTTATTAGCGAAGCCGAGAAACTAAAGACATACTGTTACGGATCGAAAGAAATAACAAAAGACGCCGTAAATTTATGCAACGGTATGGAAAAAGATTTCAATGAAAATGATTTCATTAAAGCTTTGATTGAAAAAGATACCGGGAAGGCGTTCAGAATATACGAAAGCATCAGTTTAAAAAAAGATGCGGAAGTATTTATAATATTTTTGTTGAATTCTTCATTTACTGCAATTTACAAAATGTATGATCCGGCCGTAAACGGAATGAATGAATGGGATTTAAAAAGATCGCTGAAGCTTTGGTTTCCCGACCAGGATAAGCTGATACCTCTGTATAAAAAATTCAGAAGTTCAGCAGGCAGGGAAAAAATTGCGGAGTTGATCAATCAGATTTATAAAACTGACAAAATGCTGAAGACATCTTCAGCTGACAAAAGAAACATAATGTCAGATTTAATTCATCGGATTTGCAGTTCATAAAAAAGATTTTGGAACAAAACCGTATAAAATTAGTTAAATAATCGGGTTTAATGCCGGAGAACAATTTCGTTGATTTTAAAAGTCTGACAGATGAGGAGCTGATATTCAGATTTCAGGAAGGCGACATTAAAGCTTTCAATGAAATTGTCAGACGGTACAAAGATAAAATAGTAAATTTTGTTTTCAGGTTTTGCGGAAACAGGGATATTGCCGAGGATGTATCGCAAGAAACATTTATAAAGCTTTTTAAAAACAAACATTCATACAAACCCATAGCAAAGTTTACAACCTGGCTTCATACAATTGCAATTAATGAAACAAAGACAATGCTAAGATCCGACAGAAAACATGAATCATTTTCTATAAGCAACATGCTTGAAGAAGGCACAGTTGACATGGAGCTTGCTTCATCAGATTACAAGCCTGATTCCGTAGTCAATACAAAAATCGAAGTCAGTTTGATTCAGAAAGCAATAAATGAACTTGATGAAAAATACAGAGAAGCAGTGGTGTTAAGGGATATAGAAGATCTGGATTACGAAGAAATTTCAAAAGTTCTGGAAATCCCTCTTGGAACGGTGAGATCAAGGATTAACAGAGGAAGAGAATCATTGAGGATAACGCTTGGAAAATTAATTAAGAAAAATAAAATCTGATTTTAGAAACAACGTTTGAATGAAGAGGAAAAAAATATTGAAATAAGAAAGCTGCTGAAGAGTTTGCCTGATGTCAGAGCAAGCGATGACTTTGAAGAGAGACTGCATGAAAAAATCTCTTTGATTGAATCAGAAACGCAGAAGTCAAAGGTCGTTCAGGATAGAGAAGGAATTTTTCAGAGAATTTTTGGTAACAGAAAAAATCCTTGGCTTGTGCCTGCTTTGGGTTTTTCAGTGATAGTACTGTTAACCGTGTATGTAACATACACATACAGGTACGGCGTTATGGAAGAATTTACTGCTTCTCAAAAAAAGACTGATGACAAAGGTATTATGAATTTGAATGATACATCAGGAAAAAAATTTAACAATACTGAACATAGTAATTCCATCAATAATGAATTATTAACCGGTAAAAATGAGCAAAAGTTAACTTCACCGACAGAATTAGAAAAAACACAAACTGAACGTGATACGAAGGAGAAAAACACGGCACAGCCGCAGACCCAATCTCATGATATTAATCAAATTGAAGCAAAGCCCAAAGTTCTTGAAAAGAAAGCAGACACAGAGCCGCAAAAGAAATTGGAAATGGGTGAACATGAAATTATTAAAGAAGATAAGGGTGAATTAAGGAAGGAAACTATGGATGAAAAGAACCTTCCTGAAAGCGGAATGGACGTAAATGCTGCCGAGGAGAATGCGACTGAAAGATCAATGATGAGCATTCAGAAAAAGGATAGTTTAAATAAACTCGATTCACTGAACAAACTAAAGCTTGAAAAGTTAAGAAAAAAAATTAACGATAAAAAATAAGATAAATTGTTTACTGCAAAAATAACCATCACAATAAGGGAATCAATACTTGATCCTCAGGGAAAGGCAGTTGAGCATTCTCTGAAATCGCTCGGTTTCGATGAAATCGAAGATACCAGAATCGGCAAACACATTGAGTTGAAAATCAATACTTCATCAAAAGAAGAAGCTGAAAAAATTTCAAAAGAAGCATGCAGCAAGTTACTGGCAAATCCCGTTATGGAAGATTTTAAAATTGAGATAGAAAAAGATGTCAAAAGCTAAAGCTGGCATAGTTGTCTTCCCGGGATCAAACTGTGACCATGATGCATATCATGTATTGAAAAATGTATTGTCCGTAGATACTAAATTTCTCTGGCATAAAGAAAGCGCTGTCGGCGACAGAAACATTATCATTCTTCCAGGCGGATTTTCATACGGAGATTATCTTCGGTGCGGATCGATAGCAAGGTTTTCACCTATCATGAAAGACGTGATAAGATTTGCAGGCAGGGGCGGAATTGTAATAGGCATTTGCAACGGGTTTCAAGTATTATGTGAAACAGGACTTCTTCCCGGAGCGTTAATGAGAAACGAAAATCTGAAATTTATCTGCAAAACAGTTACATTGAAAGTAGAAAATAATAAAAGTATTTTCACCAGCAAATATATGATAAAGGAGGAGATAAGTCTTCCTGTTGCGCACGGCGAAGGAAATTATTTTTGCAGCGAAGAGAAGCTGACTGCTCTTATAGGGAACAATCAGATTTTGTTTACATACAAAGATAATCCAAACGGTTCAGTCAGCAACATAGCCGGGATACAGAATGAGGGCAGAAATGTTCTTGGTCTGATGCCTCATCCTGAAAGAGTTTCCGAAAAAATACTCGGCAGTGATGATGGAAGACGGATATTCGAAAGTGTTGCAGAAAGCGTAATCTAAAAATTAATCCGCTTAAGGCGGAAAGGAGATTCAATCATGTTCGGTTTAGGAACACCGGAAATAATTCTGATAGCAATAGTTATACTTGTATTATTCGGAGCAAAGAAAATTCCGGAATTAATGCAGGGACTTGGCAAAGGAATTAAAGAATTTAAAAAAGCATCATCTGACATAGAGAAAGATCTTACTTCAGCAGATGATAAAGAAAAAAAATCCTGAATTCGGATTTTAAAAAGATAAACGAAATTTTTCTGATTTGAATAATTAATGCTGCAAAATCCTTTTCAAAAGATTAAGGATTTTGTAGTTTTCTTTTTTAAAGTAAATGAACAGCACACCTAAAAGTTTTAGTGAAATTAATTCCGGATTAAATTCCAGAAGCCTGACTTGTGTAAAACTTGTAAATTCATATCTTGAAAACATTCAATCTCAAAAAGACCTTAATGTTTTTATAAATCTTTTTGAAGAAGATGCTTTAAAAAGAGCCGTTGAAATTGATGGAAGACTGAAAGCAGGAACTGCAGGCAAACTTGCGGGTATGGTTATATCAGTAAAAGACGTAATTTCGGTGAAGGATAAACCTTTAACATGCGCTTCAAAAATATTATCCGGTTATAATGCTTCATACAATGCAACGGTAATTGACCGGCTGCTTGAAGAAGATGCAATAATTATCGGCAAGACAAACTGCGATGAATTTGCAATGGGTTCTTCAAATGAAAATTCATTTTACGGACCGGTGAAAAATCCGGTAGATAAAACTCGAGTGCCGGGAGGTTCTTCCGGAGCAAGTGCAGTATCTGTTGCATCAGATATGTGTCTTTTAAGTTTAGGATCCGAAACCGGAGGCTCAATCAGACAGCCTGCTTCGTATTGCGGAATTACCGGACTTAAAATGACATACGGCAGATTATCGAGATACGGACTTGTTGCTTTTGCATCATCATTCGATTCAATCGGAATATTCGGAAATAACAGCAGTGACATTGCAGTTCTGCTTGAGGTAATAGCTGGCATTGATAAGATGGACAGCACTTCATCAAATGAACCTGTAAAAAATTATTCTGCAATATTAAAAAACAATATAGATCCTGCCAAAGTGAAAATAGGATATGCTAAAGAATATTTTGAAGAAGGTCTCGACAGCGACATTAAAAATGGAATTCTGCTTCAGCTTGATAAGCTTAAAAAGGAAGGATTTGAAATCAGGGAAATTTCTTTGCCTCACAGCAGATATGTCATTCAGACTTATTACATTTTAACTTCGGCAGAAGCTTCAAGTAATTTATCGAGATATGACGGCGTCAGGTATGGATACAGATCTCAAAATTCCTCATCGCTGGAAGAGATGTATATAAATACCAGATCAGAAGGATTTGGTGAGGAAGTTAAAAGAAGAATAATGCTTGGAACATACGTTTTATCCGCTGGATATTATGACGCATACTACAGAAAAGCTCAGAAAGTCCGGAGACTTATCATGAATGATTTTGAAAATGCTTTCAAGGAAGTTGATTTCATTGTTTCGCCTACAACGCCTACAACGGCATTCAAACTCGGAGAGAAAGTTGATGATCCTCTGTCGATGTATCTCAACGACATTTATACTGCTTCAGTAAATCTTGCCGGAATTCCCGCAATTTCAATACCTGCCGGAAAAGACAGAAACAATCTGCCGTTCGGATTGCAGATAATGGGAAAGAAGTTTGACGAAGCCGGATTGCTTGCAATGTGGAATGAAATAAAATATTAAACAAACAATTCTGTGATTTTATTTTGCAATGATTTTCCGAAAAAAATTAATAAAGCAAAATATACCTTAAAGTAGTTTGTTGAATATACATTAAACATCTCTCATCATTAAGCGCTCATCGAAATCGGATCAATGAATGACTTCCCAAAACTTCATAAGATTAAAAATTTTAAACAGAATTTTATTAATGCTCATGACCTCCGCTTTGCTCTTTAATAAGATGAGACTGAAGATAATAAGCTCCTTTAACGACAATTTTATCTCCTTCATGAATTTCCTGCAACAAGGAAACCTGCTTGTACCCCAACTGTGAAATTCCTGTTTTCACTTCAACTCTGGCAAATGTTATCTCGCTTTCGGCATGGTCTTCCTCAGTATTTTCCTTTTCCCATACAAAAATAAATTCTCTACCATCGGCATTTATGATTGCTTCGTCCGGAAGCGCTTTTACGGTACTGTCGCCAATATTAATAACGGCATTAACATACATACCCGGAATCAATCTTGATTTATTATTAATTATTTCGGCATGAACTGCGACAGATTTAGTTTCATTTTCAAATGATTTTCCGATACTGAATATTCTGCCGTTAATTTCCGCATCACTTTGATTTGTCAAAATAAATCTGACGTTTTGATTTGGTTTTACTTTGAACAAATCCTTTTCATAAACAAGCAGATCGACATGCAGTTTTGAATTGTCAACTATCGTAAACAGCGATTTCCCAAGTGTCACATAACTTCCAAGATTAATATCAACGTTTGTAATGTGTCCGCTTATAGGCGCAGTGATTAAAATTTTTGAATCCATATCTTCAGTATTTTCAAGACGTATCATTGCTAATTGTTCTTTCAGTGATTTATATCTCACTTTTTCAATTTCCAGTTCAGAGGCAGTTTTCTCGAATATTTTTTTTGCATTAATATTTTCATCACTCAAAGTCTTTTGTCTTTCATATTCCTGTTCAAGTAATTTAAGATTATACTCAGAGCTGATAAAAGCCTCTTGAATTTTTACAATTTCAGGGCTTTCAAGAAGAGCTAGTTTTTGTCCTGCTCTTACATACTGTCCGGTCTGAGCATAAATCTTTTTTATAATTCCCTCAATTACCGAGCTTACATTTGCCTGATTTTGCGGCGGCAGCTTTGTATAACCGTTTGCATTAATTACATCGCTCAGATTTTTTTCTTCAAACCAGCCTAATTCTATACCGGCTGAATTATACTGAGATTCATTTAAGTGGACAATCTTTTCATGCATGTGCTCATCTTCTTCGTGATTATGGTCATCTTCATTATGATTATGATTATGATTATGATTATGATCGTGATCATGCTCATCCGATAAAACTTTTGAAGTATCTCCGGAATTGTGATCATGATCATCATTTTCCGAATGATTATCATTTTTGCAAGAGATATATCCAATTGCTATAAACAAGATTATTAATGCAGTTAAAATATTCAGTTTAAAGATTTTCATTTTATTAAAATAATATTTTTTAATTTTATACTGATGCCGGTATTTGATGTAAGAAATATTTTTATCAATCTATTACCGGATATATTTTTTATAATTTTTTATAAATTAATTACCGAATGTTACCGGTTAAATAATCGACATTGATGACAGATTGATTCAATTGAAATATTATGTCGAGATAATTCAGCCTAATATCTGCGTAAGTTTCCAGGGCTTCATTGTATTCTATATAACCGATTTCACCAACCTCATAACTGCTTTTGGCCGATTTAATGATTAACTCGGAATTCGGCAGCGCTGTTTGAGTAAAATAATTGAAAGCAGAATAATTTTTCAGATATTCACCGTAAGCTTGCTTTAATTGATTTTCCAAAAATAATTTTTCGGAATCAGCTTTTCTCTGAACGGATTTTTTTTGTAATTCCAATGATTTGACTTTAGCTGAACTGCTGAAAAAAGTAACAGGAATAGATATACCGATATTAAAGCCGGTAAATCTTTTGCTTCTGTCATAATACACTTCATTTCCGTCAACTTCCTGATTGCCGACAAGGCTTTGGTTAAAGTAACCTATTTTGAAATCGGGGAGATTTTTTGCAGCTTCATAGGAAGCAGACCTGTCAGCTATTGTAACCTGCTGATACAAATTTTTCAGAATGGGATTATTATTTATCAATGCTGTATCAGTAACAGCCATTAGTGTTTTCGGCTGAAGTTCATCATTTGTCAATTTAATATTGCCGCCATAATTCATTAAAGATTTTAATTCAGAGACTGAATACAGCAGATCCATTTTATTCTTTTCAATTAACTGCTTTATCTCTCCGTATTTTGTATTTGCAGTAACCTTCTCCAGCAGGTTAGCCTCGCCGACATTGTATCTTAATTCTGCGGCATTTACAAATCCTTTATACAATGAATCAAGTATCATCATCTCTTTATTTATTGAAGAGAGATATTTTATCTTATCAATAATGACATGTATCTTATAATAAATTTCACTCTTTGCGCTAAGGAAGCCGAGTTCACTGCTCAAAGTTACAGCTTCATACAAGTTTTTCTGAGAAGAAAATACCGACGGGAATGGTATTGACTGAGTTATAGTAAAATTATTGTCGTTGTTTATACTGCTGAATTGACCATACATAAACTCGATCTCCGTCTTAGGCAGATCAAAATATGAGCTTTCCATTTTCTTATTTGATTCTATATTCAGCTGAGCTGATTGGAGAGCGGGATTACTATCAGATGCATATTTCAATGCAGTCTTTAAATCAACCGACATTGTATCACCGCTTTGTGCAAAAGCAGAAGCCTGAATAAAAAACAGAATTAAAATCGTTGTTTTCATTTTTACATTTTTAATTTTAATTTTCTCTTCAAAATAATAATACAGTATAGGTAATATTATCAGTGTCAGAAGCGTAGCGGAAATCAAACCGCCTATTACAACTGTTGCCAATGGTTTTTGAACCTCCGCGCCTGCGCTTGTACTCAAAGCCATTGGGAGGAAGCCAAAAGAAGCTACCGATGCAGTAATTATTACCGGTCTTAATCTAACCTTCGTTCCTTCCTTGATTCTTTCGAGTACATCAGACATTCCCTCGCTTTTCAGCTGGTTAAAATATGATATCAGCACTATACCGTTTAATACTGCCACACCAAACAATGCAATAAAACCAACACCTGCGGAGATACTAAACGGCATTCCGCGCAGCCACAATGCAAATACCCCGCCTATTGCCGACAGCGGAATGGCAGTATAAATTAAGAGGCATTGCTTGACGGAATTGAATGCAAAAAAAAGTAAAATAAAGATTAACACCAAAGCAGCAGGTACTGCTAAAGAAAGTCGTTTATTTGCTTCAACAAGATTTTGAAACTGACCCCCGTATGAAAAATAATATCCGGGAGGCAGCTTAACATTTTGATTTAGCTTTTGCTGAATTTCATCCACGGCGCTTTTTACGTCTCTGCCCCTGACATTGAAGCCGATTACAATTCTCCTTTTACCTTCTTCACGGCTTATCTGCATAACACCCTGTTCATAATTCACGTCAGCAATCTGTTCGAGTGGAATCTGATTACCTCCGGGAAGGCTGATAAACAATGACTTTACATCCGATATATCGTTTCTCGAGCTTTCTTCCAGCCGAACTACAAGGTCAAATCTTTTTTCACCTTCATACACAACGCCACCTTTTTCACCGGCAAATGCTGTGCGAAGAATTTTATTAACGTCGCCTACATTTATTCCGTATAATGCCAGCTTGTCAGGATTATATCTGACAACAATCTGAGGTAATCCTTTTACTTGTTCAACTCGCGCATCTTCAACTCCCTTTACTGACTGAATTACTGGAAGAACTTCATCCGAGAGCGCTGAGAGAAGATCAATATCGTCACCAAAAATTTTTACTGCAACATCGCTTCTTACGCCCGTCATTAGTTCATTGAATCTCATCTGAACCGGTTGTGTAAACTCCAGCGTAATACCCGGTATATCATTAAGTTTATTTTCCATTTTCTTCATCATTTCATTTCGATCCTTTGCAGTTGTCCATTCATCTTTGTCTTTCATGATTACCATTACGTCTGCAACTTCCATCGGCATTGGGTCGGTTGGAATTTCGGCAGATCCGATTTTTGAAACGGTCATAAGTACTTCAGGAAAATTTTCCATTAACACTTTTTCAGATTTTGTAGTAGCCGTAATTTCCTGCGAAAGTGAACTGCCTGGTGAACTGATAACATGTGTGGCAATGTCGCCTTCGTCAAGTGTAGGAATAAATTCACCTCCCATATTCTTATAAGTATAAACTGAAAGAGCAAATATCAACAAGGATGCAATCAAAATAATTTTTTTCCATTTAAATGCAAAACTCAATGAAGGTTTATATGCTTTGTGAATGAGATTCATAATCTTATCGGAAATATTTTGCTTAATATTACCGGTATGTCTGTTCAAGAAAAGCGATGACATCATAGGGACATAAGTTATAGAGAGCAGGAAAGCGCCGAGAATTGCAAAGCTGACAGTTTCGGCCATCGGCTTAAACATTTTACCTTCTATTCCTACAAGCGTAAAAATCGGAATATAAACTATCAGTATAATAATGATTCCAAATGAAGCGCTTTTGATTATTTTAGATGAACTATGTTTAACTTCTCTGTCCATCTGTTTTCGAGACAAAAAACCAAGATTTAAATTTTTCATTTTATGCATTATTGCTTCCACAATAATTACTGCTCCGTCAATTATTAATCCAAAATCAATTGCTCCGAGACTCATGAGATTACCGGATACTCCGAATAAATTCATCATAGAGATTGCAAACAGCATTGACAGCGGAATTACAGAAGCGACTATCAATCCTGCCCGCATATTTCCAATCAAAAGTACCAGAATAAATATAACAATAAGCGCACCTTCGATTAGGTTTGTTTCTACTGTTTTGATGGTTTTGCTTATTAATTTTGTTCGGTCAAGAAAAGGTTCAATCTTCACTCCTTCCGGCAAAGTAGTTTTAATTTTCTCGATTCTTTCTTTAACATCTGACACAACAGCAGAGCTGTTTTCACCTTTCAACATCATGACCATTCCAGATACGACTTCACCTTTACCGTCTTTCGTTACGGCGCCGTATCTAATAGCGCTTCCTTCCTTTACTTCGGCAAGATCATTTATAATAACGGGAATGCCGTTTACATTTTTCACAACAATTTTTTTTATATCGTCTATGCCTCTTACCATGCCAATGCTTCTGATAAAATATGCATAAGGTTTTTTATCAATGTATGCTCCGCCGGTATTTTCATTATTTCTTTCAAGCGCGTCGAATACCTCCGAAATGGTAGCGTTCATGCTGTTCAGCTTGTTTGGTGAAACTGATATTTCGTACTCTTTGAGATTACCTCCGAGAGTATTTACTTCTGCAACACCCGGAATTCCTATAAGCTGCGGCTTTATTATCCAGTCCTGCACTGTTCTAAGGCTCATTGCATCATACTTATCTTCAAAGCCTTTTTCGGCGTAAACGACATACTGATATATTTCGCCAAGACCGGTTGAAATTGGCGCAAGCTCCGGAATTCCCATTCCTTCAGGGATCTGTTCTTCAGCTTCTTTTAGTCTTTCATTAATTTGAGCTCTTGCCCAGTAAATGTCAGCGCTTTCTTCAAAGACAACCGTAATTTGAGATAAACCAAATCTGCTGATGGATCTCAGCTCAACAATTCTCGGAGTTGATTTTACCGATTGCTCTATCGGGTATGTTATAAACTTTTCTACTTCCTGAGCCGCAAGCGAAGGCGAAAGCGTAATTATCTGAACCTGATTATTTGTAATATCGGGCAATGCGTCAATGCGCAGATTAAACGAGGAAATTATTCCCCATATTATCAGAGCAACCGTAAATAACCCGACTATTAATTTATTTTTAATACTGAAACTTATAATTTTATCCAGCATAACTTTTTAAATACTTAATGAAATGGTTGAGAGATTTGATGTAATAAACTTACAACAAAGCTCACATTAACTTAAACACGAATTTAACAGATTAAGAAATTTTTGGCGGATGCCAGATATTTGAGAGATATTCTGAAGTTACAAAAAATGAAGAACCCTGATTTCTTTTTAAAATCTTCTGTGCAGGTTCAGGCAATGAAATAGTATTAATAATCACAATGTTTAAAACCAATACTGTCTGACAAAAACAGTTATTGTTTTGAAACGGAAGACATCCGTCATCATGAGAGTCGCTTTTTTTATGTTCGGCATGATTTTCATTATAATGTTCCTGAAGATATTCAACAAATGAAAGTTCAGGATGTTCTTTAAAATGCTCAAGTAAATGAGGTATTTTAAAAAGTTCATCCAGCTTAATGGAAGGATTAAGAATACAAATCAATATCAAAGCAGAAAGAAACCGTTTCAATGTAATTATTTTATAATCGTTATCGATTTTTTTAAATTGCGATTAATATATAAAACTTATTTTCCGAATACAATTGAATTTCAATCAAAAAAAATTCTTTCGCATTTAATCAAATTAAATGTAACCATGAGATGACAAGAAACCAGGTCGTTTACTCATATTAAATGTAACCGTGTTTTAAATAGAAAAACCCGGTGAAATATGAGCAAAAAATCTAAAAACGAATA
>JABAQZ010000011.1 GCA_019187405.1 Ignavibacteria bacterium
CTTCGCTTCGCTCAGAATGACCAAAGAAGGATTCTTCGCTTCGCTCAGAATGACCAAAGAAGGATTCTTCGCTTCGCTCAGAATTAACAAATTGGATTCTTCGCTTCGCTCAGAATGACCAAAGAAGTGTGTTGAGCAACTTCAGATTGTAATTTACTCAAACATGCTGGTCAATAAGAATTACGTTGCCGTCGGGATCTTTTAGCATAATGCTTCCGGGACCTTTTGTAGTTTCATCAGCTTCACTGTCGAGTTTTATATCTTTGCTTTTAAGATGCTTTTGAATTTCTCTGACATCGTCAAATGAGTCAAGCTTATTTGCATTTTCGTCCCAACCGGGATTAAATGTGAGCATGTGACCTTCAAACATACCTTTAAAAAGTCCTATAAGGGAGTTTTCATTTTTCATTATCAGATAATTCATATTTGTATCTCCGGCAAAGATTTTGAAGCCGAGATTTTCATAAAATTGTTTTGAAGCATTTAAGTCTTTAACTGCCAGACTAATCGAGAACGCGCCAAGTTTCATTTTAAAATCCTTTCAGTTTAATATTTGTAATTTTAAAATAAATAATTCCGCTTAACTTAAAAAGAAAATAAATTCGAGTAACGGAAAAAATTAAATTGCATACTTGAAATACTATAAGAAGCAACTGATGTAAAGAATCATTTTAAAGTTAGTGTCTGAAAGTAAAAAAAAAGCCGGCGTATTTATCACCGGCTTTGTATTTTCTGATTTTAGAAAAAATATCTTAAGGCAGGGCAACAGAAACGAAGTTAGCGGCATTATTATCGACAATTGATGCATCGCTGCCGTCAACGACTCTATCGCCATCTATATCAGAGACTATATAACCTGTTTCGAAAATTGAGGCAGCATTGTCCACTAAGTTTCCGTCGCTGCCGTCAATAATGCCGTCCTGAAAAACGTCGCCACTGTATATAGCATATCTCACTGGCGCAGCATCTACTTGTATTTGATTGTTGCCGAATGCATTAGCTGCAGATGACATAAAATCATAGTTAAGTGTATTACCTGCGATGTAAGACTCGCCGCCATACTTGCTCCATGTCTCAAGAGCATTTCTGTGTTTTATCTGAATGTAATAAGTTCCGCTTACTGCATTTGAAAAAACGCATGCAGCCTTAAGCAAAGCAGAATCAAGTAAAGTTAAGCAGGAGTCTGCAATTGAATAGGGCGGTGAAGTTTGTCTCAGATATATTCTTACGGTGTCTTCCATATTGAGTCTGTTTGTTGAAGGATTATAGTATCCTTGTATAGCAAAATTGATGATGCCGTTAACGCCGCTTGAATCGGCACTCCATCTTGAAAAAGATGATAATCCGGAAATTGTAATTTCATTTAGAGAAGTATTTACCGTTCCGCCCATGTTAATCCAGTTAACCCCGGCATTTGTAGATTTAATTAATTTTAGGGTTGATTCCGGTCTGAGATTTAATTCAGATTCGTCAAACTTAAATTTTAAAGTTGCATTAAGTCCAGAGTTATTTGTTGGAGTAATATCAAAATAACGCTTAATGCTGCCTCCGGTCTGAACTGCGTGACCTCTTCTGATTTCGGTACTTCCGAGATTTGATGTTGATGTAAGTATTGCTCCGAAACCGGCAACGTTCAATGATGATGGTGCATTGATGGATCTTGTTGTCGTTAGATAACCTGCGGTTCCTTTGACAACATTACCGGGTGATTCCAAAAGTGTACCCGTTGAGGAAACAGTAAGAACTTTTCCGTTAAGATCAAGTGTCCCAAGCTGAATAATCAGCGAATCGTTTACTGTAACATTTCCTGCCAGATTTGTACCGGCAGAATTATTGCTTCGTAATTTACTGTAAGTAATTCCCGCTGTAGAAATAGTTTGCAATACATTGCTGTTGAATTCGACAGTTGAATTGGTTGTAGTGAATGTACCTGAATTTACAATCGGGTTTGATGCTTTTAATTTCAGCCAGCTGTTAGTAATATTAAAAATTCCAGCTGTATTAATGGTAATGCTTTGCATCTGATGAGTACCTGTAAGAGTTACGTTTGCCTTTGCTGTAAAATCAGCATGAGTTAGAAAACTTCCTGTTCCGGAAAAAGCGGTAGTAGAATCAAAAGAGAATGAGCCGCTTGTATTTACTACTCCGTTATTAACAAAAACCGGACATTTGACAATTATAGATCCTCCCGTACTTGAAGCTGTAAGTGTGCCGTTATTTGTTGTGTTTCCGTAAATCAATAATGCCCTCCCGGAAATGTTACCGCCATTAATGGTTGCTCCTGCATCAATTGTTAAATTGCCGTAAAGACTTCCGTAGTAAGGCGTTATCTGATCATACGCGTATGTAGTTCCGGTATTGACGTTTAGATTAGCATTGAAAGCAGAGCCGCCGCGTAGATTTAAGGAAACAGTATTCTGAGTTTTCACTGTTCCGGGTGAAGTAACAGATGTGCCTGATTGAACTTCAAACGTTCCTGAAGTAATAGTTAATGTTTTTCCGTTAGGATTTAAAACTCCTCCTGAATACAATCTAATATATGAAGGAGAGTAGGTAATATTATTCAGAAGAGTAACATTACCGGAAATGTAAGTATTTGTTGGATTAAATATACCGCTTCCTGAAATTGAAGTTGTGCTGTCCATATAAGCTGATCCGGCAGCTGTTAAGGTCCCGTTATTCACAAGAGTAGGACCGTTAATGCTGTAAGAACCTGAGGAGTGTGAAGCAGTGATAGTTCCGTTATTGACAACATTGCCATACATAAAAAGATGTCTTCCGGAAGCATTGCCGCAATTAAGGGTTGCTCCGGCATCAACCGTCAAATTACCGTAAAGACTTCCGTCGTAAGGCGATATCTGATCATACGCGTATGTAGTTCCGGTATTGACGTTTAGATTAGCATTGAAAGCAGAGCCGCCGCGTAGATTTAAGGAAACAGTATTCTGAGTTTTCACTGTTCCGGGTGAAGTAACAGTTGTGCCTGATTGAACTTCAAATGTTCCTGAAGTAATTGTTAATGTTTTTCCGTTAGGATTTAAAACTCCTCCTGAATACAATCCAATGTATGTAGGAGTATAAGTAATATTATTCAGAAGAGTAACATTACCTGAAATGTAAGTATTTGCCGGATTGAATATACCGCTTCCTGAAATTGAAGTTGTGCTGTCCATGTAAGCAGAGCCGATTCCGGTAACGGTCCCGTTATTCACAAGAGTAGGACCGTTAATGCTGTAGGAACCTCCTGTGCTTGATGCTGTGATAGTTCCGTTAATGATTACATCGCCATACATAGAGAGTTGCCTTCCGTAAATGTTTCCTGTATTAAGTGTAGCTCCTGCATCAACCACCAAATCTCCATACAGACTTCCTTCATAAGGCGATGAATGGTCATACGCGTATGTAGTTCCGGTATTGACGTTTAGAATAGCATTCAAAGCAGAGCCGCCGCGAAGATTTAAGGAAACAGTATTCTGAGTTTTCACTGTTCCGGGTGAAGTAACAGTTGTACCTGATTGTACTTCAAACGTTCCTGAGGTAATTGTTAATGTTTTTCCGTTAGGATTTAAAACTCCTCCTGAATACAATACAATATATGAAGGAGAGTAGGTAATATTATTCAGAAGAGTAACATTACCTGAAATGTAAGTATTTGCTGGATTGAATATACCGCTTCCTGAAATCGAAGTTGTGCTGTCCATATAAGCTGATCCGTCAGTTGTTAAGGTCCCGTTATTCACAAGAGTAGGACCGTTAATACTGTAAGATCCTCCGGAGCTTGATGCAGTGATAGTTCCGTTATTGACTACATCGCCATACATAAAAAGATGTCTTCCGGAAGCATCGCCGCAATTAAGGGTTGCTCCGGCATCAACCGTCAAATTACCGTAAAGACTTCCGTCATAAGGCGATGTCTGATCATACGCGTATGTAGTTCCGGTATTGACGTTTAGATTAGCATTGAAAGCAGAGCCGCCACGTAGATTTAAGGAAACAGTATTCTGAGTTTTCACTGTTCCAGGACCGTTGAGAATGCTTCCCAATGACATAGTTATATCCGTTCCGGAGCCGTCAGGGATAGTCAGAATAATGCCTAAATTTATTTTCAAGACGCCGCCGGAATCAATGACCATCTGATTTGCAGTAGTGCTCACGGTAACGGTTACGGTATTTGGATTTCTGATTGTAATGGTACCACTTGTATCATTTGGTATGCTTGTAGCGGCAAACCATGTTCCGCCTCCGTTTGTTGACATTACCCAGGTGGTAGTTGAATTCCAGTTGCCAGAAGCGATGCTACTGAACAGTTCATTTGCCGAGTAAACATTTTGAGTGCATGTGAAAAGAGCAATAAAAATAATAGTAATTGAAAAAGGGAAAATTTTCATTAAAAATCTCCTTAAATAATAGTTAGTTAAATACCTCTTCATACAATATTTGTTTTGAACTTTCTAAATATCAATCTAAGTTCGTATGGCGATACGAGAGATGACAATTAGATTTGTATGAGAGAGGTATTAAATAATTTTTAATTTGGGAAATTCATCTCTTATCGCCATGTGGCAAAATTATGTTTACAGATTAACTGATTCAAGGAAAAATATTTCAAGTTTTAGCAGGTATGAATAAGTTGAATCTGCTGTAAATGTTTGATATTTTGACAAATTTCAAACAAAGGGCTTTGTTTAAGAATTTATTTTCACCTTTTTAAATCAGATATTTTATTATCGGAATTTCAATTTTACATTAAATTATTCGCAAAGTACACTGATAGATATTGGAGAATTCAAAGTTAGTCAGACTTTTAAAATCTTTAAATCAATATGAGATAAGACAATTCAGGGACTTTTTATGCTCGCCTGTATTTAACAAAAAGAAAATTCTAATCAGATTATTTGACGAGCTTAAGAAGTATTATCCTGATTTTAAATCAGATAAACTAAGTGACGAGAAATTGTATGCGAGTGTTTATCCCGATAAAAAATATGATTACTTCAAGCTTAAAAATTCCATTTCCGATCTTTTCATACTGGGCAAAGAGTATCTTGAATTTTCAGGTTTTAGAAAAGATGAGGATGCCAAAGAAAGATATCTTCTCAAAGAACTTCGGTTCAGAAGTTTATTAAACATCTTTCAGCAGGTTCATAAATCAGCTCTTCAAAGAAATGAAAAAAAACTTGAAAAAGACGAGCAATACCTTCAGCATAAACTTTCGCTTACTGTCGAAGAACTAAACTATTTGACGCCTCAAATGCCTAATATGCATTTGCAGTATCAGCAGAAAATGCTGGACTTGTTCCTCGAATATTCCTTAATTAAGATTTTCAAAGTTTATAATGTGATGATGCATGAAGAGAAGCAGAATAATTTCAAATATGACAAATACTTGTTTGATGAACTTATGACTTTTACAGATAAATCAAAATTTGATAACCCGACTCTCAGAGTTTATCATCAGATAATATCTCTCGAAAGTAACCGTAACGATGAAAATTTTTATAAACTGAAAGGAATCGGAGAAAAATATAAAAATTCATTGAGCGTATATGATACATACATGGTTTTTCTTCATCTTAACGGTTACTGTGCAAATGAATTTAACGTCAACTCACGTACTGATCTTGCCACGATACATTTCGAGATTATTAAGGATAAAAACGAAACAGATTATACTACGCTTGGCAGTCTGCTTTATCCTGATTTTATAAACGAAATTAAAATTGCTCTTCGTGCTGATGAGATTAAGTGGGCGGAAGATTATATAGAAAAGAACAAATCAAGATTAAGCAGCGAGAAAGAAAACACAATTTACTTCTGTAATGCAGTGCTTAATTTAAAGAAGGGAAATCCCGAAAAAGCTCTTGAGCTGCTTTCAAAAACAAATTTTCCAAACTTCATAATAAAAGTTCAGGTAAAACTTCTTCAGCTTCAGATCTTATATGAATTGGAATACTTTGAGCAGGTATTTTCGTCAATAGATAATTTCAGGCATTATATTAAAAGAGAAAGCACAATTAAAGAAGACTTTAAAGAGACATTTTATGAATTTGTTAATATATTAAACGCGCTTATTAAACTGAAAACATTGAATTCTGAAAATGGCAAAGATTATGAGCTTAACAAAATTAATTCTGATATTGAAAATATGAGATCAAATCAGTTTGGTTTAAAACTGTGGCTTAAGGATATGGTGAAATCAGATTATAAATTTTAAAAAAAATGATGTAATTCTGAAATATACTTTATTGGAATGAATGTAAATCCTTTCATCCAAACAGATATAAATTTAAAAGATTATGCTATTTATGTTTTAAAAATATTTACTTTCTAAATCTGCGAAAGGATTTTTTACATTCATTGAATTCAATTTTCAACTTGAGTAATTTCTCAAAATTTAATTTTATTCTTTATCATGGTAATTTATGTAATAAATCCGGTTCAAGTATATTTTTTTTTAAATAAATGTAAAACCTTCTAACTAATTATCTTTTCTACCCCAAAACAAAGTATGAATAAAACAATCGGTCTGACAGTTGTTTCCTTAATTTTGATATTCCAGCTTAATGTTTATAAACACACAAACCGTAGTTTAAAAAACGAATCTGACTATCGTGACTTTTTCAATGCTGAAGAGATAGAAGACATGAACAAACACATCAACTCATTTAAATTGAGTAACGGCATTTTACCGGGAGTTGTGGATGTTGAGCAAGCCGGAATAACTAATATTGCAAAAAACCTTCAGCGAGAAGTATCAGCTTTATTCATTAATAATAAAATTAACGATGAGGATGAACATAGTTTAATATCCGCGGCAGGAAATAAATCCGACTTGCGAAAACCTTTTTACTCTGACAATTCCAAGTATACGCCTCTTGCGGGAGATTATACGATTGGAATGTCTATGTTTAATAGAGTAACCGGAAAAAAAATTACATTTGAGCGAAAGGTGAAAAAAGTTTTTAAAGAAGTTTATGAATTCGAGGGAGAGACTAATGGCAGCGATAAATCTGAATTAAATGATCCGATTTCTTTTTCATCATCAGCAGTAAAAAAAATATTGAAGGAAGTTGATGAAGTATTTTATATTCCCACTGAAAATGGTTTGAAGTATGAAGGAAAGCTTTTTGCATCGAGAGAGGAATATCCCGGAATGCAGTCTGAAGCGGGTTCGGGAGTATATGCAACAATCACGGCGGCAATCACTGATTTAAACGCAAGAGGAATCAACGGACCGGTAAGATTTTTGCTTTTGGATGCAAGTTACTCAAGCGCTACTGAATCATACCCAATCATAATCAATTCGATTGACGGAAGCTCTGACACAAATACTGTTACGATAAGACCGCAAACCGGAGTAACGTCGGTAATATCGGGAAATGTTTCAGGAGCGATGATTAAATTTAACGGAGCTGACAATGTAATCATTGACGGTTCGAATTCAGGCGGAAGCGACAGAAGTCTGACAATAATAGATTCGAGCTCGACGGGAATCGGAATCTGGATAGCAAGTGATTCAACAAATGACGGAGCTATGTTTAATACAATTAAAAATTGTAAGATAATCGGTTTGTCGCATGTTACCACATTTGCCGGAATTTTTTCCGGAAGCGGAATATCATTTGGAGGAGAAGCTGAATCACCGAATTCAAATCTTACTATTCATAACAACGAAATAACAAAAGTTCAGAATGCCATTTATCTCAGGGGAAATTCCGTAAATGCTGATACGGCAATGACAATTTCCGATAATACATTAGGTACAGCATCTGCCAATCTTGGATTCAGGGGAGTTTACATTGGAAATTCGGAAAACTTTAACATTCACGGCAATGTGATTTCAAATGTCATTTCTTATCCATCATCAACGGAAACAATGCACGGCATTCAAATCGGGGAAAACATAAGCGGCGGCAATATTTTTAAAAATAAAATTTCAACTATTAAGCAAATAAACACATCAGCCGGATGGGGAGCAGCGGGAATACTGCTTGGGGCGTTTACTTCTTTGGCTAATGTTACTGTATATAACAATTTCATATCCGATGTAAAAGGATTCGGGTATCCGGATGTAAATTCTTATGATAATGGATACGGAATTATGGTTGAAAGCGGCGGAGGCTATAACATTTATTTCAATACGGTATCCATGAATACAAATCAGACAAACACAAACGGAATTACTGCAGCATTAAATGTTTCGAGCGCCGTGTCTACATCAAATTCGGTCAATGTCAGAAACAATATTTTCTCAAATACTCAGACTATCGGATCAAACAGATACTGTGTATATTCCGGAGCTTCGGCGTCAGTTTATTCGGATATAAATTACAATGATTATTACTATGCTTCCAATCCGAATCTCGGATATCTCGGCGGAAACAGAGCAAATCTTATTACCTGGCAGACAGCTACCGGTGATGATTTAAACAGCATTTCAGGAAATCCAAGAATTTTCAGCAGTACAGATCTGCATATCGATACTGCTGTTTATTCACCTTGCAGGGCAGGAGCAATTGTAATTTCGGGAATTACTGATGACATTGACGGCAACAGCAGAAACGTTTCAAAGCCGGACATCGGTGCAGATGAAATTAATGTTCAGCCATTGGCGGGAGATTATACTATTGGTGCAGTGTTGTTTAACAGTATTACGGGAAGAAAAATTACGTTTGAAAAAACTGTAATTAAAGTTGTTAAAGAATCTTATGAAAATGCGGATGAAACTGATGGAAGAGATAAATCAAACTTTCAGAATTCGGAGTCAGTATTAAAACCAAACATGAAAAAAGCAGCGAAGGAAGTTGATGAGATTATTTGTGTTCCTATGGAAAATGGGTCGAGGTATGAAGGTCCGCTCTTTGTTTCGAAAGAAGATTTTTTAAATATGCAAGCCGATGCTGGAGCGGGGGTTTATGCTACGATAACAGCAGCAGTTACAGATCTGAATTACAAAGGAGTAAGTGCTCCGGTTAGATTTCTGCTTTTAGATGCAAATTATACGAGCGCAACCGAGACATATCCTTTAACAATCAATCCGATATCCGGAAGCTCGGCAATAAATACCGTTACTATCAGGCCTGCAACCGGAATTACATCATTGATCACGGGAAATAATTCAGCGTCAATATTTAAAATAAACGGCGCGGATTATTTTATTATTGACGGATCGAATAGCGGAGGCAGTGACAGAAGTCTTACAATAATAGATTCAAATTCTGCCGGTTCAGGTATATGGCTTGCAAGCGCTTCTGCAAATGACGGAGCGAATTTTAATACAATTAAAAATTGTAAAATTAATGGACAGTCGCAGTTTACTTCATTTGCGGGAATTGTATCGGGCAGCGGTACCATAATAGGTAATGAATCTGCATATCCAAATTCAAATCTTTCGATTGTAAATAATGAAATCACCAAATTCCGTAACGCAATTTATCTGATAGGAAATTCATCATTGAATGATTCATTGATGACAGTTTCAGGCAATACATTAGGTTCTATATCCGAAAATCTTGGCATGAGAGGAATACTTATCGGGAATTCAAAAAATTTTAATATTAACGGTAATATTATTTCAGGCATAATTTCTTCATCCTCTTCAATTGATTTAATTTCAGGAATCCAAACATCATTAAACATTAACGGTGGACGAATATATAATAATAAAATCAGCGGCATTAATCAGACAAATACCGGCGGTTATGCTGCCGCAGGTATATTGCTTAAAACTCTTAATTCAGCTTCCGATGTTTCGGTTTATAATAATTTCATTTCTGATATAATTGGATACGGAGATGCAAATCCGGATGAAAACGGAAACGGAATCAGAGTGGATTCAGGTGGCGGATATAATATTTATTTCAATACTGTTTCGTTAAAAACAGAACAGTCAAATCCGGCAAGTGTTTCAGCTGCTTTGTATATATCGGGAAACGTAACAATATCAGGCGCATTAAATATTAAAAATAATATTTTTTCAAACACACAAACAATCGGAACAGAAAGATACTGTGTTTATTCAGGCGGAACAGCTTCAGTGTATTCCGGTATAGATAACAATGATTATTATTTCGCATCAAATCCAAATCTCGGATATCTCGGAGGAAATCATTCTACTCTTTCAGGCTGGAAAACTGCAACAGGAAAAGATTCATCGAGCATTTCAGGTAATCCCATGTTTGCCGACAGTGCAGATCTGCATATTGATTTGCATTCGGCATCTCCTTGCAATTCAGCGGGTGTACCTGTATCAGGAATTTCGGATGACATTGATGGCAATGCAAGAGACAGCTTATTTCCTGACATCGGAGCAGATGAGTATAATCCGGGAATGCTTGCGGGAAATTATCTCGTGGGTGTCTCAATGTTTAACAGTGTGACAGGAAAAAGTATTACTTTTAACCGGATCGTCCGAAAAGTAACGAAAGAGGTTTATGAAAGTTATGAAGAAAAAAACGGAAAAAGTAAATCTAATATTTTGGATGCCAATTCCATTTCAGGTTTTCCAATTAAAAAAGTTTTGAAAGAAACTGATGAGATAACATTCGTTCCGATGCTAAACGGTAAAGTATATGATGGTTCTCTTTTTGTTTCCAAAGAAAATTTTCCGGATATGTTTGCTGATTCCATTAGAGGAATTTATGCAACGATTTCTGCAGCTGTTGCAGATCTAAATTCAAGGGGAGTGAGCGGTGCAGTCAGATTTTTACTGATTGATACACTTTACACAAGTGCAAGCGAAACTTATCCTCTTACCATTAATCAAATTGCCGGAAGCAGTTTGATAAATACGATAACATTCAGACCTTATGACGGTATCAGTTCAAAAATTACGGGTAACAATGCTGACGGGATCTTTAAGTTAAACGATGCTGACTTTATAATAATTGACGGTTCGAATTCCGGAGGCAGTGACAGAAGCTTGACATTAATTGATTCAAATTCCTCCGGAGCAGGAATATGGATCAGTGGAGCATCCGGAGGAAACGGCACAGCATCAAACACAATTAGAAACTGCAGGATAAAAGGATTATCGCAGTTTACTACATTTGCGGGAATCTTTTCGGGCAGCGGAATTTCTTTTGAGAGTGAGACAGGATCAATGAATACAAACTTGTCAGTGATTAATAATGAAATAACAAATGTGCAGAATGCAATTTACATAAGAGGCAGTTCAGTTTCATTGGACAGCGCTGCCGTAATTTCCGGAAATGAACTTGGAAAAGATTCGGGCAATCTTGGATACAGAGGAATCTTTATCGGTAATTCGCGGATGTTCAGGATTTATAATAATGTAATTACCGGAGTAATATCATCACCATCTTCGTCGGCAATCATGCAAGGTATTCAGGTTGGAAATAATATTGACGGAGGGAATATTTACAACAATAAAATTTCTAAAATTAAGCAAACGAATTCTCCGATAGGCTGGGGCGCTGCAGGAATACTTCTGGGGGCTTCTTCTGCTGCATCGAATATTTTAGTTTACAATAATTTTATCTCGGATGTTACGGGTTACGGATTTGGAGACGTGAATTCTTATGATAATGGTTACGGAATTATGATTGAAAAAGGAGGAGGTTACAGTCTATTTTATAATACTGTTTCAATGAATACCGATCAAATCAATCCCAATGGAATTCCTTCGGCATTGAACATTTCTTCTGACATTCAAACAATGAGCTCCATTGCAATATTGAACAACATTTTTTCCAATACACAAACAATCGGGGCAAACAGGTACTGCATTTATTCCGGAGCTTCAGCATCGGTATATTCTGATATTAATTACAATGATTATCATCATTCAACGAGTCCGAATCTCGGTTACTTGGGAGGTAACAGGGCATCTCTTTCAAACTGGCGGATTGCATCTGGCAAAGACACCAACAGCATTTCTGCAGATCCATTGTTTGCCGGTATCAATGATCTGCATATTGATTCTACAGATATATCTCCATGCAATGATTCCGGAGTTTTCGTACCCGGAATTAATTTTGACATAGATGGAAATATCAGAGATTCAATTAATCCCGATATTGGCGCTGATGAGTTTAATTTATTTCATAAAGATGCGGGAGTTACAAATATAATTTATCCTTTTGAAGGAATTAATGCTCTTACTTCGGATACAGTTGTTCCGGTTATTACAATAAAAAATTTCGGAAACATAAATCTTTACACTCCATTTAACATAACATGCATTATAAATCCCGGAGGATATATAAGTACGATTTCAGACACATTATCAGCCGGGCTCGAGAGGAATGTAACTTTTACAGCAGGATTTATACCGTCTCCGAATACGACATACACAATTACAGTTTTTACAAGTCTTGAAGGTGACAGAGATAATTCAAATGACACGCTTGAGCAAACTTCTTCATTTATTAACGTAAAGCCTAAAATATTCTCTTTCTATCCTGAAAGCGGAGCTGTTGGAACTAAAGTTGTAATAAAAGGCAAAGGATTCAGCAATGTAGTTTCAAATAATGTTGTGCTTTTTGGTGCAGTAAGAGCAGAAATTATATCAGCTGATGAAGACAGCATTTCAGTTTCAGTACCGGCGGGGGCAAACTATGAATTTTTAAGCGTAACAAATCTTGACAGTAATCTTACCGGTTATTCTACTAAGCCGTTTATAGTTACATTTTCAGGAGGATGCAAACCGGACTTTGCTCCGGTTACCGGATTTTCTACTGGGGCAGCTCCAAATGTTGCAAAGATTGGCGATATAGATTCTGACGGCAAATCCGATCTTGTATCGCTTAACAAATCGGGAAACAGTATTTCAGTATTGCGGAATATTTCGGATACAAGCGGAATTAATTTTGAACCAAAAATAGATTTCAGTACCGGAGGAACTCTTCCTGATGCAATGAGCCTTGCTGACATTGATGGAGACGGCAGACTCGATATTATTACCGGCGATACTTTTTTATCAGTGTTCATAAATACTTCTGACACAGGCAATATCAGTTTTGCAATAAGAAAAGATTTTTCAGCTTCCGCAAGTATTGTTAACATTGAAATAAACGATTTTAACGAAGACGGAAAACCTGACATTGCATATACAACGACGGATTCTTTAGAAGTTCTAAAAAACATATCCGACTCAGTTAATATAAACTTTGCTGCTGCCAGCGAAAGTTATGTTGTTAGCGGTAACAGTCTCATTGAATCCGGAGATATTGACGGAGATGGGAAGCATGATATCATAGCTTACAATGGAATTAATTCCGTAGTTCTCAGAAATAATTCTTCAAATAATAATTTAAGTTTTACTGAAAATTTAGTTTCTTTTTCAGGAAATACGTTAACAACTTTTCAAATTGGTTTAAGTGATATAGATGCTGACGGAAAACATGATTTGGTATTCTGTTCTGAAATTAGCAGCTTACTGTATGTTTACAAGAATACTTCTGCAATAGGCGTAATAAGTTTTGACGTTCCATATAATTTTAATTTTTCTGATAATACCGGCTCTTTAACTATTGGAGATTATGACGGAGACGGCAAGCCGGATGTTGCTGCGGGAAGCGATTCATTGCTGCATTTGATAATAAATAACTCAATACCTGGTAACATCAGTTTCTTCAATCATAAAGCTTATCCTTCACTTTCCAAAGTAAATTTGTATAACGGTGATCTAAGCGAAGACGGTAAACCTGAAATTGTTTCGGCAAACGAAGCAGGTAATGCCATTGATGTTTTTAAAAATCTGTCAGCCTCTGCTCAATTGAGCGCTGCTGTTTATGGAAACGGCGCTCTTGTAATAAACGGGTCTGTAACTCCTGACACGGCAAATCACACAGATTTTGGATTTGTATCTTCTGACACTTCGGCTGTAAGAACTTACATTCTTCATAACTTAAGTTCGGACAGTCTTATGATTTCAAACATCCTTATGACTGGGGGTGATTCAGCAATGTTTTTTCCGGATACGTTAAATACTATATTAAAGATTGCTGCGGGAGATTCTGCAGCTTTTGACGTAACATTTATACCTTCATCGGCTGGAGTGAAATCTTCCGTAGTGAAAATAATAACAAGCATTAATTCGGGAACAGAATGTTTTATCGCTCAAGATTATACTTTTGCGGTTCGGGGAACAGGTACTACTCACGGGATTATAAACATTTCGTTAATTCAGGAGGGATTTTATAATACTGCCGTTGACAGGCTTAGATTAAAAGATACAGTAAAAGCTTATTTGCATTCAAGCATTTCACCTTATGAAGCAATAGATTCTGCAGTTGGACTTATTGATACTTTGACATTTACAGACTCATTTATATTTCCAAATGCCGGAAATGGAATTTATTATATAAAGATTAAACACAGAAATACAATAGAGACATGGAGTAAATCAGGCGGCGAGGTATTTACAGAAGGAACAACAATGAATTATGATTTTACCATTACTGCATCACAGGCATTGGGAAATAATCAGAAACAAGTTGCATCATTTATAGATGCACCGGTTCCGGAGAAAAATATTTTAAAAGAATCTTCAGTCATAAGGTTTGGTATATACTCGGGTGACGTAAATCAGGATGGCGTAATTGATGCATCGGATTTATCATTGATCGATAACGATGCGGTTAATTTTTTGACGGGATATTATTCATCAGATGTAAATGGTGATGACAATGTTGACGGCAATGATTTGTCAATAACGGATAATAATGCATCTGATTTTATTAATGCAGTAGTTCCATGATTAATAAGCAATAATAAATATCTTTCGTAGAAGGTGTTTTTGGGTGATAGGCATGGCTGATGAAGTAGAGAAATTTATACGACATAAGCTGTATTATATTTATAATAATCCGGTATCTGGAAAATTGAAATTAGCTGAGTTTCATCTGGATTATAAAAATTCGAATGCAAGGATTTATGCTTGTCCCGATGTGGCGCGGATTTGGGTGAGAAATCAAATGGCAGTTATTTTTACTTTGCCGAAATTGTTTCAGCAATAATTCTGAGTAAGATGTCTTAGTAATTTTGGAGATAAGGAAATGGGGGAGACATAATGGGACGGGAATTAATCAGAAAATTTAAGAAATGTTGATTAAATTTATGATAAATTAAAACCAATGAAAAAGCGTGAAAATAAATATTCCGATAAGGGGTTTAGGCATGAAGATTTTGTAGTACATATACTTGCAAAGCCGGATTCTTCGCATATTTACTTTCCTGTTGTTATAAAAGATCCAAATTACAATAAAGAGTTAAACGAAAAGTATTTAAAGTATAAAGAATCTGAAGTTGTTTATGATAAAGATTTTATTTCTTAAACAATTTGTTTCGAGTTAATTGTCCTACGTCTCCGAAATACAATCCCCTTCTTTTTTACATTGAAGGAGATTTTCCGGAATTATTAATTTTGTTCGAACAATTTTGGAATAATCAATATGGTTTATAGTAAATCAATAGAATTAGTTATAAAAGATAATCCGGAGATTAGACCTTTCATAGATAGCTATGTTAAGGAATTTCCTGATGATAAAAAGTTCTTAACATTGTTTCTACCTTCGTTTGATATTTCATTAGATAGGTTAATACATCTCTTAAAGGAAAGAAAATTCGGACAACGCATAGTTACTGTTTATAATGGTGATCGTACTGATTATACTGAACTTGTTTATGATCAGAACAGGATTTAAAGTTATGGATATTACAAAAGATGAATCAATATCGAGATCTAAAATAAACATGGAGGAGCTATGAAAAAATTAACATATAAAGAGATTGAGCAGGAATATGATTTGTTAAATATAACAGAAAAAGAAAAAAAGGATGCTAAAGATATTTTAGAAGCAGGGATAAGAATGAAAGGCAATATCTCTTTAAGAGATTATTTGTTAAACAAAGCTAATAAAAATACAAAGGTCTGGTATTATAGACTGAGGATCATTGAACGGTTCGGAGGTATATTACCTCTTGAACGTTTGATAGAAGTTTATAATATAGAATAAAAACTTAATCATTAATTTTTTCCTCGTCTGTGAAATACAATCCCTTCTTAGATCAACTTTAATTTTAGATGTAAGTGAATTTCAAATACATTTACTAATTTTTATATTTACTCGGTTTGTATGTTAATTCTGCTAATTCTTAAAAAAGACATCAGCAATAATTAATTAAAATTACTTTTATGAAGCTATATCATTTGTTAAATGAACAACTTAAGAAAGTGCCGGAATTTGTTTCCGATACGGGCGAACTAAAGAAATGGGTAGTAATTAACAAAGCGCAGAATTTTGATGAAACCTTGATTGGTCTGCTGCTTGAAAATAAAGAGCTTAAATCCAAATTTTTTCTGGAGGTAAAGAAAGCTTTGGTTTTTAATCAGCCGTTGTTCATTCAGTTCCTTGAACAAAAAAATTATTTGAATGACAGTTACACTGCTTACAAGAAGAAAATCGGACTGAATATTGACGGAAAATATCTGAATCAACGAAACGAAGTTACGCTTGTCTGGCCGTACAAAGACTGCGTGCTCGAAGGCGGACAAAGCAAGGAAGAGGATAAGCGCGATGAAATCTTTTTTAATGAAACACTTGCACAAGATGAAATCACGCAATTATTCGAACCGAAAGTTCTCACCAATGTAAAGAAATACACGGCTGAAGGCGAAAAGCCGTTTGATAAATTCAACAGAAATGAAGAAGGAACAATCACGGATAATCTCATCATCAAAGGAAATAATCTTCTGGCTCTGCATTCACTGAAAGAAGAGTTTGCAGGGAAAGTGAAGTTGATTTATATTGACCCGCCTTATAATACGGGAAATGATTCATTTAAGTATAATGACAGTTTTAATCATTCAACATGGCTGACGTTTATGAAGAATAGACTTGAGATTGCTAGAGAACTATTAAAAGAAAATGGTATTATTTTTGTGCAATGTGATGATAACGAACAAGCCTATTTAAAAGTAATAATGGATGACATTTTTAAAAGAGAAAATTTTATATCGAACATTGTATGGAGAGGGAGAGGAGGGAGACAGGATAGTAAATTTATTGCACAGATTCATGAAATGATTATCGTTTTTGCTAAATCAAAAGAATTTTTGAAAATTAATAGACAAAGAGTTCAGGATAATTCTGCTTATCTGTTTTTTGATAAGGAGAAAAATAAAAAATACAAAATACAATTGATTCGTAAATGGGGTAGTAATAGCCGAAAAGAGGATAGACCAAACTTATTTTACGAAATAGAATTTGAAGGTAAGAAAATAAAGCCTGTTTTACCAAATGGAGCAGATGGACGTTGGAGGTGGAGTAAGGATAAGCTACTAAAAGCTATTGAACAAAATTTGGTAATTAAATTAGAAAAGAATGGTAGAGTTGAGTTGTATGAAAAAATTTATGAGAGAGATGGGGAAAAAGAAGTTGTATATAATTCATGGTTTGAAGAAACTTTTTCAGGTCAAGGTACTAAACAATTAGAGAATCTTTTTTCCAAAAAAGTTTTTGATTATCCCAAACCAGAACAACTTTTAAAAAAAATAATAGAAATAGGAACTTGTGAAAAAGATATTATACTTGATTATCATTTGGGAAGTGGCACTACGACTACAACTTCTCATAAATTAAATAGACAGTACATTGGAATCGAACAAATGGAGTATGTAAAAAATATTGTCGTTGAACGATTAAAAAAAGTAATTAAAGGTGAGGAAGGCGGAATAAGTGAATCCGTCAATTGGGAAGGTGGCGGTGAATTCATCTACTTCGAACTAAAAAAATACAACGAAGCATTCATAGAGAAGATCAAAAAAGCAAAGAATACGAAAGAGTTATTAGAGATTTGGGATGAAATGAAAGACAGGTCATTTCTGAATTACAATGTTGACATAAAGAGGCAGGAAGAAAATATTGAAGAATTTAAATCACTTACATTGAAAGAACAAAAGAAACTTCTTGTTGAATTGCTCGACAAGAATCAGCTTTATGTAAATTTGTCTTCAATGGATGATAAAGATTTTAAAGTTACGGATAAAGAAAAGAAAGTGACAAAAGATTTTTATAAACTATAATAGTTATTGATTTAATATAATCAGTTGTCCGAAAAAATCGGACAACTGAAAATCAGACTTTTGAAAGAAGGAAATGAAACGGTTGCAAATTGTAACCGATTGAAATTGAAATCATACAAAACCGGAGTTGCATAACCAAAGAAAGTGACGAAAGTGAAAAGTATTTTTATAAACTTAAATAATGATAATATGGATAACAAAACTGCAGTTAAGGTATTCGAATCAAGACAGATACGAACCATTTGGAATGAAGCTGAAGAGAAATGGTATTTTTCCGTAATAGATGTAATCGAAGCATTAACCGAAAGTTCAAATGCCAGAAAATACCGGAGTGTTCTTAAAACAAGGTTAAAGAAAGAAGGAAGTCAGTTGGCTACAAATTGTAGTCAACTGAAATTGAAGTTTTCCGAAGATATTTGTATAAAGCAAACAGGAATAAAATGAACTGTCCGAAAAAATCGGACAGTCGAATAAGATTCAGCGACCAATGACGATAAAATTTAACAAACTTAAATAGAGATAAGCATGGACAAGAAGACGGCAATAAAGATGTTTGAATCAAAGCAAGTACGAACTATATGGGATGAAACTGAAGAGAAGTGGTATTTTTCGGTTACTGATGTGATAGAAGTGTTGACCGGTACAGACCGACCAAGAAAGTATTGGAATGATTTGAAAAACAAGCTAAGGAAAGAAGGAAGTGAGTTGTCCGAAAAAATCGGACAACTGAAAATGGAAGCTTCAGATGGAAAATCATACAAAACTGACGTAGCCGAAACCGAGCAGTTGTTTCGATTGATCCAGATAATTCCTTCTCCCAAAGCAGAGCCATTCAAATTATGGATTGCGAAAGTTGCAAGAGAGCGTATAGATGAAATCTCCGATCCGGAAATCGGAATTGACAGATTAATGGAAACTTATCTGAAGAAAGGTTACAGCAAAGAATGGATTAATCAGAGACTTAAGAGCATTGAAGTCAGAAAAGAATTAACCGATGAATGGGAAAAAAGAGGAGTAAAGAAAGGACAGGAGTTTGCGATACTAACAGATGAGATTACTAAAGCTTGGAGCGGATTTACGGTAACACAGTACAAAAAACATAAAGAGCTGAAGAAAGAGGGCTTAAGAGACAACATGACAAATCTCGAACTTGTTTTGAATATGCTCGCAGAAGCAACCACGACAGAAATCAGCAAAGAAAAAAAGCCCTCAACATTTTTTCAAAGTAAGAATATTGCAAAGCAAGGCGGAACTATTGCAGGAAATACAAGACGGGAAATAGAAGCAAAGACCGGGAAAAAAGTTGTAAGCAAATTATCCGCAAAGACACTGCTTGAAAACAAAATTAAAAAGTTACAATGATGACTTACTTGTATGAAGAATTAGACAATGCGGCAAAACATAATACAGCAATTTCAAATACTCATATTCCGCATATCGAGGATAACCTTTCGCCAAGACTTCCAATACGTGATTATCAGATAAAAGCTTTTTCGAGGTTTGATTACTTTTTGAAAGCTGATTTTGATGGAAAGCAGAACAAGCCATATCATTTACTCTATAATATGGCGACAGGAAGCGGCAAAACGCTTGTGATGGCAGGACTGGTTCTTTATTTATTCGAAAAGGGTTACAGAAATTTTTTGTTTTTTGTAAATTCGAAAAACATTATCAAAAAAACAAAAGAGAATTTTCTAAATCCGAAATCGTTTAAATATCTTTTTAATAACGAGATATCAATAAACGGGAAAAAGCTTTTCATAAAGGAAATTGACACATTTGACACTGCAGACGATAAAAATATTAACTTAAAATTTACGACCATACAGCAGCTCCATACCGATCTTGAGCTGACAATAAAAGAGAACAGCGTTAGCTACGAAGATTTCAAAGACAAGAAAATTGTGTTGATAGCCGATGAAGCGCATCACTTCAGCGCATCTACCAAGAAGCAGGAATTGGAAGAAAAAGCAAAGTGGGAAGGAACAGTTGTAAAAATTCTTAATCAGAATATTGAAAACATTTTGTTGGAGTTTACTGCAACATTAGATTATTCCAATCAGGATATTTCAAACAAATATCAGGATAAAGTTATTTATAAGTATGATCTTGCGCAGTTTAGAAATGATAAATTTTCAAAAGAAATAAGTCTCATCCGGACAAATTACAAAGAAGAAGAAAGAATATTGCAGGCGTTGATATTGAATCAATACAGGCAGGAACTTGCGGCTGACAACAATGTTAATCTGAAGCCGGTAATTTTGTTTAAGGCAAAGAGAACGATAAAGGAATCAGAAAAGAATAAAGAAAAATTCCATAAACTTATCGATAACCTAACGTACAGTAACATTGACAATATCCGAACATCATCCGGGATTCCGATAATTGGAAAAGCATTCGATTATTTCAAAGAGAAGAAAATTAATTCAGCTTTAATTGCCAATCGAATCAAGGAAAATTTTAAGTTCGAAAACTGTATCAGTGCAAACAGCGATGACGAAGCTGAAATGAATCAGATTCTTCTCAATACACTTGAAGATGAGAATAATCCGATAAGGGCTGTATTTGCAGTGATGAAATTAAATGAAGGCTGGGATGTATTGAATTTATTTGATATTGTGAGATTGTATGAAAGCCGGGACAGTAAAGGAAGTAAAGCCGGAAAGACAACAATTTCGGAGGCGCAGTTAATAGGAAGAGGCGCGAGATACTTTCCGTTTAAAATAAAAGAAGGCGATGATAAATTTACCCGAAAGTATGACGGCGATATAGAAAATAATTTGAAAGTAATTGAAGAGCTGTATTACCACACAAAAGAAGACAGCAAATATATTTCGGAGTTAAAGAAAGCATTGATTGAATCGGGAATTTATGAAGATGAAGATAATATGGAGATCAAGCAATTGACTCTTAAGCCCGATTTCAAGAAATCAGATTTTTACAAGAATGGGAAAGTGGTATTCAATAAAAAGATTGAAAAAAATTATGCTAAAGTAAAATCTTTTTCGGATTTAGGAGTTGTAAAAAGCAATTTCTCATATAACATTTCTTCGGGCATTGGCATCGAAACAGCAATTTTTAAAAATGAAAAAGCTTCAGTTGAAACAACTTCAAGTGGTCAAAGAGATGTTAAACTTTCTGAAATCCCAAATAATGTAATTCAATTTGCATTAAGTAAGAATCCTTTTTTTAATTTTTCAAACCTAAAGAAATTCTTTCCGAATCTTAAGTCTCAATCAGAATTTATTTCATCTGAAAATTATTTGAGGTCATTGGAAATAACATTTAAAGGTGACCAGTCGCAATTAATTAGAATTAGCAACTTGGACTTTTTGCTTGCAGTTATTGCGTTATTAGAAAAAATCGAGAAAGAAATAAAATCGAATCTTAGCGAATATGAAGGTTCGGAATTTTTTAATGAAGGAATTAAAAAAATCTTTAATGACAAGCAAATCAAAGTAAGGAAAAACAGCGTGAGGGCAGATGGGCAAGAAGACGTGGTTTCAGACAAACAATGGTATGTGTATAATGCAAATTATGGAACAGCAGAGGAAAAGAAATTTGTAGAATTATTTTCAAGATTAGTCACAGACTTTAAAAAGATTTTTGATACAATTTATCTAATTCGAAATGAACGCGAGATAAAAATTGTTGACAAATCAGGAAGAGCGTTTGAACCGGACTTTATTTTGTTTTGCCATAGTAAGAGAAAAGAAAAAATTGTGTATCAGGTTTTCATTGAACCGAAAGGAGAACATTTAGAGGCAAAAGACAAATGGAAGGAAGAATTTCTTTTAGAATTAAGAGAGAATAAGAAAACTATACATATAAAATCTAATGAGTATATAATTACAGCTGTTCCATTTTATTCTAATCGAAAAGAGAATTTTTTTAAAAATGATTTTAGAAATACATTTCAATAAGCTTAAATATTATGCTGTATAGTTGCTTTGTTGTCAAAAACAAAAATAGTTAATGTAAGAATAAAAGAGCTTTATCAAATTTGGCTCTTAAGAAAGTTGAATTGCAAACAATTCTATCGACTCTCCAAATCTGCCCGATTAGGAGCACATGTACATTTAGAATATCTTTTTTCACCACCACGCTTCCAATCTCCTGATTAGGAGCGCAGATACAATTAGATTTTTATTTAATCAACACAGTTGTCGTAATAGTCAAATTGACTAATCAGCTACGGCTTAAATCAGTAGTTGATTTCTGATTTTTCAGATACGAAGGTAAAAAGTTAAGGAATAAAAAAAGCAGCTGAATTTATTCAACTGCTTTTTTAAAAAATAATGTTTGCTTTTAAAATTAACCCGACTATTTTACGAGTTGCATCTTCTTGGTTTCGGTATAGAACTCCGTTTCGAGTCTGTAATAATAAGTTCCGCTTGCCAATCCGCTGCCGTTAAATGTTGCTGTATAAGATCCGGCAGGTTTTGTACCTTCGAAAATTGTCATTACTTTCTGACCGAGAGAATTAAATACTGTAAGATTTACATTTGATGCTTTTGCGAGATCAAAATTAATTTTTGTCGCAGGATTAAACGGATTAGGATAGTTCTGATTCAAAGCAAATTTTGTCGGGACGTTTGTTCCATTTTGTGTAACGCCGACAGAGCTTCTGTTGCCAACAAGAATATCATCGATATTGCACCATAAGCCGTCAACATCTGTATTCATGTAATATCTAAATGCAATGTAAACCTTTTGACCGGCAAATGCGCTTAAGTTAAATTTATATTCTGTCCAGACATTTTGAGAATCCAGACTTCTGATTGTTCCGAGTCTTTGAATCGAAAAAACCGGGTCTTGTTCGGAGCATACATGCACCTGCATTGTGTCAATGTAATTTGTGAGATTCGGAATATCTCCGGGTGTTCCGAGAAGCATCCAGAATATTAGGCTATCTCCCGTTTGAATTCTAATGCTGTCGGTAAACAACCAGTCATCGGCAACAGGAGAACCTGCTCTCCATGGAATGCTGACACCTCTTGTACCGTTGTGAGCTCTTGAATGAATTATGGTATTCACTCCCGGAAATAAAACGCCGGAATCTCTTGCTGACCAAACTGCAAACGGGTAACCGGGATTTGTACCATCTGCATCGAGTTTAAACCATCCTGTCGGAAGACTATCTGTATTAAAACCACTGGTTTCGAAACCCTCATTTATCAATATCCTTTGGGCTTTTGTCTCCGATGAATAAAAAACAATAAAAAATACAACCGTTAAAAAGTAAATTAAATTTTTCATGATTTCTCCTTTTAAATTATTTATTGAATGAAATGAATTTAGTTTATTGAAAAACTTCCGTCCTGACCCGTTTGAATTTTCTCCTGAAGTTTTATCAATGCTTTCAGAAGGTTATCCGGTCTTGGAGGGCATCCGGCAACATATACGTCAACAGGAAGGAAAAGATCGATTCCCTGAACAACAGAATATGTTCTGTAAATTCCACCGCTTGAAGTGCAAGCGCCCATTGCAATTACCCACTTTGGATCAGGCATCTGGTCATAAATTTTTCGGACAACGTGCGCCATTTTATAAGTTGTCGTACCGGCAACAATCATCACATCTGATTGTCTTGGCGAGAATCTGAAAACTTCGCTTCCAAATCTCGATATGTCAAATCTCGGACCGGCAGCAGCCATCATTTCAATGGCACAGCAGGAAATGCCCATCGGCATAGGCCATAACGCATTTTTCCTCGACCATTTTATTAATTCATCAATCTTAGATGTTACAAATCCGTCCTTAGATAATTTTTCTTCTAATCCCATTTTAAAGCTCCTTTCTTAATTACGTAAAGATAACCTACGAGTAAAATGATAATGAAAACAATAACGCTTATGAATGAGTAAACCATTTTTACAGGCTCAAAATTCAAAAATGCAGCAGCCCATGGATACAAAAACACAACTTCAATGTCAAATAAAATAAACAAAACTGCCACCATGTAAAACTTTATCGAAAATCTTTCATGTGCAGTTCCCACAGGATCGATACCGCTTTCGTATGTTGAAAGTTTCTCTTTATTAGGTCTGCTTGGACCAAACAATGAAGAAAACTTCACCATTACTATGCCAAAGCCCACTGCAAATACAAAAATAATAAATATTGGTATATATGAATCAATCATGGCTCAATATAAATTATTTAATTTTAAATTTTAATGAATTTTAAAATAAAAAAGAATTGATTTACATTTTTTATCGAAGTATTTATTATAATAAATGAACAGTAATTATAACTTTAAATACATCTTTTCAATTTCATCGGAATATTTCTCCTCAACAAATTTACGTTTAACTTTTAAAGTAGGCGTCAGCTCACCCGATTCAATGCTGAAAGGCTTTGGCAGTAGTGTAAATCTTCTTACCCTTTCAAAATGCGCCAGCGACGACTGTTTAATGTCAATGTCTCTCTGAATCAACTGATGAAGTTTTGGATCGGTCAACAATTCCTCATAAGTTTTGAAATTAATGTTTTGTTTCCTGGAATATTCAATCAGTTCATTTTCAAAGGGAACAATCAATGCGGTAACAAACATTCTTTCATTACCTATAGCGACAACAGTTTCCACAAAGTCAAGCGAACAAAGCAAGTCTTCTATTAGAACCGGCGCTATATATTTCCCGCCGGACGTTTTAAAAAGTGATTTTTTTCTGTCGGTAATTTTTAGATAACCTTCATCATCAATTATTCCTATATCTCCTGTATATAACCATCCATCTTTAATTGATTCACCGGTTGCCTTTTCATCTTTATAATAACCCTGCATTACAAGATCACCTTTTACGAGTATTTCATTATCGTCGGATAGTCTTATTTCGACTCCGTCAATCGCTTTTCCTACCGTTCCATATTTATTCATCTCTGGAGGATTTACCGAGATGACAGGCGAAGTTTCAGTTAGACCGTAACCTTCTAATGTAGTAAGTCCTGTGTTTTCAAAAAACCGGCCAATGTGACTGTTAAGCGCTCCTCCTCCGGAAACAAAAAATCTGATCTCACCTCCGGTTTTTTCTCTGATTTTTTTATAAACAAGACGATCAAATAGCTTCCATTTGAAAGAAGATTTATCGGTGCTGTTATTTGCCAGATTTATTGCTTGGTTAAACAATATTTTTTTGAATGGATTTTTTATTGTGTCACTGCTTTTCATAAGCCTGTTATAGATTTTATCAAGAAGCCTGGGAACAGTGATTACGATAGTCGGTTTCACTTCAGGCAATTGAGCCGAAATAGTCTCAATGTTTTGTGCATAATAAACTTCCGCTCCGCTGAATAATGCAAGATAGTAACCCGCAGTTCTCTCATAAATATGAGAATACGGCAGATATGAAAGAAATCTGTCTTTATCTGAAATCGGAAGTACTTTCTTACATGCTTTTACATTTGAATAAATATTTTTGTGCGAAAGCATAACTCCTTTTGGATTGCCGGTTGTTCCTGACGTGTAAATTATTGTTAACAAATCATTTTCTTTCACAGACTCCGAAAGTTTAATTAACTCGGATAGAATTTCATTTTCATCTGAATTAGTTTTATTTTTCAGAATATCTCCAAAAAGGGATATACTTTTATAGTAATCTTCATCTTTACTTATATTGTTAAAAACCGAAACTATCCGTAATGAAGGCAAGTCTTTTTTCATCTTCAATATTTTTTCTGCAAGAAAGGAGTTTGATACAAAACAGATTTTTGATTCTGAATTCTCAAGTATGTAACGAATCTGATTTTCAGATGTGGATGTATAAAGCGGAACTGAAACAGCTTTGTAAAACATGCATGCAAAATCAACTGTCACCCATTCTGTTCGGTTTTCGGATAAGATAGATACTTTGTCACCCGGATATATGTCATTTGAAATAAAATATTTCATAAGACAAATTAAATTCTTTGCCAGATCAGAATAGCTGAATGGAATATATTCCTCGTCTTCTTTGGTGAAGAAAGCATTTTTGTTAAAGCCATAATCATTGATCAGCTCTAAAAAATAATCCGTGAGAGTATTGTTCATATATTTTATTATTACTTACAATATTTTTTACTGAATGTTCAATTTCAATGTTAATATCAATTCAATCATGTTAAGTGGAATGTAAAGATAAACAGTTTAGATAATCTGACTTTAAAGCCAAATTAATTGAAAATTATCTTATAAACTTTAAAAATTGACTAAATTTACTTGATTATTTTATGCCAAAATACTAATTTGAATTCAATTAAAAACCGAAAAATATTCAAATCTTGAAAGGAAAATTAATGAGAAAATTATTATTGCTTTTTATAATTACAGTAACATTTTTGATGTCTTTACCAGATTTAAATGCTCAGACTGTGAGATATACTTATCCGAGACCCAGATGGGTTGTTGGTATAGGTCCGGTATGGAATCTTGCTACAAATGATGCTTACGGCAGAGCAAATTATGAATCGCAGGATCAGATTTTAAAAGATAATTACGGAATGAGATGGGGATGGGGAGGTTACATTTATGGTAAATACAGTCCCGGGAAAACGAGAGTTGACAGAATTTTTCTTGGATTTGATTATAAAGGAATGACAAATGCAGATTTTTCAGATGAGAATAAAACTTCGTATGATATTACAACTATTGATGCTGGTTATGAATACTTGTTCTATGGAACATACGGATTTAGAAGTTATTACGGCGGAGGTCTGACTTTAAATTTCATTTCGGGTGAATATACTCCGAAGACTGAAACAGCTACCAATTTCAGCAAGTCATTTGAATCATCGCTCAGAGTTGGACTTGAAATTAAAGCAGGACTGGAATTTGTCCTAAAAAATAAGCATAGAAATCTCGGTATTAATTTCGGTGGAAGATATAATCTGATGAATTTATTTAATGACGACAACAGCGTAAATACAACGGGATCAAAAACCGACTTAAGCCTTAATGACGGAAACGATACTGGCGGTCCAGGATTTAAGAGATACATTGGAATGTTTTCGATTGATGTTGGGTTAAACATTTATCCTGACGTAAAAAGAATCAGAAGATAATTTTATAATAAAATTCACATCCTAAATATCGGCGGAAATCTACTCGTAGATTAACTTAATTTATTTATCATTATAACATTCAGAAAATTTTTTTCAATGATTACAATTGCTGTTTATGCAGCGATTGTAATTGTTGTTTATTCATGTGAAAAGGATTCGGATACAGTGATTGATCCGTCTATTTCTGCTCCTTTGATTTCAGGACAGTTTCAGTCGCTTGATACCGTAGAAACGACTTCTTCCTCGCCTTTGATTTCATTTTATACATCTGTAATTGCCGACAGAAACGGCGGCGAACAGATTACTTCAGTATCCATGATTATAAATGATCCGCTTAATAACGAACTGGCAAGTATAAATCTGACAGATAATGGAACACTGCCTGATACAATTGCCGGCGACGGAAAATACAGCGCTATTGTGAGTTTAAGTAATATAAATTGTCTGCTTGTTGGAAATTATTCTCTTGAATATATTGCATTAAATAATTCCGGATTATACAGCAATCTCATTACGTCAGATATCTATGTTAAAAATTCATTTAACGCCCCTCCTGTTATTTCCGGAACAAATTTACCTGATAGTATCGTAAGACCGCTTCCTGGTGATTCACTGCTGCTTACAATTTCAGTGACTGTCAGCGATCCAGACGGATTGTGCGATCTGAAAGATGTTTCCTTTGTTACCGTTCGTCCTAATGGCGTGATTCTTCCTGCTATCCCGATGTTTTATAATGGCAACGGAGAGTTTTTATTTTCAAACTATGTACTGCCGAGTTCAGATCCATCTTCCTTCGGATATTTCAAATATACTTTTACTCCAAAGGACAGATCAAATGTTTCCGGGGCTTCTGTAACCGATAGTATTAAATTTGTGATGCCGGGATGATAAGATTAGTTTTTTTAATATTGCTCATTGCGGAAATTTGCTACTCGCAAACTGCGCTTGTTGTTGAAGATTTCAAACTTAAGGATTATAATTCATTTTCTATTTACAAAAACAGAAATGATAACGGAAACAAGTTAAACGTACTTGTAAATCCTCTTAAGTCTGAATATCCGGTTAGTAATTTTATCACCGATATTATTTTAAACGGAGATACCGTGTGGTTTGGAACCGGCAGCGGAATCATGAGGACAACGGATGATTTTAATACTTTTGAATATTATTATGGTCTTGAACCTTTTGGAACCGACGACATTGCTGGCTTTAATCTGAACAAAAATGTACTTGCAGCTTCAACGGCAGTCAGCCAGGAAATCAGCGGTGAATCAGTGCCTACAGGTACAGGCATAAAAATATCAACAGATTACGGTTTAAACTGGAATTCTTTTCCGCAACCAATAGACGCTCAAAGCGATTCTGTAATACATTACGGAACAAATACTTTATATGCTCTGCCGGTCGTTGTGCGTCAACAGAATTTGTCTTATGACATTGCGATTACGAGGACTCACAATGATATTCTGAATTACACAATATGGATTTGCTCATTTGCAGGCGGACTTAGAAAAAGTACTGACTATGGAAACACGTGGACAAGAGTCTTGCTGCCGCCGGATAATCTTGACAGCATCAACATTAATGTTACGGGATATACTTTTGCTCTGAATCCGAGAGATAATTTAAACCACAGGGTATTTACGATAACTGCAGTAAACGACTCTACTCTTTATGTGGGAACGGCTGATGGCATAAACATCTCCACCGACTGGGGAGTAAATTGGAGAAAATATAATTTTCAGAATACAGATCCTTCCGGTCTTGGCAACGGCATATCGGGAAATTTTGTCGTAAATCTCGATGTGCAGAGATTTAACGGAAAGACAATTGTCTGGGGAGCTACGAGACAGGCGGAAGATTTAAATGAGTATGATGCGCTCAGCTATACTACAAATGCCGGAGCTAACTGGTTCAGCACTCTTCCTGATTTAAAACCTAATGGAATGTCATTTAAAGATTCGATCGTTTACGGATTTACGGATCAGGGTTTATGGAGAACAGAATTTGGTAATTTTAACTGGACTAAGCCGGGAATTATTTATGACGAGCGGACAAAAGATCAGCTTAGGACAAATCAGTTTTATTCCGGAAATCATATTGGCGACACTCTTTATTTTGGAAGTGCAGACGGAATGCTGAGAACAGAGGAATTGGGAGTTCCATGGATTGGGAAATGGAAAATTTTCAGATCGGTAACTGCCATTGATTTATCTTCAGATCTGAAAACTTATGCAGCTCCGAATCCATTTTCTCCTGATGACGAAGTTACCAGAATTTTTTATAAGTCCGGAAAATCAAGCGCAAAGATTACGATTAAGATTTTTGATTTCGGAATGAATCCCGTAAGAACTCTTATACAAAACGCAACGAGAACGGGAGCTGATGAATTGTTCACTTCTTGGGACGGCAGAAATGATTCCGGAGGAAGAATTGCTAACGGAGTTTATTTTTACAGAGTTGAAATAGATGACGATGATCCTGAATGGGGTAAAATTATATTACTTCAATAACAATTATATTTAAAACATTATCATTCTTGATTAGGAAATTATTTTTAATATTGTCGATTTTAATGTTAAGCTCTCAATGCCTGCATGCACAGCTTGGCAGTTATGCCGGAGCTTTTTCAAGAATGGGATTCAGCGCAAGAGGACTTGCTATGAGTAATTCAGGTGTATCGGATATTTTTGGAGATATAAGCGGAATTTATAATCCTGCTCTTTCGACATTTCAGGAAGACGGTAAAGTTGATCTCGGATATACTTTCCTTAATTTAGATAGGAGACTCAACTTTTTAGGTTTTACTAAAAAATTCAAACTGCCAAAACAGGAAAAGGGAGGCGCTGGAATTACGCTTGCTTGGATAAATGCGGGAGTTTCAGACATTGACGGCAGAGATAATGATACGAGGCAGATAGGTATGTTTTCGACTTTCGAAAACGAATTTTATTTTGGAACAGGGTTTAAGCTCAGCGATATGATTTCCATCGGAGTTGGATTTAAATTGTATTATGCCAAACTTTTTGAAGAAGTTACGACAACTTCTTTTGCATTGGACTTCGGAGGAATATATAAGGCAAACGAAAATCTTGCAATCGGAATTACGCTAAAAGACATCGGGGCAAAATATGAATGGCAGACTTCGCAGCTTTACGGAAGTAACGGCAATACTACTGAAGATAAATTTCCTGTATTGCTTGATATAGGAGCTGCATATAATTTAAAAAAGCATAACATGATTGTCTCTCTGGCTTTACAGCAGTATTTTACAAAAACAGAAAGCGATTTTGAGAATTCGACAGGTGAAAACTCCAATAATACCATCGTTAAATTCGGAGTAGAAAAACTTATCATTGGTCAGTTTAAACTCAGAGCGGGTATTGACAGGATGGATTTATCTTCTGATGATTTTTTTGGAAATATAAAACCATCTGCAGGATTCGGGATAAGTAAAAATTTTTCCAAATCAATAAATCTCGGAGTCGATTATTCTTTTCAATTAGAGCCATATACTCATAATCCCATACAGAATATCGGGATAGTTTTTAAATTCAAATAATTATGAAGATAAAGTTTTTATTAACGGGAGTTATATCAGTTTTTATTTTCGGCACAAATGCATTTTCACAGAATGACGGTGCGGCTAGTACCGGACTTGCATTTTTAAAATTCGGCGCTGGAGCAAGATCAATTGCAATGGGAGAAGCATTCTCGTCAGTTTCGGATGATGCAACTGCATTTATATATAATCCTGCGAGATTAAACAAAGGTAACTTAAATAACATTGTTTTCATGCATAATCAGTCTGTTCAGGATCTAAATACTGATTATGTTGCAGCAAAATTTTCAATCAGCAAAAAAGTTTCACTTGGAGTTGGTTTTTTTACCTCTTCTATAAATGACATTGAAATCAGAAATATTCCGGGCGCTCCTATCGATAAATTCGATTCGAGAAATCTCTCAACCGGCATTTCATTTGGATATTCGCTTAATCCGGAATTATCGCTTGGGTTAACCGGAAAATTTCTTTATGAAAAAATATACGTTGACGAAGCTTCAGGTCTGGCATTCGATTTTGGAGTTGATTATTCAAAGAAGAATTACAGTATAGCTTTTGTGGTTCTCAATCTTGGTTCCGTGAATGAACTAAAGAATCAGAGTACTAAACTTCCTGCTTCCGTAAGATTGGGAGGTAGTTATAATTTTAGCAAGGATAAATTTAAATTTCTCTTAAGTTTAGACGGTTTCAAAGTATTAAACGGCGGAAAATTCCATATTCATTCAGGCGGTGAAGCAGGGTATAAAGATTTCTTATTCTTAAGACTTGGTTATCAGACTGATTATGATAACAAAGGATTTACGACCGGGATCGGGTTTAAATATAAATCTCTTAGTCTGGATTATGCATTTGTTCCTTATACTAATGATTTTGGAACAGGCAATACGATTTCTTTGGGATTAAATTTCTGAGTCAATTCCGGTTTTTATGTTCTCATTGTATTCAAAATTTGATGAATATATTTCAAACGAGAAAAATTTTATAAAAATAATTTTTTTTCTCGTTGTTTTTTTATGTGCAGTAAAAGTACCTCTTCTTATTACAACAGACATACAGCCTTGGGATGAGGGCATGTATGCAACGAGAGTTTTGTCAATTTATGTAAACGGTGATATAATTGACCAGAGCCAGCATTCGGTGGGGAAGTTTTATTCGGGGTCTCATCCTCCGCTGCTAATATGGCTTGGTTATTTTTCGACTCGGATATTCGGAATAAACTCCACTTCATTAAAAATAATCCCATTTATATTCAGTCTTTTGAGCATTGTCTTAATCATGCTAATCTCCAAAAGATTTTTTAATACGAGAGTGGCATTTTATGCAGCGCTTATTTTTTGCAGTAACATAATATTCAATGTATTTTCCAAAAGATTTCAGTTTGATTATCCGTTCACATTTTTCTTCCTGTTTTCATTTTACCTCATAGTTTTGTACAATGACACGCATAAGATTAAGTATTTAATTCTTTGCGGTATTTCGTTTGGATTATGTCTGATGATAAAAATTCTCGTCGGGTTTTATATTCCGTTTACTATTTTGCTGTCGATGATAGTAATGAAAGAGAGGATAAGAATCACAATAAAGGATATATTGCTCCTTTCGGTAATCGGAATAATAATAGCGCTTCCGTGGCATATTTATATGCTGAACAAATACGGTTCTGATTTTACTGACTTTTTTTTGAAGTTTCATATTTATGACAGGGCAATAAAAGGAGTTGAGTTTAATATAAAACGATCCGGTCCGCTTTATCATGTGAATTATCTAATGACAATTATACCATACAGCGTTGTCGTTTTTATAGCTTTGATAAAAGATCTCCGGCATTTTCGTGAATTATCAGCCGGAAAGATTTTTCTGTGGCTTTGGTTTCTCAGCGGAATGATAATACTTGCGTTGTTTAAAACCAAACTGGAAGTTTATATCCTCATTCCTCTAACGCCCGGCTGCATTCTGATGGCTGCTTTTGCAGATGAAATTAATAAAGAACCATTATTTATTAAGATTGTAACACTGATTTTATTGGTGTTTAATTTTATCTGGTTTGCCACAGAAGCAATAAGACCTCAAATTAAAGATTACCTTACGGGATCATACGGGATACTCATTGTCATATCATTGATTGCATTTACAATAATTCTTTATTTTACATTTAGAAAAGCGGCAGGAGTTATAGATGTAAAGAAACTCATTCTTACATACATATTTATTTTTTTTGTTTCTTTAAACCTCTATTATCTTTATAATGTACCATTCTGGGAAAATAATTTTCACATTACGGATGTAAAGAAACATATTGAAAACAGCGGCAGAAAAAAGCTGGCATACGTTGCAACGAATTACAGGGCAAATCCACAATTCAGTTTTTACTTCAAAGGTCTGGATCTCGGTTGGAAGAATGATGATTATGAATTTTTGTTTCTCGATAATAAAAACGGCGTAGATTCCGTAAAAAACGTTCTTGCTAAGCTGCCTGAAAAAGAATATGAGATAATTGTAGAAAAGGAGGGAATTAACAGGGCTGTTTACAAAGATTCAAAATTGTTTATACCAAAAGACTTTCAGCTGAAAGTTGTTTCTCCCGGATATGAATTATATGAAAACTGATTATGGTAGAAGTTCTGAAAACGGATATTGAAAGTGATCTCGAATGGAAAGAGTTTTTAAGGAATCAGTATAATCTTTTCTTTGATTTCAAATTTAATTCATATAATAATGAGTTCGACAAAAAGATTAAATGGCATCATTTGAAATTCAAGGATAAAGAGTCTAAAAAGATTTTAGCAATTATGATAGGATGTGAGAAAACAGTGAATAACGATTTGACATTTGTTTCTTGCGATGGCGTCAGCTTCGGAGGTTTTTTGTGGAAGAAGAAAACCAATCTTCTGAATTTTCTAGAGATTACCGAAAGTTTTATAAATTATCTGAAAGAATACGGATTTAAAAAATGCATATTGAAAAATCCGCCGTTTATGTATAACAAGAATCCAAATGAAGAAACCGAATATGCATTGATAAAAAACGGATTTAAAGTAACCTCTGTTTCGGTCTCTAACATAATAGACCTCGAGGATTTTGAATTCCGAAAAATATCCGAGCCCAAAAAACGCTCTATCAGGAAGACTCTGAAAAAAATTCAACTGAATGAAATTAAAAATGATCTTGATGTCAACGAATTCAGAAAATATTATAACATTCTATATAAGAACCGGCAGTTAAAAGGCGTAAGACCGACTCATTCGCTTGAAGAACTTCATTATCTGAAAAGAAATCTGAAGGAAGATATAATAATTTTCTCGGCATCTCTCGAGGAAAAAATAGTAGCTGTTTGCATTTTATTCTCAATTAATAAAGAAATGATATTAAATTTTTATCTTGCCGATGATGAAATTTACAAGATGGAAAGAGTATCCGAGTTTATTTTGTACAAATCAATTGAGTGGGCAAAAACAGAGGGATACAAGTATTATGACACCGGTACTTCAGATGCAAACGGAAAACTAATAGAAGGTTTGTTTGCCTTCAAAAAAAATTTCCTTGCAAACGGCTTTTTGAGAAAAACATTTGAAATCGAATTAAATTGATTTAATGAATATAAAAAATAAAAAAATATTACTAACAGGAGGAGCGGGTTTTATCGGAAGCACACTTGCCGAAAAGCTTGCCGGTAAAAACGAACTGCTGATTTACGATAATTTTTCCAGAGATTCGCTAAAGCACAAAAAGTTAATAGGAGGAAGTACAAAAATTGTTAAAGATGACGTTCTGAATTTTAACTCTCTTAAAAAAGCCTGCGAGGAATTCAAACCACAGATTGTAATTCACCTTGCGGCAGTTGCCGGCATCGATACTGTGATACTGAATCCTGTGAAGACACTTGAAGTAAATATCAACGGAACAATAAACCTCCTGAAAGCGCTTGGAAAATATTCAAACAGACTTGAAAGATTTATTGATTTTTCCACAAGCGAAGTACTTGGCGCTTATGCTTACAAGTCAAGCGAAAAATCAACCACGAATTTTGCTCCTGTCGGAGAGGCAAGGTGGACTTATTCTATAAGCAAAGTAACCGGTGAACATCTTGTTCACAGCTATTTCAAGCAGTATGGGTATCCATGCGTTACAGTCAGACCATTTAATATATACGGACCGGGACAAGTCGGAGAAGGAGCAATTCAGATTTTCATTAAAAATGCAGTTAAAGGAAAAAACATTGAGGTCCATGGCGACGGTGATCAGATTAGATCATGGTGTTACATTGATGACATGATCAAAGGCATCGAACTTTGCATAACAAATAAGAAAGCAGTTGGCGAAGTGTTTAATATTGGAAATCCTAAAGGAACAATAACCATCTCATCGCTTGCAGAGAAAATAGTTTCACTTACTAAAACGAAATCCAGAATTGTTTATGTGCCAAAAAACTATGTTGATGTCGAGCTCAGAATACCAAGCATTGAAAAGGCTCAAAGTATTCTCGGATTTAAGCCGAATGTAAATCTCGATGAAGGAATAATAAGAACATACAACTGGTATAAAAAAATAAAATTCTGAAATGATAATCGATGCGCACATACACATTGGTAAATGGAGCGGGATTTTTTTTAATTATGAATCAAATGTTGAAGATGCCGTAAAAGTAATGAAGAAAGCAGGAGTGGAAGCGGCTGTCTGCATGCCGGCTGATAATACTTCAAACGATGAACTGTTTAATGAAATTAAGAAATTTCCTGACTTTAAATTTTATTTTAATGCATGGATAAATCCTGACGATAAATCCCTTGATAATTTTTTAAAAGAAAATCTTAAACACATCTCATTGCTTAAGATACACCCTTCAATACAAAAAAGAAGGATAACAGATATATCATTCGAAAAATATCTCCGGATTGCAGAAGAAAACAATAAGCCGGTGATAGTTCATTGTGGAAGGTGGCAGGAAATTGCCGGTTATAGTTTTGCTCTCGAAGCAGCCGAAAAATACCGAAAACTAAATCTGATATTAGCTCACATGGGAGGCGACCAGCCTTCGATAATATTGAATTGTGCAGGAGAGATTAAAAAGCGTAAGCTTAACAATGTTTATCTTGGAACTGAATCGGTAAGAGAGTTTTATTTTGTGAACGAAGCAGTGAAAATGATTAGTCCTGAAAAAATAATTTTCGGCAGCGATTATAATCTTGGACTTCCCGAAATGTATATTCCTGTAATTGATTCTTTGAAAATAAATTCCTCAGAAAAGGAATTAATATTTTCCGGAAACATTCTTCGTCTAATGAGCGAACTTAATTAAGTTAAACTTTACTTTAATCAATATGAGATAAAATAGTGATTGGCAGGGGAATGAACAATTGGCTTTGAAAATATTACATATCGCACCACAGAATTTTGCAGGCATGCCTATAGACTTCGTAAAAATGCACAGAGCATCGGGCTTTGAATCCAATCTAATTACATTATACAGGAATGCAGTGAATTTTGAAGAAGATATTTGCCTTAACTTCAAACTTCCGGAAAATAAATTATCAAAGAAATGGCGTGATTCAAAAATTGATTTGAGCAAACCGGGAGAGCAAATTTACAGTAGTCCGAAAAATTATTTTGAAAAAATATTTTTCAAATTCAGGGATTACAAAAACAAAAGTACCATATACGATGCCGTTGATAAATATAAGCTCTTTGACTATGATGTTTATCATTTTGACGGCGGAATGGATTTGTTCAGGGATTGCAGATTTGCAAAGGAATTGAAAAGAGCGGGGAAAAAAATTGTATGCTGTTATTTTGGGAGTGATCTTAGAGTACGGGGTATGTTTAGAGAACTCGATGAAATCAGCGATCTAAACCTGACCGTCGAATTTGATCATTTAAAGATTCATAAAAATATCAATTATATTTTTTTCCCGTTCGATACTGATTCTGTTAAAGCAGCTCAGAAAAAAAACGGTATGTTAAAAATTGTTCATTCTCCTACAAACAGAAAATACAAAGGCACCGAGAAGATAATTAAAGTTATCGAGAAATTAAAAAGGGAGAGAGAATTTGAATTTATTCTGCTTGAAAATATGGAGAGGAGCAGGGTGCTGGAAATAAAGAGTCAATGCGATATTGCTATTGATCAGGTAGGAGGCGAATCTGGAGGAACGGGATACGGAAAAAATTCAATTGAAACATTGACAATGGGAATACCGACTGTTTCGGAATTTACCGAAGATTATTTAAAATTTATACCTGACAGTCCTTTTATAAATTCAAATGAAGATAATTTATCTGATAACCTTAAATTACTGATAGATAATGAAGACCTAAGAAGAGATTTGATAAAAAAGGGTAAAGCATGGGTAAAACTTCATCACTCTTATTCTGCCGTGAATGATAAACTAATGGAATTATACAGAATGCATAAAATATTTTGAATAACGGGAAAAGAGAATGCAGAATGTGTCTCATGTAAAAGAGCTTTTTGCTCACACTATCGTTTACGGTCTGGGGATAATTCTTAATAAATCCCTGAATTTTATTTTACTCCCGGTATATACCAAATACTTCACGCCTGAAGAGGTGGGATTGTTTACGCTTGTTTATTCGCTGATGCTGTTTACCGGAATTATTTATACTTTCGGACTTGAAACATCATTCATAAGATTTTTTATTGACTCTGAAAATGAATCAGAGAAGAATGAATATTATTCATCATCAATTGCATCGTTATTTATCACATCAATAATTTTTTCTATATTTATATACATTTATTCAGAAAGTATTTCCGGATTTTTTCATTTTGATAATCCCGCCGGGAGTACAATAATGATTAAGCTCGCCTCCATTTACATGATAATTGATACAGTATGCAGGTTTCCTTTGTTGCTATTCAGAGCTAAGTTAGATACGCGCAATTTTTCTCTGCTTAATCTTATTACTTTTATTTCAAATCTGGCAAGCAACATTGTGCTGATCGTTATTCTTAAGCAAGGCGTTGAATCCATTTTTTACTGCATGATATTTTCGTCGGCGATAACGCTTTTAGCCGGATTGTTAATGACAAGAAGATATTTAACTTTACGAATTTCCGTAATTAAAATTAAAACTCTTTTTAATTACGGTTACAAATTTATTTTCACGGGAATTTTTCTGATATTAATTGAAATGTCGGATAGATTTTTTCTGAAATATTTTTTCAGCGAAGGCATTGTAGGCATATACTCGGCTAATTACAGATTGGCTTCCGTAATGGGGCTTGCAATATCTGCATTCAGATTTTCATGGACGCCATATTTTTTTAATCTTAAAAATAATCCGGAAAATAAGAAAATCATTTCTTCGGTTTTTACTTATTTTATGTTTGCCGGATTAATGCTTTTTCTTTTGATTTCACTTACGGCGGATCAGCTTGTGAGAATTGATATTTTAGGATTCAGTCTGCTTGACGGAAAATTCAGAAGCGGTACCGGCATTCTTCCGTTAGTTTTGCTTTCTTATTTATTTTCGGGTATTTATTCCGTATTTAATGCAGCTCCGTTTCTAAATGACAAGACTTCACAAATACTAATTATGGCTTTATCTGGATTTATCATAAACACTCTATTCAATTTATTGTTAATACCTGATCATGGTATTTACGGAGCTGCTGCGGCAACGCTCATTACTTATGCAGTAATGACTTTGATTGTGTTTTATTATTCTCAGAAGATTTATAAAATTGAATATCAGTGGATAAAAATTGCCGTTATGTCATTGATTGCATTACTAATATTCATTACCGGATATTTCATAATAGACAGAATAATGCTGCCGGATATGTTTAAAATTTTAATAAACATATTGCTTGTGATTTTATCCTTTTCGATAATGAATTTATTTAAAATAATTGATCTTAAAAAAGTATCAATTCTTTGGAGAAAAACTCATTAGAAGATAAAGGAAAATCTGACTATGAATGCTTAAAGACAGGCGGAAATAATACCGGAAATTTTTTTAATGACGTCTTCCTGAATCATGTTATAAACCGGAAGGCATAACACCCGTCTGGATTTATTTTCTGAAACAGGGCAGCTGTTACCTTTAATGTAAGGAAGTTCGTTCAGTGATGGAAAAAAATATCTTCTTGGACAAATATGATTTTTTTCAAGAGTATGTTTTGCTTTAAGCATGGCATTTTCATTTTCAAACAGCACGGGAAAATAAGAATAATTATACTCAACTTCGTCAGGAATATCAGGAAAAACCAACGGACATTCTTTGAGCAATTCTCTGTAATGCATATTGACTGATTTCCTTTCATTTATAAAATCATTAACATGCTTTAAGTTGCACAATCCCATAGCCGCATTCAGCTCTGAAGTTCTTCCGTTAATGCCAATTGAAAGGTAATCGTCATCGAGATGACCGAATGCTCTAAACAAATAAACTTTATCGGAAAGATTTTTATCAGCGGTGATAACTGCACCTCCTTCGATTGTATGAAAAAGTTTGGTAGCATGGAAGCTAACGGTGGAAATGTCTCCATGATTAAATATAGATTCACCATTTAATTTAACGCCGAAGCAGTGTGCGCCGTCATAAATCACCTTCAGATTATGTTTATCGGCGATTGATTTTATTTTGTCAACATCACAAGGTAAGCCGTAAACATGTGTTGCAAGTATTGCAGAAGTATTTTCCGTGATAAGATTTTCAATGTTATCAGGGTCAAGATTAAATGAATTACTTTCGATATCGCAGAAAACCGGATTGCAGTTTTCCCAGATTATCGATGTAGTAGTAGCAACATAAGAATAAGGAGTTGTAATTATCTCGCCTTCAAGCTCCAATGCTTTAATGGCGAACTGTATTGCAATAGTTCCATTAGATACAAGATGCAAGTTGTTTACACCCAGAAAATCAATCAGCCTGTTTTCGAGTTCACTTACAAAAGGACCTTGATTAGTAACCCATCCTGAATTCCAGATTTTATCGAGATACTCTTTGAATTCATCTATAGGAGGGAGGTATGTGCGAGTTACATTTATCAACAGGAAGATTATTTATGATTTATTTTTATAAAATTTTCTTTGATAAAAATCATAAACAATTCTTGGAGGATAATCGAATATACTATCGAAATGTCTTCTGAGAAATTTTAAGCGTCTTATAAAGGGAATTCTGAAAATAAATTTCCGGAAGAAATTAATTTTCCAGATTGCATATTTCTCATCTCTTGGAAGTAAACCGAGATCTGTAACATCTTCAACTTCAAAAAGATAAGAATCGATTTTTTCGAGCGAGAGCTGATCTTTTGTCCTGAATCGGAATCCAGCAAACACTGTATCACAGCAGTATAACTTTGCAAACCGGAAAAATCTCAACCAAAGTTCATAATCTCCAGCAAGCTTCAGGCTTGTATTAATTTTGCTGCCTGCTTTATTCCATAATGATCTTTTCCAGAAAACAGATTCTTGCTGAATCCATTTGTAATCACCGGTATAATAATCAAACTTAGACCATTTTCTCATATCTTTAACGTCAACAATTGTTCCCTCGTCATTATAAAACGAAGCTCTGCCGAGTATCCATTCGACATCTTCATTTGAAGAAAAGATTGTTGCCGCGGCAAAAAAAGCATTCGGATGATACTTGTCGTCAGAATTAATATATGCCATTATATCTCCTGTAGAAACTTTAAAACCTTTCTGAATGGCATCATACATTCCATTATCCGGTTCGCTCACCCAGTAGGATATCCATTTTTCATATTTTCTGATTATGTCGACAGTTCCGTCTTTACTTCCGCCGTCTATAATAATGTACTCAAGATTAGGGTAATCTTGTCCAATAACCGAAAGAATTGTATCTTCAATATAATCTTCCATATTAAACGAGACGGTTACAATGGAAATCTTAGGCCATGGTTTTTTATCAGGGGTAAGAGCGGGAATTTTTTTAGGAGTAATTCTTTCATTCATTTTCAAGCCGTTTTTACTCACGGTTTCAATGTTTGATTTAATGTCAAATTTCTGTTCCGTATTTTTCATCATTTCAAATCTTTATACTTCTATTTCTTCTTCACAATGAATTTCCCAATCAAGATGCGGCTTAAGCAGACCGTCTATTTTACCGGATTTTCCGTGATCATACATAAGATCACTTGTAATTTCAAAAGTAAGAAGATCTCTGTGTTCATAAAGCACTTTTGTTCCTCCCGTAATAACAAAAAATCTTGTAATAGAAAACTTTCCGTTATTCAGCAGATTTGCGGGAATTCTGCAAACTGATTTGATATAACCTTGCTTCACGTTGTATTTATAATTTGTAAGCGCCGTGCTTCCTATAAAAACAAGATTTTCATATTCATCCATTAGATGAAATGTAATGTCAATATTTAAATCTTCCGATAAAAGATTATACAGTACAAATTCAAACTCAAACGCATCGCCGGCTCTTATCACAGGAAGATTTGAAATTGGGCGTACTTCGGCTTTTAGGAGTTTTATAGAATCAGAACCTGGAGCTTTATCCATCGACCATGTTTGTGATGTAAGATCTTTAGTTACGTTTCCAAGATATTGGGATATAATTTCATTTGTCGGACCGTAATTTGAAATTCGTCCGTGATCAAGAAGAATCGTATTTTTACATAAAGATTGAACAGGAAGCATGTTATGCGTAACGAGTATGATTGCCGTACCGCTGTTTGCGACTTCAATCATTTTTGACAGACTTTTTTTTCTGAATTCGGCATCACCAATTGACAATACTTCATCAATAATCATGAGCTCGGTATTAATATTGGCAGCTACAGCGAAAGCAAGTCTGATGCGCATTCCCGAAGAATACTTTTTTATTTGAGTGTCAATAAACTTTTCAACTCCGGAAAAATTTACTATCTCGTCAAACTTTTTATCTATCTCCTTTTTGCTCATGCCGAGAATCGTTCCGTTGAGATATATGTTTTCTCTTCCGGTTAATTCGCTGTTGAATCCCGTGCCTACTTCAAGCAGACTTGAAGATCGTCCAAAAACTTCGGCATACCCGGAGGTAGGATTTGTAATTCTTGAAATAATTTTCAGCAAGGTGCTTTTGCCGGCGCCGTTGTCTCCAATTATACCGAGAGTTTCTCCTTGCTTTAATTCGAACGATATATTTTTCAATGCCCAGAATAAATCTTCGGAGTCGCCTATGTGTTTATAGGTGTTGAGTCTTTTTAAGTTGTTATAATTTTTTTTGGGAGATCTAAACCATGAAAGAATTTCGGCTCCGAGCGTTTCTCTGCGTGATTCCTGCAAACCTATCAGGAATGCTTTGCTAACATCGACTACTCTAACAGCTAATTCAGCCATTTGACATAATAAAAAGTTGTAAATAAATTTTATGCAACATCCGCAAAAATTCTTTCTGTTCTTTTAAAATAAAATGCACCTGTGAAAAACAATATTACGGCGCTCAAAAATCCGATGGATATTAAATCCCATGGCATTGGATTAATTCCCAGTAACGAAGATCTGAAACCTTCTATCACTCCGGCCATTGGATACAATCCGTATAGAAGATACACAGTGTAACCTGCTTTTTCAGCAATCAATGATGCAGGGAAAACAACTGGCGCAGCATACATTAAAAGTGTCGTTACATATCCCATGGCAAACTTTACGTCTCTGTATTGAATGGCAAGAGATGAAAGCCACATTCCAATTCCCATTGATGTAAGTATCATCAGCAGTATGAGCATTGGCAGAAAAATCAGATTCCATGAAGGATATATGCCGTAAAATATCATCATGCCGATAAGTATTAAAAATGCAATTGAAAAATCTGCAATCTTTGATAATACGGGAGTAAGCGGAATCAATATTCTCGGAAAGTAAATTTTTGTAAAAATATTTGTCGATGATACAAGACTTAAACTTGCTCCGGATAAAGACTGGGAGAAATAGTTAAACGGAAGTATTCCGGAAAAAGAAAATATTGGATAAGGGATTCCGTCGCTTGGCACATTTGCAAGCTTGCCGAATATAATTGAAAACACTACCATCTGAAAAAGAGGATTAAGTATTGCCCATAAAATACCGAGAATAGTCTGTTTGTATAAAACGGTGATATCTCTTAACACAAAAAAATAAAGGAGATCTTTGTAATATATCAATTCCTTTAAATCAAGAAATCCTCTGGATCTTTTTGATTCAATAACAAATTTAGGTATGACGTTTTCTTTCATTAAAGTTATTTTAATACTACAAGTTTCTGAATACTCGTTTCAATCTGCGAGTCGCCCTGAATAATAAATTTATAGAGATAGGTTCCGTTTGCAATGTAATCTCCGTCTGCATCCTTGCCGTCCCAATTGATCTGATTATAACCGATGACAGCAGGATAATTGATTTCTTTTATCAATCTGCCGGCAACCGTATAAATTTTAACTTTACAGGAAGAAGGATTAATTTCACCGGACAAATTAAACATGAAACTAGTTTCTGTTTTCATCGGATTCGGATAATTTGCAATATCATTTATTCTTAAATCACTATCTACTATGACAAGATTTGTAATCGAGTCGGCAAAATTTCCCGATATGTCGGTTGCAACAAAACGGAACTGATGCTCGCCCGATTCTAAAACCGGTCGGAAGTTTACAGTCGCCTGCAAAAATCTGTCATCCGGGAAGTTAATGTCAATAATGGGATTTTTAACTCCATTAATATAATATGGAACATAAACAAACCGGAAGCTCTGATAATCATAAGTATAAATTTTTATATTCGATGTGTCATTTATAACCATTCTGCTGTCATCAAAAAATTCAAGCTTGACATTTGGCTTTGACTGAATGAAATCTCCGTTGTTTATTTTTATACCGTCATAAGTAACATCCATAACCGGAGTTACAGTATCTCCCTGCACAACGAATTTTGATATGGCGGTATTATTATAAGTGAATAACTCATTCTTTCCTTCGCCTTGATAAATTTCAAAATACAAATCAATAGTATCGCTTTCAATTTTCGGATCTCTTAAACCCGTTGTTGAAAAAGTTATTTCGGCAATTCTCATGCTATCAATTTGAAACAATGATTTTATTGTATCACTCTTCAAAATTTGAAACTTACCTTGCCTTCTAATGTACCAGTTATAATAATATTGAGGAATATCAAGATAACCGACATTGTAATAATTTATTTTAAAATGTACGCTGTCGCCTTCCTGAACTGCTGAATCTGTTCCGATAAAGGAGTTGTTGTCCGGAATGATTTCAGCCGGCGGTACGTAATTCATTTTGAATGATTTGTATATGGGCGATTGAAGACCGCTTACAGTATCGATTGAAAGTTTAGCCGTAAGTTTGATATTCGGATAAACTGACGTATTCAGGGTATCCAGATTGACTCCAGTATTGGACGTGAGATTACTATATAATAGTATTCCGGTATTTTCAATATTAATTCCGTAAACATCATAATTAATAAAGCTTTGAGGATTTAAAATCTGATCCCATGAAAAATTTTTCCATGAATCGGCTGGTCCAAATATCTGCGTAATCTCTCCGGAAGTTTTGAGAAAGACAGGATTGATTTCACAATCTGACGGCACTTGTCCGAATTCAGGAGTCCATCTGTGAAATACTTCGCACACCTCCGATGTATCTGCGCCTAAGAAACCAAAAAAACTCCAGGTATCAAAGAAATCAAAATCAACTGAATCTACATACCTGCTTCCAAATTCCGCCAGTCTTGCCATGGCATCAGGTCTTAAGCTGTCAGCACCTGCGACATACGAAGCAATGTATGCCATTATATAATGAGAGCTGTCGAATGTATTTAAAAAAGAAAGCACGGAATCGGAAGATACCGCCGAATTCATCCGGAAATTTTTAATATCTTCCGCTTTACCTGTTAACTTTTTGACTTTGGCAATATTCAATCCTGTATTTGCTCCGTCATCACTGTAATAGTTGATGGAGTTAATCGTGAAAAATGACGCTTCGTTTGCATTACTTCCGTAAGACCTTATGTATAAATTGCCTGTGAATTTTTCAAGTTCAAAACCATCAGAGGTATATTGTATGTTTGTCAGATATGCTTCCTGAAACTGTCCCGGTCTGGCAGTATAAATTGTATAAGCAGAATCAGATCGAGTATCGTTATCGGAAACTGAAGGGTTGTAAATTAATTTCTGAATGTCAGACCAGCCCGAACTGTCAGAGTTAATCAATGCATTTGTCCGTAAATAATATACTGAGTTTAAATCAGATACCGGCAGGTTAACATTGAAATCCGATTTTACTCCCGAAATATTATTGTTGATGAATGTCTGCAAAACAGGGGAATTGAAATATTTGTTTGTATCTACCTGCAATATTACTTTTACTTCGTTATTCTCCGTTTCAATGTTTGGATTCAATCCGGAAAACCTAAACGACAAATCTTTTAGTAAAGCATTGTTTAAAGGTTTAATCTGAACGTAAGAAAGATTTCTAAGAGTTATATCAAATGTTACAGAATCATTATTAGTAAACTTCTGCGTATATGAATGATATGGATCCAATACAACCGACATTCTGTAATTTCCGATTGAATCAACACTGAAATAATGCTCAAGTGTATCGAGATAACGGAATGCGGATATCAAAGTATCCTTCCTGTTATAAAATTGTCCGCCCTTTGTCAGGTTGTATCGTATCCTTAAAGTGTCGGCATAAAGTCCTAGATTCTTTGGATAAATTGTCAGCTTAATATTTTCTCCGACAGCAGGAAATGGGTTTGACAGCACATAATCATTTTGATTAATATCAAATTCCGGATTGTCGGGAATAAGTAATTTCGTTGCAGGGTCGCCGAGCAAGTTGTAACAGTTAATCGTATTCCTCGTGGAGAAACTATTAGAATCTCTTGCCAGTCCAAGAGAAGAGAATTGAAGAAGTTCTCCTGTATATCTAGAGCTGTCTTTTGCAAAGTGTTTAAGCAAACTGTCGTTAAACTGATCCCCGATTCCGAAAAAACTCCAGCCGGTAGTTCCAACAAAAGATATGGCACATTTATTTGGAAGGAGAATGAAATTTTCCCCAAAGCTTCTGAAATAAGGCTCTGCATTACGCCCTGTAAAGCAAGTAAAACTTAACACCATAGGAAGTCTGTTCTGATTATTAAGCGTATTTGGATCTTCTAAACCGATTTCCCAGTCTTGTGCAGCAGCATGTCCGATAAAGTTGACAAGTATTGCTCCTTTGTCAAATTCTTTTTTAATTGAGTCTTTATAATTATAAGTTATATATCCGGAAGAATCATTTCTGTAAATTTTCGAAACCGATCCTGATACAGGCGGAGGAGTTATGTAACGATTGATTAGATTATTGGATTTTGCCTGAAAATTAATCTGTTGATTTCTGTCAGGACCGCCCGTGATAAATAAAAATCTTTTCCACCATTTATCAGGTTGCTGTAAATCATAAGTTATGAGTTTATCAACTACATTTTGTGCTTCGGTTACCGTATATACCGGCAGTCTGCCTGCAGGGACCATCTGCGAATATGTATATGTCCCTATGTTAAAGTTAACTAAATATCCATCAGACGGCGGATTTCCGTAAGTCGGAATAAAATTTTGATAATAAACCGATGAAGAATTGTTCTTCTTGGGATCAAGCGAAGCTCTGCCAAATAAACATACAAATTGAAGCTTCGGAAGTTTCCAATTTTCATAAATATGCTTGATGAAATACTTCACTGCAACGGGATCTTCCATTCCGTAATTAAATACATCATATATATCCTGAATTTCAGCAATGAATACATCGAAATCATTGAATGTTTCTCTGTGACTTTTAAGCTGATTTACCTGCGATTCAAACAACTTGTGATATACTATCAGATACTCGGCAATATTGCTTGACGAAACAATATCTTTAACTTGTCTGCTTACAATCCTGAATGGCTTTTGAGTTATAACATTATTTATAACTTCAAATTCTCCGTTACCTTTGCCCGTAAAAGTAAGAATGCTTCCGGAAGATGAAATGCCTTCTACTTTGATGTTGTTTTTTACATCATACAAATTTAGCTGCTGTGCGGAATTATATCCCGGAATGCTCAGCTTCTTTGAAGCTGTATCTGATCCAGGCAGAGAGATTGAAATTCTGTTGTTTCTCATTGTGAAATCTCTGGGATACGCCATTTCAAAGAAATCAAAGTTTACAACGGGATAAAACTGGTTATAACCAAGAGGTCTGTATTGAAAAGTTATATAATTGTATGAATTATTATTTAGTAAACCTGATGAAAATGTAATTGTAGTATCGAATCTTCTGAAATTATCTCTTCTTAATGTATCAATAAAAGTATCATTGATATAAACTTCGATTCTATGCTCGTTTAATATAAAATTGTTGAAAGAGCGAGGATATACAAATAGTTTTAAAGAGCAAAGCTGTGTTGTCGATCCCAGGTCGTCAATATACAGACTATCTTTCAGAAAAGAGTTTTCGGATGTATTTGATTCCAGCGTCCGCCAGTACCATGATTCTCCGGCGACAATTTCATTGCTGAAATATCTGTAATCACCGTTGGGATTTGTAGTTTCGCCGAGATCATATATTCTGTCTTTTTCAAAATGAACCTTCTTTAAAAATGAAGTTTCCGGATAACTGACGGATGAAATGAATGAAGATTTTTGCATTCTTAATCCGTTATCTCCTCCCCAATCTATCCAGTAAACTGAAGTATCCGAAAATAAATTATACTGTTCATTGGTATAATAAAGTATATTGTTTGAAAAGGCATCTCTGTGAGGCGTAGAACCTCCGCGGTTTCTTTTACCATAAAAATCAAAATAGTCATTGTCGTCAAACACACCGTCATCTTCTCCCTGGAAAAATATTGGCTGCTGCTGACCTTTGTATAGCAATTTTACGGTACGCGGATTTATCGAAGCTGTATTAATACCGGCATTTGTAAAATCTGTTTTGTTTATTCTGTAAATGCCGTCAGAGTTTACATACAGTTTTAAATAAATCTTGTTTGGTGTTATCCAGTTATAATTTGTTGTTTGTGAGAAAACCTGGAAGGTAACGCAATGAAAAATCAGAGCAAAAAATGTAATTCGTTTCATTATACTAAAAATTATATATAAAAAATCTATATACTAATTATGAATAATTTGCTCCTTATTTTCTTTGTTTGAAAAGTTTAAAATTTGGATACAATATAATATTTTTATCCAATAATGTCAGTTTATTTCTTAAAATTTAATTTTTCTCTGATAACTCTGTAAAGAAATAAATTGTTTCCAATTATGTATTTATTGAAATTTTTTGAGGGGTTTGACATAAATCTGAAGAACCACTCGAATCCAGCTTTTCTTGCAAGCAACGGACCTCTGATTTTTTTACCTGCAAAAACTTTTATTCCTTCTCCGACTGCCAAAACCACGGATGATTTTAATTTCTTGCTGTTCTCATTAATCCAGATCTCTTGCTTTGGAGCGCTTAATCCGATAATTAGTATATCTGCATTTGATTTATTAATTTTGTCGAGTACTTCTTCCGAATTGAAATTATATCCTTCGTTAAATCCTTTTATCATCAGTTTGGGATGTTTAATGCTGATTTGTGAGAGTGTTAGCTCGTCATGTCCGAAAAAAAAATAACTCCAACTCTTTTTTACAGATTCATTAATAAGATGTTCGTAAAAATCCGAACCGGTTATTCTTTGCTTCAAACCTCTCGATCCAAACATAATCTTTGAAGCAAGGAAAATTCCGATCCCGTCCGGATGTATTAGATCAAAACTCGAATAAAGTTTTTTCATTTTTTCATTACCGTATATTTGATTAAGTGTGTGGGCATTTGCATAAGCAATATGCATCTTCCGCATGTTATTTATGGAATTATCAAATATCTGTAAGAAATCTGAATAATTTATATTTGCAACCTCAATTCCGAAAATTTTTATCTTCTCAAGTGAAGGCTGTCCGGTAATTGAATTCATTTCTTAATTAAATTTTCGTATAAAGTTATTATCCTGGGTATAATTTTTTTTTCTGTATAATTTTTTAATACCTCATTATGAAGATTACCGGCACATTTTAATCTCAATTCATCGTTAATCATGAAATTCAAAATTGCATTCGACAAATCTTCCGCATTTCCTTTTCTGAATAACAATCCGTTTTTATTATGTTGAATCAGCTCTGATATACCATCTGTATCAGCTCCGATAAACGGCTTTCCGTATAATCCCGACTGAAGCATAAATCCCGGAAAAGGATCTCTCCGCGATGGCAAAACACAGATATCCGATTTAATGAAATACGGACTTAGATCCCTGCATGATTTTACAAATTCTACATCAAGTTTATTTTCCACTGTATAGTTTTTCAACGCAGTTTCCAGATTGCCTTCTCCGACGAGGGTTAACCGGAATTTGTCTCTGCCTGAGATTTTAAGAGCCCTAAGCAGAGTCAACTGATCTTTTTCTTTGTGAAGTCTGCCGACACACAGCAAATTGATTTTAACAGCACGGTTAAACTTTTTTTTATTAGAATGCGATGTAAGCCCTTTTACTTCCTCGCTGTCCGTGAAATTAGGTATCAACTCAATTTTCTTCTCATCAATACTATATTTTTCTGTAAGCATTTTTTTTACGGCTTTACTGACGGCAATAATTTTATCTGATTTAAATTCTACATAATATTTTCCTTCAACAAGACTTAACGCTGTTGCTGCAGTTTTAATTTTACCTTTGAAAAAAGCCGAAGCAGAATTAGCTAATAATTCGTAATACCTGTGATGAGTATGAATGATATCGATTTTATTTTCTTCTGCAATATTCCGTAAATTCTTTAATGATTTTATGAATCCGGTTTTTCGGCAGAGAGATTTATCTTTGTAAACTTTAATCCGGTTTTCTACCGCTCTTTCAATTGAATCTCCGCCGTTTGTAAGAAGGAATAAATTTAATCCCGCTTTACCGGAATACTTGATAAGCAAACTTACGTAATAAGACCTTCCGTCTCCATAATTAAAATCAGGCGTCATGTGAAGTATGTTCAAAATATTATTACTTGAGTTTAAATAAATACCAGTATCCTTTGTCCGAATTAACAGCATGCGAATAGAAATAATCTGATTTTAAAATCAGATCTTCGATTGGAAATCTGAAATGATAACCGCCGAAATTAATATTCTGATAACAGAAATCGTTAAGATATCCCGATTCTTCTTTCATTAAATGATTTCCTTTTTCGGTTGAATAAGTAGCATAATATTTAATGTCTTTCATTCTCAGGTATTCTTCTAATCTGCCCTTAGATTTATAATCCCAATACTCAAAATTGTTAATTAGTCCGTCTCCGTTTATTAGATTTCTTTCAGAAAAATATCCTGTAATTCCGCTTAAATCAATCATAAATATTCTGTCATTTACATTCGTAGATTTTTTAATATCCAGTGCAAAGTAATACATGCTGTCCCATTTGTAATTTTCTATTCTCGTTCTAACAAAATAAAAAACAAAAACCGATGTAAAAATTATTAATGCATAAGGGAAGAGCCGCGGTAACTGGAAGAGCAATCTCACTGAAAGCAGCGCGCATACAAATGCAGGATAAGCAACATACCATTCTTTTAATGCATGAAAATTTACTGCCAGATTGGAAAGCAAGAATGTCAGTGATGAAATGCATAATCCCCAAAGAAAAAAATCGGATTTTAAAAATTTCTTTTTGAATTTATTTAAGGTTATAAGAAACAGAAAAAGCAAAACAGTCGAAAAAGCAAAGAATGTTTTTACAAACTGATTTGTAAATGTACCCGGCGCAAAAAGATCTCGTATGTTTGAAATCAAAATAATTTCAGGATATGAATTTTTGATTGCAGCCGATATAGTCGATATATGTCCAAAGAAAATGTAATTAGAAAAAAAATACAGACTTGAGGCAATTATTAACATAATTACTCCATATAAAACAAATTTACTCCGGCTTTCATTTTGACAAGTCAGATAATCTGCTGCAATTATTACCGGAATGGCGTTAAAAAGAAAATCAATTCTCGTTAAAAACAGCAGGACAAGGAGAATTGTTTTTACAAAAACATAATTCATATCTGAAGTTAACTCTTTGCTTTTAACAAACAGATATATTGTAATCAGCAGGCAAAGCAGATGTGTTTCCATTCCGAAGTCACGGATTGCAACAAATGTAAGAAACAGCGGCACGGCAAGAATAAATGATTTTTTGTAATTGAGAGGATTTACAATTCTGAAATATTTGTACAAAAAATATACCGTTAATAAATTAATTGATGATATCAGGAGTACCGTAAATCTGTAATAAAGCTCCGGACTGAATTTTGTAAAAATATTAAGAATGAAAAAATAGAATGATAAAATCAAAAACCAAAGCGGATGATATCCGTTTGTAAGATTTATCGTGTCAAAAGAAGAACCGAATCCCGCCGAAAAGTTGTAAGCGGTTTTGATATAAAAAAATGAATCGTCATTAGCAAAGTTTAGCAGAAATTCTACAGACGGCAGGAAAGAAGATCCAAAAATTATAAGAATTCCAATTGTTAATATAAAATATCTATTGCTGCGTTTCATTGCTTTCGTATAATTTTATTTTATCCCCGTCGTAAATGAAAACCTTTGCTTTATCTTTAAGAATTTTTATGTGAGCAGTTTTTGGTTTGCCAAATAAATTAAAATCCGAAAATATCAATTCAGTGTTTTCGTCTTTGAATGTATTTGCAACAATATCGAGTTTCATTAGATATTGGGAATTTCCTTTTGTTTCAATTATAAATTCATCTTCTGTCTTGTCTCTGACGATAAGTCCGGCATTAAGAGAGCTTTTATCCAGCGCACCCGAATGAATAAAATCAACCAGACTCCTGTCATTTACGATAAAATTTTTATTTTTATAAAAATTATATGCACCGGTAATGTAATCATCCATGTAAACAGTTTTATATCTTGACGGCAGTCCTATTATGTAATTTGGTTCTTGACTGTTTAATCCGGCAGCTATCAGCCGGTTTACACTTTCTCTCAATACTTTGTATCCGAAATTCCAATCCTTAATATTTACAATGTTTAATCCGAGAAATAACATGCAAATAATCACAGCCGCCAATACAGAAATTCTTATATTGTATTCTGACAATAGAATAAAAGCCGAAATTATGATAAAGATAAACGGAATCATTATTAACTGCGGTCTGAAATAACCCGCTGTCATATTAGGAATTATTATGATTAGAAAAATTGACGCCAATGAAATCAAACTGCTTCTTTTTTTAATTTTCAGCAGTTTGAAAAATAAATAAATAAAAAACATTCCTGAAACAAGGACAAGTAAAATAACAACGGCGTCTTTTTCCGAAAAACCATTCAACAGCGAAAGATAATCAAGAGGTATTATCAGAGAAATTAAAGCTTTAATTATTATCAGCAAATAATTTACCGGATCTGGATTCATGTATATGTTAAACACTCCCGATGCTTTTCCTCTTAATAAAAACAGTCTGTATGTAAAATAGAAAATCAGCATCAATATCTGCGTAATCAAAATCATTTTTAATCCGGAATCTTTTTTGCAAACAAGTTTTAAGATTATCAGACACAGTAAAGGAAGAACGACTGAAGTTTCTTTTGTAAATAAAGCAAGTAAGAAAAACAACAGGGGTAAAATAAGATACATAAATTGTCTCTTAATGGAATACTCAAGTGACAATCTCAATGCTGAAATTACAAATATGCCGCAAAGAATATCTACCTTTCCGGTAGTCCAAAATATACTCAGATTGTTATTTGGAAATACAATAATAAATACAAAAGTCATTAAAGCGGAAAAATAATTACCGCTGACTCTAAATACAAACCCGGCCGAAAGAGCTGCAAGTATAAAAAACAAGATCAGGTTTTCAGCGCGAAAAAAAACAAAATTATCATATACAGGATTAAACAATCCGTTTAGATAGATGCTTAGTTCCATTGAAAGAAACCACAGCGGTCTGAAATGATAAATGCTGTAGTCTTGGATACCGGAAGAAAATTTTTCGGTAGTACTGGAATTTACAGAAGAAATAAAATTGAGATAATCGTCTGACATTAAGCCGATTTCAAAATATCCCGAGATGTATAGGAATATCGCATAAAGAATAAAAGTTAAAATGCAGCTAAGATAAAAATTTCTTTTAAAAAAATTGAGAAAAGATTTATTGTTGTTATCCTGCAAGAGATTTTAATTCTGTTTTATATTTTTTCTTGTTAATGATCTTTGACTTAATTCTGTGCCTGATACGCGAATATGCAATGTTCATAAATGCTTTTTCCGGAAGATATGTATTTAAGAATGCAATAAGCTTTTTGTAAGAAAAATTTTCTCCCGGGTATTTCCTCGCCTTTTTTTTATTGCCGTAAAAATATTCTATCCAGAAAAGTAAATTATTCCAGTATTCTTTGTCTTTAGGATCACTGCACTGATCATAATTTCTTAAAGCATTATTTAACAATAAATCATGAATCATAATTTTATCCTGTGTTGCCGTTAAAGAATTTTTCCGAAGTCGCGTATAAACCAGATATTCAGGCAATACATAAAAAGTAAGCTTTCTCTTTAGTCTGAACCAAAGTTCAAAATCCTCATAGCACTTAAAAGATTCATTGTATCCACCGTGGGATAATATTTTATTTTTTCTGAAGATGACAGCAGAATGATTTATAGGATTATGCAGGTTTAGAAATTTTTTAATTTCATTATCATATTCGGGAGGATCGATAAAGAAAAGTATGTTATTAACTCTGTTGAAATAAACCGAACGGCTCGAGATTACATCAAGCTCAGGATTTTTTTCAAAAGCATCTAACTGCAAGCGAAGTCTATTTTGTGTGTTTAAATCATCAGCATCTATCCTGGCTATAAATTCTCCATTGGCGACAGACACTCCATAATTCAAAGCTCCGGCTAATCCCTTATGGGGAATTTTTTTAAAAACAATTCTTGAATCTTTAAATGAATTAAGTATCTCTTCGGGATTATCTTCAGAGCCGTCATCTATTATCAGAAATTCAAATTCCTTATAGCCCTGATTCAATATACTTTTGACCGAAGCTTTTAAAAATCCGGAATCATTATAAACCGGCATCAGTACAGTAATCTTCGGATTAGATTTGCTCAACTCGTTAGTTTAATTTCCAAATAATGAATGAAACTCTGTTATTCCCATCGAAATAAGGCTCTGATCTGTAAATCTCATTTTTTTTATATACTACAACCGGATCGCTTTGAACGGAATATCTGTGACTCGTGTAAGTTAATTCAAGACTGTCATAATTACCTTCTGTAACATCGGGGCGGTTCCATAAGGCATGCTGAACCAGGTAATTAACTTTGTTTTCTTTCAGATATTCATTAAGCCGCTTACTTCTTAAAACTTCTTGATACTTAAAATCATTTACTAATCCGTCTAAATTTATTACTTCTCTTTCGCCGAAGAAACCGAAATGTCCCGCATCTTTCATAGCAAAAACTGCTTTCTTATCTGTATTATCTTTAATCCAAAGTGATGCTTTATAAGATTCCAGATTCCAATTGTTTCTAAGATATTCATCCTGCCTGTCAAAATTATTTATTATTTTACTTCCCCAGTAAAATAATATGATTATCAGAAAAGAAAAATAAATAATGTTTCCAAAACCAAATCTTTTTAATCTCTGAAGATAATAAAGCGGAAACGCGATAACCAAGGAAAAAAATACTGCAAACGGAATGAAGTACCAATAAAATATTACCCAGTTAACAAAAAATAAGAGAAATATAAAATGAAGAATGCATGAAACTGAAAATATAAAAATTAATTCCGAAAAATCTTTTCCGGTTATATTTTCTCGATTTCTGAAAAAGTAAACGTATGAAATAAAAAATAAAAAAGCAGACAATACAAAATATGTTTCCCTGTATCGAAAAAGTTCGATTAACTTGTCTGATAATGATGTATCCGGAATACCGGTTTTTAAAAATCCGCTTATGGGGATTATGTTTCCGAAAACAATCAGATTATTTATTAAATAGGGGAGAAGAATTGCCGAAACGATAATTATCAGCACTAAAATTTTTTTAATGTAAATAGTTTTTGCATTATTGTTCGAAATTGAATTTATAAAAAAATAAATCATCAATGTTATAACAAAAAGAATCATATCGAGTCTTGTAAGAATTAGCAGTCCGCAAATTGCCGAAATCAGTATATCATTCTTCAGATTAAAATTTATCAAATAACCAGTATTACAAATACTTTTAAACAGAAAGGATAACACAAGTACAGATAGAGCTGATTCCATTCCGTTTAAGCATAGAGGAAATACAAACAGTAAAAATACTGCGCCGCTTCCAAGGGCTGTCCGTGCGTTAAAAAAACGGGAGACTAATTTAAAAATTACAAAAGCAGATAAAGAAATTAATATGAGCTGTATAAACAGAATTAACCTAAAAATATTTTCTGGAGACGATTTATAAACCGCAGCAATAAATATTACAAAATATTGCCAGAGCGGCTGAAAGCCGTTTGTCTGATTTATTCCATCAAAGGATATTCCGAATCCATTTGAATAATTTAACGCTATCTTGGCATAATATGATGCATCATCAGGAATATGAAATATCAATTCCCCCGCATCGGAATAGAAAATAAAAATTGTAAAAAAGCAAAAGAAGGCGGCAAGCAGCAGTAAATAAATTACCGTATATATTTTTTTATTCATGAAAATGTTTATCGGAATAAAACTTTATTATAAAATTCAAAATGTCGCTGCGCCATCACATCAGAAGAAAAATTATTTCTGACTTTCTTTTGAAATTCTTCGGACAATTTCCGGCAAATGTCATTATTCAAAAATGCAAATTCAAGTTTTGATTTTAAATCATCCGGATCATTCAATTTAAATATCAATGCGTCGTGATTATTTTTTATGATGCTTTCGCTGCCGATAAAATCCGAGCTTATTACCAGACATCCTGATTTTCCGGCTTCAAGCATTGTCATTGGAAATCCTTCCGAGACGGAAACAGTCGGCATTACAAAAATACCCGCAGAGTCGAATTCACTTTCCATACTTTTTTTTATACCGGTAAAATAAACGGGATTTCCAAGCTTAGCATTCAAATTCTTTAATTCATTTTCAAAATCTCCTTCGCCTGAAATAACAAACTCCTTTCCGGATTTTAAAGTATCATTCAAATCAGCAGCTGCTTTGATTAACAGATCAACGCCTTTTTCTTTTACCAGTCTTGAAGCACAGATTACTTTATTGAAATTTTTTTCGATTTTATTTCCGTTCGATTCAATGTCAATTCCATTATAAATTAATGCAATATTTTCTGCTGATTCAATTTTGTTGTCTTTTAAAAAATCGGTAATATGATTATTTACGCCAATGTAATAATCAGAAACATAAAGTTTAAATAAACCCTTGCGCTGTATTAAGCCGTGTATTGTCTGAACTGTCTTTATCCCGGAAAGTTTCGATGTTAATGCTGCTGCATTGGCAATGTAATGATTGTGAGAATGTATGATTTGTATTTTTCTACTTCTCGAAAATTGATAAATGTATCTGCTTGTATTGATAAAATTTGAAACTGATCTGTTATAGAAATTTAATTTTTCATAAACTTTAATGTTCACATCGAGAGAAGTAAATTTATCAATTGCATCACCTCCGGAACATATTATAAAAAAACTTATTCCTTTGTTTTTAAGATTTTTAACAAGATAATATAAATGAGTTGTAACACCGTCCGTATAATCGAGTTTATTTGTCAAAAGAAGAATATTCATGCATACAAATCATGATATTTATTGAAAACAGAATCCCATGTAAACCTTGACGAAAATGATACGGAGTTATCACGAATATATTTCAATATTTGCCTGTCCGAATTCAGCACAGATAAAATCTCTTTAATTTTAAATTTATCACCATACTTAAAAAGAAAACCGTTTTCACCATTAGTTATATATTCTGAAATTCCCGATTCTTCGGAAATCAGCGCTGTAAGCCCCGCGGCAACAGCTTCGGCTGCAGCTATTGAAAATTGTTCATAGAATGATGCGCAGACAAAAATGTCTTTATCTTTGTAAAATTCTGTAAGCTCGTCTGTCGTCATTTTTTTTACGGGAAAGATTTTCAAGTTATCAATTCTGACAGTATCGAAATCAATATTATCGGAAATTACATACAGCTCAGCATTGATTTCAGATTCAGCAAGACTTTGCAGCAAGAATGTCAATCCTTTTTCTTTACGTTTAAGATTCCCTTGAAATACAATCTTAAGTTTGTCTGAATAGTTGATTATCTTCTGACATACGGGATTTAAAAAACATTCATCAATACCGTTTGGGATGATAACAATTTTGTTTGAGTCTAATTTGTAATATTCTTTGGCTTTATTAATTGACCTTTCGGATAAAAATACCAAATAGTCGGATTTAGTCATAAAAATTTTTTCACATAGCTTGTTTTTTGCTTTAAGTACAAATCCCGCTTTATTATTTAATTTATCTTCAAAAGTAATTATCCCATGTACATTATAAATAATATTTACATTAAAAAAGAGTTTGTAAAAGAAAGCAGTCAGTATAAATCTTTCAAACGTAACGATGTGTATATTAACAGGTCTTTGTTTTAAAAGATAAATCAGAAATCTGAAGATTCCAAGTCTCAGAATTTCAGAATTTGTCTTTGTTGCAGCAACTTCAAACCCGAAAAGTTTTTTAAAAATCGAATATTTATTACCGTCAAAAAAATATTCAATGAAAGCGCATTCGCCGATTTTTGAATATTCATGAAAAATTCTTTTGGCTGCCTTTTCCGGACCGTTTAGTATTTCACTTTTATTGTATCTTCCGGCAAAAACTGTTTTCAACTTTCGGATTTATTTTTTCTTTTTACTTTTTTCATAAAGTTTTATCAAGCCCTTTAGCTTAAGTTTTTTTCCAATGAAATTTTTCTTCGCAAAATGCTTGCCGTATGCTTGAGTGAGATCAATTTTCTTATCCGATAAAAGTATTACGGCAAAAGTACGAAGTTCGATATCTTCAAATTCCGAAATGAGAGAGAATTTATGTTTGCTGAAATCCTCGATACTCCAGGAGCTTCTGTGCCTTTCGAATTCATTTCCGTTTATAGCATCCTGTTCCCAGTCTTTTCCAATCGGGATATTTATTAAAGTATGTTTTGATTTTTTTAAGCAAAGATCGATCAGTTCCAGCCCTTCTTCTTTCACAAAATGCTCTACCACATCTCCGAGATTTATTAAATCATAATGCTTATCCATACTTCTTAAGTAATCAAGAGCATTGCAGATATGTATGTTATCGTAAAAAAATTTGTGATAATCTTTTATGTAATCAGGAAAGATCTCCAAACCATCTATGGTTCTTTTCCAGTTGCATTCAAAATTATTATCTCCCCAGACTTCAAGAAACTCCCGGAATAAAATACCCCATCTTCCGAAACCGACTCCGATATCGAGGATGGTTTGAGGGTTTAAAAGTTTAACAAGCTGAATGTTGTATGAAATGTTCTGCCAGTTGGATGTGCTCAAATTTTTAATGAAATAATTGCCGAAGCAAAGTTAGCAGGAAACTCTGTTCCCTTAAATTTTTTTAATGACTTTCGCGGGATTACCGGCAACAACGCAATTAGGAGGAACATCTTTAGTAACGACTGAACCGGCTCCTACAATTGCATTTTCACCGATTGTAATACCGCATAAGATTGTAGCCGATGAACCAACGGATGCTCCTTTTTTAACATGTGTTACAATTACCTGCCAGTCACTTTCAGTCTGGAGTTCGCCTGTATCCGAAGTTGCTCTCGGATACTTATCATTAATAAACGTTACATTGTGTCCTATAAAAACATTATCACTGATATGGACACCTTCACATATAAAAGTGTGTGAAGATATTTTACAGTTTTTGCCGATGCTTGAATTCTTCTGGATTTCAACAAATGTTCCCACTTTGGAATTGTCTCCAACTGAACATCCGTATAGATTTACAAAATCAAAAATTTTTACATCTTTACCGAGTTTTACATTTACGATATTTTTTTTATCCATATTTTATTCAGCTCCTCTGCCGAAAATCATAACGGGAAAAGTTTTAAAGATCAGCTGAAGATCCAGCCATGGAGTCATGTTATTAATGTAATAAAGATCCAGCACAACGGAATCTTTGAAAGAAACCGAACTTCTTCCGGAAACCTGCCAAACGCCTGTACATCCGGGTAAAACGGAATGCCTTCGTTTCTGCCACTCGTCATAAGCAAGATACTCATACTCAAGGCAGGGCCGCGGTCCTACGAGACTCATGTCACCTTTAATCACGTTAAACAGCTGTGGCAGCTCGTCCATTGATGTTTTTCTGAGGAATTTTCCGACAGGCGTTACGTTTTTTGAATTTATTATCTTCATGGAATTACCGTTTACATATTTGTCATGCTTCATAAACTCTTTCATATTCATCTCTCTTGTAATATCATTGTCGCTGTTTTTATACATGGATCTAAACTTATAAAAAACAAACGGCTCACCATCTTTGCCGATTCTCAATTGCTTAAAAAAAACTTCTCCGGGAGACGAAAGCTTAACAATCAAAGAAATAACAATAAAAACGGGAGATAACAATATAATCCCAATAAAGGCTGCAACATAGTCGAAGATTCTTTTATACAAATAATTCAAGTTCTTGTTGATTTTTGGCGAAATATCGACAACCGGAATTCCGGAATAGTTTTCAGTTACAATTTTTTCCGGGACAATGTTAAACAGCTCCGAAGTCAGTTTCACAGTCTTTTCAAGCTTGTTGCAATTATCAATCAGGTCCAAAAGTTTTTCGTATCCGATATTATCAATTGCAATAATTATTTCGTCGATGTTTAAGATTTTTATCTGCTCGCTCAAATCATCAATTTTTCCAACGCACAGAATACCCTTAAATATATCCGTGCCTGCAGGAATATCGTCATCAAGAAATCCTTTAATTTTCATGCCGTAATAATTTTCGAAGATCAGCTTTTCAGCAAGAAGTTTGCCGGATTTTCCTCCTCCGATTATTATGACGTTGCTGTTGCTTAGTATTTTGGTAAAATTCAGATAAAATGGTTTCAGTATAAGCAGTCTGATCGATGAAACACTTGTCAAAGCAATTATGAAAAAGCAAATTACAAAAACACGGGAAGACAGTATCAGATTGAATTTTATTACAAATGAAAACAAAATCAAAATTACGGTGCCATAGAGAAATGACTTTAACAAAGCCGTAAGATGAGGCGCCCGGGTAAGGAATATATTTATTTTATAAAGATTGTTATTCTGAAATATGAAAATGAAAATCGACGAATAAACAAAGAATGTAAGATATGTCAGGATTTCATTTTCATTTACATAAACATTTTTGTTTAAAATGTCTGCTGTGATATAGTGCGATAAAATAAAGGAAATAAATATAGATATGAAATCTGAAATCGCAAATATATATTTATATCTCGGATATTTCATAATTATTCCGTTAATATTTTTTGTAAAAAAAAGTATTAACTAATCATTCAAAAAATTTTTTTATTTTTTCGCAAATATATTCAATCTGATTATCCGTCAACTCGGGAAAGATTGGAAGAGAAAGACATTTATCTGCCAGATCTTCAGTAACGGGAAAATCACCTTTCTTATAACCGAGATTAGCAAAACATTTTTGAAGATGAAGCGGAACAGGATAATGAAGTCCTGTGGCAATGGAATTCTCTTTCAGATATTCCTGAAGACCGTCTCTCTTGGAAGTTTTTATGACAAACAAATGATAAACATGTTTTGCGTAATCCATTTCTTTTGGAAGTTCAATGTCTCCGGTATTACTAAGCAGCTCTCTGTATTTATCTGCGGCTTCTCTTCTTTTATCTGTCCAAGACTGAAGGCGCTTTAGCTTTATGCCAAGCACTGCGCCCTGAATGCCTTCCATTCGGTAATTGTGTCCGTAAGTTTCGTGATGATACTTTTGTTTACAGCCGTGATCTCTCATCATTCTGATTTTTTCGGCAATTTCTTGATCATTTGTCGTAACTGCGCCTCCTTCTCCTAAAGCTCCTAAATTCTTTCCCGGATAAAAACTGAAAGAAGCAGATACACCATGACTTCCGATTTTTTTACCTTTGTATTCTGCAAGATGTGATTGAGCCGCATCTTCAAGAAGATAAATGCCATGTCTGTCTGAAATTTCCTTTAGTCTGTCCAGATCTGCCGACTGTCCGTATAGATGAACTGCAACAATTGCTTTTGTTTTCGGCGAGATTTTCTTTTCGACATCATGCAGGTCAAGATTGTAACTGTCTTTTTCACAATCTGCAAATACCGGTTTTGCCCCGCAAAGAACTGCACCCCATGCGGTAGCAATAAATGTGTTTGCAGGAATAATTACTTCGTCGCCTGCTTTTATTCCCAATGACCAAAGCGCAAGATGATTTCCGTCTGTGCCTGAACTCAATCCGATGCAATATCGGGAATTATGAACTGCTGCAAAATCATTTTCAAAATCAGAAACGCTTTTGCCCAGAATAAATGAAGAAGCGTCAATTATGTGTTCGATTGATTTTAAAATCTCTTCCCTGACGGTATCATTCTGCTTTTTAAGATCAATAAATGGAATATTCAATTAGTTTAAATTTAATTTGATTTTTTAAAAAATTCTCCGAAAGAATAAAAAATAAAATAAGGCAATGTTGTTAAATATCTATTAAACATTTTTTCCGGTTGCTGCTTAAGTCTGTACAGCCATTCAAGTCCGGAATTCTGCATAAACAATGGCGCTCTGCTGATTTCCCCGGTATAGAATCTGAATGCGGCTCCGACTCCTGACATTATACCTTTATGTAGTTTAACGTAATTATTTTTCATCCAGATTTCTTGCTTTCCTCCGCCAAAACTCACCCAAATAAAATCCGATCGGGAATCATTCAGCCTCTTAATAATATCTTCATTGTATTCTTCAGTCCATTGTCCGAATTGCGGACTGTAAAATCCGGACACATTAATTTTATATTCCGATTTTGCTTTCTTCATAACTTCTGTTAATGTTTCGTCAGTATCACCAAGAAAAAAATGGCTCAAGTTTTTTCCCGATGTTGCCTTAAAAACATTCTCCATAAAATCAGGTCCGGCAACTCTTTCAATTTCCTTAATGCCTTTTAGCTTTGCAAATGCCGATAACGGCTTACCGTCAGGTAATGATAACAAAGAATTGTTTATTGCATTTTTAAGCTCGGGATTTTTTCTGTGAGCATTGACAAGATTTCCTACATCAGTCACGCAAATATATCCGGTATTATTTTTATTAAGCATATCTAAAGTATATTCTACCGCGCTCTTCATGCTGCAGATACTTATTTTAATCCCTTTGAACCGGAAACTATGCAAATATAATTTAGTTTAGGACTTTATAAAATGTATTAATTATATTTTGTAGATTTTTTTCAAGAGTAAATTCATTTTCATATTTTCGCTTTGCCGCCGTTCCCATTCTCATTCTCTGTTCTTTATCATCAGCAAGGCGAATTATAAAATCTGCCGCCTGCTCCGGAGCTTTCTTTTCCGTCAGAAATCCCGTCTCACCGTGTATTACCATTTCTGAGATAGCCCCGATATCTTTTGTTGATATCACAGGTATTCCGTAAGCCATAGCCTCGATAATAACGAGCGGACAGCCTTCATAAGGATAAAAAGTGGGAAAAATAAAAATGTCTGTCTCACGGAAAAGTTTATCTTTTTCATTTCCGGTAACCACGCCATTGAAAACTATGTTATTCCTGATTTTATGCTTATCTATTAATTCAAGCGCTTTGGATTTGGTCTGCCGCTCATTGTCCGTCCACATGCCGGCAATCTGAAAACTTGCGTCTTTATATTTTGCAATAACTTTGACTGCTGCTTTTATTACATCGAGAATTCCTTTAGTCTCAAAAAGATTTCCCATAAATGTTATCACAGGATATCTGAATTCATTTTCATTTTTAACTGAAGTATCACTTGATATTTCAAAATCCATGCCGTTTGGGAAAGATGTTACATTTTTGACAAACCCTTCGAATACTCTTTTAAGATTTTCGCTGTAAACAATTGCCGTATCAACTTTGCTCAATGTATATCTTATGAATTTTTTTACAATACCCTGAGAATTATTGTAAAATACATTTCTAAAATAACTGCCTTCATGTAAATGAATGAGAATTTTTGCATTTGAAAAGTATGATGATATCAAAATAAACAAACCGTCTCTTAAATAAGGTAGAAAATTAGATGAAACCGGAATGTAAACAATATCAGGTTCAATTTTTTTTAAAAGCTTTTTCAGATTAAATATTGAAGTTAAGGCAGTCTTAACGTTTGTATAATCGAGTTTTGACAGATTGTTTATATCCCGATGATCCGAAATATCCAGGTGACTAACTGAAAATTCATTTTTAATCCGTGAATTTATCAGACTATGAAAGTACATGTTTGATCCGTGATATGGAGGAGGTAAACTTCCTATCATAATGATTTTCTTCTTTTCGGATTTCATTAATCTTTGTGATGCTTCATATTATCTGAATCAATTTACATAAATTTTTAATTTTTATAAAATCTGTTTGCAATTCTTATTCCAAACAATGACTTTACAAAATGAAATTTAATATTTCGTTAAAGCAGTATTTAAGACATATATATTGATTTTGAATTACATATTAAACATATTTTCAAAAATCTTTTAAAGATGAAATATATAATAATAATTTCAGTTCATTTTGTCTTACTGATGTTTCAGTTTACCGCTTCGGCACAGTCGCCGCAGGTAATATCAATGTCTCCTCAGAGACAGAAAATTAATGCTCCGAGAAATGCACAAATAGTTGTAACGTTTAATACAGCATTAAATCCAGCGTCAGTAAACAACTCCACATTCAGAGTTTTTGCAAAATTATCAGGACCTGTTTTAGGGACAATAGAATTAATGAACGGAAATACTCAAATCCGCTTTACTCCGGCTAATTCATTTTTAGCCGGTGAATGGATAACCGTTTCATTGTCAAAAGGAATTCAAAGCAGTACTAATGTAAACATGCAGAAAGGATTTGTATGGAATTTCTGGACAAAATCGGAAACCGGAACTTTGCAGCAGACCAGAATTTCCACCATCCCTGTAAGAAGACAAGGTGAAGGTCTTATTCAATGCTATGGCGCGCTTGGCATGGATCTAAACAATGACAGAAAAACAGATCTTGCAGTCGTAAATGAAGTTTCGAAAGATTTCAGAATTTTTTTAAACAACGGAACAAACTTTGATACAATGTTTTCCATTTATCCTTTACCTGCTGGAAATTATCCGAGTCCGAGTGAAGCTGCTGATTTTAATCTCGATGGTAAAGTAGATATTGTAATCGGCAATGCAGGCAATAATATACTTAGTCTTTTCATTGCGCAAGGTAATGCAGTCTTTAATTCAGAAATACCTTATACTGCTTCAAACAATGTCAGAGGTGTTGCCGTTGGTGATATCGACGGCGACGGTGATGACGATGTGGTTACGGCAAACAGGGGCGGAAGCAATATTTCGATTTTCAAAAATAATGGAAACGGATCATTTGCTGGCGCCGTAAACGTCAATACTCCGGGTAATGCGGAAACAGCAGTAATGCTGACAGATGCAAATAATGACGGAATACTTGATGCATTTATAGGTTGTTACAGCAGCAGAGAAATTGTGCTTATGATCGGCGACGGGGAAGGTAACTTTACTTTTTCGAGCCGCTCGGATCTTATCGGAAGCCCGTGGGCTATTGCAGTTGGAGATATTAACGGCGATGGAAATGCCGATGTTGCAGCAGCATTGTCCAGCTATAACAGAATGGGAGTGATTTTCGGTAATGGCGCCGGCGGACTTGGAAGTGTTGCAACTTATATCTCGGGATCATTTCCTCTTGCACAGGATATTGGCGACCTTGACGGAGATAACGATCTCGATCTTATAACGAGCAATTATACCGGAGGTAATTTTTATGTTTTTAGAAATAACGGAAGCGGAATATTCTCAGATGCACCGGTGGTTCTGCCGGCATCAAGCTCGGGTTCTTGTATTACAGTTCATGACAGAGATAATGACGGAGATCTTGATATGGCAGGAATTGACGAAGTGGATGATCTGCTTTTTATTTTTAACAACGGAACTACCGGAGTACAGCAGATATCCAATGAAGTTGCGGAAACTTATTCGCTTCATCAGAATTATCCAAATCCGTTTAACCCTTCTTGCAGAATTAATTATGAGATTGCAGTTTCGGGAGAAACGATTTTGACAATTTATGATGTACTGGGAAGCGAAATAATTACCTTAGTTAATGAATATCAAAATGCCGGTAACTATTCCGTGGAATTTTCAAGTGAATTCATTGCTGGCGGACTGCCGAGCGGAATTTATTTCTACAGACTAAAATCCGGGAACTATGATGAAACTAAATCTATGGCGCTCCTCAAATAATTAAACAGTAATCAATTAAAAAATAATTTTTTCCTGCTTTGTCTGATTTGTTTTTAATGTAATAATTTTACGTTGCAAACATGATTGCATTAATGTTTAATTTCTTTTTCAGTCATTGCAGTAATTATTGTAAAAAAATTCGATTCAGTAATTTTTTATTATCATGAAATTGAGATATGACATAAATTCTGTAAATCCTATTATGCTCGTTATATTTTCATTCATCATTATAATTACGCCAGATGTATTTTATTCAATGTCATTTAATTTAAACAAACCGGATAACTCATTTAAAATGAATTTTCAGAATCAACCGAATTCAGACGATTCGTCGGATTTCAGCAGTGACGGTCCAATTATTGTTTATGAAAACGGCAATATAGTCAGTTACTCCATTATACCTGCGGATAATAATTTTGAAGTAAAAAAGGAAAGCATAAACAGTAAAGATAAACTTACATGTATAATTGATGAAACAGGACAGAGATTTGATTTTCAACTTAAAGATTCAATACATGTTGAAAAGGATGAATATGAACTGCCTAATAGAATGCTGATAATTTCAGACATTGAAGGTAACTTCAAAGGCTTTGAAGTAATTTTAAAAGCTGCAGGCGTGATAAATGAAAAATTTAATTGGACATTCGGCAACGGTCATTTGGTTTTGGCGGGAGATTTTTTTGACAGAGGTATAAACGTTACGGAATGTTTATGGCTGATTTACAAACTGGAATCGGAAGCAGAACAACAGGGTGGAAAAGTTCATTTCATTTTGGGTAATCATGAAGTGATGAATTTAAGAAAAGATTTCAGATATGTAAGAAGAAAGTACCTTGTAAACGCAGATTCTCTTAAACTTAATTATCAAAGTTGGTATGACGTTAATACTGAACTTGGCAAATGGTTAAGAAGCAAGAATGCAGTCGAAAAAATAGGCGATTTCCTGTTCCTGCATGCAGGTATAAACAAAAGCTATCCGGCGGAATCACTTACAATTAATGAAATTAATAATAACATACGAGTAACTATCGATAAGTCATTTGAAAAAGGTGAAGCTTCAAAAGACAATTTCATCGGGAGCAAAGGTCCATTGTGGTACAGAGGAATAATCAAGGAAGAAGAATCTCAGCAGGATATTGATCAGACGCTTTCTTTTTATGATGCTTCAAAAATGATTTTAGGACATACAATTGTTGATAAAATGAAATATATGTTTAATAAAAAAATCATTGCAATTGATATTGATCATCAGGAAAATTCTGAAAATGGAATAATGTACGCTTTGTATTTTGAAAACGGAAATTTTTACATTATTGACAACAATGGGATTAAAGAAGATTTACAATAACGAATTAATAAAAAAAGATTTTAAGCGAAGGAAAATCTCGACAGTACATTTATGATTTAAAAGCGAATTAAGATTTAATATCCTTTCCGGTTACTTCGATTGCTTCACGGAATCCTTCAAGCATCTTTTCCAGACTGCATTCTTCTTTTGCGGTTTTGAACGCATTTTTCCTTAAGTTTATCAATTGTTCTTCATCAGAAATCAATTTATACATTTTGCCGCAGAGATCATCGGGATCTCTGTCATTTGCAAGAAATCCGTTGACTCCTTCTTTAAGATAAGATATTCCTTCACAATGAAAGAATTCTCCTTTGTTAGTTGATATTACGGGAGTCCCGTAACAGAAAGAATGAACAACTGAATTCCCAAGTCTGCCGGGCATTATTAAGGCATCGCTAATGTAAAGCCACTTTCCAGTTGTTTCTACATCGAGAATTTCACCGAGGAAAAAAGCTCCGGTAATCTCATGATTGGATTTTAGATATTCGAGCTTTTCTCTTTCCGGACCGTCGCCGATAATGGTAAGTCTGCAGTCTCCATACTTTTTTTCAAAAAGTGAATATGCTTTTAATAACACATCAACTTCCTTATCCGGTACGAGTCTTCCTATATAAATGAAATTTATTTTATCTTCAATGCCGAGCTCTTTTTTAATTTTATCTTTGCCGAGCATATCAAATTTACTTTTTAAGTCAAAATGCATTGTAGTATCGATAGTATTCTGGGCAACAAAATAATGTGATTTCTTTTTTGAGAATTTCTCTACCACATCTTTGCCGTATTTCCAGTAAAAAATTACCGCATCAGCTTTTTGAGAAAGTATTAATCTGATTTTATGGAGAAAGTTTTTACCCGGATCAAACCCCGTAAGATGATCATATCCAAGACTCCATAAGACAAGTTTGAATTTAAGGAGACTCCTCAGCAGAAATAAAAAATACAGATTCAGATTTCCAACATTAAAGACCGAAACTACGATATCCGGTTTTTCTTTAATCAGAATTTTATAAATAGAGGAAAAAAAGACTTTACCTTCTTTTTGAAAATAATAATTACTTGTTTTCTGAAAAATGTCACTGTCTAATTTATCTGCATTCTTCAGGACTTCGCGCTTAAATGGATTTCCGTAAAGCACTTTTAATGAAGGATAAATTGCTTTCAGTCGCTTGAAAAATCCTGTCCTGTAATGAGGCAGAATTCTCTGCAGTATGATAATTTTTTTATGCATCAGAGATTGCTTATCCTGTAAAGTTTAGACCAAAGTTCAAGATTAATTATTCTCCATATCGGAAATCCGTAAGCATGTTTTTTCTGATTAAAAAACTTTCTTATTTTCTGCTGATCCCAGATTTTTTTGTTATTGAATGATTCTGAATTTAACAAAAACCCCGTAAACTTTTTTGCTTCGGTATCTTCAAGCCATTTTTCAAAAGGAGTAAGAAATCCGATTTTACTTTTCGACTCAATCACCGACGCAGGAAGTTTTCCTTTAAAAACGTCCCTCAGAAGTTTTTTTGTTACGCCGTTTTCAATTTTACTTTTTAACGGAACACAGAACGCCATTTCCATAATTCTGTAATCAATAAAAGGAGATCTGATCTCAACTGAATTCTGCATTGAAGAATGGTCCTCGTAATGCAATATCTGATTGAATCCCTGATACTGAATATTGTATTTTAAATAATCGTTTAATCCGGAAGTCGAAAAAATTTTCAATTCAGGATTATCGAGATAATCATAATTTGAATTAACGAAATCACTCCTCAATACCGGAATCATTTTTTCTTTATACTTGGCGCGAAAATATGAAGCATGTTTTCTTGATAAAATTGATTTAGCAATCTGACCTAAGAGATATGAGTATGAAAATCCGTTCTTATCCGGAAGATTTCGTAACTCAGCAATAAATTCCGAAGGGTTATTCCTCAAAAGGTTTAATAAGAAATATCCGGCAATATATTTGCCATAACCGCACCAAGCTTCATCAGCGCCTTGTCCGTTCAGAGTAACTTTTACTTTCTGATTTTTAATTTCTTTCATAAGGAGAAAGTGTGCAAAGCTTGTTGTGCTGAACACGGGTTCGCCCATTCCATAAACAAATCCTTCAAGATTTTCTAATAAATTTTCCGCAGTTGGAGTCAGCGTAATGCTTTTTATATGCTGCAATGAAGCTGCTGTTTCTGAAATTTGTTTTGATTCATCTGATTTAAACCCCGGGAATACAGCCGAATAGGCTTTTACTTCTCTTTCGAAAATTTCATTGCGTTTTGCTAATTCATTTGAAATTACGGCAATGATGCCTGAATCTATTCCGCCGCTAAGTAAAATAGAAACGGGCACATCGCTTCTGAATCTAATTTTGACAGAGTCATACAGCAATTCTTCAAATTCCTTTTTTAAGTCAATGCCAGTATAATCTGCTTCTTTGAAATCCCAATACTTATTGATTGAAACATTTTCGTTTTCAATTAAGAGATTATGAGCCGGCTTGAGCTCTTTTATTCTATTAAAAAAAGTATCACCGTTATTTGTCCTGTAACCGTATGCGAGATAATCGTAAACCTTGCCCGGATTTGCTTCGGTAATATTTTTCACTTTCAGCAGTGATTTAATTTCACTCGAAAAAACAAACTGATGGTTGTCGAGATAGTAATAAAATGGCTTCACTCCGAATCTGTCTCTCGATGCAAAAAGTATTTTTTTCCGGAAATCATAAATTGCAAATGCCCACATGCCGTTGAATCTGTTTACACAATCTTGTCCATATTCTTCGTATGAGTGAAGGATTACTTCGGTATCGCTTTTGGTTTTGAATTTATGACCTTTGCTTTGAAGTCCGGGAATTAATTCAAGATAATTATAAATCTCTCCGTTATAAATTATCGCAAGAGATTTGTCTTCATTAAACATCGGCTGAGAAGCCTCTATCGAAAGATCAATGATGCTCAATCTTCTGTGTCCGAAACATAAAGGATAATTTATGAGGACACCTTCACCATCCGGACCTCTGTGGGATATTTCGGCGTTCATCTTCAGTATATGCTCTTCCAGAAAAGAATCCGGCTTATCCGAATTAAAATTATTAAAATACAATATCCCGTTTATTCCGCACATTGATTACTTAATCTTATTGGCTTTTAAAATGTTGAATGTGTCATTTGCATTTTTTTCCCAGGTGAAATGTTCTCTAACAATTTTTTTCCCTGCAACAGACATTCGCTTCATTCTTTCCTTATCCGAAATTAATGTTAACACAGCTTCGGAAAGATCTTTCTCAGAAAAAGGTTTTACAAGTACCGTATCATATCCGAGAAGTTTTAGTTCTTCGCCGCCTCCGCTTCCCTCACATGCAACAACAGGCAATCCCTTTGACAGTGCTTCAATGAAGACAATGCCGAAAGCTTCGGGATAACTCGGCAAAACAAATATATCAGCATTATCATAAAATTCATTCAGTTCATTTTGTGATTTTGAACCTGCAAAAATTACTTCATTCTTAATTGAAAGATTCTCAGCCAATTCTTCATAATTTGATTTGTGAATTCCACCGCCTATAATTATCAGTTCAGCATTTGATTTTTCTTTAATGAATTTAAAAGCATGCAAGAGAGTGTCAATGTTTTTTCTTTTTTCATTCAGATGGCTGACGCATATGATTTTTATTTTACCGGAATTAAAAATTTTGGCGCTTTCCGGTATCTGAAAGTTTTGTCCGAGATAAACAATCTCGATATTTTTCAGTTCGGGTTTCTCCTTTGACAATTCTTCTTTATTCAAAGCACTGTGGACAATTATTTTATCAGCTTTATCAAAGACATTCAGAAAATCTGAATAATTCTCCGGAAATAATTTTTTTAATGTCGGGATATCCTCATGATGGTCAATGTATAACGGCAATTTTTTTTCCGCTGCATATTTTGATAAAATGCCAGCCCATGGTCTTATCCAGTGTGAATATAGAATATCCGGATTAAACTTATCAATTAATTTTTTCAGATGGTTGTAATAAAAAAAAATTAATAATTTGCTTTCGGATATTTCAAAACCGGGTCTCGGGAGAGAAAAATATCTGAAGTAATATACTTTAAGATTACCTTCATCAATATTTTTAGTATCTCTTAATTTACAATACCAGCTTACAAGATTTGAAAACGATTTTATAATATTAAAAGAAAATATTTCCCGCGGTGGAATTAACCTTAAAGGTACAACAACAATTACGCTGCAATATTTGGATAATGCCTTAGCATGTTTGTAAACGAATTCACCGGTTACCGGTCTGAATTTATTCGGAAAGCATTCGGATATTTCAAGTACTTTCATCAATTAATAATCTCTGACTATCTTTGCTTTTCCAAAATATCCCATTGAAGAAAAATTTTCATTCATAATTAGCTGCTCTTCATTGCGAAGCTTTTTCCTGAAACTCCCGGTTGTAAACAAATAAATAAAAACAGTTGCAATGAAGTAATGGATTTAAAAATATATGTTTTTGTATAATCTTAACAAAGGTTTTTCCAAAACATTATAAGAAGCTTTTGATAAAATATAATGCACAAAAAAAATCCGATGAAGCTGATGCGCCTGAATAAACAGTCAAAACTTTATACCGATTAAAAATATCATCGTCATCTTAAGAACTTCGGCATTGAAATATTTATTCAGAGAAAAAGTTATGTTACAGCCGGCTGAAGAATCGCAAACTTCAGAATAAAACGGAATCAAGTTTTATAGCCGCAGCCGAAGTCAGGTAGATTTGCTTTAAGCAAATACTTCTAATGCTGAAAGCATTCCGCCGGCAGTAAGTTATTATAAAAAAGACAGAACCAAAAAATATAAATACATATTTGCCGGATTTATTTAAATGAAGCCGGGATCATACATCAGATAATTTGTTCAAGAATATTCTTTAAAGATTTTTCCAAAGTATAATTTTCGATTACTTTTTTTCTTGCATTTTCTGAAATATCCTTCATCTCGTTTTTATTTTTAAGAAAATAAGATGCTTTATCCTTTAATTCTTTCTTGCTTTTGAAAAAAACAATTTCAGAATTGTCGAAAAAAAGCTCTATGTCTTTTCTGTATTCAGCCAAAACAAAAATACCTGACGCCATGCAGTCGAAAACTCTTGTTGAGACTCCGTTAACGACACCTGAATTGACCACGACCGGGTAAATACTTGCGCAGTTGCATGCGATATTGACTATATTGGCAGGGAGAGGGTTGCAAGTAAAATGGTTTTGTAGTTCCGGATAATAATCAAACAATTCATACCAAAACTTATCTCCGAATATTTTCAGGTTGAATCCGGTAAGCTCATTAAGTAAAGTTGCTCGTCTCAATCCCCAAGAATTCAGGAAATAACCTGTTCCGATAAATAAAAAATCTGCGCAGTATTTTTTTTGATCTTCTGCAGAAGGAGTCATTTTGAAAAAGGTATCAGTATCTGTTCCGATAGGTGAATGAATGATGTTTTCAACACCAACCATTTTCAGACCGTCGATCCATCCCGTATCCGGTAGTATAACATAATCGGCTTCGATTACATTAAGAAGAAAAAGTTTTTTATCCTGAATAAGATAATTTGGATCATCGCCGAGAAAAACAATTACCTTTGTTCCATTGCTGCGAAAAAATTTAATTGTCTCAGGTAAAAGTTTGCAGTCATTATAAACAAAAATGAATGAGGGTTTTTCTTTGAGATATTTCTGTTTCACTGATTCATTAATAACACAATAATATTTTTTCTGAACAGCATTGTCAAATTTTCTTGGGAATCTGTGAGAATAAGGCGTTAGCTTTTTCCAATAATCGGGATACAATGAATGAATGTTTATGTATGATGAATTCTTATTGTTTTTCTTTAAAGCTTTTGCGAAATAAAATTCAAGCGGACCGAGATTCTGCTCTCCAAGAACCCAGTAAAGATCATTTAATGAAATCATATCAGATGTATGTTCCTTTTTCCTGTTTTGCCAGATTATAAAAAATATTTGCAAGCGCAAATAAAATTGCGCCGGTTGCATTAAAATAAAACATGTCAATACTGAATATGCTCATGAAGATTATCATCAGCATGACAGTTGCAAAGCAAACGAATAAAATATAATAGTCCTTGAAGAAAATTATTATGTTATCAAAATACTGCTTAACAAAAAACAAAAGCATTACTATTCCGGAAAACCCGAAAATTGTGATGAAGTTTGGAAAGCCAAGATCATTTGTCGTTAGTCTTCTTGAAATTGTGGAAAAACCCGCTCCGAAAACAGGATACTCAAACCATACAGAAATCATCTGTAACAATGTATATTCTCTTCCGAGAAATGATGCATCAGTCTTATCTGCTAAATCACTGATGGAATTAACCCTTAAAAGAAATATATCAAAAATCTGATTGAATGTAGAAGAAGTAAAAAGCAATATAAATCCAATCAATGCAAATGATCCAATAAGCGAAAACAGTTTTACTTTTACATAACTTTCTCTTTCTCTTTTTAAAAGAAGAAACAAAGACAGCACAATCAGGAAGAAAGCAAATCCAATAATCCATATTCTGCTTAATGCAATCATAATTGCCAGCAGATATACTGCAATTAGCAATAACCCGAAATTTTTTCTGTCTGTAAAATAATAATAACATCCGTAAAAAAGATTAAAAGGCAGAAGGTATCCGATTCTTGACCAAATATATCCGGTCTTTATTCCTCCAAACTCTACCGAAAAAGGATTTTCACCGTAAAAGAAACTTTCTTTTTCAAATAATCTGATAGGAACTCTTTTTTGCATAATGTATTCATAAACCTGTACAATTATAAAAAAGAATACCAGAAACAAAATTGTTTTTTCAAAAAAATTAACCGCATCTTTATTCTTTATAAGCAATACAAAATAAGGCAGCAGCAGAAAATTTCCCAGCGGTCTGATGACACTTATTGCATCTTTGATTGTAAAAGAAGAGATTAAAAACGGAATGATGGCTGATATCACGCAAAGCGCCAGCAATATGTTTAAAGAAAGTTTATATCTAAGTAAAAAAAGATCCTTGGATTTGAGCAATAAAACACAAGTAAGTGATATCCAGAATATATCCATGAAAAATATTTTTCCTATGCCACCAAAATCTCCTATTTCAAGATTTGGATTTACATAAACAAATTCTCCGAAATTAGTAATTACCATCATCACTATAACGATTCCGGTTCTGTAATTATACAGAAGCAAAACGAGACTGGTAATCATCAATATATATACAAGTATCATCAATTTACTTTAGTGTTGAGCTTCAGATTTATTATTCAATAAAAAATATTTACCCCAAATGAATTCAAAGGAATCTTTTCCGGCATTAAACAACAAATCAATAATCGAGCAGTTTTCAAGAAAATCGCCAAAGAGCTGAGGATATTCATTGTAAACCGGTTCGAAATAATTCAGTCTAACATTTGTGTTAAGCCATTTATTATCATCCATGTAATCCTTTGCACGGGTTCCGATGAAAAAATTGTCGGCATTTAATTTTTCACAAATATCAATTAGTCTCTGAGTCGGATCTTCAGTTGTAATATTCATCGAAGATAATATCTTGAATTTTGTATTTTTAATTCCGAGGAATAAGGAAATATTTTCTATCAGATAAATGTTTAAATCAGAGAGTTTCTCCCAGTCTTTTTTAAAACAATCTTCAAAAAAATCAGAATACTCTTTGAAATAAGGCGCTTTTGAGTAACAGTGTTGTATGCTTAACCAGTGTTTCTTTTTCCAGTCGGTATGATTATCGATCATGACTTCATTTATCTTTTGTCCGTATCTGCCTTTTTGCAGCACAGGAACGGTCAGCCAAATGTATCCTGATTTACCTTTAATCCTGTTTCTGTTGTGATGTCCGTTTTTTACAAACTGAGTATCATCCATAAAGACATAAATATCCGATTTCTGTATTAAATGAAAATGTTTTCTCAGAAACAAATAAAAAGGCTGCATTACGACAACGTTCAAATTATAACGGCAAAATTAAATTTATAAATTATTATTTTTAAAATAAAAATTTTATTTCTTTTTAAATAACCTAATACCAATTGAATCAATGACTGCGTCAACATGATTTTCGGATTCTGAGATAAAATTATTCTGACCTTCAAGCTTAATGATTTGATAAGAATCAACGGAGACTTTTCTGCCATTTAAAATAAAAAATGTTCCGGGAAAAGGGTTTAACGCCCGGATTTTATTTGTCAAAGATAAAATATTTTTTTCATTATTCAGCATGCAGTCTTCGGCAGATGGTTTGTGATGAAAACTCGACTTACTTTCATTCTGAATAATTCCCTCAGGTTTGTTTCCGTCTCTAAATTTTCCGATAATATCTGGAACTATCTTTTCGCAAGTATCGGACAATTTTTTTTTAAGAGAGCTGAAATTATCTTCATCTTCGATATTTATTTCAGTCTGATAAATTATATTGCCTGAGTCTAATTTTTCTGTAACGTAATGAACGGTAACGCCGGTTGTCTTTTCGCCGTTTAAAATAACCGCCTGTTCCGGATAAGGTCCTCTGTAAGCCGGAAGAAGTGAAGGATGAAAATTTATTACGCCAATTTCAGGCAGATCAAGCAGCTTATTTGACAACAATGTTCCAAAAGATGATACAACTATCAAATCCGGATTTTCTTTTGCAATTCTGTTCAGGATTTCCATTTTGTTAACATTTAAATCAAAGTAGCAATCAATGCCGTTTTCTCTGCATATATCGTGAACTTGTTTTTCGGGATAATAGGGAAATGGAAAATCATATTTCTTTGTATAAGCCGAAGTTACGGTAATATCATTTGATTTCAATAAACCTCTGAGCGTCGAACTCCCATAACCGGTATAACCCAATAATATTATCTTCATAATGACGTTAATATATTCAAATATTACTGTATGCTTTTCCGGTTGTAAGTTTTTTCAAATCAGCAACAGCTTTTGTAAACGACAAAATATCAAGTACCCTGAAGTTCTGCGATTTGCTTGTTAATTGCAGCAAATAAAAATTTACCGCAATCGAGCATAAGGCAACAAGCGGCAAAACATATCCGGCACCGTTTACCTTTAAAAAATAAATCATCAAAAGTGAAAATATGATCGAAAAAAAAGCGGAGGCTAATGTTGATATCAGTATGAAATTAAATTTATTGAAAGCAAGTAAAATCAGTCCGCTGAACATTATGACAGGCCATAGCAATATAGTAAAAGAAAAACTTTTTAAAATTAAAACAGATTTCATAAACTTTTCTCCGAATATCAAGCTAATGATATCATTTGAAAAATAAAATGTAAACAAAAACAAAACTATTCCTATTGCGATGTATGTATAAAAAATAAGACTTATATACTTAAAACTTTCTTCTCCCGATGATTTTACGTTTTTTAAAAGCGCCGGCATTAAGGTGTAGCTCAAACCCTGAACGACGGTAAGAAGTATGAGATAGATTTTATATGATGCATTGTATAAGCCGACAGATTCTTCATCAAGAAAAAATCCTAATGATAAAATTATAAATGATGCTGTAATCCCCTCAGCTTTATATGAAAGCCCGAGTTTATAGGCTTCTTTCAGTGTATTAAAATTTTCTTTGAGATTTAAACTGATTTTTATTTCATGTTTATTTATAAAAGGAACAAACAGAATTAAGGAAGTTGTCAATGACTGAATAACGGACAAAATAATCAGAGTGAAAACTCCGGGATAATTTACGAAGACAATAAATACAAGGATTGCATAAATAATCTGACCGCAAAGCTCAGAGAAGGAGTTAAAATAAAGCCGGTTTCCAGCAAGATAATAATACCTGATTGACAATACCTGTGAAACATAAGTTATGGAAAATACAAGTATCATGATGTATTTGTAAAAGTCGAGGAAAAAATAAGATACGACGATCAACGCAGCAAATGAAACAAACAGCGTAAGTAACTGAAGCGAAATAATTTTACCTATAACTATTGAAGGCTCAGTCTTTTCACAAAGTTTGTTTGTGCCGTAATTCAGGTAACCGAAATCTATAAAAAATCCAAAATACGATAGAACTACAAAAAGATAAGTAAATTGTCCGTAACCCTCGGGACCAAGAACTCGGGTGATAATTGGTAATGTAATGAACCCGATTAACCTTGCAACAAGGTCCACACCTAACTTGGAAAAAAAATTAATAATTAATCTCAAGTTTTACCGGCTAAAGTTTTTTGTCTCCAGATACTGGCATTCAATATACTGTCGATATCTCCTATATCATACCAGTTTCCATTGTAAATTAAGTAATCAGATTTGTCCGAGCTGAATAATTCAGATGAAGCTTTTTTACCCAAATCATTTTTTATTATATAAGGTGCGATGACTCCCATTTCTGAAACGGGATTTCTATATGAATAAATTTTTCTCGTTATGTCGAAACTTCCCATTTCCGAAAGTTTTTCCGTATCCATTAATTTGATTAGTGAAAAAAGGAATTCAGGATTAGCTGTTTTAAAATGCATTATCATAGAGTCAATATCTGCATCGCAGATGTTATCTCCCGGATAAAGAACAGCATTTTTTTTTGTCTTAGTAACTTCTTTAACGTATTCCCACCCGGAAAAAATACCGCTTACTTTGTTATCATCCTGAACTATCGTTCTGATATTTTCATTTTTAAAAAAACGGTCGTTATCTTCATTTGTGAGAATAAGAATTTCATCGATGTGATTAGAATTTTTCAGAAGCTCTAAGCCGAATTTAAATACCGGTTTGTCATATACCGGTATCAGAGGTTTTGATATATACTTTGAGATTTCTCCGAGACGAACGCCTCTGCCTCCGCAAAATAGAACACCTAAAAATTTTTCCATAATACTTCCGTCCCTTTAGTACTGAACTTAATATCCAGGGAAATAAAATTCGGATACAGTTCATACTTAAGCTTTTCCTTGGTTCCGGAATCTCCTGCAAAAGCCAAAAGGAATCCTCCTCCTCCGGCTCCGAGTATTTTACCGCCGATGATTCCGCGGGATTTTAATAATTCATAGAGTTGATCGATATATGGATTAGTAACATGGTTGTTGGAAGATTTTTTGAGTTTCCAGCCTTCGTCAAGCAGTCTGCCGATTCTTTTCAGACTAAAATTTTTTGATTCGAGCTCTGTAAGGAAATCATGTGAAAGCATTTTTATCTCGTGAAAATATTTTTTTGTATAAGGATGTTCAGCATTTTCGCCGAGAGCCGTCTGAATGATTTTGTTTTCTCTGGCAATGTTGGTAAAAATCAGAAAGATTCTTTTTTCAAGCTGTAAAAGATTTTCACGGGAAATTTTTACCTTCTTTACTTCAATTTTATCTTTGTTAAATTTTATGCTGTTGAAGCCTCCAAACACAGTTGCATATTGATCCTGTTTTCCACCGATTGTTCCTGCATCTTCTTCAAGCCTGTATGTTAATTCTGCAAGTTCGCGATTAGATTTTATTTTCTTGTCACGCAGTTCGCTGCACCCTTTTATCAGACAGCTCATCATGGCAGATGATGCTCCGAGTCCGCTTCCCGTAGTCATTACATCAGAGGTGAGTATGACTTCAGCGCCTTTAAAAATGCCGAAATGCTCCAATGCCGTTCTTGCATAATTGTGTTTTACTCTGCTTGCAATGGACTCTGTTTCGATTTCCGCATGATGAACTCTGACGTTTGAATCAAACATATCCTTTAATGCGGCATAATTATACAAATCAATAGTTGATGAAACAACATGTCCCTGTTCGTTTCGAAAATATGATTCAATGTCAGTTCCACCCCCGGCAAAGCTTATTCTGAGCGGCGAACGGAGAATGATATGTCGTTTATTATATAGCATCAGATTTTTCCTTCAAGAAGATATTCAATATACTTTTTAGTTCCGTCATTAACCGTAACCTGCGGTTTAAATCCGAGCGCATCGCTTATTTTTTTTACTGAGGCACATCTTCTTTTGACAAGGTGCGGATCGCTTTCAACATATTTTACTTTTGCCTTTTTGCCGAGTAGATTTTCAATCAGGGAAAGAATTTCTTTTAAGCTTGTTTCAATTCCGGTTCCTACATTAAAATGTTCGTTCTTAACTTCGTCATTAAACATAGCCAGCACGTTTGCTCTTGCGGCATCAGAAGAATGAACAAGGTCCAGAGTCTGACTGCCGTCTCCATACATAATTATTTCTCTTCCTTCGTAAATGGCATGTATCCATTTTTGAAATACCTGTGTATAAAAAGCTCCGAGTCCCTGCCTTTCGCTGTAAATATTGAAATAACGAAATCCAACAAAAGGAACATTGTGTGAATATGCCCATGAGTGCATCAATGCTTCCTTTGCAATTTTTGTAGCGCCGTAGAGAGTTCTGTTGTCAAACGGATGATCCTCCGTAACCGGAACAAATCTGGGATTGCCGTAAACGGATGCAGACGAACCGTAAGTCAGTTTCTTTACTCCGGATTTTGCACAGGCGTTGATGATGTTGAATGTGCCTTTGATGTTTGTATCGATTGCTTTTTCCGGAAATTTATCCGAATCCATAATCATCAGTGATGCCTGATGTGATACATATTCAGGTTTGTGCTTGTCAAATACATATTTTACCATTTCATGACTTCCAATGTCAATTGTCTCGAGTGAATAATTTTCATTCTTAAGATGTTGTTTTACGTTGTTAAATTTTCCGTTGTAAAAATTATCCACCACAACAACGCTGTGTCCCATTTCAAGACACTGGTCTGCAATGAAAGAGCCGATATTTCCTGCACCACCGGTTATTAAAATTTTTGCCAATTGCTATTCTCCTGATTATACAAATACTGTTTTATGCGCAAGTTTTTTTTCATAAATGTACTTCAAAGCATCTGCAACATATTTAATATCCTCTTTGGTATATTTTGAACAAAGAGGAATTGACAAAATTCTGTTCATCAGCCATTCTGAATTTGGTAAAGAAATATCCTTATATTTCTCAGAATAATAAATATTTTTATGAACGGGATAAAAATGAAGGTTTGTTCCGATGTTGAGTTTCTTCAGCTCCGACATCATCTTGTCGCGGTCGACATCATCATCGAGAATCTTAATTACATAAACATGATTTGCCCATTTTCCTTTTTCGGTTTTAAAAACAGGCAGCTTCAGCCAGTCGAAGTCAGAAAGCATTTCATCATAACATTCCACAAGAAAATTTCTTTTACTTAACAGTTCATCTTTTCTTTTCAGCTGTGCAAGCCCGATGCCTGCCTGAATGTCGGTCATGTTGAATTTATATCCCGGAACGATACATTGAACATGCGGACTGGAATTTTCTGCCGAATATCTCTTCCATGAATCTTTCGGGAGCCCGTGGTTTGACCATATCCTGCATTGTTCTGCAAAGTCATCGTCGTCAGTGGTTATCATGCCTCCGTCTCCGGTTGTCAGGTTTTTTGTTGCGTAAAAGCTAAACGTCGATGCAAGTCCGCATTGTCCTACAGGCTTGTTTTTAAAAGCTGAAAATACCGCATGAGCAGCATCATAAATGATTTTCACACCGGTATTCTCCGAAATGGAATCAAACCAGTCAATATCTACTGGTAGCCCGGATAAATGCACCGGGAATATTGCTTTGATTTTATCGCCGTATTTCTTGAGATACACAGATACATCTTCATGCTTAATGTTCATCGTATCTAATTCCACGTCGCAGAATAATGGAGTGCCTTCCAGCTGTTCGACAATGTTTGCTGTCGACTGCCAAGTAATCGAGGGGACAATTACAAAATCTCCTTTTCCAACTCCGGCAACTTTTGCTGCAAGAAACAATGCCGCCGTGCAAGAGCTTACTGCTACTGCATTCTTAACCTGATGGAATTCCGCAAATTTTGATTCGAATTCTTTGACTTTAGGTCCTGAACTAATCCAACCGGAATCCATAGCTTCCAATACCTGACTCCTTTCTTCATTTGTCAAATCAGGTATTGCAAGAGACAAAAAATTATCCCTTCTTTTCATTTTTGAAAATTAATACTGAATACAGATTTAAATGTTAAATAAAATACCGGACTGCATCGCCAAGTAAAATTCAGAGTAACTTAGCTTCAGAATCCTTTTTTGAAAGGATAGGATTGCTTGCCGGCCAGTAAATATTTAATTTCGGGTCGTTCCATTTAACGCATATTTCATTTTCAGGATCATAGTACTCCGACATTTTATAATGAAAAATACATTCATCGCTTAAAACAAGATGAGCATTGCCGAAACCGGGAGGCACAAGAATCTGATGCCTGTTATCCTCAGTTAAAATAAACGACTGCCACTGTAAATACTTCTTAGAATCTTTTCTCATGTCAGCAACCACAAAATAAATTCTGCCTCTCATACATTGGATCAGCTTCCATGTTTTATTATCGTAATGAATTCCTCTTAGAACATTTCTGCCCGAAGTCGAAATATCATCTCTAACAAACTTCACTTCAATTCCGTTTTTTAAGTAATCTTCTATGTTGTATGTCTCCACATATTCTCCTCTGTGGTCTTCAAATACGGAAGGAATAATTTTCTTTACTCCTTCTAGATTTGTGTCTTCGACTTTCAGTATCATTTATTTTAATAACCTTTTTTCTGAACCATTTCTATGTCGGCTTTGACCATGATTTTAACTAATTCTTCAAAAGTTACTTTCGGAGACCAACCGAGAAGCTTCTTTGCTTTTGAAGGATCGCCAATCAGCAGATCAACTTCGGTAGGTCTGAAATATCCTTTGTCAATTTCTACAATAGTCTTTCCGGATTTTTTATCAATTCCTTTTTCATTTTCATTTTTTCCTTTCCATTCAATTTCGATTCCTATTTCCTTGAACGCATGCACGATGAATTCCCTTACGGTATGTGTTTCACCGGTTGCAAGAACAAAATCTTCCGGCTTGTCGAGCTGAAGCATTTTCCACATTCCTTCGCAGTACTCCGGAGCATAACCCCAGTCTCTTTTTGCATCAATGTTTCCCATGACAAGTTTATCCTGAATGCCGCATTTGATTCGTGCTACTGCTCGAGTTACTTTTCTTGTTACAAATGTTTCGCCTCTTCGGGGAGATTCATGATTAAACAAAATTCCATTGCAGGCAAAAATGTCATAAGCCTCTCTGTAATTTACGACTATCCAGTATCCGTAAATCTTTGCAACACCATACGGACTTCTTGGATAAAAAGGAGTCTTTTCCGATTGCGGGATTTCCTGCACTTTACCATAAAGCTCGCTCGTCGATGCCTGATAAAATTTTACTTTACGCAAACCTGTTTCTCGGATTGCATCGAGAAATCTCAATGTCCCGAGTGCATCAACCTGTGCCGTATAATCCGGTACTTCAAATGATACTTTAACATGACTTTGCGCAGCGAGATTATAAATCTCATCCGGCTCAATTTTTTCGAGAAGTCTGTTAAGACTGCTCGTGTCAACAAGATCTCCGAAATGAAGAAATAGTTTGTTGTTTAGCAGTCTCTCGTTTGAATAAAGATGATCAATTCTTTTTGTGTTAAAAGAACTGCTTCTTCTGATAATTCCATGAACTTCATATCCTTTGTCAAGCAATAGCTCAGTTAGATAACTGCCGTCCTGACCTGTTATTCCCGATATTAATGCTTTTTTCATTAAACTTTAGTTTTTTTCAGTAAATTGTTTAATTGTTTTTACGGTAAATTCAATTTGTTCTTCCGTTAATTCGGGATAAATCGGCAATGCGACTGATGTCTCCGCGCAAATCTCGGATATTGGAAAATCTCCCTTCTTATATCCAAGATATGAAAAACATTCCTGTAGATGGAATGGAACCGGGTAGTATATTTCCGTGCCTATTTCATTTTCAGTCAGATGCTTTCTCAATTCATCTCTTTTCTGAACTCTTATTACATACTGATTGTAAATGTGATAATATTTCAATTCAGGCGATTTGTAAACAGGATCCGGAAGGAGTACTTTGTTTTCTTTGTCAAATTCTGTTTTACCTTCCTTAACAGCGAGTCCGTAGTTTTTAAAATAAGAAGTATATTTTTCTGCATTCTCCTGCCTCTTCTTTGTCCATGAATCGAGATGGGGAAGTTTAACGTTTAGCACCGCCGCCTGTATGGCATCGAGTCTGAAATTTCCTCCGATAATTTTATGATAATACTTTGGCTTGCCGCCATGAACCCTTAGTATCCTCAGCTTTTCGGCAAGTATCGAATCGTTTGTGGTTACAAGCCCGCCGTCTCCAAAGCATCCAAGATTTTTACTTGGATAAAAAGAAAAACATCCTATGTGTCCGATGTTGCCAACCTTAACTCCGTTTTTATATTGTGTGCCGATTGCCTGTGCTGCATCTTCAATGACTTTGAGATTGTACTTATCGGCTATTTTCATAATAGGATCCATGTCCGCGCTTTGTCCGTAAAGATGAACAGGAACGATTGCTTTTGTCTTTTTTGAAATTAAGCCTTCAAGTTTTTTTGGATCAATGTTAAATGTTACCGGATCAGAATCTATGAATACAGGTTTTGCATTCAGTCTGCTGACAACTCCGGCTGTTGCAAAGAAAGAGTATGTAGGAATTATAACCTCATCATCCGGCTTGATGTCAATTGCCATCAAAGCCACAAGAAGTGCATCCGTTCCCGATGATACTCCGATGGCATGTTTGCATTCGAGATATTCGCAAAGATTTTTCTCAAGCAGTTCGACTTCTTTTCCGAGTATGCAGCTCTGAGATTCGGCAACATCTATCAATGCCTTGTCAATATCAGGCTTGATGGTCTTGTATTGTGCTTTTAAGTCTAATAATGGAACTTTCATTAATTTATTTTCGGTATGTTTAATTTAATCAATATTTATTTTTTCTCTGCCAATGCTTGTATAATGAAAACCAAGCGACTTCATCATATCTAGATTATACAAATTTCTTCCGTCAAAGATTACTTTTGATTTAAGAAGGTTTGCGATTTTACCGAAGTCCGGGGTTCTGAATAACGACCATTCGGTTGCAATGATAAGAGCATCGGCATCTTTAAGCGCATCATAATGATCTTTATCAAAGTCGATTTTATCACCAAGAGATTTTTTTACATTTTCCATTGCTTCGGGATCAAATGCAGTAATCTTTGCGCCTTCTTTCAGCAGTCTGTCAATTACATACAAAGCCGGAGCTTCGCGAATGTCATCAGTATCCGGTTTAAAAGCCAGTCCCCAAAGAGCAAACCTTTTTCCTTTAATATCTCCATTATAGAAACGAAGTATCTTCTCCACTATGATCGTCTTTTGAACTTCGTTAACGGTCATTACTGAGTCAAGAATTCTAAAATTATATCCGTACTCCTTTGCTGATTTGTAAAGAGCTTTGACGTCTTTCGGGAAACAGCTTCCGCCGTATCCTATTCCTGGAAACAAAAAACGTTTCCCGATTCTTGTATCGCTTCCCATTCCTTTTCTGACCATATCAACATTTGCGCCGATGATGTCACAGATGTTGGCAATCTCGTTCATGAAAGTAATTCTTGCCGCGAGATACGAATTTGATGCATACTTTGTAAGTTCCGAAGATCTTTCATCCATGAAAATAATCGGATTACCCTGCCTTACAAACGGCGTAAACAATTCTTCGAGCATTTTTTTAGCTTTTTCTGATTTCGTACCGATCACAATTCTGTCAGGTTTCATGAAATCACCCACGGCAAGACCTTCTCGAAGGAATTCCGGATTTGAAACAACATCAAATTCTGTTTTGGAATTTTTTGATATTGCTTCACGAACTTTTTCGGCAGTTCCCACCGGCACTGTGCTTTTGTTAACAATAATTTTATACTTGTCAATTATTTTCCCCAGCTGCTCTGCAACTCCAAGAATGTATGACAAATCCGCAGAGCCGTCTTCTCCGGGCGGAGTCGGCAGCGCAAGAAATATTATGTCAGATTTGTCAGCCGCATCCTTAAGATCTGTGGTGAATGTCAATCTTCCTGAACTGACGTTTCTGTGAAACAAAATATCCAGATCGGGTTCATAAATGGGAATAATGTTGCTATTCAGCTTTTTGACTTTTTCTTTGTCAATATCTACGCAGATAACTTCATTACCCGTATCGGCTAAACAGGTTCCGGTGACAAGCCCGACATATCCGGTGCCGACGATTGCAATTTTCATTTACGGAATTTTTCCTTTCCCTAATATTAATTTAATTAATTTCTACGACTAAAGAGTTTTCAAGTTTATATTTTTTCTTAGACTTTTCGCAGTAAGCAGTTCCGTCTTTTTCAAAGTTAAGTCTTGTGCCTGCTTCACTTACCCAGCCGATGACTTTACCAGGATTTCCTACTACAAGTGCATAATCAGGAACATCTTTTGTAACTACCGTTCCTGCACCGATAAGGCAATGCTTTCCAATCGTTGTGCCGCAGACAATCGTGGCATTTGCTCCGATAGAAGCTCCTTCTTTTACAAGAGTGTTAACATAAAACTCCGCTCCTCGCTGCGGATACTTGCACTTTGGAAGCAGTATGTTTGTAAACACCATTGATGGTCCGCAAAAAACATAATCTTCAAGCGTTACTCCTTCATAAATCGAAACGTTGTTTTGTATCTTGCAGAAATTTCCTATGACTACATTGTTTGCTACGTTTACATTCTGACCTAATGTACATTTTTCACCGATCTTTGCCCCGGGTTGAATGTGCGAAAAATGCCAGATCGAAGACCCTTTGCCTATTGTTACATTGTCATCGACAACTGCTGTCGGATGAACTTTATAATCAGACATGATTTTTTCTTTTTAAATTTTTATTAATTCCTTTTGTGCGCGCTCGAGTGTTTCCAGAACTTCAATTGCATTTTTACCGTCGGATCTGGGAGTTTTTTTCTGTGTAATGCATTCGGCAAAATGCTTTTGCTCAAGCTCAAGCGGCGATGTGCTGTCAAATTCTATATTGATAAAATCCTCATCTCTTTTTACTGGAATTCCGTTTACCATCTCTATTCCCTTAGGATAAAATTTCAGCTTATTGTCTTTTAATGAATCTTCAAATACAATCATTGATTTGTCGCCGATGATAACGAGCCGTTGTTCTTTAAAAGGATGAAGCCAGCTGACATAAATGTGAGCATGTATGTTATTTTTAAATTTCATCACTGTCAGCGTTGTGTCCTGAATATTTTTTGTAAGGAATACAGAGCCTGTTGCATTGACTTTCTCCGGTATATCTCCCGTAAGAAACTGAATTACCGAAATATCATGAGGAGCAAAACTCCATAATATATTTTCTTCCGTTCTGACTGTTCCGAGATTAAGTCTGTTGCTGTAAATGTACTGAAGCTTTCCCAGTCTGCCTTCGTCGAGTAATTCTTTTATTTTTAAAACAGCAGGATGATAAAGCAGGAGATGACCTACCATGAGAATCAGTCTTTTGCTGATCGCAAGATCATTAAGTATGACCGCCTCTTCCGATTTAAGTGTTATCGGCTTTTCAACAAGCACATGCTTTCCGGCATTTAGAAGTTTTTTTGTAATTTCAAAATGAGTTTCGGCAGGAGTGGAGACTATTACTCCTTTTACATCCGCGTCTTCAATAACTTTGCTGATATCTTCCGAGAATATAATGGAGCCTGATATATCCTTCACGGCTTTTTCTTTATCCGCCGAGTCAATACAGTACTTTAATTTATCGCCAAAGAGCTTGCAAGCAGTCTTGACGTGATTCATTCCCCACTTGCCGCAGCCTACGACTGCAATGCTGAAATCAGTCATCTTATGCTTTGTATAATTTTTTCCCCAGGAAATTTTTGAATGCATTTCTTGTATCGACAATTATTTTTGCATTCTCAAAAATAAACTTATAGTCAAAATATGAGTGATCCGTTGACAAAAGCACAAGATCATATTTCGAAATATTTTTCTTTGTAAGCTTTACTGATTTTTTGCTGAACTCATACTTACGAAGTCTGGGAATTGTATTAACATAATCATCGCTGTAATCCACAACCGCGCCTTCATCCTGAAGCAGCTCAATGAGCTTAAGTGACGGAGATTCTCTCAGATCGTCAATGTCTTTTTTATAAGCGAGTCCAAGCAGAAGTATTTTGGAATCTTTAAGACATTTTTTGTTTTCATTGAGCGCATGATAAACCTTGTTAACCACATACTCCGGCATGGATGTATTTATTTCGCCGGCAAGCTCGATGAACTTCGTCGAGATTTCATATTCACGCGCCTTCCATGTAAGATAAAACGGATCGATCGGAATGCAGTGTCCTCCGAGACCAGGTCCTGGATAAAACGGCGTATATCCAAACGGTTTTGTTGAAGCAGCTTCGATTACTTCCCATACATCGATTCCCATTCTGTCAAATACTACCTTAAGCTCATTGACAAGAGCTATGTTAATTGATCTGAAAATGTTTTCAAGAAGTTTTGTGGATTCGGCTGCTTTAGTTGAAGATACGGGAACAACTTTGACAATCACTTTTTCATATATAAGCTTTCCGATTTCGGTGCATTGCTTGGTTACTCCGCCGAGAACTTTTGGAATCGTAGAGGTCGAATATTTTTCGTTATTCGGGTCTTCTCTTTCGGGTGAAAAGCAGAGATAAAAATCTTTTCCGGCTTTTAATCCTTTTGATTCGAATATTTTAAGGAGAATTTCGTCAGTTGTCCCGGGATAAGTTGTGCTTTCGAGAGAAACAAACTGTCCTTTTCTAATATACTTTCCTATTACTTCGGCAGTATTAATGACGTAGCTCATGTCAGGCTCACGGTTTACGTTGAGCGGCGTAGGAACGCAAATTATAATAGCATCTGCTTCGGGCAATTTGGAAAAATCCGAAGTTGCAATTAATGTGTTCTTGTTTACGGCTGATTTTATTTTATCCGAAGGAATGTGTTTGATGTATGATTGTTTCTCGCTGTTGATTTTTTTTACTTTACTTTCATCGAGATCAAATCCTATTACCTTTATCCCTTTATTTGCAAATTCAAGCGCAAGTGGTAATCCAACATATCCTAATCCGATAATTCCTACTGTAAATTTATTTTGTTTTACTTTGCTTTTTAAGTCCAAATAAATCCTTTCGTTGTTAAATTAATATTAAAGTAGTTGTATATAACGCTGTCAGGTTCTCATGCTGCCGTTAATTCCGACTTTATCTTTCGGTTTGTCTTCTGAAGGTCTGGTGTAATAATAATAATAATTGTAATAATAACCGTAAGCGCTTTTGTAACTGAAGTTATTGAAAACAACTCCGAGAAAATTGTGATTATTCAGGCTCATTAGTTTTTCGCACGTTCTGAAAAAAGCATCCGACGGAGTCTTATTTGCCCGAAGGACAAGTATCGTTCCGTCAGTTATCCTGAATAAAATTTCGGCATCGGTAACAGATATAAACGGAGGAGAATCGATGATAACGATATCATATATCTCCCTCATTTTATCAAGAAACATATTCATCTGTTTTGATGCAAGCAGCTCTGATGGATTTGGGGGAATTGTTCCGCTGGTTATTACCTTAAGATTTTCTATTTTGGTGCTTCGAGTTATTTCTTCAAGATTTGCATTTGAAAAAAGATAATCACTCAAACCCGGATAACGGTCAGTTTCAAACACATTGTGAATCCTTGGTTTTCTCAAATCACAGTCAAGCAGAAGAACTTTCTTGTCCATCTGAGCAAGACTGCCGGCAACGTTAATCGAAATTGTTGTCTTTCCTTCTGAAGGGACCGAGCTTGTAAGCAGTATTGTCTTAACAGGATTTTCTTCAAGTTTGGCATACTGCAGTCTTGTCCTTAATGCTTTAAACGCTTCCGACGGAGGCGACTTCGGTTTGTTTGCAACAATAAATTCGTTTTGTCCACCTCCTCTCAGCTCGTCAATCGTCGGAATCCAGGACAAAACGCTGATACCTCTGTTCTCGATTTCATCAGGACTTTTTACCGTATGGTCAAAATAATTTCTTGCAAATGCAAAACCGATGCTCACCGCAAGACCCAATACCGTTCCCATAAAAACTATAAGCATCCTGTTTGGCTTAGATGGTTTGGAAGCAAGTACTCCCGGAGCAATGACGAGCACTGTTCCGAGCTTAATTCTTTCGTTTATCTTTGCTTCCTGATATTTCTCTTCAAGTATAAGATAGAGTTTTTCGGTTGCCTTCCGGTTTCTTTCAAGCTTCGCATATTCAATGCTTTGCGAGGGAAGTTTGGAAAACTGTTCTTCGTATTTTGAAAGCATGCCGGACAAAGTGTTGACTTTTGTACGGTTTGACTGCATTGCAATATTTGCTTCGATCAGCTTTTGATACAGCAGTCTTCTTTCTTCCGGTGTATTTGCAAAAACTCCTGCTTTTAAAGTGGAGATTTTTTCATCAAGCGTTTTCTTTAAAGGTTCAATTTTTTTGTTATACTCATCAATTGTCTTATTCTTCAGATTTTCATTCTGAGGAATCGAAGCTTCAATATCTCTTTTTGATTCAAGCTCGGCAATTTTTGTCTGAAGCTCATTAAGATAAGTTTCTTCAATTTTACTCTGAACATATTCGTCAAGCGTAGGATCGATTCTGTCAATTTCGGATTTTAGACTGTTGAATTCTTTTTCATTGGAGCTCATCTCGATATTTGCCGCATTCTTCTGCGCTTCAAGCTGTGAAATATTTTCTACAAGATTTTTTACCTGAGCATCCATGAGTATCAGTCCGCCTTGCTTCTGATAATTTTCCAGTTCAAGCTCTGCGGCTGAAAGATCCTTAAATTTCTTCTCACGCTCTTCGTTTAGATATTTTGTTAATGTAGTCAGTTCAATTCTCGATAATTCAAGACTGAATCTCTGATATACCTGTGCATAAAGATTTGCAATAAGCATCGCCTCATACTTTGACGGACTTTCGACAACAATATCAACTACGTCCAAACCTCTCTTTTGATCAATTTTTACAATGTTAGAAAGAATATCAGTTAACACAGGTACGGAGACAAGAGAATTATTATCATTAGCTCCGTGATTAAATACATAATAAAAATTTTCTTTGTCTTCGCTCACTTGAAACGAATCCAAAAGGTTTTGGGCAAGGGATTCTCTTATTCTATAACTTTTGAGAACTTCAATTTCATTTGAAATATATCTGTCGGTAATGAAGTCCTGAAATTCAGGAATCAGACTGGAACTGAGAACGCTTCCCTGAGGTCTGTTGATTTTTATGGTTGCGGTGGATTTATAAATATCTTTTGCATTTAAAACATATAAAATTGTAATGATTATAAAAGCGAGAGTAATAATAATAATAGGGATAAGATTAGTTCTTAAAATATTCAGATAATTTTTAATATTATCTTTTGAGTCTTTTAAATTTGGCGCACCGTTTTTAATAATGCCGGCAGAGCCGTTTAAATTTGGAATATCCACTATTTTATTAATAATTTATAAACCGTAAATTCGATTAAATATTGACTTTGAAGCTGATTAATAGAGAAAATCAGGAAGAATTTAATTAAGAAAATAAAAAACTAAATAATTCGGAAATTATTTAGTTTACTTCAAAAATTGTCAGAATTCACGTATCAAAGATAAAATCTTTCTTTTATATTTTCAACTTACTTAAATATGCGTTTACAAATGCTTTTTCGTTCAGACTTCTCATAGAAAACTAACTTCATTAAAATAAAAAATCAAATTACAATTAAGAAATCAAATACTTTAAAAACATAATTGCAAAATTTTGAATACATATTAATAAATTGAAACTTATTTCAGGAATTCATAAAATTGTAAAAAATCCACAAATTCGAATAATCTATTTTAAGTAAGTTCGGACTTTTATTTTAGGTTAAATTTTTTTATGTTAAATCGCTAATTTTTGAACACATCATTTAAATTTTTGAAATTACGATACTTCTTACTGATTATCATAATCGTAATGCTATTACCTGCCGCTTCTTTTTCCCAATTAGACCGTCAGAAAGTAGGCAATGAGTCATTTTTTAATCAGCAGGGAGGATTTTTTAATTACGGAGATAAGGATAAAGTTAATATTGACGTAAATGTATGGGGATTTGTAAAATTTCCCGGGAAGTATCTGATACCCGAAGGATCAACGGTTCAGGATTTAATTTCATACAGCGGAGGTCCGAGCGTTGAAGCTAAGCTGGAAGAAATAATTTTATTCAGACCCAAAAATGATTCGCTTGGAAATTTTAAAGATGAAATTTTCAGTGTAACATACAACGACTTATTCTGGGAAGAATTAAAACATAAGAAAGACAGAATAAATCCGATATTGAAACCAGGAGACATATTAATTTTAAAAGGGGAGCCCAGATATTTTGCAAGAGATAATGTTAATTTTATACTAAGTATCTCAGCTGTACTGATATCACTGGGAATACTTGTGGTAACTGCAATATCAGTTGGAAAGCAATAATGTATATGCAAATATTGTCAGAATATAAAAAAGCAGAAAATTTTGTTGAAAGTTTTAAGAAGTGGTATGTCATTCAGACAAAACCGCGAAGCGAAAAGATTGTACAAAGACAGATCCAGATGAAAGGTGTAGAATCATATCTTCCTTTGGTGGAAAAAGTAAGGCTTTGGTCTGACAGAAAGAAAAAAATTCAGATACCATTGTTTTCCGGTTATGTTTTTGTTTATGCGGATGAATTAGAAAGAGTTAATGCAATTATAAACACATCGGGAGCAATCAGGTATTTATTTTATGAGAAAAAGCCAGCAGTAATAAAGGACTATGAGATGGAGTTAATAAAGCAGGCATTGACTGAGCCGGAAAAAATCAGCATTGAAGAAAAAAAGATTAATAAAGGGGATCTTATCGTTGTCTCAAAAGGACCGTTTAAAGGCATGAAAGGTTATGTAAATGATTTCAGAGGTAAGTACAAGTTGACGGTTAATTTAGAGGAATTATCGTATTCATTCAGCATTATACTCAACTCAAGCGAAGTAAACATTACTGTAAACTGATATCAGTTTTCCGTTGCGGAATTATCCGGACAGCTTGAGTTTAAATGCATATAAAATTATAATAAAAAAACTAACTTTGTGGCTTAGAAATTTTGATAAATGTAAGTCAATTAGCGGAGCTGTGTTCGGAATGAAATTTTAAAAAATCATAAAATTAATAATGTCAAAAATTAAATTTCTTGTAACCGGAGGAGCAGGATTTATAGGTTCAAATATTGTCAGTGAATTACTTAAGTCGGGACATTATGTCAGGGTGTTGGATAATTTTTCATCCGGTAAGAGAGAAAATCTAAAAGGTTTAGAGAGCGATATTGATCTTATAGAAGGCGACATCAGGAGTTACCATATTGTTCAGCAGGCGGTTAAAGGGATAGAGGTAGTATTGCATCAAGCCGCATTGCCTTCGGTACCCAGATCAATAAAAGATCCCATTACCACAAACGACGTAAATGTAAACGGAACATTAAACATACTTGAAGCTTCGGTGGGAAGCGGAGTGAGGAGAGTCGTATATGCTTCTTCATCTTCGGTTTACGGAGATAATCCCGAACTGCCCAAGCATGAAAACATGCTTCCAAATCCTTTATCGCCTTATGCAGTTTCGAAGCTTGCCGGAGAAAAGTACTGTACCGTTTTTTCGAGATTGTTTGAGTTGGAAACTGTAGCGCTGAGATATTTCAATGTATTCGGACCCAATCAGGATCCTTATTCGCAGTATTCGGCAGTGATTCCAAGATTCATCAAAGCGATCATGAACGACATACCGCCGAAGATATTCGGAGACGGGGAGCAGTCAAGAGATTTTACTTATGTATCGAATGTAATAAATGCAAACATCCTTGCTTCGACATCGAGATGTGATTCAGGCATATCTCTCAACTGCGCATGTCACGGTAACATAACATTGAATCAGTTGGTTGGCTGCATAAACGAATATCTCGGAAAAAGAATCGAGCCGGAGTATCTTCCGCCAAGAGCAGGAGACATTAAGCATTCCTATGCAGATATTAATCTTGCAAAAGAAAAAATAGATTATAATCCGGGCATTGATTTTCAAACAGGGCTAAAGCTTACAATAGAAAGTTTTGCTGAGAAATTTGAAAAGCAAGAATATAGATAAACTCAATCTGTTGTGCGCAACCTTAAAACGACCGTTCGTGCATAAAATTACTGACGACTTGACTGACATTTTTTTACCTTTGACCAATGCGAGAGAACGACAAGAAATTTAAAACCGTCATAGACAAAAACACCTTTTATTGTTACAACCCTGCTTTCCAAGACAGTTATGAAAGCTATATCAATTCATTAAAGGAAACACTTCTCGTTCTTAAAAATCAAGTTGAAACACAAGGACTAAAAAAACAGCATTTTGAAGACCTGTTTGCCGACAAAGAGAATGGACTTAGGGCTTTACTTGCCCTGACTGGTTTTGCCAACGAGAGTTTGAAACGACTTATTACAGTTGTTCGGGTTGCCGACAATAAAGAACTTTCTAAACTGCTTCACAAAGACAAATGGGCTGACAACGAAAACAGCAACGACCTTAAAGAGTGGGGAGACAAAAAAATAATCAATCTGTTAAAGGACAATTCCTATTTCCGAAAAGGAATTGTAAACCTGTTTTTTGAAGGTTCAACAACACCGTTTTTGGCGCATACACTTTCACTATTTGAACTTAAGAAACTGAGTATTTCAAAATTGAAATTTGAAATACCTGCAATGATTGACACGCTTGTCCGCTACAAAGAAAAAGGATCATATTCGGGGCAAGCCGAAAATAATCCAGAGTATTTTATTGCTGAAATTCTTCGTGAGGCAGGAGTAAAATTTGAGAAGGGTGATTTGACCGAGCTTTTCAAAAATGAGCCAGTTGAAAAGCGGACGATGGACTTCATTATTCCGAGCAAAAAATCGCCCCAAATAATAATTGAAAGTTCATTCCTCGTTACAACATCTTCGGGACAAGGTGATAAATCAAAAACCGAAGGGAACTTCAAGAAACTGATTGCAAAATATTACCGAAAAGCAAAGTTTATCGGCTTTGTTGACGGCATAGGTTGGTATGTGCGCAAGGGTGATTTAATGAGAATGGTTACCGCTTACGATGATGTTTTTACATTTCACAAAGACGAAGTTGAACGCTTCAAAGAAAATAAAAATTATTATGGCGTTACCCTGCTTCTGCAATCGCACAAGCCAACACACAAGCAGGGTCGGGCTTTCCGCTACAATCTTTTTGCTCACCGCTCAATGCCAACACAGCAAAAAGGATTTCCGCTGCAATCCCTAACGCAACGCAACCTTAAATTAGCAGCATAAATTTTATGATGGAAAATCATCCAAATGCTTTAGAGAAAGTAGGAATAGGTTTAGCATGTTCTGTTGAAACTTTTAAGGGTTGTAAAATTCAACTTGTAAAAAAGACATCTGGCTTTAATGGTTTGTCAACTAACAAAGATGGAGAAGTTAGAAAGATATAAGTCAAGTCAATGCAAAATCAATTTACATGGATAGCAATAAGTAGTGTAATTGCAATTGACAAATTATTTTTTGAGAGAGATTACTAGATTTATTTTGTTCTCGTTCCAGATAATTATGTAGTGATGGTGAAAGGATTGCCCTTCTTGAAAAAACAACTATCGTTTACTTCCAATGATGAGTTTATTGAAAATTTAAATGAATGGATGAAATATACAAGGAGAATTTCTAAAGGTTCTGCATTAAAATTTCAACCAAAACTTAAATTGAAATTTCCTACTCCTCTGAATAAATTAGTTCAACACTTAATTGAAAATCCCAATGACCATGAATGGCACGGGAGTGTAATTGAGATTTGGCAGAATCAAAGTGAATGGAAATGTCTTTATAAAGCACCAGAAAAAGAATAACAATATGAGTTTAAAAATTGAACAAAGAATTATTGGAAATCAAATCACAGAATTTGAACCAAGAATTTATTCAACAGGAGTTCATTTAATTCCAATGAAAGTTGAACTGAATGGAAAAGAAAAATTCATTTGGGTTGCCGATGAATTTGAAGATGATACTTTTATTAATGGAAAAAATATTTCTCCAAAAATCATTTCAGAAAAAATTGAAGAAATGTTTGTTGAATAATTCAAGGCGATTGCCTGAAGTTGTTAAAGCAACTTCCAGACAATTCCGTTGATGTGACTTTTGCAGACCCACCTTTCAACTTAAAGAAGGGTTACAATAGTTATAAATACAGTTTAAAACTGCAAGAGTATTTGAGTTGGTGTGAGGATTGGATTTCCGAAATGGTTCGTATTACAAAACCGACAGGTTCAATTTTTTTACACAACATTCCAAAATGGCTAACTTACTACGCTGCATTTTTAAACAAACAAGCAGACTTTAAGCATTGGATAAGTTGGGATGCACCTACAGCCCCAATGGGAAAATCTTTACAACCCGGACACTACGGAATTTTATTTTACGCAAAGAAAGCCAAGCAATTAAAGTATTATGAAATCCGCCATCCACATAAGCGCACAAGAAAGACACATATTCTTGCAAAAGATTACGGAGGTAAAAAATCAATGCTTCATCCTTTTGGACCTTTGGTTTCTGATGTTTGGACGGACATTCATAGAATTAAACACAACAAATTCAGAGACGAGCATCCTTGCCAACTTCCAATTCATTTACTTGAGCGCATAATCTTAATGAGTTCAGACGAAGGTGACATTATTCTTGACCCATTTAACGGCACGGGAACAACAGCATTAGCAGCAAAACGACTTGGCAGACAATATATCGGCTTTGACCTTGACAAAGAGTATGTGAAAATCACACAGCAAAAATTAGAACACGAAAAGCCTGTTTCTAAAATTGGCGACCGTTGGGTTAGTTTCTACCTTGACGAAGTTGTAACACTTCGCAACAACGATTGGGATTACTTAAAGGATTTCTACTACATTCCAAACAACCCCGAAGAAATTGACACGACCCCGATTGTATTAAAATCAAAAGTCAGCATACAGACACCATTAAAGAGTTATGCTAAACTTAACGGAAATGGCAACGGTGAACATAAAAACCAGGCGACTTTATTTGAACCGATTGTAGAATACGGACAGAAAAAGAAGAGAAAGGCAGCGCACTAAAAGGGCTTAGCGATAGCGGGCAAGCAGTAGTTAATTGAAGTGTTGTGCTTCTATTTTAGATTTGTGCTTGTCGACAGTTTTGTGCTTCGTAATGCCCGACATCGCCAAGCCCCGAACCGGTTTGCGAATATATATTTTTATGACTAAGATTTTTTGATAAATTTTCTTATGTTTAGACACAATTTTTAAAAACAGAAATAAATCAGGATAGATCATATTTTTAACAATCGAAACAAAATTTTGAAAAAATTCCGATTCAGTATTTTAATAGTACTGTTCTTTTTAATAAAATCCGGTTTAGTATATTCTCAGTTTGACAGTTCAAAAATAAAAATAGGACCGGAAGATTTACAATCAATAAAAGGTAATTATCATAATTACGCAGATAAGAATAAAGTAAACATAGAAGTTATTGTTATCGGAGGTTCTACTCCCGGTAAATATCTTATCCCGCAGGGAACAACAGTTTTTGAGCTTCTATTGATGGCAAATTCATCTTCCGAAAAGGGAGTCGAAGACGTAAAGCTTATCAGATTTTCTACTGAAACTCCGAAGTTGAAAGGAAATGAAGTTATATTTCTTGATTTTGATAATTTGTATAATGACAGTAAAGATGAAATATTGGAAGCAATGAAAAATCCGGTCTTAAAACCTGGAGATTTGTTGGTAGTGCCAAAGGTTGAAGAAAAGTACACATTCTGGTTTTATGCCAGGGAAATTATTTCATATATTGGAACGTTTATTTCGTTTTATTACCTGATTTATAATGTAGTAAGAGACGTTAGAAGGGATTGATTAATTTTTACAATTTGTAAAAATTTTAATTTAGATTAGAAATGGCAAAAAATACTTCGTTTGACGAGTTCGATGATTTTGAACAATCGCAAGATAATGCACCATCCAAGGATGTTGTAAAAGATTATATTAATGTAGTCAGACAGAATCTCATTCCGATTCTGATTATACTTTCCATTAGCATAATTTATACGCTGATTTATGTTAATACCGCGACAAACATATACAGATCACAAACAAGTTTGAAGCTTGAAAGCCCGCAGGGAAATATACTGACGGCAACATTCGGAGCGGATGCTTCAAACGCGACTAATGAGAAATACATAGCCGGACAGATAGCCGTAATGAAAAGTTATGACATTAGAAATATAGTTGCAAAAAATCTTATAGACTCTTTTAACACCGGATACAGAGTTTACAGTCTGCTTTTGAACAGAGCGTTTCTTCCGGAGACAGTTGCCGTTTCGCAGGAAGCTTTGAGAAGCATACTGGGCAATCTGGTAGTAATAACGGCAATTAAAGGGCTTGATGCAATCAGCATCACTGCCGAGGGTCCGATTTTCGAAGAGCTTCAATACATTACAAAAGCTTATGCAGATGCATATATTCAGCACAATATAGAAGTCAGCAGGGAAGATATTACAAATGTAAAGAAATTTATCGTAGATGAAAGAGAGAAGAAGTTTAAAGAGCTAAACGATGCCGAGTCACGAATAGAAGATTTTCAGAAGAGGACGGGCTACATATCTTTATCGTCGCAGACCGGATCGCTTGTCAGTGCCATTTCAAATTATGAAGCTACGATAAAAGCAAATGAAATAGAGATTAAAGTCAGACAAAATACTCTTAATGCGCTTAAGTCGCAATATGACAAGATGGATCCGCAGTTATATGATTACATACAGGCGCAGATCAATCAGTCATACCTTGGCGCTATACAATCGCAGGTGTCTTCATTGGAGGTTCAAAGAGACATCGAGCTTGCACCTATAGAAAATGAAAGTGTCAGAGAAAAGACCAGAGAGAGCTATGATAAAAAGCTTGCAAGCTTAAGAGAAAAGCTTGACAATCAGATTGAAATATTAAAATCGGGAATAAATGCAACTACTCCTTCGGATAAAAAAAATCTTAACGAAGAGATATTCAAGGAAAAGCTGATGGTTGAAGATCTTCAGATGAAAAACAAGTTTTATACGGATCTGATAAACAAATCTCAAAACGAACTTAAAGGACTTCCAGAAAAAATGGGAGAGCTTGTAAAGCTTGAAAGAGAAAGAGGCTCTGCCGAAAAACTTTTCACGATGCTTGAGCAGAAGTATCAGGAAGCAACCATCAACGAAAGGGCAAGAGTAGGTAATGCTTCAATACTTGATCTTGGAATAGATAACAACATGCCTGTAGCTCCGGATAGACCTAAAATTATTTTGTTTGGCGTACTCATCGGGCTTGCTTTGGGACTGGCTTTTGCATTTATAAGAAATTATCTCGATAAATCAATTAAGACTCCGGACGAGTTAGAAAGCAAAGGCGCAAGCGTATTATCCTGGATTCCGAAAATTGAATCAGTCGGAAAGAATGGTGTTTCGACTCCCGAATTCATTGTCGGCAGCAAAGCTAATTCCGCCGCATCCGAAGCATTCAAAGCATTGAGGACAAGAATACAATTTTCAAAACTTGAATCGGATCAGCTTAAAACAATACTTGTAACGAGCTCGATACCTTTTGAAGGTAAGACAATAGTATCATCGAATCTTGCGGGAAGTTTCGCACAGGCGGGTAAAAAAGTTCTCATTATGGATTGTGATTTAAGAAAACCGAGAGTTCATAATGTATTTGAAACGGATAAGTTTCCGGGATTAAGCGATTACTTGTTTACTAATGTAACGCTTGAAGACATTACAAGGAGAACGCCGCTCGATAATCTTTATTTCATAACCAGCGGGACAATTCCTCCGAATCCTTCCGAATTGCTCGGGTCGGTTCAGATGAAGCAGTTTATGAACAAGCTCAAAGAAATATATGATATTGTGATAGTGGATTCGCCTCCGTTTATTACAGTTACAGATTCGGAAATATTATACAACATTACCGACGGAACGGTTCTTGTTTGTCAGGCAAATAAAACGCCGGCAGATGCGTTCTGGAAAACTTACGAAAGATTAAACAAGAAATATCCTCATCATCTGCTTGGCTGCGTGTTGAATAATTTCAATTTCAAGAGTTCATACGGTTACTATTATAATTATTACTATTATTATTCACAACCGGAATCAAACAAGAAAATTCTGAAATAAGCGCCCCCAATACAAAAGTTTTTATTAGATATGAAAATTTTTGCCATTGTATATTTTAGTTTGTCCGAAAACTTCAGCCAAATAAATTTATTTTCCGAAAAATTTAAATCAGATAATGTCTAAGAATTATTCAGATTCAGATTGGACTCTTGAGATTAAACCGGTATCAGGCTGGTTTAATTTTCACATAAAGGATGTCTGGAGATACAGGGACCTTCTGTTAATGTTTGTTAAGAGAGACTTTGTTGCTGTATATAAGCAGACAATATTGGGACCGTTCTGGTTCTTTATTCAGCCGATACTTACTACAATCACATTCACAATTGTATTTGGCAAGATTGCAAAAATTCCGACAGAAGGTCTGCCTCCTATGCTATTTTATATGTCGGGAGTTGTGTGCTGGAATTATTTTTCGGATTGTCTGACAAAAACATCTTCTACGTTTATTTCGAATGCTCATATTTTTGGCAAGGTATATTTCCCACGGCTTGTAAGCCCTCTTGCAAACATTACGTCACTATTGATGAAGTTCGGAATACAGATGCTGCTGCTGACATGTTTTATCTTTTATTTCATTGCAAACGATGCGGATGTTCATCCAAATATTTATATACTGATTACTCCTTATCTTATTCTGCTTATGGCAGGATTGGGACTAGGATTCGGAATTATAGTTTCGTCACTTACCACAAAATACAGAGATCTGACTTTCTTAGTTGGATTCGGCGTTCAGCTGCTTATGTATGCAACGCCGGTAATTTATCCTGTTTCCGCGCTGCCGGATGAATACAAATCTCTTGTCAAACTTAATCCAATGACATCAATAATTGAAACATTCAGATTCTCGTTTCTCGGCGCTGGAAGTTTTGATGCATCGAATTTACTTTATACTACAGTATTTGTGATTTTTGTGCTTTCAATAGGTATTGTTATTTTTAACAGAGTTGAAAAAACTTTTATGGATACTGTCTAAATTTATCTCATAATGAGTTCAGTAATTAAAGTCGATAATCTTTCAAAGATATACAGGCTGGGTTTGATAAGCAGAAGAACTATAGCCGAAGATCTTAATAAATTCTGGTCAAGAATAACCGGGAAGGAAAATCCATATCTGAAAATCGGAGAAACAAATGTCCGTTCAGTAAAAGGAAAATCAGATTATATCTGGGCTTTGAAAGATATCAGCTTTGAAGTTAAAGACGGAGAAAGATTTGGAATAATAGGCAAAAACGGAGCAGGCAAGTCAACGCTTCTGAAAATCCTTTCTAGAGTTGCAAGTCCTACCGAAGGTAAAATCAGAATTAAAGGAAGAGTGGCGAGTCTTCTTGAAGTAGGTACAGGATTTCATCCTGAACTAACCGGAAGAAACAATATTTTTCTTAACGGTTCGATACTTGGTATGACTCAAAAAGAAATCAAGAGCAAATTTGACAGCATAGTGGATTTTTCTGGCGTTGAAAGATACATTGATACTCCGGTAAAGAGATATTCGTCGGGAATGTATGTCAGGCTTGCTTTTGCAGTTGCCGCGCATCTTGAACCAGAGATACTCATTGTAGATGAAGTGCTTGCCGTTGGAGACGCCGAGTTTCAGAAAAAGTGTTTGGGTAAAATGCATGACGTTTCCGAGAAAGAAGGAAGGACGGTGCTTTTTGTCAGCCACAATCTTCAGGCAATAAAAAATCTTTGTCAGAAAACGATTATTCTTAATAACGGCGAGCTATTTGCCAGCGGTGAAACTGAAGAAGCTTTGAAGAGATATAATCAGCTTAACCGAGAAATCAAAATTACTGCCGAGACGCATGTTAATAATATCAAAAACAGGAGGGGAAGCGGAGCGATAAGATTTACAGGTATCGATGTGCTCGATGACACAGGAAATAAAAGATTTGAATATGAACTCGGCGAAACGGTTAGATTTAAAATATCATACAGGACATTCAAGGAAATGCAGGGTATCACGTTAATAGTTGCATTGCTATCCGGACTTTCAAGAGAATGCCTGACACTTGCCTGTTATGACATTGTTAAATCAAAAGTGGAACCTGGCGTAACAGGCGAAGCAGTCATAGAATTTAATGATATAAACATAAAGCCAGGTGAATATCCTCTTTATTTTGAATTGATCGATAACAAACTCAACTCTTATTCAAAGGATGTAGTAGATGATATCACGGCTCCGCTTGTAATAAAGAGAAATGATTATGCAGAAAAGAAAAGTTTTGATCCATCAAAACCATCGGGATTTTTTGAGACACCATCCCGACTTACATTAAATGAAATATTTAGAGAAAGTGATCGTATAAGAGCTTAACATTAAAATTCTTTTAAATTAAATTTAAATTTTATAAGAATGAGCAATACTAATTCATCAGGAAACATAGCAGTTAAATTATTAGGCAAAGATTTCTTAGACAAGTATCCTCTGCTTTTTTCGGGAGGAACCATTGCAAACATGCTTGGATATAATATTTTTAGAACTTTGTATATGAATCTTTGGAGGACAAAGCCTTCAAGAGTTTCCAAAGAGTATCAGAAATATGCGGACATTCTGGAAAAAGACGGCATAGTAGTGATACCGGATTTTTTTCCAAAAGAGCAGTTTGATGCAATTAAAAAAGAATTCGATGAACTTTATGCCGGCTGGTCTCCATTTGATTTCAACGAAAAAGATTTTAGTAAAAGACAGAATGATTTTCCGGAATATTTCAAAACCATAGCTGAAAAAATTGTAACTCCCGAGACTCCTGCATTCACGGAATATTTTTTAAAGAATCCGTTTATAAATGAGCTTGCAACTTCCGTAGTGCACAGGAAGAGCAGAATAACGCCGTATCATCACTTCTGGTTTTTGCAGAGAAGAAATCTTGACGGAGAAAATGTCGGTTATCTTCATACTGCCGCTTATCCGCATGCAGATGTCTTTTATCCGACAATAAAAGTATTTCTTTATCTGAATGATGTTGACGAATCAAATGCTGCATACATTTATGCAAAAGGATCACACAAGTTAAGTATAAAGAGATTATGGTTTGAATATAAACTAAGCATTAAGTATTCAAGAACAAAGGATGACAGAGTAACAGATGAGGAACTGGCTAAGATTGGTTTTTATCCTGAATCAATTTGCGGAAAGGCAAACACACTTTTCATTTCAAATAACATGGGATATCACAACAGGGGAGACTTTTCAAATTTGAAACCGAGACAGACAGCTCAGCTTGATTTTCGTCATCTCGAGACATGGAGAAATACATTATTTAGAAATGAAAAAGATATTTTTTCAAGGTTGTCGAGAAAGTTTGTTAAATCATTTGACAAATCATTAAAACAAAATAAGCTTGCAAATATCAGTAATAATAACATGTCATAATTATGCCCGTTATCTTTCGAGGGCAATCAGAAGTGCGGTAAATCAATCTATCGGTAAAAACGAGTATGAGATAATTGTCGTGGACGATGCAAGCTCTGATGAAACGCAGAATGTAATGATGTCATATTCTGGTCTGATAAAACCTTTAACGTTTAAAGATAACATTGGACTTGCCGCTGCAAGAAACGAAGGCATTAAGAAAGCGCTCGGCAGATATGTAGTGAATCTCGATGCTGACGACTACATGGATGAAAATCTTCTGCTTTTTGAATCAATGTTTCTGAATTTCAATGCTGAATGGGATGCCGTATCATGCGATTACTTTTTAATTGATGAGGATGAAAATCATATAGGAAGGGTATCCGGAGCAGAAAAACCAATTGCTTGCGGAGTAATGTTTAGAACTGACAGACTGTTTGAAATCGGACTTTATGATGAAAATTTCAAAATGAGAGAAGAAGAAGAGCTCCGTATAAGATTTGAAAAAGACCATCTCATAAAAAATATAGAAATACCTTTATACAGATACAGGAAACATGAATTTAATATGACAAACAATACTGACGAAATGGAAAAGTATGGTAAGTTTCTTAAGAAAAAACACAGCAGTTAAAATTTAATGCGTCCCGAGAACCTTGCACTGATAGCGGCAAGAATGGGTTCAGAAAGAATGCCGGGCAAAGTACTCAAACAGCTTGCAGGCATCCCGTCTTTAGTTCACATTTTTAAAATATTAAAGCAATCAAAACTTACGGATGAATTTGCTGTAATTACGACTGAATTGGAAGCAGATGACGAAATTGAAAAAATCTGTATCAGTCATAAAGTGAAAGTCATACGAGGTTCTGTACATGATGTACTGGACAGATTCAGAATTGCAATCAAGAAGTACAATCCAAAAAGAGTAATCAGAGTAACCGGTGATGATCCGCTGATGGATCCTGAAATAATAGACAAAGTAATTGCGGGACATTTAAGCGGTAATTTTGATTACACATCGAATATCTTAGAGAGGACTTATCCAAGAGGAATGGATACGGAAGTAATAGAATCAACTGCGCTTGAGAAAGTCTGGAGATCAACTGCAGACAAAGATGACCATGAGCATGTTACGTTATATATCAGAAGGAATCCCGGAATGTTCAGATTGAACAGTATAAAAAATGAAAAAGAAAATTTAAGTGATTTACGGCTTTGTCTGGATACCGAAGATGATTATGAACTTGTAAAAAATATTTATGACAAGTTATACAAAGGTAATGTATTAAAACTTGATGAAGTGATCTCACATCTGAATGAAAATCCCGAGCTGAAAAACTTAAATCGTAACGTTAAGCAGAAAGAAGTGAAAGGTATCGTATATTAAATTTATGTTTTTACTAATTTCGGAAGATTAAAAAACCGGTTGCAAAAAATTTTAACTGTATAAATTGAAATTTCTGATTTGCGGACTGGGTTCTATTGGAATGAGGCATTTGAATGTTTTGAAAAAAACCGGAGATCATGAGTTTGCTGCTTTCAGGTCAGGGATGGGAACAAACAGAAATACCCCGGAAGGTGTAACCGAAATCTCAAATCTTGACGACTTGGACAAACATAACATCGAAGCCGCATTAATTACAAATCCGACTTATCTTCATATAGATACTTCAATTAAAATCGCTCGTCATGGAATACCGATGTTCATAGAAAAACCGCTCGATATGAATCTGACTAATTCAGACGAGCTGTATGAAATTGTAAACAAAAAAAAAATTCCCGTGCTTATTGGATATAACATGATTCATCATCCGGGAATTAAAACTCTGAGAAAATTAACAGACGATGGAAGAATTGGAAAAGTAATTTCGGCAAGGGCGCAGTTTGGCACATTCATGCCCGGCTGGCATCCGGAAGAAGATTATAAACTTTCTTATGCGGCGGTAAAATCAATGGGAGGCGGGGTTGTGCTTACATCGATACATGAACAGAATTATCTGACACATTTATTCGGTGAAGTTATGGAGGTGATGGCGATGGAAACAGGAAACGGAGTAACCGGTATTGACTCAGAAGAAGGAATCGAGATTTTACTAAAACATAAATCGGGGATCGTTTCAAACATACATTTAAATTTTTATCAGAAGCCTTATTACAGAAACTGTCAGATAATTGGAACAGAAGGAACGCTTTACTGGGATTTCATGAAACCGGAAGTCAGAATAATGACTGATAAAAATACAGAAGTATTAAAACTTGGCGATGATCCGATAGAACTTCTTAACAAAAGCTATAATGATCAGATGATGCATTTTATAAAAGTTGCCAAAGGCGAGACACAGCCTGCAGCAGGATTAAAGGAAGGAATGGAAGATGTAAGAACGGCTTTGAGAATTTTAAAATTAATTAACAGAAATTAATAGTATGGAAATTCAGAGAACAACGGATCCGGAAAAAATTAATTTTAAGGATAAGTTTTATTTAACGGGAAAAGCAGTAATAATTTCAGGTGGAATGGGATTAATCGGTAAAGCGTTTGCCGAAGCCTGTCTTCAGTTTGGAGCAAAAGTCGTAATTGCCGACATAGATAAAACAAATCCTGAAAAGTATGCAGAAGATTTAAAGAAAAAAACCGGGAGAGAAGTTGCCGGCGTATCGATGAATGTTGCCAAGCGAAAGGATGTCGAGCTGCTAAAAAAAATTACGCTGGAAAAATACGGAAGCATTGATGGATTGATCAACTGCCATCAGAATAAGACGGCAAGATTTTTTGCAAACTTTGATGAGTTTACTGATGAGGACTGGGATGCTATTGTAGAGACAAATCTGAAGGGGACATTTCTTACATGTCAGATAATAGGAGGATACATGGCAGAAAAAGGAAGCGGCTCTATAATTAACATGCCGTCAACTTATTCAGTCGTAGCTCCGAATCAAAATCTTTATAAAGGTACGACGCTTGGGACTCCGGCAGCATACTCTGCATCAAAAGGCGGAGTGATGGCATTGTCACAGTATCTTGCCACTTACTGGGCTGATAAAGGAGTAAGAGTAAATCAGATTACTCCACACGGAGTTTGGAACAATCATGAAGAAGCATTTGAAAAAAATTTTTCAAACTTTTCTCCGATGCAAAGGATGAGTTACAATCACGAAGTTGCCTGTGCGGCGGTTTATCTTCTTTCGGATGCATCGAGTTACGTAACGGGAGACAACTTAAGAGTTGACGGCGGCTGGACAGCTTGGTAGTTTTATTAATTTTAAAACCTGGAAGAAATGACGATACTTGAAGTATATAAAAATTACAGAGCTGATATAATAAATAAACCTTATGTAATAGCTGAAGCCGGAGTTAATCATGAGGGAGACATCGAGCTGGCAAAAAGGCTTATACATGAGGCAGCAGAAGGCGGCGCACATGCGATAAAGTTTCAGACATACAAAGCAGAAACGATAGCCTCGAGACATAGTCCGTCTTATTGGGATTTAAGCAAGGAGCCTACGAGAAGCCAGTTTGAGCTTTTTAAAAAGTATGATAAATTCTGGAAAAAAGAATTTGAGCAGCTGAAAAAGGAATGTGATAAATCGGGGATTGAATTTATGTCAACGCCATTTGATTTTAATGCGGCAGATTTTCTAAATGACATGATGCCTGCTTTCAAAATATCTTCATCCGACCTGACTAACACACCATTCATCAGGCATATTTGTAAATTTGGCAAGCCGGTAATTTTATCAACAGGCGCATCAAATATTTCTGAAATTATACAGGCAACAGAAGTAATCAGCGAATATGGAGTTCCGTTATCATTAATGCACTGCATTCTCAATTATCCGACTATCGACGAGAACGCAAATCTCGGGATGATACTAGATTTGAAAAAGAAATTTCCCGAAACAATTCCGGGATATTCCGATCATACGATGCCGGGAAATATGGACGTACTTAAGACGGCTTATTTGCTTGGCGCCGTAATACTTGAAAAGCATTTTACATTTGACAAAACATTGCCGGGAAACGATCATTATCATGCAATGGACAAAGACGATTTAAAATTATTTTTCAAAGAAACTGAAAGAGTTTTCAAATTGCTCGGCAGTTTCCGCAAGAGACCAATTCCCACAGAAGAAACATCGAGACAGAATGCCAGAAGGAGTCTTGTATTAAGCAAGAAAATACAGGCTGGTGATATAATTTCGCAGGAGCATCTCACATACAAAAGACCTGCAAGCGGTATTAGTCCGAAATACATTGATGAAGTGATCGGGAAAAAAGCTGTTGCAGACATTGAGCCGGATACGATCCTGAAATGGAATATGATAGAGTAAAAATATTTTAAAAAATTTTAAGCAATAAAACAAAAGACAAAATGCCTATAAAAGAATTTACTGAACAGGAAAAAGTATGGCGGTCGCATTTCGGCGAAGAGTATAACAAGAGAAATACTTATACAAACGAAGAGCTGGATGAAGTTTTCAAAAAAGTAATTGGAATTTCAAGAACAGAAATAAATAAAGAATTCATAAATGAAATTGATCGTGAGTCTAAAATACTTGAAGTAGGATGCAATATCGGAATGATGCTTGTGAATTTGCAGAAAACAGGTTTTAAAAATCTCAGCGGAATTGAAATACAGCCAAAGGCAATTGAAACGGCAAAGTTAAGATCGGAAGGAATTAATTTTACGGAAGGAAGCGCATACAGTCTTCCCTATAGTGATAATGATTTTGACATGGTGTTTACGTGTCATGTATTGATTCATCTGCCTCCGGATAAAATCAGAATAGCGCTCGGGGAGATGGTAAGATGCAGCAGAAAGTATATTTATTGTGAAGAATATTATGCGGATGAAATTACCGAGATAAAAAATTATCACGGCAAGAATAACATAGTATGGAAAAGAGATTTTGAAAAATTAATTTCCAGTGAATTTAAAGATCTTAAATTAATAAAGAGCAAAAAGTACAAATATACCGGCAGCGAAAACATAGAAACAGTATTTCTATTCAGCAAATAATTTGAACAAACATTTAATAAAATAAAATGAAAACAACACATCAGGAAGAAGTCTGGAAGTCCAAATTTGGCGAAGAGTATAATTACAGGAATGTATATGACAACAAAGCATTGGACGATGTTTATACAAGCGATATTGGAATTACAAGAACCGAAATGAACAAGAGATTCATAGGTGATTTTGACAGAGACATTAAGATACTTGAAATAGGATGCAACATTGGAGTTCAGCTTGTAAATCTTCAGGAAATGGGTTTTAAGAATTTATACGGGCTCGAGCTTCAATGGCATGCAATTGAAATCGCACATCAAAAGACGAAAGGTCTCAACATTGTTCAGGGAACGGCATACGACATTCCTTTTAAGACAGGTTACTTTGATTTGGTATTTACAAATAGAGTGCTGATACACATAAATCCGGACAGGCTGGCAGATGCATTAAAAGAGATTGTCAGATGTACTAACAGTTTCGTTTACGGAAGCGAATATTATAATGATAAGCTTACGGAGATAAAAAGGTATGAAGGTTATGAAAACGTACTTTGGAAAAGAGATTTTGCAAAATTTTATCTTGATAATTTTCCGGAGCTAAAATTAGTAAAAGAAGAAAAGTATAAATATACTTTTAATGATGATGTAGATTCAACTTTTCTTTTAAAAAAGTAGATTGAAAAAAATAAAAACGGTTGCTTGCATTGAAGCAAGGATGACTTCGAGCCGTCTGCCCGGGAAAGTGATGATGGAGTTATGCTGCAGACCGGTATTGGATATTCTCATCGAAAGACTTTCATTGTCGAAATTTACAGATGAAGTTATCATTGCGACGACGTCAAATAAAACTGACGATAAAATTGAAGAGCTTGGCAGAAAGCTTGGAATATTTGTTTACAGGGGAAGCGAGGATGATGTACTTGACAGAGTAGTAAGAGCAGTCGAATCTGTTAATGCAGATGCGGTGATCGAGATAACCGGCGATTGTCCGCTAATGGATCCTGCAGTAGTGGATTATACGGCCGGCGAGTTTATAAAAAATTATCCAATGTATGATTATGTAACAAACATCGGTTATATCGATGATGAGAAAAGAGAAATACCGGTTGGTATGGATGTAAGGGTTTTTAAATTTGACGAGCTGAAAAAAATAAGCGGATTAACTAATGATCCCGAAGACAGAGAGCATGTGTCTTTATATTTTTTCAGAGGCGGGAAAAATAAATACAGATTAAAGAATGTCAAGACGCCGGATAAATGGAAGCGGGAATACAATCCTAGATTAACTCTCGATACAAGAGAGGATTATGAAGTTATCAGCAGAATATATGAGACATTAAGCGAATACAATCCGCGATTTGGTTTAGAAGACATACTTAAATTTCTTGACAGTAACAGAGATATTGCGGAAATAAATTCGGGCGTAATTCAGAAAACGGTAAAAGACATTGGTTAAATTTTCTGCAGTTCTCATTGGATGCGGCGACATTGGATATTTATTTGACCGCGACAAAAAGCGTAAAGGAGCTTTAACTCACTTTAAGGCATTTAGAGATTCAGGGAAGTTTAATCTTATTGCAGTATCGGAAATAAGAGAAGAAATCAGGGAAGAAATTCAAAGTAAGTATGGAATCCCGGCATTTGGAGATTACAAAAAAATGTTAAAAGAAATCAAGCCTGACATAATTGCGATTGCTTCAGACGACGAGACTCATTATCCGATGCTTTGCGAATCATTGAAATGCAAACCAAAGCTTGTATTTATTGAAAAGCCGCTGGCATTGAAATATGAAGAAGTTAAAAATGTTATTAAGAATTTTAAGAAAGAAAAAATACTGCTTCAGGTAAATTACACCAGAAGATTTTTAAAAGAGTTTGACGAAGCGGGTACGTTTATTAAAAGCGGGAAAATCGGTAAGCCGGAATCGGCGGTACTTTATTACTCGAGAGGACTAACGCATAATGCATCGCATTATATTGACTTGATGAACAGTTACATTGGCGAGACGGAAAAGAATCTCATAAAAATATCGGAGAAAAAGGGGATAGGGGATGCTGATAGTACTGTAAGTTTTGATTTAATTTATAAAAACGGATTTGAGATGAGATTCATAGGTCTCAATCCAACAAAGCTTGCATTTGCGGAGATTGACATTGCAGGAACATCGGGAAGGGTAAGGATTAACTGCAATAACGAGATAGAGTATTACAAAGTAAGAGAAAACAGATTATTCAAGGGATACTATTCTTATGAGTTATTCAAAAGCGTAGTTATAGATTTCACAAAAGCACTGCCTAATGCGGTGGAAAATATTTACAGTGCGCTTTGCGGAAAAGAAAATCTCAAATCGTCCGGAGAGAACTCATTAAAAATTTTTGAATTAATAAAAAGAATCAGGGAGAAAGAGTTATGTCGAAATTAGCATTGTTTGGCGGCAAGCCTGTAAGAACCGAAATTTATCCTCACAGCAACAGCATAGGAGAAGAAGAAAAAAGAGCTGTCATAAAGGTACTCGAATCGGGAAATCTTTCGCAGTATGTGGGTTCATGGAACGACGATTTTTACGGCGGACCAACCGTAAGGCAGTTTGAAAAAGACTGGAGCGGGTTTTTTGGCGTGAAGCATACGATTGCGGTTAACTCAAATACTTCGGGATTGTACGCATGCATTGGAGCATGTGATATCGGTCCCGGCGATGAAGTGATTGTTTCACCTTATACCATGACAGCAGGAGCGATAGCTCCGCTGATTTACGGAGCAGTGCCCGTGTTTGCAGATATAGATGAAGATATTTTTTGTCTCGATCCGAAAAGTATTGAGGCAAACATTACTCCGAGAACCAAAGCAATACTCGTAGTTCACATCTGCGGACATCCGACCGATATGGATGAAGTAATGAGAATTGCATCGAAGTATAAGCTGAAAGTGATTGAAGACTGCGCTCAATCTCCAAATGCCGAATACAAAGGCAGGAAAGTTGGGACAATCGGCGATGTAGGGATTTTCAGTTTGAATTATCACAAGCACATTCACACAGGCGAAGGCGGAATGATTACGACGAACAACGATACAATTGCGGAAAAAGTACAGCTTATCAGAAACCATGGCGAAGCAGTAGTCGAAGGCAAGAAGACAAAGGATATTTACAACACCTTTGGATTTAATTACAGGATGACCGAGATGGAAGCGGCAGTAGGGATTGAGCAGTTGAAGAAGCTCGTTCCGCTAGTAAATAAGAGAATTGAGAATGCGAATTATTTATCGGAGAGATTAAGAGAACTTCCGGGAATAATTCCGCCGGTAGTAAAAGAAGGATGCACACATGTTTATTACATGCATACATTCAAGTACAAAAAAGAAATAACGGGAGTGAGCAGGAATTTATTTGTTGATGCCGTGAAAGCCGAACTTCCATTGATGAGACTTAGAGAGACCACGCCTATTATGGGCGTAGGATTTGCGCCGCCGCTATATCTTCAGCCGATTTATCAGCAGAGACTTCATAAATGTTCATTCAACTGTCCGAGATATGAAGGTGAAGTTTCGTATGAAAGAGGTTTGTGTCCTGTTGCAGAGAAGATGTATTTTGAAGAAGTCTTTACGCATGAATACATGAGACCGACATTTACAAAGAAAGAGCTTGATGAAGTGTTGACTGCATATTTTAAAGTATATGAGAATCTCGATGAATTAAAAAAGCATGAGTCAAAAAATGCAGTTGCAAACTGAATGGATAAAAAAATTCTTATGGCATTTGATGATCCCGGCGGCGGTCTTGCATTAACAAGTCTTATAGAGCCATTAAAAAATGAAGGTATAAAAATTAGATTGTATTCGGGACTACTAAGCAGGAAATTTACGGGAGATTATGAATCGGAAATTCTAGGCAGCAACATTGACAAGCAGACAGCCGAAAAAATTTTGGAAGAAAATGAACCTGACATGTTAATTACCGGCACAAGCGCTGGTAATGCGGAGCAGTTATTAAGGAATGATGCATTTGAAAAAAACATTACGTCGGTTGTGATTTTGGATTTCTGGAAAGATTACGGAAGAAGATGGTATTTTGCGGATTACAATATTGAGGAAACTAAGGATTATGTTTTTGTAATGGATGAATGCACCAAAGCTGAAATGGAGAAAGAAGGTTTTCGGGAAAAGTTTCTGCTTGTTACAGGTCATCCATATCTTGACAAGATTTTTAATTACGGAAATAATAAACCGGTTGTTCATGGCAGGGAAAATCATTATTTATTTTTATCACAGCCTTTGAATGTAATAGGAATTAAAAATTACGCCATACATCCGCTGGAGTATTTACTAAATTCTTTAAAAACACTTACAGCAGAAAAAGGAAATATAAAATTAACTGTGAAGCTGCATCCCGTAGAGACAATTACAACTGAGCTTGAAAATGCGGTTCAAAAGTTTCATTCAGAAGTATTAAGCATAAGAATCATAAAAAACGAAATCAGTATTGACAATCTCATAGACGAGTCGGAGATAGTAATCGGGTTTAATACAATTGCAATGTTTGAAGCTCGTGCAAAAAACAAAAGAACAATAAGTTTGAAAGCAGTGAAGGTAAAAGAATCTCTTGACAAAGCGATGATGAGAGCGGGAATTGAAATCGTTGAGATAAATACCAAAGACATTACAAGCGTATTAAAAAATAAAACTGAGTTACATATTCCTCAAAACTTCCATAAAGGAGCTATAGAAAATTGCAAAAGAGAAATATTAAATCTTCTCGGCAGAAAAAATTAGAGAAAGCAAAGCCATTTCTTTTTGGGAAAAACATTTTACTTAGTCCGTTAACTGAAGCAGACATTTCCGATGACTACATAAGCTGGTTTAACGACAGGGAAGTATGCAGGGATAATTCTCATGCCGTATTTCCGAATACATATAAAAAAACCGCAGCTTATTTGAAATCAATAGAGAACAGCAAAACGGATTTTGTATTTTCAATAAGATGGAAAAAAAATAAACTTCACATAGGCAATGTTTCTTTACAGAATATCAACTGGGTAAACAGGTCGGCGGAAATAGCAATCATTATCGGAAATAAAAATTATTGGAACAAAGGTGTTGGAAGCGAAGCATACCAGCTGATTTTGGATTATGGATTCGGGACATTGAACCTGAACAGAATAGCATCTGGACAGACAATTACAAATAAAGGAATGATAAAAGTATGCAAGAAAAACGGTATGAAAAGAGAAGGATTATTGAGACAGGTTATATATAAAGAGGGGAAATATCTTGATGCGGTAATTTTTTCAATTTTAAAAAAAGAATTCGAAAAATAAAATTATTATGGACAAGGAAAATTCGGGAAAGCCTATAATGGAAGGAGTGCAGTATTGTATCCGATGCTGCATACCATCGACGCAGGAGGGAGTCAAGTTTGATGAATTGGGAATTTGTCAGGCATGTCAATCATCAGAGCAGAAGATACACATAAACTGGGTAGAGAAGGAGAAAGAGTTAAGAGAAATATTAAATCAGGCAAAAGCAAATGCCGGGAATAATTATGACTGCATAATTCCGATAAGCGGCGGTAAAGACAGTACATTTCAGCTTCATGTGCTCACAAAAGTTTATGACATGAAGCCACTTGCCGTTACATTCAGCCATAACTGGTTTAGCGAGACAGGCTGGTATAACCTGATAAATTCGCTTGAAAAATTTAATGTCGATCATATAATGTTTACACCCAGCAGAGATCTTGTAAACAGACTTGCAAGAAGATCTCTCGATGCAATCGGAGATACATGCTGGCATTGTCATGCAGGAGTAGGAGCATTTTCAACTCAGGTTGCAGTTAGGTTCAACATTCCACTTCTGATTTTCGGAGAATCAATTGCTGAAGCGTCGGGTCGTTCATCTTACAAAAATCCTCTTATGGAGTTTAATGCAGAATATCTTTTAAAAGTATCCACGAAGAGAAATCCGATTGAGATGGTTTGCGATTACATTTCGGAAAAAGAAATGAAGCCGTTTTTCTTTCCGACAATGGAGGAAATGGAGAAAGCAGGGATCAGGCTTCTTCATTTAGGCGATTACATTTTCTGGGATGACGAGAGGCAGATGGAATTTGTCCGTGATACATACGGCTGGAAGGAAACGGAAGTCGAAGGCACATACAAAGGATACAAAAGCGCAGAGTGTATTATGCCGGGCATGCATGATTTTACAAATTATCTTAAAAGGGGATACGGGAGATCAACTTATCAAGCAAGCATTGATGTGAGAAACGGACTGCTGACAAGAGAAGAAGGGTTTGATCTTTCCAGAAAATACGACACTGAAATTCCCGAATCACTTGAGTATTATCTTAAAATTACCGGGATGTCGAAGGAAGAATTTTATAAAATCATGAAAGAGAAAAGACTTGATGAAATAAAAAACATAGAGCTTCCTGTAATTCAGAAAACAAGAAAGAATAAGGAAAGGATATTTCCATTTGCACAACAGATAATTGAAAAAGAAGAAAAATCAAAAAGCAATGAGTGATGTACTGATAAATACTGAAAAAAGCATATTTCTCGAGACCTCCATAAAAAATTTAATCTCAATGATTCAGAGTGGAGAGACAGATCCGCTCGAAATAGCAGATGCATGCATAAAATTTACCGAGAAGTATAATGAAAAATACAAAGTATGGGTTACATTTGACAAAGAAAAACTAAAACGTGAAAGTGTTTTATCATTAGAGAGAATTGAAAAAGGAGAAAAGATCAGGGAGCTTGAATCAATTCCCATCGGTGTAAAGGACATATTCAACACTGTAGATTTTCCGACACAGATGGGAAGTCCATTATGGAAAGGATTTACGCCGGGAAATGATGCGCGCGTGATATATTATTTAAAAATGGCAGGAGCATTAATTCCGGGAAAAACCGATACGGCAGAATTTGCAGTGCATGCTATCGGCAACTGTCTTAATCCTCATGATATTTCAAGAACACCCGGCACATCATCCAGCGGATCATCCGCAGCAGTTGCTCTAGGAATGGTACCGGCAGCGATAGGGACACAGACAGCGGGTTCTATATCAAGACCTGCGAGTTTTTGCGGAGTTTACGGATGCAAACCATCTTTTGGATTAATACCAAGAACTGGAATGCTTAAGACTACGGACAGTCTTGATACGATCGGATTTTTTACATCAAAATACGAAGACTTGATAACGATGTTTGAGACAATGCGCGTACACGGATCAAATTATCCCGTAAGCGACGGAGCTTTGTCGGATATTAAAAGGCAAAGCAGACAAAACAGGAAAAATTGGAAAGTAGGATTTGTAAAGTCTCATGTTTGGGACTTTTCGCCTGAATATGCAAAACAGTCTATTCTGGATTTTGTGGAAGAGCTAAGGAAATTGCCGGAGATTGAAGTGTCCGAAGCAGAGTTACCTATTGCTGTAAAAAATTCACACAACATTCACGAAACGATTTACGATAAAACATTATCATATTATTTTCAGGAAGAGCTGAAAGAGCCGGAGCATGTCTCGGAAATTATGAACGAAATATTTTTAAGAGGAAAAAAGATATCGAAAGAAAAATATCTTGATGCGCTAACCGAGCAGGAAAAACTGATTCACCAAATGGATGAATACATGAAAGATTACGATGTGTTGATTTCATTGAGCACATCGGGAGAAGCTCCCATGAGGGATGAACAGGAAAAACCCGATCCATCGCTGATATGGACACTGACGCACTTACCTGTAGTATGTTCGCCAAAATTTTTATCACCGGACAGACTTCCTTTTGGAGTTCAGTTTACTGCAAGAAAATATAACGATTATCTTTTGTTTAAATTTACTGATTACCTGAGGTATTCAGATTTGATACCCGAAGGTACTTATCCGGAAATAAAATTTTGATAATTAACAATTGGTATTAGTTAAAAAAATAAAACGAAAGCTTACTCAAAACAAAGTTGTAAGAAGAGTTAGCAAGGAACACAGACTAAGGAAGTTTTATAAGCACGGAATTACCGGCATAGAAAATTCCAAAACAATTTTATTTTGGTCAACCGGGGGGATGCTGATACAGACAAGTCTTGAAGCAGTGAATGCATGTGCGTTAAAATTAAGAGGGCATAATGTAAAAATGATTCTTTGTGACGGAGTATTCAAAGCGTGTGCAAAGCGTGTTGACAATCCGGAAATCGAAATTAAAGACTGGGGAAAATACTGCCCGGGATGCATTAAGAAAAATTCAGAGATACCCGAGAAGCTTGGAATTGAATATGAGTTTATAAGCAATTTGATTAACGGAGAAGAATTACAGAAGCTGCGTGAAATTTCAGAAACGGTTAATTTTAAAAACTATAAAGACTTTAAGTATAAAGATTACTGCATCGGTACTCATATAGCTTCGGCGATGGTACGACATACAAGGGGAGGAAGCTTTGAAGGATTGGAGGAGTTATTAAAGGAATATTCCACTGCAGTACTCGTAGTAACTGAAACTTCTGAAAGAGCATTGTCAAAATACAAACCTGACATGGTTTATATGTCACATGGAATTTATGCCGACTGGGGACCGGCCTGCACAGTAGCGCTTGAAAAAAAGTTACCTGTAGTATCTTATGTCTGCAGTTATCTTAATTCACATTTTTATTACGGAATAATCAGAAATTACAAAGAAACTTTTACCGGTATCAGAAAAAGTACTTGGGAATTATTTAAGGATATAGGGCTTACTGATGTTCAAAAAAAGAGGTTGAAAGATTTTCTTCAAAGAAGATATATGAAAAAAATCAGCGGGGACATGAATGGATTGATTAAAGATTTCAGAGGAGATAAGGATTATTTTTTTAAAAAATACGGACTGGATAAGGACAAGCCGGTATGGGGAATAATGACACACATTAACTGGGATGCCGCCTCAGATTATTTTCCCATGATATATGAAAATTTTGACGATTGGTTATATGATACAGTGAAAACAATTTATGACATTAATGATGTACAGTGGTTAATAAAAATACATCCATCAGAGAAGGTGGATAATCCTGAGACCGGGTGTCAGAAATTTATCGAAAAAAATTTCCCCGATCTGCCTCCGCATATAAAGGTAGTAAAAATGGATGACGACATAAGTCCGGAAGATTTTTATTCACTGTTGAGCGGAGCTGTAACAGTGATGGGAACAGGCGGGCTGGAGCTTTCAATAAAAGGTAAGCCGGTGATACTTGCAGGCGAAGCCCATTATTCGGGAAAGGGTTTTACATACGATGCAAAGGATAAGGAACATTACGCGAGGATGCTGCGAGACGCTGCCAAAATTGAAAAACCGGATGAGGAAAAAGTAAATGCTGCTATAAGGTATGCTTATATTTATTTCATACTCAGACAGATTCCGCTTCCTCCGGCAATCGGAGAGAATCTGAAAATAAACATGGATAAAATTAAATCGATATTACCCGGCAGAGATAAATTTACGGATTTTCTTTGCAATGCAATTGCCGAAGGGAAAGACATGATATTACCTGAAGAATTGATGGATCAGACCAAAGTTGAACAGAAGGATCAAATCAGACAGCATGTATAATCAGCAGGACACATTAAAATTTTCAGTTTTAATTTCCACTTATAACAGAGCGGAATCGATAATAAAATGTCTTGAGTCGCTTGTCAATCAAAATTATCCGAAAGAAGATTATGAAGTAATTGTTCTTAACAACAATTCAAAAGACAATACTGAAACTGCCGTCGAAAAATTTATTAAAGAACACAAAGATACGAACATCAGATATTATTTCGTTCCAAGAGCAGGACAGGTATATGCCAGACAAATCGGAATTCTTGCGGCAAAGAATGAAATCCTTTCCTTTACGGATGATGATGCAATACTAATGCCTGACTGGATTAAGGAAATAGCCAATGTTTTCAATCTTAACAAGAAAGCAGTCGGTGTAGCGGGAAAAATAGAAATCAAATGGGATGAGACTCCTCCTGATTGGATAAGAGATTATGAAACTCAATTGGGAAAACTGAATTACGGAGACGAGATACTGTATAAGAAGGGACTATACATGAATGCAGGAAATTTAAGTATTAAAAAAGAAGTGCTGATAGAAGTTGGCGGATTCAATCCGGAAATGGTCGGGGAGTGGCTTATCGGAGACGGAGAAACCGGGTTATGGTTAAGACTTAAAAACAGGGGTTATCTTATCGGCTGGGCTCCGAAAGCTTTAATGCTTCATTGTCAGATAGCAAAGAAGAATGCGACAATTGATGATATAAAAAGAAGATTTATAAATAACGGGATATGCAAACCTTACAACATTTATGCGATAGATAAAGGAGGCGCATTTGCCTTATTTAAAAATATGCTGAAAGCTATGAGAAACGGAATATACTGGCAGTACAGGAAAGCAGGAAATTTAATAAGAGGAAGAAAAAAAGGAGTTTACGAAGCAATGTTTAAAAGCGCATATCATTTTGCTCAAGTCAGATATACATTAAAACTTTTTACGGACAAGGAATTTAGAAGAGCAATTACACGTGAAGACTGGATTGTAAAAAATTATAAAACACCGGTGGCGGCATTATGAAAAAAGTTTATGTTGGCATGAGCGCTGATCTGATTCATCCCGGTCATCTAAACATAATCAGCGAAGCAAGAAAACTTGGAACAGTTGTAGTCGGATTGTTGACTGATAAAGCGATTGCAAGTTATAAACGGCTGCCGTATTTAAATTATGAGCAGAGAAGAGTTATAATTGAAAATATTAAAGGAGTGGAAAGCGTAATTCCGCAGGAGACGCTTGATTACGTTCCCAATCTAAAAAAAATAAAACCGGATTTTGTAGTTCACGGAGATGATTGGAAAACCGGAGTTCAGTCAAAGACAAGACAAGATGTAATTGACACACTGAAAGAATGGGGAGGCAAACTGATTGAAATTGAATATACAAAAGGAATTTCATCTTCAATTCTTAATGCCGGAATAAAGGAAGTCGGTACGACGCCGGAAATAAGAATGAAGAGATTGAAAAGACTCATTGATTCAAAATCCATAGTTAGACTAATCGAAGTTCATAATGGTCTGACGGGACTGATTGCAGAAAATTTTTCCATACAAAAAAACAATCAGGTCAGGGAATTTGACGGCATGTGGCTGAGCAGTCTTACGGATTCAACAGCCAAAGGAAAGCCGGATATTGAAGCAGTTGACCTGACCTCCAGGCTCCAGACACTGAATGACATTGCGGAAGTTACAACTAAACCTATAGTATTTGACGGCGATACCGGCGGAAAGACGGAGCATTTTGTATTCAGCGTAAAAACTTTGGAAAGGCTTGGAGTATCAGCAGTCATTATCGAAGATAAAATCGGACTTAAAAAAAATTCGCTTTTCGGAGCTGACGCCGGACAGACTCAGGACTCAATAGAAAATTTCTGTAATAAGATACTGGCTGGAAAGAGGTCGCAGATAACGGAGGACTTTATGATAATTGCAAGAGTAGAGAGTCTTATACTCAAGGCAGGTCTTGATGATGCCGTGAAAAGAGCAAAGGCATATATAAATTCGGGAGCAGACGGAATTATGATACACAGCAAGGAAAAAAATCCCGATGAGATTTTTGCTTTCTGTAAAGAGTATTCAAAGTTTGAAAAAAAACCTGCACTTGTTGCTGTACCTTCAACTTTCAACGCTGTTTATGAAAAAGATTTATGTGATGCGGGAGTAAACATTGTAATATATGCGAATCAGCTCATAAGAAGTGCATATCCTGCAATGATAAAGACGGCAGGACAGATTCTTGAAAATGAAAGATCTTACGAAGCAGACGAAAACATGATGTCAATCAACGAGATAATTAAACTAATCCCGGGCGGAAGCTGATGATTGAACCTAAGGAAGTATATGATTCTTTTATTCAAAACGGGATTAAGTTTTTTACGGGAGTTCCGGATTCTTTGCTGAAAGATTTTTGCTCATACATTTCAGATAATGCGGGAAACGAAAATCATGTTATCAGCACGAATGAAGGCTCGGCTATTGCCTTAGCCGCAGGTTATTATCTTGCAACAAGCCAGCCTGCATTGGTTTACATGCAAAATTCCGGATTAGGAAATTCCGTAAATCCGATATTGTCTCTTGCCGACAGTGAAGTTTACGGCATACCTATGATATTGATGATTGGTTGGCGCGGTGAGCCCGGCAAAAAAGACGAACCTCAGCATGTAAAGCAGGGAAGAGTAATGCTCGGAATTCTTGATGCAATGGAATTACCATATTTTATTTTGGACAAAGATTCAGACAACATAAATGAATTAATCCAAAATGCAGTCAGACTATCCTGTGAAAAAAATTCTCCGGTTGCTTTAATAGTACGAGAAGGCGCATTTAAGAAGTATGATCTGAAAAATAATGACACAAATAATTACACGTTGAGCAGAGAAGAAACAATCGGTCTTCTTATAGAGAATCTTGACGGTGATGAAATAATTATATCGACAACAGGTAAAGCATCACGTGAGTTATATGAATACCGTGAAAGAAAAAATCAAAGTCATGAAAAGGATTTTTTAACTGTGGGTTCTATGGGACACAGTTCGCAAATTGCGCTCGGCATTGCGTTTCAGAAAAAAAACAAGAAGGTATATGTGATTGACGGAGACGGGGCATTGCTGATGCATTTGGGAGCAGCTGCTGTTTGCGGTACTGCTGCGCCGGATAATTTCAGACACATACTGATAAATAACGGTTCGCATGAATCAGTTGGCGGTCAGCAAACTGCAGGATTTAAAGTCAATTTTCTTGAAATGGCAAAAGCATGCGGATATAAAAGCAGTTCATCAGCCGAAACTCGGGATGATGTTTTGAAGGAAATCGGAAAATTGAAATCCGAGAAAGGTCCGTTATTTCTTGAGATAAAAGTAAACAAAAATTCGAGATCAGATTTAGGGAGACCTACGGCTTCACCTTGTCAGAACAAAGAAATATTCATGAAGTATTTATCGGATTAATGCAGGAAGAATATTTTGGCGAAGGAATGATAAACAGGCTGCCTGCTTTTCTTAAAAGAATTGGTTGTAAAAAAATTTTTTTAGTTACCGGGAAAAAATCTTTTGAAAAATCTGGAGCAAGAGACAAAATTTTTAATGCAGGTTTTGATTTTGAATATGTACGATTTAGTGATTTTACGGAAAATCCGAAAACAGAAGATGTGGAAAAGGGAATTAAGCAATTAAAAAATTCTCAATGCGATACAATAGTGGCAATCGGCGGAGGAAGCGTTATAGACATGGCAAAACTTATTAATATATTTTCTGCAAACAGCATGGATGTAAATTCATTCATTTCAAATTCAATCAGGATTGAGAGGAAAGGAAAACCGCTGACAGCCATTCCGACTACTTCGGGAGCAGGAAGCGAAGCTACTCATTTTGCGGTATTATATAATGATAAGGAAAAATATTCTGCTGCACATGAATTTATTCTTCCGGATCTTGTAATAATAGATCCTGAGCTTACGTACGATCTTACTCCGCAGCAGACAGCTGTTTCCGGAATTGATGCATTAGCGCAGGCGATTGAATCTCACTGGAGCGTAAATTCTACAGATGAATCAAAAAAATATTCATCATCAGCAATTAAACTTGTGATAGACAATCTTGCAGATGCTGTTAAAAATCCAAAGCCGGAATCAAGAAGAGAAATGTCAAGGGCTGCCAATCTTGCAGGTAAAGCGATTAACATTACAAAAACAACGGCTCCGCATGCATTGTCATATACAATGACTTCATACTTTGGAGTAACTCACGGTCAGGCTGTAAGCATTACGCTTGGAGAATTTATGAAATATAATTTTGAAGTTTCTGAAACTGATGTAACAGACAAAAGAGGAGCAGAATATGTTAAAAGAAGCATACTTGAAATTGCGGAAATAATGGGATGCTCAAGTGCTTATGATGCAGCGGATAAGATAAAAATTCTTATGAAGGATACAGGGCTGAAAACAAGTCTGAAAGGTCTGGGAATTTCATCTTCTGAATCATTGAAGCTGATAGCCGAGAATGTGAACACGGAAAGATTGCAGAACAATCCCAGAAAGCTTACAAAAAGCGGACTTGAAGTTATTATCAGAAACATTATTTAATTGTTGCCCCGGCTCAAAAAGCAAATCAGTGAATATGCTGTCAGAGCGTTAATGCAGACTGACAAGGCATTAAAAAAGAAAATTATCATACTGGATATTGAAGAGCTTTCGTTTATTCCTTACATATATCCCGTTTACAGAAAACTCAAAGAAAAAACAGATAAAATTTCATACTACATTTCCACACACTACATCGGACATGAATCACTTAAGATTTTTGAAATACCGGTAAAGAAGCAATTTGGAGTTAAGCTCAGCAGGAAATTGAATACAGCCGATATATTTTTATCTCCTCACATTTACGGAGTCGGGAGCAAGGAGACAATGAAAATTCACATTAACCACAACCAGCCGGTTAAATATGAATCATATCAGAAAGAAGACTTTGTCAATTTTGACATTCATTTTCTGACAAGCCCGCTTCATAAAGAGCAGACTGATAACACGATCATCAAATACGAATTGGAGGATAGAAAGATAAGACTGTTTGAAATCGGATATCCGAAATCCGACGAACTGCTTAACGGCAAATACAAAAGAGAGGATGAATTAATGAAGCTGAAGCTGAATCCTGAATTTAAAACTGTATTATATGCGCCATCATGGGATGAAGGATTGTCATTGAGAACAAAAGGCGAAGAAATAATTTCAGAAATTTTAAAATTGAAAAACATAAATCTGATTGTCAAACTTCATCCGATCAGCTATTGTCCTGAGAATGGACCCAATTATATATTTTATACAGGCGGTATAAACTGGAAAGAGAAGCTGAAAAAATTTGAAGCATTTTCAAATTTCAGGCATGCTCCGCTTAACAGCATAGATCCTCTCTTGTCGGCGGCAGATATTCTTGTTACAGACTTAAGCAGTGTTGCGCTTGAGTTTATTATACTCGATAAACCCGTAATATATATTGACTGTCCCGAATTTTTTGAAAAGACGCTGAAAAATATTTATTCAGGATTCGGAGATACTAATGAAGAGATGGTAAAAAATGATCCGAAGGCAAATGCAGGGAGACATACTGGAAACGTTGTTTACAATTTGGAAGAGTTAAACAATACAATAATTAATTGTCTTAATAATCCCGGAGAAAATTCGAATAAGAGACAAGAGTTATCTAAAAAATTAATTTACAATCCAGGTAAATCCGCAGAAGCTGCAGCAGATAAAATAATTGAATTGTTGAATATACAACCAAAGGCGGCTTGACAGAGAATAAAAACAAAATCATTGATAAGCTGGCTGAAGACTGGCTTGAGAGCGGACTCGAAAAAGGGGACATGGTGCTTGTTCACAGCGCTTTATCAAATTATTTAAAAAGATTCAGAGAAAAAAATATTAAGTTATCGCCGAATGATATTCTTGAATCATTTTTAAGAGCAGTGGGAGAAAATGGGACTTTGATTTTTCCTACTTTTAATTTTGAGTTTACAAAAGGCAAGACATTCGATATAAGAAATACAGTTTCGGAAACCGGCGCGCTGACTGAAGCAGCAAGGCTTCATCCTGATTCTGTCAGAACGGGGCATCCGTTGTTTTCATTTACAGCGCTTGGAAAAGAGAAAGACAGATTCAGAGGATTATACAATTTCAGTGCATTCGGGAAAGATTCTCCTTTCGGAATTCTTCATGAGGTAAACGGAAAGATTGCTGTTCTCGATATTGGAGGAGAAAGAAGTTCAACATTTTATCATTATGTCGAGGAAAGCGAAAATGCTCCCAACAGATATCATAAAATTTTCAGAGGACCTTACATCGATTATGACGGTAAGGAGAGTATAAGGGAATTTAATCTTTATGCGCGCAATCTCGAAATGAATGTAATAACGGATATTAAACCAATGGAAGATCTTATTTGGTCTAAAAATCTTTACATCGGATATCCGCCTGGAGAAGGGACCTGCCTTCATGTTATAGATGCCAATACATTGTATGATGAAATTGCAGCAATTATAAGACAGGGTAAGGCGCTTAACATGCTTTACAGGATTGGGAAAAAAGATTGAAAGAGCAGATGGAAAAATATTTTGACAGGCTATGGCCGATTAACAGAAGTCTTACTGGCAATGGAAACAGAGAAACTTTAAAAATACTTTCGGAAATTGCCGATATAAAAATTTCCGAGATACCTTCCGGAACGGAATGCTTTGACTGGACAGTTCCTCCAGAATGGAATGTAAAAGAAGCTTGGATTGAAGACAGCAAAGGTAGAAAAATAGTTGACATCAGAGACAACAATCTACACTTGATGAGCTACTCCGAAAAATTTTCAGGGAAAATGAAATTAGATGAATTGAAAAAGCATCTTTATTCATTGCCTGAACAGCCGGATGTTATTCCTTATCTTACAACATATTATAAAAAGAGGTGGGGATTTTGCATCAGTCATAATCAGCTGGAGAGTCTTAAGGAAGACGATTATAGTATTTTCATTGATTCGGAATTTAATTCTGCAGGATCCATGACTATCGGAGAGGCATTGATAAAAGGAAATTCTGATTATGAGATACTGCTTTCTACATACATCTGTCATCCTTCGATGGCAAATAATGAATTATCCGGACCGATAACAGCGTCGTTTATTTTCAATGAATTAAAAAAAAATCAACAGCCGAGATTTACATACAGGTTTTTATTTCTTCCCGAAACAATCGGAGCGATTTATTATTTGTCGGTAAACGGTAATCACTTAAAGGAAAAAATAAAAGCCGGATATGTAATAACATGCATTGGCGATCCAGGTAAGTTTACATATAAAAGGAGCAGGCGCGGGAATACGCTTGCAGACAGAGCAGCAGAATATGTGTTGACACAAACGGAAAAAGATTATATAACGGAAGATTTCTTTCCTACCGGGAGTGATGAAAGACAGTATTGCTCTCCGGGGTTCGATTTGCCGGTGGGATCTTTAATGAGAACCAGATACTATAATTACAAAGAGTACCATACTTCGGCAGACAACAAAAGTTTTATTTCATTTAAAGCGATGGAAGATTCCGTAAAAAAATATTTGAAAATTATTTCAGTAATGGAAAGAAATAATTATTTCATAAATAAAAATCCATATTGCGAGCCGCAGTTAGGCAAGAGAGGTTTGTATCCGACTGTCGGTTCAGTGAAAGATACCGGTATGATAGTAGATGCATACATGTGGATATTGAGTTATGCCGATGGTAAAAATGATTTGCTGAGCATTTCTGAAAAAAGCGGGATTGATTTTGAAAGACTCTTTGAGGCATCAAATAAATTAATTGAAAACGATCTGATAGAAATTGTCGATAAAGTCAATTCATGAAAAATCCATTTAACAAAAATTTTTAGATGCATAAATATTTCATAACCGGGTTTTCCGGATTTGTCGGAAGAAACTTTGTAAAGTATCTGGAAGATAGTAAGCTGCTGAGTTCGGTGATGGGTATTGACATTGCCAATCCGGAAATAAACCCGAAAGATTATGATTATGTCAGCATAAAATTTTCAAAATCGGATTTAAAAGACAGGGAAAAAATATGCAAGCTGATATATGATTTCAAACCTGATTACATTGTGCATCTGGCTTCATACAGCAGTGTGGCTGGAAGCTGGAAAAGTCCAAATTCCAGTTTTCAGAACAACGTAAATATTTTTGTAAACCTGATGGAAGCGATTTTACTGTCAGGTATCAGATGCAGAATACTTTCGGTCGGTTCATCTGAAGTTTACGGAAAGGTAAAAGTCAACGAGCTTCCTCTAAGGGAATGCAACAGATTGAATCCATCGAGTCCGTTTGGAGTTGCGAGAATGACACAGGAAATGCTTTCAAAACTTTACTGTGAAGTTTACAATCTTGACATTGTAATAACACGGTCATTCAATCACATTGGTCCGGGACAAAATGATAATTTTGCCATTTCATCATTTGCAAAACAGCTTGTTGAAGTAAAGAAGAATGGTCACAAGGATTTCATAAAGACAGGAGACGTTTATGTGGTTAGAGATTTCATTGATGTCAGGGACGTAGTCAGGGCGTACAACAAGCTGCTTCATAACGGGAAGAAGGGGGAGATATATAATGTTTGCAGCGGCTGCGGTGTTTCTCTTCAGAATGCAATTCAAATGATGTGTGAAATTCTCGATGTACAGATAATGATTAAAGAAGACATGAAGTTGATCAGGCCAAAGGACAATCCTGTTATAGTAGGATCAAATGAAAAAATGAAAACTGAATTAAACTGGATTAACGAATACACTCTTGAAAAAAGTCTGAGTGATGTTTTAAATTATTACATAAATTATAATTAACTAATCCGGAATTATAAAACCTGAAAGTGATCAGAAATATTTAATAGAATGTGAGCAAAGTAATTAAAATAGAAAATTTATCCAAGGTTTACAGACTTGGTGTATTATCGTCGAGAGCTGTTTCTCAGGATTTCAGCAGATTTATTGCCAGAATAAGAGGAAAGGAAGATCCGTATCTGAAGGTAAATGAATATAATTTGAAAAATTCCGGCAGAAGTAATCTGCTCATTCAGGCATTAAATAATATTAATCTGGAAATAAGCCAAGGAGAAATACTCGGCATAATAGGAAAAAACGGTGCAGGAAAATCCACACTGCTTAAAATTCTGTCAAGAGTAACATCGCCTACTTCAGGTAAAGTAAAAATCAAGGGAAGGATTTCGAGTCTGCTTGAAGTTGGAACAGGATTTCATCAGGAGCTTACGGGAAGGGAAAATATTTTTCTTAATGGTTCGATACTTGGAATGACAAAAAAGGAAATCCGCAGAAAATTTGACGAGATAGTCGATTTTTCCGGTGTTGAAAAATACATTGATACTCCAGTAAAAAGATATTCGTCGGGAATGTCTGTGCGATTAGCGTTTGCCGTTGCAGCGCATCTCGAGCCGGAGATATTAATAATAGATGAAGTGCTTGCAGTGGGAGATGCAGAGTTTCAGAGAAAATGCATTGGTAAAATGCAGGAGGTATCTGCAGACAAAGGAAGAACCATTTTGTTTGTGAGTCACAATATGGGAGCTATCAGAAATTTATGTACGCGGTCATTGCTTATGGACAAAGGCGAGATATCATTGTCCGGCAATACCGAAGATATAATTAACGGATATCTCTTAAAAAACAGTTCGGCAAGCAATGAATATATAAGTGAAAACAGCAGCGCTGATGTATATTTCAAAAAGATTTCAATTGGAACAAACAACGGTGAAAAAAGAGGATTTGAGTTTGACGTTATAAATCCTTTGCAATTCAATTTTACATTTAAGTTAAAGGAGAGAATAAAGGGATTAAGTATTGCGTTTTCGGTTTATTCAAAAAAAGGTATAAAAGTTTTATATAGTTCATGCAATATACCGGAATTGCTTAAAGATGAAAAGATTAATGAAGATTACAAGACAGTGACAGCGGAGATACCAGGAAACTTTCTTGCTCCGGGAAGTTATTACATAAACGCTTCGTTAATGATAGAGAACATACAGGTTTTTGAACAAAGGGAGCAAGTGCTGGAATTTGAACTGATAGAAAGCGGCAGTAATATACAGAGATTCAGAGGTAAAGATATGGGTGTTGTTCTTGTTGATCTAAAATGGGAAAAGAAAGAAAAAGATTTTGCAATATAGCTTTTGAAAAAAAAGATATTTTTAAGTTTTGATTTTTATGGTTCAGGTAATATAGGCGACGACATTATGCTTGAAGGATTTATAAAAGGAATGGGTAATGAAATTTTTGAGTATTACTGCTATGTTCCGGAAAGCAGGAAACACATAAAGAAAAGATTCAGAGGAATAAATTTTGTGACGAAAGAAGAAAAGGAAGTTACCGAGAGAAGCTGTCCCGTATGGATAGGCGCAGGTGATACACCCGTGCAGGTAAAATCCGGAGATTGGTTTTTGAAAAAGCTGAATGCTGATAGAGAAATCCTGAAGCAGACAGGCGCAAGATATTTTTTTGCGGGTATTGGAGCGGAAGCTGAAGCGGAGGTAAAGAAAGAATTATTTCTTGAAATACTGAATGACGCGGAGCATATCTGGACAAGAGATAAAATGACTTACGATTTTTTAAAGGAAGTAATCGGAGTTAATCAGGAAAAAGTATCATTGTCATCCGATCTCGCGAATATTTTTCTTCATGATGAATTAGGCGGAATTAGTAAAAATTATGATGAAAGAAAATACGATATTGGTATTTGCTATTATGATGAAAACGCAAGTTCGAGTAATATTTTTGAGTTAAAAAAATTCCTTAAAAAAAATTTCAAAAGATACAGAAGTTTATTAATCTGCAACGACATAAACGTCAGGGGAAATTTTGAATATTCAGGATATGTCAAAATGTTCAGTAGGATGGAGAAATTATTCAGAAGGGATATAAAAATTTGTTTACCCGAATATTTCACGGAAGAAGATACAGGCAAGCTGATTTCTCATTTCGCCGATTGCAGACTTGTAATGTCTTCGAGATATCATGTTTTGCTAACAGCTGCTTGGGCTGGATGTAAAGTAATATCAATGGAAAGGTCTTCGAAAGTAACGGCTCTTTCAAAGGAGCTGAATATTTTTGAAATCAAAAAACCTTTCACTGCTGAAAAACTGAATGAGTCAATAAGCAAGGCATCGATAGTTGACAGAGACTTGCTGTTAGATTTATATAAAAAATCAATTAACGGAGTAAAAGAGTTATCAAATATAATTTCAAAATAACCCAACTTCAAAAAAAATATTATCAACTTTTTAAATTCACAAGAAATTGCTGACAGAAATTAAATTATTTTTCAGGAATGCCTTAATAAAGGTTGTTGAATTTTACTTGAAAGCCCCGGTGTTATTCCCCAAACGAAATACTTTATTAATATTGAGGTTAGATGAAATAGGCGATTATGTTTTGTTCCGGAATTTTATCGAGCACATAAAATTATCCGACAAATACAAGGGATATAAAATATTTCTTGCTGGAAATGAACGATGGAAAGATCTAGCGGAAGAATTTGATGGTAAATATATTGACGGATTTATATGGATAAATCTGAAAGAATTCAAATCCAGAGCTAATTGGTGGTATCGTTTGAAAAATTTATTAAAACTGAAATCAATGAAATGCGAATATCTTTTTATCCCAAACGATACATTTTCTGAAAAGATAAAATATTTTATGGACAGAATTGGCATTAAGAAAGTAATTAAGAAGGAAAATGATTCAGTATATTTGCAAAGAGAAATAACTGATTTTTTGAATGAGAAAAAGAAATTAAGTTTTGCCGATTATCAGGAGACATTCTTTCAGTTTTATAGAAATAAAAAATATATCGAAAAAGTTACTGAAAGCATATCGAATATTAAAAAACCGTATTTTAACAAAATTGAAAATAAAAAAAGTTCTTACGGAAGGATTGTAATATTCCCCGGCGCAGGACATGACAGCCGTACTTGGCCGGCAGAAAATTTTGGCGAGTTGTGCAAAAAAATTAAGGAGATAGCAGAATACGAAATTATAATATGCGGCGACATATTAGACAAAGAAAAAGCCGTCAAGATTAAGCAAAAAGAAAATAGCATCGTCGATTTAACTTCAAAGACTTCGCTGCCGGACTTAGTGAAAATAATTAAAGAATCTGATTTGCTGATTTCTAACGAAACAAGCGCCGTGCATATTGCTGCATCCGTAAATACAAAAACAATTTGTCTTTCAAATGGAAATCATTTTGGAAGATTCAATCCATATCCAGATAAATGCGCAGATTTCATTTACACTATTTATCCGGATGAGATAACATCCGGGATGAATGATTACGGGAAATTTGTAAAAGATTCAATTATTATATCCGATATAAGCATGAAAAAAATATCCGTCGAAAAAGTAATCGAAAAAGTAAGCGAGTTGCTCAGCGGCAGCATTAGCGGAAAAAATCCGTCTGAAACTTTAAGCAATCAAGCCACTAAAATCCGCACGTCATAATATGAACGATGTTGTAATCAAATTAGAAGACCTTTCAAAGCTATACAGATTGGGAGTGATCTCAACCGGCTTACTGACAAACGACATTCACAGGATATGGAACAAGATTACAGGTAAGGAAAGTGATAATCAAAAAATCGGCGAAGTAAACGATCGTTTGGTTAATAATAAATCAAATTATGTATGGGCTTTAAAGGATGTAAACTTTGAAGTGAAAAAAGGCGAGATTATCGGAATAATAGGAAGAAACGGCGCAGGAAAGTCAACGATGCTGAAAATATTGTCAAGAGTTACTACTCCAACAACAGGCAGGATACTATTAAAAGGAAAAGTTTCCAGTCTGCTTGAAGTAGGGACAGGATTTCATCAGGAGCTTACCGGAAGGGAAAATATTTATTTAAACGGCTCTATACTTGGAATGACAAAGCGTGAGATCACAAATAAATTCGATGACATTGCGGAATTTTCCGGAATCGGCAATTATATCGATACACCGGTAAAAAGATATTCTTCGGGAATGTATGTCAGACTGGCGTTTGCCGTAGCAGCGCATCTCGATCCGGACATACTTGTATTGGACGAAGTGCTTGCTGTAGGAGATGCCAATTTTCAGAAAAAATGTTTAGGAAAGATACACGAAGTATCGGATGAAGAAGGAAAGACAGTTTTGTTTGTAAGTCATAACATGTCAGCAATAAAGAATCTTTGCACTCGCGGAATCATTATTGAGCAAGGTAAAATATTATATGATGGTGATGTTGACACTGCCGTAAGCAAGTATCTTGCAGCAAATGAAAAAGATACGGGTGAAAATTTAAAATCGAGAAAGAGCAGGGTTGGAAGCGGTGATTTTATTTTTTCAGATATTAAATTTAAAAACAGTAAAGGCGAATATATAAATCAGATAATATCGGGAGAAGAATTAACCGTTGAGCTGAAGTATGAATGCAGAAAGAAACTTAAGGGAAATGTTATAATTTCAATATCATTTAAAGACAATTTTGAAAATACAGCGGCGATTTTTGTTTCCGATGAAATGGGAATAAAGTTTGAGAATCTCGATGAATGCGGAAATCTTTATCTTAAGATACCAAGATTGTTGTTAAGGGGAGACAGCTATTTCATAGGTTTGTTTGCCAGCTTAGATAATACCAGGACAGAAAGTGTTTTGGATAAAATCGAAAGAGCTGCTGATTTGCAGGTTCTGCCCGGAGATTTCTGGAATACTGGCAGATTAAATCGCAGCGGAAATTTCGGAATAATGGAAGGTGTGTTTTCAGAAAGATTATAAAATCAATTTTGGATTTTTGCGGAATTAAAAAAATAAATTAAAATTTGAATTTATTTTCATCATGGGAATAGAAGTACATAAAAGGGTTTGATTCAGAGTAAGTAAAGTGAAGAATTTAAAAATATTGATTTTGGGTCATTGTAGTTATTATACAATTGCAAATTACGCTGAAATGCTGAAGCAAAATGTCGAAGGCGTGAAAGTAACTGTTGCCGATCCTTTTAATCCTTCAGGGAAAGCACTTAGCGAAAAAGAGCTTGGAGTGTTTGACAGAGTCATTCATATTCCTTCAAAAAGGGAAATTAAAATCGGTATAAACGACAGGATTAAATCTGCCGGAGTGATAATTAAAAATAAAATTGGTCTTCGGGATTTTCTTTTTAATATGATTTCATTCAGATTTAAAAAAGTGAGATACACGATCGATTCATTTGCTGAAAATTCCATTCATGGAAAAATGCTTAATGAATTGTTCAGAGATTATGATGTATTTCATTTTCATTATGCAGCGCCATGTTATTTATATCCAATAAAATATGTACCTGAAAACAAAGTGAAAATCATTTCAATATGGGGTTCCGATTTATTTCAAACTTCGGGAATAAAAAATTATTCTGATCAGCTTTCTGCTTTCGAACTTTCAGATTTCATAATTGTAAACACACTTGAAAAGAGAGAAATATTTTTATCAAAATTCGGCAGGGTGTTTGCAGACAAAATTAGATTTGCCAATTTCGGAGTCTCTGAATGCAAGCTTGCGAGGATGGAAAGTTTTCAGAAATCCGGAAATGCAAAAGAATTTAAAAAAAAATACGGAATCAGAGATGAGAAGGCTGTAATAATAATTGGTTACAATGCATCTTCAAAGCAGAATCATCTGGCAATAATTAAAGCAATGAACGGTATTGACGCTGCTATAAAAGCAAGGCTTCATCTGATATTTCCCTTAACGTATGGATTCAGTATAGAGAGAGAAGATTATATAATGCAGATAAAAAATGCATGCAGTGGAGCGGGTTTTGATTTTACGATCATAGACGACTACATCCCGGAAGAAGAATACTTTGGGATGCTGTATTCCTGCGACATAAAAATAAATCTGAGAGAAACGGACTCAATGAATTCTGCAATGCTTGAATCGGCTTTTGCCGGAAACATTTTAATCAACGGAGCATGGCATCCATACGGAATATTAAGAAGATTGGGAGTATATTGCAGGGAAGCGGTTAACATTGAAGAGCTGGACAAGCTGGTTTCAGAAATTGTGAATAACCTTAAAAATGAAAAATCAAAAACTGCCCCAAATGCAGAACTGATAAGATCTTATTTCTCTTCGGTCAATACCGGGATGCAGTGGAAAAAGTTTTTTGACGAAGTAAGAAGATTAGTTAAATAAATTGAGATTATTAAAATTCGATACTGTCAATCCTGAGAAATATCTGCTTGAAAAATTAGCAGAGAACAGTCAGAAGATATCCGGATTTGGAAAAAAAGAGCTGCTGGACTGGATAATATCGCTCAGATGTAATTTCTCTGATTTTTATACTTATAATCTCAAAAATCTTGGATGGGAAGCAGAAGAATTTATTGTATCCGATTTATATTTTGAAAAAGCTGCCAAAGAAATTTATGATGGAATGCTTCCCTTCAAAAAGTTAAAGGAATCATTCAAGGACGGCATAAGACCATTAAAACACAGGTGGAGAAGAAGAGTCCTTGTAGATTATATAAAAAGATTTAAGCCGGATGTAATTTTTGTGAGGGAAGTTATCGGGATACCGAGTGATTTTTGGAAATATTTTAACGATAGGGCTCTTATAGTAAGCAGACTTGCCGCTTCATTACCATTAAACTGGTCTCCGCTTGACTGGGATTTAATTTTCACATCGACACTGACATTCAGAAATTTTTTTTCAATCAACAAAGTAAGTTCGGTTATAAACCAAAACGGATTTGACGAGAGACTAATAAATGAAGTAAAAAACGATGGGAAGAAATATGATTTTACTTTTGTAGGTGGTTTGGGAAGAAGGTATTGGAAAAAAAGGACCGAATGTGCGGAGTATTTAGCATCAAATACAAATTTCAAATGGTGGGGTATAAAAGGAAGCGATATAGGTGAAAGCAATTCTTTAAGCAAATCATACAACGGAATAAAATCAGGAATTGAGATGATGCAGATATACAAAGATTCAAAAATTGTCTTCAACGATTACGGCGAGATTGCCGAAGGCGAAGCCGTAAATCAGAGAATATTTGAAGTAATGGGAATAGGTTCATTGCTTCTGACAAGACATGCAGACAATATTAAGAAAATATTTCCGCCGGATACTCATGTGATGTTTAAAGATGAAAGGGACTGTGCTGATAAAGTTAATTATTTTTTAAAGAATGAAAAAGAGAGGGAAGAAATTGCCGCAAACGGTCAGAGATTTATATTAGAAAATTTCAATTACAAAAACATTATGAAGGAATTAGACATTTTCTTAAAGAAAAAATTCAATGAAAAATTTCAGGATTTTAAAAACAGATGGTAGAATACATCAAGCATAACGATAAACTTTTAGCCATAATTCTGCTCTCGGAATTTGAAGAAAAGGGGATACATTTTTTTACGTCAAACGATCTTTCGCAGCAGCTGGCATACATGCATCATCCCAGCGGTAAAATTATCGAGCCTCATGTTCACAATCCTGTAACGCGGGAAGTTCAATATACACAGGAAGTACTGATGCTGAAAAAAGGAAAACTGCGTGTAGATTTTTATGATGACGATCAGAATTATCTTGAAAGCAGAATTCTGAAAGCAGGAGATGTCATACTTTTATCCACAGGGGGACATGGATTCGAAGTGTTGGAAGAACTGCAGATGATAGAAGTTAAGCAAGGACCTTATGCGGGCGATGGAGATAAGACGAGATTTAAATCTGTCAGCAAAGATAAACTGGAGATTAAAAGCAGTTGAAATTTATACCTGTAAATGAACCGCTTCTTGACGGGAATGAAAAACGTTATCTTCAGGAATGCATTGAGTCCGGATGGATTTCCTCGGAAGGACCTTTTGTCAGAATGCTGGAGGAAAAGTTTGCCGAAAGGACAGGGAGAAAATTCGGTATAGCAGTATGCAATGGGACTGCAGCTCTCGAAGCAGCAGTAATTGCTGCCGGTATTAAAAAAGGTGATGAAGTAATCATGCCTTCGTTTACAATAATTTCCTGCGCATCAGCAGTAATCAGAGCAGGAGGAATCCCGGTACTTACTGATTCAGATCCGTTGACATGGAATATGAACACGGATGAAATCAGAAATAAAATTACAAAAAAAACAAAAGCCATAATGGCAGTTCACATATACGGACTGCCCGTAGAGATGGATAAAGTTTTAAAAATAGCCGAAGAAAATAATCTGAAGGTAATAGAAGATGCTGCTGAATTAATCGGACAAAAATTCAGGGGCAGACAATGCGGAAGCTTTGGCGATGTAAGTACATTCAGCTTTTATCCAAATAAACATATCACAACAGGCGAGGGTGGAATGATACTGACAGATGATGAGGATATTGCAGAAAGATGCCGCTCTCTCAGAAATTTATGCTTTAAGGCATCCAGAAGATTTGAGCATGATGAGCTGGGATTTAACTTCAGAATGACGAACCTGCAGGCAGCAGTCGGAGTAGCACAGCTTGAAAGGCTGGATAAGTTCATTGAAAAGAAAAGACAAATCGGTAAGATGTACAATGATTTACTCAAAGAGCAGATTGAAATTCAGATTCCTGTTGTTGAAACTGATTACTCCGAAAATATATACTGGGTTTATGGGATTCTTCTAAAGAATAAAAAAAACGGAAATGCCGATATCGTTATGAAACAGTTGGCCGAAAGGGGAATTGGGACAAGACCATTCTTTTACCCGATGCATTTACAGCCGGTATTCAGAAATAAAGGAATGTTTAAAAATGAATTTTATCCTGTTTCGGAAAACCTGTCCGAAATGGGATTTTATCTTCCAAGCGGACTTGGACTTAACGAAGACCAAATTTTGAGAACAGCCGAGGAACTAAAAAAAATTATTTCCTGAATGTTTCATCTGTTATTTCAAAAAACAAATTTTAGATGAAAGACAAAAAAGATTTAAAATATCTGTTCATCGGAGGGACACAGTCCGGCTATAAGCTTCTAAAAGCTGTCATAAGCGATGATTTCCACCCGTCTTATGCATTCATATTAAAAGAGGATAAACATGAAAAAGAAAAATATTCGCAGAAAATCTCAAAAATGTTATCAAAGCGAGGAGTTTCGTTTGAATTAAGAAAGGCATTATCGTCTGAGGATTTAGGATTCATTTCAAGATCAGGATTTGATTTTGTGATTGTTTACGGATGGAGGTCAATGATAAAACTGGATTTCAATAAATCGGGACTGCCTTTGTTTGCGGGTATTCATAATTCTTTACTCCCAAAGTACAGAGGCTTTGCGCCTTTGCAGTGGGCAGTTATCAACGGTGAAAAGTATTCGGGAATTACCATGTTCAGAATAGGCAACGGGGACGTGGATTCAGGCGACATAATTCGTCAGAAAAAAATAAAAATCGGAGACGATGAATTTATACAGGAGATTAACAGTAAATTTACCGAAGCAGCGATAAAATTATTTACAGAGTTTATAAATTTATATTTGAAAGAAGAATTAAGATTCAGAAAGCAGAGGGAAAAAGATGCAACTTATACATGCAAGAGAATTCCCGAAGACAGTAAAATCGACTGGACAAAAAGTTCAACGGAAATATTCAACCTGATAAGAGCTACAGCAGATTCACCACACAGTGCATATTGCGCATACAAAGGTAAACGGTATTACATTTTCGAAGCAGCTCAAGGAAAATTCAATAATAAAAAATTTTCCGGGAGAATATGCGGAAGGGTTTACAGGATAAATGATGAAGGCATTGAAGTTATCTGCGGAAGCGGTACATTGTTAATAAAGAAATGGTGTAAAATTAATTCAGGAAATATCGTTACGCCGTCTTTGGAAATAAAATCGATAAAAGAAACTTTAAGCTGATATAAATCCTGAAATAGAGCGGTGATATTTTTCAAAATTAATAACAAATTTTTCAACTAACATATTTTCAAACCCCCAAATTATTTAACATTGCCAAAAATATTTAATTTATACGCTAAGTATTATGATCTATTATACCGAGATAAAAATTATCTTGCAGAATCAAATTACATTAAGAAACTAATTAATCTTTATAAACCCGATTCTAAAAATCTGCTTGATCTTGGTTGTGGAACAGGCAGGCATATACTAAACATTGCCGGAAGCGGTATTGATGTTTCCGGAGTTGAGTTATCCGAGGTTATGCTTGAAAAAGCAATTGAAAATCTACGGGATAAAAGCAAACTGCATAACAGAGTAAAGTTTTATCACGGAGACATAAAGAGCATCAGATTAAAGGAAAAGTTTGATGTAATAATAATGTTGTTCCATGTGATGAGCTATCAGAATTCCAATAATGACATAATGCTGACATTGAAAACCATCAAAGAGCATCTTAATGAAAACGGAATTTGTATTTTCGATTTTTGGTATGGACCCGGCGTTTTAACGGAAAGACCTGAAAAAAGAGAGAGGATACTTTCGGATGATGAAATCAGCATTTTCAGAACATCAAATCCTGTGATGAGAATTAATGAAAACATTGTGGAAGTAAATTTTCATATTGATATCAAGGACGAAAACGGAATTAAAATCGAAGAGTTTGCTGAAATCCACAGCATGCGATATTTATTTAAACCGGAAATAAAACTGTTCCTGAATTATTTTAATATGAGTCTGATACATATAGAAGAATGGATGACCGGAAAAATGTTGAGCGAAAAAAGCTGGTATGCAACTGCAATTATTGGAAATAAAAGTGAAAAATAAAATTTGAAGAAAGTAGCTTTTTTAAGTCCGAACTTAGATACATTTTCAAATCCCACGCTTTTGCATCTGTTTGAAAAGCTGATCGAAAAAAATTACAGGATAATTTTTATCGGCTTTGATCAGATATTCATACCAAAGCACATTATAGATAATCTGGAATTCATGGAAATGCCGTTTAACTTTTATAAGTTCAAGTTTTCATTCTGGAATATTATAAAACTTGTACGACAATATTACAATCTTTTCCGAAAGCTGAAAATTGAAAATAAAATTGACACGATGATATGCGTCGATCCAATGGGTATTGTAATTGCAGGCAGAATCCGGAGATTGATAAAATTTAAACTCATATACGCTTCATTTGAGATTTTTTTTAAGGAAGAGTTTACCATACCGAGAAAAAAAATAATCAAGGAGCACGAGTTGGTTTATTCGAAATATGCCGACATGATAATAATACAGGATCCAAGAAGGGAAAAACTTTTGAGAGAAGTAAATAATTTCAGACCTGATGCTGAAATTAAAAGAATTCCCGTTTCGCCGGTTCCTGTAAATAATGTCTCAAACGCAAATGACATTTATAAATTGCTAAACATACCAACTGAAAAGAACATAGTCATTTATTCGGGAACACTTGAAAAGTGGAGCGGTATATATGATATTCTAGACTTATTTCCGGGTCAATGGAACAATGGAAACTGGCTTGTAATTCATTCTCATAAAAAGTTGCAAGAAGATTCTAATCTTATGAAAAGAATTAATGAACTGATTGACAGAAAATGCAATATATCATTTCACAATAAACCATTTTATGATAACATGGAATATTTTTCATTTTTATCAAAATGCAAAATTGGCATTGCATTATATTATCCGAATGATGAGGATATTTTTTCAGGGAAAAACATTGAGTTTATTGGATTGTCATCTGGGAAATTTAGTACATATATGATGCTTGGAATTCCGACAATTACAACATCGAATCCAATTTATGTAACGTTAAACGAAAAATATCATTTCGGAAAAACAATAAAGACATTAAATGATTTTCCCGATGCGGTCAATATGATAAACCTTGAATACGAACAAATGAAAAGCGGATGTAAAGAAGTTTACGCGCAGGTATTAAATCCTGAAAAAGAACTTGGTGAAGTAGTAAAATATATTGAGGAGCAAAGTAATAAATGATTGAGTTAATGGAGAATTACAAAAGACTTCTGAAAGAACTTCCAGCGCCTCCAAAGGGTAAGACCGGCTGGCCTTGGGATATAGAAACCGATCCTGCAGTTTATGCAAGATTGAAAAAATTCTCGGTAATTTCTATAGTAACTCCAAGTTTCAATCAGGGAGAATATATTGAACAGACGATAAGATCGGTTTTGCTGCAAAATTATCCTGCAATGGAATACATTATCATTGACGGAGGAAGTAATGATAATACAATAGAGATCATTAAAAAATATGAGCGTTGGTTAAAACATTGGGAAAGTACGCCTGATAATGGTCAGTCCGATGCGATAAACAAAGGTATAAAAATATGTTCCGGAGAGATATTCAACTGGCTTAACAGTGACGATTATTATTATCAAAATTGTTTTTTTCATCTCACTCAAAGTTTTTCATCGGAGAAAATATATGCAACAGCCGGAAGCTACAGATTCTTTGACGAAGAAAATGAAAAGAAAGAAAAAATTATCGGACTGCAGTTAAAGCCTTCGGTTGAGGAATCAATTGCATTTGTTTTGATGGACCAGCCTTCGACATTTTTCCGTTTGCAGATTATAAAACAACTCGGGGGACTCGATAACAGACTAAAGTTTGTAATGGATCAGGATATTTGGAAGAAATATTTACTCCGGTATGGCATGGAAAACATTAAAGTAACTAAAAAGAATCTTACTAATTTCAGATTGCACGGAGAATCAAAGACATCGAGGAATGAATTCTCGGAAGAGTATCACGGAATATTTTATTCAATTGCATTGAAATTGAAACTCGACAAACAGGCTGAATTAATAGCTGATGAATTTGCACTAAATAAAAATTCCGGCTACGATTTTAAATTTGAATTCAGGGAGCATGACAGGATAATTGCTGCTAAGGCGATAAACTATCTTATTTATTTTCTTGGCAGAAAGCATTTCACACTAGGTAATCACAAAAAGTCGGCAGAATTCTTTTCCAGTACAGATGCAGGTATGTTGAAAAAAAAGCACAGAGAAGAATTAAGGAAGCTTAAAGTAAAACTGAAATTGATAAAAATCGGACTTTCATCTTTAATAAAGAAGCCGTTAAAAGCCGCATCGGCTTAATGTATAAACTATACATGTACTTCACGGGATTTAAATTTTGAAAAAAATAGCAATAGTCTCAACCAATAAATCTGCCTGGGGAGGCAGCGAATATCTTTGGTATTATACTGCTTTACGTTTAAAGGAAAGTAATAACATAGATTTGAAGGTGAGCATTCCGAGATGGAAAGATATTCCACCGCTTGTAAAAGAATTAAGCAATAAAGGGATAGAAGTAATTTACAACACGGGAACAAGAAATTTTAGCAAGAAAGTCAGATGGATTATAAAGTCTGACATTATTTATGATTACAAGAATGAGGGATTTAAATTTCTGATAAGATACAAACCTGATCTTGTCATTATAAATCAGGGCGGAAATACAGGCGGCATTGATTTAATGGAGTACTGTCTTAACAATAATCTTAAGTTCGTTACAATTTCAAATGTTGCAAATGAAGCGAAGTGGCCTGATGATGAACTTAACAAAAGACTTTCCAAGGTATTGCCTGAGGCATTAATAAATTTTTATGTAAGCAAGGCTAATCTGAAACTGACAGAAATTCAGATAGGACAAGACATCAATAATGCAGAAATAATAATGAATCCGTTTAACGTTAGATTTGATAATGACATTGCATATCCGGAAGTAAAAGAGTTTTATTATATGGCAAATGTTGCAAGACATGAATTTTACGCCAAAGGTCAGGATTTATTATTTCAGGTGCTCGATGAAAAAAAGTGGAGAGAGAGGAACATTATCGTGAATCTTTACGGGAAAGGACTGCACAGTTATTCAGTAGAAAAGCTGATCAGATATTTCGATTTAGCAAATGTTAAATTAAACGGTCACATCAATCCTGAAGAAATCTGGAAAATAAATCATGCACTGTTGCTTACATCAAGATATGAAGGACTTCCTTTGGCATTGATTGAAGCGATGCTTTGCGGCAGAACGGGAGTTGTAACAAAAGTAAGCGGAAATCCAGAGGTAATGTTTGATAACGAGACAGGGTTTCTTGCAAATGCAGCAACGCCGGAGTTTATTGATGAAGCAATGGAAAGAGCATGGAGCAGACGAAATGAATGGGAGACTATGGGTTTAATTGCAAAGCAATACATTAAAAAAACAATTCACAAAGATCCTGTTGGAGTCTTTGCGCAAAAAATCATGTCACTTTTAAATTAGTTCTTATATACGCCTGTTTGAAATCAGAAGACAAAAAAATTAAAGTATGCATAATTACTGCGATACTTCCTCCGGCATACGGCGGGGCTGAAGTTGCAGCATTTAAATATGCCGGCAGAATAAATAAAAAAAAAGATTATGAAGTGTTGGTAATCGGCTGGGACAGAACGGGATTATACATGAAGAGCAATCTTAAGTATGAGTTTGTTCATCCCGTAAGATTTTATGACAATCCCAAAGATGCAAAAGGTATATTAATTTACTTTCAGCAGCTTCATCACATGTGGAATTGTTTTTGGGCTTTGCTTTTACCGATGTGGAAATACAGGAAGAAATATGATTTTGTGCATAATTTTAATTCCGGATTTGCATTTAACAGGATTGCCATATTCATCGCAAAGCTGCTCGGGAAAAAAGTTATTACTGAAACATCATTAATCGGTGATGATGATCCAGTTTCACTTGGAAGATTTAAAAACTGGAAAGACTATTTAAAACCGAAGTTCATACGGTACTTGTTTTACAAAATGGCAGACAGATATGTCAGCAAATCAGAAGTGATTACGGATTTGTTCAAAGTATCCGAGATTCCGATGTCAAAGGTCGTTCAGATTCCATATTCAGTTGATACAGATAAATTTTTTCCTTTGCAAAACGGTCAGAAGCAGGAATTGAGATCAAAGCTGGGTCTACCGGAAAACGGAATAATAATCTTATTTGTTGGCGGAATAAATTTCAGAAAAGGAGTTCATTATCTGCTTGATTCATTTATTCAGCTCGAGAGGAAATATCCTGATTTGAAACTCATAATTGCGGGACCCACATATAAGTATGATCAAAATTACATTTCAGAAATAAAAAATAAAATAATATCAAATAAACTTGGAAGCAAAATATTTCTTACAGAAGAAAACATCAGCAACGTTGATGAATTTATGCAGACTTCGGATATTTTTGTACTTCCATCGAGGCAGGAAGGATTTCCGATTTCGATAATAGAAGCGATGTCCTGCGGTCTTGCTGTTATTGCATCTGATATTCCGGAAATATCCAAAGCTCAGATTAATAACAAAGTTGACGGTTATGTTTTTCCGGTTGGTGAAGTTAACAAATTAGCCGAGATAATGGAAAATCTTATTAACAACAGGAATGAAATGAGCAGAGTAGGTCAAAATGCAAGAAGCAAAGTATTAGAAAACTGGTCTTCGGAAATTGTTGACAGGATGTACAAAAATCTTTATCTGTCGATTTGAGAAATCGTCGGATAACAACAAACAACTCCTTTGCCAATATTTAATAAATTGAAGCGGGATAAAATAAAAATATTATATACGATTCCAAATTTTAATACTGCGGGAAGCGGTAAAGCTCTCATTAATGTAATATCCAAGCTTGATAAAAATATATTCGAGCCGAGCATTTGCTGCAGACATGATAAAGGTGAATTGTTTAAAACAGCCGAAGATTTAAATGTGCCGATTTACATTTCTTCTTTTACGACTGTAGTAAAACCAAGATTGAGAGGTATCAGAAATATTTACAAGCTGTCAAGATTTTTTAAAAAGATAAATCCCGACATAATACATTCGTATAATTACTCAGATGATTATTCAGAAGGACTTGCATCTAAATTGTCACGTATCAAGTGGGTTTATACAAAAAAAAACATGGGATGGGGAAGCAATGCTTGGAAAATCAGATCAAGGATTGCAGACATGATAATACCGCAGAATGAAGAAATGATTAAAAAACTTTTTGCTGATTACGAGAAAATAAAACTTATTCCGATCGGCATAGATATAAATGAATTCTCATTAAATGGTAAAGATTCAAGCGTAATAAAAGAATTTAATTTGGAAAATTCTTTCCCGTTAATCATGACGATTGCAAACGTAATTCCCATTAAAGGATTGGATGATCTCATAAAGGGATTTAAACTGGTTCTCGAAGATTATGAAAATGCAAAACTTTTGATAGTAGGAGAAAACAGGACTGAATACGCACATGAATTAGAGTCGCTTGTAAGTACTCTTGGAATCGGCGATAAAGTAATATTTACCGGAAGGAAATCCAATATTAAATCATTTCTTAGCATAAGCGATTTGTTTATTCTTTCATCTAAGAAAACAGGAGAAGGCGGACCAATATCGATACTTGAATCAATGGCAAGCGGACTTATTACCATTGGAAGCGACGTACCGGGAATAAGAGACCAATTCAGGGAATTTCCCGAACAGCTTTTTGAATCACAGAATCCCGGGTCTATCGCAAATAAAATTTTAAATATGCTGAAAAAGTCCGACAGTGAGAAACAAATAATAAAGGACAAGCAAAAAGAATTTATAACAAGGAATTATTCCATCGATAATGAAGTCGAAAAACTTCAAAAAGTATATATCAAGCTGGCCAAATACAATCGTCCTGTTTAAACTTTGAATCCCATAAATTTTTACAAATATCTTCCTTACTATTTTAGGAAGAGATTCAAAGAAAAATATATTATAATAGAGAGTGATGATTGGGGAATGGAAAGAGCGCTTACTGTCGAAACTTTGGAATGGATGAAATCAAAATTCGGTAAGGAAAATTTTACGAGATGGACGACAGATGCATTGGAAACAAACGAGGATCTTGACCTGTTGTTTGATTTGCTGAATTCTGTCAGAAATAAATACGGCAGTTGTCCGGTTATTACGGCAAATTTTATAACACATAACATTGACTATGAGAATGGCGGCGAACTTAAATTCAAACCAATCAGCAAAGGATTCAATCCGGAATCTGAAGATGTCCGTGAAAAATATTTTGCCGGAATAAGCAATGGCTGTATATTTCCACAACTACACGGATATTCTCATTATAATTTAACTAATCTCAAAAAGTATTTCGAGAGTCACGAAGGCAGAGAGGCTTTTATGAAAAAAAATTTACCGGCTAAATCAACGATAAAATCGAATTTATCATTTCTTCACGGCGAATTGAGCAAAGCAAACAGCGAAGCAAAAATGATTTCAGATGCTGCCGAAGATTTTAATAAAATTTTTGGTTTTTATTCATCAACTTTGATTCCTCCCGCTTTCATATTTGATATGGGATTTTCTGAGACATTATTAAAGAATAAAATAACAATGGTACAATCTTCAAACAGATTAATAAACTCTGACAAGAAAAAATGCATGATTCCATTTTTCAGGAAGAAAAAAGGAATTGTCTGGTCAATTAGAAATGCAAGGCTTGATCCGTATCCCGGATATGATTATAACCATGAGCAATGTTTGCATTCAATAAAAAGGGCATTTGCAAATAATTCTCCTGCAATTATAGATTTTCACAGAGTAAATATTTCAGGTAAATTTGCTCCTGAATACAGAAGCAGAACGTTGACAGAATTTAAAAAACTGACTGAAGGAATATTTAAGAGCTGGCCGGACGTAAAATTCATTCATTCACAAAAATTAAATGAAATGCTTTGGCAACACCAAGTCAGATAGGTTATCTTAGAATAAATTTAGATCTAATTAAAGAGCCGGTATTGATAGTCGGCTCTAAGCAGTATGATTTTGACAAAATGAGTATAAGAAAATTTCTCGATGGCAAAGGTATCTCCATTGTAACGGGAATTGATATTTCAGAAGGTGAAGGCGTTGACGAAGTAGCCGACATAACAATTAAAGACTCGGAATTTTTTAAAAAAAATCAGGAGAGATTTAACACGGTGCTTTGCATGGAGATTATGACACATGTAAAAAATCCGTTTGCTGCTGCAGACAATATTATGAAACTGCTTGCCATAAACGGAACTGCGTTATTTTCGGAATGCTTTGTCAGAAAGATTTCAAAAATGCCTGCCGATTACTGGAGGTTTACTTATGACGGAACAAAGATGCTTTTTTCAGGGCTTGAGTTTGACGATTCAAAAGCAATGATATCGCTTACACGGGAAAAAAAAGAAATGCTTCTTCCATTAAAGCATCCACTTCCTCAGATTTTGCCTGAAAAACATACTGATGAATCTGTTACGGGATATTTTCTGAGGAGATTGCACAGAAAATTTTTATCAAAAGGAATTTTTGGAATGTCAAGACTCTTTCCGGAAATAACAATCTATTCAGCAGGTTATAAGAAATTAAAAGCGTGAAAAGAATAATATGAAATCCGGTGTTTCAATAATCACTCCTCTTTATAACGGGATAAATACTCTTTATGAAACTTATGAAAGTATTTTAAATCAGGATTATGATTTATGGGAATGGATTTTATTTGACGACGGCAGCAAAGACAATACACAGAAGCTTGCCAGAGAAATTTCCGGTAAGCATCCGGACAAAATATTTTTTTACGAGCATGAAGGGAATAAAAATTTCGGTACGGCATTCACTCGAAACCGTGCCGTGGAAAAATCAAAATATGAGATCTTATCTTTTATTGATCAAGATGATGTATGGTATAATGACAGACTGAGCCACCAACTGAAGATTTTTTCACTGCATTCCGATTGTGCAATGATTTGGGGTCCTTCTTTGTATTGGTATAAAGACAGAGAATTCAAGCAGCCCGTCGGTTACAAAGCAAAAGGGCTTGAAAGCGGAATGTATTTGCCTCCGGAATTTATAAAAATATTTTTGAGCAATTTCTGGGGAACACCGCTGCCGAGCGCTACTTTGATTAAGAAAAAAAACTTTAACAGTGTAAACGGTTATGAAGAAAGCATCAAAGGCTCGGAAGATATTGTACTCTGGCTGAAGATTGCTGATAAATTCCCGGTTTATTATGAGGATAAAATACTTGTAAAATACAGAAAGCATTCCGCATCTACTTTGAGAACTGCAAATGAAAGCGGCGAGATGAATGAATGGAACATTGTTTTTTACAGATGGGTATTGGAATTTCTTAAAGACAGCAAAGCCGGAAATGAACTAACAGATGATATTGAATTTAAGTTATACAACTGCTTAAAAAAAATTTCTTCCGGAAACAATTATTTTATCAGCAGAAAAATTCTCTATGATAAACTCTGCGAATTTCCTGAAATTAAAGATAAATACAGGAAAGATTTTTTGCTTGACATAATTTTACCATACAAATTATCCTCAAAAATATCCGCTAAGCTTAGATTTGACTTCTTTAAATAAACGGAATATTTGAAAACCCCCGTAATACCCGCCAGGCAGATATTTGCCAGAAAAAAAACAGAGCATTCTCTTAACTACAAAGCAATTTGTATTTTTGCTTCAACCGGTTTTTTCCTTGGTGAAGATACATATTTCAATGATGTTATGGCATTGCAGCCGTTTACTGAATATCTGTTTGATGAAAACGATTACGTAATCAGCTCAGATAAATACTGGAGCTGGCATTATAACCCTAAAGATGTTTCACTGAAACAGTCAACGGAAGAGTTTGCACATTTGTTTGAAAAGATTGTTTCAAAAAATTTAAATGGGAAAAAAATAATTCTGCCTTTATCAGGAGGAATTGACAGCAGGACACAAGCTACGGCAATCGAAGATACAGAAAACATTTTCTGCTATTCCTATAAATTCGACAACAGCTTTGACGAGACTAAATACGGGCGAATGATCAGCGAAGCAAGAGGTTTTAAATTCAAAGAGTATGTCATCGAAAAAGGTTACCTGTGGAACGTCATTGATAGACTCGCAGAAATTAACATGTGTTTTGCGGATTTTACACATCCGAGACAAATGGCAGTGATAGATGACATCAGCAAACAAGGTGATGTATTTTTTCTTGGGCATTGGGGAGATGTGTTGTTTGACGATATGAGAGTTGCCGATAATCTAACAAATGAAGAGCAGACGGAGATTGTCATAAAAAAAATTATTAAGAAAGGCGGAAAGGAATTGTCCGAAAAGTTATGGGAAGCATGGGGACTCGATGGGAATTTCATTGATTATTTAAAAGAGCGGATTTCAGTTTTACTGAAAGAAATAAAAATCGAAAATGCTAATTCAAAAGTAAGAGCATTTAAATCAATGTACTGGGCTCCAAGATGGACGAGTGCAAATATGAATGTATTCAGCGATTTTCGTCCGGTTTATCTGCCGTATTACAGTGATGAAATGTGCGAGTTTATCTGCGGTATTCCCGAATCAATTTTATCCGGAAGAAAGATTCAGATTGAATACATTAAAATGAAAAATCCACAGCTTGCAAAGATTCCCTGGCAGACTTATGATCCATTTAATTTATACAACTACGGTAATTATGATAAACCGGCTAACATACCTGCAAGAGCATTAGGGAAACTGAAAAGAGTTGTCAGAGAAAAAATTTTTAATAAAAAGAACATTACAAGAAACTGGGAACTGCAGTTTGCAGGCGATGAAAACGAAAATAAACTGAAGAGTTTTCTTTATGAAGAAATGTTTATAAAAGAGCTTGTACCTGAAGAAACAGTAAACTTATTCTTCAATAAATTTAAGGCAGATGATCCCGTGATTTATTCTCATCCGGTAAGCATGCTGCTGACATTATCGCTGTTTGTCAAACACTTTTATAAAAATACCGATGTCAGCGGATAAACTGAAAATAGCAATATACTCGGGTGATATACCATCGACGACATTCATAGAAAATCTGATTGAAGCATTATCAGAACAAGAATTTGAAGTTTATCTGTTTGGCAAATTGAGAAGGAAAGTGAATTATAAAGAAAACATAAAATTGTTTCCTACGCCGCAGTCATCATTAAGATTGATAATATTTGTAATATTAGAAGGAGCTAAGCTGTTTATAAAAAACAAAAGCAAATTTAATAAAACAATCAAACAGCTAAAGAATAAAAATAAAAACAAAAAAAGTTTTGTTAGAAATCTTGGATTCATACTGCCGGTATTGAATAACCAGCCTGATATTTTTCATATTCAATGGGCAAAGACTGTAAATCTAAATTATGAATTATACAATTTGCTGGATTGTAAGATTGCTGTGAGTCTTCGCGGAGCACACATTAATTATTCACCGCTAAATGATCCGGAATTAAAAAAAGCTTATGAAATATATTTCCCCAAAACAGATGGATTTCATGCGGTGTCAAAAGCAATTGCCGGTGAAGCCGTAAAATATGGCGCTGATAAAAATAAAATCAGAGTGATCCATTCAAGCGTAAAAGATGAATTCCTACTGAGCAATGCAATCAGGAAAAACAGGAATGATATTTTTGAAATAATTTCAATCGGCAGACATCACTGGAAGAAGGGATATCATTATGCATTAGATGCCATGAATTATCTTAAGGAAGAAGGGTTCAAGTTCAATTATACCATTATTGCTCAGGGAGATATACCTGAAGAAATTTTATTTCTTCTGAATGAATACAGACTGAACGATCATGTTAAGATTATAAAAGGAATGGAGCATGTTAAGTTAATGGAAAAATTAAAGAGTTCTGATCTATTGCTGCTGCCGAGCGTCGAAGAAGGGATAGCAAATGTGGCGCTTGAGGCAATGTCTTCCGGCGTAACAACGCTGTCAACTGATTGCGGAGGCATGAATGAAGTAATCCATAACGGGGAAAACGGTTTTATCATACCCGTAAGAGATCCCAAATCTATTTCCGGGAAAATCATGGAAATTTCACGCTCTGATCCTGAAACTCTTTTGAATATATCCTTAAATGCGCTTGATACAATTAAGACAGAATTTTCCAGAGAAAAACAAAAAAGAGAATTCAGTGAGTTTTATAATTCACTTGTTGACGGATGAAGATAGGCATAGTATTATCTGGAATACCTAAATATTCAGAAACATTTTTTCATTATAAGATAAAGGGATTATCGGAAGCAGGTTTTGAAGTAAAAATATTTACCGGCGATAAAAGGCAGAAAGAATTTCCATATAAGCAATATCCTGCATATCCTGTTTTATCCGGAAAACCATTACGCCAGTTTTTTTTAACATTAATTATCTTAATTAAGACATTATTTATTGCTCCAAAAAGATTTTTGCGACTTTATTCGGGAGAAATGAAAGATGGGAAATCAATAGGAGAAATATTAAAGACTATTTACATTAATGCTCATATAATTACGCATGAGCTTGACTGGCTTCATTTTGGTTTTGCTGCTACCGCAATAAGAAGAGAATTGGCCGCGGGAGTCATGGGGGCAAAGATGGGTGTGAGTTTTCGCGGATATGACATAAACATATATCCGCTGAAAAATCCTGGATGCTATGATAGACTTTGGAAAAATGTTGACAAAGTTCATACAATCTCGGAATATCTTTTTCAGAAAGCTGTTTCGATGGGATTGAATTCAAAAACACCTCATGAAAAAATTACTCCTGCAATTGAACCTGATAAATTCAAAATAAGAAATTCAGATGGCAGTCTGGGAAATAGAATTCACATACTTACAGTAGGGAGATTAAACTGGATAAAAGATTACGAAACTGCAATTGAGACAATGAAAATTTTAAAGAGCAAAGGGATAAGTTTTGATTACAATATTATAGGCTCCGGAAGCGAATTGGAAAGATTGAAATTTGCCGTTTATCAGTCGGGACTTGAAAATGAAGTAAATTTTTTTGGAATAAAGTCACATGAAGAAGTAAGAGTATTAATGATGAACACCGATATTTATTTACAGACAAGCATGCAGGAAGGATTTTGCGTTTCAGTACTGGAAGCTCAGGCGGCTGGTTTGCCGTGCATTGTAAGCGATGCAGACGGATTAAGGGAAAATGTGATAGATAATTTCACAGGGTGGATTGTAAAAAAAAGACGTCCAGATTTGTTTGCAAAAAAAATCATCGAAGTTATAAAAATGAGCAACGAAGAAAGGCTGGAAATCATGAACAATGCGCGTGCAAGAGCGGAAAAAGATTTCAGTATAAAATTGCAAAACGAAAAATTCAGAAATTTTTTTCTGCAAATTTGAATAATAAATCTCAAAATGATCGGATTACTGCGCACATATAAATCAATAGGAAGGGTGGCAATGATTTTGCTGCTGATTATTCTGATAATTTCTGCTTTAGTAAGCAGAATATATGCAGGCGTGATTCATCTCGATGCCGGATATATTGCAGAAATTTTTTTCTTTGGGTGCATTTTAATTTTAGCATTCAAATTATTCAGCGGACGAATATCGCTTTCAGGAGGAGATAAAATTTTTAAAGCGCTGCTGATTGCAGGTTTATCGCTGAGGATATTATTTGCAGTTCATGACATGATAAACAGACCTGTTCAGGAAAGTGATTACATAAAGCACGAAAAGTTAGGAGCGCGAATGGCCTTTGAGGGAGAGTTTTATGATTTTGCCGGGGTGGAGCTAAGAAATTTCAGACAGCCCGGACTTCCGTTTTTATTTGCGGCCGGACTGCTGGTTTATAATTCACAGGTTACATTTGCTTTGATTATGATACTTATTTCATTAGGCGTGCTTATATCCGGATATTATCTTTTCAGGGGTCTTAAGAATTCCGGAGCGTTAATTTCTTTTGGTTACATTGCAGTTTCTCCAAACATGCTGTTTATGGCATCTAATTCCAATACTCAGCTTTTATTTTTTCTGATGATTATTCTGTTGTTTATTGTTTTAAAAAATTATTCCGGAAAATTTTATCAGCTTGTAATAATAGGCGCGCTGCTTGCCGGAGAGATGTATGTAAGATTTAATTTTCTGCTGATATTTTTACTCATACCTTATATGATGGAATATTATTCTGTTGCGGGGACCGGAGTTAAATTGAAAGAAGCATTTGCAAAATCCGGTATAGTAATTTTAATTTTCATAATATTTTACAGTCCGTGGTTAATAAGAAATTACAATGTTTACGGGAAGTTAAGATTAATGCCGAGCGAGGGACCGAGATTTTACAGTTCAAATGTAATAAAAGATTACACAAAAGCCGGAGGATACAACGGAATACCTGATTCAGTAATTAACAAATACAAACATCTGCCTGAATCCGAATTCGACAGAGCTTTAAGAGATGACGCCATAAATTTTGTAATTGCAAATCCTGTAAATTATGCAAAAGGAATACCTTTCAGAATAATGAAATATTCAGGCAGGCAGGACTGGACGATTGGTTATTTCTTTGACCATGCCGGATATTCAAATTCAAGAATTCTAAATGAAATCATTCAGGGAATTGAAAATATTTTTTTCTGGATAATCCTGATTTACCCATTGATGTTTTTCATTAAGCGCAAAAGAATGGGAAATCTTTCGGCGTTTATAATTTGGTCTTATTTGATTTACTCTCTTCTTCTGCTTTCGGTATCTGAGACAAGATCCAGATACAATTTCCCGTATATACTTTTCCCCGTTTTTGCCGCATCGTTTGTTAATTCAAGCTTTAAGAACGTTAATAAAGATTTACTTGACGAAGTAGAATCCGGAATTTCCACCAAAGATGAAAGTATTTAATAATTTCAAAATCATCAGATATCTTAATCCGACATGGTATTTCAATCTTCAGCCGGATGCTGAAAAAAATTTCTCCACATGTATTTTTAATTCTCGATACAAGAATTCATTTAAAGGATTAGATAAATCGCTAAAAGAAGATTCAGAATATTCTTCGACTACAGCAGCTGAACTCGATGCAGGTTATAATTTATGGAACAGAGGTTACCTGATTTACAATAACGGAACGAAAAGCAGTTTACTCAATCACGAGAATAAGATTTCAGCAATAGACGAATACATATTTGCCAGAAAGTACTATTCAAAAAAGTTTGTTATATATCTTTTACTTCGAAGCATAGCCGGGTTAACAAATCCGTTTAAGGAGATAAAATCATTTTTCAAAACAAGAAACATTTCAAAGTCGGATACAATTAGGATGAAAGCCGTTTACGAATCATTTAATGATTTTAAATCAGAGCTTGTAAGTTCAAACCCTCTTGTCAGCATAATAATACCCACGCTCAACAGATACGAATATCTTAAAGATGTATTGACTGATCTTGAAAAGCAGGAGTATAAAAATTTTGAAGTGGTAATAACAGACCAGACTGATACCCCTGACACGGCATTTTACAAAAAATTCAGTTTAAATTTAAATGCGGTTTTTCAAAATGAAAAAGGGCAGTGGTATGCAAGGAACGAAGCAATAAAAATTTGTAAAGGTACTCTGCTATTATTTTTTGACGATGACTCGAGAGTCGAACCTGATTGGATAACAAATCATTTGAAGTGTCTGGATTATTTCAATGCTGATATATCGGCCGGTGTATCGATATCGGTTACAGGCGACAAGGTTCCCGAAAACTACGGCTATTTCAGATGGGCGGATCAGTTCGATTCAGGAAATGCATTGGTAAAAAAGGAAGTGTTCGTAAAAGCAGGAATGTTTGACAGGCAGTTTGACGGTCAAAGAATGGGTGACGGTGAATTCGGATTGAGAGCTTATCTAAGCGGATTCAGGAGCATATCAAATCCTTACGCCAAGAGAGTTCATCTAAAAGTCGGAACAGGCGGATTAAGGCAGATGGGTTCATGGGATGCCTTCAGGCCTAAAAACTTTTTTGCGCCGAGACCGGTTCCGAGCGTACTTTATTTCTTCAGAAAATATTTTCCTACAAAGAATGTGATTGATGCATTGATTATAAGACTGCTTCCTTCTTTAATTCCATATAAATGGAAAGGAAAAAAAATTTTATATCCGCTTTTAATTCCAGCTGCAATCATTTTTTTTCCGGCAATATTAATTCAACTGGCGATTTCTTGGTCTAAATCAACTGCCATGCTCAGACAAGGAGATAAAATTGAAAAGCTCGTTTAAGATACTAATTGTCTCATCCGAATTTCCGCCTGGACCCGGAGGGATCGGAAATCATGCTTATAATTTATGCAGATATCTCAGCACAGAAGGCAATGAAGTTACAGCGATGACAGTTTCGGATTATACGGACGAATCAGCTTCGCAGAAATTTGACAAAGAGCAGGATTTTGAGATAATAAGATTCAAGCGATATGAAAACAAGTTAAAGACATTTTCGAAAAGAATTAAGCTGCTGAAGGATAAGATAAACGCAAGCGGAGTTAATCTGATAATATTTTCAGGAAGATTTTCTTTGTATTCGTCATTGTTTATCGGGAAAAAAAACGGAAGAATAAAATTCATAGCAATAGCTCACGGTACTGATGTAAATGCCGGGAATACGGTTGAGAAAATGCTAATCAAAAAAGCGCTTTCAAAAATGGATTTAATAATTCCTGTGTCAAAATTTTCATCGCAGAAACTTCCCGAGAGTATAAGCAGGAATAAAGTAAATATTATTCCAAACGGATTTGATATAGAGGGAATTTCAGCAATAAATTCTAATCCAAAAAATCTTACTGAAGGGAAACTGAATCTTATAACCGTAGGAAGTCTCAGTCCGAGAAAAGGTCAACATAATGTTTTAAATGCAATGCCGGAACTAATATCGGAATATCCGTATATCAAATACAATATTGCCGGCAGAATCACCGATGATTCAAGAATTAAAAAATATATCGATAAGAGTGACATTAGGGATAGAGTAATCATTCACGGTCAGGTTACCAACAGAAAGTTGTATGAAATAATACAAAGCTCCGACATATTTATAATTCTTAGCGAGCAGCAGGCAAAAGGAAGCATGGAAGGATTTGGCATTGCAATACTTGAAGCAAATTTTTTTGGATTGCCTGCAATTGGTTCGAGGAACAGCGGTATTGCCGATGCTATATCAGAAGGTAAAAACGGAATTCTCGTCAATCCGGCAAATACCGGGGAGATTGCAGAAGCAGTAAAAAAAATTGTAAATAAATACGAAGATTACAGCCGAAATGCAGTTGAATGGGCAGGTAAGCATCATTGGTCAAAAATTATTAAGAGATATACTGATGCAATCAATAAATTAAATTAACAGCTTTTTTACTTTGTTAAAGAGTAGGAATTTATTTCATTAAATGATTTAGCTTGAAGCTTGTAATTATTTCACATACATCTCATTACATCAGCAAAGAGAAAATAGTAGGCTGGGGTCCGACAGTAAGAGAGATAAATAAGCTATCGGATTTATTTGATGTAGTTTACCACATAGCTCCATTTTATAAAAAAAATGCTCCTGATAGTTCGCTGCCATATTCTAATGAGAAAATAATTTACACACCGATTAATTCATACGGAGGTGAAAATATAAAGGATAAGTTAACGGTAATCACCACTGCTCCTCATAATTTAAATGTAATCAGAAACACAATTAAGAAGCTTGACAGATCAGACTGGATACACTTTCGGGCACCGACGGCAATGGGACTTTATGTTATCCCGTATCTTAGCATTAACAGAATTCCGAAACTCTGGGTGAAGTATGCCGGAAATTGGAGAATGGAAAACCAGCCTTTATCTTATTCTTTTCAGAAATGGTGGCTGGCTAATAATCTGCAAAGATCAAAAGTTACCATAAACGGTTATTGGAAAGGTCAGAAGGAGCATCTGCTTGATTTTAAAAATCCATGTTTCGACAAGCATGAGCTGGACAATGCAAATCGATCAGGCATGAATAAAAATTTTTCAGAAAAGCTGACAATCTGTTTTGCAGGATCACTCACACAAAACAAAGGAGCGGGAATTTTAATAGACGCGTTGAGAGAATTTACTCAAAAAGATCAGATAGAGGAAGTGATTATTGCAGGTGATGGGATTCTGAGAAGTGAATTTGAAAAATCAGCCGAACAGACGGGAGTAAAAATTACTTTTAAAGGATATTTATCCAAAGATAAAATGTACGGCATGTATGAGAGCTCTCATCTAATAGTACTTCCAAGTGAATCCGAGGGATTTCCCAAAGTAATAGCAGAGGCAGCCGCTTGCGGATGTGTACCAATTGTTTCGGATGTATCATCAGTATCTCAGAGTTTTGACGAAGACAAGGCATTTTTGCTGAAAAGGATAAATGCCGAAGAGTTGACGGAGAAACTCATTTCAGCATTTGAAGATAGAAACTTACTGAAAAAGAAGTCAGAGGCATGTATAAAGATATCGGAAGAGTTTACTTATGAAAATTACATCAAAGCAGTAAAAGAAAAAATTTTATCAGATTAAAAAAATAAATAATTTGTTAAATTTATTTAAAAATAATCTCTTAAGCGCAAATTACGCAATCGTTAAGTAGAAAATGAATAGGAATCCATACAAAGCTGAATTCATGCTGATATTCAGCATACTTTTAGGACTTACCATGCTTTTTAACAGAAATCTGAGTGAAGTATATTCAGGTCTGATAGTTATTTATGGATTATATAAAATTTTTGCAAGCAAGAACCGCGATGGTTCTGCTCATATATTTGCGGCATACAGTATGGGCATTGAGGTGTTGTTCAGAATGAATTCCGGAGGATTGGGATATGAGTGGGGAAAATATGCGGCTGTACTTTTATTGATGGCCGGATTTCTTGTCGAAAAAATGAAAAAGGAAACACCTGTAATTTATTTGATGTTTTTGGCTTTGCTGATTCCTTCAATATTTGTTATAGATTATCCTACGTTTGACAGATCGAGACAAATGGTTTCGTTTAATCTTTCCGGTCCGATAACGCTTGCCGTTTCAACAATTTATTTTTATAGAAGAAAAATGACTCCTCCGCAGTTAAGAAAGCTGCTGTTAAGCATGCTGTATCCAATAGCTGCAATGTCAGTATTTATTTATTTCAGAGCAGGAGATCTTGAGACAGTTGAATTTACGACGGAGTCAAATTTTCAAGCGAGCGGTGGTTTTGGACCAAATCAGGTATCAACGATTTTCGGACTGGGTATTCTTATCATTGCAATTGCTCATTTCCAGAGCATCAGATTGTTCAAATTAAAATTTGTAAATATTATTCTCCTTTTTGCTTTTCTGATAAGAGGACTTGCAACTTTTTCCAGAGGTGGTATGCTTGCTCCTCTGCTGGCTATTTTTTTATGTATAATTATAATGACATTTTTGGATGCGAATTTTAAGACAAAGCTCAATAAAGTAGTTTTTGCTTTTATGTTTGTATTTATTATTGGAATACTCGGTTTCAATTATGTAAATGATGTCAGCGAAGGCTTGCTTGAAATGAGATTTAAAGGCGAATCTATGTATAATAAAGAGAAGAGCAACATATTCAGCGGAAGGGATGAGATTTTTGCGGAGGACATTGAAATTTTTGAAAATAATGTTTTGGTGGGAGTAGGTCCGGGAATGTCAATGGAAAAACGCGCTGAGATAAGCGGTGTCGAAACCGCTGCACATATTGAATATTCAAGGCTCCTTGCCGAACATGGTGTTTTTGGAATAATTGCGATTCTCATCATCGTAATTTTTCCCGTGAAGTATTTCATTAAAACAAAATCCGTTGATAACAGAATCATGCTGATCCTTTGTATAACATTTGTATTTTTTACGATGGGGCATGCTGCTATGAGAACTGCCGCGCCGGGATTTATTTATGGCATGGCGTTTATTAATATTATCCGAAGAAGGGAATGATTTTTTATGCAGGCAACATTCTTTCAAAACACGGATATACTCCGACATTTATAGAATCTCTTACTCCAAAATTTTCCGAACATTACTCAATCATTTCTGTTTCAGATAAAAAAAATCAGATTGTAAGGTTAGCAGATATGATTACCGGTTTTTTAAAAAATAAAAAAAAAATTAAACTTGTGCTGATTGATTCTTACAGCCTCAGAGCCTTTTGGTTTACTTATGCTCTTGCCGTATTAAGCAGACAATACAAAATTCCTTACATGCCGATTTTAAGAGGAGGCGGATATCCCGAGAGGCTGCAAAAATCAAAAAAACTTTGTGATTATATTTTCACAAATTCAGCAAGAAATATTTCACCTTCTCTCTATCTGAAAGATCAGTTTGAAAAATGCGGATACAAGACGGATTATATACCAAATTTTATTAATATCAAAAACTACAAGTTTACAGAAAGAACTTCTATAAAACCCACATTACTTTGGGTCAGATCTTTTGACAGGACTTATAATCCGCTAATGGCAATAGAGATAATCAAACTACTTAAGATAAAATATCCTGATGCAAAACTGTGTATGGTAGGACCTGATAAAGACGGCAGTATGAACGATGTTTTAAAACTTACGGAAAAATACGGATTAACTGATTCGGTTGTTTTTACGGGAAAAAAATCAAAAAGAGAGTGGGCAGAGTTATCAGAGCAATATGATATTTTCATAAATACAACTGATTATGACAATCATCCTGTAAGCGTAATAGAAGCAATGGCATTAGGATTACCCGTTGTATCCACTGATGTCGGCGGCATTCCATTTTTAATAGAAGACGAAAGGGACGGATTGTTGACAAAACCGGGTGATGCAGTGAAGTTTACCGAGAAAATAGAAATCTTGATTAAAGATAATGCTCTTGCTAAAAACATATCACTGAATGCCAGAAAGAAAGCAGTGGAGTTTGACTGGGAAAGAGTAAAAGAAAAATGGTTTGAAGTGATAAATCCATATTTGAAACACAGCTGAATGTCGTTTCTTGAACTAAGTCTGAAACTAAAGGGATTTCCTTTTGATGAAGCCGTTGAAGAATTAAACAGGATAAAATCTATGAATCCCGTTGAATTCAGAACATGGCAGGAAAATAAAAAATGGGAAATTGCAAATTATCATTTCTTGAATACAGAGTTTTACAAAAGTTTGTTCAGTAACGGTCTGCCGGGCAGATGGGAAGACCTGCCTGTACTTAAGAAAAGTGATTTTCAGAATTCAGAAAAGAAAACTATTTCAGATCAATTCGATAAAAATAAAATTTATTCCGGGTTTACTTCTGGCTCAACCGGCGAACCATTTAATTATTTTAAGGACAAATATTCGCATGCAATGACTTGGGCATTGATTAAAGACAGGTATAAGGGATTCGGGATAGATTTATATTCAAAACAGGCAAGATTTTACGGAATACCGCTTGAGAAAAAAGAGTATTACATGGAAAAATTTAAAGACATTTTATCCAACAGGAAAAGATTTCCCGTATTTGATCTTTCGGACAATATGCTGCAGAAATTTCTTGAAAGTTTCAGGAAGCACAGTTTTGACTTTGTTTATGGATATACAAATTCCATAGTTCTGTTTGCGAGATTTTTAAAATCAAAAAATTTGATTTTAAAAAATGAATGTCCTTCTTTGAAAGTATGCATCTGCACTTCAGAAAACTGTCATGAAGAAGACAAAAAAATCATTTCACAGACATTTGGTATTCCGGCAGTAAACGAATACGGCGCTTCGGAAGTTGATTTGATAGCATTTGAGGATACGGAAGGTAACTGGAAGCTGTCAGACGAGAATGTCTATACTGAAATTCTCGATGAAGAAGGTAATCTTCAGGTCAAAGAAGGTGAAGGCAGGCTGGTGTTTACGGCGCTGCATAACAGAGCGATGCCGATAATAAGGTATGAAATCGGCGACAGAGTATTGACCGAAAAACGCAATGATAAATTAATAATAAAGAGGTTACTCGGCGGAATTGGCGACAGTATTATTTTACCGAGCGGAAAGAAATCTTCTGCAGTAAGTTTTCATTATATTACAAGAGACATACTTGAAAACAGCGGATTGCTGAAAGAGTTTATAATCAGACAGGAAAATCCCGGCAAATTTGTTTTTGAAATTGTATCGGATTCTGAAATTCCCGAAGAATATCTTAACCGGATAAAATCTAAAATGGAATTATATCTTGAACCCGGACTTGAAGTGAAGTTTAACAGAGTTGAAAAAATCGAACGAACAAAAGCAGGTAAGATGAAGTTATTTTATCCTTATATCAATTGAGACTTGTCATATTATCACAATATTTTCCACCCGAAACCGGTGCGCCTCAAAACAGACTATTTGAACTTGCAAAAGGTTTTATTAAAGAAGGCTGGGATATTTCGGTTATTACGGCAATGCCAAATTATCCGAAGGGAAAAATATTCGAAGAATACCGCGGCAAGTTTAGTACCAAGGAAATAATAGATGGAATAACAGTTTACAGGTACTGGATATTTGCGTCCAATTCGACTAAAAGTTTATTAAGAATTTTATCGATGATTTCATTTTCCATTACGGCTATGTTTTCATTGGCTGCCGTAAAAAAAATAAAACCGGAATATGTGCTTGCGGAAAGTCCGCCGCTGACTTTATCATTTACCGGATATCTTCTTTCGCTATTCAGCAAAGCAAAATTAATTATGAATGTTTCAGATGTCTGGCCGCTGACCGCTAAAGAACTTGGATACATCAATGATGGTTTCGCATATAGATGCATAGAGAAGCTTGAAAAATTTTTGTATAAAAAATCATTTCTATGCACGGGGCAATCGGAAGAAATTATATCTCACATAAAAAAGTATAAAAAAGAAAATACATATTTATTCAGAAACGGAGTTGACATAAACAGATTCAGACAACCTTCAGTTAAGAATAAGCAGAATAATAATTTCAAAATTGTTTATGCGGGATTGCTCGGAGTTGCACAAGGGATTTATTCAATTGTAAAAAACACTGATTTTAAAAGTCTCGGTGCCGAGCTGCATATATACGGAGACGGACCTGAAAAGGTAGAGACGGCTGAGTTAATAAGCTCGAACGGAGGAGGAAATGTATATTTGCATAATTCTGTTGGCAGGAATCAGATCCCGGAATTGCTTGACATGTATGATTGTGCGTTAATACCACTTGTAAAAAATATCTACGGTGCGGTTCCTTCAAAAATTTATGAAGCAATGGCGGCGGGACTGCCGGTTTTATTTTCCGGAGAAGGTGAAGGCGCTGAAATTATTTTGCAGAATGACTCCGGACTCGTATCGAATGCAGGAGATTTCAGGAAACTTGAAGAAAATATTTTGAAACTTAAAACATCGGAAGAATTAAGAAATAAGTTGAGTCGAAACGGCAGAAAAGCAGCTGAAGATAAATTTGACAGAAATAAGCTTATACCGGAATTATCCAAAAAATTAAAAAATATGACAGGTAAACAATGCTGAAGAGTGTTTTCATTGGTTCAAAGAATGAGTTTGATGAGATAATAGTAGACTGGCTTTCACAACATACGGAGCTTGCTGGAGTTGTCTGGTCGGATTCTGCAATTTGGAGAAAGACATGGAAAGGAAGATTTAACTACGGAATAAAGCGGGCAAAGAAATATGGATTTCTGAAAGTCATAAATGAGCTGCTTTTGTTTTTTTATGTAAAAAGAAAAATTGCCGTAAAGGGACTTGGATATCTCAAAAGGGAGCTTATAAGACCTTACTGGAAAGAAAGAGGTAGAAAATTTACTGACTTAAAATTCAAATCAATAAGTTCGGACAATGTAAACAAAAAAGAGGTTTTAGATTTTCTGAATGAAGTCAAGCCTGACATAATATTTGCAATGTGTGTAAATGATTTTTTCGGTAAAAAGATCAGATCAATTCCCGCGTATGGAGTATTTCTGTGGCATGAAGGTTTAACTCCCGAATACAAGGGACTTTATTCACCTTTTTGGACATTGTATAACGGAGAATATGAAAAACTTGCATATACTTTTTTAAGAATGAATGATGAAATTGACGGAGGTGAAATATTCGTTCAGGGATACGCAAAAGACATTGATTTAAGTAAACACAATTATTCATTCATCGGGCACAAAGCGATATTTGACAGTTTGCCGGAAGTCGGTGAATTTTTGATCAAGCTGGAAAGCGGCAGCGTCAAGAGATTAGACAGGTCTGACAGTAAGCAGGGATATTATACATATCCCGGACTTACGCAGTATTTGAAAATGGAAAAGAGACTTAAAAAATATTTGAAAAGTAAAAAAAGATAAAAGAATAAGTATTGAAATATTTAATAACTGGAGCAGCCGGTTTCATTGGTTTTCATTTAAGTAAAAAATTCTGCGAAGCTGGAATTGAAGTAATCGGCGCCGATAACATTAATCCCTATTACGATACCAATTTGAAGTTGGCACGGCTCGATGAGCTAAAGCATTTTAGTAATTTCAAATTTGTTAAAACAGACATTGCCGAAGTACGAGAACTGGAAAAACTCTTTTGCGAAAATGATTTTGAACATGTAATTCACCTCGCTGCTCAGCCCGGAGTAAGATATTCCATTACCAATCCTTCTGAAAGTATAAGGAATAATGTTAATGCATTTTTTAATCTCCTTGAAAGCTGCAAGGAGAAAAAAATAAAATCGCTTGTATTTGCTTCATCCAGTTCTGTTTACGGTAATAACTCAAAGATACCGTTTTCGGTAAATGAAAATGTTGATCATCCTGTATCGCTTTATGCGGCAACAAAAAAATCTAACGAACTCATGGCTTACACATATCATCATCTTTACAAATTTCCCGTAACAGGTCTGAGATTTTTTACTGTTTACGGTCCGTGGGGAAGACCGGATATGGCTTATTTTAAGTTTACTCAAAAAATTCTAAACGGAGAAAAGATTGATGTTTACAATCATGGAAATATGGAAAGAGATTTTACATATATCGATGATGTAACCGAATCAATATACAGGCTTGTCAAAACGGAAATGAAAAACGAATACAGGATTTTTAACATTGGCGGAGAGCATCCGGTAAATCTTTTGCATTTCATTGAAACGTTGGAAGAATGTCTGGGCAAGAAAGCCGTTAAAAATTTATGCGCCATGCAGCCGGGGGATGTATTGATAACATGTTCGGATTCATCTGAACTTTCGAATTTAACTGGATTTAAACCTGAAATTAGAATTGAAGAAGGTTTGAAAAAATTTACCAAGTGGTATCTTGAATATTACGGGAAAACCTGAATTGTTACAGCAGCCGAAACAAATCAATTATAAAGAAGAGTCGTGTCAATAAAAATTAATCCTGAGAAAAAATTCCTGCTTGTAATCTTAAGTGTTGTATCTTTGATAATACTTACGAGACTTCCGTTTTATCTCTATTACTCGGTGATATCAATTTCATTTGATACGGCATCTTATTGCGCGGTAGCATTAAAAATAATTGATGGCTTACAGCCTCATTTTGAAATCAGGACTCCGGGATATCCTCTTTTTTTATCTGCGATATGGTTTTTCTCAAAAAATCTAATGCTGACGGCATTCATTCAGAGTTTGTTTACCATAATAGTGTCAGTATTTTTTTTAAATGTTATAAAGAAAGTATATGGCGGACTTTTGATTGTATTTGCAGTCATGCTTGCAGTTTACCAAACATCGTCTTACTTCATTTTATTTGAAAGCGTAATTCTTGCAGAAAGTTTGTTTGTAAATTTCCTGTTGCTGATAACTGCATTTATGATTTTGGCAATCAAAGATAAAAAACCAATTAACTGGTTTTATTTTTCATTAACAGCCGGAATACTTTTGTACTTAAGGCCGGCAGGATTATTCTTAATTCCTGTTTTAATGTTTGTGATTTTATATTTTTACAGGCAAAAGTTTAAACTTGTTTTCTATGCTAATCTGATTTTGCCTGTTACGTTTTTTGTTTTGGCATTATGCTTATATAATAAACTAACGGTTGATTCATTTTCTCTTTCTCCGTTTGGAAATATAAATCTGCCGGGCGCAACAATAACGTTCATGGAAAAGTCTCCGGAATACCCGGAGTTTGTTAATGAAATCATTGATTCGGTATCAAGCAGCCTGCCGTCAAAAGACAGACGATATGTAAGAGAATCATTCGGCTTCACAAAAACATACAACATATTTCTGAAGAATTTTTATTCTGTTATAGTATTGACAGATAAGCTGATTAAACATGATTCCACAGCAGGTTTTATTTCAGTCATTCCTTATTTAAAGCAGATATCATTTGATGCGATCAAAAAACATCCTGATATATATGCAAAATTTTTTATAAGCAACTTCGTTCAGTTTTTTAGAAATATTTCAAATTCTCTTAATCTCCGGATCAAATACGAAGGAGTTTACAAAAGTATTGTAATTGATAAAAGACACCTCTTGGTTCTTGAAAAAGGAGACTGGCAGCAGGTTTCAACGGATATTTCGGATTACTCGAAAGTTGCAAGCCTTTACAGAGAAAATGAAACAAGATCAGCCGGACTTGATTATTTTGAAATAAGAGAAGGGGAGCAAATCAAAATAAAAGATACACTGCTATTCGGTATTTATGAAGTCTATGAAAAAGTTTATAATATTTTGTTTAGAAATTATTTCTGGTTGATTTCAGCATTAGCCGTTTTTGCATTTAGTGTTCTAACACTCATAAGAAGCGGTTTCAAAGATGACGATTCGTTTATTTATTCACTTCTTGGATTAATGTATTTGTCAAAAGCAATAATGGTTAGTCTTGTTGAAAGTTCACTGGAGCGTTACAGTTTTCCTGTCGAGTTTGTATTGTATTTGAGTATTCCTTTTTTAATAATCATTTTCAAAAATTTTAAAATAAAAAAAGCATGATACCATTTTCCCCGCCTTATATTGACGACGATGTAATAAATGAAGTTATGGATTCGCTTAAATCAACATGGATAACCACCGGTCCTAAAGTTAAAGCTCTTGAAGAAGAGGTTTCAAAACTGACGGGAGTAAAAAATGTCTTATGCGTAAATTCCGCAACATCAGCATTAATGCTTATGCTTCATTGGTATGGGATAAAGGCAGGCGATGAGGTGATAGTTCCGGCATATACATACTGCGCAACGGCTTTATCGGTAATGCATCTCGGAGCAAAGGCAGTAATGGTGGACCCGGGAAACGACTTCTGCATTGATACTGAAAAAATAAGAAAGGCAATAACGGAGAAAACCAAAGCAATTATTCCCGTTGATATTGCGGGATATCCGTGTGATTATGATGAGATTTCAAAAATCATAAATGAGGACAGCATTAAGAAATTATTTGTCCCGGGAAATGATGTGCAGAAAAAGCTCGGAAGGATATTGATACTTGCCGATTCGGCTCATTCAATTGGCGCTTTATATAAGAATAGAAAAAGCGGAAAGCTATGTGATGTTACGGTGTTTTCATTTCATGCTGTAAAAAATGTAACTACGGCAGAAGGAGGAGCAATATGTCTCAATCTTCCGGAGGAATTTGACAACACTGAATTATATAAATGGCTCAGGCTGCTTTCACTCAATGGACAAACCAAGGATGCATTTACAAAATCAAAAGGGGGAAACTGGAGATACGATATAGTATATCCGGGATTTAAAATAAATCTCAATGATCTTTGTGCAGCTGTAGGTTTGGCTCAGATAAGAAAGTACAGCAGTGAGCTTCTTTTAAAAAGAAAAAAGATTTTTGAAAAATACAATAAAGGACTTGGCAGTTTTGATTGGGCAATATTGCCGCCGTCAGGCGAAATTGAAAGAGAATCCTCATATCATGTTTATCTTCTCCGTATAAAAGGCATAAGCGAAAAACAGAGAGACATGATTATAGATAAAATTACCGAAAAGGGAGTTGCCGTAAACGTTCACTTTGTACCTTTGCCAATGCTTACGGCGTTTAAAGACAGAGGCTACCGGATTGAAGATTATCCGGTAAGTTATGAAAATTACAAATGTGAAATTACGCTTCCGGTTTATCCGCAGTTAAAAGATGAAGAAACAGATAAAGTAATATCGGCAGTAATTGAATCTTACAATTCCGTCATGAGCATGGCAGATGCTTAAAAGAACATTTGATATTATTTTTTCGGCTGCCGGTCTGATAATATTGTCACCACTTTTTTTATTAATTTCTTTAATAATAAAGATAGATTCCAGAGGTCCGATTTTTTACAGGCAAATCAGAGTTGGTAAAGACAGCGAAGATTTTCTTTTGTATAAATTCAGATCAATGAGATTAAATTCGGACAAAGATGGATTGTTAACTGTCGGTGGAAAAGATCCGAGAATTACAAAATCCGGATATTATATAAGGAAATACAAGCTCGATGAATTACCTCAGCTTATAAACGTACTGAAAGGCGAAATGAGTTTTGTGGGACCGAGACCTGAAGTAAGGAAGTATGTAGATTTGTATAATGAAAATCAAAAACAGGTGCTTAAGATTAAGCCGGGAATAACGGATAATGCTTCGATAATTTACAGAAATGAAAATGATCTGCTTAAAGAGTCATCTGATCCCGAAAGCCTATACATAAATGAGATTATGCCGGATAAACTGAAAATTAATCTTGAGTATATCGACAAAAATTCATTCGCTTCGGATTTAAAAATTATATTTAAAACAATAAAATCGATGTTTACCTGAAAATGTAAAGAATTTAAAGATAGCTTGCATTCGGGAATTCATTAAAAACTTTGTTGAATCAATAAAATACATTTGTTAACTTAAACAAATAAAAAATACAACCTTCTGAAAAAATTCTAAAAGATTTTTTTCTTTGTTCTTAAAGGTTTGCTGTTATTTATCTGCAGGTTGATTCAGGGTAGGATAAATTACAAAGAATGCTAGAAAACTTTTTAAATAATAGGTTACTCAAACTTAGAAACAGACATTTTTTAATACTCGATTGTTTGTTTCTATCCTTAACTCCATTTCTTTCTTTAGCTCTCAGATTAGATGCTACAATTGAAAGCTACTACTTAAGCGGGATATTTTGGTGTACTTTAATATTTCTGCTTATAAAAATCTCAGTTTTTTACAAGCTCGGATTATACAAAAGGTACTGGAACAGCGCAAGTATCGACGAACTTGCAAAAATTATTTACATAGTTTTTTGGGCGGTCATTGTGCAGACTTCTGTGTTTGTAGTTTTTTATAATCTTTCCTTATTAAACTTTGAAGAGTTGCCGCTGTCAATTCCTCTTCTTGACGGAATACTTACATTTTTCTTTGTTGCAAGCGCAAGATTCAGCATAAGGCTCATGGAAAGATTAAAAGAAAGGAAAAACATATCCTACCACGGCGACAGAGTGCTCGTGATTGGATCAGGCAAAGCGGGTACATCCATTGTTCAGGAAATGCAGAGAAATCCGCAGCTCGGCCTTTACCCGGTTGCATTTGTCGATGACGACATTGACAAGAAGGGTTTAAAAATCAGAGGAGTGCCGGTAATGGGTACAAGGAACAGTATTCCGGAGATTATTACAAAAATGGATATTAATAAAGTAATCATTGCCATGCCTACTGTTCCGGGATCTGAGATCAGAGATATAGTTTCAATCTGCAGAAAATGCGGTATTCAGACAAGAACAATACCCGGAATTTTTGAAATACTCGATGAGAAAGTAAGGATTGACAGTATAAGACAGGTGGAGATCGAGGATTTATTGAGAAGAGAACCGGTAAATACTGATATAAACAGCGTCAGACAGTTTTTGAAGGGTAAAAAAGTTCTGATAACAGGAGCCGGTGGTTCAATTGGCAGCGAGCTTTGCAGACAGATTATAAATTTCTCACCTGCAAAAATTATACTTCTTGGACAAGGTGAGAATTCGATTTTTGATATTAAACATGAAGTATCAAAGAGGATTTCGCTTACAAACGGTATGATGACGAATACAAAAGTTAAAACATATATTGCCAATATAAGATCTTATGAAAGACTTGATAATATTTTAAAAGAAACAAAACCTGATGTAATATTTCATGCAGCAGCGCATAAGCATGTTCCAATTATGGAAGAAAATTCATGTGAAGCTGTGAGCAATAATGTCAAAGGTACACTTAATCTGATTGAATTATCGCTTAAGCATGACGTAGATCATTTTGTATTTATATCAACAGACAAAGCAGTAAATCCTTCGAGTATAATGGGCGCAAGTAAGCGAATTGCCGAAATGATAGTTTTAAAAGCTGCGAGAGAAAGCGGTAAAAATTATTCTGCTGTAAGATTTGGAAATGTACTTGGAAGCAGGGGAAGCGTAGTATTAACATTCAAAAAACAGATAGCCGAAGGCGGTCCTATTACTATAACCGATCCGAATATCCAGAGATTTTTTATGACAATTCCGGAAGCTGTTCAGCTTGTTTTACAGGCTTCGGTAATTGGAAATGGAGGAGATATATTTGTACTTGATATGGGTGAGCCAATCAGGATAGTTGATCTAGCAAAAGATATAATAAGATTATCCGGATATGAGGCAGATAAGGATATTCACATCGAGTATACAGGATTGAGACCGGGCGAAAAGTTGTTTGAAGAGTTGTTTATTCCCGGAGAAAATTATAAAAATACGATCCATGAAAAAATTCTGATTGCCTCAAATGCCAGTCATTTTATTCCGGATGAGTTTGATGTAAATCTGCAGATACTTCTTCAAAATAGATATGAAAATGACAAAGAAACGATTATCAGTTTACTTAAAAAACTTGTGCCGGAATATACTCCCGAATTACATGAAACAAACAATACTGTAAACATCTGAGTTTAGAGATTTTTTAATTTAACTACTATCAGTTTGAAAATAAAAATTACGCTTTTTATTTCCGTACTGCTGATAATGTTTTGTAACGAACTGCATTCTCAGGTTGAGCTGGTCCCCCCGTCAAATCGCGTTTACGGATTTCTGCAAAGAATGCATGCCATGAATTTCATTCCCGATTATAATCCGGGAAATATTCCAATATCGAGAGAAGAAGTCGTTTCATATCTGAAAATCATTGATTCGAATTTGGTTAAAATTTCTTCAGTAGATAAGAAACTTCTTGCTGATTTCAAAATTGAGTTTCAGTTTGAATTTTATGGCAACACAAAAAAGACTACATCATTATTTAAGGAAATCAAGCATGCATTCTCGGATGACAAACAAAAGTACCTTTATGATTATTCAGATTCAAATGCGACATTGTTTCTGGACGGATTGGGAAGCATTTCACAAAGAGGTTCAAGCGGAGATTCAATAGGAACTAATTCCATACTTCTGGGTGAACTTGGATTCAGATTGCGAGGTACGTTATACAACAGCGTCGGTTATTATCTGAGAGCATCAAACGGTCAGAAACTTTCCGGTGATTCAAACGATGTTACATTTGCGAGATATACGGACCCAAGATTGTATGCACAGTATAAATTTTCTTATGAGCAGAGAAACTTCGATACTTTTGAAGGTTATCTCAGATTCAGAACCAACCAAAACTGGCTTGCATTAACAGTGGGAAGAAATCCTGTTTATCAGGGATTCGGTTTTATTGACAGACTGTATCTGTCAAACAACACTGTTCCGTTTGACTTTATCAAACTTGATCTTGCTTACAAAGCAGTTTCTTATTCTTTTATTTACGGAAGTCTGAGAGGAGATTCACTCGGAAAACCTCTTGATTCCAAAAATATAGCTACTCACAGACTTGATGTAAATTTCTCAAAAGCATTCAGACTTGGTTTTTTTGAAAGCGTTATGATAGCCAATTCACCGTTTAGTTTTACATTTCTGAATCCGATAAGTTTTTTGACATCGGCAGAGCTGAACAAAGCTTCTCAGCCCGGAGACAATAACGTTAATAATACTATTATCGGATTAGATGCAATGGTAATTCCTGTAAAAAACCTTGCTCTTCAAGGATCGTTTCTTGTCGATGATCTTGAATTCAGTACACTTTTTAAAAGCGATGAAAACATAACAAACAAATTTGCTTATCAGCTCGGGCTTTTGTGGGCAAATGCATTTACTCTTCCAAATCTTGAATTTGTAACAGAATACACATATCTAGAACCGTTTGTATATACGCATGTATCAAATAAAACTAAATATACACACTGGGAGCTGCCTCTCGGACATCATCTTGAACCAAATTCTGATGAAATAGCAGTTAAGCTGAATTATGATATAACCAATCGTTTAAATCTTAATCTTTTATATCAGCATCAAAGATCTGCAAACGGAATTGAAACAGATTCCGCCGGCAGAGTAATTGTAAATTACGGAGGTAATCTGAACAATGCTACCGGTTATTCTTATTCAGATCCTGAATTTCTGAAAGGAAACAGGATTAACAGGGATATTATTACTGCAAATCTTACTTGGCAGTTTATTAGACAATTTTATATTGAATTGAAATATGTTTACAGAATCATTGATAATATTTATCAAAACAGAAAATTTAATGATAAATATTATTTTGCAACTTTCAGAATTGATTACTAAATTATTTTCAATGAAATTAAAAAAAATTCACAAATTAAATTTAAATTAACATGAGAAAGATATATTACCTGTTAATTCTATTAATAGGAAACAGCATGGCTCTTGCTGGTAATTCCAAAATACATCCTTATCTTCAGGCAAAAATCAATGAATCGGGTGATAACGCACAAATTCCCTTTTACATTGTCTTTAATGAGCGTTTGACTCTTAATGATTTTGCGGACATTAGTTATGATACTCCAAAAAAGGAGAGGAGAAAAATAGTTATCGAGCGGCTAATGAATTTTTCTGATAATTATCAGAGAAATGTTGTTGAATTTCTGAATCAGAAAAAATCCCGCGGCGTCCAACTGAATTATGAAAAATTATGGATAACTAACAGTTTAATAGTTTCAGCCAATTCCGAAATCATTTATGAATTATCGGATTTTCAGAATGTCAGTATGATTTGTTATGATCCGGAATATCCAATAGAAGAATTATATGATTCGAAGCAAATGAAAGCTCCTTTTCTGGGAGCTGTATCCAACTATGCATCATCGCCTGCTCCGCAGCCGGGTCTTATACTCATTAAAGCAGATCAGGTATGGGCTTTGGGCAATAAAGGTAAAGGCGTTCTCGTGGCAAACTCTGACGACGGATTTTGGTGGAAACATCCTGACCTTGTCAAAGGAGTCTGGCAAAATTTAGGTGAAGATGCAAACGGAAACGGAATGACAATTACATTTGCAAGCGGGACAGGTTCTACATTCGATGCAGGAGACATCAACGGTGTAGATAACGATGGAAACGGAAAGATTGACGACCTTATCGGTTGGGATTTTTCTACATCAAGTTACAACATAACAACTGCATCACATGGCAGCGCAACTATGGGACAGGTTGTTGGTGACGGTACTGGCGGTACTGCAACCGGCGTTGCGCCTGAAGCTAAATGCATTCCGATGAGAAATTCAGGAGGTGAATCTCTGCAGTGGCTGGCTTTTCAGTATGGTGTCTTAATGGGTGCAGACGTAATTACAAGTTCATTAAGTTACAAATGGTATTTCTCGCCCAAGCCGGATTATTCAATGATGAGAAGCATTACGGATATGTCTCTTGCTGCAGGAGTTGTACATACAAATTCTACCAGCAATGACGGAGGAAGTTCGAGCGCTCCTGTTCCTCTTAATATTTCCACTGCCGGTAATTGTCCTGCACCATGGAGGCATCCTGATCAGATAAAAGTCGGAAACTTAAGCGGAGTGATAGGTGTAGGAAATGTCAATGCATCCACTGATGTGATAGTATCATCATCTCCTTCGGGACCTGCAACTTGGGGTAATTGGTATTTATGGGGAACATATACATATCCCATAGATTCTATGCATAAAGATTATCCATACAGCAGAACAGCTCCGGTAGAAATTCCGGACTCAATGGGACTTTTAAAACCCGATGTTTCTGCACCGGGAGCAGGAACAACATCTACTTATGTAAGCTCAGGAACGGGTTATGCGGGATTTTCCGGAACTTCTTCGGCAACTCCTCATACAGCAGGCACGGTAGCTTTAATGTTATCAATTAATCCCGAAATGCTTCCGGCTGATGTTGATAGAGTCTTAGAGCTTACTTCCGTTGAAAAGGGAGATCCCGGAAAAGACCCGAGATACGGCGCTGGTAGAATTGATGCGCTCGCAGCAACGACTTCTCCAAAATTTACGGCAGAAGGAATTAACGGCGGCAGGAACATGCTGTTGAACAATACAGTTACCGCCAGCGACACCGCAAGAGAGCTTGCAGGATTCAAAGTATCAACCAATATAAATCCTGGCATCGGCTCTTTAAGAATGGTAAACTTTGCCGTATCGACAAATGCCACGGCAACTCACATTTTATCTTTTGATTTATACTGGGATAAGGACGGAAACAATATTATAAATTCGGGTGACGTTAAATTAAGATCACATCCATTCTCAAATGCAAATCTGATTTTTGATTCGCTTAAATTTAAAATTGTTAATGCCGAGAGAAAACTGATTTTATGCGCAAATACTTCTGCTTCTGCATCAAATCAAAATATAAACTTTACGATAAACGATACAAACAGCATGACGGCATATTATGTTACAAAACCGTTTAATACAAATTTTCCGCTTGGTACGATTACCGGTATAAGCGGAAATAATCTAATAGATGATTTGCAATATTCTCTTTCTCAGAATTATCCGAATCCTTTTAATCCGTCAACTGTCATCAATTATACAATCGCAAAAGACGGAAATGTAAAGCTGAAAGTTTATGACATAACCGGCAGACTTGCAGCAGTTTTAATTAACGGATTTAAAACAAGGGGTAATTATTCGGTTGAGTTTGATGCGGACAGTTTTATAAAGTTGTCAAGCGGAGTTTATTATTATACTATTGAAGCAGGAGGATTTATTGAAACGAAACGTATGCTTCTTTTAAAATAATTATTTTTAAAAATTTAAAATTTTTTTGACATGAAAAAAATTTTTATTGCAATTCTTTCAATCTGGATTTTAACCGGAGTTGAAAACAAAGTTCAGTCTGAACCAAGAAATGTATTAATCGAATACTGCACAGGAACATGGTGCGGTTGGTGTCCATGCGGTCATCAGGCACTAACTTCAATTAAGGCAGCTTTTCCCAGGACTGTGGTTATTTCTTATCACGGCGGAGCGACAAGTTCTGATCCATGGAAGGACTTTAACGGTGTGGAAATCAGGAGTATGCTGGGATTTACGGGCTATCCAACCGGAATCTTCGACAGGACAAATACGCCAAGCAACCCTTATGTAACTTACGACATGTGGATGGGCAGGACAACAGATAGATATACAAATTTTCCGAATGCATCAGTGAGACTGCAGATTACTTCAAAGTCATTCAACTCTTCAAATAACACTCTTGATTTATCAGTAAATGCCACAGCTTTAGAAGAGCTGCAAGGTCAATATAAGTTAAGTTTTGTTTTAGTCGAAGACAACCTTGTATATCAGCAGAATCATTATTCTCAATGCGGAACGACCGGGTATGTTCCCGATTATGTTCATAAACATGTTGTCAGAAGTATGCTGAACGGTGCAACTGGAGAAAATCTTAATACCGGCGGAGTTTGGAATCTTAATCAAACCATCGGTAAGAATCTTAATACAACACTCAATGCAGCATGGGCAGCCAACAATTGTAAAATAGTAATTTTTGTTTATAAGGATTCTTCCACAGTAGCACACGGAAATGTACAGCAGGCAATTGAGGAAAGTGTTATTGGTACCACCGGAATTAATGCAAACAATGAAATACCGTCTGAATATTCATTGTCTCAAAACTTTCCAAATCCTTTTAATCCTGTAACTAATATTAAATTTACTATTCCCGAAGACGGCTTGGTAAGTTTTAAAATTTATGATATAATGGGCAGGGAAGTTGAAAATTACATTAATGATATTCTCCCGAGAGGTTCATATAATGTTCAGGTTGACGGAAGTAAATTATCGAGCGGTGTATATTATTACGAGCTCAGAGCTGAAAAATTCAGAGATACAAAACGAATGGTTCTGGTAAAATAAATTATCAGGTTAATCAAAACTTGAAAATCCTGTCCGGTTTTTCCGGCAGGATTTTTTTTTTGAAAGTAAATCTGATTTCTATGTAAAGATGACTTAAAGCATAGAGATTACAATTTTATGTACATGTTTTTTCCTATCTCAAGAATTTTCACTGGTGCCATTTCAGAATTTTAATGAAAAATTAAGAAGATGGTTATCGTATGAGATTGTTTTTACTTAAAATCTCTGAAAATCAAATTTATAAATTATTCTGAAAATTTTTGGTAAAAGGTTCTGTGATGATTTTATACCTATACTATCAAAAATTATAAGCTAATTTTGGGAGATTTGAAACCTACGCATTTAGGGTATTTTTGAGAAAATTTAATTTTGGGGTAATTTGAAAAAAGTTGAAAATGGAGTTAAAATCGAACTTTACGGACTACAGAAGTCTAAGACTTCTGTAGTCGAAATCTTTGGAAATCTGGGGAACTTGAAACCTACGAATGATGAGTAAAAACTTAATAAATCTTTTTACAAGATAAAGCATATCAGCAATGAAATAATGCTTATAGAAAAGGAAAAAATCATCTTACAAATCATCAAATTTTTTTTAAAAAATCTTATCTGTATGTTTGATTCCGTCAAAAAGTTTTATTGGGGACTTTGAGTTAAAATCAATTCTTCATTTTATAATTTAATTAAAAAATTTAAATGATTATTATAGTTAAAATTTAAGATATAGCTGTAATGAGTGAAAAAGAAAATTTCATTAAACTTGTAAACGATAATTATACTTTTAAAGGTGAAAGTATTCTGCTTGGCGGAGCAATTTTAAAAAATGAAAATCTTCCTGGTGTGTTTGTAAATCTTCCGCTCAAAACAATGAACCGGCATGGTTTGATTGCAGGCGCTACCGGTACCGGTAAAACTAAAACACTGCAACTCATTGCCGAAGGATTGTCTTCAAAATCAGTTCCCATATTAATGATGGATATAAAAAGTGATTTGAGCGGCATTGCAAAGCCCGGTGAAACGAATGATAAAATAATTGAGAGGCATACAAAAATAGGGACTCCGCATACGGTTGCCGGATTCCCTGTGGAATTTTTAACAATATCAAACGAAAAGGGATCCAGATTAAGAGCAACCGTTTCGGAATTCGGTCCGGTGCTTTTTTCAAAAATGCTTGAACTCAATGACACACAGTCCGGACTTGTTGCAATGATATTCAAATATTGCGATGATAAAAAGCTCCCACTTCTTGATTTAAAAGACTTCAAAAAACTTCTGCAGTATGTATCCGATGAAGGCAAAAAAGAAATTGAATCCGAATACGGAAAGATATCTACATCTTCGACTGGGACAATATTAAGAAAAGTTATCGAACTGGAACAGCAGAATGCTGATTTATTTTTCGGCGAGACTTCTTTTGAAGTCGAAGATCTGCTGAAAATTGACAGCGAGGGAAAAGGTATAATCTCGATGATAAGGCTTACCGATATTCAGAATAAACCGAAACTTTTCTCAACATTTCTTTTATGTCTTCTTGTAGAAATATACAATGTTTATCCAGAGGAAGGAGATCTTGACCAGCCGAAACTTGTAATATTTATTGATGAAGCTCATCTGTTATTCAAAGAAGCATCAAAAGCTTTGCTCGAGCAGATTGAAACAATAATAAAACTGATCAGGTCAAAAGGTGTCGGAATATTTTTTTGTACACAGAACCCGACGGATATTCCTGAATCTGTACTCAGTCAGCTTGGGATGAAAGTTCAACATGCATTGAGAGTATTTACTGCAAATGACAGAAAAGATCTCAAACTCATTGCCGCAAATTACCCTGAATCAGAATTTTATAAAATAGAAGAATTGCTAACATCGCTCGGCATTGGAGAAGCCGCTGTAACTGTCTTAAATGAAAAAGGCAATCCGACTCCTCTTTGTGCAACCTTGTTATGTGCTCCTGCTTCAAGAATGGATGTTCTTTCTGACCAGGAAATTGATGAGATAGTTGGTAAATCAAAGCTCACTGAGAAATATAATCAGGTAATCGACAGGGAAAGCGCTTATGAAATACTGAACAGTAAATTAAATTCAGAAAATAATGAGCAGGAAGTAGAAAAAGAAACTGATTCCTCATCCGTTAAAAAAGTTCAGGAGAAAAGTACTGTTGAGAAAGTTCTGACAAGTACAACTGCAAGACAGGTAGGCAGAACCGTAGCACGGGAGCTGACGCGTGGACTTCTTGGTGTATTGGGGATTGGCGGGAGTACAAGAAGGAAAAAAAGTTCCGGCTGGTTTTAAAGTTATAAAAATTTCATTCGGCTAAAGATTTAAAATATTAAAATAAACATATAACATTATGACAGACAATCAAAGAAACAAAATCAGGTTTTTAGTCTCCCTGCTTGTAATGGTCGTAATTACAATAAGCTGCGATAAATTGAGTAATTTAAGTTCCGGCGACAGTCAGGATAAACTTTATTTTTGTGAGAAATATGATCTAGCAAACGATAAGTGCGAAGGTAAAAGTACAAAGTATACATCCGGAAGGCTTACTGTTATGGTTGACTTGCGTCCATCAAAAAGAAAACTGGGAGTCACAAAAGTTAACATTAATGTAACAGACATTAATTCAGGTAAGCCGGTCGATACCTTTGAGTTTAATACCGAATCTGATATGGACTACGTTTATTTCGAAGGTGTAAATTTTAAAGAACCGGGTAAATACAGAGTAAGCGCATTAAAGCCTGATGGGACAGTTATAGTATCAAATGAAATAGAAATTGTGGAATAATTTTATCAATTGACTGTAATTTCTTTGAACAAAAAAATTAAATTTTGAAAAAAGTTTTCGCATTATTTTTTCTGACAATTTTTGTTTTAAATGCTTTTGTTTCTTTTGCACAGGCAGATGATAAGAAAAAGAAAAAATCAAAACAGAAAAAGACAGTTAATGTTTCTCTAAAATCCGTTTCACAAAAAATCAAAGGGCTTAAAGCCGATGAAGAGTTTTTAATTAACGGCGTTAAGTTAGCGGAGCGATGGAAACCTTACATTACAATGGTGCGCGAGGGAAAAATTAACAGAGTTTCTGCGATCGATACTATGAATAAATTTACAAACACTCTCTGGGATTTTATGGAGGCAAATATTAAAGCGAAAAGAATTAAAAAATATTCAGACAAAGAATGGGTTTTTCCGGTAAGAGGTTATAATTCAAATGCAATTGGCGGAGTAAACGGCAGCGGGTATGTACTTTCCGATTTTGATTTTTATGATCTGCATTCGGGCGGACATCCGGCTCATGATATTTTTATTTATGATAATAATCAGGACTGTCTCGATGATGTTACCGGCGAGTATGTGGATATATTATCGATGAGCGGCGGTATTGTCGTTGAAACGAGAACAAACTGGGATGAATCAATGATGGATATAAAAGGAGGAAATATAGTTTATGTATATGATAATTATTCAAACGGATTTTTTTATTATGCTCATCTGAAGGAAGTGGATGTGAAAGTTGGAGACTTTGTGAAACCCGGAACTGTGTTGGGGACTATGGGCAGAACCGGGAAAAATGCATTTCCTTCAAGATCTCCGACTCATCTTCACATCATGTATGTCAGATCTTTTGACGGAGAAATTTTACCAGAGAATATTTACAAAGATTTGCTTTATGCAAAGTTAACAGAATAAATTGAAAAGCGAAAAAATAAGATATACGGCTATTACATTTGACGATATACTACTGATTCCGTCAAAATCAAAAGTATTGCCGAGAGATGCTGAGCTGAAAACCAAGCTGACAAAAAACATTGATCTTAACATACCAATATTGTCAGCAGCCATGGACACAGTAACGGAAAGTGAAATGGCAATTGCAGTTGCAAGAGAAGGCGGCATCGGCATCATACATAAAAACATGAGCATTGAAATGCAATCCGCTGAAGTTGACAGAGTGAAAAGAAGCGAAAGCGGAATGATAATGCATCCGATAACTCTGACTTCAGATAAAACAATCGCAGATGCATTGAAGCTTATGCATCAGTACAGAATATCAGGTATTCCAATTGTTAACGAGAAAAATATACTTATAGGCATCCTGACAAACCGTGATCTCAGATTTGATCCCGATGAATCGCTGCCAGTTGCTGAATTAATGACTAAGGAAAATCTAATTACTGCGCCTGTAGGAACAAATCTTGAAAAAGCGGAAGTTATTCTGCAGAGGTATAAAATAGAGAAACTTCCTGTGGTTGATAAACAGGGAAAAGTTAAAGGTCTGATTACATTCAAAGACATACAAAAGAGGAAAAAATTTCCCAATGCAAGCAAAGACAAGTACGGAAGGTTGAGAGTCGGGGCAGCTGTCGGCATTGCTTCCGATACAATGGAAAGAGTAAAAAATCTGATTAACTCAGGAGTTGATGTTGTTGTAATCGACACAGCTCACGGACATTCGCAAGGCGTACTTGACATGATAAAAAGAGTTAAAAAGGAAACTGACATAGACCTGATAGCGGGAAATGTGGCAACTCCTGAAGGCGCACTGGATATGATAAATGCCGGAGCGGACTGTATTAAAGTTGGTATCGGTGCCGGTTCGATCTGCACTACTCGTGTAATTGCTGGCGTAGGAATTCCACAGATGACAGCCGTAATCGAATGTTCAAAAATTGCGAGATTAAAGAAAATTCCTTTAATATCTGATGGAGGAGTCAAGCAAACAGGGGATGTTTCAAAAGCGATTGCAGGAGGAGCCGATACTGTGATGCTTGGCGGATTGTTTGCAGGGACTGAAGAAGCTCCGGGTGAAAAAGTATTGTATGAAGGAAGAAGTTATAAAGTTTACAGAGGCATGGGCTCAATTGAGGCGATGAAGAAAGGAAGCAGCGACAGATACTTTCAGGATGTAGAAGATGATTTGAATAAACTCGTTCCAGAAGGTATCGAAGGCATCGTTCCATATAAAGGCAATGTAAGCGATACAATTTATCAGGTTATCGGAGGATTGAGATCAGCAATGGGATATTGCGGAGCCAGAAACATTGAGGACATGAAAACCAAAACAAAATTTGTAAAGATTACCAATGCAGGTCTAAAAGAATCACATCCGCATGATATTAAAATTACAAAGGAAGCGCCGAATTACGGAATAAAATAACACAGGATTGTTCAAACAAATAAATAAAAAATGTATAATTCAATAGAGCAGTTTTTAAAAGATTGGAAATACGAAAATGAATCAACATTGAAAATTCTGAATAATCTGACTGATGAATCTTTGAAGAAGAAGGTTACTGAAGACGGAAGAACTCTCGGATTCTTAGCCTGGCATATTACACAAACAATACCTGAGATGATGGAAAAAACCGGATTAAATGTTGACGGTCCAGCTATTGATCAGGATGTACCGGACAATACGGAAAAGATTAAAGATGCATATAAGAAAGCAGCTGATTCGCTTGCAGAACAAATCAAAATCAATTGGAAAGATGATATTCTGAAAATCGAAGATGATATGTACGGTGAAAAATGGCAGAAAGGTCTTACTCTCATGTATCTAATGCTGCATCAGGCACATCACAGAGGTCAGATGACTGTGCTGATGAGACAGGCTGGATTGAAGGTACCGGGGATTTATGGTCCTTCAAGTGAAGAGTGGAAAGACATGGGTATGGAGCCGATGAAGTAATTCAATCAATGGAATTTTTTAAAGAAAAAAATTATTTTGTAATTGTATTTTAACATAAAAGAAAGGAAATATATATGAATCAATATTTAAGCAATACCGGAGCGGTTGATGCTTCGTTTTCAACAGCCGCGACAAGAAAATTCTTACTGAATGTTTACAACTGGATGGCAATGGGTCTTGCATTGACAGGTGTAATTGCCTATGCAGTTTCAAATTCAACATTCGTGGAAGTATTGTATTCAAACCCGTTTCTGTTATTCGGTATAATTATTCTTCAAATAGCCATAGTATTCGGAATGACATTTGCAATTAACAAAATACCGGCAGGCGTAGCGATTGGAGCATTTTTTCTCTATGCTGCACTTACCGGACTGACTTTTGCTTCCGTATTTTTGGTTTATACAACGGGTTCAATTGCTTCTACGTTTTTTATTTGTGCTGCTATGTTTGGTTCGGTAAGTGTTTATGGATATATTACTAAATCGGATTTGTCGAAATTCGGGACTTACTTTTTCATGGGATTAATAGGTCTTATCATTGCTTCTGTAGTAAATATTTTTCTTGGAAGCTCGACATTAAACTGGATAATCAGCATTGCCGGAGTTTTGATTTTTACAGGATTGACTGCATACGATACACAAAGAATTAAACAGATGAGTCAGAGCGCTGATTTTGAAACAGAGCAGGGCAAAAAAGGAGCAGTCATCGGTGCGTTGATGCTGTATCTTGATTTCATTAATATGTTTTTATTTTTACTGAGACTAATGGGCGAAAGGAAATAATTGATTTAAATCCGGTTTTAATCTATCCATCTTCTGACAATAAATCTATCCCCGTTAGTGGAGTTCCAATCATTAACGGGATTTTTTTCGTTCATTACTTGCTTCAGTCTGTCCAACAAATTACTTTTATGAACCCCGTAATCGGGAGTGCTTTCGATTACGGTCTCAGAATCGAGTACTATAATTACATGTCCGCTCCATACTATTAAATCCAATGGAGAAAGCATTTGAGAAATTTCTTCGGCATTTTTATTCTCAATGTCCAGACCTTTACCATAATTAATCAATGATGAAGTATTTCTCGGAGTGGAACCGTTTGTGGACTGATATAGAAGTCCCGAGCAGTCAACGCCTTTCAGACACCATTTGCTTTTGATGTCTTCATCGAGATCTGAATAGGGTTTATAAAATTCAAGAAGTTCATTGATGCCTTCTGCATAATTTCCGCCCCACATATAAGGATAATTTTCAAGTGAATTTAATTTTTCGACAACTTGTTTTTTATCGGGCATTGATTTAATTCTTTCTGCCGGGATAGTATCAGTGATATGAACAAATCTTGAATCAATGAATAATTCTGATGATTTATATGGATAATCTTCTGTCGTAACTTTCAGTATACCGTTTTCATACGTTTCTAATACTGTAAAAACCGTATTTGGGAAAGCTACAAATTCCATCTCGCCTATTAGTCCTCTTTTATCCAATTTAATTCTGTCTCCGGAAGTTCCGCCGAAAACCGACTGATAATCCGGTGTATTCAGAACAGGCGTATAAGAAACTGAAACGGCATATTTTAGCTGTGAAAAACATAATGAACATTTTAATAATACTATAATAAAAACAAACAGCGTTCTGTTTATTATTGAGAATATCTTTTCCGGAGTATGTAAGAGCATGTTATTTTATTTTTTGCTAAATTGAAAAAAATAATCAAAGCATTCAATGGATATTGAAAAATTTCTTTTATCGTTTATACCGATGTTCGTAGCATTTGATTCTATTGGCATAATTCCAATGTATCTTGGACTTACATCGGGCATTGAAGAAAGCAAAAAGGGCAAGCTTGTATTAAATGCTGCAATATCTGCTTTTATAATTTGTCTGCTTTTTTTGTTTATAGGCGAAGCCGTGTTGAAGTTTCTCGGAATTACAGTTGACGATTTCAGAATATCTGGAGGAATTATTTTACTCATAATTTCAATAAGCGATCTGCTTTTTTATTCATCGAGAATAAGAGACGTAAAAGCTGAAGATATCGGGATTGTGCCTCTTGGAATACCATTAATTGCGGGTCCTGCAGTTTTAACAACAATACTTATTAGCAATAATATACTCGGAAAGTCTTACACAATTATTTCCCTTATTATAAATTTATTTTTAGTTTACATTTCACTTGCAAATGCGGGGAAGATAAAAGCTATCCTCGGAGAATCCGGCTCAAAAGCTTTTGCAAAAGTCGCTTCACTTATTCTTGCCGCAATTGCCGTAATGATGATCAGAACAGGAATTACTAACTTAATAAAATGACAGGATATCATGATAAAATTGTTAACGATGGCAATTACACTTGTAATTGCCGTAACACCACTTGCTTTTTCCCAGATTGTAATTAATGAAATCATGTATGCGCCGGCTTCACCTAATAAAGAATGGTTTGAGCTGCATAATATTTCAGACACATATGTGAACATACAAAACTGGAAATGGAAAGATGCTGCTGCATCCAATCCTATGAGAGTAATTACTTCAGCATTTCTTGAAATACCTCCAAAATCATTTTTACTTGTTTGTGAAGACTCTGCAAACGTCAAAGCAGTTTTTCCCGGGACGAACGGAATTTATACACAATCTGCAGGCTGGAATGCTTTGAACAATTCAGGAAATGAAAATCTTGTTATATACAATTCTCTCGGGATTGCTGTGGACTCTTTGACATACAATAGTAATTGGGGCGGAGGAAGCGGAAAGTCTCTCGAGAAAAAAATTGCCGAAAATCCAGCAAACAATCAGTCCAACTGGAGCACATCCGTTGATCCGCTGAATGCAACTCCACTTAGAAGAAATTCCGTAACACCGAGATCATTTGATCTTGCTTTAAAATCAATTAAAGCTGACCCTGTATTTCCTGTAAAAGGTGATGACATCAGATTTAGTTTTACTATTTTAAACAATGGTATTAATGCAGCAGATAATTTCAGTTTCAAATTTTATAATGACATTAACTTTGACAGTAATTATGTAAGTGCAGAAAGAATTGATTCATTTAATTATCCGGCGCTTAATCCCGGAGATTCCATTGTTCATTATTATGAATTTGATAATGCAGACTCGGGCAAAATACAGATAATTGCTGTCATTGATTTTATTCAGGATGAAGATACTCTGAACAATAAACTAATCAAAAGTATCTATGTGAGCCCGCAAAATTCGGAAAACGGAGGTATAGTAATTAATGAAATTATGTTTGATCCTTTACAGGAGCAATCGGAATGGATAGAAGTATATAATGCTACAGGTCTTTCTTTTAATTTAAAAAACTGGAAGTACAGAGAAACTTCTTCATTTATAAATATTTCTGCTGAAGATCTGATTTTCAAACCCGGAGATTATCTCATTCTAGCTCATGACAGTTCAATTTATGATTTATTTACTAATTTAAAAAATCCCGCCTCAAATCAGATCATTAAGTTTTCCAATAGTTTGAGTTTGAGCAATAACGGTGAAATGATTTCATTAACAGACAGCGTCGGTACTATTCTTGATGCCGTAAGTTATTCGCCTGAGTGGAGTAATCCGAATTTACCTGAGACAAAAGGAATTTCGCTTGAGAGGATAAATCCGGGATATAATTCAAATGACAGAAGCAATTGGAGCTCTTGTGCTAAACAAATCGGAGGAACTCCTGGTGAAAAAAACAGCATACATACAAATTCAGCAGCTGAATCTTCAGAGATCACCATAACTCCTAATCCGTTTTCGCCGGATGGAGACGGACATGAAGATTATACTTTGATTAGTTACAGACTTAACTTGCGGATGGCTCAGCTTAGAGTAAAGGTCTATGATATAAAAGGCAGGCTTGTAAGGACATTGTCCAATAATTCAGTTACAGGCACTGAAGGTGAAATTATTTTTAACGGATATGATGACTCAAATAAAAAACTGCGGACAGGAATTTACATACTTTACATTGAAGCGATAGATATTTCAGGAGGAATAATAGGCAGAATTAAAGCTCCTATGGTCATTGCGGCAAAATTGTAATATCTTTTGGTAAAGTTAATCTTTATTTCACATCCATCCGAAATAATTTGTAGATGCACAGTTTAATAAAAGTTTTAGTCTTTTAAATTATTTGAAAACAAAATTATTCTTCACAAAGCCCCATTCAACCATTTCCTTGCAAAGTGGAAGGCAGGGGTGTGGTTGTTTGAAGATTAGATAAATTTTGTTGACAATCAAATCTGAAATTAGATATTACTGAATTAAAAAAAGTATTGGATGCTAATGTTTTTATTTTCGTCAATTCGATTAATAACATTAATAACTCTTATGCTGATTTATTAAATTATAATGCATATTTTTATATTAAACATTCAGCAGTAATTTGAAAAGACTAAATCCTCTTTATTGTTACCTTATTATAACGGTTGTAACAATAATCGTATTTTACAATTCTCTCAGCAACGAATTTGTTTTTGATGATGAAAGCGTAATTGTAAATAATCAATCTATAAAAACTCTCGATAATCTATCAAGATTTTTTACGGCGGAAGACGGTTTTCATAAAGTAATAGGCAGATATTACAGGCCAATTGTTTCTGCCTCTTATGCTTTGGATTTCAGTATCTGGGGTTTAAATCCGTATGGTTTTCACCTCACAAATCTAATCATACACATTATTTCGTGCATTCTTCTCTTTAAAATTCTAACGCTGTTGTTTCTGAGATACAAGCACAGAAATTTATTTTCATTATTTGCAGCGCTTATTTTTGCCGTTCATCCGATTCATACCGAAGCTGTCAGCTGGGTAAGCGGAAGAACTGACTCAATGGTTACGATGTTTTTTCTCGCTTCTTTTCTTTTTTACATTGAGTTTACAAAGGAGTTTGTTCACTTAAGAGAAGAACATTCATTACAGGCTGTCGGTAAAAACAGTCCATTGTATCTAATCTTATCGCTCTTTTTTTATGCAATGGGCTTGCTGACTAAAGAAATGATAGTTACCATGCCGGCTATAATTTTGTTGTTTGATTTTGTGTATAGGAAAAAAGGATATGACTATTTCAAAAAGAACATTGTTGTTTATGCGCTTTTTATCGGTGTAACATTAGTATATTTGCTTCTCAGATACGAACTGCTGAAAGACATTCCCGAAAGAGTGAAATATCTTTATTTCTATGGTCAGGATTTTACGGTTGTAGCAGGAACAATGATTAAGACCATTCCGGTTTATTTCAGACTGCTATTTGCTCCTTTTGGATTATTGTATCATTACAACGGAGTGATTGATGACGCAAAATCCTTGTTTGATCTTGGAGTAGTTTTTTCAATGCTATTTATTGTAATCTTAATTTATCTGGCAGTCATATTTTATAAAAAAGACAGCATAGTATCTTTCTGCATACTGTTTTTTCTAGTTACTTTACTGCCTGTCCTGAATATTGTTCCTACTATGAATCTGATGGCGGAAAGATTTCTTTATCTGACTTCCGTATGTCTTGTACTCTTAATTTGTCACGTTACTTTACTTGGCAGCGCTAAAAAGGATTCAATGATTATGAATATAGGATTGATAATTGTCATTGCTGCACTTTCTTATTTGACTTACTCAAGAAATACGGTTTGGAAAAACAATGATACATTATATAGTTCGGCAAAAGACGTTAAAGGAACTGTGCTTCTGGTAAATTCAGGCAACATTTTTGCAAATGCTTCGAAGTATGATGAAGCTTCAGCACTTTACAGAAAGGCGTTGAATATACGCGACAATAATCTTCTTGCTCATCATAATCTCGGGCTGATCTATCTTTTAAGAGGAAACCTTGACTCAGCCGAAATCAGGTTTAATAAAGGTATATCAATAGATTCTCTCGCACCGGACGGATATTTCCAACTTGCTACTGTTTATAACCTCAGAGGCAATAAAGATGATGCGATAAAAATTCTCGAAAGACTGCAGCAGATTTATCCGAATTACAAAGAATCTGCATCTATACTCGAGAATCTAAAATCCGGAAACACTTCAGAACTTACAAAGCCTGATTTACCGGGAAATAAAAGCGCTGTTGATTTTCAAATTAACATTCTGCAAAGACGCTCTTTCAAAGCATTTTCAGAGAAAAAATTTCAGGATGCAGTCAATGATTTGAATGAATTGATAAAAATAGCTCCTGATACTGAAAGCAAATCAGGATACCTGAATAACCTTGCCATGTGTTATGCAGAAATGAACGATGATAAAATGCAGGAAAAATGTTTCATCGAATCGCTCGAACTGAATCCTAAAAATATTAATGCTCTTTACGGCTTATCTGCATTTTACTTGAAATCAGGCAAAAGAAAAGAAGGAGTAGATTATCTGAAAAAAATAATCTCGATTAATCCAGATGATGAAAATGCCAAAAGAAAACTTGACTCGCTTAATGCCGGCTGAGATATGTTTTTTTGAATTATGGTAATTTAAAAACTTATTCCTTCAAACTTTATGAATCTGATTTATGAATTTTAAATTATGGCTTCTTACTTTGTTTGGAGTTGTAATGGGATTTGCGGCTGTTTTCGGACTGACTCAAAAGAATGAATTGTATTACTGGCTGATAATTGGAGTGGTTACAGCTTTTGCCATATCAAAAATCACTAAGGAGAAGATTTTTATTAAAAGCACGGTGATCGGACTTTTCATTGGAGTTTTCAACGGTATCATTCAATTTGCAATGTTTAATACATACATGGAAAACAATCCAGATACGCTTGACGGATTCAGTAAAATCCCTCTATCCCTTGCACCGCAGTATGTTTTACTTTTTGCTGCTCCGTTTTCAGGATTAGTTTTTGGAATGTTTACCGGACTTATTGCTTTAATTTTTATTAAAGTTACAGAAAAAAAACATCCTGATATTTAGGATAATAATTAAAAATATGTTAAACTTGTGTCCGGAATTTTAATAATAATTTTATGAAAAGAATTAATTTATTATTACTTTTAATCAGTCTGCTTTTCTATGCAGAAAAATTGCTTGCAGATGAAATTCCGAAAAGGTTTTCTATGCCGCTGGATGAATGGGCGGAAATTAATGGAATGTTAAAATACTCTGTTCCAAATAATTATGCTTTACTTCCGGGTACGGAATTTATCAATTACAATATATCGAGAGACAGTTTTCCTCAAAATGAAACTTCAGTTAAAATCAGCAAAAAAAATCCGAACAGAGTTGTCGCTGCATACAGAGACTTCAGTAAGGGAGTTAGTCCGGCTAACAGGCGTATTGGTTATTCTTACTCATCTGACGGGGGAGTAACGTGGTCTGAAAACAGGCTGCTGGATTCTACCCTGCTTCCGGGATTTCCAAAGAACAGTGATCCCGCGGTAGCAGTTGATACTGCAGGAAATTTTTACATTGCCGTTGTATGCATTGGTTCGTCCGTTGGACTTGCTATTTATAAATCAACCGACGGCGGAGCAACATTTCCAACTGCAGTACTGATTGCTAATACAGGTTCAGAAGATAAAGAATATATAACGACTGATTTTACTCCCGATAGTCCTTTTAAGAATAATTTATACATTAGCTGGACAAGGTTTAGCAGCAATGCTGGAATTAAATTAACTACATCAACTAACGGCGGTATGAACTGGACAAATGCAGTTGCAATAAATGATCCTGCAAATCTCGGGCAAGGATCTGATCCTGCAGTAGGATTAAACGGTGAAGTTTATGTAACTTGGCTGGGAGGGACCGCGACTACTGATATTGTTTATTTTGATAAATCAACCGACGGCGGAAATTCTTTCGGAACAGATATTGTAATAGCTTCGGGTACTACTCCGGATATTCCAATTTCTTCAAGCGGAATGACTTTCCCTTCGATAGCAACCGACGTTTCTGGAGGTTTAAGAAATGGAAATATTTATGTTACATGGTGCGATGCGAGATACGGAGATCCGGACATATTCATCAGCAGGTCAACTAACCGCGGAGTCAACTGGTCAACGCCGCTTAGGGTAAATAATGATGCAACAGGAAATGGAAAACTTCAGTGCTGGCCGTGGATAGCCGTCAATGATTCCGGAATCATTGCAATAATTTATTATGATTCGAGAAATACTGCTTCTAATACCATAATAGAAGCATATCTGGCTTTGTCAAATGACGGCGGATATTCATTCATAAATTATAAACTCAGCAGCGTGCCGACTCCAACAAACCAACCGAATACTGCAATCAGGTTCGGTGATTACATTGGCATTGATTACTATAAAAATAAAGTAGTTCCCGTTTGGACAGATGAAAGAGCAGGCGGATTTAATCAGGAATGCTATACTGCAATAGTTACCACTCCGGTAAATGTTAATTCAATCTCTATGAATATACCGGATAATTATGAATTGAATCAGAATTATCCTAATCCATTCAATCCGGAAACAAGAATAAGATACAGTTTACCCGAAAGATGTAAAGTTAGTTTGAAAGTTTATGATGTATTGGGAAAAGTAGCGGCAAGTCTGATTGACGGATACCAAAATGCCGGAGAGTATTCGGTTGCATTCAATGCTTCAGAGTTAAGCGCAGGAGTATATTTTTACAGATTGACGGCTGAAGATTTTATCCAAACAAAAAGCATGATCTTTCTAAAATAATATTTCATAATGATTAGCTTATGATTTAATCGGATTTAATTATTCTTTTAAAATCAATTTTGTTTTAATGACTGCTGCGTACCGGTTAAATCAAAATTGATTTTTTATTTAAATGGATTTTATCAGTTGAATAACTTTTTTATTATTTCCGAAACTGCATCTTACCTAAACGAAAGAATATCAGGCTGCATCATAACCGAAGTTTTTTCTCAGGAGAAGAATAAGTTAATGATACTGCTTGTTAATGAAAACAGGTCTGCAGAACTTTCGCTGGAATTTTCAACAGAGAACTCATTCAACTATCTTGTCTTAAGAGAAAGTTTTTCAAAAGCTGCGAAAAATTATGCAAATCTGTTCCCGGAAATTACCGGAATGAAAATTTTATCGGTAGGTTTATTAAATAATGACAGGCTGATAAAATTTAATCTAAATAACGGATTCATAATTGTTTTCAGCTTCTTTACAATTAAGTCAAATTGCTTTTTATTAAAAAACGATAACACTATTTATGCTTTCAAGGAATCTGAGAAATACAAAGGAGTAAAAGCCGAAAATCTCTTTCCTCAGATAAAGAAAACTCCCTCAACTGTTACCGGTAAAGAACAGGTAATCGAATACCTAAAAAGCAGATACAGAAAATACGGTTATGAAATAATACAAGAAGTTATTTATAAAATGGGATTAAATGAGAATGAATTACTAAATGATATTCTGAAAGAAAATATTGAAAACTCTTTCAGGATAATTGACAATGAATTAAAGAATCCCGTTTTTATGCTGTATAAAGATTCAGAAACATTTATTCCTGCGCTTATAAACTTAAGCAATAAAAAGTATTCCGTTGAAATGAAATTCAATGATGTTAATGAACTTATTACGGAATGTATAAAATTACATTACAAAACGCGGAAGATAAATGATTTGAAATCAAAATTGCTTGGTAAGCATGAATTAAAACTTATAGAAATAAATAAGAAAATCAGGAATCTCAATTTGCAATTGAATCATTGCCAAGATGCCGAAAGGATGAAAATATCCGGCGATTTAATTTTTCAGAATCTTGATAAAATAATAAAAGGCGATGTCATGAAGGAATTCATTAATGAAAAAGGAGACATGTACATAATTAAACTCAAGCCGGAACTTTCTCCTGCCGAAAATGCACAATTGTATTTTGAAAAATTTAAAAAGCAGAAGTTGTCCGTAAAATTGCTTAACGAAAGAATTCATAAAGCAGAAGATGAAAAACAGTTGCTTGAAAAGGAAATACACGAGATTAAGAATGAAAAAAATATAAAACAGCTTATGAAAGAAGAGAAACAGGCTGATAAAATAGAAAAAGACGAAACTTCCGTTTTCAGAAAATTTATTTTAAGCGATAAGTATGAAGTCTGGATCGGAAAAGACAGCCGCACTAATGATTTACTGACAACAAGATTCACGCTTCCTCATGAAATATGGTTTCATGTCAGAGGAGCAAGCGGGTCGCACACAGTTTTAAAAGGAGTAGGTAAAAATGATGATGTGCCTAAGGAATTTATTACTAAAGCTGCATCACTTGCGGCATATTACAGTAAAGCAAGAAATGCATCTTCGGTTCCGGTGGCTTACTGTGAAAAAAAATATGTAAGAAAGAAAAAAGGATTTAAGCAGGGGAGTGTTATCATGGAAAGGGAGAAAGTTATTTTTGTAAAACCTTCTCTTCCTGAGGAAAGTTAAATGCCGTCTTTTCTGAAGATATTTCTTTCGAGCTCGTACAATTTATCTTCAATTCTTTTTTTGTTAGAAGAACCTGCTCTCAGGAGAAAATTATACGCCTCAAAAGCTTCTTTAAAATTTCCCTGCTCAGCATAAAGGTCAGCCAGAGTTTCAGTAATAATCTTCATGCGGCTAATAAGTGTCGCAGCTTCATTCAATTCCTCGGTTACATATTTGCCGGTGATTCCTTGATCCGAAATGGGAGATACATCTTTGTCAAAATGGAATGCATTGAAATGCTTCATAAAATTTTCGAATTCAATTTTCGTATGATTCATAGTCTCGGATTTCACGGATAGAAAGTCAGTGATATCGGATTCCGAAAAAAGGTTTTCCTGAAGAGGAAATTTTTTTTGAAAATCTTTGAAATCATATTTCAGTTTGTGCGATCTTGGGTAATATATTTTCTCCTGTCCGGAAAGACTTTTGAGATTGTTTATGCTGCTCGCCAGTTTATCATACATTTCATCATCGGGTATTTTTTCTTTAATATCATTAAAAAGTATTTCGGCTTCGTTCAGATATTCGGATTTTAGCAGAGCTTTTATCAGAATGAGTTTTGCCGTAAGATAATCAGGATAAATCTCGAGACCTGTTTTGCAAACATCGATGCAATATTCATAATCTTCATTTATATAAAGAAGATTGGCAAGCCGGATAAAAAGCGGCGACAGATAATTATTGTTTAACTTGTTTTTAACGTCAAGCGTATATTTGTCCAGCTTATTCTGCATTTAAAGCCAGTTTTTGTGCATTAATTCTGTTGCTTATTACTACCTGCCTGATTGACAGATATGATATTAAAGAAAATCCAGAGCAAAACATTAGCTGAAAAGGAATTGCGGCAACCTGTGCTGTGGCAACTGCAATGACTACGCCTACAAAACAGTATACTGCAAGAAAAGCTTCAATATAAGTGGTAAAAGAAAGTTTCTTATTCACGTATTTCTTGCCATGCCAGCTGTCTTCTTTTCCTCTTATATGATATTTTGGAGTTCTTACAAATTCGCTTTTCTTGTCGAGAAGACCTTCAAACACTGCCTTTGTATTGTTAACAGAAAAGCCCATGCTCCCTGCCAGAAAAACCGGGAAATAGATAATTCGTTTCTGCCAATCCGGATAAACATCTTTTTGTGAATAGAGATAAAACAAGAATGAGCTTATGAAAGCAAAAATAAACACTGACATGAATTTAAAAATTGTATCGTAATTTCCAGATAATTTAATAAGCATTACAGGTAAATTTAAAATTGCTGCAAGCAGTATGAAAGGATAAGCGAGATTACTGTAAAGATGTATGAAAGACTGGATTTTTAATTTCAACGGTAAATCTGATTTCAGAACTTTGGGAAAAATCTTTTTTGCGGTTTCGATTGCGCCTTTTGTCCATCTGAACTGCTGCGACTTGAGCGCTCCTATATCAGCTGGCAATTCTGCAGGCGAAGTAAAATTGATCAGATAAATAAATTTCCATCCCTTCATCTGAGCTCTATAAGAAAGGTCAAGGTCTTCAGTCAGCGTATCCGCTTCCCAGTTGCCTGCATCAAAGATGCATTCTTTTCTCCAGATGCCTCCGGTTCCGTTGAAGTTGATAAAGAAACCTGCTCTGTTTCTGACTGCTTGCTCAATCACAAAGTGTCCGTCAAGAGCTATTGCCTGAGTCTTTGTCATAAGCGAATATTCCCTGTTAAGATGTTCCCACCGTGTCTGTACCAGTCCGAGTTTATCGAATTTATAGAAATATGGAATTGTTCTTTTTAGAAATTTTTTTCTCGGAATAAAATCCGCATCAAAGACCGCGACAAATTCTCCTCTGGCTGTTTCAAGTCCTATCTTCAGCGCACCAGCTTTAAATCCCTCTCTGTTTGTTCTGTGTATGTGCTTAATGTCATATCCTAAGTCAATAAATTTTTTAATATGATCTTCTATAATTCCAGTAGTTTCATCGGTAGAGTCATCGAGAATCTGCATTTCAAGTTTATCTTTTGGATAGTCCATTCTCAGAACCGAATCAATAAGTCTGGTGATGACATATTTTTCGTTATACAATGGTATCTGAACAGTTACAACGGGATATTCTTTCATTTGAAATTCATTTTCCGGCAAATCTTTTGTCCTCATCGGAAAAGTCTTGAAGTAATAGTAAATCATGTTAAAACCGTGTGCTCCGAAAAAGAAAAGAATAGACAGTGAAATTATATAAGCGGAAAGTATGATGCTCTCGGTCGTCATTAACAATATTTTGTTTTGAATTTATTCAAAAAGTTTTACCAGTTGGAAGTAAGATCAATTAATATATCTTCAGTAATTTTTTCTATGGCAATTCTGAGACCATCTGCTCTTTCAGACTCTGACACATTTGAAGATCCGTATTCACCATAATTCTCAAAATTTTTTTCCCAGATTTTTTTCTGCTTTTTCAGATCTTCAAAAATAATTTTTACATTAACTGAAATTTTTCTCTTTTGAACAACTTCTCCCGAAGAAATAACAATAGCTTCATCTCTTACGTTAGTTATCGTGCTGTTTAAAACGGCATCGGCAAGATTCTTATCGGCAATTCTGAAAGTATTGTCGGTTATAATTTTTGATTTCAGCCGCTGTGTCAGAGTTTCAGCGAGAGTAGGATCTGAAAATCCGCTTATATCCTGAAATGTCGGAATTGCAATGGAGTTTATTCCCGCCGGGGGATTGTTGCCTCTGAATCCGTAAACACCGCAGTGCAAATTAATCAAAGCAAATAAAAAGAGAAATATCTTTGTCAGATGTTGCGCCATCTCGATTCTGATTTTATGTTATACTTTGTAATTTTTTTATAGACATTTCTCGGAGACTGTTTCAGAATTTCCGAAACTTTTGCAACGTTCCAGTTATTAATTTCAAGCATGTAAATCAGAACCTCTTTTTCAATTTCATCCATAGTCATATTTTTTACTTTATCGGATTTGATGACAAAATCTTCGCTTTGATTTGTGATGTTATCTTTATGTCCGTTTTTAATTTCATCGAGCTGCTCTTTTATGTCGAGAATATCCGATTTCAATTCCAGCAGCGCTCTGAAGAGAAAATCTTTTTCGTAGCTTTCTTTTGTCTTATTCATAATAACAGGAAGCGAACGGGGCATTTCAATACGGTCAAAAAGCAGATGCTTCTTCACATCTTCAAGCTCTATAACTTTATTAGGATGTAAGACTATTATGCTTTCACAAAAATTTTTCAGCTCTCTTGCATTTCCGGGCCAGTTGTAATTGATTATGAAATCCATTGCATCGTCCTTTATGCCGGCAAATTTCAGGTTGTTGCCGCTGCAGTAAGTTTCTATAAAATAATCAAACAGCAGTTTAATGTCAGGTTTTCTTTCTCTAAGCGGAGGTATATAAATATTTATCGAGCGCAGTCTGTAATAAAGATCCTCGCGGAAATTCTTCTGCAGTACTTCCCCTGAAAGGTCTTTGTTAGTTGCAGCAATGATTCTCACGTTTACTGATATTTTCTTAGTTCCTCCGACGCGCATGAATTCGCCTGTTTCGAGAACCCGGAGAAACTTTACCTGCGTTGACAGGGGAACGTCGCCGATTTCATCAAGGAAAATGGTGCCCTTGTCTGCCATTTCAAAATAACCGCGCCTGTCTTCTACAGCTCCTGTAAATGCGCCTTTCTGATGTCCAAATAATTCACTTTCAATTATTCCTTCAGGAATTGCGCCGCAGTTAACAATAATAAGTGGCTCATTTTTTCTTTTACTTAGTTCATGAATTGAATTAGCAACCACTTCCTTGCCGACTCCGCTTTCCCCGGTAATTAGTATGCTAACATCCGTCGGCGCTACCTGTTTTATGGTATCATTGATTTCAATTATCTGTATCGAATTTCCTAAAAGCTTCTGCAAATTCTTTGAAAAATTTTTATAAATATAACTGTATGAATCAGTTTATTAAAGTTAATAAAGTATAATATACCGACGGAAATTTCATTTTATCTTTAATCAACATCAGACTTAGACAGACCGGCTTGTAATTCAACTGGACTTTATTAAACAACCTCAAATGCATATTTTGGAACATGAATCCTTCGGAAATTATAAAACTTAAGCGAAATAAAAATCATCTGAGCAGAGAGCAGATAGATTTTTTTATTAAAGGTTATCTAAACGGAAAGGTTACTGATTATCAGATGTCTGCATTTTTGATGTCGGTGTATTTCAATGGAATGAACGATGAAGAGACATTTTATCTGACGGAAATTATGCTGAACAGCGGTGAGATAATTAATCTTGACTTCCTAAATATGCCAAAAATTGACAAGCATTCAACTGGCGGAGTAGGTGATAAAATTTCTCTGATACTTGCGCCGCTGGCAGCAGTATGCGGCATTGCAGTACCAATGATCTCTGGAAGAGGACTTGGACATACCGGCGGTACGCTTGACAAACTCGAATCTATTCCCGGATTTAATGTAAACCTTCCCGTGAAAAACTTTAAAGAGCAAATTGCAAATCTCGGAGTTGTAATGATCGGGCAGACGCCTGAATTAGCTCCTGCAGATAAAAAACTGTATGCATTAAGAGATGTAACTGCTACCGTTGAATGTATGCCTCTGATTATTTCAAGCATTTTGAGCAAGAAGATTGCCGAAGGAGCCGACGGAATTGTTTTTGACGTAAAGGCTGGCAGCGGTGCAAATCTTCCCACAAAAGAGGAATCAGCCGAACTTGCAAAGAAGCTGATTTCAGTTTCAAAAAAATTCGGCAAAAAAGCATTGGCAGTCATTACAGACATGAATGAACCTCTCGGTTATAATATCGGCAACTGGCTTGAAGTGGAAGAATGCGTTGAAGTACTGAAAGGTAAAATGGTCCCGGATATTTTTAAGCTGACAAATGTGCTGACGGGTGCAATGATTTATATCGGCGGAATAGCAAAGAATCTTGAAGACGGCGAAAAAATAGCCGCAGATAATCTGATGAATAAAAAAGCTTATGGAAAATTCATTGAAATTGTAAAATATCAAAACGGTAATGTTGATTACATAAAAGATTCTGCTAATCTGAAAAGAGCAAAATTTAAGAAAGAAGTTTTATCTTCTGAAGATGGATTTATATCGGAATTAAACGCATCTGATTTTGGATATGCATCCATCGAACTCGGATGCGGAAGAAAAAAGACTGATGATGAAATAGATTATCTTGCCGGAATTATTCTGAAAAAGAAATACGGATACGAAGTAAAGGCAGGCGATGTTGTATGTGAATTGTATGCAGAAAGCGAAGTGAAGCTTAATAACGGCATGAAAAGGCTTGAAGGCGCGATCAGTTTTTCAAAGAGTAAACCTTCAGAAAAGAAACTTATTATTGATATACTTGAGTGATCCGTATTTAACAACAATGATTATTTTATTTTCACCGTAAACAACTTGGCAGTAAAAAATTAATGCGTTTATACAAAAATTCATATTGGGTATATTAGATAAATGGGAAAAAAGTCAAAATATCTTGTAACGGCAGCTTTGCCTTATGCCAATAATTACATTCATATTGGGCATATTGCCGGAGCTTATTTACCGCCGGATATTTATGTCAGATTGAAAAGACTCAATGACGAAGAGCTGGTTTTTATCTGCGGATCGGATGAGCACGGAACTGCAATTGAAATGGCGGCTCTGACAGAAAATGTTACTCCAAAAGAAATCATTGACAGATATCACTATTCAAACAAAGAATCATTTGAAAAGCTGAACATAAAGTTTGATATATATTCCAGAACATCAAACGAGATTCATCACAAAACAGCGCAGGAGTTTTTTCTGAATTTATTTGACAAAAACCTGCTGACTCAAAAAACTGAAAAGCAGTTGTATTCGGAAAAAGAAAAAAGATTTCTTGCAGACAGATTCATTATCGGCACATGCCCGGTTTGCGGTTTTGAGGAAGCGCGCGGAGACGAATGCGAGAATTGCGGAAGCAATCTTTCGCCGTTGGAACTTATTAACCCTAAATCAAAAATTACCGGCGACATTCCCGTAGAAAAAGAAACAACTTTGTTTTATTTCCCTTTCGGGAGTTATCAGGAAGAATTGAGTAAATGGATTGACTCCAAAACGGACTGGAAGCAGAATGTTATTAATTATTGCAAAGGATGGTTTAAAACCGGCCTTCGCGAAAGAGCCATCACAAGAGATCTAGACTGGGGTGTGAAAGTTCCTCTCGAAAACCAAAATGGAAAAGTAATTTATGTCTGGTTTGAAGCTCCGATCGGATATATTTCCATGTCCAAAGAATTATTTATTGAAAAGGGAAATCCCGACGGGTGGAAAGATTACTGGTTCGACAAGGATACAAAACTTGTTCATTTTATTGGTAAAGACAATATAGTGTTTCATTCAATAATGTTTCCGGCTATGCTCATGGCGCATGGAGATTACATTCTTCCATACAATGTACCAGCCAATGAATTTCTTAACTTTTCGGGAGCTAAATTTTCCAAAAGCAAAGGTAACGGAATTCTTGTCAAAGACATTGTTAAAATCTTTCCTGCTGATGTCATTAGATATGCTCTGGCGGTTAACTTTCCTGAAACAAAAGATTCCGATTTTACTTGGGATGATCTTCAAGCAAAGAACAACAATGAACTTGCGGCAATACTCGGTAATTTTATAAATAGAACAGTAGTATTTGCCAAATCAAAATTTGACGGCAAAATCCCGTCGGCAGAAATAAAAAATGAAAATGATGAGAAGATTCTCGAATCAATAAAATTGTCAGCTTCAAGAGTAAATGAATTTATTGATAAATTCAGATTCAGAGACGGTATTACCGAGATGATGAATTCAGTCAGAGCTGCCAATAAGTATTTTAATGACAGCGAACCGTGGAAACTAATAAAGTCGGATAAAGCAAGATGCGGCTCAGTTATCAATACATGTCTGGAAATATGTCATTCTATTGCGGTCTTGATAAATCCGCTTTTGCCGGACACATCAAAAGCCATATTGGAAATTCTGAATAAAGATGAAAGTGATTTGAAATGGAATAAGATTGGAAGAAGGGTTTTAAAGCAAGATACTATCCTTGGCGAAAACAAAATTCTTTTTCCTCAGATTGAGGATTCATTAATAATTAGACTCAATGAAGAATATTCGTCCAAAACTGAAAAGCTTGTTGAAACAGATGAAACTAATTTAGTAAGCATCGATGATTTCAGAAAGCTGGAGTTGAAGGTTGCTAAAATAATGGATTGCGAGAGAGTTCCCAAAAGCAAAAAACTTCTTAAACTCAAACTTAAAGTCGGAGATAAGAGTAAGCAGATAGTGGCAGGTATTTCAGAATATTATGAACCGGAAAAATTACTCGGGAAGCTGGTTGTAATAGTAAATAATCTTCAGCCTTCAAAACTTATGGGGATTGAATCGCAGGGAATGCTGCTTGCCGCAAAAAAAAACGGGGAACTTAAGATTGTTACAGTAGAAGGAGACATAGAAGAAGGAGCAGATGTAAATTGAAATACAGTTTTGGAAATCGCGAATATGATTTTAACAGCAGAACATTTATTATGGGTGTATTAAATATCACGCCTGATTCATTTTCTGACGGAGGAAAATATTTTGACGGAAAGGTATTGATTAATAAAGTCATAGGGGATGCAGTCAGAATGGAAAGCGAAGGAGCTGATTTTCTTGATGTCGGAGGAGAATCTACAAGACCCGGTTCTGAAGAAATAAGCATTGACGAAGAGATCAGCAGAGTTGTTCCGGTGATTAGCGAACTTAAAAAAAAAGTTAATATTCCAATATCTATTGATACATATAAGCATGAAGTAGCCGAAGAAGCGCTGAAAGCCGGCGCTGAAATAGTAAACGACATCAGCGGATTTAAGTTTGACATAGAAAATGCCGAAGTAACTGCCGAGTATGATGCATCATGTATTCTCATGCACATAAAAGGAACGCCGAAGAATATGCAGGATAATCCTGAATATGAAGATGTCGTAAAAGAAGTACGCGATTATCTTAAAGAATCTGCCGATATAGCAAGGAGTTTTGGAATCAGCAGGATAATTACCGATCCGGGAATCGGGTTCGGCAAGACTCTGAATCATAATCTTGATTTAATTAGAAACATTTCAAAAATCAGAGAGCTCGGTTATCCGGTAATGATAGGCGCTTCCAGAAAAAGCTTCATTGATAAAATTTATCCTGCGCCAGTAAGCGAACGGCTGCCGGGTACTATAAGCGCAAACATTGCAGGAATATTGAACGGAGCCAACATTATCCGTGTTCACGATATTAAAGAAAATAAATCGGCTGCAGTAATTGCAGACAAAATTTTTAAAATATAAATTATGCCAGAAACCGAAAAAATATTCAAAAATTTAAATTATAATCCTGAGCAAAGCGAAAATAAAGATTCTCAGGATTTATATGAATTTGACGTAATCGGAATGAATTGTTCGGGATGCGCAAACAGCATTAAAACTTACCTCGAAAAACTTGATGGTGTATCCAAAGTAGAAGTAAATTTTGCATCTGAAAGCGGAGAAGTCCTTCACGACGATAAAAAGATTTCCCGCAATGAAATTAAAAAAATAATAAAAGACCTTGGTTATGAAGCAGTTTCAGACGATGAAGAATACGAAAAGGAATTATTTAAAATAAAAGAACTCAGAAATCAGAAAATAAAAATTATAGTTTCTGTAATTCTTTCATTGATAATAATGGCTTTAAGTATGAAAGGTCATCTGATGTTTCTTGATGGAATAGATATCCCGGTTACAGTTTCTCTGCCTCTGTTATTTGTACTTTCTACTTTTGTAATTTTCTGGTGCGGAAGCAGATTCATTTCCGGAGCTTATAAATCTCTTATTCACGGCTCATTCGATATGAATACGTTAATTGCGCTGGGAAGTCTTTCGTCTTATGTTTATAGTCTTGCAGTTTCAGTCAGCTTCTTATTCGGAAGCGGCATGCTCGGAAATAGTCATGAAGTTTATTACGAAACGGCTGCAATGATTATTACTTTTATACTTATCGGAAATTATCTCGAATCCGTAATGAAGTCAAAGACTCAGACTTCCATTAAAAAGCTGAAAGACCTGCAGGCAAAAATCGTAAATGTAATCAGAGACGGAAATGAATTGTTTATACCTTTTAAGAAAGTAAAAGAAAAAGACATAGTCTTAATTAAAACAGGAGATAAAGTTCCTGTTGACGGAATAATTATAGATGGATTTTGTGTTGCAGACGAAAGCGCGCTAACCGGTGAAAGCTTGCCGGTGGAAAAGAAAAAAGGCGATAGGTTAATGAGCGGTACAATTCTTAAAAACGGGTATGTAAAAATGGAAGCAGAAAAAGTTGGAAAGAACACAATGCTTTCCCAGATTATCGAGCTTGTAAAAGATGCGGCTAATTCAAAACCTAAGATTCAGAAACTTGCAGACAGAATATCGGCAGTATTTGTTCCGGTAGTCATCATAATTTCAATCCTGACATTCATATACTGGTATGTCATTGCTGATAATCCCATTGATACATCTCTTTTGTTTGCTGTTTCGGTATTAATAATTGCATGTCCGTGTGCACTGGGGCTTGCCTCACCAATTGCAATTGTAATCGGCGTCGGCAAAGCTGCCGAAAACGGAATACTATTTAACAACGTTAATGCAATAGAGAATCTGAATAAAGTAAATACATTCTGCTTTGACAAAACGGGAACGCTGACGACAGGCGAAATGAAAGTGAAGAATGTATATACTCTCAACAACATGCTGAGAGATGATTTGCTGAAATATGTATATTCAGCCGAAAAGCAGTCAAACCATCCTATTGCCAAATCAATTATTAATTTCGGCAATGACAACAATATTACTTCAATGAAAGATGTAACTGATTTTTCAAACGAAGAAGGTTTCGGTATTTATGCAAAAGTAAATAACAAAGAAGTCCTTATTGGAAACGAAAATCTGATGAGGAAAAAAAATATTGTCCTTCCGGACATAATACTTCAAACAGGCAGCAATAATTTGTTTGTCAGCATAGACAAAAAAATTTCCGGATTAATTGAAATAGAAGACAGGATTAAACCCGAAGCTCCTGAAGTTATTTCAAAACTGCGGCAAAGCGGTAAAGATATATTTATGATATCAGGTGATAACGAGACAAACGCGGCTGGCATTGCAAAGCAGCTTGAAATCTCCAAGTATTCCTACAAGACGCTTCCTGACGAAAAGGAAAAAATTGTTGAAGAGCTGCAGACAAAAGGCGGTAATGTGGCTATGGTCGGCGACGGAATTAATGATGCACCTTCACTTGCCAGAGCAAATGTTGGAATAGCTGTGGGAACGGGACAGGAAATCGCCATTGATTCAGCTGACGTAATATTAGTGAAGGGCGAGCTTCAAAATATTTTGAAATCACTTAAGATTTCTTCAAAGACTGTAAGAATCATAAAACAAAATTTCTTCTGGGCATTTTTTTACAATGCAGTTGCGATTCCTTTTGCTGCGGGCGTATTTGCTCCTTACGGCATAATCATCAGTCCCGTATTGGCAGCCATGCTGATGGCGTTTAGCGATGTAATAACTGTCATAGGAAATTCTCTGCGTTTAAAATACATTAAACTCGATAAATGAACAGTAAAAACATAAACGGCGGATTACCTGAAAAGGTAGATTTCGATAAGTATGCAGGCAAGTATGAGACAACGCTTGGAAAACAACTTGAATTTTTTGGCGAAGAAAATTCTTACTTTGCTGAATATAAAATTAAATTAGTTAAGGATACAATTGGAAGTAATTCTCCGGTAAGGATATTGGAATTCGGTTGCGGCATCGGGAGAAATCTGAAATTTTTTGTTAAGTATTTTCCTGAAGCTGAAGTTTACGGCAGTGATATTTCCAAATCAAGTCTTGACATCGCAAGGAATGAAAATCCTCAAGTAAAATTGTTTCTTCTGAAAGATGAAGAAATAAAAAAATATTCAGAATCATTTGATCTGATTTTTATTTCTTGTGTATTTCATCATATCGCGCCACCTGAAAGAATGGATTCAATTAAATCAATTTACGGAATGTTAAAGAAAGGGGGTTCCGCATATATCTTTGAGCATAATCCTTACAATCCGGTTACAAGACATATTGTTAACACATGTGAGTGGGATACAGACGCCATATTATTAAACATGAAAGAATCCGTAAATCTTATGGATGCCGCCGGCTTAAATGTTAAAGAAAAAAATTATACGCTTTTTTTCCCGGCAAGTCTTGGATTTTTAAGACCTGTTGAAAAATTTCTTAAGAAGATTCCAATGGGCGGTCAGTATTATGTTAAGGGAATTAAATCTTAGAAGACTTTTTTCTGATTTCCGCTATATATTCCTTTCTGTATTCGAATACTTCCTTTATGGTTCTGATGATTACCGAAGGTCTTGCGCCTGTAGAAATGCCGTCAACTCTCGGCAGATGAATGACTCCGAGTTCGGTTACCGAATAATCTAGTAGTCTTGCCTTGAGCATTATTTCAGCATCAATAAACGCATCAACCGATTTAATGTTTATTTTCTTAAAAAGATCGGTTTTGAAAAGCTTAAATGCACAGTCAATATCCCAGTAATGTATATCGAATAAAAGTTTTAAAAGATAGTTATAGCAAAGAGAAGTAAATTTTCTGTAAGTGGAATATTGCTTCTTCTTTCTGTATCCTACTACAATGTCTGTGAAGGGAATTAAGGCGACAAACTTTTTTAGTTCATTCATATCAAACTGATTGTCACCGTCCGAATAAAACACATAATCGAATTTTGCATTAAGAAATCCGTCTTTAAGCGTCGCGCCGTAACCCATATTTTTTTCATGATGAATGACTCTTACTTTCGGATACTTTTCTGCAAGCTTATCTGCAACTTCGCCAGTTTTATCAGGACTGCCATCCTCGATGATTATTACTTCATAATCTTTCAGCTTCAGCTCTTCGAGAACTCTTACGACTGAATCAACTACCTTGCCGATATTTTTTTCATCATAATATGCCGGGAAAAAAGCTGATATGGTAATTTCTGAATTATTCATGCTGTTTCAGATTTTTAAGATAATTGTATGTAATGCGTATACCGTCTTCGATAGAAGTTTCCGGAGACCATTCGAAAGTTTTTTTTACAAGACTGTTGTCGAGAACGCTGACGGGAACATCGATTTTTCTTGCTTCCATGTAATTTACTTTTAATTTTTTACTGGTAACTTTTTCAATCAAAGCAATAATTTCATTTAATGAATAACCTTTTCCTGTACTGAGATTAAATAAATTACTTTTCGGATCTACCGACAATGATTTTGAAAGCGCATTAACTGCATCTTTAATGTAAATGTAATCTCTTACTATTTCTCCATCGCCCCATATCGTTATTTCGGAATTATTAATTGCCTTTTGAAGAAAGACGGGTATGACGCCTTGTGATGATTTCGGATTTTGCCTCTCGCCATAAGGATTTGCCAATCTGAATGTAGCGTATTTAAGACCGTAAAGATGGTTAAATAAAAAAAGATATTCTTCGATTGTTTTTTTAATAATGCCGTATGAACAAATCGGATTGGAACTGTAAGTTTCTTTTACGGGAATTTCATCTGGAATTCCGTAAACAGTACCTCCCGAAGAAAGGAAAATAACTTTTTTAATTTTTTGAGAGATACATTCTTTAAACAGCTTCAGCGAAGATATGAGATTTGTTTCAGCATCATATTCGGGATTATCGTTTGATGTTGACGGAAGAGTGGAACTTACAAGATGAAACACAAAATCAATTCCATTAAGCGAGTTTAAAAGCTCGGCATCATTATTAAAATCTCCTTCGATGATTTTGATTTTATTGTCAAGATGCAGGATATTTTTTTTTGAAAAATTGAGTTTATCGAAAATCGTTACGTTATATCCGTCTTCCAGCAGTCTGTCGCAGAGATGTGAACCAATAAAACCACCTCCACCGTAAACAATACAATTTCCTTTCATACTCTCCTTTGATTATTTTTTAGATTCAAAAATAAATGCAGAAAACCTTCCGTCGGGAGAATTGATGCGTGTATAAAGCTTGTATTTTGAAGTATCCTGTAAGGCATCAAGCGGTACGTCGTTTTTCATGTCCGCAGGTCTGTAACTGTAATGCGTATCCCACACAAAAACTGAACCCGGCTTTGCGCTTTTAATATTCTCCATTATGAGCCGTTTGTAATTGCCGGGATTCTTTCTGTAAACATCATCTGTATAAAAAGGAATGAATGAATGATTGTAATAAATTTCTTTATTGCTTATGTCAATTGATTTTAAAAATTCCGATACCTGCTTAAGTGCAAGATTTTCCGGTGTAAGAATTTTTGGAGTATAATTAAAGTAAAGATATATTACTGACATTAACAGAAAAACCGCAGAAAGTTTATTCAGATATTCTGCCACAGGCTCCTTTTTAAAAAGCATTACAAATAAAACGCAGACACCAATAATCATCAGCTTTGAATATTCGCTTACTTCGAGCAGAATGAAGCCATCGGATTTTTTGGATAAAAAAATGAGAGCAATAAAAAACAGAATTCCGGAAATGATATATGCAGTTTTTCGGAATTCCTGTCTTGATAAATTATTCAAGCCAACTGTTGCAAAAGCTGCGGCTACCGGTGAAATGTGAAGCAGATATCTCCAGTTGCCCGGATTCGGTCCATCTGAAAACATTGTAAGCAGCTGAACAATAAATACAGAGGTAAAGACAATGTAAAACATGTCATACTTCGACAGATATTCTTTAAGAGACTTTGTATCCGATAAAAATCCTAAATAGCCCAGCAGAAAAAGCAGAAGCGAAACCGGACCGATTATGAAAATGTAAACCAAAAAGTAATGTGAAACTCCCTGAGTTTTATAATTGTATGAAGACAACGAAGACATTTCAGTCAGCACAAATAAAATGTCTCCTGTTTTTATAAATCCAAGCAGATTATATAATAAAGGAAACAGTGCAAGGCATACAATTGCAATGAAATTTTTCTTTCTGAAATAAATAAATGCAAATATTAAAATCAGTAAAGCAATTTCCTGTCTTACAGTAAAAATATATCCACAGATTAAAGCCGAGAGTATGTATTTTTCTTTTTTGTAAAAAATCAGAACCAGAAGAATCAACAGCGATGTAAAAATTTCCGCATAAGATCTGAAAGAAAGATCAAAGAAAAGCGGCTGAAGCGCCAGAAGTAATGCTCCGAAACTCGCATATCCTATGTTAAAGCATTTAAGCATTAAGTAAGTCGTATATACTGTAACAGCAGCAATGAGAGCATTAACAAACAGAACAGCTTCATAGCCGAACAGCGAGGGAATAACCATAATAAGCTTATATCCCGGTTTGGGTGAATTACCAAGGATGACAAACGGATCGCTCCAAAAATTAATCATGTTGATATATTGTCCGATTTCATCGTCCTGATAAAACCCAACTGAATATTTGCTGCTCAGATAATAAATGAAGGTGAAAACGGGTATGACAATCCAAAAATATTTTTCCGCAAACTTCGAATTATCCAGTGGAACAAATGAATTTGCGTTTTTTTTGATTGATTTACCGGGTGTCTGAGACTTTGGATTTTTTTTTACTTCTTTAATTGACATCAGTGGTTTTCAATATATTAATATACATTTGAAAATGAAATCGAAATTGAAATATATTGGGGATAAATTATGATGATACACTTTCGGCTGAATAATGATTAAAAAAAATTGTAAAAAGAATTGTCGTAGAGGCAACCCTTGTGGTTGCCCCCGTTACGTAATGAAAAAATAAAAAATCACAGGGGCAACCCTTGTGGTCGCACTGTATCATAATGAAAAAATAAAATATCGTAGGGGCGACCTTTGTGGTCGCCCTGTTTCATAATGAATAAAGTCTATCGAAATTCTTATGATAAATTTATCTATTATACTCCGAATTGACTCAGGTGGTGATCAAGATGTTTATAAAACAATGTACTCCATTCTTTTGCAGTCATTTTTCCGAAAGAAAAATTTTCCTTACCCTCAAAATATCCTGCACCGAGCTTTTGTGTCTTCTGAATATTTTCTATCAACAACGCTTTTTCTTTTTCAAACTCTCTATTGTCAGAGATGATAAAATCGGGTCCGGTTTTGCCGTTCTTACTATAAGGTTTATCGCTAACCACATAGTTTTTTATAAAATTTTTTAAAATGAACTTTAAAAATAAATTCCGTTTCTTAAAGTTTTCAGGAGTATAAGTGTATACATAAGTAACATTGCAATGCGCAAGCATTTGCGCCGGATTCATTTTCCCCCAAAGCGGTTTAAGATCTGGTCTCAAATTGCCTATGCGGAATATAATTTCATCAGAAACATCCTGTTTAAATATGTCTTTCATTTCTCAAAGCTTTTATTCTATAATTTAAACTTTTTTAATAATATATCGTCATGTTGTTTCAATAGTAAAATATTTCACTATTAAACACATGAAACAAAATTAATTTCTATCCCTTATGTGTCTCCAGGATTTCAAAACTATATTGCTTTGAATTACTTAATCTCGGAAATCACAATGAGATAAAATTTTTCTAAATGCAATTAAAAAATCTATTGTCTAAAAAAAATATTATTTATTAAGATCGTAACGATCTGAGTTCATAACTTTTACCCAAGCATTTACAAAGTCTTGCACAAACTTTTCTTTATTATCATCCTGCGCATAAACTTCTGCATAAGATCTTAAAACGGAATTTGATCCGAATATCAAATCAACTCTCGTAGCTGTCCATTTTTTTGCTCCTGATTTTCTGTCAACGATATCATATAGGTTTTTGGAAACTGGTATCCAAGAATATTTCATGTCGGTAATGTTTACAAAAAAATCATTGCTTAGTATGCCTTCATTGTCGGTAAACACTCCATGCTTTACGTCTCCATGGTTAGTACCTAAAACACGCATTCCTCCTATCAATACAGTCATTTCCGGAGCGGTTAAACCCATGAGCTGTGTTCTGTCAAGCAACAGTTTTTCTGGATTAACGGCATAGTCATTTTTAAGCCAGTTTCTGTAACCGTCATGAATCGGTTCAAGTACTTTAAAAGAATCCTCATCCGTCATTTCAAGCGCTGCATCTCCTCGTCCAGGATAAAATGGTACTTTAATTTTCACACCTGCTTCTTGTGCAGCTTTTTCAACTGCTGCGCTTCCGCCAAGAACTATTAAATCGGCAATGCTAACTTTTTTATTTAAACCTGACTGTAATTCAGTAAGTTTGTCAAGTACTTTCTTGAGACGTTTTGGTTCGTTTCCTTCCCAGTTTTTTTGAGGCGCAAGACGTATTCTTGCTCCGTTAGCCCCGCCCCTGTAATCTGAACAGCGGAAGGTCCTTGCACTGTCCCATGCAGTGTTAATTAATTCAACTTTAGTTAATCCGCAATTAAGCAGCTTTACTTTTAAAACTTCAATTTCAGAATCAGAGAGTTTATAGTCAACTGCAGGGATCGGGTCCTGCCAGATCAGATCTTCTTTCGGAATATCCGGACCGAGATAACGGCTTTTCGGTCCAAGATCGCGGTGAGTTAATTTAAACCAAGCTCTTGCAAAAACTTTTGCAAAGTATTCAGGGTCTTTATAAAACCGGTCTGATATTTTCCTGAATTCCGGATCCAATTTCATAGCCATGTCAGCATCTGTCATTATCGGATTTCTTCTTTCACCAGGAATGTGAGCGTCAATTGGTTTATCTTCCTCTTTAATGTTGACCGGCTCCCATTGCCATGCGCCAGCGGGACTCTTCTTTAGTTCCCATTCATAAGTGAGCAATATACGAAAGTAATCATTATTCCATTTGTCTGGATGAGCAGTCCAGGCTCCTTCAAGTCCGCTTGTTACTGTATCTTCGGCATTACCTTTACCTTTAGGATTCATCCAGCCGAGACCTTGTGATTCCACTTCAGCGCTTTCAGGACTTTGCCCTAAAAGTGAAGCATCACCGTATCCGTGCGCCTTTCCGACCGTATGTCCGCCGGCAGTTAATGCAACAGTTTCTTCATCAGTCATCGCCATTCGTCTAAAAGTATTTCGCACGTCTTTAGCAGTTTTCAATGGATCAGGATTTCCATCCACGCCTTGTGGGTTTACATAAATCAATCCCATTTGAACTGCAGCTAACGGATTTTCAAGTGAATCCCGGTCTGAATCGTTTGAATATCGGTTTTTTGTAGCAGCAAGCCATTCTTTTTCAGCTCCCCAGTAAATATCTTTTTCGGGATGCCAAATATCTAACCTGCCTCCGCCAAATCCAAAAGTTTTAAATCCCATAGATTCATAAGCCATGTTACCTGCAAGAATTAACAAGTCTGCCCATGAAATTTTTTTCCCGTATTTTTTCTTGATTGGCCATAAAAGTCTTCTTGCTTTATCGAGATTTGCATTATCGGGCCAGCTGTTTAAAGGTGCAAATCGCTGGTTTCCCGTATTCCCTCCGCCTCGTCCGTCTGCCGTGCGGTAAGTTCCTGCGCTGTGCCAAGCCATTCGGATCATTAAACCGCCATAATGACCCCAGTCGGCCGGCCACCAGTCCTGGCTTTCAGTCATTAATTTTTTCAGATCATTCTTCAATGCTTCAAAATCAAGCTTCTTAAATTCCTCCGCATAATTAAAGTTGCCGCTGTAAGGATTTGTTTTTGTATCATGCTGATGCAGTATGTCGAGATTAAGTGCATTTGGCCACCAACTCATTACGGAATCATTTGCTTCAGTATTTGCACAGTGCATAACCGGGCATTTTCCATTTTTTGAATTATTCATAATTTATTTTTTAATGTTTTTTGTAATTATTCAGATCTGCAATAACCTATTGAAATTGGTCTGCAATATCATTGATGAGCTTTTGTAAATTATACTCTTCTATTTTGCAAAATATACTCAATTATAAAAATAATTTAAGTGGAAATAGTAATCTCACAATAACGCCAACGTGTCTTCCTGAACGCCAGCGTGTCTTCCTGAACGCCAGCGTGTCATCCTGAACGCCAGCGTGTCATCCTGAACACCTATCTGTCTTCCTGAACTTGTTTCAGGATCTGATGTTGTTTACACATAAAATTCTGTACAGACCACTACAGATGCTGAACCAAGTTCAGCATGACAGGGGAGTTTGTCTTCCTGAACGCCAGCGTGTCTTCCTGAACGCCAGCGTGTCTTCCTGAACGCCAGCGTGTCATCCTGAACACCTATCTGTCATCCTGAACTTGTTTCAGGATCTGATGATGTTTACACATAAAATTCTGTACAGACAATCACAGATGCTGAACCAAGTTCAGTATGACAGGGGTGTATGTCTTCCTGAACGCCAGCGTGTCCTCCTGAACGCCAACGTGTCTTCCTGAACGCCAACGTGTCTTCCTGAACGCCAGCGTGTCATCCTGAACTTGTTTCAGGATCTGATGTTGTTTACACATAAAATTCTGTACAGACAACCACAGATGCTGAACCAAGTTCAGCATGACAGGGGTGTTTGTCTTCCTGAACGCCAGCGTGTCATCCTGAACGCCAGCGTGTCATCCTGAACGCCAACGTGTCTTCCTGAACGCCTATCTGTCATCCTGAACTTGTTTCAGGATCTGATGATGTTTACACATAAAATTCTGTACAGACCACTACAGATGCTGAACCAAGTTCAGCAAGACAGGGGTGTATGTCTTCCTGAACGCCAGCGTGTCTTCCTGAACACCTATCTGTCATCCTGAACTTGTTTCAGGATCTGATGTTGTTTACACATAAAATTCTGTACAGACCACTACAGATGCTGAACCAAGTTCAGCAAGACAGGGGTGTATGTCTTCCTGAACGCCAACGTGTCTTCCTGAACGCCAGCGTGTCTTCCTGAACGCCAGCGTGTCATCCTGAACGCCAGCGTGTCATCCTGAACACCTATCTGTCTTCCTGAACTTGTTTCAGGATCAGATGTTGTTTACACATAAAATTCTGTACAGACAATCACAGATGCTGAACCAAGTTCAGCATGACAGGGGTGTTTGTCTTCCTGAACGCCAACGTGTCTTCCTGAACGCCAGCGTGTCATCCTGAACTTGTTTCAGGATCTGATGTTGTTTACACATAAAATTCTGTACAGACCACTACAGATGCTGAACCAAGTTCAGCAAGACAGGGGTGTATGTCTTCCTGAACGCCAACGTGTCTTCCTGAACGCCAGCGTGTCATCCTGAACTTGTTTCAGGATCTGATGTTGTTTACACATAAAATTCTGTACAGACAACCACAGATGCTGAACCAAGTTCAGCATGACAGGGGTGTTTGTCTTCCTGAACGCCAACGTGTCTTCCTGAACTTGTTTCAGGATCTGATGTTGTTTACACATAAAATTCTGTACAGACAACCACAGATGCTGAACCAAGTTCAGCATGACAGGGGTGTTTGTCTTCCTGAACGCCAACGTGTCTTCCTGAACGCCAACGTGTCTTCCTGAACGCCAGCGTGTCTTCCTGAACGCCAGCGTGTCATCCTGAACTTGTTTCAGGATCTGATGTTGTTTACACATAAAATTCTGTACAGACAATCACATATGCTGAACCAAGTTCAGCATGACAGAGGAGTTTGTCTTCCTGAACACCAACGTGTCTTCCTGAACGCCAACGTGTCATCCTGAACACCTATCTGTCATCCTGAACTTGTTTCAGGATCTGATGTTGTTTACACATAAAATTCTGTACAGACAACCACAGATGCTGAACCAAGTTCAGCATGACAGGGGTGTATGTCTTCCTGAACGCCAGCGTGTCTTCCTGAACGCCAACGTGTCATCCTGAACACCTATCTGTCATCCTGAACTTGTTTCAGGATCTGATGATGTTTACACATAAAATTCTGTACAGACAATCACAGATGCTGAACCAAGTTCAGTATGACAGGGGTGTATGTCTTCCTGAACGCCAGCGTGTCATCCTGAACACCAGCGTGTCTTCCTGAACGCCAACGTGTCTTCCTGAACGCCAGCGTGTTTTCCTGAACTTGTTTCAGGATCAGATGTTGTTTACACATAAAATTCTGTACAGACAATCACAGATGCTGAACCAAGTTCAGCATGACAGGGGAGGATGAAGATTAATATTTCTTCCCCATATGAGTAGATTTATTTTGAAGCAAATACTAATTTTTATTTGTAAAAAATAATAATTGAAACTTGACTTATTTTAGTTTATAAGATCAAGAGAATGAAAAGACTTATAACTTATTTTCTCTCGAATGAGGGATAGAAATAGTAATGAAATTAGTTTAAATTGATTTTATAGATGAAAATCTTTAAAATTAATGAAGAAGAATATTATATTTGGAGGGAATTAGATTTTAAGATTAATAATATTAAAAAAGGCGAGTTTCCCCGCCTCAAATGTTTTCACAACGGAATAATCCTTATTGTGATTTGCTTTCAAATTTAATAATAACATATAAATTTTTATTAAAATAAAAAATACATAAAATGAAAAGAATACTGGGATTGGATATTGGTACAAATTCTATTGGGTGGGCTTTAACTGAAATTGATATTGATAAAGAATCAAGAAAATTTAAGGATGGAAAAATAATATATTCAGGTTGCAGAATCATTCCTACATCACAAGATGTTTTAGGAAAATTTAATGCAGGAATGAAAGTTTCTCAAACTGCTGAAAGAACACGATATAGAAGCATCAGAAGGTTAAGAGAAAGACAACTTTTACGAAGGGAAAGGTTATTTAGGGTACTAAACATTATGAATTTTCTTCCTCAGCATTTTAGAAGTCAAATTGATTTTAAAAATAACAAAGGTAAATTTTTAAATTTTTCAGAACCTAAAATTGCATATAATTTAAAAAACGGGAAATCAGAATTTTATTTTAAAACTGCATTTGAGGAAATGCTGAAAGACTTCAAAAAGCATCATCCAGCTTTATTAAAAAAATCTGACGGTTCAACTGCATTAGTTCCATTCGACTGGACTATATATTATTTAAGGAAAAAAGCTTTATCCAAAAAAATAGAAAAAGAAGAATTATCCTGGTTAATTCTTAATTTTAACCAGAAACGAGGATATTATCAATTGAGAAGCGAAGATGAGGAAGATGAGGTTAATAATAAAACCGAAAATTTTTTTGCACTTAAAGTTATAAAAGTTGAAGAAGAGAAAGACAGAAAAAGTAATGCAGAATCCTGGTATTCCGTGTATCTGGAGAATGGATTTATATACAAGAGAAAAAGTAAAACTTCTTTGAAGGACTGGGTTGGGAAAATAAAGGAATTTATTGTCACAACGGAAATTGATAGTGAAGGAAATGAATTATTGAATAAAGATGGCGAGCCAAAGAGAACTTTTAAGAATGTAGATTCGGAAAAGGACTGGATTGCGATAAAGAAAAGCACTGAAGAAAAAATTGAAAAAAGCAGAAAAGCAGTAGGAGAATACATCTATGATTCACTTCTTCATAACCCTGATCAAAAAATCAGAGGTAAATTGATCCGAACAATTGAGAGAAAATATTACAGGAGCGAACTTGAAAAAATTCTCAATAAGCAAAAGGAATTTCACCCTGAATTAAAGGATAAAAAATTATTGTCAAAATGCGTTAAAGAACTTTATGACAAAAATGAAACACACAGAGAATTGCTTGAACAAAAAGATTTTACAAATTTTTTTGTTAACGATATAATTTTTTATCAGAGACCTTTAAAAAGCAAAAAATATCTTATTAGCAATTGTAAATTCGAAACAAGATTTTATAAAGTTAATGGAGATTTAGTAGAAAAACCTGTTAAATGTATCCCGAAATCTCATCCTCTATTTCAGGAATTCAGACTTTGGAAGTTTGTGAAGGATTTAAGGATATTTGAGAAAGAAAAAATAGTTAATGGGGAACTGTTGTTTGATGCTGATGTAACAAAGGAATATCTGAAAAATGAAGACGATTTTGTTAAGTTGTTTGAATGGTTTAATGACAAAAAAGAAATTGACCAGAATTCTTTCCTAAAATACCCTGAATGGGGACTTAAGAAAAAATCTGTAAACTTTAGGTGGAATTATGTGCAGGACAAATGTTATCCCTGTAATGAGACAAGAGCACAAATGTTGAATTATTTAAGAAAGATAATAGAAAATCCATCTGAATTTTTAACAAAAGATTTAGAGATTGAGCTTTGGCATATATTGTATTCTATTAGTGATAAAGAAGAACTTAAAAAAGCTCTTTTAAAATTTTCTCAAAAACAAAAGTTAGATGAAAAATTTATTGATAAGTTTCTCAAGTTTCCTGCTTTCAAAAGAGATTATGGTTCTTACTCTTATAAAGCAATCAATAAGATGATAAAATTAATGAGAATGGGAAAATATTGGACAAAAGAGTTCATAGATAATAATACATTAGATAGAATTGAGAAGCTAATTACCGGAGAATACGATGAATCGATCAAAAACAGGGTAAGAGATAAAGCTTTAGAATTAAGATGTATTGAAGAATTCAAAGGTTTACCTGAATGGCTGGCTTCATATATTATTTATGACAGACATTCAGAAAGAAAAGATTCAGAAATTTGGAAAACTCCGGAAGAAATTCAGTTATTAAAACAACACAGTTTAAGAAATCCTGTTGTTGAACAAGTTGTAAATGAAACGTTAATGATAGTAAGAGACATCTGGAATCATTTCGGGAAAGGAGCAAAAAATTTCTTTGATGAAATTCACATTGAGCTTGGCAGAGAAATGAAAAATAATAGCGAACAACGAAAACGGCTTTCGCAAAAAATTATTGAGAATGAAAATACAAATCTTAGAATAAAAGCATTGTTAATTGAAATTAAGAATTCTGGTAATTCAGAAAATGTAAAGCCATTTTCGCCAATGCAGCAAGAAATACTAAAACTTTATGAAGAAGGAGTACTTGCATCGTATTCAGATAAATTACCAGAAGAATTTGAGAAAATCTCCAAACTCGCTTCACCTACTTCACAAGAACTAAAAAAATATCGTCTTTGGCTGGAACAAAAATACAGATCTCCTTATACCGGAGAAATAATACCGTTAAGCAAGCTTTTTACGCCTGCCTATGAAATAGAACATATAATTCCGCAATCAAGATATTTTGATGATTCTTTAAGTAATAAAGTTATTTGTGAATCCGAAATAAATGAAGAAAAAGGAAATTTGACTGCTTATGAGTTTATTAATTCAAATCCTGGAAAGATAATAGAACTTTCAGCTGGCAAATCCGCAAAATTATTTACTTTAGATCAATATAAGGATTTTGTTTCCAAATTTTATAAAGGTATAAGTATAAAGCAGAAAAAGTTATTAATGGAGGATATTCCGGAAAGTTTTATCGAAAGACAGCTGAATGACACACGATATATAAGTAAATCAGTAAAAAATTTATTAAGCAATATTGTTAGAGAAGAAAATGAGATGGAAGAAACTTCAAAAAATTTAATTTCCTGCAGTGGTATGATAACATCAACATTGAGACAGGACTGGGGTTTAAATGATGTTTGGAATGAAATAATTTCTCCAAGATTCCAGAGATTAAATGAATTGACTAATAGTAAAAATTTTGGTGATTGGGAAAAGAAAAATGGTAAGAATATTTTTCAAATCAACATACCTATTGAGCATCAAAAAGGGTTCAGTAAAAAGAGGATTGATCACAGACATCATAGCCTTGATGCAATAATACTGGCTTGTACTACAAGAGATCATATTAATTATCTTAATAATCAGAGTGCATTAAGAATTTCTAAATCTGAAAAAAATGATGATAAATTAAAAAGAAGATATGATTTGAGAAATAAGCTATGTCATAAAAAATATTCAGGAAGCAATAAAAATAATTATAAGTGGGAATTTAACAAACCATGGGATGACTTTTCTAAAGATGTTTATAATTCAATTAGCAATATTGTAGTCAGTTTTAAACAAAATTTAAGAGTGATAAATAAAACCACAAATAATTACCTAAGATTGAGAAAGAATGAAAATGGTAAAATATCGCGGGAATTTGTAAAACAAGTAAAAGGTGACAATTGGGCAATAAGGAAACCCTTACATAAAGATACTGTTTTTGGATCCGTAATGCTTAAGTTTAAGACTAAAGTGAAAATTAATGCTGCCCTTAATACACCGGATCTTATTTGTGATACAATCCTAAAGAATTATATAATGGATGTTCTGGAAAAACACAATAACGATAAAAAGGCAGTACTTAAATTTTTAAAAAAGGAGAAGTATAGATATAACAAAAAAGATATATCGGTAATCGAAGTGTATAGTATTGATGACAGTAATGTTGCTGCTAGAAAAAAAATTAATACTGATTTTAATTCGAAGAAAATTGAATCCATAACAGATGCAGGCATTCAAAAAATTATGCTGAATCATCTTAAAAGTTTTAATGAAAAGAAAAAGGGGAAGATAATAGAGCATCCCGAATTAGCATTTTCAGAAGACGGTATTGAAGAAATGAATAAAAAAATTCTTACATTAAACGATAATGTTCCTCATAAGCCAATATACAATGTGAGAGTTTATGAGCCGAAAGGAAATAAATTTGCAGTCGGAGTTAGAGGAAATAAACCAGATAAGTATGTGGAAGCGGCTAAAGGTACCAATCTGTTTTTTGCAATTTATGTAAATGAAGAAGGAAAAAGATCTTACGAGACAATACCTTTGAATATTGTAATTGAAAGACAGAAGAAAGGGCGTTCTCCAGTGCCCGATAAAGATGTAAACGGAAATAACCTATTGTTTTACTTGTCTCCGGGTGATTTGGTTTATGTCCCTGAAATAGAAGAAATTGAAAAATTAAATTCAGTTTCGAGTAATGATTTAAGTAATAATTTAGATAAAATTTATAAAATGGTAAGCTCTACAGGATCACAGTGTTTTTTCATAAACCATTACGTCGCAAATCCTATTGTTAATAAGATTGAATTTTTATCTTTAAATAAGATGGAAAAAACTATAAGTGGAATTATGATTAAAGAAAAATGTTTCAAAATTAAAATAAATAGAGTCGGAATGATTAAATTATATAATGATTAAAAAGACATTATATTTTGGAAGTTCGGTTTATTTAAGTTTTAAAGATGGACAATTGTTAATAGAGCAAAGATCTTTGAACCCAGATGCTATTAAGATAAATGATGATTATATTGAAATAGATACAGGTTTTCAAAAGACGGGAGGAATGGATAAATATTTAAGAAGGAAATATAAATATGAATCTATTCCAATAGAGGATATTGGTATTGTTGTTTTGGATCATTACGGTGTCAGCACTTCTCAATATTTAATTTCCAAATTATTGGAAAATAATGTTGCAGTAATATTTTGTAATGAAAATCATCATCCAAATGGACTTCTATTAAATCTTGACGGTAATCACATTCAATCAGAGAAATTTAAAGCTCAGATAAAAGCTACTGTCCCTTTTAAAAAAAATCTTTGGATGCAGACAGTTGCCTCAAAAATCAATAATCAGGCATTATTATTGAAAGAAAGAGGAAGAGAAACTGATAATATGATAAGTTGGGTAAAGAAAGTTAATTCGGGTGACACAAAAAATTATGAAGCAAGAGCTTCTGTTTATTACTGGAAAAATTTGTTTTCTGAAGAAATTCAGTTTCACAGAGATAGATTTGGTGAACCTCCAAATAATCTATTAAATTATGGTTATGCAATTCTTAGAGCAACAGTAGCAAGGGGACTTGTTGCTTCAGGGTTATTGCCAACTCTGGGAATTCATCATAGTAATAAATATAATGCATATTGTCTTGCCGATGATATAATGGAACCTTACAGACCTTTTATTGATAAAATTGTATGTGAAATAGTAGAAAAAGAAAGAGATTATCTTTCACTTTCTAAAACTATTAAAGAAAGACTGCTTCAGATACCGACTGAAGAAGTAATAATTGACGGGAAAAAAAGCCCTCTTATGGTAGGCATACAGAGAACAACTTCTTCACTTGCAAGATGCTTTGAAGGAAATACAAGGAAAATTTTGTATCCTCAAATGAAATAAATTTCACATGGAAATAAAATTAAGATGAGACTTGACGAATACAGAATTATGTGGATATTTGTATTTTTTGATTTGCCGACGGATACTAAAAAAGACAGATGGAATCATTCAAGATTCAGAAAAGCCTTGATTAAAGACGGATTCAACATGTTTCAATTTTCTATCTATACAAGACATTGTATGAGCAGAGAAAACTCTGAAGTTCACATTAAAAGAGTAAAATCAGTTCTCCCACCAAAAGGACATGTAGGGATAATGAGAATTACCGATAAACAATTCGGAGAAATTGAAATATTTTATGGTAAGAAAAAAGATGAGAACAAAACTCCTCCACCTCAGCAACTCGAGTTATTCTGATTTACATGTCGATTAAAAAAATTTTAAATTATTGAAATAAAAAAACGGGAATCTGAAATTAGATTCCCGAATTTCTTTTGCATTTTTTTCTATGCAATAAATGCTCTAACTACTTTGAATAATAGACAGTTAAGTAAATTCTGTTGTTACAAATATTGCAAAAGAACTTTTTGAAAGCAAATCACAACTCGGGATTGGGAATACTGTTTCCGTTTTTGTTGTTACAAATATTGCAAAAGAACTTTTTGAAAGCAAATCACAACATAATACGGCAGATTAACTGCTGTAATTCGTTGTTACAAATATTGCAAAAGAACTTTTTGAAAGCAAATCACAACAGTTTTCTAATCTTTGTATTGTTTTTTCGTGTTGTTACAAATATTGCAAAAGAACTTTTTGAAAGCAAATCACAACACGATGATTATCCGGATGTATATTTCAATTGTTGTTACAAATATTGCAAAAGAACTTTTTGAAAGCAAATCACAACCGGGAGAAGTCAAGTATGTAACTGAAGATGTTGTTACAAATATTGCAAAAGAACTTTTTGAAAGCAAATCACAACCAGATTGTATGATTTAATTTTTATGTATCCGTTGTTACAAATATTGCAAAAGAACTTTTTGAAAGCAAATCACAACTGTAGTTTCCTAACTATTGTGTATGCATTTGTTGTTACAAATATTGCAAAAGAACTTTTTGAAAGCAAATCACAACAAAATGTTGCGGAAATATTTTCAAAGTATTGTTGTTACAAATATTGCAAAAGAACTTTTTGAAAGCAAATCACAACTAAATCAGAATTATACAGCACTTTACCCATGTTGTTACAAATATTGCAAAAGAACTTTTTGAAAGCAAATCACAACGAAGCTATGAGCAACATTCTGTTTGCGTAGTTGTTACAAATATTGCAAAAGAACTTTTTGAAAGCAAATCACAACTATTTCATAAGTCATCTTAATCGGACAAATGTTGTTACAAATATTGCAAAAGAACTTTTTGAAAGCAAATCACAACCAAACTCGTTCAAACCGGTTGCGCCATACGTTGTTACAAATATTGCAAAAGAACTTTTTGAAAGCAAATCACAACACAGAGCAGAAATAGAGGGAAAAAATTCTAGTTGTTACAAATATTGCAAAAGAACTTTTTGAAAGCAAATCACAACGCATTCTTTTCTTTTACATTGCGGAAATATGTTGTTACAAATATTGCAAAAGAACTTTTTGAAAGCAAATCACAACCCTAATACTCTAATTCTATTCGACGTATGGTTGTTACAAATATTGCAAAAGAACTTTTTGAAAGCAAATCACAACACCGATAACACCATACCCACAATTCATCAGTTGTTACAAATATTGCAAAAGAACTTTTTGAAAGCAAATCACAACTACATGCTAATACCATCAACGAAAGTGATAGTTGTTACAAATATTGCAAAAGAACTTTTTGAAAGCAAATCACAACAAGCTTGATTATTGCTCTTCGCTGTCCCAAGTTGTTACAAATATTGCAAAAGAACTTTTTGAAAGCAAATCACAACGTGGTTGTAACTCTATTTGATTTTAAATCTGTTGTTACAAATATTGCAAAAGAACTTTTTGAAAGCAAATCACAACATGTTTAAATCTTTAAATCTTGTGTATTATGTTGTTACAAATATTGCAAAAGAACTTTTTGAAAGCAAATCACAACATTATAGAAGTGCGATAATTGGACATGTTGGTTGTTACAAATATTGCAAAAGAACTTTTTGAAAGCAAATCACAACGGAATTATTCTTTTATCGCTGTTAGCAATAGTTGTTACAAATATTGCAAAAGAACTTTTTGAAAGCAAATCACAACAATATCCGGTATCAATGTGAGCGATAAACTGTTGTTACAAATATTGCAAAAGAACTTTTTGAAAGCAAATCACAACAGTATATACTTCTTAAGTATTTTACTATAAGTTGTTACAAATATTGCAAAAGAACTTTTTGAAAGCAAATCACAACATTAATTTCGCCATTATTTCCTATATTTTGGTTGTTACAAATATTGCAAAAGAACTTTTTGAAAGCAAATCACAACTGTTGTTAAGATAAATTGTTTTCATTTTTTGTTGTTACAAATATTGCAAAAGAACTTTTTGAAAGCAAATCACAACTAGACCAGAGGTTCGTAATCAACATAACTTGTTGTTACAAATATTGCAAAAGAACTTTTTGAAAGCAAATCACAACTATTCGTGCTTCCTGTTGTTAATGTAAATTGTTGTTACAAATATTGCAAAAGAACTTTTTGAAAGCAAATCACAACAAAAGCTGGACAAATCCAGCTTTTTTTTTGGTTGTTACAAATATTGCAAAAGAACTTTTTGAAAGCAAATCACAACAGAAGTAGTCGCTTGTGGTGCGGGTAAATGTTGTTACAAATATTGCAAAAGAACTTTTTGAAAGCAAATCACAACAAGATTCCGGTCTACATTAAAGACGTTACCGTTGTTACAAATATTGCAAAAGAACTTTTTGAAAGCAAATCACAACAGATCGTAATTGGCATATCCTTCGGCTTCCGTTGTTACAAATATTGCAAAAGAACTTTTTGAAAGCAAATCACAACTATTTCTGAAAATAAACTAATCTTTTGCCTGTTGTTACAAATATTGCAAAAGAACTTTTTGAAAGCAAATCACAACTAAATCCTGTATATTAATTCAGATAAAGAAGTTGTTACAAATATTGCAAAAGAACTTTTTGAAAGCAAATCACAACAAGTTGTCTATGAAGATTATCTTGTAAAAGTTGTTACAAATATTGCAAAAGAACTTTTTGAAAGCAAATCACAACAGGAGAAATAATATGAAATACAAATTTGAGGTTGTTACAAATATTGCAAAAGAACTTTTTGAAAGCAAATCACAACTCTTCAATCTCCTGATTCATATCACCGCCAGTTGTTACAAATATTGCAAAAGAACTTTTTGAAAGCAAATCACAACTATAAGACAACAAACTCTTTCTTTTATTAAGTTGTTACAAATATTGCAAAAGAACTTTTTGAAAGCAAATCACAACACCTTCTTTTATCTTTGGTGATTCTTGATTGTTGTTACAAATATTGCAAAAGAACTTTTTGAAAGCAAATCACAACCAATACCTTTTTTTTTTTTTTTTTTTTTAAGTTGTTACAAATATTGCAAAAGAACTTTTTGAAAGCAAATCACAACAAAGTATTACCGAAATGTTTCGGAAATATTGTTGTTACAAATATTGCAAAAGAACTTTTTGAAAGCAAATCACAACAAACTTCAGAAGTGATTGCCTGGACTTCATGTTGTTACAAATATTGCAAAAGAACTTTTTGAAAGCAAATCACAACACGAAAGTGCAGTAGGAACCGGTTTTAGAGTTGTTACAAATATTGCAAAAGAACTTTTTGAAAGCAAATCACAACAGCACTCCTGATTTCTCAAATTTAGCATCAGTTGTTACAAATATTGCAAAAGAACTTTTTGAAAGCAAATCACAACAAGCTCAATTTCATTTTTAATCAAATTAATGTTGTTACAAATATTGCAAAAGAACTTTTTGAAAGCAAATCACAACTGTATGGAACGCATGGCTTCTATCTCAATGGCTTTGAGACCTTTGATTCTAATATCTTGGATGACGGAATTAAGTTTTGATTGGATTTCTTGGATTGAACTCATAATAATACAACACCTTTCCTGAATTCATCAATCTTATCATAACCGATGAATTTAAATTCATAAGCTTCGTTGTTATTGATCTTGACAATCTGGAATCCATCAAAACGGTACCTAATAAAATACACTTCTGAATTTACTACATTGTTGTAATTGTATGTTTCCCCCCACACCTCATTTGCGGTGGACATTATGTTCTTTAAATGATTCTCGTTTAACGTATCTACAACAATTTTTATATTTCTTATTTCAAGTGAAAAATTTATTTTAGTATTAAAATTAAGTAGGTCGCTGCCAACGGGGAAGTGCTTCCTTGGTAATTCAGCGAAATTGCCAATGGCGGTAGATTTTAAGTGTAGCACTTCACCATTCTTAATTTTTCTTATCAGAGCATCCATATTCCGAATCCCCAATGACTTAAAGTTAACAAGCTTTCCCTCGATAAATCCAATCGCGAAAATTTCAACCTGTTTATCACCATACATAAAGGCTCGGACAAACACTATCCCACCTCGTTCATCCTTTATAATAAACACAGGGTCGTTTAGTGTAGTTTTAAAAGTACCGTAATATTTTTTTCTATTGTCTCTTTTCTCAAGGATTTTTTGTAACGCATTAGTAGCCAAGACGCCTTCTCCTATAGGAGTATCAACTCTATTGTTTTGGAAATCTTCATCCCAGTTTTCCTGTGTTGGTTCTCTCTCAATAACCGGGGTGGCATATTTTTCTAATTCACTCTGGAGCAGATCGGTTACCTGCTTTTTTGATATTGAACGTGCATATTCAAATGATTCCTTAAATTTTGTATTATAATCTAAATCTTTAAATTTGGCGTCTTTCCACTTTCCCCAAATGCTTCTCGATTTACCCGAATTCCTTTGAAAATCCTTCCCAATCCTGCCTTCACCAACGATACTATTGAGCTGTTCATCCGAAGAAGTTTTTGGCTGCACCGCAGAATTATTTCTCTCATCTTCGTTGAGAGGCTTAATATAACATCTGCAATTCCATCCGTTAGGAGGCCAGATTTTATCCCATACGGGGTCGTCATTTCTCCAGATGTTGTTATTCAACCTTGCATGTTCTTCGCGGACTCTGTTATCCTCAAGAGTTTTATATTGGTATGCTGGGTAAAGATTTTTAATCGAGTCATCCTGAAGCCGAATGTATTGCGCAGCATGATAAGATGACTGCATTGCAGTTCGCAAGTTTGTATTGAGATAACGAGGCGGAGGCATATCGGGAATCGGGATGTAATCAGCCATAATACTGTAAGCTTCGGCAACCCAGACTTTTTTAATATCTTTCTCGCCTTGAGCAAGCGGATGTTTGCCTTCCTGAAGGTCAAGTGCAAGCTGCCTGAGCTTCTCTTCCAGTTCAAAGCTCATTACACCGGCAACCGTGAATGCTTCGATTTTGAAATTCGTCAGTGCAATTTTATCTGTATCGGTGTAACTGATTTTAAAAAGCTCCGGCTCATCCGCCAGCCGGAGAATTTCTTTTTTGTTAAGCTTTACAATGGAGGCAATTCCTTTGCGGTAAGCTTTGTCAATGCCATCAGAGAGAGTCTTGCCGATGATATTGTAAATTTCAAAATTAATATTTCTTTTCCCTCCTTCCGGTAACAATCATCGGTGTTCTTTCGTCTTCATCTACACAAAGCACCCGAGTATTCCATAAAGCGTAATCACCGGCGTCAGAAAGGTGGGATAGGTCTTTCCTTGACTTGTCAATATGGAATCCCTCCATATTGGAAGAAGTTCTTTTCCATCCGACAAGCTCGCGGTCCCTGATGCTGAATTTACAATTCTCACAAATAAAAAATTTTTTTTGTTCAAAAAGTTTATTGGTATAATTAACTCTGTCTCTTACCGGAGGGTTTTCATTTGGAACTGCAAGAGTAAATTTTATGCGACTTCTTAAAAACCAATCTTTTATAATCATATAGTCCGACTTGCCGAAAGATGACGATTTCTTTGAACGGCCGGATGCATCACCGGTAATGATTATACTTAAGTCTTGGATGTCGTATTTATTCTCGAGATTAGTTATGATTGACTCGCATAGCTCATCAGTGTTTGACGAGTGGATAAGATATTCATCAACTTGAAAGTATCTATTTTTATGCAAGATGAATTCAGTTGCAGTCATCGGGTCAACATTAAAATCAAAGCTTATTATTAACTGGATTGTTCCGGTCAAAGGAATATCATCGACGAGCAGAACATTTTTTGTCCTTTCAAATCCGTAGTACACTTTGCCCTGTGATAGCGACATGTACTTTCCCAACATATATACTTCTTTTGTTTTGGCGTCAAATGTATTCTCGAGAGATTTCAAGTATCCCTTTGAGAGATATTTATTTTCATAAGTCGGAACGGTGATGGTGAACAAGTCTTTGTCATTATGGTCCTGCGCAAAGAATTCAAAACCCCACTCCATAGTTTCCGGCTCGGGTGTGCCTGCCCAGAAAATTTCCTGGCGTTTTGCATTGCCCGAACGAGCTCTGGCTATGAGATTTTCATAAGTTTCTTTTCGCTGCGAAAAAGGTTCGTCCATGCCGATTGCGGCGACGGTAACGCCCTTGAAAAATTTCTGTCCTATCAGGATTATTTTACCAATATCGCTTTCGTTCGAGCCGAAGGTCATCTCAAAGCTTCCGCTGTCTTTAGTCCAGTTAAATTCTATGTCGTTATCCTTGCAGAGTGATTTCAGAACAGGCAGCCCTGATGCGATTGCGGAATCTTCCGTGGGATATGAGATTACAACCGGAACGGGTCTGTTAACATACGCCAATAGAATTGCTTCGGCGCAGAAAGCGTAAGTCTTCCCGGAGCCGTAGCCACCCTTAATTCCTTTTTGCCTCTGCTCTGCTTTGTGAAAAGATAATTGTTTTTCTTGCGGCTTATAGTTCGGGAGTATGATCCGAAGCTCCTCAAGGCGGCTGATGGTTTTATTCGTCTTGAATCTGTTCTTGAGATTCAGACGTTTTTCTTCCATTAATGCGTTGTTACAAATATTGCAAAAGAACTTTTTGAAAGCAAATCACAACAACTCCGCTTTCGTGTCAGCGTTGGAAGGAGTTGTTACAAATATTGCAAAAGAACTTTTTGAAAGCAAATCACAACATTTAAACTGAATATGCTTATACTTTGTCTTGCTTTTTCAGAATTATGATTAACTCTGCATTGCAAATACATAAAGAGAAACAAAGTTTAGCAATGCTTCAGTAAATAAGCCTAACTCCCGCAAGAAGCAGTGTAAATATTAAATGATTCGATTCAAATTTGAAATAATGAATTTTAAATCATGTGAATTCTCTGTCTGTAATTAAAAAATGTAGCCTGACAATAGCAGAATCAGAAACTAATTTAAAAAGAAAAATCCAGAAAACTGAAAACAAATATCTCAATTGCTTAAAATTCATCCGAGCAAATAAGAAATGTATAAATGCATTACAATGAATTACTATGACAGTTTATATATGAATTTTCAACACAGAAAAACTTCATGCAACACAAACATATATTCTGCAGACATAGAAACAAAGCCGATAAACATTTTATAAATGATGATTGATTTGAATTTAAAGATGATTGACACAGGAGGAATAAAAAGCAGCATTAAAAAAATGAAAATTAGAATTAAAGAAATGAAGATCAGCATCAGAGAAATGAAGACTAACATTGGAGAAATGAAGACCAGCATTAGAGAAATGAAGACCAGCATTAGAGAAATGAAGATCAGCATTGGAGAAATGAAGATCAGCATTGGAGAAATGAAGATCAGCATCAGAGAAATGAAGATTAGCATTAGAGTAATGTATCGCAGCAATTACCTGTGAACTTTTATTCAATGTCAGGTTACATCTGACATTGTCAAATTGAAGTGTGACACGAGAGAAATGAAATGTAACTCAAAAGAAATGAAGTGTGACACTAAAGAAATGAAATTCGACACAAGGGAAATGGTTTATTTAATCAAAGAATTGATATATGACATCTGAGAAATGAAATGTGACACAAAAAAAATGGATTTTAACTTCATAAAAATGAAGTGCTCAAATGTTAGTGTACTTTCAGACATTGTCAGATCAGATTTCGACATTATAGAAATGAAGAGTGACACAAAAGAAATGATGAGTGACTCGAGAGAAATGATGAGTGAAAGAATAGAAATTTACAATTTTTACAATTTTTGGGAAGAAGTAAACACACATTATTGTTTAAAGACTCTGCATAAAACTCATTCACAAACTACACAGTTATTGCAGCAGGCAAACTCACTGAACCCAATCTGTCCTCCTGAACGCCAGTATGTCATCCTGAACTTGTTTCAGAATCTGATCTTGATTACTCATAAAATTCTGTACAGACCACTACAGATGCTGAACCAAGTTCAGCATGACAGGGGAGTTTGTCTTCCTGAACGCCAGCGTGTCTTCCTGAACGCCAGCGTGTTTTCCTGAACTTGTTTCAGGATCAGATGTTGTTTACACATAAAATTCTGTACAGACAATCACAGATGCTGAACCAAGTTCAGCATGACAGGGGTGTTTGTCTTCCTGAACGCCAACGTGTCTTCCTGAACACCTATCTGTCATCCTGAACTTGTTTCAGGATCAGATGTTGTTTACACATAAAATTCTGTACAGACCACTACAGATGCTGAACCAAGTTCAGCATGACAGGGGAGTTTGTCTTCCTGAACGCCAATGTAGTGCTTGTAAATTTCATTTTTTTTAATTTGTTTCACAATGGTTCCTTTCAGTTTAGAAGTTCATTATACTACGAAACATCGAAATAATTTAAATATGTAATTAACTCATATTAACTCAAATTGAAAGTTAGCTCTTTTTGTTGATTTACCTGCGGTTTAAAAATATTTGAAATCTCATACTTGTCTTAGATTGAAATCAGATTTACTATTACGCTATATAATTTATTTTTATTAGATTAATAATTGTAGTATCGGGATAAGTTATTAGTTTCTATCCTTTACGATATAGAGGAATGCGAAACTATTGCATCTTTGACAAAGGTGTTAAATAAATTCCATAATGATTTAACTCTCATTTCCTTTCTAAATAGCATTATTGAATTATAAATTCTATTTTTATTCAAATTTAATTTAATCAAAGCCATTATTACATGAATAAAATTTATTTGCTGATTCTTTTATTTGCAATATCAGGATTGAATTGCGGTAACAAGGAAGAGAGCAAAATGACTGCATTAAACGGAGGAATAAAAGGAGGAGGTATATATATCATTAACGAACTTGAAAATATAAGAAGCCTCGATCCTGTCGGAATTAATGATGTCGTATCTCACCACGTTGCTCATCAGATTTATGACCTTCTTATTGATCTCGATACTTCGCTTAATCTTGTTCCTCAGCTTGCGACAAGATGGGAAATTTCAGAAGACGGTCTGCTTTATACTTTTCATTTAAGAAAAGGAGTGATGTTTCAGGATAATGCATGCTTTCCTGGAGGCAAGGGGCGGGAGATGAATGCAAACGACGTGAAGTATTCGTTGGACAGAGTATGTAATCCCGCAACGGGAACGCTTGGCTTTGATTATTTTAAGAATCATGTTGAAGGCGCAATTGAATTCTATGAAGAAATGACTGTAGCAAGAAGAGAATCAAGAGATCCAAAACTTAACGGTGTTTCGGGATATGTTGTAAAAGACGATTCCACTTTTCAGATAAAATTAAAAAAACCTTTCGGTCCTTTTATTTATTATCTTACACTTGCATTCTCATATATTATTCCAAAAGAAGCTGTTGAAAAATACGGTAAGGATTATTTCCAGAATCCCGTTGGAACAGGTCCTTTCATTTTTGTCGACTGGAAACCGGATCTTGAACTTAACTTAAAAAGGAATCCGAATTACTGGGAAAAAGATAAATTCGGAAATCAAATTCCGTATTTGGAAGGCGCAAAGTTTAAATTTCTAAAAGAAGTGTCACAACAGCTGCTCGAATTCAGAAACGGAAATCTCGATGAATGTTACAGAATACCAAATGAATCTTTTAAAGGTATTGTAACTCCGGAAAAAACTCTTACTCCGGAATTTTCAAAATTCAAATTGCAGAAAGTACCTTCTCTTGCGATACAATTTTACGGATTTCTTACTACAGGCAAAATTTTCAATAATGAAAAAGTCAGACAGGCATTCAATTATGCGATTGACAGGGATAAAATTCTTAAGTTTGTTCTCAACGGTCAGGGATACATGGGAGCAATTTACGGAATTGTCCCGCCGTCTATGCCAAATTATGATTATAAGAAAATAAAAGGTTATAACTTTGATTTAACAAAAGCTAAACAGCTGATGACTGAAGCCGGATATCCTGATGGCAAAGGTTTTCCCGATGCAGTGCTTCAGATAAATTCAGGCGGCGACAGAAACATACAGATAGCAGAATCCATTCAGAATATGCTTAAAGAAATCGGAGTTAACATGAAGCTGAACATTATTCAGTTTGCACAGCATCTCGATAACATTGATGCAGGGAGAGCTGATTTTTACAGGCTGGGATGGATAGCGGATTATCCCGATCCTGAGAATTTTCTCAATCTATATTACGGAAAGAACGTTCCCAAAGACCCGAAAGCCATAAGTCCGATTAACAGTACCCGTTATCAGAATCCGGAATATGACGAAATATATGAAAAAGCTATTGCTACAACTAATCAGGCAGAAAGATATGCTCTTTATCTGCAGGCAGAGCAGATTGCCGTATCACAAGCGCCAATGATGTTCATTTATTATGATGAGGATTACAGGCTGCTTCAGCCGTATGTAAACGGTTATGCGCTTGATCCAATGCACAGAGTAAATTTCAGGTATTTGTGGCTTGATAAATAGAATTAAAGTTTCTATTTTAGTCAAAATTTTAATGTTCTTTAACATTCTGATTATTTATTAATTAAAACGGAGGTTTTAAATGTTTAAACTTAAACTATCCGGCTTACAGTTGATTTTGTTTTTTATACTTATTTCAGCAGTATTAACCGGATGTTCGAGTACAAAAAATATTTCCCGTGAAGATGGTGATGAGAATTATTCTTACAAAGATGTTAATGGAAAAAAGAACTCAACGGAAGTCGTTTCCACCAACACCTTAACAAGTAAGTCCTCAATCGACAAAGAAAATCTCGAAGCCATTTCAAGCAGTCTTGCAGGATTTATATCAAGTCCTGAATTTGCGGTAAATCTTGATAAAGATGAAGTGATGTATAAGATTATCGAGTATCTTAATACGCCATATTTATGGGGCGGCACTTCAAAGCGCGGCATAGACTGTTCGGCTTTCATACAGACTATCATGTATCAAGCGCTCGGCGTTGCATTGCCGAGAACTTCGCTTGAACAGTCAAACGTAGGCGAGCCAGTTGAAAAAAGCGATCTGAAATTCGGAGATCTTGTATTTTTTGATACAATGAGAAAAGGCCGGGTTACTCATGTAGGCATGTATCTCGGTAACGGATTTTTTGCTCATTCAGGATCACGAACCGGAGTTGCAGTTGCTTCACTCGATGATGAGTTTTATACAAGAACTTATCTTAAAGCAAGAAGAGTCACAGCAGAATAAAATTTTGTATTTCGAAATAAATCAGATTCCCGTACTTCAAATTGGAGTACGGGATTTTTTTTGCCAATAGTTTAAAACAGACATGTTTGTTGTGAAATTGAATTATTTGGCTGCTTAAAACAAGATGAAAAATATAAGTTTTACTTTATGCAATTCTTAATTAATTTCGCAGTAAATTTTTTTAAACCGGAAAAATTCTGAAATGTGGACATACATAGTTAGAAATCTGTTTAACTCTCTGATAATTATTATTGGAGTTCTGACAGTAACATTTTGTCTTCTTTATATTGTGCCCGGCGATCCGGCAAGGATGATGCTCGGACAGAGAGCAGATGTAGCTTCGGTTGAAGCAGTCAGGGAAGAGCTCGGACTTAACAAACCGGTTTACATTCAGTATGTCAGATTCATGACAAATGCGTTTAAAGGAGATCTCGGGAGGTCTTATGCAACAAACCGTGAAGTTATCGCAACCATTCTCGAGAAAGTTCCTGCAACTGCCTTATTATCAATCAGCGCTTTGTTTTTATCCTCATTGATCGGAATCATCATAGGTATTATTTCAGCAGTAAAACAATATACATTCTGGGATAATGCATCTATGGTTGTTGCGTTATTCGGAATTTCATTTCCGCAGTTTTCATTCGGGCTGATAATGGCGCTTGTCTTCGGACATCTGCTGAAATGGTTTCCAATTTCGGGTTATATAAATTCAGGATTCATATATCTAATACTTCCAATGGTTACGCTTGCTTTCAGACCGCTTGCAATAACTGCGAGGATTACGCGTTCTTCAATGCTCGATGCAATGAGTCAGGATTTTGTAAGAACTGCTAAAGCTAAAGGTTTGAGTACTTATAAAGTTGTATTCAAGCATACGTTAAGAAATGCACTGAACCCTGTTATCACAACAATCAGCGCTTCGCTTGCGGCAACACTTGGAGGCGTGTTTTTCATCGAGTATATATTCAACTGGCCCGGTATCGGACTGCTTGCAATTGATTCAATATTCAAACTGGATTTTCCAATGATACAAGGTACGGTGTTGTTCAGCGCAATAGTTTTTGTGATAATTAATTTTTTTGTTGACATAATTTATGCGGCACTTGACCCAAAAGTAAAATTGTCATGAATTTTTATTTTAAATCATAATGCAGATAAATGCAGACTGAAAATTCGGAACTTGTTAAGGAGATACAGCAGGATGACAAGACCCGGAGTCTATGGTATTATTCCTGGAAAAGACTGAAAAGAAACCGCTTGGCAATGGCGGGACTTTATACGATTATTTTTCTGATATTAATAGCGCTTACTGCTCCGCTGATTTCTCCTTTTAATCCAAACCAGCAGATACTCGAGTTTGCAGCAAAAGACATAGGCTTTGAAGGAGATGTGCTTATAAAAAAATCGAATCCCGATAATGAAAACGAAAACAAATACATCGCAGTCAAAAATATCATTAGAGAAGAAAATGGAAAGCTGTTTTTTACTGATTATACGGATAAAGAAGAATCAATAAATACTTCTGAACTTGAATTTGAAAACGGCAGCTACAAACAAAAGCTGAAGTTTTATTTGGGAACGGATAGATTTGGCAGAGATGTGTTAAGCAGATTAATATATGGGAGCAGGGTGAGTCTTATGGTAGGACTGATTTCAGAAAGCATTGCGATATTTATCGGGCTTCTGCTTGGTTCGTTTGCGGGTTATTTCAGGGGATCAATTGATAAAATGGTTATGTGGTTAGTCAATGTTATTTTTGCATTCCCTGCGATACTATTGATTATCGCGCTTTCAGTTGTGCTTGGAAAAGGATTGTGGCAGGCATTTGTAGCGATAGGACTTACCGGATGGGTTGACATTGCAAGGATTGTGAGAGGTCAGTTTTTTTCGTTAAGGGAAACGGAATTTGTTGAAGCAACAAAAGCAATAGGTTTTAAAGCTCCGAGAGTAATCTTCCGGCATATCCTTCCAAACTGCATTGGTCCTGTTATAGTAACTGGAACGGTTGGTCTTGCTGCAGCAATTATTTTCGAAGCAAGTCTTAGTTTTCTGGGATTGGGAGTTCAGCCGCCGACTGCAAGCTGGGGTCAGATGATTTTTGATGGTTATAAATATATTGTTGTCGGAACAAACTGGGGACTGGCGGTATTTCCTTCCATTGCAATTATGGTTACCGTATTTTCCGTAAATCTGCTGGGTGACGGATTAAGAGATGCATTCGATCCGAAGTTAAAAAGATAACTGCAAAACATTTCTAAACTGATTCGACAGACTTCTTAAATTTTTCGAGAAAAAACATTGGTATCTTTTTAAAAACTCCCTGTATGAACAATGACAAAACCGACATTAATCCGCTGAATATGAAATCATTCTCATTAATCCATTTTGTGGAAGAATCATACACCTTAATAAAGTTATTCACTGATAATATAAAAACTCCTTTAGCTTGGAAAGCTGCAGTAAATTCTTCCGGAAGATTTATGCAGATATTGTTCGCGGTCATTGTAATTTCCTTTTTTCTATTTTATAAACTAACTTAGTTATCGCATTTTTCTTTTCGGGGGAACTGTATTTATGCTTGATGCTGATTAAATCCGGTTGTCAGTTGTACAAATTAGATTGTTTGTCAAAAAGCTAAATTACTTTTTTCCTCTGGAGACTAATAATGAATTCAGAATTAAATATCATTACCAGTTACCTCATAATAAAATGTTACCATAGCGGTAAAAATTTCTTTTCTATTTTTCATTAGGTTGATTTTTTATATATACATAACCGGACGGTATAGCTGTTTTACTCTATCCTAACAGATCAGATTTGTTTTTTTCAAAATGTTTTTAAAAATTTATTACACCCCTTAGTGAAAATTCCATTTCCACTCGTTTCTTATAAATTGCTAATTAATTTCATGTTATGAAGATTTATTCAACAGTATTATCGCGTACTTATTATGATAGCTGCAGACAACACAAAACTCATCTAATTTATTTTTTCTTCTCCTCTTTTCCGGAATTCTTATGTTTTTCAATAATCTTTTTAATGAAATTCTGCTGTTGATTTTTATTCGTAATTATTACCGTTTTGTATTACATCTACGATTACATTAATTATGAGGCAACGACTTTATTTTCCATTTCCCCGAGGTAACATTAATTATTAGGCAATACGATTAAATAAAACTTTTGATAAATAATTTTTTATTTAAAATTAATATAGTTAACTTTTAGAAGACACAAAGAAACATTATTTATAACTACATTCATCTTTTTATATATATATGTTTTCAAAAAATATATTGTTTGATTCTTTTATAGATAATTCCTCAATAGAATATTTAGCAGGAAAGGATTTTAAATTACCTTTTGAAAATGTGTTGAATTTTAAAGTGCTTATTGAATACATTAAAAGAGAATCTCAAAGCGAAAATAAATCTAAGAGAGAAATTTCCAAAATATTACTTGATGAAATAAACAGCAAACCGGAGATAATGTCAGACATCAGGGATATGAAGGTTGTAGAAAGAAATGAAGAGCTGATTAAAAACATGATGCTTTTTGTTTTCCCCGATTATTTTTCTGAAAGTCATGCATTTGCAGCTGTAACTCCATTTACTGACAAGGTAATCTTTTGTACCAGGAAATTTAAAGAAATGTTCATGAATAATGGACAACTCAATAATTTAAATCTGAACATTACGCCGGAAACTTATATGTTCGGAACAGCCATTGGCGCATACGGATATATTTTGAGCAGATATTATGGTTTCGAATATCGATTTAACTTTTCGATTGTGAATAAAATCATTAATCCGATTAATGGTCTGGATTTGTATTACAAGATGAATTTGGCAAACGAATTTGTGAATACTGAAATAAAAGGCAAGCTGAATAATCTTAGCGAGTCGGATAAGGCAGAGATAAAAAAAAGGATTTATGATCTTGAGTTCTTGCATAAAAAAATTGATCCATTAAAATTTAAATTTACAGGATTTATAGTAATAAACATGATAAACATATCCGATACGGAGATATTATCTGCAATAAGAAAAGAGTTGATTGAAAAGGATTCAATAACTACATATATAGGATTTTTAAAGCTTCAGCATCATTTAAAATCATTGCTTAATTGTCCGGGTTTACTCCTTGGACTTTTGGATATTGTCCATGAAAATGGAGAATTAACGGATATCGGAAGAAGAATCGGAAACAGTTTTTGCATACAGAAAAAGAGAAATTACAATTTATTGAAAATCAAAGGTAGTATATATGAGAAAGTAATAAGAGAGAGAAAGATTGTTTTAATAGAAGACATTAATAATTACGAAGAAAAGACAATTGTCGAAGAAGATTTTTTAAATCAGGGAATCAGTAACATTCTAGTTGCGCCGTTTATTATAAATGACGAAGTAATAGGGTTGTTTGAAATAGTATCACCCGAACCGGATAAAATTAATCAGCTTAATTCGGTGATGCTATATGAAGTTCTTCCGCTTTTTTCAATGGCTGTTTCAAGAATAAAAATGGAACGGCTTAATAAAATCCAGGCTGTCATAAAGCAGCAGTGTACTGCAATCCATCCTTCCCTGGAATGGAAGTTTAAAGAAGCTGCATTAAAGCTTCTAAACACCGATCGGGACGGGCATGAAGGTCAAATGGAGGAAATTAAATTTAACGGCGTCTATCCTTTGTTCGGCTTGTCTGATATCAGGAGCTCTTCTCTTCACAGGGACAATTCAATCCGCGAAGATCTGATAGATAATCTTAAGCTTGCATTGGATGTTATCGAAAAAGCAGATAATGTAAAACCGATGGAAGCATTCAGCGAATTAAAATACCGGATAATCAAAAAAATTAATTCTCTTAAATATTCCATTAATTCCGGCGATGAGATAGAAGTGGTAAAGTTTTTAAATGAAAAAATCGTAACTATGTTCGGAAGCATGTCAGAATACGGAGAAAAAGTAATATCTGCCATTGATGCATATAACTCCGGTATAGACAAAGAACTTGGATTTGTTTACAGGAATAGAAAAAAGTTTGAAGAAAGCGCATCAGCATTAAATGATATGATAGCTTCATATCTGGACAGAGAGCAGATTAAAATCCAGAAAATTTTTCCTCATTATTTTGAAAGGTTTAAAACGGACGGAGTGGATCATAATATTTACATTGGACAGGAAATGGTAAAAAGCATAAAGTTTAATCCAATTTATCTGAGAAATTTAAGATTATGGCAGCTATTGGTTATGTGCAGAGTTGCATTGAAATCTAAAATTATGGAAAACAAACTGCCATATAAACTTGAGACTGCGCACCTGATACTTGTTCAGGATACTCCGATCACGATAAGGTTCAGATATGATGAAAAGAAATTTGATGTTGACGGAGCATATAACATAAGGTATGAAATACTAAAAAAGAGAATCGATAAAGCTGAAATAAAGGGAAGAGAAGAACGTCTGACACAACCCGGGAAGATTGCTATAGTTTACAATCAGACTTCGGAGGCATCTGAATATCATGAATATATAGAGTATCTTCAAACATTAGACATTCTTAAAAGGGAGGTAGACGAATTTGAGCTGGAAGATCTTCAGGGAATTAAAGGGTTAAGGGCATTGAGGGTAACTGTAAACATGGCTGATACTATGGAATCAGAAAAAAATAACAGCGAATTTTTAATCAAGGAATTTTCGACGATAAAAACCAGATAAACTTTTATTTACTGCATATCTCTATTTCACTCTGGTTAGTTCAAACCTGAATGCCTTTTTCCTTTCATCATTGATTGCTTCAATAACTGCCGTAAGATTATTATCATCGATAAAAGTATAAGTTATTTTCTGCGGAAAGTCATGCAAAGGATTTTCAAAAACGGCTACATTATCCGACAAAGCAGCAAGTTTGAAAGAAACCGGCGCGGGATTATGGCTAACATCCGCAATGTAGAAAATACCGGTATCGTTTTTTATGAGCCTTAGCAGTTCGGTATTATGTTTAACATTTTCTTTAACGACAAAAGCATTACCTGACAGCTCATTATCGTTAATTCTTATCCACTCTTCGTGATAGATCCCGCTTTCAAGCTGACCTTCCCAGACACCGATGAGCAATTCAAACAAATCCAAAGGTTTCATTTTTACAAAATATAATGATAATATGTAATTAAAGGAAGATTGTTTGATAAATTTAATTAAAAGTTGAAAATGTATTTTTCTGATTTTAGTAATAAATGTATATACATATAAATAGGTATTGACACATTAAATGTATATACATATATTTGTATAAAAAAATATAATGAAACTAGAAGACGAGATTAAGCAAGGTAAGTTTAAGAACGAGAGGGAGAAATTGGTCGTAAACATGCTTTTTACGGGAAGCTGGTTAAATTCTAAAATATCAATTTTTTTAAAGCCGTTTGGAATTACAAATCAGCAGTATAATGTTTTAAGAATATTAAACGGGCAGTATCCAAATCCTGCAACAGTAAACCTTATAATCGAGAGAATGCTCGATAAGATGTCAAATGTATCCAGATTGATTGACAAACTTTTGGCAAAAGGATATGTCGTAAGAAATCTCAGAGGAGAAGACAGAAGATGCGTGGATATTCTGATAACTGATAAAGGAAAAAAATTACTCGAAGAAATTGGAGCAAAACAGCCGATTTGGAAGATGAATTTTACAAAATTAAGTTTAAAAGAGATTGGAGAACTTAATAAATTGCTTGATAAATTAAGAGATTAAATTTTTCATAAATCAATTTAAATTAAAACAACGATGAAAAAACTAAAATTAAACAAACTATTGTCATTGATATTAACAGTTGCTGCATTTGTGGGATGTTCTGAAAAAAAGGATGACAAAAACTTACATTCAGAAAATAATTCAGGTTCCGGCAAAGAAGTTACTTCGGCATCGAATAAGGGTATTAGCTACAAATTAAACTTAAACGAAAGTAAACTTGAATGGTTCGCAAGTAAAGTAACAGGTAAGCATAACGGAATAGTGAATTTTACAAATGGAAACTTATTCATTGATGATACAAAACTTACCGGTGGGAATTTTGAGGCGGATTTTGGAACGATCAAAGTATTGGATGTCTCTGATGAGGAAATGAATACCAAGCTTACAAATCATTTGAAATCGGGTGATTTCTTTTCCGCGGAAACATTTCCAAAAGGAAAATTTGTCATTACTTCAATTAAAGAAACTGTCTCAGGAAAATATGAAATAACCGGAGATCTTACAATTAAGAATATATCGAATAAGATTACATTCCCTGCGGAAGTCAGTCATGAAGGAGACAAAGTGACAGCGCAGGCTGAAGTTGATATTGACAGAACTTTATGGGACATAAAATACAGGTCAGGAAAATTTTTCGGTGATTTAGGTGATAAAATGATTAATGATAATTTTAAAATAAAATTAAATTTAATTTTCGAAAAGAATTCATAAAATGACAACAACAATTCACAAAGCGGATTCAAGAGGTTACGCAGACCACGGCTGGCTGAAAGCGAGACATTCATTTAGCTTTGCAAATTATTACAATCCCAAAAGGATTAGATTTGGATTGCTAAGAGTACTGAATGACGACATTATCGAGGCAGGCATGGGATTTGGAACGCATCCGCACGATAACATGGAGATTGTTACAATTCCGCTCAGAGGTGAGATTGCGCATAAAGACAGTACGGGAAATCATGGTGTCATCAGAGCTGGCGATATACAGATTATGTCCGCAGGAAGCGGATTAACACATTCGGAATTTAATAATTCTGATAAAAACGATCTTAACCTGCTTCAGATCTGGGTTTTTCCGAAAGAAAAAGATATAGCGCCGAGATATGATCAAAAAACTTTTGATTCTTTGGAAAGAATAAATCAAATAGTAACCTTAGTATCGCCTGATAGAAGCGAAAATACATTATGGATAAACCAAAACGCATTTTTTTCCATGACGGATTTGAGAAAGGATAATTCGGTTGAGTATAAGATTATACAAAAGGGAAACGGTGTTTATGTTTTTTTAATCGAAGGCGAAGCAAATGTATCCGGGAATATACTTATCAAGAGAGATGCAATTGGAATTGAAGATACAGATTCAATAGAATTAACCGCAATTAATGACAGTAAGATATTGATTATTGAAGTCCCGATGCGATAACAATAAATAAATTTTATTAAAATTAAAAAACTAAACATGAAAACGAACATAATCGGAATTGATCAAAAACTTGCATCTGCGCTTGCAGATAAACTAAATCTTTTGCTGGCAAACTATCAGATATTCTACATGAATGCGCGAGGTTTTCACTGGAATATAAAAGGAGATAAATTTTTTGAATTACACTTGAAGTTTGAAGAGCTATACAATGATTCACTTGTAAAGATTGACGAAATTGCAGAGAGAATACTTACACTTGGATATACTCCTTTGCATTCATACACTGATTATCTGAAAGTATCAGGCGTAAAAGAATTAATAAATATATCCAACGGTAAAAAAGCAATTGAAAGCATCATCAACGGATTTTCCAAAATCATAAAAATCGAAAGAGAAATTTTTGAGCTTTCCGGAAAAGCCAATGATGAAGGTACAAATTCACTCATGAGTGATTATATCCCGCAGCAAGAAAAGTTAATCTGGATGTATTCCTCATATTTAAAAAAATAAAAAAATAATAATGAAAGTATTATATATTTTCCCGCATCCGGATGATGAGTCGTTTGGACCGGCAACAGCAATGTCAAAGCAAATCAGAGAAGGGCATGAAGTTTATCTGCTGACGCTGACCAAAGGCGGAGCTACTAAGCAAAGATTTAAATATAATTTTTCCATTGATGAAATGGGAGAAGTTAGATTCAAAGAAATGCTGAATGTCAAAAAGGTATTAAATCTTACCGGAATGGAAATACTTGACCTTCCTGACAGCGGGTTGAAAGAAATGGATCCTGCCGAAATTGAAGGAGTGATTGAAGAGCATATTATTAAAGTCAAACCGGATGTTATTGTAACATATCCCGTTCATGGTATAAGCGGATTTCATGATCATCTGGTTACTCATTCAGCAGTAAAAAATGTGTACTGCAAACTAAGAGATAAAGAGGCGAGTCCTAAAAGACTGGCTTTCTATACGGTATCAAAAGAATCAGCAGATAAGCAAATGCATTTTAAACTATCATTTTCGACTGATGCTGAAATAGACTGTATTGAACATACAAATGAAGAAGATTTAAAGAATGCTCGTGCAGCGCTTGATTGTTATGTTACATTCAAAGATACAATTGATGCTACCGGTATAAAGGAGCAGATCCCGCGTGATTCTGCATTTGAGATCTTTCAAAAATCATACGATCCAAAATTAAACAGTATATTTGAAAAACTTTAAGGTAATGAATAGTTTTAAAAAAATAAAAATAAGATTTAGTTTCATTTAAAAATTAAATAACATCATGGACAAAGAGAATAAAATAATACTAGTAACCGGCGCAACCGGTCAGCAAGGAGGGGCAGTTGCAAGACATCTATTAAAGAGTGGATGGAAAGTCCGGGCAGTGACAAGAGATGTTAATAAGCCATCTGCAGAAGAATTAAAAAAACTCGGTGCAGAAATTACCGGCGGTAACATGAATTCCGCTGATGATTTGAGAAAAGCAATGAAAGGAGTTTACGGCGTATTCAGCGTTCAGAATTTTTGGGAGCATGGATATGACGGGGAATTGCTTCAGGGAAAGAATGTTGCTGATGCGGCAAAATCCGAAGGCGTAAAACATATCCTTTATTCGTCTGTTGGCGGAGCAGAAAGGCAAACGAAGCTTCCTCATTTTGATGTTAAGTTTGAAATCGAGAAATACATAAAATCGTTGGGGATAACATATACTATAATCAGACCTGTATTTTTTATGGATAATATGAGCGGATGGAATAAGCCTGCCGAAGAAAACGGTAAACTTACATTGACAATGGCGTTAAAGCCGGACACAAAACTTCAGATGATAGCAGTTGATGATATCGGAGCTTTTGCGGCGATAATATTTGACAATCCTACAAAATATGCCGGTAAAGAGATTGAAATTGCGGGGGATGAATTGTCGATGCCGGATGCAGCAGGAGTTTATCAAAAAATTACGGGAAAAGAAACTAAGTTTAATGAATTACCTGTAGATGCATTGAGGGCAAACAACGAAGAACTTGGCAGCATGTTCCAATGGTTTATTGATCATGGATACAAAGCTGACATAAAGAAATTAAAGGAAATGTATTCCGGATTAACGAGCTTTGAAAGCTGGCTTTCGAAGCAATAAAGTTGATTCAGCTTTGCATAACTGATTTAACGGAATAAACATCATCCGTTAAATCAGTTTATTTACTGATTCACAGCCGCAAAACCCTGCAAATAAATTTAATTTTTTCATCAATATTTTATTGAACGAATTACTTTTCTTGTGATGATTTTCAAAAAAGATGTTTTGAATAAACAAGATCTTACTTTTTCGATCGGCTTTAAGATCTATTCTCCCGATAAATTTATTTTTATATAGAACAGGCAGACAGAAGTAACCGAATTTTCTTTTATGTCCGGGCAGATAGCACTCAAGCTGGAAATCGAAACCAAATAAATTACGGATTTTTCTTCTGTCAATTATGAGATTATCAAAAGGCGATAAAACATATAATTCGTCAGTCATGTTTTTGGGGATTAAATCTTCAACTCTGTTTGTTTGAACATAATAATCAGAATCTTTCATCTCTTTAATTTTAAAATCAATTATCTTTTTATCTTCTTTCAGTTCATTAATAACTTTTGTAAATAATTTTCGGTCATATTTTCTTAAATACATAATTTCTCTTTCTTCCGAAAATCCGTTTGCATTAAGAGAGTTTAGTATCAGGTTTGTAAAAACTTCCTTTTCCGAGGGATAAGAGGAATTAACATTACCCGGTAAAACTCTTTCGGTAATGTCAAACACCTTCTGAAATCCCGAGCGTCTGCATACCATTAATTTCCCCGAATGAAAAAGGAAGTCCAGAGCATCCTTTGAAGGTTTCCAGTCCCACCAGCCTTTTCCCGGCTTCTTTTTGTCGATAAAATTCCTTGATTGCATCGGACCATCAGATTTAATTCTGTCATAAACTCTTTTAATGATTTTCCTATTTGCCGAACCCCATTCTTTGTGTTTTTTACGGAAAGCATCTTTTCGGAGAAGAGAAAATCTGTAATCTTTCATTGGCAGATAAGAGGCAGCATGAGCCCAGTATTCAAAGATAAGCTTGTCTTTTTCCAGCAGATCATCAAGTTTTCTTTTATCATAATCATTCATTCTTGACCAAAGAATATGATGGTGAGATCTTTCGACAACAGAGATTGTGTCAATTTGTACATAACTTAATTTTTCGATTATACCATACAGAAGATTATTGAAGGTTTTCTTATGACCGGTAAAATTAAGCTGATTGGAAATAAGAATTTTCCGGGCATTGTCAATATCAGTTTCGATAAAACTCATACTAAATTTATACGAAAGAAAAAATGAATGTTAAATGAATATCAGGTATGATTATTTCAATTCGTCGAGGAGATTTTCCAAAAATATTTTGATCTGCAGCAAATCTTCTTTCAGATTCTCATTTTTTGAAAGTTCGTTATTGGATTGATTAGATTCGTGTTCAAACAAAGAAAGTTCTGTAATACCGCTCTTATTTAATCTCATAGTTTCGGGTTGTGAAGTCTGAGGTTTTATGTTTTCTTTTTCCTGTTCTTTTATGGAGTAATTTCTAATAAGTTTTTTTGCGCCTTCAATTGTATATTTTTCTTCCCTGAGAAGTTTTTTAATATAAAGAATGAGTTTAATATCTTTATTGGTATAAATTCTGTTACCCGAATGATTTTTAGCCGGGTTAAGCTGCTCGAATTCAGTTTCCCAGTATCTAAGCACGTACTGTTCCAATTCGGTTATTCTGCTTACTTCACTTATCGAATAGTAAAGTTTCTTCATTGCAAAGTTTTTTGTCATACGTGTATTTTCTGCAAAATATATATATACATTTCATATTTCAATACCTTTGCTAAATATATTTACTTTAATAAGGTTAACATTGTGGATTTAATTAGTTAATTGATTTTGTTAGTTTATCCAAAATTTTATAATAAACAGAAAATCAGATAAATAATGAATAGAATATTAATATTGATATTTGCATTACTTTTGTATTCCTGCGGAGAAAAACCGGAAATTATTTTTACAAACGGTAAAATTTACACTTTGGACGAAAAAAATTCGGTTGTGGAAGCTATTGCCGTGAATCATGGGAAAATTATCGATATGGGGACGACAAATGATATAATGGATAAGTACTCTTCGGATAATGTAATTGATTTAAAAGGATCACCAGTTTTACCGGGATTTACGGATTCGGAAGGTTCAATAATTGAATTTTCAAAAAATCTTAATTTCATAAATCTTTCTTATGCCAAAAGCATAGATGAAATAAAAAGTCTTGTTTCAGATAAAGTAAGTAATTCGTATGAAGGCGACTGGATTGGAGGCTATGGATGGAATGAGCTCAACTTATCAGAGCAGGATTTATTAAATATGAATAAATCGGTACTCGATAATATTGCTCCGAATAATCCAGTATATCTTGTAAATTTAAGTTTTAATGCTGTCTGGGTAAATTCCCGATTATTGAGATTGCTGAATATTGATAAAAACACTCCGTCGCCTCCCGGCGGAGAGATTGAAAAATTTCCTGACGGCGAACTGACAGGTGTCCTTTACGATTCTGCAGTTAATCTTGTAAAAAACAATATTCCTACTCTAATGAGGACAGAAATGAAATCTCAAGTTGAAAAAGGAGTAAGAGAAATTATCAAATACGGTATTACCGAAGTTCATGACAGGACATTGGGAAATGAAGGAATTGAGATTTTCAGGGAGTTAATTGAGGGAAACAGATTTCCATTAAAAGTATATGCCATAATTTCAGGTGAGGACAGTTCGTTTGTAAATTCATTTTTTCAAAAAGGACCGGAAATAAATTTTAACGACAAGCTAACAATAAAGGCTGTATCTATTGACTATGACGGACTGTTTGAATTACAGAATTCATCAATGATTGATGATTTTAATGAAGACCCGAAGCGGGCTGCTCCTTACATAACGGAAGATCAGTTCAAAGATATTTATTCGAAATCCATTGATAAAAATTTTCAGTTGTGTGTAAAGACTGTTGGGGATAAAGCCGTAAGTACAGTATTGAGTCTTATTGAAACCGTAAACAAGCAAAAAAATGCCGGTGACAAAAGAACAATACTTGAATACTGCGAGTTTATTAATCCAAAAGATCTTGTAAAAATTTCTGAACTTAAAATTATACCATCAGTCAGACCTGACGTATGTATGAATGACATTGAGATTGCTCCACAGATGATAAAGCCGGAGAATTTAAACAAACTTGGATTATGGAATTCTCTAATTAAATCAGGAGGGATGATTACAACAGGTTCTGATTTTCCTTTTCATCAGATAAATCCTTTCCTTCAGATTTATTTTCTTGTTACAAGGCAAAATCTTGACTCTTCATCTGTTCAGATTCCGAATCCCGATCAGAAGATCAGTTTGCTTGATGCAGTTAAGTCATACACAGTCTGGCCGGCTTATGCATCTTTTCAAGAAAAAGAAAAAGGCACAATTGAAAAGGGAAAATTTGCAGATATGATAGTTCTGTCAGAAGACATATTTAAAGCAGATTTAAAAAACATACCAAACATAAAGGTATTGATGACAATTATTAACGGCAGAGTAGTTTATAATAATAAAATAATTCCCGAAAATTTCTGACATGTTTTGATTAAAGAAAAGAAACCCGAAACAGCGCTTGAATACATCAAAGTATCTGCCGAATATCTCTGCAAGAATAACATTAAAGATGCAAGATTGAATGCTGAATTACTTTTGTGTGATGTGCTGAAATGCGGCAGAATGGATTTGTATTTAAATTTTGACAAGCCGCTTACAAAGGATGAAGTGAATTTATTCAGAACATTTTTAAAAAGGAGACAAAGCCATGAACCAATACAGTATATAACCGGTAAAGCATATTTCTTTGGTTATGAATTTAAAGTCAAACGCGGCATATTAATTCCCAGGCCGGAAACTGAAATTCTTGTAGAAAAAGTTATTCAAGACATTCTTCAGACAGGAAGAAAAGACGTGTCTATATTTGAAATCGGTTCAGGTTCAGGCTGTATTTCAATATCTATCATAGCCGAACTTATTAAGGAAAACGTTCATGCAGATATTGTATCGATAGATATATCAGATGAAGCTTTGAATCTCTGTGAAGAAAATTCCAAAAGAATATTACAGGGAAATAATTCAGTCAGGTTTATGAAGACAGATATATTTAGATTAGAAAATCTTCCGGGTAAATTTGACTATATTGTCTCAAATCCTCCTTATATATCAAGCAGCGATTATTTGAAACTTGAACCGGAAGTAAGACAGTATGAACCTGAAGAAGCATTAACTGACGGAAATGATGGTTTGAGTTTTTTCAGAAGGATATTCGGAATTGTATCAAAGGATAAATTTAAGGGTAAAGTTTTTTGTGAAATTGGATTCATGCAGAAGGATTCAATTTGTAATTTGCTTAACGAAACCGGTTTTTTAGATTATATATTTTACAAAGATTATGCCGGAATTGACAGAATTCTCGAGGTAAGAATATGATCGCGGTAATACAGAGAGTCAGCGAATCAACAGTATATATTGAAAATGAAATGTATAGCAATATAGGCGAAGGACTTTTAATTTTGCTTGGCGTGGAAAAAGGAGATAATGAGGAACGTTCTGCTTATCTGGCTAAGAAAGCAATTGATTTACGGATTTTCCCAGATAAAAATGATAAAATGAATTTAAATGTAAAGGATGTTGACGGAGAAGTAATGGTAATCTCGCAATTTACTTTATGCACCGACAAAAGCAAAAGCGGCAACAGACCGAGCTTTACAATGGCAGAATTGCCTGAAATTGCCAATAGACTTTATGAAAATTTTATATCCGAATTGAAAAATTATTACGACAAAAATAAAATTAAATCCGGTTTATTTGCAGGTAAGATGGATGTGAAACTCACAAACAAAGGACCTGTAACAATATTAATGGAGAAAAAAAATTGAAAGAGAAAATTTACATTATTGGATTAGGCAAAGCAGGTTCGGCATTAGCTTTAGAGCTTAATGATTTAGGATATAACATCAGTTTTATATCTGACCGGCATTCGGAAAGATTAAAGAAATTGGAAAAAAAACTGAGTTTAATTTCTTCATCGGAGAAACCTGAATCTGATTTTATTAAGAACTCTGACATCATATTAATATGCGTTCAGGACAGATACATAAAGGAACTGGTAAAAGAAATAAATGAAATGAATCTTGATCTGAGGAATAAATGTTTTTTACATATTTCAGGTTCGGAATCATCGGATGTTTTTGATTTTAACAATTTCCAAAAGGAGAACGCAGCTTCAATGCATCCAATTCAGACTTTCAGCAAATTCAGCGAGACAAATCATAAACTTTTAACGAATATTTATTTTGGCATTGAAGGCGGCAAAAGCGCAATTAAAATTTCAAAAAAGATAATAGAGAATTTAAATTCCAAATATATTTTAATTCCGAAAGAGAAAAAGAATCTTTATCATTCTGCCTGCGTTATATCTTCAAATTTTTTAGTCACGTTGCTTAATATTTCGTCCGAAGTGCTTTCAAACATCGGCATTGAGAAGAGCAAAACATTTGAAATCTTTGAACCTATCATCATGAATACATTGCATAACATATCCGATGAAGGATTAATTAATTCTTTAACCGGACCTTTTGAAAGAAATGATATAGAAACAATTTCCAATCACCTTAACTCCATCAATTCAGAATTGCCTTCATTAATTCCTTTTTACACACTGCTGGGAATGGAGACTGTCAAAGTAGCTTTTAAAAAAGAAAGTCTGAATATGAAAAATGTAATAAGTCTATTGGACTTAATGAATGAATACATAAAAAGCGAATCGGAAATTTATAATAAGACAATAAATTGACACGTGAATTGTTTTCATCGTTATATATTATGATAAAAGTAATTTTAATATTTTTTGTGATTATTGTTTCAGAAAAAACTTATGCCGAAGATAAAATGCATTTAGCAAATAGCAGCGCGGCAAGTAAGAATTTTACTGAAAGCAGAGTGATTAGTGATGATTCGGCAAAAGTAAAAACCGGTAAAAGCCGCACTCAGAAAATAAACTTTGGTGGAATATTTCTGTCTCCGTATATAGGAGTGTCATTTCCTATCGGCGGATTTAACGACTATTCTAAATCAGGTTTTGCATACGGATTTAAGGCGGAGATTGGATTTAACAAACTTTACCCATTTGTATTTGGAGTTGTATATGAAGGACAAACTAATCCCGGCAATCCTGAATTTACGACGACAAACGTATTAAACACATACGATACAAAAATTACCTCTGTCGGCGGGAGCGTCGATTTTATTTTAAATAAGTACGTCAAATCAAACTTTACTTCGCCGATATTAACATTAGAAGTAAAGTACACATCAGTTACAAAAGATATATCTCCCATTACAAACAATCCCGATATTCCCGGTGATAAAAATCTTTTGACATATTCAGCAGGTTTAGGATTTACAATATATGTATTTGATTTTGTATCAAAATATACATTTGCAGATGAGTATTCTAATTTAAATTTTCTGGCAAGGATACACATCCCAATAGTCCGGTTTTAAAACTTTCGTCCCTTCCAATTAATTTTTCTGCTGAATAAAAAGCTTAACGGGAGAAGCAGTCCGTAAAAAGCAAAGTACAATATGAATACAGGATAAATAATTAGCTGCTTAAGGCTGTTGAATTTTTTCAGAACAACCGATAGCAGAATAAGTTCTGAAAAAGACTTAACGACGATAAGCATCAGATAATTTTGGATGTCCATGAAAAAAAATCCGGAGACAAGCATCAGGTTCATCGTATATAATTCAAATCCCGTAATATATCCGAGTAAATTAATTCCCGTTCCTCCTCTAAACCATCTTCGCTTCTGGCTGAACAGCTCTTTAAGATTTTTACAAGGCAGAGTTTCCGCAAGGCATTTATCATCAACGGGAAATCTGATTTTGTATTTTCCCGAAGAATCGATTTTTCTCATCAAAGCAAGATCTTCCGTTACTGAAAAGCTGATTGATTTATAACCACCTGTATCGTAGTATGCTTTTTTTGTAAAGGAAAGATTATTACCCAGACAGCTCATAATATGATTTAGACCTGCACTGGAAGAAGCAAGAGCAAGAAGATACATCCAGTCCAAATTTTGCAGCGAAGTAAAGAGTGTCCCGTCCTGTCTTATTCCGGTAAATCCGCAAACCATACCCGTATCATTGTCATAATATCCGGTCATTGTTTTTGCCCATTCCGGATTAACCGTGCAGTCTGCATCTGTAGTAATGATTACAGTACCCGAACAGATTTCAATTGCAGTATCAAGTGCGTTAGCTTTACCTTTGAGGTTGCCTTCTGGATTTATTCTGGAATTAATTACTCTAAAAAAATCTTTGCCTTTTGATTCTTTGGACATGATCTCGAATGTATCATCGGTTGAGTTGTCATTTACGAGAATGATTTCAAGCAGGGATTCGGGGTAATTAATTTTTGCCAGAGATTTTATGCAGGAAGCAATGTTATCATTTTCATTTCTTGCGGCGACAATTAAAGAGACTTCGGGTTTATTGTCCTGATTGCCTTTCCTGATTTTAATTGACTTAATCAATCCGGAAAGCAGATAAAGATGGAGCAATAAATACAATACGGTTACGGCTGAAAAAAAATATTCCATCAAATAAAAAAAGGTGATTTCTTATGTAAAGATAATCACCTGATTGTTAAAAAAATATTAAAATAACTATTTTACGACGGCAATTTTAATTATTCGCGTCTCTTTGCTTCCGTCAATGTCGGCTTCAATTACTCCGTAATAAATTCCGCTTTGAACGTCAGAAACATTCCAGATAACTTCATTATCTGATTTGGAATAATTTGTTCCATTAAGCGTTGTAACAAGCTCACCTGAAAGATCAAGAATTTTAATTGTTACTCCCGAAGAGCTACCGTTCAGATAATATCTTATAAAAGTTTCATTGTCATAAACTGGATTTGGCCAGTTGTAAACCTTATCCGACGGAAGTTTATCGGTAATGTTAGAAGGACTGCTTCCGGATACAAAATTATTATTTGAGAGATATTTATCCTTTAGAAAATTTTTCCATAATATTTTATTTTCATTATACACAGTATTGGTTTTAAAACCATACAAATACCCGTCGCCGCCGGCAACAATTATGCCGAGAGTATCATTCAGGTTTGCCAGCGCAGGAGTAGAAACCGTATTAATGCCAATACTGATCGGAAATCCCGAGACAGGCTTACCGTTAACTCCGACAGCATTCAGATTGCCGTCGGAAGAAACGTAAATGAGATCATAAACATTATCATTGTTCACGTCACACACGGAAATTCCTGAAGATATCCCGCTTGCAGAAGCGACGGGGAAATTATCAAGCAAGACTCCGTTTTGATTTAAGGCATATATTTTATTATCGGCAGAAAAAATTATCTCCTGTCTGCCGTCGCTGTTTATGTCTGCAAGGACCGGCGATGAGTTAATGGAATTTAGAGAATAATTCAGATTAATTTTTGATCCGTTAAGAATGAGTTCGTTTTGATTATTGATTATAAGAACGTCTGCTGAAGTCGGCGATGTAATGTTTCCCGTTATTATAAATTTATTAAAATTTGTAATAAAGTTAAAAGTATCCGAAGCTGTTCCCGAAAATTGCTTAATCAAATCAGATACGGAGTCAATAACGCCTCCGGATGAAAACGGAGAAAATCTGTAGACAGCTCCGTTTGATTTGCCGATATAGGCAAATGAATTGCTTTTATTTATAAAAGGAGGACAACTTATATAAGGAGTTGTCAGTGAATATTGAACCGAGCCGAGCGCTTGACTTTTAAAAATCACACCCTGATCCCGGACGGCAGTAACATAATTTTGAGTTCCGTCAAATACAAAAGCAGGGATATACTTGCCGTAATCTGATATTAGAATGCCGTCTGTAGTAACGGGAGAGCCGTCATGTCTGTATGCAAAAACTTTATTATTCGAATTTGCAAAAATTTCATCACTTGAAGTTTCAATAAAATCAAATGCTATAGCTTGCGAATTTCCTGTACTGTCAATTCCGATGTTGATAGGAAAACCTTTTATGGGACTGATCTGAACGCTTCCAATATTCAAATCAAAATTCATCAGAGTATCGATAATTGTAAAACCCTTTAAGCTGATATTATTGTTTGCAAGTGAATAGCTGAGAGAATTGGGAATGGACGACGGAGTGAATTCATTTTTATAAACGGAAGTCGGTACCTGATGGCTTCCGTTAAACCAGTAGTCAACCGGAGTGCCGTCGCCAGTAATAGAGCCGAACGGCGTATTAAAAGTAACGCCAATTTCTTGCGCGCCTTTTGCTTCTTCAAGGTCAACGCCTTTGTGTTGTGAATTGTTGTTTATTGAATTTGAAGCAATGTTAGCATCGATAACATTCTCATCGATATGCCAGATTAGAATGCCTCCGCGATAGTTATTTTCGCCGTTGATAAGACCCGGCAGACTCCAGTCAAAATTTTCCACATCTCTGATATTTCCCGACAGCAGGCTTAAATCGGTATAAGTACTGGAATAATAAAAACCGTTTTCCATATCGGCAGCATAAATCGTTGAGTCAACAAAATTTCTGTTTCTGTAATAAATCGTCTGACCGTTATATTCAGGATCTCGGTTTCTGTTTTCAATAAGGAAATATTCTTTACTGTTAATTAAAATTTTAAGAATCGTCGAATCTCTCTGAATGTTTTTTGAGATTGCCGGAAGCCGTAAATTGCCCGATCCCGAAGGAATTACAACAGGAGAAACCCAGCCGAGAAATATTTTTTCCCATGCAGAAGGCTCAGGAGGGAAGATACCGTTATAGCTGAACAAAGATTGACCGTCCATCAGACCGAATCTACCGATAGCAGTTTTGCCGTTAGAAGTATTAAAGAGGTCAGGCAGGCCAAGATAGCTTCCGAAACTTGCACACAATATGCCGTTCATTCCAAGTTCGATAAGAAAGTTTCCGGATATAAGATCAAGCTCTCTTAATTCGGTCGAAGGAATAATCAAAGAATTCTGAATAAACACGCCGTCATTAGTTTGAAATCCGTTATAGCTCTGTCCGTAAATTTCCTTGAGACTTTTCAATCCGAGAAATACAGAAGGTATGTCATAAGGAGTCGGATCAAATCCCAGAATCGAACTTACATCAACATCTCTTCCTGTTCCGGCATGAAAAATAACAAATGCAGTTCTCGTTAAATCATAACCCGAAAAATTTATAAAGCTATCAGCTCTTGCCCATGAATCTCTGAATAAATTGCCGAGTTTTTCATTTCCTTCACCTGATTGAGGAGAATAACTTTGCATGTTGCCAGGGAGAGTAATTATCTGACCAAACAGCTCAAAGTTAATATTGAGTTTGCCTTTGGATGATTTTTTATAATAATTTTTAAGAAACAAAAGATGGTCAGCAAAGTACGCACTGTCATACGGAGGGGAATCGATAACTGTATCTTTTTGAGTAGTGGGATTGTAATATTTATTTGACATGTCAAAACGACCGTTTCCCGTAGTTCTTTCATCATTATCTTCCTGAAACTGTACTAAAACAGCAACGATTTTTACTGAATCTATTCCCGAAAAAAATGATTTTGGTGCGGAGCTGATTTGTTTTCCGGGATTAACCGGATGATTTAATTTAATTTCGATTTTATCGGATTGAGCATAAGATACTGCAGAAAATAAAATTGCAAAACACAATACATATAATTTTTGTAGTATGGACATAGTATGTAATTAAAGAACAAACCATAGCTCAAATTTCAGAACTATGGTTTGTAATTAGGATTTTAAAAATTTACTATTAAGCCGAATCTGAGCGTATTTGCAAGCGGATGTGTTTCTTCTATAGTGCTGATATAGCTGAAATCAAATCCATAAAGACTGTATCTCAATCCTGCTCCGAGAGTAATGAATTTTCTGTTTCCGTTTGAAGGATCTTCGTAAAAATATCCAGCGCGCAGGGCAATCAGTTTCGGGTTACCATACCAGTATTCAGCGCCGATTGATGTTTGAAATGATTTTGCAATTCCGGAGATTCCGCCTTTCCAAGAAGTGAAGATAGCTTCATACCAAGGATCAACATAACCTTGCTGAACGACAACTTCAGTTCCGCCGGTCGTATCAATTATTGTCGGTTCTCTGTTAACGAGAAGTTTTGCAAAGTCGGCAGTGATAGTCAGATTATTAAATTCTGATTTTACAACGTCATAAGCAAATCCTAATCTCAACTGTGTAGGAAGGGGATCTGCCTGATCAGCGTCAACGTATGATATAGCAGGACCCATGTTGGATAAATTCATACCGATAGAAAACTTATCAGCAAGAAATTTCGGCGCTTTGACAGGTCTCCACATTCCGGATAAATCAAAGCTTGCTGAAATTCCTGTTCCTGTTCCTTTTTCATTGCCTACAGTTAAATCGGAAGGAGATAGACGGCTGTAAATGAATCTTCCGGTAATGCCGCCAGCCCAGTCTTTACTGAGCATTGTAGCATAAGTAACTGCAAATGCCATTTCATAAGCCTTGTAATTTCTTCCCGGATCGAGGTTTCCAAATTCATCAGTATATATAACTTCGCCGATATTCAGATAAGTAAAATCAGCTCCTATTGTTCCGTTAATAGATTTTATATACTTTCTTCCGGCAATGTAATCATAAAAAAGGTCTCCCAGATTTAAACCTGCAAGCCATGGTGAGTGAGTGAAATTAATTTCCGTTCCAGTTTTTTGATAAGCAAGACCTGATGGATTCCAATGCATTGCAGTTGCATCGTCAGCAATAGCAGAACCGGTTTCACCCATACCGCCGAATCTGGAATTTGGACCAATCAACAGAAACGGTACTCCGGTTGATGTTGTGGTCTGAGAATACAGCTCGCTGCCGTTAAAAGCAAACAAACTGTATACGCTTAAGATGAAACAAAAATAAGCGAATGATTTCCTGAACATTAAATGTATCTCCTTTTTGTGTTTATTATTTTAACTTGGCTAATTTTCCCGTACTGCTTTTTGAAAAACTGCCGGTTTCTGATTTAATTAATATTTTGTAAATGTAAGTTCCGTTTGCAATGGCATCACCGTCATCATCTCGTCCGTCCCATTCAATGTTTACGAACTTATCAGTTATATTAGTCTTATTCAATTCTCTAATTAATCTTCCGCTCACTGTATAAATCTTAATGTCGGCGGTAAGTATTTCATCCGAATTATGCTGGAAAATAAAGCTTGTATTATCCTTCATTGGATTTGGATAATTATAAACATTTTCCAGTGCAATGTCTTCCGAACTTTTTACATTAAAATAAATCTCGGATGAACCAAAATTATTGTATGTATCCCATGCCTTAATATTAAGCTTATACATTCCGTCAGGCAGATTATTGAGCTGATATTCTACAGTTCCGTTTTGGTAGCCCGAAGAACTTGAATAAAAAGGAGTAAGGTCAATTTTATTCTGTTCGTCGTCATTAATTACAGCTTCAAGTTTATGACCGATTGTTCCGGTGAGATTAAGACCGTTTTCGTCAAAGAAATCAGCGATGATTTTTGGATTCTGATTTGTAAGATCACCCGATCTAAAGTTTCTGCTGTCAAGAAAAGCGCTGATTACCGGACCAGTGGAGTCAGCAGCGGCTGTAGAATCAAGTCCGCTCATGATAAAATTATTTGAATATCCAAGTCCGTCATATAAATCATTTTTGTAATAAGCGATTATCTTACCTCTACCTGTGCTGTATGAAATATCTCTTGGCACAACAAAATCGATGTTCCAGTTTCCGTTTATAACATTTGCTTTACCGCTGAATATTATACCGCCGTCTTGCTTGTAACTGAATAAGTATCCAAAATCATACAAAGAAATATTTTTATCCACATCAAGCACAGTTACGTCAATTAATCCGTTAAAGTCGCTCCAGAAAGAAGAATCTGTTTTCAAAACCGTTCCGGAAAGTTTTATTTTCTGAAGGGCTTTCATGTTGAATAGCGATGCTGATGGTGTGTTGTTAATGCTGTCGATTCTCGTAAAATATTGCGGAACGGCAAGTCTCATAGTAGGGTCGCTGATGAGAGTAAACTTAAGATCATTGTCTGTATGAAGAACCTGTTTAGTATTAAACAATGCCTTGCCTAATCTTAAGGTAAGATTCAGTGTATCTTTTTTAAAGAGATTATCATAAAAAAGATTATTGTAAACAGCATTTGGCACGCTGTAAACAGGTCTTACGGCTGCAGATACGCCGATAGCTCCTTTATCTTTCAGAGTAACAAGCTGTTCGCCGGCGCTAATCAAAAATGGGTCGTCCCATCTGGCAAGATCGCAGCTTGCTATGGTAACAAAAGGATATTTGTTTTTATTTGACAGCAATGGAATGCTCACTTGTCTGACAAAAATATGTTCATGCGCCCAAAGATCAATGCTGCCGTGACCGGTATAATTTATTACAAGCTTGCCGGTGTTCCATCCTTTTATTACATCGTCATTTGCTCCGGGCTTTCTTCTTCCCTGAGGAGTAATTACGGTCGGATAGCTTACAATATAAATCTTATCTTTTTTTATGAAAGATGGCGAATGGTTTTGTGCAACATCTTCGCACTGGTCAGTATGAAGACTGCCTTCTTGTCCTTGCGGCTGTTCGGTTGTCCATCCGTCATCACCGACGTAAAGATTTGTATTTTTCCATTTATCAAAATTAGCCGGGTCTTCATAAGCTAATATTTTATCTACAAAAATATTTGCTTCTTCTTCAGAGTTTGAACAGATCCTGCCTGCTGAAAAATCAGGAACGGCATTACCCGAAGGCTGTGTATATTCTTCATTAATTTCCATTATGTAATCATCACTGCAGTAGCTGTCAACATCATCCGAGTAAGGAGAATCTTTTTCAATAGGCGGTATCCAGTTTTTTACGCCATTGTTATACAGGTTATAAATATTTTTATAATCATAGCTTCCGTCGCCGAATAAGAATACATATACAGGTCTTTGCTGCCAGTTGTTAAAAGTATATTTTAGAAAATTTCTCATTGATACAGGATCCGGAATTCCCGAGGCAAATTCATTATATATCTGATCAATATCCACAACAATAGTTTTAAGATAATTTACGCCGGGCTTTTCACGAATTGCTTTTAGTCTGTTAGCTGCCGTTAAAAAAGCTTTTGGCGAAATAATAATAAAATCTGCTCCATCACCGAAACCACCTTTTAAATTCTGATTCTGAATTCTGGCAGAGAATGATACGGGAGTTTTGTAATTATTATCACCGATAGCATAAAACTCGTCCGGATTTCCAAATACAGAATTTGACTGAAATGTTAAAGTTCCGGAATTATATGACACTGGATTAATTAATGATACATTCTGATGATCAGTAACTTTAAATAAACGCACTGTTGAAGAAGTAAAATTACTTATGCGGAATTCAAGCAGTCCGCTTGTGTCAGGAGAATTTAATTTTAATATATTATTATCAGCTCTGGTTAATCTGTCATAAATTATTTCATAATAATCATAATATCCGGAAACGTTGGAAGAATTGCCAAGATTGGAAGGCAGCGAAGCTTTTATGTTAACACTGCTCTTACCCGGTGAAAGTGAATAGGAAACACCGAGTCTATTGAAATTGAGTTCTGACAAATTGATGTGTGAATAACCGGACAATGGAGGTATCTGCTGCGTTACAATAAAATTAGAGTTAAGATCTTCAATTCTCCAGTTTGTATTAAAAAAAGAACCATTACCGAATCTGAATCGAAAACTAACATTGGATCCACTGACGTAATCTTTCAGTTCTTTGTTGAATGTAAATCCATCGTTAATGCCGATTCGCTGACTTACCCAAAGATAGCCAGTAGATCCAAGATTATTAACTTCCGGCTCTTCGAAAATTCTTTCTTTGAAACTGCCAACCGGACTTAATCCTGATACATTCGGCGAATTAATAATTTCCATTCTTTGTCCGGGAGAATTTCCGTATGTGAAAAAATAGTAATTTGAATTGGAGAAGTTGTTTATGTTATGAAAAACGGTTCTGTATATGGAATCATAATCCCAACTGTTTGGTCCTCTGGCGTAAAACAGTATGTAATCATCATCATTAAAAACGCCGTCTTCTTCACCTATGACTATTATTCTGATTTCCTGCGGATCAAAAGGGTAGTTTACGACATTATTATAAGGTAATTCAACTCCGCCGTTTCCGTATATTTTGATTGTTCTCGGATCAATTGAAGATAGGTTAATGGATTTTGACTGCAGATAATTTTTATCAAGCTTATACATGCCTGATTCCTTAATTTCCATTTTAAAAAAATCACCTGAAGTAAATATACTGTTTTCAGTAATAACATCGCCTGATGACGGAAATTCTTCCGTAGTCCATTTTACTGCGACATCTGAATTTATAGTAATATCTTTCAGAAAAGATTTTTCCTGAAGACTTAATTCTTTTTGTAGAAATACGGGACGCTGACCGAATTTGACTCTTACTTTAATATAGGAATATTTTCTGGCAGTACCGGCTGCCGGATTATAATGAACAGGATTAATATTTAGATGACCAATATATTTATTTCTTAAAATACCGGATTCGATTAGATCAGCTTCACTTCCCGGGTAATAAAAATTTTTTCCGTATGCTTTAAGGTCTTTTTCATAAACAGGCGAGGGAATTTTCTTATCTTTAACAAGCTTTAATACGGGGACCGGCTGAATCTCGACTCCGAATACTTCTTCGTATTTCGCATCAATGATCTCCACTCTGTTGTTTTTATTTGATGGAAGGAAAATCGGGAATGTCCTTGTTTTGATGTCAGGATATCCTTTTTGGGTAACGGAACTGACGGAATTATTAAAATCTGTTTCCGAAGTATAATCCGGATAAAACTCAATCTCGATAAAGTTTTCATTAGAAGCGGTAATTTTATAATCATCTTTAACTGATACTGATTTTTTTTCCTGTGAAAAAGCAGATCTGATCGATATAAGTGAAATAACAACAATAAAAATCAAAGCTGCAGATTTTTTTATAATGAGTCCGTTAGATTTCAGCATGTTAAAATAATAATTCGAAAAAATTACAACACAAACAACAATATAAATTCATTAAAATTACAGATTAATTTGAATTCAGGATAAAAAAAAATACCATATTCTAAAGAAAGCAATAAGTCTTTAAAAAATGGTATATAAATTTAAAATATAATATAATTATAGAGAATGAAAAAAATTCTTTAAAAAATGTATAAATTCTCTATAAATTATCTTTTGATTTGATTAAAATTTTTACAAATATATTGTTAGTATATTCTAATGTCAATGCTCAAAAACTATTATTGAACGCCGTTTTTCTTTTTTGTAAGTCCCATTTTTTCCAATACGTCGAGGTGATTCAAAGCATTCTTAGCCGCTTCCTGCTCTGCCTGCTTTTTAGATTTACCTTTACCTATTCCGAGACTTCTTTTATTGACAAAGACTTCCACAGTAAAGAGTTTGTTGTGTTCCGGACCTTCTTCTTTGATTACAGCATATTCGGGAATAAAATCAGTATGAGCCTGAACGTATTCAAGGAATTTGCTTTTGTGATTTTCGTCAAACTGGTTCAGCCATTTTATATCGAGCTTTTTAAAGATTTCTTCATTCAAAAATTCCTTAGCAGATTCATAACCCGAATCAAGAAATATTGCTCCGATCAATGCTTCATAAGCATCGGATAAAATCGTATCATAACCTTCGTCAATTGATTTTTTTGCAGTATAAGAAGCAAGCACAAAATCCTGAAGTCTAATATGCTTTGCTCTTTCAGCCAGAAATTTTTTATTTACCAGTATAGATCTGAATTTTGTAAGATCTCCTTCTTCATTAAGAGGGAAGTTTTTAAACAGATATTCAGCCACGACAAGATCTAGTACCGCATCTCCGAGAAATTCCATCCTTTCATTTGAGATTAAACCAATTTTAAGAGGATTGTTTTTTATTTTCAGAAAAGATCTGTGTGTAAGTGAAGTAATAAAAAAACTTTTGTCTATAATTTTATAATGAATTGATTTCTGCAATTTATCAAAATCAATTTCAAAAACTGATTTCTTAACGACAGTTTTTTCCTGTTTCCTTTCTTTATAAAAAGGATTTAATCTCCGTAAATTTTTTTTAAGTATTTCAAACATAAATTAAGTATGCAGGAAAATGGAGTATTTATTAATCTTCGAATTTTTTAAAAACCAAAGCAGTATTGTGTCCGCCGAATCCGGAGTTTTCCGATAAAACTGTCCTGACCTCTTTCTTCAAAGCATTGTTAACAACATAATTCAGGTCGCAATCGGGGTCTTTTTCTTCATAGTTAATGGTAGGAGGAATAATCTGATCTTTAATCGTAAGTACTGACGCAATAGCTTCAATAGCGCCTGCCGCACCAAGTAAATGTCCTATCATGGATTTTATAGAATGGACAGGAATATCGAATGCTCTTTTGCCGAATACATTTTTTATTGCAAGTGTTTCGTTTTTGTCGTTATAAAAAGTAGATGTCCCATGTGCATTTATAACGTCAATATCATTTATGGTCAAACCTGAATTTTCAATTGCAGCTTTTATGGCTCTTCCCACCCCTTCGCCTTCAGGTGCAGGTTCGGTAATATGAAAAGCATCAGCAGTCAGACCAAAGCCTGTCAGCTCTGCATAAATATTAGCGCCTCTTGATTTTGCGAATTCGAGTTCTTCCAGTATCATAGCAGCGCCGCCTTCACCCATAACAAATCCGTCCCTGTTTTTTTCGAAAGGTCTCGAAGCTTTTTGAGGAGCGTCGTTTCTTGTTGAAAGTGCTTTCATGGCATTAAATCCTCCAACACCCATTGGACATATAACTGCTTCCGACCCGCCTGTAATCATAATGTCCGCATCTCCTCTTTCAATCAACATCATTGAATCCGCTATTGAATGTGCAGAAGTTGTGCAAGCAGAAATGGTGGCATAATTAGGTCCCTTAAATCCGTATTTCATTGATATTCTTCCGGCTGCAATATCGGCAATAAGCATTGGAATGAAAAATGGACTAATTCTGTCAGGGTTACCTTCACGCTTATAAAGATTAGTCTGCTGATTATGATAAGTCCACATTCCTCCTATGCCAGAACCGAATACAACTCCAGCTCTTTCAGAATTTATCTTCTCGGTATTTAATCCTGAATCTTTTAATGCTTCATCGGCAGCTGCCAGAGCATACTGTGTGAATGGATCAACTCTCTGAGCAAGTTTTCTGTCCATGAAATTAAGCGGATCAAATCCTTTAAGCTCGGCTGCAAATTTTGTATCGAAATCAGCAGTATCAAAATACGTAATGTTATCTACTCCGCTTTTGCCGGCAATGAGGTTGTTCCAGAATTCATTAACATTCAATCCTACAGGACTTACAACGCCTATTCCTGTTACAACGACCCTTCTCTTCTTCATTAAATATTCCGAAAATTTATTTAGCTGAGACTTTGTCGGCTATATATTTAACTGCATCACCTACTTTTTGAATTTTTTCCGCATCTTCATCCGGAATTTTAATATCAAACTCTTCTTCAAATTTCATCACCAGCTCAACTGTATCGAGTGAATCCGCGCCCAGATCGTTAATAAACGAAGCTTCATCGGTAACTTTGGATTCTTCTACACCTAATTTATCTACAACTGCCTGTTTAACCTTAGCTGTAATTTCCGCGTTTGTCATTTTTTTGTAATTCTCCTGATTAAAATTAAAAAATAATGATGCAATATAGTTAAATCTTAAAAATTTAAAAAGCAATTAAATTTTCAACAATCTGCTATAACCGGAATGTTATCTTTTCAATAATCACCAGAAACACGAATTACTTTAGAACAGGTCTTCTGACAATAAAATCACCATTGAGAGGATATTTACCATTAGCTACATTGTTGATTACGGAAGAGCCGTTATCTTGCTGATTTGAACCAGCCCACCAGGCGACAGCATAAAGATCATTATTTATGTAAGTATAATATTCATAAATTATTACGTGTCCGTTCCAGATTATCAAATCACCTTTTCTCAGATCATTTTCATCATCAAATTTAACCACAGGCAGTATGTCAGTAAATCTTGATGTATCCATTAAATCATAGGTGCGAACATTTTCCGAAGGACAATAAAATCCTGATTTATAAAGAACATTAACTGCGAATATATTGCATTTGGACATGCCTGCCAGAAACAACGTATCATCATTCAGCCAGTATAAAACTGTTGTATCCGAAATTGTCGAGTACATTTTGTTTTTCTGCTCTTCTCTTGCCGTATTAATTATTTTCGATCCCGCAATATCTGACTTCTCAGATATTTCTTTTTCACGGATTTCAATATTCTCCTTTTCGGACTTTTGTTTATCGGCTGCCGAACATCCGAAGAGCAAAGATATAATTGCATATAAAATGAAATGATTTTTCAAAACGTAAAATTTGTTTTTTTAAATTTTGAACATTACTTATCGCTTTCTTTTATTTTATCAATTTTAATCTGCAGAGAATTTCTAAGGCTGTCAAGTTTCATCTGAAATTCCATTAATTGTAATTCTCTCTGATTTAACTCATGCTCTTTGTTGAGTATTTTTTCCTCTCTTGAAATATATCTCTTTTCCTCATTTGATTTATCCCAGTATCCGATATCTTCAAAGTATCCTTTAAAAAGAAAATTGTGTTTCAAAGCCTCCATATTTTGATAAAAGCTGAACGAACCCAGTTCAAGATTTGCGGTAGTCTGATTGGCATTCTTCATTACTCCTTTAATATTGTTGGCAAATACCGTATCAGTAAGCAGTGTCCCTATCAGGCTATGGCTTGAATTGATTTTTGTAGTAATGTCCGCAATGTTATCCGTAATGAGCTTTATACTTGACCGGAGTGTCAGAATATCTTCAGCAACAATATTGATTGTTCCCGATGCTTTTGAAAGTATGTTATTAATGTTGGCAGTTGAGCTGCCGAAGCTTGTCATAAGTGAATCCAGATGATCGTAAATATTTGATTCGTTAACAAGTTTTCCGAGAGTTCCGCTGCCCTGATTTACTTTTGTAACAATTTCAGATATTTCTTTTGATATAATCTGAGCCTGTTTAGTAGATTCATTAAGATTGTTTAAAATGTCTCCTATCTCGAGCGGTTTTACGGTTTGCAGCATGTCTCCGTTTTCTACAGGAGGAGATACGGGTGTGCCGGATGAAATTGATAAAATTTTGTTTCCAACAAGTCCGTCGGAATTTATTGTTGCTTCAGAATCTTTTTTTATAAATTCTCTGTATTTTTCGGCAATGTTCAGATTCACTTTAACTTTGTCGCTGCTGATAATTTCCACTGACTGAACTGTTCCGACTTTTATTCCGGCAAAAAGCACGTTGTTTCCCGGTGTTAGTCCGTTTACGCTTTTGAATATTCCGTAAACATCAAATGTCTTGGTAAACAGATTTTGCTTGCTGCCTATATAAAAAAAAGCAAGTATGAATATTGCCACACTAACCGTGATAAATAATCCAAGTCTTATTTTTTTTGCTTTATCCATAACATAAATTTAAATTTTTGTTTTGCAAAATTATTTACTGACAAAAAATAATCATTCAAATTCAAAAAAACCTCTAACGAATTCATCTTCTGATTTTTCCAGTTCTTCGTAAGTGCCCTGCGCAGTCAGCATACCGTCTTTCAGCACTACAATTCTGTCGGCAACAAGCTTTGCGCATGGCATGTCATGAGTAACGATAACGGAAGTTACTCCGAATTTTTTCTGCATTTCAATTATCAAGTGACTGATTTCATTTGACGTAACCGGATCAAGTCCGGTGGTTGGCTCGTCATACAAAATTATTTCAGGATTCAGCATCAGAGTTCTTGCAAGTCCGACTCTTTTTTTCATACCGCCTGAAAGCTCTGAAGGCATTTTATCAATTGCATTGAGAAGTCCCACGTTTTTCAGTTGCTCTTCGACTTTAGATGTCAGGTCTTCCTTTTTATAATCGGGCTGTCTGATTATGGGAAATTCCAGATTTTCTCTAACAGTCATCGAATCGTACAAAGCGCCGCTCTGAAACAGAAAGCCGATACGTCTTCTGATGTGATTGCGTTCCTTTTCAGGTAAATTAATAAATTCCGTATTAAATACTTTTACTGTCCCTTCTGTTGGAAGCTGAAGTCCTATTATGCATTGAAGAATTACAGACTTTCCCGTTCCGGATTTACCGAGAAGTACAACGCTCTCGCCTTTTGAAACAGTCAGATTTATATTTTTTAAAACAGTTAAATCACCGAAAGATTTTTTTAAGTCTGATATTTCCAAAACGGCGTCACTACTTAATTGTTCTGCTTGAGTCATTGGAATTCAGTTAGCATTTAAGATATTCAAATTAATTTTAAACAATCTATTATAAAAGCATTTTGAAGAATACAATTAAAAAATTTTTCAGTTCAATTAATTTATTAAAATTTATTAAAATAAAACTGAAGTAATCTGCACCATCATCATATCAATAAGTATAACAAGCAGTGAAGAAATTACAACAGCAGTATTTGCAGCAATTCCCACGCTTACAGTTCCCCTGGAAGCATTGTATCCTTCGTAGCAGCCAACGACTCCAATGCTGAAACCGAAAAGAAATGTTTTAATAGTTGCAGGAATTATATCCCGCATGTCAATATTAGTCAAAGAATTAATTAAAAATGCTTCAAAGGAACCCGATTCAGTAATGCTGAATGCAATAAAACCACCAACCAATGCAATGGCATCGGCGAGAACAACCAGAAGGGGAAGCATTAATGTAGAAGCTATTACGCGCGTAACCACAAGATACTTGAAAGGATTACAGCCTGATACTTCCATTGCATCAATCTGCTCTGTCACTTTCATCGAGCCGAGTTCAGCGCCTATTCCGGAACCAATTTTACCCGCAAAAATAAGTGAAGTAATAACCGGACCGATTTCAAGAATTACAGCGAGAGCAACCATTGAAGGAACGAGAGAAGCAGCGCCGAATTTATGCAGTGTCGGAATTGACTGAAGAGTAAGTGTAAGTCCAATGATAAATCCAGTTACTGCGATTAAAGCAAAAGATTTATTTCCAATTTGATAAAACTGCCTCAGAGTTTCGGAAATATCGTAAGGAGGTTTAAACATTTCTTTGAAGCTTTTTAATGCAAAACCTGAAATTCCGGAAATCAGCAAAAAAAAATCTTCCAATGATTTGGGAAGTTTTAATACAGCTGAAATCAGAGAAGGATTTTTAGCTGATTCAGTCATTATCTTTATCGTTTCTTATTTTCAAATCAATAAAAGGATTTGCAAATCCGATAATGATACCAGCCGAAATGTCATAAATATCCGATCCGTTGTCAACGTAAGTGTAACGGAGTTTAATGTTTGGATAAAAAAGAAGTTTATCGTTTCTAATAGAATATCCATAAGATAATTCTGGAAAATAACCATGATTGGTAAAATCGTTGAAGTATCCGGCGCCAAGAGAGAGTACCGGAGTTCCCTGAAGGAAGTTCGAAGGTTTAATTCCTGATTTAAGCAGTATGTCATATTTATAACCTAATCTGACGTGGCTGCTTTGATTTGCCCTGAACAGGTATGAATATTCAAAAGAAAATCTGTGTTCACCAAAATAGCCAAATCCAAGAGAAACTTCTTTTGAGACGCCTCCTGATATTTTATCATTTTCAAAAAGCAGTATGGGATTTAAGAGATAAAAAAAAGTTGCTGCACCTAATGCAATTGGTAAGGTAGAAGACGAAACTTTTTCAATTTTGCTTTTATCAGAAAGAGAATGATTGAAAACATAGCTTAACCGGAAATCCTGTGATTTTACCATAGAGAGATTAACAGTGAGAATAATGCAGAATACAAGAGTGAACTTTTTTATCAAGCCGTTATCGGATTATTTTTTATTAAACATTAAAAAAAATTTTTAATAAAATACGATTATTTAATTTATGAATAAATTTAATTTTTTAAAAAAAACCGGAAAGTAAAGATAAAATATTTACATTGTCAAATCAAAATTGCGCGTTAATTGAAAAGCTGTATTGCTTTGGAATAAAAATATTTATATTTTTTGCCAAAGGTTTAATTATGGTAGAGCATTTCAAAGATTTAACCAAAAAGGAAGTAGCTGGAATACAAAAATTTGCAGCTTCGCCGTTTTTGAATTCCAATAAACAGGTAACAAAACTCATAACATTTCTTTCAGCTCTTCATCCATATCTGCAGGAAGGTCTTCCCGACAGGAAGAGCATATACAATGCCGTATTTGACACCGAAAAAATTGATGAAATCAATTACAGAAAACTTATTTCTGATTTTACAAGAGTTTTTGAAAATTTTTTGATTTACAATAAGCTGGAAAAGGAAACTGTCAGGAATAAGATAAAGCTTCTGAATTCTCTCAGACTGATGGGCATTAGGAAAAGATTCATGTCAAATTACAAGGAAGCAGCAGCCATTCAGAAAAAAATTAAGATTAAAGACAATACTTATTATGAAGATCAGATTGAGCTGCTGACCGAATTTTATTATTTCAACTATGACAAGTTAAGGAATGTTCATTCCGAATGTCTGCAGGATAAATCAGATAACATAGATATGGAATTTGTTTTTCACAAACTCCACATGTATCTTGAAATGATTTTCAATGAATACATGAACAATAAAAGCATTACATACAAAAAAACTTTTTATAATGAAGTCATAAACTATGTCAGGATGAATGAAAAAAATATTATGAAGCATCATCCCGGTATATACCTCATATACAACATTGTATTGTTATGGAAAACTTCGGATGACAAATTCATAAAAATATTTCTCGATTACCTGGAATCTCAAACAAAAATATTTCCCATTAAGAAATTAAAATATTACTTTTATTACATACTGACTTATCTTTCCGTTAAAATAAATGCAGGTGAAGTGAAATACAGGGAAGTAAACATGCAGATTTTCAAACGCATGCTGGCAAAGGATATTTTTCTTATTGACAACATAATTACTCATTCGGATTTTAACTCCGTTGTAAACATTGCTCTTCCAGCAAAAGAATATGACTGGCTGAAGAAGTTCATGGAAAAATATAAAAACAACATCGAACCGGAATTTCAAAAAGATGCTTACAATCTTGCAATGGCAAAGTTTTATTTTCACAAAAAAGAATTTCAAAAAGTATATCCTTTTTTGAATGAAGTTCAGTATAAAGATTCCGGATATTATCTTAACTCAAAGTTTCTTCTTGCACGATTGTATTATGAGATGAGAAAAGACGATCCGCTGGAATATGTTCTGCAAAATCTCAGGCAGTATTTAAGAGAAAAGAAAAACATTTCGGGTGATTATTTGTCAATTTCAAAGACTTTTGTAAAATACATTACTGCACTATTGAAAATAACTGAAACAGACAAAAAGAAAGCTAAGCAGGAAATACATATATTAAGAAAAGAACTGGATAACGAGAAAAAACTTGTCCCAAATAAAATCTGGTTTTATGAAAAAACTGATGAGCTGTCTAAATCTCTTTAACAAAAAAGATAATTTATTTTTCCATAATGGAATTAATTGAATTGTAGTAAGAGCCTGAAAGCGCATTAAGAGGAAGATCGATGTCAAAGTTAATTTTAAGCCTGCTTCCTCTGACAGTTCCGATTTCTAAGCATTCAATTTTATGAATTTCTGCTGTTCGCATAATTGTGTTGATGCTGCTTCTGTCAGCAGACGCAATGATAAGACTTTGTTTTTCTTCAAACAAACAAAAATCTTTTCTTCCCCGATAATTAAAGTTTATTTCGCATCCGAGCTGCGAAGACGGGCTCATTATGCAGGACTCAGCAATGGCTACGGCAAAACCTCCATCAGAAACATCATGAACGGAATTCAACAATGATTTTCCGGTTAATTCGAGTATAAAATCATGAAGTTTCTTTTCATAAACAGCGTCAATATCCGGGGCATCTCCTTCAACAAGATTGTGAATAGTATTCATGTATTCGCTTCCGCAAATCTGAAAATTATCTTTCAATTCTGATTTATCGTTGACTCGGCAGTTTCCAATCAGAAGAATTACATCATTCTTATTTTTAAAATAAGAAGTCGTCATTTTGTCAATATCTTCCAGCAATCCCAGCATACCGATAGATGGTGTAGGATATACGGCATAATCTTTTGATTGATTATAAAAGCTGACATTACCTCCGGTAACAGGAGTTTCAAGAATTTTGCAGGCTTCGCCGATACCTCTGAGTGATTCCGAAAATTGATAATACACTTCAGGATTATACGGATTACCAAAATTCAGACAATTTGTTATTGCAAGCGGCTTTGCTCCGGTGCAAACAATATTTCTTGCACTTTCGCAAACAGCAATCATTCCGCCCTTGTAAGGATTCAGATATACATATCTTCCGTTGCAGTCGACTTTGACAGACAAAGCTTTATTGGTATTTTTAATTCTAATAACGGATGCATCACAGCCCGGAAGCAGAACGGTGTTTGTTCTTACCTGAGTATCATACTGCTCATAGATCCATTTTTTATTTGCAATGTTAGGTGAAGCTAAAAGTTTCAATAATGTTTCATTCAGGTCTGACGGTTCTTTAAGATTATTGTAATCGAAATTTCTTTTTGAGTTAATGTATTTGGGGACTTTGATTTCTCTTTTATAGACCGGAGCACCGCCGCCAAGTACAAGTTCATTTGCAGGAATGTCAGCTGCAAGCTTGTTTTTATGATATACTTTGATTTTATTTTCGCTGATTACTTTACCGATTTCGGCGCAATTCAAATCCCATTTTTCAAAAATATCTTTAGCAGTTTTTTCTTTACCTTTTTCGATGACTACCAGCATTCTTTCTTGTGATTCGGAAAGCATGATTTCGTAAGCAGACATATTTTTATCACGAAGTGGTACTTTGTCAAGATTAATTTCCATGCCGCAATTTCCTTTAGCACTCATTTCACTTGTCGAACATGTAATGCCTGCTGCTCCCATATCCTGAATGCCGACAACAGCTCCTGACTTAATAACTTCGAGAGTAGCTTCCAGCAAAAGTTTTTCGGTAAAAGGATCGCCGACCTGAACGTTTGGTCGTTTGGATTCAGATTCTTCTGAGATTTCTTCGGAGGCAAAGGTTGCTCCGTGAATCCCGTCCTTACCGGTTGATGATCCGACTATAAAAACCGGATTACCGGGACCGGAAGCTTTGGCAGTAGCAGTCTCATTATGTTTTACAATTCCGACTGCCATTGCATTTACGAGTGGATTATCCTGATAACATTTTTCAAAATAAACTTCTCCGCTGATTGTCGGGACACCGAAACAATTTCCGTAATCACCGATTCCTTTCACGACATGCTTAAACAGAAATTTTGATCTTTCGGCTTCGGCTTCAGATGAAGTTGTTTCTTCAAATCCATCGATGCTAATCTTTCCGAATCTAAGAGAATTTAATGAGGCAACAGGTCTTGCTCCCATTGTGAATATATCCCGCAGAATTCCTCCGACACCTGTAGCCGCGCCTTGATATGGCTCAACTGCAGAAGGATGATTGTGAGATTCAATTTTAAATGCAACCGCAAGTCCGTCTCCGATATCAACTAAGCCTGCATTTTCTTCTCCGGCTGAAACCAAAAGCCTTCCGCCGCTTCTGGGCAATTTTTTAATTTCAAGAATGGAGTTTTTATAAGAGCAATGCTCGCTCCACATCACCGAAAAAATTCCTATTTCCGTATATGTTGGTTTTCTTTTGAGGATGTTTAAGATACGTTCATATTCTTCTTCAAGAAGTCCGAGTGATTTTGCAAGTTCTAAAGTTACTTCAGGCTCTTTCATGTATTTTTTTGATTAACTAAAATCGAAATTAAATTTTATAAGGAATTGCCAAATCAGATAAAACCGTTAAAACAAAATTTCAGGGATTATATAAATCACAATTCAGGCTACGAGTTCCTGAAACTTACCGTAATGTCTGCAAATAACATTAAGTGCTCTTGAGACTTCCTCGATTGAACTTTTCTTGCAACTGACATCAACACTGTTATAATCGCCGCCGGTACACGGAATTCCCAGGAAAAAATAATACGGAGATTTTGTTTTGTAAATTTCTATTTCGTCAATGTCTGAAATAGGATCTGGACATCCTTCATACATATCATAACTGAAGTCTTTCAGAGTATCCGAAATAAATTCTTTTACAATAGAATTGTTTGCCTTTTCTATTACAAAATCTTTATTTGTCATTGTCCCTGTAACATCAACTACAATAACAAGGTCACTTTCTTTTAAATCGTTGGCAACCTCAATAGCTCCGGCAAAATCTGTTTCTTCTCCGTATGTAAGCTCTACTCTGACAAAAGGGAAGTTTATCTCGCCGCTGAAGTAAGATTTCATTACCGCAAATACTCCCACAAAATTATCCAAATGTCCCGTGTAATGATCTTTATCGCTTTTTAGAGAAACATGCTTAAAGTTAGTATCCGAATGTGCCGAAATGAGAATCATTTTTTTACAAATTTACGAAACCTACGGACAAATTTTAATTCTATTTTTATGTTCCTTGAAAATGCAGGTTCGATATTTTATTTTATCCGAAAATAAATTCAACATGTTAAAGACCGAATGCCCGGTTTGCGGCGCTGATGTCGAATTAAACGACGGAACGGTAAAAGGTGAACTCCTTGAATGCGGAGAATGCGGAACAGAACTCGAAGTAATCAATCTTGACCCACTAAGTCTCGCAGAGGCTCCAAAAGAAGAAGAAGATTGGGGCGAATAACCTGACCTGTAATAAAATTTAAACATTTAAAAAATTGAAAATAGGATTTCTTCATTCCTTAATAAGGAAAGATGAAAAATTCCTTCTTGAGGAATTTTCAAAAAGAAATTCCGAACTTGAAATGATAGACGACAGAACTATCTTTTTCAGGATCGGTAAAGATAAGTTTGACATTGACGTACTTGTCGAAAGATCTATAAATCATTCCAGAGCATTACATGCGTTGAGACTTTTTGAAAGCGCTGGCGTAAAGTGTGTAAACACTTACAATACAGCTACGATTTGCGGCGACAAACTTCTGACTTCAGCAGCTTTAGCCGAACACGGAGTGCCTCAGCCGGAGGTTAGAATTGCTTTTACGGAAGAGACTGCAATTAAGGCAATCGAAGAAATTGGTTACCCTGTTGTACTGAAACCGGCTGTGGGTTCATGGGGCAGACTGCTTTCAAAAATCAACGACAGAGATTCGGCAGAATCTATACTCGAGCATAAAACAGTTCTCGGCTCATATCACCACTCGATTTTTTACATTCAAAAATACATTGATAAAAAAGGAAGAGACATTCGAAGCTTTGTTACGGGAGACGAATGTATTGCGGCAATTTACAGAAACTCTTCTCACTGGATTACAAATACTGCCAGAGGAGGGAAAGCAGTTAAATGCGAAGTAACCGATGAGATTGCAAAGATTTCAATTGACGCGGCAAAAGCTGTAGGAGGCGGCGTGGTTGCGATAGATTTGTTTGAGACTGACGAAGGTCTTCAGGTTAACGAAGTAAATTATACAATGGAATTTAAAAACAGCATAGATATTACAGGAGTTAATATACCCGGCAAAATAGTCGATTATGTAATTAAAGCAGCGAAAGAAATTTATGAGTAAGCTTAAGATTTCAATTGCCGGAGGTTCAGGATATACCGGAGGCGAATTGTTGAGATTACTTATGACTCATCCTCAAGTGGAGATTAGTCAGGTTACATCGGAGAGATTTAAAGGAAAGCCTGTTGCCAGACTTCATCCAAATTTAAGAAAGCGGTCTGAACTAAAATTTTCTTCATTAAGTGAATTGGAGAATTGCGATGTGTTGTTTCTTTGTCTTCCGCACAAAAGCTCATCGAAAAAAATAAACGAATTTTTGGGAATTGCCGAAAAGATAATCGACCTTAGCGGAGATTTCAGGCTTAATAATGCAGATGATTATAAAAAATGGTATGGAGAAGAACATCCAAACGAAGAATTTCTGGGAAAGTTTGTTTACGGCATTCCCGAACTTCACAGGGAAGAAATGAAAAATGCAAAATTAATTTCAAGCGCAGGATGCAATGCAACTGCAGTCATTCTGGGTCTTTATCCTCTTTACAAAAATAAAATTATTGACATAAAAAAATCTGTAGCTGAAGTAAAAGTAGGTTCGAGCGAATCGGGCAATGAATCAACGCCTGCGTCTCATCACCCGGAAAGAGCCGGATGTGTAAGGTCTTTCATGCCTACAGGCCACAGGCATACCGGAGAAATTATTCAGGAGCTTTCATTTGGAGAAAAGATAGATTTTAATTTTTCTGCGACATCGATTGACATGGTAAGAGGTGTACTTGCAACAAGTCATGTTTTTCTCAATGAAGATCTTGACGAGAAAGATATATGGAAAATATACAGAAAGGAATATTCCGGCGAGCCATTTATAAGGATTGTCAAAGAGAATGACGGCATATACCGTTATCCCGAGCCGAAGCTTCTTGCCGGCTCTAATTACTGCGACATCGGTTTTGAGAAAGATAGGAATTCTAACAGGGTTGTTGTTATAAGCGCAATTGACAATCTGATGAAAGGCGCGGCCGGTCAGGCAGTTCAGGCATTTAACATCATGAACGGATTTCAGGAAACAACATCTCTTGAATTTACAGGACTTCATCCTGTTTAATATGCAATCATGTGCAGACTTCTATATGTAAGGTCGGAAACTGAATTTGATATAAGCAAATTTCTTTTAAAGTTTTCGGATATTGCAAAAGACAGCAAAGAATTTCAGGGACATGGCTGGGGATGTTCTTATTTATCGGCTGATGAATGGAAGCGATATAAAAATATCAGACCTGTCTGGGAAGATAATTTGAATGATTTCGGAAAGACGAAAGTATTGCTGGCTCATGCAAGGAGCGCTTTTAAAGACGAGGGAATATGCATAGAAAACAATATGCCTTTTTTTGATGATAAGTATGAGTTTGCATTTAACGGTGAATTAAGAGGTGTCAGAATTAATTCACCCGGAAGAATTGGTGCAGAAAAAATTTTTAATTACATAAAAAGATTCTATAAGGGAGATATTTATGAAGCAATTGATAAAGCTGCAGGGATAATTTTAAAAATGACAAAATATGCAAGAGCAATGAATTTTGTTTTATGCGATAAAAATTCCGCTTATGTATATTCATTTTTCAGCGAAGATCCTGAGTATTTTACTCTTTATGTCAAAACCGGATCAGAGATAATTGTTAGTTCAATGCCTTTCCCTGGTGAGCAAGATTGGAAGAAAATTCAAAATAAAAGTTTAACAAAATTCTGAATGATCATTATAAAAATCGGCGGCGGGAAAGAAATCAATATCGAAGGCATAATCAGAGATCTTTCAACTATGAGGGAGAAATTCATTATTGTTCACGGCGCGAATTTTTTCCGGGATGAACTTGCTGTAAAACTCGGAATCGAAAAAAAGAATTTAACATCGGTTTCCGGATATACAAGTGTTTACTCTGATGAAAATGCAATTAACCTGTTGATGATGGCTTATGCCGGTTTACGAAACAAAAAAATCGTAGAGCTTTGTCAACAGAATGGAATCAATGCTGTGGGGTTATCGGGGCTTGATGGCAAAGTAATTAAAGGCGAAAGAAACAAAGGCATAAGGATTAATGAAAACGGAAAAGTAAAAATAGTCAGAGACCTGTCGGGCAAACCGAAGGAAATAAATGACTTTCTGCTTAGGCTCTTAATTGATAACGGATATACTCCCGTGCTTTGCGTTCCTATAATAGACGAAAATAATTTTGCGATAAACTCGGAAAATGACGATATTGTAAATGTGATTCAAAGCGTACTTCAGGCAGATAAGATAATACAGTTAATAGAATCTCCTGGTTTTCTCGATGATAAAGATAATCCCGAAACTCTTGTAAAAAGAATTTCAAAAGAAGAATTGAATTTGCTTGAAGAAAAGTCAACGGGAAGAATGAAAAGGAAAATGCTGGCAATAAAAAAGTTGTTTGAAAAAGGAGCTGCGAAGGTTTTTATAAGTGACGGCAGAACAGAGCATCCGATTTCAGATGCACTTGCCGGCAGAGGTACCTTAATCAATTGATAATTTTCAATTTCAAAAGTTTTATTGAATTGAATTAAACATGATGATTCAAAATAAACATAATTCAGTAATTAAGTATAAATAAATTTTATTCATTTGGTAAATTTTAAAGAGATACAGGAGAAATATGAGCTTGGCGTATTTCCAAAACGAGATTTAGTAATTGTCAAAGGAAAGAATTCCCTGCTTTATGATGACTCAGGAAGAGAATACATTGATTGTGTTTCCGGAAACGGAGTTGCAAATATCGGTCATGCAAACGAGAAAGTTGCTGCCGCTCTAAGAGAGCAGTCAGAAATACTCGTTACTTGTCCGGGAATTTTTTACAATGATAAAAAAGCTTTGCTGCTCGAGAGGCTTGTGGGAATTTGTCCGGACAATCTTAAGAAGGCATACTTATGCAATTCAGGCGCAGAAGCCATTGAATCGGCGCTTAAGTTTACAAGATTCATTACCAAGAAAACCGGGATAATAAGCGCTGTCAAGGCTTTTCACGGGAGAACTCTGGGGGCTTTAAGCGTTACTCATAAAAATGATTATCGTGAAGGATTTGAACCTTTGCTTCCCGGAATAACTTTCGTTCCTTTCAATAAAATCGAAGCATTAGAAAAAAGTGTTGATGAAAATACCGGAGGTATTCTGCTTGAAGTGATACAGGGCGAAGGAGGAATAAATATAGGGACGAGAGAATACTTTGATGCTGTGAGAGAAATCTGTGACAGGAAAAATATCTTGCTGATTATTGATGAAATTCAAACAGGTTTTTGCAGAACGGGAAGAATGTTTGCATGCGAATATTTTAACATAAAGCCGGATATGTTGTGTTTGGCAAAATCAATTGCCGGAGGAATGCCAATGGGCGCTGTAGTTTGCTCTGATAAGATTGATATTCCCATTGGAAAGCACGGAACAACATTTGGAGGAAATCCTCTTGCATGCGCTGCTTCACTTGCTGCGATTGATTTCATGACAGAAAATAATCTTTCCGAATCAGCAGTTAATAAAGGTGAATATTTAATGAATAAGCTTCGAAATTCAGAATTAAAAATGGTAAGGGAAATCAGGCAATTGGGTTTAATGATCGGTATTGAATTAAGGGTAAAACCCAAACCATATATTTTGAGACTTATGGAAGAAGGTATTCTTGTTTTGCCTGGAGGAACAACGGTATTGAGACTTCTGCCGCCTTTGACAATTGAATCAGAACAGCTTGACAGGATTGCTGACTGTCTGATAAAAGTATTAAATGAAGTTTTGTAAAGTATGTTTGCATTCATAAAGAGGCAAATTTCGTAAAAGATTTTCTTTAATGTTTATTATCTGATAGAGACGACTTTGCAGATGAGTGAATATAAAATCAAGTTCAGTAATAAGCTCGTTAATGTTTCAGCTATCACCGGTAAATAAATCATCGTACTCTTGGAAATCTGATCCCGGATTTCGGAAATAATTTTTTCAGTTCAGCTTCTTGCTATACATATCGCTTTAAATCATCACCTGATTTTTTTCATTTAGCACTTACTTCAAAAATAATTTGAAGTTATAAAGTTAAGCAAACGGTTTAGGTATTTAAATTATTTGAAGATTATTATTCTTCTAACAACTCCTATTAACCCTTCCTTGCAAAAGAGAGGTTGTGTGAAGATTAGGGGAATTTTATTAATAATCATTTCTTAAAAAGAAATATTTTATTGAAATGAAAAAATGTTTTGGATACTATTGAAAAATTTTCTATGGACGTTTGTTAAGATGCAAAAAAAAGGCAGGTTATTCACCTGCCTTTTAATTAAAATTTATTTACTAAAGACTACTTGAGAACTGTCATTTTCAATACTTTGCTCATGTTCTGAGTACCGCTTGTGTATTCGAGTTTATAGAAATAAATACCGCTTGCGAGATTTGAAGCATTGAATTCAACCGTATAGTATCCGGCAGCTCTGAAGCCATTTGCTATCATAGCTACTTCCTTACCTGCATTATCATATACATACAGTTTTACGTTTCCGTCTTTCGGCAGTTCAAAATCGATCTTTGTTGCAGGGTTAAACGGATTCGGATAATTCTGAGACAAATCGAACTGTGACGGAATTCCGACGATTACTTCATTGCTTAAGTAGTAAAATTCAAAGTTACCGTTGAAATCAATTTGTTTCAATCTGTAATTATACTTTCCTGATGCAACGTTTCTGTCGGTAAATGTGTATTGCTGAGGTTCGCTGGTAGTTCCGTTTCCGTTGACGAATCCTACTTTTGACCATGCGTTATTTCCTGCTGATCTTTCTATGTCAAATCCTGAATTGTTGATTTCGGCTGACGTTGACCAGTTAAGAGTTACATCTCTTTCGTTTACAGAAGATGTAAGCGACTGCATTTCGACCGGACCTGCATTATCCCAGCATTTTACTACGGTATCCTGTCTGCCTGTTGATCGGATAGTTGCATAAATTGTATCACAGCAGGCTTGTGTTCCCACATAACAAAACTGAACCTGACCTGCGGCATTGGTTGTTCCGCTTCCTGTAGTTGCATTACAGCCGACAACATTAAAATCGACAACTTCACCTGAAACAGGATTATTGTTTTGATCTGTTACTGTGGATGTTACACAATGTTGAGTGTTGATTGGATTAATAGCAAATCTCGGTAATGTATGGATATACAGAATGGTAGCTGCAGTAATTTCACCTCTAACGGCTAATCCAAAAACAGTATTGCCGCCCGTTCCGGTATTCCATGAAGTTACAACTGCTCCGGATGCAATATTAAATCTGTAAACATTTGATGTTCCAAAATCTGCACTCCAGAATGTAACGCCGTCAGGGTCAAGATTTAATGCAAACCAAGCATTTTCTCCAACAGCGTCATACGTTGTTTGCAATACCCCGGCTGCGTCGAATCTTTTTATGTGGGCAAGATCTGCAACAAGCACATGACCTGCATACGGTCCTGTAGGAATGATTCTTAATGCAAAAGCTTGAGACAATCCTGATGCAAATGTTAAGCCCGGTGTATTTGTGCAAACATTATGAGTTTCGATTGTCGAGCCTTCAAGGTCTCTGAGCATAGTACATTGGTCAGACTGCAGGTCCATGAAATCAACTCTTCCGGAGTATGAAGTACTCAGATAAGTTCCGGCAGCATTATATTTCCTGATACCGTTCCCAAGATTTCCAACATAAGCATTTGCAGAGCCGTCAAAGACAATGCTTTCCGGTGTGCTGTAACCGCTACCGAACGTTCCCAAATGTGTACCGAATGTATTAAAAACATGAACTGCACTGTTTGAAAAATTCGTCACATAAAGAAATCCGGCAGTGTCAAATGCCATGCCGGTTGTATATCCACCTGTCCCGTCAACCATTGTCATGACGAGTGTACCATTAGGTTTTCTCCATTGGGTGCTTCCGTTTGCTACTGCAACCATTACATCACCTGTCTGAAACTGAGCAATGGATTCACGGAGCGTTCCCAGCATGATAAATAAAGCAATCATGCAGATTGTAAATTTTTTCATTTCTTTTACCCCTTTCTTTTTTATTGATTTTAAATTGAGATTAGGTCTATTTTATTTGCTGATAAAAATAGAACTAAAGTCTTCAATTAAATTTTTGTAATCTATATTAAAATTAAATAATTTATTTATTGAAAAACGGATAATTGTCATATTTAGAAAGTGAAATTTAACATTTTTGGAACAGAACAGTAAAATTGAAATAGCTTAATAGCTTTGAAAGTCTAATTCAAGCTATAAAATTTAATTTAATAATTCAAGATAAGTCTTTTATGAGCATAAAAATTAAATTTATTGAATCATATTCTAATTAATCCATTAATTCGAGCATTCTTATATATAGACTATAATTTAAGTCATCGAAGCATACAAAGATAATGTTCATTTCGAAATCAAGATTTTCCAGAAATCTTTTCACTGTATTTATCGCGATTACTGCAGCTTGTTCTTTTGGGAATGAATAAACTCCGGTGCTTATATTTGGAAATGATACTGATTTTAATCCGTGCTTTTCTGCGATTCGAAGTGAACTTAAGTATGCTGACTCAAGCAGAGTTTTTTCTCCGGAATTACCACCCTGCCAAACCGGTCCTACGGCATGAATTACATATTTTGCCGGCAGGTCTCCTGCATTTGTAATCACTGCGTTCCCCGGAATACAGCATCCATCTCTTTTAATTATCTCTCTGCATTCCTCAAGGATAGTCTTGCCTCCGGCTTTATGAATTGCGCCATCAACGCCTCCGCCTCCTGCTAAATGAGTATTTGCAGCATTGACAATTGCATCAACTTTTATCTTTGTAATGTCACCCTTTATTACCTTAATATAATTTTCAGGGTTAGTCATATTTTTTTATCATAACCCTTTTCGTAAAAAAGCGATGTTCCCGCAGTTACAAGTACCGGATTGAGCAATACATTTATTACCGGAAGAAATGTAAGAAAAAAAGCAGTGCAGCCGAATCCCATCGAAAGTGAAAAATTTGAATTGACAGATTTTAGTTTTTTTCTGAATGACAACATCCTTCTTGTCATCGGATAATCAAGATAATCAAGCGCATTAAAGTAAAATGAAAACCCCGATCCGAAAATCAGCGTGATCACACTGCCAATCATGGGAATGAAATCTATCAGTATCAAAGGTATCATAAACGAAAAATAAAACAGCAGTTTTTTTAATTCAGCTTTAATACTGAATGCTATATCTCTGAAAAAGGGAAGATTGTTTTCGGAAGTAACACCGAAAACATTTGACTCTATATGTTTAGAAATTTTTTCATTAAAAGGAGCAGAAACCAGACCGCCGAAAATAATAAACAGAAAATAACATGCAAATAGTACAAGCAGTAAAGTGAACAAGCTCAGCACAAAGCTTATAAAGTCAAGCAGGAGTTTATTTGAAACCGCTTCTCTGAATAATTCTTCCGATTTATCGGTGATGAAGGTATAACTGAAATAAAAAACGAATGTGTATATAAATAAGTTTATTATCATCGGTATAAGCGAGTAACCAATGATTTTAGGATATCTGAAGAAAAGTCCGATGCACCTGAAGGGATAAGTCAGTCCGAATACAAAGTCATTCATAATTTCGGTATTTAATTATCCCTTAGGATGCATTCAGAATAAAAATTTATTTCATGTTAAATGCTTTTCTGATCTTGTCAACATAATCAAGCTTTTCCCATGTGAACAATTCCACTTTCATTTTCTTAACTTTACCGTCGGGAGTTTTAAAAGGTCTTTCTACTATTTCGTTTTTTCTTCCCATGTGTCCGTATGATGCTGTTTTGAAGTAAATGGGATTGCGAAGTTTAAGTCTCTTTTCTATAAAATAAGGTCTCATATCAAAAAGCTTTTCGACTGTTTTTGCAATCTGACTATCGCTCCTATCAAGTTTGCATGTACCGTAAGTATTGACAAAAATATTCATCGGCTTGGCAACTCCTATAGCATAAGAAACCTGCACAAGTACTTCATCGCACAATCCCGACGCTACAAGATTCTTTGCAATGTGCCTTGTTGCATAAGCTGCGGAGCGGTCAACTTTTGAAGGATCTTTCCCGGAAAAAGCACCTCCTCCGTGAGCTCCTTTGCCGCCGTATGTATCGACGATTATTTTTCTTCCCGTAAGTCCGGTATCGCCGTGCGGACCTCCGATGACAAACTTGCCGGTAGGATTTACATGAAACTTTATGCCGTTATTGCTGAGAAGCCTTGAATAATTTTTGTATTTAGATTTTACGCGCGGTATCAGAATGTTTTTAATATCATTTTTTATTTTATTCTGCATTTCATGGTCATTACCGAATTCATCATGCTGAGTGGATATGACAATATTATCTATCCTAAGAGGCTTATTATAGGCGTCGTATTCGAGAGTAACCTGCGATTTGGAGTCGGGACGAAGATATTTAATCTGCTTGTTTTCTTTTCTTATTTGTGCAAGTTCAAAAAGCAGTTTGTGAGAAAGATCGAGTGTAAACGGCATGTAGTCTTCTGTTTCATTTGTTGCATATCCAAACATCATACCCTGATCGCCTGCTCCTTGTTCTTCTCTAACCTTTTTATCAACTCCCTGATTGATATCGCTTGATTGTTCGTGAATTGAGGAAAATACGCCGCATGAATGCGCTTCAAACATATATTCGCTTTTTGTATATCCTATTTCTTTAATTACGTCTCTTGCAATTGACTGAACATCGAGATATGCTTTTGATTTTACTTCGCCTGCCAAAACTACCTGTCCGGTTGTTACGAGAGTTTCGCATGCAACCTTTGACTGAGGATCGAATGCCAGGAAATTGTCAATCAATGCATCTGATATCTGATCTGCTACTTTATCCGGATGTCCTTCGCTAACGGACTCCGAAGTGAAAAAATATGACATTTTCTTTGAATCTCCTTTTCTGTGATTTATTATTTTTAATTATTAATTTTTGTTTTATAAAATTTTGTTTATAAACTCTCGAGAACGATTTCCGCAATATCTTTGACTTTTACTTCATCGCTTTTCTCTTTTGCTTTTACTCCGTCTGTAAGCATGGTCATGCAAAACGGACATGCCGATGCTATTGTGTCTGCACCAGTTTTAATTGCTTCTTCCGTCCGCTCGATATTGACTCTCTTACCTTCAGTTTCTTCCAAAAACATTCTTCCGCCGCCTGCTCCGCAGCAAAAACCTTTGTCTTTTGATCTTGCCATCTCTGTAATACTTACTCCTTTTATTTCATTGAGAGAGTTTCTGGGAGAATTGTATATATCATTGTATCTCCCGAGATAACATGAATCGTGATAAGTTATCTTTTCATTTATTTCTTTTTTCGGTTCTAATTTCTTTTCTGAAATTAATTTATCAATTAATTCTGTATGATGAATTACTTCTGCTTCAATGCCGAACTTGCCGTATTCGTTTTTAAGTGTATGAAGACAATGAGGGCATGCGGTTACGATTTTTTTAACATTATACCGTTTTAGTGTTTCTGCATTCTGTTGTATGAATGTCTGCGACAAAAACTCATTCCCCAGACGACGCGCAGGATCCCCGGTGCATTTTTCTTCGTTTCCAAGAACGCCAAATTTTACGCCGGCTTTGTTTAACAGTTCTGCAAATGATTTTGTTACGTTTCTGTATCTTTTGTCAAATGCGCCTGCACATCCCGACCAAAAGACAATATCAAGCCCGTCTGCTGTTCCAAGCGAAGATAATTTCTTCATGTAATTCGCCTTTCCTTCTTTTTCAAACTCATCGCTTAATTCATTAATCCAGTCATTTCTCTGCTCGGCGCCAAATGCCCATGGTGATTCGTTATTCTCGAGATTTCTGAAAACTGTATTCATCTCCGATGGGAAATCGGATTCCATCATTACAAGATTTCTTCTCATGTCTATTATCGGCACAACATGATCAATCATAACGGGACACTCCTGAACGCAAGCCATGCAGGTAGTGCATGCCCAGAGCTCCTGTGCCGATATAAAATCCGGAACAAGCAACTTGCTTTCTGAAGCAGATGGTTCTTTTTGGGAAAGCGCATCCTGACCTTTTTGTTCGGTACGTTTTCTGATCTTTGTTATTATGAGTTTTGGGTTAAGCAGTTTGCCGGTCAGATTAGCGGGACATACTGAAGTGCATCTGCCGCATTCTGTACAGGTATAACCGTCAAGTAAATTCTTCCAAGTCAGGTCCTGAATGTCTTTTACTCCGTATTGTGTTATAGATTCGTCTTCAAAATTTATTGGTTTAAGTACAATTCCCTGATATGGGATTTTGTAATTTGATAAGAAAGTATTCGGAACAGATGACAATACATGAAAATGTTTTGAATAAGGAAGGTAGTTTAGAAAAACAAGCACAATAATAATATGAGCCCAGAAAAATATTTCATACATCGTTTGAGAACCTTGTGTAAAAAATCCTGCTAAGAATGACGATACAGGTCTGTAACCTTCCGATGCTCCGAGCAATATTTTCTCTGTACTCATGCCAAACATTGTTAACATAACCATTGCTATCATTGCAAGAATGAAAACAGCATCGAGCCTCGATGACTTGTCCACCTGAAGCCGCTTTGGCGTTCCGATGAATCTTCTGAAAATTGAAAATACTACAGTTACAAACACAAGCAGACCGAATATGTCCTGAAGAAAAGTCAGTATGTTGTAAACAGGTCCTAAGAAAGAAAATGAAAATTCCGGGATAAATCCTTCTATTACAGATTCTATCACAACAAACAATAAAACTATAAAACCCCAGTAAATGCACAAATGCAGAATTCCCGCTAACCTGCTTCTTAACAATTTCTTTTGAAGGAAAGCAATGTTGAGAGTGTTTGAAATTCTTTGACTTATATTCCCCGATCTGTCTTCGGGCTTTGCAATTTTAAGGAATGATATAAACCTTCTGACCGAGTAAATGAAATATCCTAATGCGCCGAAAAAAATTATTCCGAATAATATTGCTCTTAGCATTTACTACTTTAAGGTTTTATGAAAATAAATTTTGTTCAATATGTTTAAAATGAACTTAAGTTTAAAGATATTTGATTTTCAAAATCTGGTTCATATAAAAATTAAATTGTCGCAGGTCATGATTTTTTCACAATGCTTATTCCGAGCTCCTCCAGCTGACCGGTTGATACTTCACTTGGACATTCATCCATTAATGACGACGCTTTCAGAGTTTTAGGAAATGCAATTGTATCGGTAATGGAATTAAGCCCGCACAATATTGCTATTATCCTGTCAAAGCCGACTGCTGCGCCGCCGTGAGGAGGCGCACCGTATCTGAATGCTTCGAGAATGAAACCGAACTTTTGTCTGGCTTCCTCATCAGTAAGTCCTATTACATCAAATACCTTTTTCTGAATATCAGGTTTGTGTATTCTAATGCTGCCGCTGATTATTTCATGTCCGTTTAAAACAAGATCATAGCAGTTTGCTCTTATGCTTTCGACTTCTTCGATGTTTCTGCTGTCAAGGAACTTAAGATATTCATCTTTTGGCATTGTAAACACATGATGCTCGGCAACGAATCTTTTTTCCTCTTCGTCATAATTAAAAAGTGGAAAGTCTGTTATCCATGCAAACTCATATTTAGATTCATCCGTAAGTTTAAAAATTTCTGCAAGCTTCAGTCTTAGCTGTCCCAATACAGACTGAACTTTCTTTCTAACTCCGCTTAAAATAAAAACAGTATCACCGTTGCCTGCACTAAAAGCTTGTTTGACGCTTTCAGTAATTTCGGTTGATAAAAACTTTGTCAGAGGCGACTGAACCGATCCATCGGCATTGAATTTAAGATAACCCAGCCCTCCGAGTCCCAAATTTTTTACAAAATCTGTCAAGCTGTCTATAATTTTTCTTGAAACCTCTGATCCCTGAAGTCTGATGCCTGCTATGGTTCCGCCTGAATTTATAGCATCATTAAAAACTTTGAATTCCGAATTCCTTACTGCATCGGTAATGTTAACTATTTTCAAACCGCCTTTTATCCTGAGATCAGGTTTATCAATTCCGTAACATTCTATTGCCTCGTCATAAGTAAGTCTTGTAAATGATTCCGGAAGATCAATGTCTTTGACTTCTCTCCAAATCTCTTTAAACATTCCCTCCAATATTTGGAACACATCATCCTGCGTAACAAAACTCATCTCAAGATCGATCTGTGTAAATTCAGGCTGACGGTCTGCGCGCAGGTCTTCATCTCTGAAGCATTTGCATATCTGCACATATCTGTCAAGTCCGGATACCATCAGTATCTGCTTGTATATCTGAGGTGATTGAGGCAGAGCGTAAAACTTACCTTTGTGAACTCTTGAAGGTACGAGATAATCTCGCGCACCTTCGGGTGTGGACTTCATCAGTATTGGAGTTTCAACTTCTACAAATCCATGCTTCTCAAAATATCTGTGCACAACCTGATAAACTTTATTTCTCAATATAAGATTATCCGTAATGTTTTTTCTTCTTAAATCGAGATATCTGTATTTCAATCTTAAGTCATCTGCAGCCTTAACATCATTCTCGATTACAAAAGGCGGAATGTCTGATTCATTTAAAATCTCGATTTCATTAACGTCAATTTCAATTTCGCCGGTCGGTATGTTTTTATTTATGCTTTCTCTTTTCATGACCATTCCTGTCGCAGATATTACAAATTCCTGCCCGAGTCTGTTAGCAATTTCATAAACGGAAGAATTATCGGGATTAATCTTAAGTTGTGTTATGCCGTATCTGTCGCGGATATCGATAAACAAAAGACCTCCCAGGTCTCTTTTTTTAGATACCCATCCGTTGAGAGTTACATTTTCATTTATGTTTGTTTGCGAAAGTTCACCGCAGTTATGAGTTCTCTTTTTAAATATCATATTAGATTTTATGAGTGCATTCTTTCGAAAAAAGACTGCAGTTTTTTAAAGTTTAAATTGTCATATAAAAAAGGGCTTGATAAGCAAAGCCCTTTTATTCAAATAATCGTAATTAATCAGCTGATGAATATAATGCAAGACGATGGAGGAATTTATAAAGTACCTCTAAGCGCTTGCTCTCTTTCGATGGCTTCGAATAATGCTTTGAAATTTCCTTTGCCGAAACTTCTTGCGCCTTTTCTCTGAATGATTTCAAAGAAAACAGTTGGTCTGTCTTCTATCGGCTTTGTAAAAATCTGAAGCAGGTAGCCGTCATCGTCTCTGTCAACGAGGATTCCGAGCTTTTCAAGGTCGGAAATGTTTTCGTCAATCTTGCCGACTCTTGATTGAAGTTCGGCGTAATAAGTAGTAGGAACGGTAAGAAATTCAAGTCCTCTGCTTTTTAATTCAGTTACAGTTTCCAATATATTTGATGTAGTCATTGCAATATGCTGTGCGCCTGCAGATTTATAGAAATCAAGGTATTCTTCAATCTGAGATTTTTTCTTCCCCTGAGCCGGTTCGTTTATCGGAAATTTGATTTTCCCCGAACCGTTTTGCATTACCTTGCTCATCAGCGCAGTGTAATCAGTTGAGATGTCTTTATCATCAAATGAAATAAGCTGATTGAATCCCATTGTGTGAGCATAAAATTTAACCCACTCATTCATTTTACCCAGCTCGACATTCCCTACAATATGGTCAACGGATCTCAATCCCGTATCTTTAATATCCTTTACTGATTTTTGTCCGGCATTTATAAAACCTGGCATAAACATGCCCTTATAATTTTTTCTTTCTATGAAAGAGTGTATCGTGTCGCCGTAAGTCTGAATTGCGGATTTGATAATAGTTCCGTTTTCATCAGAGATTTCAACCGGTTCGAGTACACCTTTTGCTCCTCTGGAAGTGGTTTCGTGATAAGATTTAGAAGCGTCGTCAACTTCAAAAGCTATGTCTCTTACTCCATCACCGTGTCTTTTATGATGCTCTGCGATAAAACTGTCGTCAGACATCGGAGAAGAAAGTACGAATCTGATTTTTCCTTGCTCAAGCAGATATGAAGTCTTTTCCCTGTTTCCCGTTTCCAAACCCGAATATCCGGTCAGCTTAAATCCCATAACATACTGATAAAAGAATGCCGACTGTTTGGCATTTCCCGCATAAAATTCAAGATGGTCTATTCTCTTAAGAGGTAAAAAATCAACAACTTTTTTATTATTATCGGTTAAAGTTTCCTGTAAAGTTTCCATAAAACAAAGATTTTAAATTGCTGAAATATTTTATGCAAATTTACATAAAATAAGAATAAGATATAATGAAGATAGTATCGGGTATTTTGAAATAGAATCACATCTTTAAAAACAATTTGAAGTTGTATAGTTAAGCAAAAGCTTTAGGTTTTTTACTTATTTGAAAATATGATTATCCTTTGTAAAAACCCTCCCAAGTGCAACGGGGATGGCAAGAGAGAGGTTTTTTAAAATAAGAGAAATTTTGCTGACAAGCATTTTTAAATAAGCTTTTTTTGAATTAAAAAAAATATTTTGGATACTAATGAGTTAGACTAAGTATCTAAAAACTCCCAATATATTTTTTTTAACAAAGATTAGAAAAGATTTAAAAAGAATTTCTTGTATCATAGTAAACAAATCAAAAAATGAATTTTCATAATTGAAATTGAATTAATCAAGCTCTCTGAATAAATTGCAATGAAAATTTTAAGTTTTGATTTTTTAAGCATGCAAAGTATTATTAACAATAGAGAATATAATTGATTTACATTTATCCATTATATCAGCATAAATGTCAGCTATGTCTTTATTCTTAAGAAATTTGTTTTTCACAATTATTCATCCCGGTGTTGTTGCCGGATTGATCCCTTATTTAATATTGCGCAAAGAGAATTTTGATTTAATTTATAAGCCATTCAGTTTATTCCAATATGTAGGCTGTATTTTTACTCTTTCAGGTTTAACAATTTTAATTTATTGTATTGCAAGTTTAGCTGTTCGAGGCAAGGGGACATTATCGCCGATTGATCCGACAAAAAAACTTGTAATAACGGGGCTTTACAGATTCTCTAGAAACCCAATGTATGTAGGAGTAATATTAATATTAACCGGCGAGTCTTTGTTTTTTATGTCTATAGAATTGCTTGCGTATGATGCGGCAGTATTAATATTGTTTAATGCTTTTATTATGTTACATGAAGAGCCCCGGCTGAAAAAAGATTTCGGTGATGATTACCTTCATTATTGCAAAAAAGTGAGACGATGGATTTAGAAATAAGAGAAATTAAATTTAAAAAAATCGGAAATGATTTTAAAATTCAATTATTATCGTTCATAAAAAATCGGGATAAGAAATTAACCTAAAACAGCTTTTACTGTAAATGCAGCCCAACCGTTATGAGCAATAAATTTATTGTCGGGTAAGTCAGCTGGGCTAAAGAAGTCATGTTCTGAAATTCTATCCGAGACAATTAACTCATCAGAAAAGGGAATTTCTGTTTTGTAATGAAATGCAAGATGCCATGACTTGTCTTTACCGGTAAAAGATTCAATGTGATTTAATACAACTTCGGTGTTTGTAAGTCCGAGTTGTTCATTTAAAATTCTCAATGCAGCATCTTCGGGATGTTCGTTCTCTTTAAGCAGGTCTTCGGGCAGAAACCATCCTTTCTGCATATCAAAATCACGGATGTTCTTATATTTAACGAAAAGAACTTCACCTTCCGAAATCAGGGTTACATCTGCAATCAGTTTACATTCATGTAATTTCAATTTTCATGCATTTATTCTTTATCTAAGGAGTAATCATTATTATATAATAAGATGAATTAAATTCGGAAATATTCATATCGATACCGTCAACAAAATAATCACTGTTAATGTCAGAAATTACTTTTCCAGTAATCATCAGATTAGCATCATTATTTATTTTCAAGTTATCCATACCATCAATTGAACCGTCTTGATTGACATCAGAATTATAAATGCAATATTTAGTGCCTTTTCGTTTCATATTGTTTCCGTATGCCTGTGAAGCAGAGGAAGTGAAATCATAAAAGTTAGTCGAGCCTTCGTTTAAATATATTCCCGGGCTTTTGCACCATGTTTCAAGTACGTTAATGCCTTTAATAACGATATAATAATTTCCATCGGGTACATTTTTAAAGATAAATCTTCCCGTAAGTGAAACTGAATCCACGATTGACTTTGCAGAATCAACTATATAATAAGGATAATAATTGGTTCTGAGTAATACAGTAATTTTTTCGTTTGAATTCATTCTGTTAGTTGAAGCATTAAAGCTTCCATCAAGAGCAAGTTTAATATCAATTGTAACCGGTTTATAGTTTGATATAGGATAATTGCAGAATGATAGTATTCCCAGGTTTCTCGGATTTTTTAAAAACGGACCCTGATAAATAAAAGAATTATTATTATTGAAATTCGACGGAAGATAAGTGATTTTGTTTGCACTGCTTGTACCGTTTAAATTTAGAAACAAAGTATCGGCTGAAACGCTTCCTGATGTTACTGCGCCGTAAGATCCGTTGAGATAAAAATAATTTTTCATGCTTTGTCCAAGAGTATCATTTGGCCATTTCTGAACTACTGAATTTTCAAAAAGCAGAGCAATTTGGTTTTTCACGGGAGTTGTATAATAGGCTGCTCTTATATTCGGAGGTTTACTGTGCGCTGTATCGGAAATTTCATAAAATTTCTGACAGACGGGTACATAAACCATGTCGGCAATGCTGTTATATCCAGCGTACTCAAAATGCCATCCTTCAAAATTCAATATTCCGTTTGTTGCAAGAATCTCAATATCACTATAAGAGGAAGGAATATTTCTCTGGACTTCACGAAGTTCGCTTGACAGCGGCTCAGTGCAGCAAGGTCTTGTTTGAAATAAAAATATCCTTTTGAAATTAGGATAGTTTTGTTTCCATGAATTATATAAAGTATTAAAATTAGCCGAATAGTTAACCCATGTAGCTGTGCCGTTAGACTCGCCTTGATACCAGAATATTGCTTTTATACCGTCATTCAATCCAGCTTTGGTAACCCGGTAAAGAAGTTTCCCATAAGCAGTGCTTAAATCCATTGGGTTGCCGTTGTTTCTTAAGTTAACTTCAATAGCTGACCCGCCGAGACCTCCGTTAATAATGCATGTGGGAATTCCGAAATTTTCTTTGATGAATTTTTGAAGTCTTAATCCCCATACTCCTACATTTGAATAACTTTCATTATAAAAATTTGGAGCGCATGCAACCGAAAGACTGAATGCTGTATCGGATGCAATATAAGGAGTATAATTGAAGTCAATTGTTTGCACTCCGAAAGTTCTGCAAAATTCGTTTTTGTAAGTCGCCTGAAGGTTTGTCCTGTCGGAGTTTGACTGACCTGAAATAACAAATGCATCACCGCAAATTATACTGTCAACGACCATTAGCTGTGTTACATTGCCTTGGTCAAGAATGTGCAGTTTAAATTTATATTCAGATAATTCTGCATGAATTTTATGGCTTAAAGTAAAAGGAGCATTACCGCCGGAATAAATAAGTTTAAAAACTTTTCTCTTTATATAAACATTATTCTTAAACATGTCGAGATACATTGAATCATATCCGTTTGAATTTATTTTTCCTCGGAAAGTGACTTCGGCTGAATCTTCTTCATCTCTTGCAAAGAAATGCAATTGTTTCGGGACCTGATAGTAGGTTACCGAAACGGCTGAGGTTGATTTTCCGGGAGGAGTGTAATCTGAAAGATTAAAAACTGAAGTAAATTCGTTTGAGGCAATGCCGATACCGGCATTTGTAAGGAAAATTAAGAATAATGATAATACCCTTGGGAAAACAGTTTGTAAAGATTTCATAAGTTTCTTTTACCGGAATTTTCCTATGGGGTAGAAAATAACAAAGGAATTAATTTTCAGGTTAAACAGAAATCATTATTAATAGCAAGAATTAAAATTAATTACCTAAAATGGTAAAATTTTATTGCCCTTTCTATTTGTTTAATTTTCGAAATTAAAATTTGAAGTTCAAAATATAAAAAAAATAATAAAATAAAAACATATATGTAAAAATTTTTTAAAAATTGTATACTATTGTAAAAGTATTAAACTATTGAAAGTAATCCGGATGAACTTTTCAAGAAATAAAATAATATTATTTCATTAGAATGTAATTTTAATTATTTTAAACACTAACAATAAACCTTTTAAAAATTAAATTTCATTCTAATGTTATCAATAATTTGGTCGGCAATTATAGGTTTAATCGCAGGGGCTTTAGCAAAATTAATCATGCCCGGTAAGGATCCGGGTGGCATTATTGTCACAATGCTTATCGGAATCGGCGGTTCTGTGTTGTTCACTTTTCTTGGAAGATTTCTCGGGTTTTACTCAGAGGGCGAATCTGCAGGTTTCATAGCTTCAATTCTCGGAGCGATTGTGTTGCTGCTGATTTACAGATTAATTATAGGTAAAAAAGCGGCTAAGGCCATTAAGGAATAAATTATTTGAAGTTTTCTTTTAAAAATTAAATTATACAGTTTAATTAATCCGGAATTAAAAATTCCGAAAGTATTTCTATGTTAGATTTTATATGAAAAAGCAATCTAAAATTTCTTTAAACGGTAACGTATCTTTTGAAGATTATAAAAACGAAGTTATTGCCGATTACAAACTTGCCAATGAAAGCCGTCAGGCAAGTCTTCTCGGAAGAAAAGAAGTTCTGACAGGTAAGGCAAAATTCGGTATTTTTGGCGATGGTAAGGAAGTTGCCCAAATTGCCATGGCAAAGGTATTTCAGAACGGAGACTTTCGTTCCGGTTATTACAGAGACCAGACGTTTTGTTTTGCTACCGGCATTTCCAATGTTAAAGAATTTTTTGCACAATTGTATGCTGACACAAACGTAAAGCATGAACCTGCTTCGGCGGGCAGATCGATGAACGGTCACTTTGCAAACCGGCTATTGGATGAATACGGTGAATGGAAAAATCTGATGAACATGAAAAATACTTCATCGGATATTTCTCCAACTGCAAGCCAAATGGTAAGATTGGTCGGTCTTGCTTATGCTTCAAAATTATACAGACAAAACAAAGACCTGAAACATCTGAAAGAATTTTCAAACAACGGAAATGAAGTTGCCTTTGGTACAATTGGCAATGCAAGTTGTGCAGAAGGTATGTTTTTTGAAGCCGTAAATGCAGCAGGCGTGCTTATGATTCCAATGGCTGTTTCGGTGTGGGATGACGGATACGGAATTTCCGTTCCTTCTAAATATCAGATTACTAAAGAAAGCATTTCTGAAATTTTAAAAGGATTTGAGTACGATGCTGAAAGAAATCAAGGTTACTTAATTTATACAGCTAAGGGTTGGGATTATCCTGAACTTGTAAATGTTTATAAAGAAGGTATAAAACTTGTGAGAGAAAAACACATACCCGCAATTTTTCATATTCAGGAAGTTACGCAGGTACAGGGTCATTCGACTTCAGGCTCACATGAAAGATATAAATCAAAGGAAAGACTCGAATGGGAAAGAGAGTACTGCTGCATAAAGCAAATGAGAAAATGGATGATTTCAAATGCCATTGCTACAGATGAAGAGCTTGATTTGATAGAAATCGAAGCAAAGAATTTTGTAAAGAAAATACAGACTGAAGCATGGAATGATTATATCAATCCCATCAAAAAAGAATCGGAAGAAGTCAGAGCAATCTTTGCAAAAATTTCTGCCGGCAGCAGTGAAGCTGAGAGAATAAATAAAATAAGCGAATCTCTGAAAAAATCACTGGATTTTAACAGAAAGGTAATATCAGAAGCTGTAAGTGACGTATTACGAATTTCGTCAAAGGATAAAAATGACAGCGCAATGCAGCTTAAAGAATGGTATAGGAAATTTAAATCTGACAACATCAGCAGATTTGATTCGCATTTATACAGCAGTTCCGAAAATTCTGCTCTGAAACAGACTGCAATTTATCCTGAATATAAAGAAGACTCGAAATTGCTTGATGGAAGAGAAGTGCTCAATGCGTTCTTTGATACTGCATTCAAGAAAGATCCGAGAATTTTTGCCATAGGAGAAGACTTAGGCAAGCTTGGCGATGTCAATCAGGGTATGGCTGGTCTTCAGGAAAAATACGGAGAGCTGCGGCTGACTGATACAGGCATTAGAGAAGCAACAATCGTAGGACAAGGTATTGGCGCAGCTTTACGGGGATTAAAACCTATAGTTGAGATTCAATATCTTGATTATCTTTTTTATGCGATGCAGATTATAAGCGATGATCTCGCCTGTCTTCAATACAGAACCGCCGGCGGACAAAAAGCGCCTTTGATTATAAGAACGCGCGGACACCGGCTGGAAGGCATTTGGCATTCAGGGTCTCCGATGGGTTCTATCATCAACTGCTTTCGGGGGCTTTATGTTTGCGTGCCGAGAGACATGACAAGAGCAGCAGGATTTTACAACACGATTCTTTCTTCTGACGATCCAGCGCTTATCGTAGAAAGATTAAATGCTTACAGACTAAAGGAGAAGCTTCCGTTAAATATTTCGGAAATTAAAATTCCGCTTGGTATTCCGGAAATAATTACCGAAGGCAGCGACATTACAATTGTAACATACGGAGCTTGTGTTGAAATTGCGCATGATGCTGTAAAGAAGCTTAATGAAAGCGGTATCAGCTGTGAGCTCATTGACGTTCAGACATTACTGCCATTTGACATAAATAAAATAATTCTTTCATCTCTGAGAAAGACAAACAGAATTCTGTTTTTGGATGAAGATGTTCCGGGAGGTGCAACTGCCTTTATGATGCAGAATGTAATTGACAGAGACGGCGGTTACAGATATCTCGACTCTGCTCCAAAATGCCTTTCAGCTAAAGAACACAGACCTGCATACGGAACTGACGGAGATTATTTCTCTAAACCCAATTCGGAAGATGTATATTATGCAGTTTATGAGATAATGCATGAATACGATCCCGAAAAATTTCCTTTGTTTTATTAAAAAGAATGAAAAACATTTCAGCTTTATTTATCAGGCATCTCGATGATCTTCACAAAGAAATTTCAAGTTATAAAAATGAAAAGGACATTTGGAAACTAACGGGTGACATAAGCAATACTCCCGGAAATTTATGTCTGCATATTTGCGGGAATCTGAATTTCTTCATTGGCAATTTAATAGGAAACAACGGTTATGTGAGATACAGAGACCGGGAGTTTTCGGATAAAAATGTAAGCAGAGCCCGTCTGCTGAACTTGATTAATGAAACTAAAAATTCTGTTGCGGATATTCTGGATAAATTAAATGATGAAGATTTTCATAAAATTTATCCCGATGACAGATTCGGAGAAAAATCAACTTTTGCATACATTCTTTAAATTCTGGTTTCACACCTTACATATCATCTCGGTCAGATAAATTATCACAGGAGAATTCTCGAAAATTAAAATTCCCGTTTAACTGGTTGAAGTTTTATCTGGTTTGAAAATATACTTCAGTTTCTTGAATTCGGAAAACTTTTTCAGCAGATAAATCACAATTATGATAACTATGAATGCAATCACAAAAGGAATAATGAATGACAGAATTGACATGATTACCGATAAAATATTTTCCGAAGTTGATACAACGGAATTGGCAATACCTCCTGTAGTTGCCGTGGATGTAAGCCTTGCAGCGCTTGCACCGACTTTTACGATACCTGCTGTGCCGCCTCCGACGATTATTCCCAATACCCACTGCAGCAATGGATTTGCTTCAGTCAGAAATGAAGCCGTAAGTACTGTTCCCGCAATCATTGCAAGCGGTCCGGAAATGGTATCGAGAAGATTATCGAGCCAAGGAATGTAATAAGATGATATTTCAACAATCGAAGCTACGGCAAAAGCGGTAAAAGCAATCCAGCCACCCATCCATTCAAATCCCGGTGATAATTTCAAATAACCAAGTAGTGAGGCAATATTTGTTACAAGCAAGGGAAGGAAAACACGCAATCCTGCGCTTGCAGATAATCCTATTCCGAAGAGTATTCCTACTGCTATATCCATTCGCTTAAATTTTTTATTTCAAAAAAAATATTATTTTTTAAAAAACCAATTTTAATACTTTCGATTCATCCGGTTTCAATTTATAAAAATTTCAGCTTCTGCTGAAACGCTTGTCAAGTTCATCCGTTGTTATCCTTATTACTGTCGGTCTGCCGTGAGGACATACAAAAGGCATTTGTGACGAAAACAAATTATCTATCAGCCCAACCATTTCCTGATATTGCAGTTTATCACCTGATTTAATGGCGCTTCTGCAGGCAAAAGACTTTGCGAGATTATCTCTTTTGTCGAGATTAAGCTTGAGTTCATATTCCTTGTATTGGTCAATGAGTTCCTGAAATATTTTATTTTCTTTTCCAGGTTTTACATCAGATGGAAGACCGGAAAGTTCAACAATATTATCTTTCAAATAATTCACGATAAATCCGAGATTTCTGAATTCATCTTTAAGAGACTGAGCAATGACATAATCTATTTTTGTCAAGTTTACTTTTATAGGAAGCAATAGCTGCTGCGAAAAGTATGACTGCGAATTCAAAGACATTAAGGCTTTTTCATAAAGTATCCTTTCATGTGCAGCGTGCTGGTCAATAATCATAAGTCCCGTCTCAGTCTGGCACATAATGTATTTATACTGGTACTGCCAGACATTAAATCCCTCTGTTTCGGATTTTTTGGTATGGGAAAATATATTCGGCTCGGCAGGATCGGGTACAATTGGTTCGTCTTTTTTATCTTCTTGGAATTCCTTTGATGCTTCGAATATTGAATGTATGTTTCCTGATTTGCTTTGACGGTTTCCGGAAAAACTTGTTCCAATGCCGTGTCCTGAAAACTCTTTTTTCCCCGGCTGTGTGAAATGAAAGCTTTCGGTTGTATCATTGAATTTTATTGTATTATCAAAACCTACATTAAATACAATGTCTGATTTTTTAAGAGCTTCTCTAACGCTGCTGCGGAGCATACCGAAAACAGCGCTTTCATCTTCAAACTTTACTTCCATTTTGCTGGGATGAACGTTGACATCGGTTTTGGAAGGATTTATTTCAATGAAAAGAAAGAAAGAAGGATAATCTCCTTTTTCGATCAGGTCGTCATAACCAGAGTAAACCGCAAAGTTAAGCGTTCGGTTAATAAAAAATCTTCCGTTAAGATAAAAAAACTGATCTTGTTTTGACTTCTTAGTAAAATTTGGTTTCGATATGTATCCGTTTATCTTTATAATTTCATTTCCCTGATTGACTTCAATTAGCGAATCGGAAAATGTATCTGAAAAGATGTCCTTTATTCTTTGAAAAAGATCTGACTTTTTCAGTTCAAATACCGGATCGTCGTTAACAAACAGATTAAATTCAATCCCGGGATTTGAAACAGCAATCCTGACGAAGGTCTCATAAATATGTCGAAACTCAGTCTGATTCGATTTAAGAAAATTTCTTCTTCCGGGTGTGTTGTAAAAAAGATTTTTAACGGCTATGGATGTACCTTTCTCGCAATTTGTCTTTTCGGCTGTTTTAACTTCTCCTCCTTCAATTCTTACAAGCGTTCCCACTTCATCATCGCCGGTTTTGGTTTTGAGCTCAACATGTGAAATTGAAGCTACTGATGCGAGCGCTTCACCTCTGAAGCCCAGCGTTTTGATTCTATCGAGATCTTCAGCACTGGTAATCTTGCTTGTTGAATGTCTCTGAAAGCATAAGACTGCATCGTCTTCAGACATTCCGCTGCCGTTGTCCGAAACCTGTATAAGACTCTTCCCTGCATCTTTAATGATAACGGTTATCGAATCAGCTTTTGCATCAATAGAATTTTCCATCAGCTCTTTAACGACGGATTCCGGTCTGTTAACGACTTCGCCTGCGGCTATTTTATTGGAAAGACTTAGCGGTAATATTTTAATGCAGCTGCCCATAATTTATCCGGATAAAAATAACAATAAATTCCAACAATTGCTTTACTTTTCAAACAATGCTTCGACAAAACTTTCGCTTTCAAACAGCTGAAGATCGTCAATCTGCTCGCCAACTCCGACAAATCTTACGGGCAATTTCATTTCATGATTGATTTTTAGTACAATGCCGCCTTTAGCTGTCCCGTCAAGCTTTGTAAGAATTATGCCCGTCAATCCTCCGAGCGCATTTGAAAATTCCTTTGCCTGGTTCAATCCGTTTTGTCCGGTAGTTGCATCGATGACAATGAATATTTCATGTGGTGCCTCTGGAATCAGCTTTTGCATAACTCTTTTTATTTTCTTCAACTCTTCCATAAGATGGGATTTATTGTGAAGACGACCTGCAGTATCTATAATAACCGTATCGGTACCTTTAGCAATTGCGGAGTTAACAGTATCAAATGCAACCGATGCGGGATCGGATGTTTTTGTACTTTGAATAATTTCAACGCCGGCTCTGTTTGCCCAGATCTCGAGCTGATCGTTTGCAGCGGCTCTGAATGTGTCGGCTGAGCCTATCAGCACGCTTTTACCGGCTTTCTTAAAATTATATGCAAGCTTTCCGATCGATGTAGTTTTTCCGACTCCATTTACACCGACTATCATTATTACGTAAGGCTTTTTGTCAATACGGAAATCAAATGTGCTGAATCCCGAAACGGAATTTATCAGAACTTTTCTAATCTCATCGTTTATGAGCGTATTGAGTTCATTCCTGTCAAGATATTTGTCTTTCTGAACTCTGGACTTTATGTTTTCAATCAGTATCTCTGACGTATCGGCTCCTATATCTGATGAAATTAAAATCTCCTCTAACTCTGCAAGGAATTCATCATCAATTACTCCTCTTGCATTTATCAGCCGGTTAACTTGTCCGAATATGTTTTCCTTGGTTTTGTTTAAACCCTGCTTTAACTTTTTAAATCCGAGTTTATCTAATAGCGACAATTTATGTTAAAAAATTATATTAATAAAAAAAGCCAAACCCATTTTGAGATTGGCTTTGCATTAGTGTAAATAAAGATTAAAACATGTTAAGAATATTTCTTGCAATTACCATTTTCTGAACTTCAGAAGTGCCTTCTCCGATTGTCATGAGCTTGACATCTCTGTAAAGTTTTTCAACGGGAAATTCTTTTATAAAACCGTAACCTCCGTGTATTTGAATGGCTTCATTGGTTGCGCGGGTTGCAACTTCACTCGCATAATATTTCGCCATTGCTGCTTGAAGATTTATATCTCTTCCGTTGTCTCTATAAAATGCAGCTTTATAAACAAGCAGACGTGCGGCATCAATTTCAGTTGCCATGTCCGAGAGTTTAAATTGAATTCCCTGAAACTCCGACAGCGCTTTACCAAACTGCTTCCTCTGCTTTGCATATTTTAATGAAGCATCGAGAGCTCCCTGCGCAATGCCGAGTGATAATGCGGCAATTGCAATTCTGCCACCGTCAAGAATCTGCATGCACTGCTTAAATCCCTGGCCTTCTTCTCCGATAAGATTTTCGGCAGGGACTTCGACATTTTCAAAAATCAGCTCTGCCGTATCCGAGGATCTCATACCGAGCTTGTTTTCTTTTTTGCCTGTTGAAAATCCTTTCCATCCTTTTTCCAAAATGAAAGCTGATATGCCGTTTTTGTTTTTTGATTTATCGGTAACAGCGGTTACTACTGCTGTTTCGCCGACGCTTCCATGAGTAATAAACAGCTTACTGCCGTTAATTATATAATGTCCGTTTTTTCTTTCGGCAGTTGTTGCCATTCCTGCTGCATCACTTCCCGAAACATTTTCCGTAAGCCCCCATGCCCCGAGCTTTCTGCCGCTTGTAAGATCCGGTAGATATTTTTTCTTCAAATCATTATTGGCAAAAGTAAATATATGATTTGTGCATAATCCGTTATGAGCGGCAATTGTTAGCCCCATTGACGGATCAACTTTTGATATTTCTTCGACAATAATGGCATATTCCATTACAGAAAAATTCGAACCGCCGTATTCTTCGGGGAATATTATCCCGAGAAATCCGATGTCGCCGAGCTTCTTTGCGATTTCCATTGGAAATTCCTGCGACTCGTCATATTTCATGATAAAAGGAGCAATTTCATTTTGAGCAAAGTCCCTGGCAAGCTTTTGAACAGATAATTCCTGTTCAGTTAAATTAAAATCCATTTAGTAATTGTAAATGTAATTTGATAAAAATTATAATTTGTAAATATAATCAATCATAAGTTTTGCTGAAATGTATAATTTCGGTAAAAAGCTGAATGAAATTGTTTGTATCCAAAACATATTTTCTATTCAATAAAACTTTTTTTTAAGAAATGATTGTTAACAAAATTTCTCTATTCTTCAATTAACCTCTCCATTGTCATCTTCCATACAAGGAGATGATTGGGAAGGTTTTATAGAAGAATAATTATGTTTTCAAGTTATTTAAAAGCCTAAAACTTTTGAAAAATTTTACAACTTCAAATTCTTTTGGAAGGATGTGATTGAAGTTAGTAGTTATCATATAAAATTACATTTTGATTTTTTAAAATTACAAACAACAAAATGTCCGTCTCGGCGGATTTCACATTGTCTTACTGTAATATTAATTGATAATGATAATTACGAGTATCAAAATTTAAATTAATGTCTAATAAAAAAAAACAGAGTCTTAAAACAACAGACTCTGCTTTAATCAACCACTGATAAAATAAATTTTATTTCAAAATAAAGTTATGGTGTTATGGATGAAATGAAATTAACGGCATTATTATCAACTATTAGCATATCAGATCCGTCAACTAAGTTGTCTCCGTTGATATCTGTAACGAGATATTGTCCAAGCACAAAGTTTGCGGCATCATTATCCGTAATCTGAGTATCGTTGCCGTCTATCTGTCCGTCTTGATCTACATCACCGCTATAGAGACACCATCTTAGAGTTTTTAATACCATGTTGTTTCCATAAGCTTGAGCATCTGAACTTGTAAAATCATATCCTCCTCCATAACCTTGAGTGAGAGTTACTGGATTTGCACTCCAGGTTTCAATTGCGTTGCGGTGTCTTGTAACAAGATAATAATTTCCGTAAGGAGCATTTTGAAATGAAAGCTCATTCATAAGCCAGATATTGTCGAGATTTATTCCAGCAGTGTCTACTTTGTTATAGGGAGGATTAGCGTCAGCCAGCATGATTTGAATGTAATCATTAATTGGCGACAGATTATTCAGTTCGTCATAATAACCTTCGGCAACTACAGTCATGTAATAATTAATTGCCGAGCATCCGGAAGTTGAGTACATTGTATAAAAGTATGACCAGAAAGTAAGACAGCTGTCGCCGTTAACATACCTGAAAGAGGGTTTTGGATTAGCGATAGAATTGGCAAAATTATTATTCACACAATGCACATAAGTATCCAGATTAAAACTCCCGTTAAAAGTGCATGAAGTTACATTGTACATGTAGTTAAGTTTATTTAAAAATGTAACTGCAAAACTCCCGTCGGCATTTCGTCTTCCAATAACGTCACCATAGTGTGAATTATGAAGAGAGTTGTACTCCAAAGTTGCGGAGTTCCAATTGTTTGCATCGTTAGTAGAGAGAAACCATTGGTCGTAATCGCCTGAATTCATATAATTATCGGTATATGTTACGAGAAGTTTTGTCTGATTTGTACCTCCGTTTGATGCAATCCTTGCATACTCGAGATTATCTCCGGTAGGATTGACAATGCCGTTGAATGTCGGATAAGCTGTGGTTGTATTTCCGTCAGCTTTGTAAAAATAAAGTTTATCATTATATCCGGGATAAGCGCTTAGCACAAATATCAGAGAATCATTAACATTATTGAAATAGGCAAGGTCTATAGTTACTCCGTAATCGATAAATCCAGCTGCTGAACCGTAAATGCTTTTCGGGAAATAAGTGATAGCCGGATTTAAACCGTAGGGGCTTAGTATTTTACACATCTTGGTGAGAATAAAATGATCTGTTCCGTCTGTTGAATCCTGCATTACTGCAATAGTTACATAAGGGACACTTGCATATCTTGCATTATCTGAAGTAAGTCTTGCATTAAAATAAACGTTGCTCGATGTTGACTGCCCGGGGAATGAAAACGTTGCTCCGAATACGGAAAGAGTTGGAGTTGTTACCTGAATGTATCCGGCAAGTCTTCTGCCGAGATATCCGTTTGTATAATATCCGAAAACAAGATAAATATATTTTGTCCCTGAAGTATTCTCAATAATTTCCATGTCGAGATCATCAAAACCAATTTTATTTGCTGAACTGAAAGCAACTTTAACATATTCAACGAATGAGTTGCCGCCGTTAGTCGAATAATAAAGATTAATTGTGTCGGGCGAAGCGCTTGCTCCAGTATCCAGACCGCTGTGTGCTGCGGCAAGCCAGATTTTTCCTGCGTCGGATCCTCTTTGTTCAACCTGAGAAGCAAATGCAACAATATATTCAGAATTAAAAATTTCATTTGAGGATAAGTTATCGGTTTGAAGTCCGGGGTAAATTACATTTCCGATAAAGCTGTTTTCTTTTTGAGTTACAGTCGAACCATTAATTGATTCAATCTCTTTTTGAAGTTCGAGAATTTTTTCGCCGTCTTCCGGTGAACTTGTGTTTTGTTTGATTTGATCCATTCTTTCTGAAAGGGTTGCAGTTTTTTCATTTCGCTGAAATACTGGAGTCTTTGACAATGGAGATTTATCTTTGATCAATTTAACCGGTTTACGGGGCGGAGTTTGTTTATTTTGTTTTTTAAGATTTATTTTTTGATGATAATTTGATGTTTCAAATTTATTTTTTAAAAGAGGGTTAGCTATTAAGGATAAGTCTAATTGCTGAGAAACAGCCGGTTTGGTGATAAATGCGGCTGATGAAAACAAAAAAATATAAAACAGCAATTTGTTTGTTTTGAAAATGAAATTTAATTTCATGTTTAAATTATCTCCTTTTGTTTTGGGTTTAACGAAAATAATATCCTGGCATACCGGTATGCCTTTGAGTAAAGACTGTCGCGAAATCTTTACACCGGTTATTATTTTCCTTTAATAAATTATTGCAAAAATATATTTAACATTAACACTAGTCAAAGAAAGTTTTATTTGATTTTCATTCTGTAAAAAATTTTAAAATCGCAAAAAATGTATCGTATTAAGCATAAAATAATTATATTTTTCACCTTGAGAAATCATGATTAAGACAACTTTAATAGAGATACTGAGAGCTTTATCCAAAGAAGAGCTCAAAAGATTTTCCGACTTTGTCAACTCACCTTATTTCAACAAGAAAACTCCGGTAACAAAACTTTTTGAATTAATTAAGGTTTATTCACCGGAATTTAAGAGCGATAATCTTGACAGAAAACTTGTTTGGAATAAATTATTCCCTGAAAAGGAATTCAATTACGGAGTCATGAAAAATCTTATTTATGATCTTACAAAACTAATTGAAAGATTTCTTGAAGAGGAATTGTTTGCAGAAGACAAATATAAAAGAGGAATTTTCCTTCTTAACAATTTAGGCAGCAAAGATCTGAATAAAATACTTGAGTCCGAATATAAGACCATGTATATGAAAGCCGAATCTGCTAAACACGGACCGGATAAGTATGAAAATCTTGCCGTTTTGAAATGGACACATTATTCACTGCTGGATAACATGGATAAAAAAAATCAGGAAAACATATATGAGATTGCCGAATATACAATTTACAATTTCCTTATTACAATTTTTAAAATATTCAATAATATCTACGCTGACACTTTAATGCATAGAGAAATTAATTACAGGAGTCTTCCTTTGGAAGTTTTAGGAGAATATGATTTCGGAAGGCTTTTAGAATCAGTAAAGAAAAACTCCGAAAAGGATTATAAAATCATAAGTATATATTATGACATGTACAGAGCTTTTAAGGAAAACGCAAGTCCGGAAAGTTATTACAGATTTAAAAACAATCTTTTTGAAAACGACCTGTTGTTGATTGATTTCGAAAGAAGAAATTTATTTGCTTGTCTTTGCACTGCACTTACATACAATGAAAGTTTAAAAAACAAACCTGAGGAAAACTGCATCATTATTAAAACAATGCATGAAAAGAATTTAATTACGGATACTAACGATGAAATCAGCATCAGAGATTTTTCTTACGGCGTAAGAATGTCAGCAATGGTTAATGACACTGCATTTCTGGAAGAATTTATAAATACATATCTAAAAAAACTCAGATCGTCATCTGTTGAAAACATGAAGCTTTACGGAGCAGCATATCTTTATTTTGCAAAAGGGGAATTCAGCAAAGCGCTTGAACTTACGAATAAAATTAATTTTGATTTAATGACATTTAAGTATGAGCTTAAAAATCTTCAGCTGATGTTATTTTATGAGATGAAGGATTTTGATTCGTTAATATATGCAATGGATTCATATAAACATTTTGCAACTGGTAACAAGTATGTGTCTGAAGCAGTGAGGAAGAAAATTTTCAGACTGACCGGCTATCTTAATCAAATGATTAAACTCCATGATATCCCTGACAAAAATAAGCTTAACTATCTCAAAGAAAAGATATCAAATGATACTTTGAATTCAAAACAATGGTTAATAAGGAAAATTGATTTAATTATTTCTGATATTGTAAAAAACAATTAACTAAAATGTTTCGGAAAGTATTCTCAATCAATTACAATGAATTATACATTGGATTTAAACAATATAATTGTACTAATTGACTACGGCTTTTTTTGAAATAATGTAAATTAATTTAAGCTGCGGCTTCCGGGTTTTGTAACGGGAATTTTTGCTAGCCATTCGGGAATCTCATCTTTTTTGAATTTTATTACTTCCATTTGAATTAAGGAGAATTGTTCTATACCGAAATTTACCTGACCGCCGCTTCTGTCAACAATATATCCTACACCTGAAAGGATTGCTTTGTATGCTTTTACGAGATCAATAACTTCAAATACGCTTCCGCCTGTTGTAACAACGTCTTCACAGACAAGTACATTTTCATTTTCTTTCAGATCAAAACCTCTTCTTAAATTCATAACACCATTTTCTCTTTCCGCGAATATAGTTCTTGCATTAAGCTGTCTTCCAACTTCTGTTCCCAAAACAATCCCGCCAACAGCAGGAGAAATGACAACGTCAATTTTCTTGTTTCTGAAATGACCTGCGATCTCTGATGAAAACATTTGATTATATTCGGGAAATTGCAAAACTTTTGCGCATTGAAAATACTGGGGGCTATGGTAACCGGAAGTAAGAATGAAATGACCATCGAGCAGGGCTCCGGTCTCCCTGAAGATTGATAATATTTTATTTTTATCTGAAATCATTACTTGAGTTTAATTTTTTTTACATCGTGCAGCGGCTGACCGAGAAATCTTTCGCTTATTTCTCTGAACTTTTTCTGAAAATCAGTTACATAAAATTTATGTTTCCCGGGATTTTTTTTATTATTTACCAGATGAAACTGTTCAAGCAGTCTCCTTACTTCTTTGGCGGTTTCTTCACCGGAATCAATAAGCCGGATTTTTCTGCCGAGTACTTTTGAAATGATTATTTTAAGAACCGGATAATGAGTGCAGCCAAGAATGAGTGTATCGATTTTATCATCTTTGAAACCGGATAGATATTCCTTGGCAATCAAGGCTGCAATTTTATTTTCAGTCCAGCCGTCTTCTGCAAGCTGCACAAAAAGACTGCAGGCTTTTGAAAATACCTCGATGTTACGGTCAAATTTATGAATCTGTGTTTTGTATGCATAGCTTTGAACAGTTCCGAGAGTACCAATAACGCCAATTCTATAATTATTCGTTGCAGAAACTGCAGCTTTGCTTCCGGGTTTGATAACACCGATAACGGGTACATTGGATAATTTTCTTAAATAAGGCAGTGCAACGGATGATGCCGTGTTGCATGCAACGACAATCATCTTCACGTTTTTATCGAGCAGAAATTTAGCAATCTCGACAGAGTATCTGATAACGGTTTCTTTTGATTTTGTTCCATATGGAAGACGGGCAGTATCACCGAAATAAATAATGTTTTCATTTGGAAGAATTCCGAACAAAGATTTTGCAACGGTAAGTCCGCCGATACCTGAATCGAAAACTCCAATGGGATTTGAAGGGGAAAGTATTTTTTTCAATTTAAATTAAGATTGAATGAAAATAATCATTTCATTACTTTGTTAAAACAAATCAATAAATACATAAAAATATTCAGAATATTAATGACTTAAATTTGAGCACGAGTCTGCAAAAAAGATTAATACCGTTTTTTCTAGTTATTTTAATCCATTCAATGCCAGTTTATTCACAGTGGGAATGGCAAAATCCAAAACCACAGGGTAATATTTTATTTGGATCACATTTTAATGATGCAAATACCGGATATGCATGCGGAAACGGTGGTACGATAATAAAAACTACCGATTCAGGAAATAACTGGATAATTCAGAAAACGGGAACAAAGAAAAGCATTCGCTCTTTATTCTTTACAAGTTATGATACAGGATATGCTTGCGGGCTTGAGAAGCTTGCTTTGATGACAACAAATGCCGGAGTAAACTGGCAGCCTATGAGCATTAATGCATCGGCAAACTTGTTTTGCGTAAGATTTGAAAACTCATTTACAGGTTACATTTGCGGGGATAATGGAGAGATTTTTAAAACAACTGATGCAGGAAATTCATGGTTTAGATGTTCTACATCAACTTCTATAACTTTAACTTCTCTTGCTGTAACAGATTCAATAATCATTGCTGTATCTCTTGACGGTACAGTCCAGAGGTCTTCGAACTCCGGTTTGTCATTTACAAGAATATTTACATCAAGCTCGACATATCTTTTTGATGCAATATTCAAAAATTCAAATACAGGAATAATATCAGGAGCTGGCGGATACATACAAAAATCGACTGACAGGGGGCTGACATGGTTTACAATGTCAACCGGAACAACGAGGTGGTTTTATTCAGTATCATTTGGCGACGAAAGTAACGGATTTGCAGCAAGCGATTATGGTTACATTTACAAAACGACAAACGGGGGAAATACATGGCTACCTTATTTATCAGCCACTTCAGAGTTCCAGTATTCTTTAAAAGCATTCAATTCAAATACTGGAATAAGTTTCGGCAACAAGGGGACAATTTTAAAAACCACCAATTCAGGATTTAACTGGAATGAAAATTCACGCGGAGCAAGGAATACATTATTCTCGATTGATTTTATAGATGATAATCTGGGATGGTGCAGCGGAAGTCAGGGCAGTGTTGTTCTTACATCAAACGGCGGATTGAACTGGGACAGAATACAAGCTGCCGGTGGAAATTCTTATTTATATAAGATTGATTTTCTTAATGATATTACCGGATACTTAAGCGGAGACGAAGGTAGATTGTATAAATCCACAAACGGAGGGGTAAACTGGTTTCAGCTAAACGGTGGATTATCTGTGGATTTGTATTCATTGAAATTCATAAACGAAAACACAGGCTGGATTTGCGGAGATTCGGGTAAGATCATAAAAACAATAGATGGAGGAAGTACTTTTATTAATCAAAGCATTTCGAGTACGAGATATCTGAGTGATATTTTTTTTATAAACGCATTGACTGGATGGGTTTCGTCAGGAGAAAGAAAAATTTACAAGACAACAAATGGGGGAATGAACTGGTATGAACCGCATTCAAATACTTTCGGGAGCGGGATCGGGTCAGTTTATTTTTTGAATGAAAGTAAGGGGATAAGTTTTACTTATGATAACATAATACTTTTAACCGAAGACGGAGGCAGCAACTGGTCGGAAATCAAAATTCCTCCTGGAAATTATCTTAATTATGTTTATGCAGCTGATGAAAGCAATTTCATAGCTGCGGGAGATTACGGATTCATATACAGGACTACAAACGGAGGTGTAAGCTGGTTTGAAGACGATGATAATAATTTTGATGACAGACTGCTTGGAATTAGTTTTGCGGGCATTGACAAAGGTTGGATTTGCGGTACTAACGGAATTATTATCAATTATGATAATCCAGTAATCGGCATAAATGAAAATGTGAATGTAATTCATGATTTTCAATTACATCAGAATTATCCGAATCCATTTAATCCGATAACGGAGATAGAATTTGAAACGAATAAAACAGGAAGGATAGTAATAGGAATATATGATATTCTAGGAAAGATGGTTGTAAAGTTAATTGATGAATTAAGAAATTCCGGGAAATATAAAGTAATATGGAATGCTGAACATTTTCCGAGTGGAATATATTTTTGCAAGATGGAATTTGACGGTATCAGCAGGACTAAAAGGATGATATTGGCGAAGTAACTTTAGCGGGAGAGGGGGGTGAGGGGAGAAACCGTTTAAACGGTTTCATCCCCCCACCACAAAAACGATTCATTTATCTATGAAAAATGAATTACATTCCGGGGATTTAAATTACTAGACTAAAATAAGGAATTATTATAGGGTTGCGAAAGTAATTCGTAAATGTTTGAGTCTCTTTCTTTTGTCGAGACAATGATGTTTTTCTTCAGGTGAAATTTATTTTATACTTTTAGAGCTGGGGAGAAACCGTTTAAACGGTTTCCTCCCCCCACCGCAAAAACGATTCATTTATCTATGAAAAATGAATTACATTCCGGGGGAATTAAATTACCAGACTAAAATAAGGAATAATTATAGGGTTGCGAAAGTAATTCGTAAATGTTTGAGTCTCTTTCTTTTGTCGAGACAATGATGTTTTTCTTCAGGTGAAATTTATTTTATACTTTTAGAGCGAGGGGAGAAACCGTTTAAACGGTTTCCTCCCCGCTCCCCCCGACTCCAAATCAATCTTTTAAAGTATTCAATTAAAAATTGTATTTTAAAAAATAAAAACATAATTTACTAAAATCCATTATCCTATTTTATAACATAACTTTCCTGTCATTCTTACATGATTATGCTTATAAACAATGATAATTTATTTATTAAAACAAATCAGAAAGGGAAAAATTCTAAATGAAAAAATTATTCGCTATTATCCCCTTCATAATACTTGGCTTCTTTATTATGACAGGACAGGATACCCCAGATGCGGAAAAATGGAACCTTGCACTTCCAACAAAGATTTATGATCCGAGTGTAAAAACTTCCTCTCCTTTACCGCAGAGTTATGAAAACATCAGCTTTTCTAACGAAAGAAGAATTATTTACACTCCTTACGAAGTACTCGGGATAGATCCTAATTTCAGAGTTCTGCCTAGAACAAACAGCTATCAGAGTGAAGTTGATATCGTAAGACATCCTACTAATCCGAATATTATGTTCGGTTCATCAAATGCGTTCAACAATTTAGGTACATTGTTTATTAGTGAAGGCGTTTATGTTACTACAAATGGTGGATTAAATTGGTTTGGAACTGACTCCATGCAATCAGCTCCCGGTGTAGTTGTCCCAAATCAAGGAGGCGATCCTGGAATTGCTATTGATAAAAATGGCGTCTTTATTCAGACTCACCTTGGATATCCGACTTCCGGAATGTTTGCTAACTATTCAACAAACAACGGCGCAACTTGGTCTTTAAATTATACAATTGCAACAGGCTCGCAGGATAAAAATCTTGCAGGCACTGATGATTATCCTTCAAGCCCTTATTATGGTAGAACATACGTAGCTTGGTCATTGTTTAATCTCGGCAGTCCGCCGATCGGTGTTTCTTACACCACTAACAGCGGTCTCAACTGGTCATCTGTAATACAAGTAAATACTTCGGCTTCAGGACATTATTCACAAGGTGCAGATGTATGCACAGGTCCTAACGGTGATGTATATGTAGTCTGGGCTGCTCCAATATCCGGTTCACCTTACACCGAAGATTTTCTTGGATTCGCAAAATCAACAAATGGTGGAGTTAACTGGACTGTTACCGATAATGCTTATGACATGAACGGAATCAGAGGAACATTTTCGACAAAATCCAATATTAGAGTTAATGGTTTCCCGAGAATTAAAGTTGATAAATCCGGAGGTCCCAGACACGGTTGGATTTATGTTGTAACAGCTGAAAAAAATCTTGCTCCGGCAGGCGCAGATCCTGATGTCATTTTACATAAATCAACAAACGGTGGAACTACATGGTTACCAGGTGTGAGAGTCAATCAAGATCCCGTTAATAACGGAAAATTTCAGTGGTTCCCGGCAATTAATGTTGATCAAGCCGGTGGTGTAAACATAGTTTATTATGATGACAGAAATACTGCTTCTGATTCAAGTGAGGTTTACATGTCTAGATCTCTTGACGGTGGTGTTACCTGGACAGATGCTTTGGTCAGCGATCATAGATTTAAACCTAAATCAATAGGTGTATCGGGTATAGCAGCTGGTTATCAGGGAGACTACATAGGCGTTACTTCTGCAAACGGTAAATTGTGGCCGTTGTGGATGGATGATGCATCCGGTATTTATCAGGCATGGACAGCGCCTGTTCAAATCAGCACATATCCTCTCAATGCTTTTAATTTGCAATCACCTGCAGCAGGTTATAGAATAGAATCACTTCCCAATAATACAACAACGTACACTTTTAATTGGG
>JABAQZ010000023.1 GCA_019187405.1 Ignavibacteria bacterium
TTATGGGTTAATAAAGAACTAAAATTTACCTGATCCATAGGTAAATTTTTTTCTTTTTAAAAAATCATAATATAAACCATTCAATATCTCAAAACGAAAACATCTCGAAGAGTTTTGAGACACTCTCCCTTGCAGGGGAGGGAAAGATGGGATTTTGGAAATAAAGAAAATGATATTAATTAAATAACAAATAAACAAAGAGGTCAAAAATGGCTTTTAAAACAGAGCACAAAAGAAAAAGATTCTCAAAGATTACGATTAATCTTGCTTCAACGGATTCGATAATCTCGAGATCTTTTGGAGAAGTACTTAAACCCGAAACAATCAATTACCGGACATTCAAGCCGGATAAAGACGGATTGTTTTGTGAAAAAATCTTCGGTCCCGTTAGAGACTGGGAATGTCACTGCGGTAAGTACAAAGGCATCAGATACAAAGGGATCGTATGCGACAGATGTGGTGTAGAGATTAATCTTAAGAATGTAAGAAGAGAGCGTATGGGACATATAACATTAAGTGTGCCTGTAGTGCATATATGGTACTTCAGATCATTGCCTACTAAAATCGGAAATGTCCTTGGCGTTACTTCAAAAGAGCTGGAGAGAATCATTTATTATGAAACTTATGTCGTAATAAATCCGGGGAGCTCGAATTTCAAAAGACTTCAGCTCATCACTGAAGATGAATATAATGATGCGCTTGATAAGATGACGGAAGAGGAACATAATCTCGATGATGACGATCCCAAAAAATTTTTAGCGGGACAAGGTGGCGAAGCAATTAAAGAGCTGCTGAAGAGAGTAAATCTTGAAGAAGAAATCTCGAGATTAAGAGCTGAATTAAAAGATGATCCTTCCGCGCTGAAAAAAGCGGATAATATAAAAAGGCTGAAAATTCTTGAAGCATTCAGGACAAAACCCGGCGGAAGACCTAATAAACCGGAATGGATGGTGCTCGATGTTATTCCCGTTATACCTCCGGAGCTGAGACCTCTTGTGCCTCTCGAAGGCGGAAGATTCGCAACGAGCGATCTCAATGATCTATACAGAAGAGTAATAATCAGAAACAACAGATTAAAAAGATTAATTGACATTAAAGCACCGGAAGTAATTTTAAGGAATGAAAAAAGAATGCTTCAGGAAGCAGTGGATGCATTACTCGATAACTCAAGAAGAGTAACTGCGGTAAAAGCGGAAAACAGAGCGCTAAAATCTTTGTCCGACATATTAAAAGGAAAGCAGGGAAGGTTCAGACAAAATCTGCTCGGAAAGAGAGTGGATTATTCCGGAAGATCGGTGATTGTAGTAGGACCGGAACTGAAACTTCATCAATGCGGGCTGCCTAAAGACATGGCGCTTGAACTGTTCAAGCCGTTTGTTATCAGAAGATTGATTGACAGGGATTACGTTAAGACGGTTAAGAGCGCAAAGAAGCTCATTGACAAAAGGACACCGGAAGTTTGGGACATACTCGAAAACGTAATTGACGGACATCCGGTACTGCTTAACAGAGCTCCGACGCTTCACAGATTGAGCATACAGGCATTTCAGCCGGTGCTGATAGAAGGAAAAGCAATTACGCTTCATCCATTTGTCTGCATTGCATTCAACGCTGACTTTGACGGTGATCAGATGGCAGTTCACGTACCGCTTTCTTATGAAGCGCAGCTTGAAGCATCAATAATGATGCTTTCGTCGCACAACATACTTTCTCCTCAAAACGGCGCGCCGATTTTAATTCCCAATCAGGAATTAATTCTCGGATGTTATTATCTTACGAAGGAAATGAAAGGCGATAAGGGAGAAGGCAAAATGTTTTCCAGTCCGGAAGAAGTATTGATTGCATTTGACAACAAGGTAATTAATCTTCATTCGAGAATAAAACTGAGAGTAAACGGCGAGGTAATAGAAACTACAACGGGAAGGACGATATTCAATCAGATTGTTCCCAAAAGCATACCGTTTATCAACGAGCTTCTGAAGAAAAACAAAATACTCGAGATAATACGAATGATATATAACAGAGTGGGTAATTATGAAACGGCAAAATTTCTTGACGAGCTGAAAGAGCTTGGATTTACGTATGCTACGCTTGGCGGACTGTCGGTAAATATTGACGACATTGAAGTGCCGCAGACAAAAAACAAAATCATTGAAGATGCTCTAAAGAAAGTGGAGAACATAGAAAAATCCAAGCAAAGAGGTATTATTTCGGAGAATGAGAGATATAATAAGGTAATTGACATCTGGACACACGTCCGCGACGATGTGAAAAGGGATCTGATGCACAATCTCACTATTTCAAAGCACGGATTTAACTCATTGCACATGATGATTGATTCGGGTGCGAGAGGATCTGCCGAACAGGTTAGTCAGCTTGCTGGTATGAGAGGTCTGATGCAGAAGCCGCAGAAGTCATTGACAGGACAAGCCGGTGAAATCATCGAGAATCCGATCATTGCAAACTTCAAAGAAGGATTGTCAATACTCGAATATTTTATTTCGACTCATGGTGCGAGAAAAGGACTTGCAGATACTGCATTGAAGACGGCAGATGCAGGATATCTTACAAGAAGACTCGTTGACGTTGCACAGGATGTGATTATAACAGAAATAGACTGCGGAACAGTGAGAGGCGTAATGACTGAAGCATTGAAAGAAGGTGAAGATGTTAAGGAATCTCTTGCCGAAAGAATTCTCGGTAGAGTCTGTGTGAACGATATTGTTAATCCATTGACTAAGAAGCTTATTCTTAAAGCCGGTGAATTAATAACCGAAGAAATTGCAGCTCAGATTTCAGAAACACCGATAACACAGGTTGAAATAAGATCTGTTCTTACATGTGAAACGAAGAGAGGAGTTTGTTCAAAATGTTACGGAAGAAATCTTGCAACGGGTAAACAGGTGGAAGTAGGAGAAGCAGTGGGTATTATTGCAGCGCAGTCTATCGGCGAACCGGGAACGCAGCTTACATTGAGGACATTCCATATCGGAGGAACTGCAAGTAAAATCATTACACAGTCACAGATAAATTCCAAATTTGAAGGCAAAGTAAAGTTCGACGGTTTTAAGATTGTGGAATATAAAGGAGGCGCTGGAGTAGAACATGTATCGCTCAGCAGAAACGGAGTGATATTGATAATGGATGAAAACAATTCGCAGCTTGCCAGATATTCTGTTCCTTACGGAGCTCATTTGAAAGTAAAGAATAATGAGAGAGTTCCGAAAAACGGATTACTTTATGAATGGGATCCTTACAACTCAGTGATTGTAGCCGAAGATGACGGAATCATTAATTATGTTGATCTCGAAGAAGGCAAACAATATGAGCTGGCAAAAGACGAGCAGACGGGACATTTTCAGAAGATAGTTATCGAGAGCCGGGATAAAACGAAGAGTCCTACTCTGCAAATCAGAAATCAGAAAAGCGAAAAGGTATTAAGTTCATATCTTATCCCTGCAAAAGCTAATCTGCTTGTAGATGATGGTGAAGAAGTAAAAGCAGGAACGATAATTGTAAAAATTCCGAGAGAGTCCGGTAAGACGCGCGATATTACGGGAGGATTGCCGAGAGTTACTGAGTTATTTGAAGCAAGAAGCCCGAGCGATCCGTCAAAAGTTGCAGAGATCGATGGAACGGTTGAGATCGGAAAAATATCCAGAGGAAGCCGCGAGGTAAAAATTGTAAGTCTTGACGGCAGCAAGGTGATTGACTACAAGATTCCCATTGGAAAGCACATACTTGTTAGACAGGGAGATGTAGTAAAATCAGGAGAGCCGTTAACAGGCGGAGCATTTGACCCAGTTGACATTTTGAAAATCAAAGGTGTTGCCGAAGTACAGGAATATCTTGTAAATGAAATTCAGGAAGTTTACAGAATACAGGGTGTAAAGATAAACGACAAGCACATTGAGGTCATAGTTAGACAGATGCTTCAGAAAGTAAAAATCACGGATCCCGGAGATACAAACTTCCTCGAAGGAGACGTAATACACAAAAATCTTTTTGCAGAGCAGAATGAAAAACTGAAAGGCATATATGTAGTAACCGATACCGGAGGTTCGGATAAAGTTTCAGAAAACGACATGCTTACAAAGCAGGAAGTAAAAGATTTAAACAGCGAGCTGAAGAAAAAAAGCAAGACACAGTTAAAGACAAGAGAGGCAGTTCCTGCAACTGCGGATGCAGTATTGCTTGGAATAACACAGACTTCGCTGACAACTGACAGCTTTATTTCTGCTGCATCATTCCAGGAAACAACAAAGGTTCTTACCGATGCTGCCATTAAAGGCAAAGTGGATAATCTGCTTGGACTGAAAGAAAACGTAATCATAGGTCAGTTGATTCCTGCAGGAACAGGATTAAGAAAATACAGAGAGCTGATAGTAACCGAAAAAGATACATTGGAAATGATGGAAGAGGAATCAAAAGAAAAATCAAAATCCAAAAAGAAAAAAGTAAAAGAAGAAACTGACATTTAGTTTTCTTTTTGAGAAAAATATTAAGCCGCTTCTATTTAAGGAGCGGCTTTTTTTTTGTCATTAAGGAAATATTTAAATTCTAAAACATCACATTTCATCTTAATACAAAAACCTCTAATTCCATTCATTTCATGCAATTTTAAGTTTGACATTAATATATTTTTACTTATTTTTGTATACTTGTGGAGAAAAGTGGAGGAAAGTGGTTAATAATCCCTAAGATTTAGATAGATTTTAAGGTATTTCGGATACGATAATAAGTTACATAAACAAAAAATTTAAATAAGATTTATGTTTCAGGGACATTCCATTTGTACAATTGATGCGAAGTCAAGATTAATATTGCCTGCAAAATTCAGAAAATTCATAAAGCCGGAAGCGGGAAATAAATTAATTCTTACAAGAGGCATGGATGAATGTCTGCTTGTATATCCGCTTGACGAATGGGATAAAGTCAAATCAGGTTTAAGTAGTTACAATCAGTTTAATTCAAACCAGAGATTTTTTATCAGACAGTTTTTAAATTATGTAAATGAATGCGAGCTGGATTCACAAAACAGGCTGCTGATTCCGCCGCAGTTAATGCAGTTTGCAAAGCTTAACAAAGAAGTAATAGTACTCGGGCTTCTTGATAAAATGGAAATATGGGATCCGAAGATAAAGGAAAACTATGACAAGTCAATGCCTGAATCTTATGAGCAGATTGCAGAAAAAGTTTTTGAACTAAGAAATTCCATCAACAGGAATTGAATACGATAAATACGGAAAATGATTTAGAATCTTTTCACGTACCTGTTCTTTTAAATAAGGCAGTTGAATATGTCTTAAACGAGAATCTTAATCAGCGGGTGATAATTGACGGGACGCTCGGCGGCGGCGGATATTCGGAAATGATATTAAAGTATCTCAGAGATGATGATGTATTGATTTCAGTTGACAAAGATTTGAATGCAATCGGACATGCAAAAAAACTTCTTGACTTCAGATTGAATCAAGTTAAAATTGTGAATGACAATTTTGCCAATATAAAAAGCATCATGGAGAAATGCGGCTTTCATAAGTTGTCCGGAATCGTGCTTGACCTGGGATTATCATCTTATCAGCTTGAGAAAGAGGAAGGATTCAGTTTCATGAAAAATACGCCTCTGGATATGAGAGCATTTAAAAAAGACAATCTGAAAGCATCCGATATTCTGAATACATTTAACAAGCAGGAATTAACGGATATGTTTTCAAAATACGGAGAGATAAGAAATGCGGACAGACTTTCTAAAGCAATAATTGACAGAAGGAGGAATAAGAAATTCGTTATGACCTTTGATCTTGTGGAGACGGTAACGGAAGAATACAGGATAGGAAGGAAGGACAGGATGAATTTTCTTGCAAAGATATTTCAGGCTTTGAGGATTGAAGTAAATTCAGAGCTTGAAAATCTGGAAAAAGTTCTAAAGGAGGCATTTGAAATAATGATAAGCGGCGGCAGAATTGCAGTAGTATCTTATCATTCGCTTGAAGACAGGATAGTTAAAAATTTTTTTCGAGATAAATCAAAAAAGTTCATTGAAAGCAGCAATCCGTTTTACACAGAAAGAGCAGCGCCGGGGCTGAAAATACTAACAAAAAAGCCCGTTGTTCCTGCATATACGGAAGTTAAGTTAAATTTGCGATCAAGAAGCGCGAAGTTGAGAGCAGCGGAAGTTTTATAAATTTCATTAATAAAAAACTGATGAAAAAAAGCAGCGGAAAGAAAATATCGATATTTTATTTTTTAATTTGTCTTGTACTAACCTCGATAATTCTTGTAATTTACATCGGCAACATCATTCATATAAATGAAACTGCGGTATTAAATAATACTCTTAAAGAGGAAATAAACAGGAACATGCAGGTTAACAGCCGGTTGATGGTAGAAATTGAGCAGTTATCCGGATTTGAAAGGATTTCACAGTTAGCGCGTGATAAATTCGGAATTTCATACAAAGAGAATTCAATTGATCAAAACAAAAACATTGTAGTAAGAGAAAAGCTATTAAAAAAATGATTCATAATGGATTACGGTAAGTACAAAAGTGCAGACAAAAATTTAATTCAGAGAAGAAAGATTAATTTCATTCTTTTGATTCTGATTATTGTATTTGCCGCGGTGTTTCTTAAGCTTGTAAATGTGCAGATAATTGATTCGGAGAAGTATAAAATTGCTGCAAGAAAACAATATGAAAATAAGATTACGCTTTCTCCTTTTAGAGGACTGATATATGACAGGAACATGAATATTTTAGTTTCTAATTCGTACGAATTTTCATTTGCAGCCGATCCAAATATGATTGAAAAGCCGGAGGAAGTTGCAAAAATTTTTTCAAATGTATTCGGGAAAAGCGCTGAAGAGTATTTAAGCAAGCTTACAATGCCGAATACATCTTTTGTATATCTCGAAAGGAAAGTGGATGTAAATAACACAAAAGGGCTCGATACGCTGAACATTAACGGAGTGATTGTATTAAAGGAGCCGAAGAGAATTTATAATTACGGCTCGCTTGCATCTCAGATAACGGGATTTACAAACATTGACAACAAAGGACAGACGGGAATAGAGCTTTCGATGGAAAGTGAGCTTGCAGGCAGGGAAGGGTTTGTTATTATGCAGCGAGACGGCAGAGGCAACAACAGACCTGCAATTGAATTTCCCAGAAAAGATCCTGAAAACGGAAACAGCATTGTGTTAACGATTGACGTGAACATACAAAAATTCGTCGAAGAAGAACTGCGCGACGGAGTAAACACATTCAATGCTGACGGTGGAAAGGCAATTGTATTAGCTGTTAAGACAGGCGAAATACTTGGAATGGCATCATATCCTTCTTATGACCCAAACAACATTACAATAAACGATACAATAGGAATGAAAAATTCCGTTATATCGGATGTGTTTGAACCCGGTTCGACATTTAAGTTGATCACTGCCGCAGCTGCAATCGAGGAAAAGTTTGAAGATAAAAATTCAGTCATTGAAACAGATAACATAAGCGAAGTACAAGGTCTTAAAATTACTGACGTTCACTCTGCAAAGAGCATGACATTTGAGAAGATTGTGGAACAGTCGAGCAACGTAGGGTTCAGTAAAGTATCACTGAAACTCGGAGCGGAAAGATTTTATAAATATGCCAGAGATTTCGGATTCGGAATTTACAGCGGCATTGAGCTTCCGGGTGAAAACAGAGGATATTTGAAAAGGCCGATTGATTTCAATTCGTTTTCACTTCCTTATATGTCAATCGGTTATGAAGTGCTTGTAAATTCGCTTCAAATTGCAAATGCTTATTCTTCAATTGCAAATAACGGAATGATGATGAAGCCGTTTATTGTAAAGAAAGAAATTTCAAATGACATGAGAATTATATATGAATCGAAGCCGACACAAATAAGACAAGTAGTTTCGGAAAAAACGGCAAAGAGTCTGACGGAAATGTTTCAGAATGTTGTGGAAAGCGGGACTGGAACAAGTGCGGGAATTGAAGGAATTAAAATTGCAGGAAAAACAGGAACTGCACAAAGACTTGTTGATGGAAAATACTCAAGTAATTCACACAATGCTTCATTTGTTGGATATTTTCCGGCTGAGAATCCTGGACTGATAATACTTGTTGCACTAAACAATCCGAAATCAGGAGATTATTACGGCGGTAAAGTTGCTGCTCCTATTTTCAAAAAAATAGCAGAAAGAATAATAGGATTTAAAGGTACATCCGACATATATCAGAGTACAATTGTTAGTACCGGAAATTTCGAACTTAAAGACGAAAAAATCATAACGGCAGGATATTCCGACAATTCGGTTTTAATACCAAATCTTCTAAATCTTAAGCAGGAAGATGCAATTGAGATACTAAAGGAAAACAATATTAAATATCAGCTTATAAATAATGAAGCCAAAGCTGGTTCCGGAAATAGTACGATAAGGGTAATTGAATCACAGATTCCTTTGCCGAATGAAAGAGTTGCGGATATAAATAGTTTAACGGTTTTGCTGACAGTAAAGGAAACAATAATTAGCAATGACAGGCTTGTTGCCGTTCCGGATGTATCTAATTTAAGTTTGAGAAAAGCAATTAACATACTGCTGTCAAACGGATTTGATTTTTTTGTCAGTGGTACGGGTAAAATTGCCGGACAGACTCCACCGCCCGGTACAAAGCAGCTGCCCGGATCAAAAGTAATTTTATATTGCAGGAATCATCAATGAAAGCCGGAAATTTATTTATGAAGAGCAATTATAAAATAGATATCGGAGAGTTTAATGATGCGGATATTTCCGGAATTACATACAACTCAAGAGATATAAAACCGGGAAATATTTTTTTTGCAATTAAAGGCTTGAAAGAAGACGGCAACAGATTTATCAATGATGCAATTAACAAAGGAGCAAAAATAATTTTTTCGGAATCTGAGAGCGGTCATTACGGCGACGCTATAATTGTAACCGTAAAAGATATAAGAAAAAAGATGGCTCAATTAAGCAAAGCATTTTATACAAATGGTTTAGAGAATATGAAATTAATAGGAATTACCGGAACCAACGGCAAAACCACGACAACATTTTTGGTTAAAAGCATTCTTGAGTATTCGGGTTACAGCGCCGGGCTTATAGGAACAATCGGATACAAAATCGGAAACACAGAGTATCAATCGTCGCTGACAACTCCGGACTCTGTCGAGCTGAATAAAATACTCGGACAGATGGAAAAAGAGAGAGTTCAATTCTGCGTAATGGAAGTATCGTCGGTAGCTCTTGAGTTTGACAGGGTTTACGGACTTGACTTTGACTGTGCGGTGTTTACAAACCTGACAAGCGAGCACATGGATTATCATAAGACAATTGAAAATTATTTTTATGCAAAGAAAATTTTGTTTGACGGATTAAGCAGTAACAGTCTTTCAGTGTCGAATGGGGATGATGCATTCGGGCAGAAAATACTTGAAGATTCGAAATCGAAAAAATTTTATTATTCGATAAAAAACAAAAGTGATCTAAGAGCAATCAATGAATCATTGACAATGAGTGGACTCGAGTTTGATGCTGTGATAGGGAATAAATCAAATCATTTCAGATCAAATTTATCGGGAAGATTTAACATATACAACATTCTTGCATCTGTTTCTGCTGTATTAAAATATGACATAAGCATAAAATCTGCTGCCGATGCATTGCAGAATTTTGGAGAAGTAAAAGGAAGATTCAATAAAATAATGTTAAACAACGGAGCAGTAGCCGTAATTGATTATTCACATACATCGGATTCAATTAAGAATGCCATTGAGGCGGCGAGGGAGATCGTAAATGCGGAAAATAAAAACGGGAAAGTAATTACGATATTCGGCTGCGGAGGCGACAAAGATAAATCGAAAAGACCTGTCATGGGTAAGTTTGCTTCGGAGCTTTCGGATTTTGCAATCATCACATCAGATAATCCGAGAAGCGAGGATCCGTTTAGTATAATTGATGAAATAGTTTCGGGGATCACCGGGGAAAAAAATTATGAAATAATAGAAGACAGGGACAAAGCAATCAGGCGAGGGCTTGAGATCTCGGAAGAAGGAGACATTGTGCTGATTTGCGGGAAAGGACATGAGAATTATCAGGAGATAAAAGGAAAGAAAATTCACTTTGACGATAAGGAAGTTGTGGAGAAATATATGAATATAACTGGAAAGTAATATGCTGAATGTATCCGACTTGTTTAAAATAAAAAATTGTGAAGTCAGGAGCATTGGAAAGAATGAGTTGTCGTTTAAAAAAAAATATAAGGGAGTTTCGATTGATTCAAGGAATGTAAAAAGAGGCGAGATATTTTTTGCAATAAAAGGAGAGAATACTGACGGTCACAGGTTTCTTAAAGAAGCATCGGCAAACGGCGCTGAAGCGTTTGTAATAAGTAAGAAGTGGTTTAACAGAAACAAAAATAGTTTAAAAGGAGGGAGTTATTTTCTTACGGATGATACGACTTTGGCATTAGGTGAGTTTGCAAATATTCACAGAAACAGATTCAGCATTCCGGTAATATGTATAGGCGGAAGCAACGGTAAAACGACAACAAAAGATTTGACGGCGGCTGTTCTTTCTCAGAAATACAATGTCCTGAAGACGGAAGGAAATTTCAACAACCACATTGGACTTCCGCTGACATTGCTAAGACTTCGCGAAAGTCATGAGATTTGCGTGCTGGAAGCGGGATGCAATCATTTTGGCGAGATGAATTATCTCTGCAAGGTTGCGGAACCTCAATACGGTATGATAACCAATATCGGGAAAGAGCATCTTGAGTTTTTTAGGAATCTGAAGGGTGTTGTCAAAGCTGAGTTTGAGCTGTATGAATATCTTAAACATAAGAAAAGCAGCTACATGTTCTTTAACAAAGATGATGAATTTATAAGAAATTTTTCAAAAGACATCAGCAGAAAAAAAAAACTGACTTATGCATACGGTTATAATGCCGATGTCAGAGGAAAGTTTGCCGGTTATAATGAAAAATTTCAGCCGGGAATTGAGATTGCTTTTGGTAAATTAAAATTCAGAATTGAAATTTCGACTTTCGGAAAGCATTCAATTTACAACGGGCTTTCGGCGGCATCAATAGGACTGCATTTTAAAATCAGTCCGGGAAAAATTTCGAATGCGCTAAAAAATTTCAAACCGGCTTCTTCAAAAAGAATGGAAATAATAAATCATAAAGGAGTAACATATATAAACGATACATATAACAGCAATCCCGAATCGGTAAGAATGGGGCTTGATACATTGATGGAGTATAAATCAAAAGGAAGAAAGTTTGCAGTAATTTCCGACATGCTGGAGCTGGGGAAGTCAAGCAGAAGAGAGCATACAGAAGCTGGCAAATATGCGGCAGCATTGAAGCCTGATTTTCTGATCACGACTGGTAAAGAGTCTGAGCAAATTTTCAAAGGGGCAAGAGAATTAAAGAACAACATATATTTCAAAGAAAAGGAGAGTATGATAACAATGCTTAAAGCAGTAATAAAAAGAGGCGACGTTGTTTATGTCAAAGGTTCACGCGGAATGAAAATGGAAGATGTAATAAGCGGAATCATAAACTGAAAATAAATTTTTCTGATGCTTTATAAATTAGCCGAAATAATAAATGCAAAGTTCAATCCGCCGGGATTTGATATTTTCAGGTTTATTACATTCAGATCGGCATTGGCGGCGATAACCGCGCTGCTCATCAGCTTTTTCATCGGACCAAAGATAATAAAGTATCTTCAGAAAAAACAAATCGGCGAAGCACGAAAGGAAGACGGTCCGCAGTTACATTGGTCAAAGGCTGGTACTCCTACAATGGGAGGATTCATAATTCTGTTTTCGGTTTTAATACCGCTATTGTTTTGGGGAGATCTCACAAATATTTATATACTCATAATATTATTTGTAACAGTAGCACTTGGACTTGTAGGGTTCACCGATGATTATCTAAAAGTAGTAAAAAAGTACAAGAAAGGATTAGCAGAGAGATACAAACTTTTCGGACAGATCACGGTGGGACTTATTGTCGGATGCGCTATTTATTTTTTACCCCAGTTTGATGGAATAAATTCAATTACTACGATACCGTTTTTAAAAAGCTTTGAGTTTGATTTTTCGTTTTTGTATATACCGATAATTGTATTTATAATTACTGCGACATCAAATGCTGTAAACTTTACGGACGGTCTTGACGGACTGGCAGCAGGTACTGTCGGAATTGTTTCGCTTACGCTTGGGATAATAGCGTATGTATCCGGTAACATAGAAACTGCGAAGTATCTAAACATAATATATCTCAAAGGCAATGGCGAGCTTGCCATATACTGCTCGGCGCTGGTAGGAGCTGCGCTCGGATTTTTGTGGTTCAACTCATATCCGGCGCAGGTGTTTATGGGAGATACTGGTTCACTAGCGCTTGGAGGAGCAGTTGGAACGTTATGCGTACTTGTAAAAAAAGAATTCATGCTGCCGATACTCGGCGGTATATTTTTTGCTGAAGCATTATCTGTGATTTTTCAAAGATATTATTTTAAATATACGAGAATCAGAACAGGCGAGGGAAAGAGAATATTCAGAATGGCGCCGCTTCATCATCATTATGAAATGCTCGGTATTCCCGAACCGAAAATAGTAACGAGATTCTATATCATTGCCATAATACTTGCAATAATGACGCTTGCGTCATTGAAAATTAGATGATGGATTATAAAAACCGTTCTTTCACAATACTGGGTGCAGGCAGAAGCGGAATTGCAGCAGCAAGACTTTTGAAAAAGCATGGAGCCGATGTTTTTATAAGCGACGGAGGGAAAAAAGAAAATCTGATTTACCTCGACGAAAACATTTTGAAAAATGAGGGTATTAAATTTGAAACAGGCGGACATACAGAAAAAGTATTTAAGGCAGATGCTTTAATAAAGAGTCCGGGGATATCTCCGGATAGTGCAGTTATTCTTGGAGCGATTAAAAATGGCTTGAAAATTTATTCTGAAATTGAAATCGCTTTTAATTTTTGCAAAGCGCCGGTAATAGCAGTAACCGGGACAAACGGCAAGACAACAACAACGGTATTGACCGGAGAAATTTTCAGAAAAGCTGGCAGGAAAACATTTGTCTGCGGCAATGTTGGAACGGCTTTTTCGGAGATAGCCGAATTGACAGATGAAAATTCAATCGTTGTTCTTGAAGTAAGCAGTTTTCAACTTAATGACACGGAAACATTCAGACCTAAAGTTTCGGTAATGCTGAATGTAACGCCGGATCATCTTGACTGGCATAAAAATTTTGAAAATTACATTAACGCAAAATTTAATATCATGAAAAATCAAAAAGCGGGTGACACGGCGGCAATAAACTACGATGACATTGCTTTGAGAGAAAAAGCCGGGAGAATGAAAAAAGATCTGGCATTTTTCAGCGTCAGAGAAAATCTGAAAAAGAAAGGAGTTAGGAAAGGAAGTTTTGCCGAAGAAGGTAAAATATATTATTTCGACAATGACAAAGGCATTGATGAGGAAATAATGCAAAGCAGCAACATTAACATAAGAGGTATGCACAATCTATATAACTCGCTTGCGGCAATTATATCTGCAAGAGCATTTGAAATAAAGAATGAGATTATTGAAAACACTCTTAAGGAATTTAAAGGAGTCGAACACAGGATTGAGTTTGTAAATGAAATAAACGGAGTAATGTATTTTAACGATTCAAAAGCCACGAACATTGATTCTCTTATTGTTGCTCTCGAATCATTTGACAAAAATATAATCTTGATTTTGGGCGGAAGGGAAAAAGATAATGATTATTCAAAAGTTGAAAAGCTTATAGAAAGCAAAGTAAAGATGATACTTGCAATCGGAGAATCCCGGGATAAAATAATAAATCATTTTGAAGGCAAGGTAAAAGTATTAAAGTCTGATTCGATGAAAGATGCCGTAAGAAAAGCTTATGAAAATTCAATTCGTGGAGACAAAGTGTTGTTGTCGCCTGCGTGCAAGAGTTTTGACATGTACGCAAATTTTGAAGAAAGAGGAAGAGATTACAAATCGGAAGTGAATAAACTTTAATGAGCCACAAATACAAAATAGACATCTGGATTTTAATTCCGGTACTGATATTAATGATATTCAGCATAGGAGCGGTATATAGCGCAAGCTCGACTTTCTCCCATGAAAAATATCAGGACAGCAATTACCTGTTCAAGCAGCACGGAATAAAAGTGCTTTTATCAATAATTGTAATTTTTGTATTTGCAAAAATAGATTACAGATATCTGGAGGATATTTCAAAGCCGTTGATTTGGATAACAATTGCACTTCTAATATTTACGCTGATTGGCGGCAGAGGTCCGATAAAAGGAGCAAGCCGGTGGATAAATCTTGGTCCGCTTAGCTTTCAGCCATCGGAGCTTGCAAGATATTCAGTGATAATATATGTTGCAGTACTTCTGGCGAGGAAAAAGGAATACATTTATTTGCTGTACAAGGGTTATCTTCCGGTATTGTTTTATATATTGTTAGTAACGGGGCTGATATTGATTCAGCCGAACTTTTCAGTATCGATGATTATATTTTCGACATGCATGTTGATGATGTTTTTATCTGAAGTAAAGCTGAAGCATCTAATATTTACCATACTTGCATTGATTCCGTTTGCTGCAGTTTTTGTTCTTTCAAAAGATTACATAATTGGAAGAATAACTTCTTATGCCGATTATCATAGCAGCGGAAACACAAGCTATCAGCTGCAGCAGGCATTGATCGGATTTGGAAACGGCGGACTTACCGGAATCGGTCCCGGGAATTCAAACCAGAGGGAATTCTTTTTGCCGGAAGCTCATGGTGATTTCATTTATTCAATAATAGGAGAAGAATACGGATTCATTGGAACGTTCATAATTTTGTTTTTGTATTTCATCATACTTTTCAGAGGATACAAAATTGCAAAAGAATTTAAGGATGACTTCGGAAGATATCTTGCGTTTGGCATTATAACTTTAATATCGCTGAATGCGCTTGTCAACATGTCGGTTGCAAGCGGAGTAATACCGACAACCGGAGTGACATTGCCGTTTGTGAGTTATGGAGGAACATCAATAATCTTTACGTCAGCAGCAATCGGTGTATTACTGAATATTTCTTCGCAGAGAGATGAAGTTATTGAAGAGGTTGTAATTGAATGATAAAAAATATTTACTTTAATGAAGTACATATTTGCAGGCGGCGGAACCGGTGGGCACATCTTCCCGGCAATTGCAATTGCCGATGAGTTAAGGAAGCTCGATAAGAATGCTGAAATCTTATTCATAGGAGCAAAAGGCAGAATTGAGGAAAAAATAGTACCGGCTAACAATTATGAACTTAAGACGCTTGACATAAAAGGAATTGACAGAAAAGTATTTTATAAAAATTTTTTTTTACCGGTTAAGTTAATAAAAGCAGTGATTGATTCAGGAAAAATAATAAAGGATTTCAAACCTGATACGGTGATAGGTACCGGAGGATTTGTATGCGGACCTGTGGTTTATGCTGCTGGAAAAGCCGGCATACCGACATTGATACAGGAAGGAAATTCATTTGCCGGCAGAACCATAAAATATTTATCTCTTAGATCGGATAAGGTTATTATCAATTTTGAAGAGACATCGGATTATCTGAAGAGGAAAGACAATATATTAAGGATTCCTCATCCGATTAGAAGTTCTTTAAAAAAATCCGAAAGGGATCAGGCATTAAAAGAATTTGAACTTGACGCAGACCGAAAAACCATATTCATATTTGGAGGGAGTCAGGGAGCAAGAGGCATAAACGAAGGAGTAGAGACTATGCTTGTCAGACTTTATGAAAAAGGATATAACATAATCTGGCAGACAGGAGTAAATGATTACAATCAATTAAAAAAGAAATTTGCGGAATATGCCGGAAGAGTAAAGATATTTGAATTTATACTTGACATGGCAAAGGTTTATTCTGCAAGCGATCTTATTATCTGCAGGGCAGGAATAACAAGCATAATGGAAATTGCATATTTTGGGCTGCCCGCAATATTTATTCCATTGCCCGGCTCTGCCGAAGATCATCAGTACAGGAATGCAGAAAGTCTTGTAAAAAGAAACTCGGCAGTTTTGATTAAGCAGGATGAAATTAAGACAAAGCTTTATGATAAAATAATTGAATTAACAGAAAACGATATACTGATAAAAGAATTAAGAAAAAACATTTCCGAATTATCAGATGCTGATGCAGCGAAAAGAATAGCCGTAGAAGTTATAAAATTAACCGGCAATAATGAGCGAAAGAATATATAAATACAAGCTGGATTTTTATTATAAATCGCTTATAATTTATATGATAACTCTCATAGCTTATATATTGATTAAAGGAAATATAACAGGTGATCATTTTAAGTTTGTCGTCAAAGATCCGATAATTTATCTCATAATGCTGTTTATAATATTTTATTTGATACTACTTTTAATGAATGCAATAAGAGCGAGAGAGATAATAATTGACGATAGAAAATTAATATTCAAGAACAGGTTTGGGCAGAGGGAAGTAATGCTGAATGAAGTAATAAGGGTAAAGTTTTCGAGAGAGAAGAGAATACCGAGGCAGGAAAGAAGCGATGTAAGAATAGTAAAGCTGAAATTAAAAGGCAGAAAAAGATTTTTGAGAATCAGGTTAAATGATTTTCAGAATGAAAAAGGATTAATAATTGAATTCAGAAAAATTTCAAAAAATTTATCAACGGCAACATGATCTCTGAAGACTATTTTGACGGGAAAAAGAAAATTCACATGCTAGGAATCGGAGGAATAGGAATGTGCGGGATTGCGGAATATCTTCATAGGAAAGGTTATGAGATAACCGGAAGCGATGCTGTCTCGAGTCAGAATACCAGAAGACTTGCAAACACCGGCGTTAATATTTCTTATGGTCATGCAGAAGACAATCTGCCTGAAGATACGGAGCTGGTCATATATACATCGGCAGTAAATCCGCGAAATCATGAACTTGAAAAAGCAAAGCGGCTCGGAATAAAGCAGATAAAAAGAGCTGAAGCGCTTGGAAATATTGTTAATGATAAATTTCTGATTGCAGTGAGCGGTACTCACGGCAAGACGACAACCGCATCAATGATTGCAAAGTTATTAATTGACAATAAATTTGATCCTGATGTATTTGTCGGGGGGAATCTGGATTTTCTAAACGACGGTACATCGAGGATAGGACATGGTGAATATGCGGTAGTTGAAGCCGATGAATATGACAGGAGTTTCCATTTCCTGAAACCCGACATTGCCGTGATTACAAATATAGAATCGGATCATTTGGATATTTACTTTGATATTGATGACATAAAGAATAGTTTCAGAAAATTTTTGGAATGCGGGAAAAAGGATTTAAAGATAATTGCATGCGGAGACGATCAAAATATTCAGGATGTTATCAAAAAATTTAAAAGCAAGACTACTTACGGCTTAGGAAAGAAAAACGATTACACTATTAACGAAGTCACACAGACAGAGAAAATGGTAAGTTTTTTTCTGAAGAATACGGAATTAAACATAAGAGTTTTCGGAAATTACAATATACTAAATGCATCGGCTGCATATCTTGCCGGACAGGAGCTAAAGATAAGACAGGAAAACTTTAATCTTAGCATGAAGACATTTTCCGGAGCAAAAAGAAGGCTCGAGCTTAAATACGAAAACGGGATCAGGATATATGATGATTACGCTCATCATCCTACGGAAGTCAGGGCATCTTTGGAAACACTGAAAAAGATTTTCAAAAAACGAATCATCGTTATATTTCAGCCGCATTTATATTCCAGGACAAAAGAATTTTATAAAGAATTCGGCGAAGCATTTTCAATTGCAGATATTCTTATGCTTGCAAAGATTTATCCGGCAAGAGAAGAGATGATAGAAGGAGTTACAAGCGGATTAATACTTAATGAATTTCTGAAATCGGGGAAAGAGGGATATTACTTTGAAAACAGCGATGTACTTATGAAGGAGCTTGAAAATATTTGCGGAAGCGAAGATGTGATAGTATTTCAGGGAGCAGGTGATATTACGGACATGTGCGACAGATTTGTAATTAAAATAAAAAATAAAACGAAAGATATTGTGCCGTTATGAGAGGCAGATTATACATATTGTTGACAGTAATACTATTGATATTCGTTTCACTGCTCTTATCGATAAGCTGGAGAGGAAAAGAGCCTGTACAGAAAATTACTGTCATTGGAAATTATTCGATACCAAGAGAAGATTTACTGTTTGCTGCAAGATTAAACGACAGTCTGATTTCTAATGAAGAAATAAACATAGATCTTATACAGGACAGGATATCAAAGCATCCCGAAGTCAAGAAAGTTTTTGTAAGCAGGGAAAATCCGGAAGAGCTTAAAATTGAAATTGTAGAGAAAAGACCCGTTGCAATACTAAACGGCGAAAACGAAATAAAACTTGTTGATGATGAACCTGACGTATTTCCGTTAAAGGTTTCGCAAAAAATTTATGATCTGCCGGTTATCAGCGGAGTAAGAATGGACAACAGTATTAATCAGAAAAGCAAATATAACAAAGAAGATCTCAGGCTGGCGTTGTATATTATATTAAACGCATACAAGGAGAGTAAATATCTGTATAACAGCATTTCGGAAATAAATTTATCCGATTCGGAAAAAGTAATTGTTTATTTATCCGAAGATTCAAGTCCCGTATATCTGCCGCGCGGAAAGAATAAAAATATTTCCGATGCAGAATACAGAGGCGGTCTTGATTACAAGATGAAAGTTTTTGATTCATATATTAGGAGTCTTGGTGATAATCATTTAAAAGAGAATGTACAGTATGTTGATCTAAGATTTTCAAACCAGATTATTGTTAACTCTACAAAATAAAAATGAGAGCAAAAAGAAAATCCGTTAAAAACAGCGATGATAATATAATAGTCGGTCTTGATGTAGGAACTACGAAGATCTGCGTAATCGTAGCGAGAATTAAAGATGACAAGAATATCGATATACTTGGTATAGGCAAAGCTCCATCTTACGGACTTCACAGGGGAATAGTAGTGAATCCAAATAAGACAACCGATTCAATCAGGAAAGCCATTGAAGAAGCTGAGTTGAATTCTGGAGTTAGCATAAAATCCGTTTCAGTAGGAATAGCAGGTCATTACATAAGGTGCATTCATTCAAACAGCGCGGTGGGTATAAACAATGCGGAAAGGATCATACAGGAAGAGGACTTACTGAGACTTCTTGAACAGTCTAAAATCATGAAGCTGCCGAGCGATACGACAATCATCGACGTAATTCCGCAAGAGTATATTATCGATGGTAAAGACGGTATTTTCGATTCGCCAGTTGGAATGTTTGGTATAAGACTCGAAGCTAAAGTAAACATTATTACGGGGCTTGTATCATCGATTGACGATCTTTCCAAATGTGTAACAAGCTGTGATGTTGACATTGATGATATAGTGCTGGAGCCGATAGCTTCATCGAATTCGGTGCTCGATGAAACGGAAAAGAAAGTTGGAGTTGCAATGATAGACATTGGCGGCGGAACATCAGACATAGCGGTATTTAAAAAAGGAGTATTGAAATATACAGCAGGTATAGGAATTGCGGGAAATCTTGTAACGAATGACATAGTAGAAGCACTCGGAATTTCTGAAACAGAAGCAGAAAGAATAAAGAGAGAATATGGATATGCAAAAGTTTCAGAAATATTAAATGATGCAGAGATAACAGTAGAATCTATAAAGGGCAAAATTCCGAAAAAATCCAGCAAGAGCATACTTGCAAGAATTATACAGGCAAGGATGCAGGACATTTTTGAGTTATCCGCAATTGAAATAAAAAATTCGCAGATATCAAACGAGCTTCATGCTGGAGTAGTGATTACAGGAGGAGGTTCTTTAATCAAAGGGACTAAAGAGCTTGCAGAGGAAATACTCGGAATGGAAGTCAATCTCGGAATTCCAACTGGATTAACGGGAGGTTTAATAAAAGAAGTTGAGAATCCTATATTTGCTACGGGAGTAGGATTGGTGCTGCATAGATTAAAGACATTAAATGACAACAGCAGGTATGAGAAGAACAGAAAAGAAATGAGAAGAAAGTCATTAACCGTAAAAAGTATATTCACGAAAGTCAAACAGTGGTTTGACGAATTATAAAAAATAATTATTAAATAAAACATAAAAATTCTTAAATATATTATAAAATTTTTCTCATATAAATTTATTGAAAGGAAAATAAAATGCCAATCAAAATAGCTACAAATATTCATTCCGGAGCTAAGATAAAAGTCGTCGGTGTCGGCGGCGGCGGCGGTAATGTGCTCAACTCTATGGTGGATAAAGGAATTGAAGGCGTAGAGTTCATTGCTATCAACACTGATGCGCAGGTATTGGAAGTAAACAGGGCCGAAACTAAAATCCAAATCGGAAGAAGTCTGACTAAAGGACTTGGAACCGGCATGGATGATGAAATAGGATACAAGGCAGTCGAAGAAAGCAGAAATGAAATTGAGGAAATACTTACCGGAAGCGACATGGTTTTCATTACTGCCGGAATGGGAGGTGGAACGGGTACTGGAGGTGCGCCTGCAGTTTCAAGAATTGCAAAAAGTCTCAATGCGCTTGTGGTTGCCATAGTAACTACACCGTTTAATTTCGAAGGTAAGCCCAAAATGGAGCTTGCTAAAAAGGGAATAGAAAAACTTAAGAATGAAGTTGACAGTCTTATTGTTATTCCGAATCAGAATATAACAAGACTAATCAGCAAGGATGCAACAAAAGCTGAAGCCTTTGATCTTGCCAACAAAGTTCTTTTTAATGCTGCAAGAGGTATTTCAAAAATCATTACTGATATCGGCGATATTAATGTCGATTTTGCTGATGTGAGAACCATTATGAGGGATACTGGTGAAGCAATGATTGGAACCGGAATTGCAAGCGGAGAAAACAGGGCAGAAAGAGCTACACATGATGCGCTGGTAAATCCTATACTCGATGAAATAAATATCAAAGGTTCAAAATGCGTCTTAACAAACATCTGCAGCAACGGTAAAATTATTTTTACCGAAATAGAAAGAATAAATGAGATAATAAAAGAAGCAGCCGGTGAAGATGCAAAATTCATAATCGGACTTGTAGATGATGAAAAAATGGGAGAGGAAATAATGGTTACGGTAATTGCAACTGGTTTTTCAAAAAAAGAAAACGCTGCAAGTAAGGAAACTGTCGAACAGAAAAAATCCGGGAAGTTTTTTGAAGGTTATGACAATCAAGCCGGTAAAATTACGAATATGCCGACTGTTGATGAAATCAAGATTTATGATACGCCGTCATATTTAAGAAGAGAAATAAAACTCAATGACGATTTAAGCGAGGATATTAAAAAAATAAAACCAAAGGAAGAGGAAGTAGATCTTGGATTTGAGGACTTTAACATTGATGACGATTTTTCAAAGCCGGCGTTTCTTAGAAGACAGATGGATTAAGCAAAACCAGTTTGCTTCAGGAAATAATACAAATGTAAATGCAATCGGTTAACAGGATTAAGTTTAGTTTAAATAAGTTTGAATCAACAATTTAATTTTTTGCATAAGGTAAAATATTTTATTTGAATGTTATTAATTCATCTGATTTTAATAACAATCAGTTTTTTGCGTCGAATGAGTTTTAGTTCACCTCTATATTTCTTCATGCAGTCTCGCAGCAGATTTTGTAAACGTTATATCGTTTTTTGTTCTTAATAATTCGGCAGTATATTTCAGAAAATCATAATGAGTTTTCTAATATCCTTCATGAATGAGATTTTCGAATTTAAGATAAAGCCGGAATGCATCAATCATTAGAGAGCTTCTTCATTCAGATTCATTTCATAAAAAATTCTTATCGTAAAGTTTTTTAGGCTGACTTTCAAAGAGAAAAGAAAATTTTTTTAAATTATCACTCGAATATAATAAAGAGAGTAAACAAACTCGCAGTACTTTCTAAATTCATTTTTATCAATAGATTTACTACTGAAAAGAGCTTTGAAGTTTTCAAAAAATAATTAGTTTTAGTAAACATTAAATTCGAAGACATTCTGTGAATTTGAGATTTACAATTATTAATTTCATTTTAAAAAATATAATATTATCACGGATATTAAACTAAATTGTTATTATCAGGTAATAAGTATATATTTGCAACGAATATTGTTCTTACAAATTCTGACTTATGGAGAAAGGTGGAGGGATTAGGCCCTGTGAAACCTTGGCAACCGTCTCATAATTTAATGTGAAGAAAGGTGCCAATTCCTATCCCTGCAATATGGGAAGAGATGAGTTAGAAGAATGAAATATTAAAAATTTTATAATATTAAATCTCTTCAGACTTATCCGAAGAGATTTTTTTTTTGCAGGTAATTAGAAAAATATTAGATAAATTTAAAATATAAATTAAAAAAAATTGTTTATGAAAGATTTAAGAAATATTCTTAAAGAGCGAATACTTATACTTGATGGTGCGATGGGAACCATGATACAAAGTTACAAGCTTGAAGAAAGCGATTTCAGAGGTAAAAAGTTTGCAGGACACGAACATTCGCTAAAAGGAAACAACGACATTCTTTCAATAACAAGACCAGAAGTTATAAGAGAAATTCATGAGAAATATTTTGAAGCCGGAGCTGACATTGCTGGCACGAATACATTTAGTTCTACTTCAATAGCACAGGCAGATTACAAAATGGAAAAATATGTTTATGAAATTAATTTTGAATCGGCAAAAATTGCAAAGGAAGCTGCAGATAAATTTACAAAAATCAATCCAGGAAAACCAAGATTTGTTGCCGGCTCGATGGGTCCGACTAATAAAACTGCATCGCTTTCGCCTGATGTAAACGATCCCGGATTCAGGGCAATTACATTTGATCAACTTATGACTGCGTATTATGAACAGGCGAAAGGTCTGATGGATGGAGGAGCGGACATTTTATTAATTGAAACTATTTTTGATACACTAAATGCCAAAGCAGCACTTTATGCTGCAGAAAAGTTATTCAAAGATACGGGAAGAAAAATTCCAGTGATGGTTTCTGGAACAATAACCGATGCAAGCGGAAGGACGCTTTCGGGACAAACAGTGGAGGCATTTTTAATTTCTGTCTGTCATCATGATTTATTCAGCATAGGATTTAATTGTGCATTAGGAGCGAAGCAGCTGAGACCTCATATCTCTACTCTTGCGGAAAAATCAGAATTACCGGTAAGCGCACATCCGAATGCGGGTCTCCCGAATGAATTCGGACAATATGATGAAACTCCAGAGTCAACAGCAAAACAGATTGAAGAGTTTTTGAAGGAAGGGCTTATAAATATTGTAGGAGGATGCTGTGGTACGACGCCCGAACATATCAAGGCGATTGCCGAAGTTGCACAAAAATATAAACCGAGAATACTACCTGAGATTGAGCGGATTCCAAGATTCAGCGGGCTTGAACCACTGGAAGTTTATAAAGGCAGTAATTTTGTAAATGTAGGCGAGAGAACAAATATAACCGGTTCGGCAGTTTTTAAAAAGCTTATCGTTCAGGGAGATTTCGAAGGGGCTTTGTCGGTTGCAAGACATCAGGTGGAAGGCGGCGCGCAAATTATTGATGTAAATATGGATGAAGGCATGCTTGACTCTGAAGAAACAATGACAAAATTTCTTCATCTGATTGCATCCGAACCTGATATTGCCAAACTTCCGGTTATGATAGATTCTTCAAAATGGTCTGTGATTGAAGCCGGATTGAAATGTTTACAAGGTAAGTCGATCGTCAATTCGATTTCATTGAAGGAAGGCGAAAGTAAATTCAAGGAATATGCCGAGAAAATAAAAATGTATGGTGCTTCAGTAATTGTAATGGCTTTTGATGAAAAAGGACAGGCAGATTCTTATGAAAGAAAAATTGAAATATGTAAAAGAGCATATGATATTTTAACAAAAGAGCTGAGTTTTTATCCGGAAGACATAATCTTTGATCCTAACATTCTCACGATTGCAACAGGCATCGAAGAGCATAACAATTATGCAGTTGATTTTATCAAAGCAGCGAGGTGGATTAAGGAAAACCTTCCAGGCGCACAGGTAAGCGGAGGTGTAAGCAATATTTCATTTTCATTCCGAGGGAACAACGTTGTAAGAGAAGCAATGCATTCGGCATTTCTATATCATGCTATTAAAGCAGGTATGGACATGGGAATCGTGAATCCGGGAATGATTGAAGTGTATGAGGAGATTCCAAAAAATCTTCTTGAAAGAGTGGAAGACGTGATATTAAATAGAAGACCGGATGCTACCGAGAGACTTGTTGAATTTGCGGAGGGACTAAAGCAAAAAGGCAAAGTGCAGGTAAAAGATGAAAGCTGGAGGAAGCAGGATGTCAAGTCAAGACTCACACATTCTCTTGTAAAAGGAATTACAGAATATATTGAACAGGACACAGAAGAAGCAAGAAAGATGTTTGACAAGCCGATAAGCGTCATTGAAGGTCCTCTGATGGACGGAATGAACGTAGTGGGAGATCTTTTTGGTGAAGGAAAAATGTTTTTGCCTCAGGTGGTAAAGAGCGCACGAGTAATGAAGAAAGCAGTTGCATATCTTCTCCCATACATTGAAGCCGAAAAAACTGCGGATAAAAAATCCAAAGGAAAGATTTTAATGGCAACTGTTAAAGGTGATGTTCATGATATTGGAAAAAATATTGTCGGGGTTGTGCTCGGCTGCAATAATTATGAAGTGATCGATCTAGGAGTAATGGCAACAAGTGAAAAAATTCTTGAAACTGCAAGAAAAGAAAAGGTTGATATAATAGGTCTTAGCGGACTTATAACTCCTTCGCTTGATGAAATGGTGCATGTGGCAAAAGAGCTGGAAAGGGAGGAGTTTGATATACCGTTGCTCATCGGAGGAGCGACGACTTCTAAAGTACACACGGCTGTAAAGATTGAGCAAAATTATAAAAGAGCTCAGACAATACATGTGCTCGATGCCTCGAGATCGGTTCCTGTGGTAAACAGTCTGCTCGGAGAAAATAAAAATAAATTTGTCGATGATATAAAGCTTGAGTATTTCAAACTTCGTGAGCATCATTTAAAAAACAGAACTCAAAAGCTCTTTCTTAATATAGAAGAAGCGCGGAATAATAAACTGAAGATAGATTTCAGGCAGGAAGATGTAACAACGCCAGTTTTTACCGGAACAAAAGTGTTTAAAGATTACCCGCTTGAAGAAATATCTGAATATATAGATTGGACCCCTTTTTTCAGGACATGGGAGCTTGCAGGAAAATATCCTGAAATACTTGAGGATACGGTAGTTGGAAAGCATGCAAATGAGCTGTTTAATGATGCAAAGAAAATGCTCGAAGAAATCATAAAGGAAAAGAGACTTACCGCTAACGCCGTAGTAGGGATATGGGAAGCTAATTCAAGAGGTGATGACATTGAAGTATATACAAATGAAAAAAGGAATAAAATTAAAACAGTATTTCATACATTGAGGCAGCAAAGCCGGAAAAGCAATAACATACCAAATTTTGCGCTGTCTGATTTTGTTGCACCAAAGGAATCAGGTATTAAAGATTACATTGGAGGATTTGCTGTTACAGCTGGAATTGGCATTGAGAAATGGATTAAGAAATATGAAAAAGATAATGATGATTATTCAAAAATAATGATGCAGGCACTTGCAGACAGGCTTGCAGAAGCTTTTGCGGAACTCATGCATAAGCGTTTGAGAACAGAATTCTGGGGTTATTCAAAAGACGAAACATTTGATAACGAATCTCTTATCAGGGAAAAATACAGAGGTATTAGACCTGCGCCGGGATATCCTGCATCGCCTGACCATACTGAAAAAATAATTTTATTCAAAGAACTTGAGGCAGAAAAAAATGCCGGAATAAAATTAACCGAAAGTCTGGCAATGTATCCGGCATCTTCGGTCAGCGGATTATATTTTGCTCATCCGGATTCTAAATATTTCGGAGTTGGAAAAATCGGAAAAGATCAGATTGCGGATTATGCAAAAAGGAAAGGCATGAGTTTGAATGATGCAGAGAAATGGTTGTCACCAAGTCTGAACTACGATTGAAAAAAATTCTGTAGCTTAATTAAATTGAAATTAAGTTAATATAATGCAGTTAACCGGAAAGTTTTTAATAATAATTGGAGTAATCATAATAATATCAGGACTGATAATGACTTTCTACGGTAAAATACCGTTTTTAGGTAAACTGCCCGGTGATATCAGCATCAAAGGTAAAAACTATTCGGTGTATATACCTATTGCAACATCTTTGCTGATCAGTCTGCTGATTTCACTTATTCTTTATTTATACAACAAACTTTTTAAATAAAAAAAAATCAGTAAGCGCTATTTTAAGAATTTCCATTTAAAGTAATCAATCAATTTTTATCATATTATTTTTCTCTCCCATATCAAACATATCCTGATAAGGTCCGTATTTATGTTGAACTTCTGAAAATCCGTCATCATAAGGCTGAAAAGGAAAATCAATAGGTTTTTGAAGTAAGTCGGGATAATCATCTTTGACACCAGGAAAATTACTTCTTGGCATAGTATTTATATATGCAGCTACATCATAAGAATCTTCAAGAGTCAAGTCAGCAGCATTGTAGGGCATTTTAGAATAAATAAATGAAGTTGCCATCAGCAGTCTGTACATTCCGGCTCCATCGTTAAAGCTCTTGTTACCCATAATGGGAGGGAAATTATAACCCTGCGATGAATCGGCTTTAACATCGACATTTGACGAGCTATTCAAAACACCTTGCCCGTTTTCTGCATGACAAGTAGTACAGTATCTGTTGAAAATAATTTTGCCTGCCGAAGGATCTGCAGCTCTGTTAATCAGATTAATTTTCGGAAGTCCTTGTTCTAAAGTTTTAGCGCCTTTGGGAACAAGTGAACTCAGCCATTTTATATACTCGACAAGTGCATTCATCTCTTCGGAATTTTCAGGCATTGGTCTGCCGTTCATACTTCTCATAAGGCAACTGTTAATTCTTTGCTGAATTGAAATCACTTTTGATGATCTCGGATCATATTCAGGATAATCATTATAGACACCAATAAGCCCAAGAACATATTTTATGGTTCCGCCTTTAAAATGACAATTCTGGCAGTCCATGTTTGTTCCGGTAAATCTTTTTGCGGTATCTTTTACATCCGGTCCGATATAATTATATGTATGAATAAAGATATATCTTCCAAGTCTTATCAGATCACCTTTTTCATCTTGTGGTATTGTATTTAAATCCGGAACTTTCCATTCAGCGATAGTATCCTTTTTTTCAGTTTTAACTTCTTTTTTACACGACAAAAAAGGATGTGAGTTGTATGAGATTAGATAGAGAGAGATGATTACTGAAAAAACAATAAAACCTAATTTTTGAGAGTTGGAAAAAAATGTTTTCATGATTTTTCTTTTAAATTTAATCAATTTAAATTTATTAAAATATCTATAAATTGATTTTATGTTGAATAAATCTGTCTTAAATTTAAGCCGGAAATTATATACTGAAATTTGCGACTTTTTTTATCTTTAAAACGTCTAATGATCAAATAACTTATAGGTTACGGTTAACCGATTAATGAAAAACAATAAAGATATCTTTATCGAGCTTTTAAGACCGGAGTATTCAGATGCTTTAAAATACTGCAAAGCACTTTGCTCAAAGCGATCGGCAGAAGATGCACAAGACGTTCTGCAGCAATCTTTTCTGAAAGCTTTGGAAAACTTTGATTCGCTTTCGGATAAATCAAAATTCAAATCGTGGTTTTTTAAGATAATCACAAGAGAATTTTATAATTTAATTCGAAATGATTTTTGGAAAAAATTTCTGCCAGTTGGAAATCCGAAAAGTAACAATGAATTTCCCAATGTGTATTCAAGGCAGGATGAAAACGGTACTGGAATGCTTTTAAGAAAAGCTTTATCTGTTATTTCGAATGAAGAAAGATCAGCAATACTTCTTTTTGAAATCGGCGGGTTCAGCATTGAGGAAATCAGAAATATTCAAAACGAGAAAAGTCTTTCCTCTATAAAATCAAGACTTTCGAGAGCAAGAAAAAAAATGAAAGACTTCATCGAAAAGGAAGAAGAAAATTTGAATAAACAAATTTTAAACAAGACTATTAACATAGGAGACATTAACAATGAAACAATCAGATTGTTACCGGAAACAGACGGAAAATAAGTACAGTGAAATGTTTGATTTTCTGAAGCAGGAAAACTATGACGATTCTTTTTATAAATCTGAGATTTGGCTCCGAGGTGAAGAATCGTCAGATATTACAAAAATTAAAAAAAATGAAAGGATATTTATAAAAATGAAAAATTATTTTATTTCGCATAAGCTTAAAATAGCTTATTCATTTATTATGCTCGCATTTATTATCGCAGCATGCAGCTACCCGGTTTCGCAGGAAAAAAATCTTGGAGATGTTATTTCATGGACAATTAACAAAAACAATACAGATGCATTAGAAAAAATAAACAGCATGGAATGGATAAACACGGGAAATTTATATGTAAACGAAAAAAACATAAACGGAAATATCATCCTTGAATACAATCTCATATTGCCGAAGGATTCTCATGATAAAGCAGAAAGTTTGAGAAATCAGCTTGGTGCAATTTCAGGAATAAGTTCATTAAAGGTTGTTCCTCTAAACGAAAAAGTTACAAGACCTGTATATTCATTTGCGTTGAATAAAATTTTTAAAGTTGATATAAATGCAACAAACATGAGTAATGACGAGCTAAAAAATGAAATCACATCACAGCTTGAAAAAAACGGAATTAACGGAGTTAAGATAGAAATCGAAAGCGGTAAAGACGGAAGAAGAATCTCGAGGATTTTTATTCCCGAGAGCAGCATTAAAGATGAAGGCGGTTTTGACATGACGATAAAAGACGGCAACAACGAGGAAAGAATTAAGGAGGTCAGAAAGAAAGGAAGCGAAGAAGAGATGTTAAGATTTAAGGGTAAATCTGATGATGAAATTAAGAAAATGCTTATTGAAGAATTAAATGATAAAGGAATTACTGAAGACATGATTCAGATTGATAGAGATGGGGATAAGGTTATGATTAAAATCAATGCCGGGAAACAGGGGTCAGACAAAAAATATGAGTTTGAATCCGAGGAGAAATAATTCAGAATTATAAATCGAGCAGAAAAAACGGGAGTTAAAAAACTTCCGTTTTTTTTTATGGCAGTTCTGAAATTATTATTACTTTTTTCCGTAACTTGCAGAAATTCTGGATTGGATACCGCCGCGAACTGAGAAATTACCCGTTACCTCCATCCATTTTGGCTTCATAACTTTAACGAGATCGTCAAGTATTCTATTGATTACATTCTCATAAAAAATACCTTCGTTTCTGAAAGACTGCAGGTAAAACTTTAAAGATTTTAGCTCTACACATTTTTTATTTGCAATATATGAGATCGTAATGTTTCCGAAATCAGGCTGACCTGTCTTAGGACACACTGAAGTGAACTCGCTTGCATTATGGATAATAATATAATCTCTCGCCGGATATGAGTTATCAAAGACTTCAAGCAAAGAAATCTTATCATCGGATGATTTTACAGGATTAAATTTTTTCATGCAGTTAATTTATTCAATGAATAAAAAATTTAAAAGACAGATTTTTTTATATCTGAAAAATATAATCTTTAATAGTTAAATTGAACACAAAATTTTTCAATGAAATCAAATAAATTATTAGACAAAAGAGTATTAATTACCGGCGCAGCCGGATTTCTCGGATCACATCTTTGTGACAGGTTTATAAATGAAGGTTGTCACGTAATAGGAATGGATAATCTGATTACGGGTTCGATGAGCAATATTGAACATTTATTTCCGCTTAAAGAATTTGAATTTTATTTTCATGACGTAACAAAGTTTGTTCACGTTCCCGGAAAGCTTGATTACATACTTCATTTTGCTTCGCCTGCAAGTCCAATAGATTACTTAAAGATTCCGATACAAACATTGAAAGTTGGTTCGCTCGGAACTCACAATTTGCTCGGACTTGCAAAAGAAAAGAAATCACGATTTCTTATAGCTTCTACATCGGAAATTTACGGAGATCCGATGGTACATCCGCAAAAAGAAGAATACTGGGGAAATGTAAATCCAATCGGACCGAGGGGAGTGTATGACGAAGCTAAAAGATTTATGGAAGCCATTACCATGGCATATCACACATATCACGGGCTTGATGTGAGGATTGTAAGAATTTTCAATACATACGGACCGAGAATGAGATTAAATGATGGAAGAGCTTTACCTGCATTTTTTTCTCAGGCAATAAAGGGAGAAGATATAACAGTATTTGGTGATGGAAGTCAGACGAGATCATTTTGTTATGTTGATGATTTGATTGAAGGAATATTCAGACTGCTCATGAGTGATTACATTTATCCGGTAAATATCGGAAATCCTGACGAGATAACAATTAAAGAGTTTGCAGAGGAAATAGTAAGTTTAACCGGTACTAAACAGAAGATAATTTACAAACCCTTGCCAAAAGATGATCCAAAACAGAGACAGCCGGATATAAGTAAAGCAAAAGAATTACTCGGATGGGAACCGAGAGTAACCAGAAAGGAAGGATTAAAAATCACGTACGATTATTTTAAGAAAGTACTTGGGAAGTAGGGGAGGTTTTTAAACCGTTTAAACGGTTTAAAAATCCTCTGCGCCTTCCCAAAGTTTTACCCGGATTAGAACCGAGAGTTAAAAAAAGGAAAGATCAAAAATCACGTATGATTATTTTAAGAAAGTACTTGGGAAGTAGGGGAGGTTTTTAAACCGTTTAAACGGTTTAAAAACCCTCTGCGCCTTCCCAAAGTTTTACCCGGATTAGAACCGAGATTTAAAAAAAGGAAAGATCAAAAATCACGTATGATTATTTTAAGAAAGTACTTGGGAAGTAGGGGAGGTTTTTAAACCGTTTAAACGGTTTAAAAACCCTCTGCGCCTTCCCAAAGTTTTACCCGGATTAGAACCGAGATTTAAAAAAGGAAAGATCAAAAATCACGTATGATTATTTTACGAAAGCACTTGGGAAGTAGGGGAGGTTTTTAAACCGTTTAAACGGTTTAAAAACCCTCCGCGCCTTCCCAAAAAATTATTTCCTAAACTCAAAATCCCTTCCAATGTCACTAAACAACCCCGCCAACTTGTCTTTATCTGAAACAAGCGGTTTATCCGTCTTCCAATCAATCTTTAGATCCTTGTCTCCGTAAAAAATCGAGCGCTCATGTGTTTTGCTGTAAACAGACGTACACTTATACGAAAATACTGCAGTATCGCTTAATACTGAAAATCCATGTGCAAATCCCGGCGGTATCCATATCTGATTGTGCCTTTCTTCATTGAGCTCAATACTGACATATTTCCCGAATGTGGGAGAACCAAATCTTATGTCAACTGCAATATCAAGAACTTTGCCGATAATTACTTGACACAATTTTCCCTGAGCAAATTCTCCCGTCTGATAATGAAGTCCCCTTACTGTATTTTTAACTGATTTTGATATGTTATCCTGTACAAAATCTGCAATAATACCGCCTGCAATGTATTTTGTTTTATTAAATGATTCCAAAAAATATCCCCGATCATCTGCATATACATCTGGTTCAATTATAATTACATCTTCAATCTCAGTCTTAATAAACTTCATTAATCAGTTCTCATTTAGAATTTTTTCAAGATATGTTTTGTAAAGTGAGTTCGGAATTCCGGCAACTATAGATTCAAACTTTTTCCGATCTATAAAATTTTTTTTTAATGCAATTTCTTCAAGACAGGCAACCTTCAATCCCTGCCGGTCTTCGATAACTCCGAAAAAATTAGAAGCCTGTAAAAGTGATTCGGGTGTTCCCGTATCGAGCCATGCCACGCCTCTCCCGATTTTTTCAACTCTCAATTTCCCGCTTTTCAAATATTCATTGTTAACATCTGTAATCTCAAGCTCGCCTCTTGCCGAAGGCTTTATACTCTTTGCAATGCTTACTACTTTATTGTCATATACATACAAACCCGGAACTGCAAAATTACTTCTTGGTTTTTTTGGTTTTTCTTCGATTGAAATAGCTTTGCCGCTGTCATCAAATTCTACTATCCCGTATCTTTCCGGATCTGTTACCCTGTAACCGAAAATGACCGCTCCATCAATGTTATTCATTGCTCTATATATGAAGTCAAGATTCCCGTAAAATATGTTGTCTCCGAGTATCAGTGTTACTCCGTCTTTGCCGATGAATTTCTCGCCTATGATAAAAGATTCCGCAATGCCGTTTGGAGCCGATTGAACGGCATATTCAATTTTAATGCCCAGTTCAGATCCGTTTTCAAAAAGCTTTTCATACAACGGAATTGTTTCTTGATTTGATATAATCAGAATCTCCCTGATCCCCGAAAGCATCAGTATTGACAATGGATAGTATATCAAAGGTTTATCGTAAATTAATGTAAGCTGCTTGCTGTATATTTTGGAAACCGGATAAAGTCTTGAACCCGCACCTCCTGCTAAAATTATTCCTTTCAATTATTCTTATGTTATTTTTAAGTTTAATCAATTTATTTATAAAGCAGGAAAGTTTAAAGTTTATAATTATATCAGTTAAATTTTTTTCAAATAAATATCAATGAGCTTTTGCTACGATTTACAATTAGATTTATTATAATTTTATATTAAGCTATTTTTACAAAAAATTTAGCATGAGAAAAATCTTCATTTTCTTTTTAATCTTTGCAAATACTTTTTTTATTTACATTTACTCGGGCTTTGCATACGAAAAGGTTTATTCAAAATCGGAAATTAATTCACTTGCACACAGGTATGTCAAAAATAATCTCGGCATTAAAAATCCAGTTGTTGTAGATATGGATTGTGACGGTGATTTTGATATTCTAAAGTTTAATAAAAATGGGAAAGTTGATTTTTACAAAAATTCCGGGAATACCGAATCTCCTTTTTTCGAACTGGAAAAGAAAAACTTCGATGACTATGAAGTGCATTCTCTGCTAAAAGGCGGTCTGCCTGCAACAATTTTTTTTGCTGATAACGACGGCGATGGCGATAAAGATGTTTTCGGTGTTTATGAAAACGGATTTGACGTGAAATCCGGAATTCAAAAATATAATGTTACTTATGCTGAAAATTCTTTCGATGTTTCACATTATACTTTAATTACAATAATTCTTGTGCTTATAATCATTCTGCTGATTGTCACAATTTTATAATTTTAGCGGGAGTAATTCAGTGGTAGAATGTCAGCTTCCCAAGCTGGACGTCGCGGGTTCGAACCCCGTCTCCCGCTCTCGGTTTTATATTACCGCATTTGTCTAATCAAAACAGCTTCTATTGAACGGCAAAATTAATTTTATCATAGACTTTGACAGTACTTTCATAAAAACTGAAGCTCTCGAAGAGCTTTTAAAAGTTTCTGTAAAAGATAAGAAAAACAGTCAGAAGATTTTAATTGAATTTTCACAGCTTACCAATAAAGGGATGGATGGCAAAATGCCTTTCAGAAAATCCTTAATCGACAGAATAAAAATCCTAAATGCTAATAAATCTCACATTGACAAACTTGTAAAAAAGCTTATCAAGAATATCTCCTCGTCTGTAAAAAGAAATAAAGACTTCTTTAAAAAATATTCTGAAAACATTTATATCATTTCCGGAGGATTCAAAGAAATTATTCTGCCTATTGTAAAAAATTACTTCATTAAAGAAGAAAATGTGTTCGCAAATACTTTTAATTTTGATTCAAAAGGTAACATCACGGGAATAGATGAATCAAATCTCTTGAGCCATAATAACGGAAAGATTAAACAACTCAAAAAACTTAACCTGAAAGGAAACTTGTATGTAATAGGTGACGGCTATACAGATTACGAATTGAAAAAAGCCGGGATTGCTCATAAGTTTTTTGCTTTTACGGAAAATGTCGAACGCAAAATAGTTCTGGAAAATGCAGATCATGTAACTCCAAGCTTCGATGAGTTTTTATATTTAAATAAACTTCCAATGTCAATTTCATATCCAAAAAACAGAATTAAAGTTCTTCTGCTTGAAAATATTCATCCCGATGCCGTTAAGATTTTTAAAGACGAGGGATATAAAGTGGAATCATATACCAAAAGTCTCAAGGAAGAAGAGCTGAAAAAAATTATCAGAGATGTTTCAATTCTCGGCATCAGATCAAAAACCCACGTCAGCAGGGAAGTGCTCGATAATGCAGGAAGACTTATTTGCATCGGAGCGTTCTGCATCGGCACAAATCAGATCGATCTCGATGCTGCTTTGATGAAGGGCATTGCCGTTTTTAATGCACCGTTCAGCAATACCAGAAGTGTTGTCGAACTTGCCATTGCCGAAATTATCATTCTCATGAGAAAAATATTTGATAAGAGCAATTCGCTTCATAAAGGTACATGGGACAAATCAGCTTCCGGAAGTTTTGAAATCAGAGGAAAGAAAATCGGCATAATCGGTTACGGGAAAATAGGTTCGCAATTATCTGTGCTTGCCGAAAATCTCGGTATGGAAGTTTATTATTATGATATCGTTGACAAACTTGCGCTCGGTAACGCAAAGAAATGTCATACTTTGCAGGAGCTTTTGAAGAAATCGGATATAGTTACTCTTCACATTGACGGAAGCAAAATGAATACCGGATTTATTGATGAAAAAGAATTCAGACAGATGAAAGACGGTGTAGTGTTTCTCAATCTCAGCAGAGGTCATGTAGTCAACATAGACGCTCTCGCAAAATATGTTTTAAACGGGAAAATAAAAGGAGCTTCAGTCGACGTGTTTCCTTATGAACCCGTAGGCAATGATGAAGTCTTCGAATCTATACTGCAGAAACTTCCCAATGTCATTCTTACTCCGCACATTGGAGGCAGTACAGAAGAAGCCCAGAAAAATATCGGAAATTTTGTTCCCTCAAAAATTATTGAATTTGTTAACAGCGGGAATACATTTTACAGCGTTAACTTCCCCGAAATTCAGCTTCCGGAATTTCAGAATGCGCATAGACTGATTCACATCCATGAAAACGTACCCGGCATACTTGCAAATATTAATAAAGTCCTCGCCGATCATAACATCAATATTATCGGCCAGTATTTGAAAACAAACGAACTCGTCGGCTATGTAATTACAGACATAAGTAAAAAATATAATCCGGAAGTCATTCATGATTTGAAAAAAATAAAACACACCATAAAATTCAGAATACTGTATTAATGAATAATAAAAAGAAAATTTATTTTACGCCTGGACCCACACAACTTCATCCATCTGTGGAAAAATATATCCGACATGCGCTCGATGAAAATGTCTGTTCGATAAATCACAGAAGTCAGGAGTTTATGGAAATCTTCGGCAATACAGTATGCTCTTTAAAAAAACTGATGAATATTCCCGAAGAATTCAGTGTATTCTTTTTGTCGTCGGCAACCGAATGCATGGACAGAATGATTCAAAACTGCGTTGAAAAAAATTCTCTACATTTTGTCAACGGCGCTTTTGCAGAAAGATATTTTAAAACTGCAGTTGAGCTCAATAAAAATGCGGAAAAAATCGAATCGGCTTTTGGCGAAGGATTTGATTTTAGCAATTTAAAAACAGGAAGTCTTCCTGAACTTGTTTGCATAACTCAAAATGAAACCAGCACAGGAGTCGCGTTGGATTTGAATGATATTTACAAAATCAAAAAATTATTTCCGGAAACAATTCTTTCTATTGACATAGTTTCGTCTGCCCCTTATGTAAATCCTGATTTTACAATTATAGACAGCGCTTTTTTTTCCGTTCAAAAAGGTTTCGGTCTTCCCGCAGGTCTCGGTGTACTGATTGTAAATGAAAAATGCATTTCAAAAGCCCGTGTCATGCATTCAAAAAAAGTAGCAGGAAGTTATCACAATTTTGTTTCTCTTTATGACAATGCTCAAAAAAAACAGACATCGGAAACTCCAAACGTGCTGGGAATATTTCTTCTCGGAAAAATCTGTGAAGAGCTTATTCATTATGGAATCAAAAAAATCAGAAGCGAAACCGAAGATAAATCTAAATTGATTTATGACTGTCTCGACAAAAATTCAAAGTTAAATGCTTTTGTAAAAAGTAATGAATTAAGATCTAAGACAGTTATTGCAGTAAATACCGGCGACAAACAAAAGATAGTTAAAAAAATGCTTCTTGATGAGGGACTCATTGTTGGTTCAGGTTACGGTAAGCTAAAAGATTCACAGATCAGAATAGCAAACTTTCCGATGCATAAACATGAAGACATTAGCACAATTACCCAAATTTTGAATAATATGAAGGATTGAATATTTTCAGTTAATATTCCATAATAAACTTCAGTATAATATCGCTAATAAATTTAATATTCATTTCTTTTTTTGATTTTTGTTTTCCTTTTAAAAGTGCATTAAATTAGTTAGCTTATTCTCCTTTTAAATGTCAGCAGCAGTAAAGTTCAATTCTTATATATTAAGATAATCAAATTGAAATACAGTTTAATAATTTTATTCATTGCCGTAATTTTATTGCTTCATAAAGAATCACAGGCTCAGTTTTTCCCGAGATTTTCAATAGCAGGCGGTCCGACTATCGGCTGGCAGCTTCAGAATACGGATGATTTAAATGCTGAAATGAGAAAAATCGGAATACCGGAATTTTCAAATGACGGTTTCCTTGTTCTCGGTGGCGGAGGTTTTGTAGAATTGCCCATTAAAAGTCTCAATTGGCTGAGAATCGGCGGTTCGGGTACAGGATTTACGGAAAAAAATACAGTTCAAGACGGCGATAAAACAAAAACCGTTTACTATTCCTACGGTGCAGGTGGTATTTCTCTCGATTATATTTTCAGACTTGGAAAAAAATTTGATATGACTTTGGGAACTTTCATTTCCACCGGAACTCTTACAATTGAAATGTATCAGAATACCCCCGGCTATGGAAACTGGAATCAAATATTTGGCGAATTACAAAACGGTTCATCTTCGGAAAATCTATCGAGAACTCTAAGCGTCAGATTCTGGTCGGCACAGCCGCAGATCGGATTCGGATTTTTTCTGATGGATTATTTATATGCAAAATTAAATGCGGGGTATCTGTTCTCGACTAACAATGATTGGGAAGTCGATGACGGAATTCCCGTCTCAAATGCTCCCTCAGGCATAAAAGCTGACGGATTCAACGTTAACTTTGGACTTAATTTCGGATTATTCACAAAATAACAAAATGAAAAATATACTCGTAACAGGCGGCGCAGGATTCATCGGTAGTAATTTTATAAAGTATGCTCTTTATAATTACAATTACAATATTGTTAATTTTGATAAGCTTACTTATGCAGGAAATCTCGAAAACTTGATAGATGTCGAATTCAACGACAAATACAAATTCATCAAAGGAGATATCTGCAATAAAAAAGAAACGGAATCTGCTGTCAGAGAAAATGAAATTGATACAATTATAAATTTTGCGGCAGAATCTCATGTTGACAGAAGTATTCTCGGAGCTAAGGAATTCATCAACACTAATGTAATGGGAACGCTTACCCTGCTTGAAGTCGCAAAAGACAACGGCATTGAAAAGTTTCTACAAGTATCAACCGATGAAGTTTACGGCTCGCTTCCCGAAGACAGAAAAGATCTTTTGTTTACGGAGAAAAATCCGGTAACGACTAACAGTCCGTATTCGGCAAGCAAAGCATCGGCAGATCTGCTGTGCAATGCATTTTATCATACATTCAAACTTCCTGTGCTGATTACAAGATGTTCAAATAATTACGGACCTTATCAATTCCCCGAAAAACTCATCCCTCTGATGATTGCCAAAGCTATTAATGATGAAAAACTTCCCGTTTACGGCGACGGAAAAAATGTCAGAGACTGGCTTTATGTGGATGATCACTGCTCTGCAATTTTTGAAACGCTTCACAAAGGCAAATCCGGCGAGGTGTATAATGTCGGCGGAAATAATGAATGGTATAATATTGATATTGTAAAACTGATTTTAAATAAACTCGGTAAAAGCGAAAACTTAATTCAGTATGTAAAAGACCGTCCCGGACATGACAGGAGATATGCAATTGATTCATCAAAAATCATGAACGAACTCGGATGGAAACCTGCTTATAATTTTGAATCGGGAATAGAAAAAACCATCAGATGGTACACAAAAAATTCAGATTGGTGGAAAAAAGTAATGAGCGGCGAATATTTGAAGTATTATGAAGAAAATTACGGAAACAAAGTTAATTGAAAGTACTTATTTTAAGTTTAAACGGCATTTCATTCTTATTTGTAAGTCAAAATTACTCTCCGTAAAAAGTTTATCCGTATGATTCTGAATTCATTGCAGAAAATGCAAAAATATTAATTATTTGAAATCGCGATTACTGTCAGAAAATGCGTAAAAAATGATTATTAAATAAAACTTGTTGATGAATTTCTGATGCCTGTTTGATTTAAAATTGGTTTGAAATTGCAATCAGTAAAAATTATTTTAAATGTTGTAACTAAATAAAATTTCACAAAATAATGTCTATTAGAGTCAGTAACTTAACGAAATATTACGGTCAGCAGGCAGCTGTCAAAGATATTTCATTTAATATAAATACGGGAGAAATAGTAGGTTTTCTCGGACCAAACGGCGCCGGAAAATCAACTACAATGAAAATGATTACTACGTATCTCACCCCAAATTCCGGTAAAGTGGAAGTAAACGGAATGGATACCGAAGAAAATTCAATTGAAGTAAGAAAAAAAATTGGATACCTCCCCGAACAGAATCCGCTGTATCTCGATATGAATGTTCTGGATTATCTCGAATATGCAGCTCAGCTTGAATCCGTTCCCAAAGAAAACATAAACAAATCCGTAAAAAACATGGTTGATATCTGCGGTCTCGGAGACGTTCAGCATAAAGATATTGGCGAGCTTTCAAAAGGATTTAAGCAGAGAGTAGGACTTGCGCAAGCTATGATTCATGATCCGGAAGTCCTCATACTTGACGAGCCGACATCCGGACTGGATCCGAATCAAATCATAGAAATTAGAAGGCTCATTAAAAAACTCGGTAAGCAGAAAACTCTTGTATTGTCAACTCACATTCTTCAGGAAGTCGAAGCTACTTGCGATCGCGTGTTAATTATAAATAATGGCGAAATAGTTGCAGACGGAACTCCCGATTCTCTTCAGGATAAATTCCGCGGGCAGGTGCAGGTAAACATTGTCCTGAAAAATGATTCGGTTGACAAAGAACTGATTATGAAAGCAGTATCTTCGATAAAAAATATCGAAAAAGCAAGGATCCTTAAAGAAGACGGAAATGTAATTCATATTATTGCTTCAGGTGCAAAAGGCGAGGATGTAAGAGAAGATATATTCAGGAAAATCGTATCATTGAATCTCATAATGCTCGGGCTTCATCAGGAGGAAACTTCTCTTGAAGATATTTTCAGACAATTAACAAAAAATAAATAACGACTTTATATAAAAATGAAAAACTTATTAACAATATTCAGAAAAGAATTAAGATCATATTTCAATTCCCCCGTTGCCTATATCGTAATAGTGGTTTTCCTGATAATTACCGGATGGTTTTTTACAAGCAGTCTGTTTATTACAGGCGTGGTAACGATGAGAAATGTATTTGACATTATACCGTTCATTTTTCTGTTTTTCGTACCGGCGATTTCCATGAGAACATTTGCAGAAGAAAAAAAATCCGGAACGATCGAGCTCCTACTGACAAAGCCCATTACCGATACCGATATTGTTGTGGGAAAATTTCTTGCAGCGCTTGCCCTTACAGGCATTGCTCTGCTGTTTACCCTGATTTATGTCATCAGTCTTTCATTCCTTGGCAGCATTGACCTTGGCTCGATTATCGGTTCATACATCGGACTTTTGCTTATGAGCGGAATTTACATCAGCATTGGAATCTTTGCTTCATCATTAACCGAAAATCAGGTCATTGCTTTTATAATCAGTTTCCTGATTGTCTTTGGTCTGTTTATGCTTAATAAAGTGCTGATTTTTCTGCCGACATCTCTTGCCTCGATTTTGGAATACATCAGCATTGATTATCATTTCGGTAACATTGCAAGAGGAATACTTGATACGCGGAACATAATTTATTACTTGAGCGGTATCTTCATATTTATTCTGCTTACAAGATTTTCTCTTGAAAGCAGAAAATGGTAGCAAAGATATTTTAATTTTTTCAATCAAAGAATTTTTTACTTATATATTAAATGAATAAGAGAGACGCAATAATAAAACTGGCAATTATTTTAGGAATAATTGTAGTTGTTAACATTATTTCAAAAAGGGTATTTACAAGAGTTGACCTTACTAAAAACAAAAGTTATACTCTGTCACCAATCAGCAAGGACATTGTTTCCGGACTCGATGATAAGCTTCTTGTAAAAGCTTATTTCAGCAATAATCTTCCTCCGCCTTACAACAATCTCAGAAGACAGGTTCAGGATCTTCTTGATGATTTCAGATCATATTCAAAAGGCAACATGAACTATGAATTACTTAATCCACCTTCTGAAGCAAGCGATACCGAAGCAAGTGAATTTGAAAAAGAAGCTCAGAAATACAACATTCAGCCGGTACAGATTCAGGTGATGGATAATGACAAACTTGAAGTGAAAAAAGCTTATCTCGGACTCGTGTTTTTATACGGAGGAAAACAGGAAGTAATTCCCGTAGTTCAGACAGCCGAAAATCTGGAATATCAGATAACAAGCATTATCAAGAAAATGGTAACTTCCGAAAAAAGAAAAATCGGATTTGTTACAGGCGAAGGCGAAGTTGACTTAAATAAGCTCGGACAAATTCAGTCTGCTTTGAGCGATCAGTTTGATGTTTCTTCTATTGACCTTAAAACTACGGCAACTTTTGATCCTCTGATGTCGGCACTGATAATTATGGCTCCAAAATCGGCTTTCAGCGAAAGCGCGAAGTTTAAGATTGATCAGTTTATAATGAACGGAGGCAATGCAGCGTTTCTTATTGACAAAATTACGCCAAGCATGCAGCAGCAGCAACAGATACTTCTCGGTAACGTGGTTATGATTAATCTCGATGACATGACTTCTAATTACGGATTCAGAATCAATAACGACCTGATCAAAGACCTGCAATGCTCGCCTGTGCAGATTCAGTCGCAGATAGGATTTCCGATATCGGTTAACTATCCGTTCTTCCCGCTTATTACAAATATTGCCCGCGATAATCCGGCATTCCAAAATATAAAAAGCGTCGTGCTGACATTTGCTAGTTCGATCGATACATCTTCTGCTTTATCAAAAAACATTTCAGTTACTCCTTTGTTTGTAACTTCTGACAAATCCGCCGAAGTTAAGGATTTCTTCTTTCTTAATCTCGAGCAGTTTCAGAGCATGTCAAAAAAATCCGCAGACACGATTTTCAATAAAAAAGGATATACCGTCGGCGCAATTTTAAAAGGAAAATTCAAAAGTTATTATGAAGGCAAAGAAATGCCCTCTGATACAGCACAAGGCTGGCAGCAGTATTCCGGAAACAGGCTTAACGAATGCGTTAAGGAAGGAAAAGTTATCGCTATCGGAGACGGCGAATTTGCAAACGAAGAAAATAAACCGCCAAGAGAAAATCTGACGTTCTTCGTTAACATGGTAGATTATCTTATGGATGACGTTGGTCTTGCACAGATTAGAACCAAAAGCGTTGCAGAAGCTCCGATTGAAGAGACTTCGGATGAAACTAAAAAATTCATGAAGTATTTTAACCTGATATTCCCTCCTGCTCTCGTGCTGATTATCGGTCTGTATAAATGGAATCAGAGAAAGCAAAAGAAGAAGAATTTACAAATGAAATAAAAAATAATTTTATCCATATTAATGAAAAGCAATAAAACATATATATATCTGATTATTTTTGCAGCATTACTTATTGCTGCATATTTTCTGACAACTGACAGAGGCGAAAAAACTTCAAGCTATAACCTAAAAGAAAAAAAATTATTTGAAGTTGATTCGGCAAAAGTAGATAAAATCGAGATAAAAAATAAAGACGGCGATCTTGTTCTGTCTAAATCAACCGGCGAATGGCGCGTTGTCTCTCCTTATGATTACAGGGTAACTTCGGCTCAGGTTGAAAAAATAGTTTCTTCACTGAAAAACTTAAAACTCGAAAGCATCATCTCAAGCAATCCTGCAAAAAAGGAAACTTTCGGATTTTCTCCCGATAAGCAGGCAGAAATTTCCGTGTTTGAAGCAGGTGTCCTGAAAGGGAAATTTATTCTCGGAACTGAATCGGCTGGCTCGTCTTCTCATATCAAAAAACCGGATTCAGACGACATTTATATTGCCGATAATATTGAAAGAGTTGATTTCATTAAACCAAATATTAATGACTGGAGAGATAAAAATATACTCTCCGTCCCCAAAGCGGCAATTAACTCCATAGTGTTTATTTCCGGAGATGAAAACTTTTCCGTAAAGCGTGATTCTGCAGGGAAATATTTTATTGGAGCAGATTCGGTTGGAAGTAATTTCAGTTCTTTGGTAAATGTACTCGAGAGATTCGAAACTAACGGCTTTAAAGATACCGTTTTAGCGGATAATACTAAATTTGATAAAACCATCATTGTTGACTGGGGAAATAAATCTATAATAAATTTTCTTAAATTGAATCAGGAACCGGTGAAGTATCTTGTCAAAGTTGACGGCGACAAACAAATTTATGAACTCGATGAAGTATATGCAAATAATCTGCTTAAATCCAGAAAAGATTTGCTGGGTAAATAATCAGACGATTGTTCATTTATTGCGGAATAGTTATTGATTCCGCCTGTTTTACAAAATTAAAATCTTGAATTTCTTTTTAATATTATAACAATTAAGTTTCAACATGCTTAATCTAATCGGAATAATTGTTGTAAGCTACCTGATCGGATCAATTCCGTCTGCACTTATTATAGGTAAAGTTTTCAAACAAATTGACATCAGAAGATTTGGAAGCGGAAACCTTGGCTCTACAAATGCATTCAGAGTACTCGGAGTTCCGCTCGGAATTCTCGTGCAGATCATGGATATTTCAAAAGGACTCATTGCCGTATTATTTGTTACAAAACTTTTTTATCCGAATCTGCCGTTTACAAATTATACTCCGTTTGAAGACATTACTGTCTTAAAAATCATTGCCGGAATCAGTGCAGTACTTGGACATACTTTTTCCGTATTTGTGAATTTCAAAGGAGGAAAAGGAATAAACACCGCTCTCGGTATGCTTATTTCTCTAGCTCCGGTTGAAGTTGGCATCAGCGTGGGATTTTTTATTATCACAGTTTTATCTTCGGGATATGTTTCTCTCGGTTCGATTGTCGCCTCGTTTTTCTTCCCAGTAATAATGTTTATCAGGGAAAATATTTTCAAAGTGGATATTTATGGATACAATACGCTGATATTCTTCAGCATCGGCGTTTCTCTGCTTCTTATTTATAATCATCGTGAAAACATAAAAAGATTGCTTTACGGAAGGGAAAACCGTTTTGAAAAATTATGGCTGATCCGCATATTTAAAATAAAAGCCCCGTTGGGTGAATCATAGCTTAAGATTTAATTTACCGAACTTCCCTAAGTAAACATTAATTCTTTTCTCCGTTTATTTTTCCATAACTGATTTTAATAAAATATTGTAATTTATTTTATAGAAGATTTTACCGATGACCACTCACTAAAACCCCTTTTTGCAAGAAGATGGCTCAGAATGGTTAGAAAATCTAATATAACTAAGGATATCTTTTGTAGAATAAGAAGAGAAAAATAGTCTTGAATAAATTTGATAATAGAACTGAATTTTTAATCTTATGACGGTACAACCGGAAATATTCTTAAATATCAAATTTCATCAATGAAAATTGCAGTCTTAGGCGCTGGCGGATGGGGAACGACACTTTCCGTTTTGTTAAACGGAAACGGCTGTGATGTTTCTTTATGGGAATTCAATCCGGAATATGCAAAGACTCTTACAAGATACAGAGAAAATTTTTATTATCTTCCGAAAATTAAAATTCCAAAAACTGTTCACATTACAAACAATCTTGAAGAAGCTCTCTTGGGTAAAAATATTGTCGTCATTTCAACTCCGACTCAGTTTATCAGAAAAAGTTTTGAAAGTATTTATGATTACGATTTCAAAAATAAGTTGATCCTAAGCGTTTCAAAAGGAATCGAAGATAAAACCTTTATGCTTGTATCCGACATTCTCCTCGATATTTTCAAAAAAGCAGGAAGAAATAACATTCTTTCGCTTTCCGGACCTTCTCATGCGGAGGAAGTATCGAGAAAGATACCTACAGCCGTCGTTTGCGCCTCGGAAGATGCATCAAAATCACGAATCGTTCAAAAAATATTTTCAAATGATTATTTTCGCGTTTATACAAATGACGACCTGACAGGAACTGAAGTTGCCGGCGCACTGAAAAATGTAATCGCAATTGCCGCAGGAATGTCAGACGGCGCAGGATACGGCGACAATACTAAAGCCGCCATTATGACAAGAGGCATAAATGAAATCATGCGCCTCGGTCTGAAATTAAAAGCAAAACGCGAGACTTTTTTCGGACTTTCGGGAATAGGAGACTTGATCGTAACTTGCTCATCCAAACATTCCCGCAACAGATTCGTCGGCGAACAAATCGGCAGAGGCAGAAAACTCCAAGCTGTCTTGAAGGAAATGAAAATGGTCGCCGAAGGCGTTACTACCACTAAATCGGCTTTTGAACTGTCCAAAAAATTAAACATCGAACTGCCAATAACTCATCAAGTCTATGATATACTCTTCAAAAATAAAGACCCGCACAAAGCAACGAAATCCTTAATGAAAAGAAATCTGAAAGAAGAGATTTAATATAATTTTTATTTAAATCCATTGAGATTATACAAAATGCATTACCCGAACAACTTTTTTCCTGACTTCGACACCGGGACACCCAAGGTTTAGAAATTAAATAATTTTGCTAAATTTTTCTGCTCGTCTTTTAGTAAAAGTGTTTCAGTAACTGTTTCTCCTCTTATTGGTTCCACAACTCGTATTCTGTAGATTGTCTTTGCTATCTCTATTGCTTTTTCAGGACTAAGTCTTGATTTCTTTAGACTGTGGCGTCAGGACTTTCGTCCTGACACAATACATTTAAAGCCTTCTCTTTCCAAAGCCCCAGCTTTGGAAAGTTGATTTAGAATTAAAGTTGATTTAGAATTAAATTTCCTTACCAAGCTGCTTGCCTCGCCTGTTTTTTGGCGGGGGGCTTGGTAAGGAGAATAGGGTCATACATTTAAAGCCTTCTCTTTCCAAAGCCCCAGCTTTGGAAAGTTGATTTAGAATTAAAGTTGATTTAGAATTAAATTTCCTTACCAAGCTGCTTGCCTCGCCTGTTTTTTGGCGGGGGGCTTGGTAAGAAGAATAGGGTCTTACATTTAAAGCCTTCTCTTTCCAAAGCCCCAACTTTGGAAAGTTGATTTAGAATTAAATTTCCTTACCAAGCTGCTTGCCTCGCCTGTTTTTTGGCGGGGGGCTTGGTAAGAAGAATAAGTTTTTTGCTTTCGGTTTTTTATTTAAAAGAAGTTTTGAAGAAAGGTTTACTGAATTATTTTCTTAACGGTGTTATAATAATTGTACTCGTTGCAGTTGCATACCTTGCTTTTTCACTGATCAATAACTCAATAAAGTCTGAAAAGGGACCTAAGGAAATTACAGATACCACAAAGAGTGTAACCAATCAGCCAAATTCTAAAATCCAACTTGATGTTCAAAACGGCACCAATGAAAACGGCGCTGCATCCCAGTTCACTGAATTCCTGAGAATGAAAGGGATGGACGTTGTTGAAATGGGGAACTATAAGTCGGGTGACATTGAACGAACACTTGTAATCGACCGGTCGGGAGATAAAGTGAAAGCAAAAAGAGTTGCATCAGTACTTGGAATAAGTGATAAAAATGTTATACAGCAAATCAACCCCGGACTTTACCTCGACGTTACTGTTGTTATAGGGAAAGATTTTAACGAACTCAAACCTTACAATGAAAGAACAAATAAATGAATTCACAGGAGCTTGCCCTTAAAACTGCCAATCTTATCTTGCAAAAAAAAGGACTGAACATTCTGGTAATGGATCTTCGTGAACTGACAACGGTTACTGATTTTTTTGTGATCGCATCAGCATCTTCAGACACCCAGGTCAAAGCTATTGCTGATTTTGTTAAAGAAGAAACAAAAAAAATAGATGAAAGACCCTGGCACAACGAGGGCTACTCAAACCTCAGCTGGGTTCTTCTCGATTTTGTAAATGTGGTTGTGCATATCTTCCTTGATGATACAAGAAAATTCTATAACCTCGAAGGCTTATGGGCAGATGCTGAAGTAACAGAAGTTAAAGACTGATGTCACGCTCTCACAACAAGCCCCGTCTCATACTTACACTCGGAGATCCAAACGGAATAGGACCTGAAATAATACTCAAAATTTTTAACGACAAAAAATTTGTTGAGAATCTTGATCTGACTGTTGCAGGTTCATCAAAGATTCTGAATGAGTATGCAGAAATTCTGAATCTGAGTAAAATATCACTGGAAAAGATAATTGAAACAGATGTTCCCACAAAATTCAAACTGTCACCGGGAAAGATTGACAAGTTAGCCGGAAAAATTTCCGGAGATTCGATAAGTGCAGCATGCGCGCTTTGCATGAAAGGAAAATTTTCCGGAATGATAACGCTTCCCATTTCGAAAGAAGCACTGAACAAAGGCGGCTATGATTTTCCGGGGCATACCGAAATGCTTACTGAAATGACCGGCTCTAAAAACACGGCCATGATACTTTATTCAAAAAAATTTTCAACAACACCGATCACAGGACACATTCCCCTATCGGAAGTAAGTAAGAGTCTCTCAAAAGAATTACTGTTCAACAAAATTGTTACTGTCAACAATTCACTGGTTAAAGATTTTAAGATCAAGAATCCGAAGATCGCTGTCCTCGGGCTTAATCCTCATGCCGGAGACGGAGGACTTATCGGACAGGAAGAGAAAAAGTTGATAACTCCTTTGATAACTAAAATGAATTCAATGGGATTTAATATCCGCGGACCGTATCCTTCTGACGGTTTTTTTGCAAGCGGGCATTACAAAAATTTTGATATAACAATGGCGCTATATCACGATCAGGGTTTGATACCTTTTAAGATGATCTCGTTTGATGAAGGTGTGAATTTTACTGCAGGACTTAAGACTAGAAGGGCATCTCCCGATCACGGAACCGCCTTTGATATTGCAGGTGCAGGAAGAGCAAATCCCGAAAGTACTATGCAGGCAATTTTATTGCTTGCTGAAATGCATTAATTAATCCCGCTCAGATGACTCCGTATTCTTCCGGCAACAGTACTTCGTTGTGTTACAAAACCAACTTCATACTCCGAAACTACCTCTGGTTTGATCAACCGTTCAGCAAAGTAAGAATCATAATTCAAGAGAAGATTTGGAATTTCTCTTTTGTGAATAAATTCTTCTTTATTGAGAAACGTACTTTTAAGCAATGAAGCTGCCGCTCTAAGATCAACGTGTTTAAAGTGAGATACAAAGTTAATGACAGAACAACTTTTAGATTCATCTTTAGGATCAAAAAATAAATTTTTTTCCAAAGAGATGATAAAGCCCTCACCTTTCAATTCTTTATTCTTTTTTTGATATGGAATGTTTAACCAATCAAGAACTTTACTAAATGGAATCGATTTACTGATTTCAGCAAAGTTTAGAAATTCTTGTTTTGACAAAGTACAACTCCTTTCATTTGGATTTGTATTTTATCTTATCATATAAATGCAAAAAGGTCAGCATTAGATGCTAACCTTTTGCTTAACACAACCGCAGACATACGCCAAAGTTTTTTTCACGACCTAACTCAGGTGTCATGTCTAAGATAACCGAGGTCGTCTTCATATGTTGTTTACGGTAGCTTACCACCGGATCCCTTTCAGGATGCCACAGCATACAAATAACAGTTAGCTTATACTATTGGACTTTTCCCGAAATACAGTAGCGGTCATAACTAATTCTAACAAAATAGCAGTCAAATCTAAATGATTAACTCATCTCAGTTTCTGAAGTAATGCTTATTTCAACTGATCCTACATAAAAATCTTGAAGAACTATTTGTGTTTCTTTGAGTATGTTAATTTTCTACCGCTTTACATTATCCGACCTATTTAATATTGGAAATAAAATTTATCTTAACTTAATAAAACCGAGCTTTTCATACTGATCATTAAATTGGATCATATCCGGATTTGGTAATGTAACTTGAACAATCTTTATATTTGTATTAAAATTTCTTGGAACAATTGATTCTTTCATTGTATAAACAATCAATGAATCGTCAGTGAATTTGTAATAAAATGGGGACCAGCCCTTAAAAATAAAATCGTCAGAGGAATCTTCAAATGGATCAATTTCGGGAGTAGTTGAAATTAAAATAGTATTATGATCTCCTGTAATTCCTCTGATAACATTCTTAATATAGAGCTTCTCATTTAAAGTTTGTGAATTTAGTTCAATTAACTTAGTAGTGGGCTCCATTGATGGTAGCTTAAAATATAGATAAATTACTATTAAAATTATTACAATGAGAGTAACACTAAGAATTTTAAGTAAAGTTTTCATTTTTCAAATTTTATAGTTTACTTACTTGCAAAACAACTTCACCTAATTTGTAAAACATTACCATCACCGATTCCATGTTGCTGATTGTCATCTGGATCAATTTAATTAATTGAATTATCAAGGGATAAATGTAGGTGTTGTATTGTAAAATATTGCTCAAAGTTCCTATCATCGTCTTCATTTATCCTATTAACTTACGCACAATCTCATCGCCTCATAATTCTCGCCTTCAAGCTTTTATCTCATGGAACATAGTCTTAAACTGAGAATGGAATTATTTTGATTTAGTTACAGCAGAGTTACTCGGGAAGATCTTGTATTGAATTATTTTAAGTTTACGTCATAATATTCATACTTTAGCTTATATTCCCTTTCACTTTTGTTGTTCAATGAATCAGTGAATTGATTTAGAAGTAGGAGTCTTCTCATTTTAAAAAAAGTAATTTTGTGTTCTCATAAATAAAATTAATTAATTGTCATCTGGAAGTTTTTTTCCAATTTGGTTTATTAATGATTTTAATGATTTTCTAGCTTCTTTGAGATGATTTTGGGAGTGTTCAAGCTTAATTTCTAACCGAATTAAACAAGTTTGTAAAAGTTCCAAATTTTTTGATCTGGAATTGTTTCCAATTAACTTTAATAAGGACAAAATGTTATCATAAATAATTTCTTCCTCGGAATTCTTTATTCTTTTGGAATTTAACGTTTTATCTTGAAACACCATATCATTATAAATTTCCCACAAATCAACAAACACATCCCTAATTTTTGAATCATAATTAGGCAATAGATATGAGAGCGATTCATAATAATAGTTTAATATTTTTGTTATTTCTTTATCAGTCATAATAGTGACATTTAAGGTTCGATTCCTTGTTTCTTAATTCTTTCCAACAATGATGAAATTTTTTCTTCGCTCCAGCCCATTTGCTTTAAAATTTGCTGTACACTTTTACCAATCTTCAATGCTTTTTCTTTAGCTTGATTCCAATTTCTTTGTATGTCAGTTTTCCATTTCTCTTTATCTTGTTTATGTGGAGGACCAGGATATTTTGAGGTCTTACCTTCCAATAAGTCTAAGTGCTTTTGGACAGGATCCATTTTTCCCACTACAATTTTCTTAATATCTTTAGATCTCGTTTCAAGAGTTGTTATATTAATTTCATCTATTGGTTGATCATATTCTAAGTATCCTTCTTCTCCAACAACAAAGATACTTTGGTTTTCTTTGACATCCATAGTTCCAAGATTTCCCATAAAAACTTGTAAGAAAACATCCAATGGAGTTATTGGAATATCAAATACTGGAGATGCGATTCTTGTTGATTTGTAAATTACTTCTTTGGCAAACATTCTAATTGCGACAGTTTGTCTACCATCTGGATCAATCAGTTTAAACGGGTTTCGTAATACATAATTATAAGGTGAATAATCAATATGCTTTTCCATTAATGGATCTGTACTTATCCAATTACCAATTCTCGCATCATAATACCTAGCCCCAAAATAATCATAATTATTTTCTTTATCTCTTTCTTTTCCTGTAAACTTGTAAATGCTCTCATCACTTTCGTAGGTTCTACTTTGTAACAAAAATCCCCAAGCATCATAGTCTTGTGCAGAAATGACAGAATTATTTTCATCAGTAATTGCTCTTATAGAACCCAGATAATCTTTAACATAAAAATTTGGAAAGTCCAAATTAGTAATATATCCTTCATTGCCCAATCCCCAAATATTGTTCTGTTTCAAATTTCCATTTAGATATATAGCTAGTTCCTTACCATCAACTCCTCTTGAATAAATTTCATCATTTATTAACTCCCATATGCTTGGTGCGTCTCCAATGTCTTCAGTGTCAGGACTTGCCACACTATCCGGTTGCTGAATACCAATATACTGATAAACTTTCTTCCTTATCCGATTTCCAGCATCGTCGTAGTAATAATATGTTAAATAGACCAAGCTATCTTCTATAGCTATTTTTTTATTTCTAATTTGAATAATCAGATTTCTGTTATCATATTTTATGTCGCTGTTTCTGTTTACTTCATCGGTCTTAATATTGCCATTTGCATCATAAGTATATTGGGAAGTAGAACCATACACCTTCTGAAGTCTATTCGTTCCCGAATAATATGTATAGGTAAAATTGTCATCTAACGTTCCCGTGCTTCCATATCTTTTCAGAGTCATGATATTTCCATCCTTATCATAAGTATTTTCCAGATCAAATGATTTGCTAGATAAACCTACAGTGTTCAAAAGACGATTTGATTTATCATAAGTGTAATCAAAACTTAAATATGCAGTGTTCATAAAATTCCAGTCGTCACTTTGACATATTTCACTTACTAGTTTGCCATCGGGATTAGTTCCACTGGTATATATTAATAAGTTTTTTCTGATATGCTCACCTAGTCTTCAACAAACCACTCATTTTCATACCGAATGGCAAAGGTTCAGAATCTTCTAGTTTACTAAAATATTTCAATTTTGATATTGGAATAAATATATTCCAATTTATATATGTATATTTATTATTGAGTAACTTTGGTGTTTTTATTTTCATAATTGATGTGTCAAATCGTGTTTTGAAAATTATGAAATACCTATCTTGATATACCCATATTATTGAATTATCAAGGATATCAGTTGTTAATAAACTGTCATAGAGGTAAGTTGTAAAATACTCTCTATTTGCTTCATTAAAGTTTATGTAAAATTTTATAAAGTCTAAGATTTCCCTTCCCTTATTGTTTTTATTTATTTCAAATGTATTCGATTTGAATGCAAAACTAAATAAAGTAAAATTCTGAAAATATTGATATTCATTATTTAAATTATTAAGTGAATTAATCCAAAATACCGGACAAGAATACGTAATTGTATCTGACTGTGTAATTTTATTTTTTTCCAATTGAACAATAAGGTAACCATCAAATTCATAATTCATCTTAGTAATTTCAATTAGCTTTGATGCAGTATTTATTGTTCCATTTAATAATGGCAAATTTTTTTTTAAAATCACAGTATCTTGTGCAAAAATTAATTCTGTCAGTATAAATGAGATCATTATCATACCTATTTTCATCTCTCATATCCTCCTATGAATTGGGGTCCCGATATACTAAAATCTAAATTTGCTCTTCTAAATATATTACTAAATTCTTTATTACCCGGTGGATTTCTATCAATTGTGTAACTCATAATTGATTTACTCTTAGTTGAAGTAATGTCAGGTAATCCTAAAAGATGACCTATTTCATGTGCACCTGTATTCCATCTGGGATTAAGTTCATTCCCCACTCGCATAAACAATACCGAAATGGATGAGCCAACTCCAATGTCACCTTCAATAAAGTCATTTGGTTGAGCATTTTTTACAATGTTTTGACCTTCATTTCTTTGTGTTTCTATTGCCGCATATGTATAACTCTCATAAAGTACTAATTTAACAATCGTATTTACTTCATATTCTACTCCATTGATTTTAAAAGTTCCACTCCACAAATTTTGAGCATTTTCTTGAAACTCCAATAAAGTATTATACTGTAAATCATTAAGACCAAATGGATTTAATCTGTTATATCGTGAATAATTAAGAGTGATATTAAGATTTATTTTTTTATTTTTTTCATCAATCTCTGCAATTGCATCCTTTCCATTTATGTCTCTAAAAACAAGAGGATTCAGAACAGCATAAGAATAGGGAGTAAATGAAAAGTATTTTTCCAAATTCGGTTCCACACTTCCCCACCTCCCGATCCTCGCATCATAATACCTCGCACCAAAATAATCATACAAGTTTTCCTCATCTCTCTCCTTCCCCGTGAACTTATACACACTCTCCTCACTCTCATAATCCCTACCTTCCATCAGGTATCCCCAGCAGTCATAGTCTTGCGCCGAGATTACTTCATCATTTTCATTCGTCACTATCCGTATAGAGCTGAGATGGTCTTTTAAATAAAAGTTAGGATAGTCAGAGTTGTCAATATATCCCTCATTTCCAATCCCCCAGATAGTAGTCTGCTTTATATTCCCGTTCACATATATCGCCAGCTCCTTTCCGTCAACTCCTCTTGAATAAATTTCGTCATTTATCAACTCCCAGATGACCGGTGTATCTCCGATATCTTCTTCATCAGGTGTCTCAACGCTGTCGGGATTCTGTGTTCCAATGTACTGATAAACTTTTTTTCTTATGCGGTTGCCTGCTTCGTCGTAGTAATAATATGTTAAATACACCAAACTATCTTCGATAACTATTTTTTTATTTCTAATTTGAGTTATCAGATTTCGATAATCGTACTTGATGTCTTTGTTTCTGTTAATATCATCAGTTAACATATTTCCGTTTGCATCATAAGTATACTGCGTTCCCGAGCCGGTTACTCTCTGAAGTTTGTTTGTGTTTGAGTAATATGCATAGTTGAAATTATCCATTATCGAGCCGGCTCCGTCGTAGCGTTTAAGTTCGAGTATGTTGCCGTCTTTGTCGTATTTGTTCTCAAGTTTGAAATGATCTTTATATTGCTGATTGTTATTCTCCGTTTCAAGCAGGCGGTTGGATTTGTCGTATTTATAATTTGAATTGAGATCGGTTGTGTTTGTAAAATTATCATTATAGCTTCCTGAAAATTGCTGAGACTTTACGTTTCCGTTTTTGTAATAAGTATTTGTATAGCCAAACAAACCGCCAGCTTCCTGAAGTTCTGAAATGCGGTTACGGTTATCATAGTAATAATTATTCTTTATTCCTCCATCATTAAGCTGTTGCTGGGAGACTTGAGAATTTTCATTATAAGAATAATCTGCAAGCGTAATATAAGTTGGATCAGGAGCATCAGGCCAGCCGATATAATATTCTACCTTATTAAGCCGTCCTGCGAAGTCATAAGAATATCTGAAAGTTTTTGCTTCAGCCGAGTTGTAGTGAGAATAAATTGTCATTTGATCCTGCGAGTTATACTGATACTCCGTTATCAAAGTATCAAATCCCGAAATTATATTCCACATCTTTATCACTCTACCTCTTTTGTCGTATTTATAATACTTAAAATTCCAGTCGTCAGTATAACGAGTTCTGTACGCTGTTGCAGCCAGATTTCTCTTTGTATAAAGCGGAGAAGTATTACCCGCCGGTGTGAAGAAAAGATTTTGAACAATTGATGATGTAAGTGTGTCGTAAACGTTTACAGCAAGGTAAAAGTCGTCATCATCCGGGACGAACTGGCTTCCGTCACTAGGCGCATCAATCTCAAATATATTCTCCCCGATTCCCGTCAATCTATTAAGTCCGTCATAATTTCTGAAAGTGTATTTAAAGGCGTTTTCATTTCTTTGATTGGCATCTTGTGTATATGTCAGATTATTATTGTTGTCATAAACATAATGAGTCTGACCTGCGTCGGGAGTAGTTTTTGCAGACTGCCTTCCGTAGCCGTCGTAAGTGTATGAGATAATTTTACCTTCCGGAGATTTGACATGTGTAACTCTGTTCAAGCTTTCGTAATTATAATCGGTTATCATCGAAGTCAGATTTTCCTGATTCGGGTCTTCCTGTATGAACTTCACTTCTCTCCTCAGATTTCCAACTGCATCAAAATATTTTTCAAAATCATTTCCTTCCTCATCCCTGAAGGTTTGTTTTTCGATTAAACCATTTACAGTACCGAAGTATGTACTCATACCATTGTAATAGGCATAGGAATTTAGTGTTGAACTTGTGTCAGGATTTTTAGTTTTAGTTAATCTTCCAAGTCCATCGTAAGAAAACAGAGTTGAATCATTTTTCGGATCAAAATTTCCGGATGGATTATTCATGTAATTGAATCTGTACTTATAAGAATTATAATTTTCTGCATCATAGTAAATATCTTTTTGAGCGATGTTTCCAAAACCATCGACTGAATATTTAATTTTGCTATAGTCACTGGTAAGAGTATTTCTAATTGAAAGAACGTCAATTTTTTTATTCACATCATCGTACTTATATTTTATTGTACCGCCTTTAACAATCGGATATCTTAAAGTATCTGAAATATCCAGATTTCCATAAATAAACAAAACAGGTCGGTAAAGACTGTACCAATAATCCTCATTTCCATTTACTGTTTCTATGCAATTGGTAAAATTCAAATTGAAACTTGGACCAGCCGGTGGTGTCCCTATTCCGGTGTAATAAGAATGCATTGTTAAACCAACCAGCGGCCAATCGTTGGAAATGAAAGTATTTATTAAGTTTTTTACGTCAAATCTTTGTATTCGAAAATAGCAAATAGAAGAAGGACAATTGCTATTGATAGTGTCTAAATTAATTTCAGTATTTTCCGTGGTTATTTCAGCTGATTGAATTATGTTATGTGCATTGTACCCACAAGACTGCCAGGTGCTGTAACTGTTTAAGAAAGTTATTCCTTTTATTTGTGTATTAAAACTCGCATTAGAAATTGGATTTCCGTCATTAGCTGCTGAAAAGCAGATTGGTGAAAATTGAAGAATTGCTGAATCGATTGAAGTAAAATTGTAAATTTTGTTACTTGTGTCAAGCTTAATGAAAGCATACTTATTATTAGAACTATTAATCAGCATCTTAAACGGGTCACAGGATTTTAAATTGGAATAATTTTGTGTTTCAATATAAGTTACTTTTCCGTCTGATGTGTTATAGTTGCCCCAACCTTTAGTTTTCAACTCAAGACTTGTTTTAATATAGTGAGTATCAATTCTCATGAACGTGCTATCCGGAGATGTTGAGAAGTCTCCCGGAAGTGTTATTGAATTTATCCTGTGAATAGGCTGATATTTGAATTCGGTTACATATAAATCCTGATCAATTGTGCGTGTCGGATAACCGGCTATATTATACGATTTATAAATTCTCGAAAGTGTATCGACCTGCGCTCCATTGATTTTATAGTTATCAATTCGGATCGGGAATCTCGTATCCCACATCGTAGCATTAGTATCTTTCACAACTCCATTATTAAACTTCATTTTGATTAAGTGTCTTCTGTAGGGTTCTTCATCTGTTAAATTTATTGTGTCCCCGGGATAAATTTCTGAGACAGAAACCATATGATAGAAATATTTTTCCTGTTCGCCATTTGGTCTTGTTATCGACTTTAAATTTCCATTCTTATTCGGATAAAAATCCCAGTGATAAATTTCTGCAGCGCTGGTATCATTTCTATAATATTCATATTCAGTTTGAATAAAATCATTGAAATTATAGTTGTTAAAAACTTTTTCTCTCCTTAATTGACCATAATATCCGATGGTCGAATCGTGACGACCGACATACTCAAAAAGTTTTTTTGACAGTATGTTATTTGAACTATCTTTTCTCAATTGCATGGAATCCGATTGGATTTTATAAAAACACATTTTATCATACACCTGATAGCTCCAAGTATTGCTTGCAATTTTATAAGTGAAATCCTCTTCATAAAAATTAATGTAAGAGGTTAATGTTTTATTGTTAAAAGGATCTGTTTCTTCGAAAGACTTTAGAGGATTAATAATTCCACTTTGATAAGTATATGAATAAGTCCACAAACGACTGATACCTTGCATTCTATTTCTTTTGCTCTTTATCAAAAATGAACCATCTAAACCTGGTAATCCACTATTAATCATTTCTCCTTTCTCATAATAGTATTCATTGTATTGGGACACATTACTACTATAAGTTGTATCAGACATTAATTTTGTTATTCCTTGCAAATCTGGTTGTTCAAGATAATAATTGTAAGGATTGTGAAGTGGAAAGATTTTATACTTTTTAGTACTTGTAACATTTGAAGCAGAATTATTTAATGTGGAAGATTCCAGTGATGAAACGCTTTTTGTAGTTGTATAACTATCTGTAGAATCAACATCGTAGTTGCCGCTGTATGGATAACTGAAGGTAGTATAAGATTTAGCTATTCCGGTATTTGAATCTATTCTTGAATATAGCATGTTCGTATAAAACTCATCTCTGCCATAACCATTATATTTATTACTTTTTAATTTTGAATTTCCTGATTCTGTAACAGAAATATTATCCGAAGAACCATACCCATAGGCCGTGCCTTTACCTAAAAAATTTCTGTAATAAATTATCCTCTTCATGTTTGTAATATCAAAGGTGTTTCCACTGACATTGTAATACACCATATTTTGAAATGTTCTTCTGTAATCATCGTATTGTATCGTTGTTTCTTGATTGAGAATATTTAAAATCTTCTTAATCGATGCTCTATGATTCCTGATCCCATTTTGATTCACAGGGACAACCACCACAGGTGTTTCATAGTAACATGTAAAACTTCCGTTTACTTCAGAAGAATGTTCAATCTTAACTCCGTATGTCGGATTTTGAAATCCTTCAATTATGCCGTATTCAAAGCTGACACCAAGATTTTCTTGACTATATCCATTAGCACTTACACTGCTTAACAAAGGTCTTCCGTAAGCCTGAAGACTAAATGAATATTCAAAATTAATTTTATGTCCGAATCTTTCTGAGATTGATTCAAGCAATAATAGCATTGGTTTTCTTCTCGCAGTAATATTTGCATCAATCGGAAGGTCTGCAAATACTCTTTTGTGTTCAATGAATGTGCAAACTGTTCCATCTCCTTTCAATAATTCAACCTTCCTTCTTCGAAAACCTGTATAACCTCCTGTTTCGATATAACTAACTTTTGCTCTATAGTACAATTCTTTTCCTTCATAAACATAATCACCTACATATAAACTGTCGGTTTCGGTCTCAGTTGAAATTCGAACCAATGAAATTACAGATCCATCACCTGCTAAAATGTTTATTCTGTTTGGATTGCCTGAACCTGCTGCTTCTAAACTTCCATCAAAGTGATATCCCGGAATAAGAAGTTTTACACTGTCGTCATTTATATAATGAATATTTGGATCTGAAGATTTTGTTGTAAAAAAATTTGTTTCAAAATTTAATACCTGAATCGCAATACCATTAACACTAATAATCCATTCGGGAGCATTCATATTATATCGTTGCGGAAAATTATTATATTCAGTAACTGTACCCAATATAAACTGATGACCTACAGAACCATTGTACGTTAGAGCCATATTGAAACTGAGGTCACCCGCAAGAGGATAGTTATAAAGCGGTATATTATAAATTAAGTTTCCATTGAAGTCATTTATAATTTCATTTTCATCAAAACTAAACCCGTTGGATTTATAAAAACCTCTTTCATTAAACATGTTTGCAATATCTTTAACACCATAATCTACGGGTTGATCACCTCCTCCGGAAGTATCTGCTGGTTCAGATGAATCCAGTGGATTAGGAAACCGTAAAATTCTTTCTTGAGAAGTAAACAAATTTATCTCATGTGGGAAAAAAATCTTATTAACATTTTCGAAAGAATAAAAACCTAGTGGAAGGAATACACAGAAAAAAATTACACTGAAATTTTTCATCTTATAGTAATTTTAAAAATCTCAAAAATAAAATTGAGAAAGGGATTTTCTAGCTTATTCTACAAAGGGATTGTTCATATTTCCGCCGTTGTTGGTGTTCCAAAAAGGAATGGGAGAATGTTCGCAAACAGACATCTAAGTTATTAGAATGTAGTCAAAAAGGATCTTCCCCATTCCCGATAGCTTCTTAAATTCTGAACAGTACTTAAGAATGCTAAATAAATTTATTAGCAATTCTGAATAAGACCACGAGTGTAGAATAAGAAGAAGCCTTAGCCTAATATTTGCAATTGACCTGTTTTAAAAATTAAACAAATAAATCAATTATGAAACTCATTAAAAAAGTAATAGGTGTTGACATTTCTAAAGATTCCTTTACAGTTCGTTTTGGATCTTTAGATCAAGAGCTGAACCAGTCCATTAGCAAAGCGTTCAAGTTTACAAACAACCCTAAAGGATTCAACCAGCTTTTAAAAACTATTTCTAAAGTTCATTACTTTGACTCAGAGGATCTATCTTCCAAGGATATTCCTATCTGGTTTTTAATGGAAGCAACAGGTGTTTATTATGAAAACCTTGCTTATTTTTTAGTTAAGAATAAATTTTTTTTGTCTGTTGTATTGGCTAAGAAAGTAAAAAACTTTTCTAAAACCTTAGATAACAAATCTAAAACCGATGACATTGATGCTGCTATTCAAACTCAATATGGGCTTGAAAAGAAGCTTAAACCCTGGATTATTCCAACGGGAAATTTCAAAGAACTTAAAGAGCTTACAAGAGAATATCGGTCAAGCAAAGAATCTATTGTCACTATAAAAAATCAGTTGCATGCTAAAAGCTACTCTTATTAAGCTAATAAAGAAACAGTAAAAAGATTAAACCAACATAAAGAATTTTTACAGCAGCAGCTAAAACAGGTAATGGAGCAAATCAAAAAACTAATTAAATCCGATAATGAACTTAATGAAAGAATAAATACTGTTTTAAGCATAAAAGGTGTTGGACTGATTACATTATTAACAACAGTCGCTGAAACAAATGGATTTGCTTTAATTAAAAATAAAAATCAGCTTACAAGTTATGCAGGTTACGATATTATTCATGATCAATCAGGAACTCACACCGGTAAAACAAGAATATTGATTTAGAATTAAATTTCCTTACCAAGCTGCTTGCCTCGCCTGTTTTTTGGCGGGGGGCTTGGTAAGGAGAATTGGGTCTTAGACTATGGCATCAGGACTTTCGTCCTGACGCAATACATTTAAAGCCTTCTCTTTATTTAGAATTAAATTTCCTTACCAAGCTGCTTGCCTCGCCTGTTTTTTGGCGGGGGGCTTGGTAAGGAGAATTGGGTCTTAGACTATGGCATCAGGACTTTCGTCCTGACGCAATACATTTAAAGCCTTCTCTTTCCAAAGCCCCAGCTTTGGAAAGTTTATTTAGAATTAAATTTCCTTACCAAGCTGCTTGCCTCGCCTGTTTTTTGGCGGGGGGCTTGGTAAGGAGAATAGGGTCATACATTTAAAGCCTTCTCTTTCCAAAGCCCCAGCTTATACATTTTAAACCTTCTCTTTCCAAAGCCCCAGCTTTGGAAAGTTGATTTAGAATTAAATTTCCTTACCAAGCTGCTTGCCTCGCCTGTTTTTTGGCGGGGGGCTTGGTAAGGAGAATTGGGTCTTAGACTATGGCATCAGGACTTTCGTCCTGACGCAATACATTTTATATTTACAGATAAATTTCAACAATAAAAAAAGCCGGAGAATAACTTCCCCGGCTTTGCTTGTGCAGCTATTTTTTTTCTTATTTTATTAAGCTCATCTTGAGAACCTTTGTAAATCCATTAACTTCCATTCTGTAATAATACATTCCGCTTGTTAAATTCCTTGCGTCGAATTCAACATTATAGTAACCGGTATTCTTGAATTCATTTACAAGCGTAGCAACTTCCCTTCCTAAGATGTCAAAAACTTTAATTGAAACAAAACCGTCCTTGGCAAGATCAAAGTTTATTTTTGTCGCAGGGTTGAATGGATTGGGATAATTCTGATGAAGCATATAGGTTTCCGGAATTCCGGATCCGGAACTATTTATTCCTGTCGTTTTGGAATATTTGTAAATATACTGACCGCTTGCATATCCCAGCGTATCGCCGAACATATGAAAATCATAAATACCCATTCCTATATTGGCATTAAACCAAGAATTACCCCCGTCAGTAGTTCCATAAGTAGGACTGAAATCCCCTCCAATCCAACCTGTATTAGGATTTATGAATCCAATCCCAATTTCACTTGCATTCAAAAAGGGGAGTGCGACCCATGTATTGCCTCCGTCTGATGTTTTTGCAAAATATTTTGAGCTGTACACAAATCTTGTCATTGATACAAATCCGTTTTGATTATCAATGAAGCATATCTTAGTTGCTTCTTCTCTGTTTCTTCCTCCAAGAAAAGCAGTAGTCCAGTTTATTCCACCGTTTGTTGTTTTTAGAATTATAGATCCTCTGAATTCAGGCTGATCACCGATTGCTCCCACAACAAAACCGTTATTCTCATTAAAGAAATAACAATCCGTGAGATATTCCGCATGCATGGACATATCAATCACTGTCCAGTTCGCACCGCTATTTGATGTCTTAATGAAAAACGGAAGTTGTGAGTTGTCAAATCTTCCGCATCCGTATATGAACTGACTATTCAAAGCACGGATTGAAACAACTCCGGGTGGAGCAGGAGATGGAAGATTCGGATCAATATTAAAATCAAAACCGCCATTGGTAGTTTTTAAAAGTGAAAATGCAACATTTGCGGATCCGACCCAGCCTGTATTTTCATTAATAAATGTAACCGAGTTAAATGATCCAAGATAAATGGAATCCTGTCTTACCCAACTGTCTCCTCCATCGGTGGTTCTGTTGATATGACCATAATAACTAACAGCCCATCCGGTTTGCGCGTTAATGAAGAAAATATCCTGATAAGATGAGACTAAGTAAGAAGAATTCGGAAGCTGACGCCATGAATATGTTTGCGAGTATAGATTGTCTAAACTGATAAATATCAATATTAAGACACATAAAGAAATGAGAATTTTACTTTTACTCGCAAACAACCCGAATAAATTATCTGCGTTTTTCATAATCTAAAATTTTATAAGTTAAAAAGAATAATTTAAAGAATTTTCATTCACTGAAACTCAACAGGGCATCTCTCAAAAATAATATTACAAGGCATAGGAGACGGCGGTTGTTCACCATAATACTCCCAAATACGAACACAACAAATACTATCAATCTCTAAACTTTGACCTAAACAGTTAATACCCCACCATTTGACCTGAAGTTGTTCTGGGATCTATATTATTACAGCAAGGTAATGCTGCAATATCCGTTAAAATTAGTTTATTGTTGGCTGATTTATCAGTAAATAGATTATCGTAATTTTTGGTTGCATTTGCTGTGTATATTTCTGAAGCTAATAAAAACACACCAAAAATTGAAATAAAGATGAATATTAAGTTCTTCATGATTATGTAGTTTAATTTGTAATAAAATCCTTCACATTAAAGTATAGTTTTTTTTTTTTTTTTTTTCAAAGTCAAAAAATTTCAATACAAGTAAATTCGACCCCATCCGTTCAAAACAATTTGAAATTGCAAAGTTAATCAGAAGTTTTAGGCTGTTAAACTATTTGAGAACATATTTAGGGAGAGGTTTTATAAAGATTAAAGAAAATTTGTTGACAATCATTTCTTAATTAAAGTTTTATTGAAATGAAAAAATAACTTGGAGACTAATGATTTAATATCCATATCAGCTCACCAACTCAGTTGCTTAAGAGTAACTTCAATTGTAAGGTTAAATTTAAAAATACAAATATTGCAGATCACTTTAGCGAACTGTTTTATGACTCAATCCCTATCGCAGAATTGGGATGGAGTCTAAAAAAATTACGGATTACAAATCAAAAAAATGAAGAATCTCCTTTTCGAAAAGTAATCCGTAATCTTAATTTGAAACAAGTTTTTACATATTATTAACTTGTATCTATTTTTTTGAAACTTACAACCTATAAAAGCTCTACGGACTTATCACGCCTATAAAGTTAGATGCATTATTATCAACAATCGCAGCATCACTTCCATCAATAATTTGATCACCGTTTACATCAGTTACGACATACCCCGAGACAAAATTGCTGGCATCGTTATCTACAAGCGAGCCGTCACCTCCGTCAATTACTCCGTCTTTGTTTGCATCTCCGCTGTAAATAGCATAATTAGCTCCCTTTAGAATTTGATTGTTTCCATAAGCCTGTGAAGCAGCAGTGGTAAAATCATAATCCAAAGAATCGCCGGTGAATGTGTTTCCTGAAGCACTCCATGTAGTTATTGAGTTTCTGTGATCAAAAACTATGTAATAAGAAACTCCGTTAACTGCATTGCTAAAGCTGAATGTTCCCTGTCCGTTGTTATCCAAAACGGCAGTTGATGAATCAACGAGAGCATAAGGTGGAGAGCTGTTTCTCACGTAAACTTTTGCAGTATCGCTGATCATAAAATCTGTTTTTAATGCGCCATCATAAAATCCTTCTATCAAGGCAGTCAGCTCAAGTTCCCGGTTTGGTAATGCCTCCACTTCAACAACCGTAAAGTTTCCCTGCGAGCCTGTAGTACCGGTATAGCTGGATGTATAGCATGCACTCATTAATGTTCCATAACCTCCGGTAGTAGTTGTAAGAGCATCAGTGCTTCTTCCTGATCCCGAAAAGCCTGTATGACGCAGCTCAATCAGCAGGTTTCCGCCGGCATAATACCATGGAGTATTAAACGTGATTGACGGACCAAATGCATTTGGTGAACTGCCGAAAGTATATGAGTTTGCGGGAATAAACAATGAACCTGAACGAACTTGTGTCTGTGGTCCGACAATATTATTTGCAAAGGTTAAACTTCTTGCACTTGGCTCTACGCTCCCGCTAAGATAAATATCGTAGTTAGTATAAGTGACATCTACCAGCGGCCAATTAGCTGTTGCAGATGTCGGTATTCTCATTTTGATTCCTGATAGATACTTTCCAGCAACATCTGTAAGCTGACTTGCCTGTATCAGGAATTGATAAGTCCTTGCAGTATTTGTAAGCGGACCTAAGAAAGAGCCTGTCCCCGGAATGAACTCGTAAGCATTAGGAACCACCTGTGAATTTGTGGGAGGATTTACCGTCAAACCCCTGGTTAAAGTGTCATTTGACAAATCCTGATCTGTGCCCAATTGAGTGTAACATTTTATTGTGTAAGTCCCAGCAGTATTTCCTGTGAATGAAGCAAAGTTTACATTTGTAATCGATAGTGGTCCCAAATTATTTACAACTTGAGTGCTTGAATATCCGCCCGGCTCTATTGTCATTGTAACATTAAATGTCTGTGTAGCTGAACCAAAATTAGATATTGTTGCCTGCGGAGTATGAGTCGATTGAAATGATATGGTTGTAGGCGGACTATTTATTGAAGAAGTGCCGACATCATTGGTTAGCACTCCAACCGTATGCTTAAGATCATAACCTGTTACGGCATAATTTTGCCAATTTAAATATAGATAAACGTTTGTATCTGCAACTTCAACTTCAGCTCCGCCTGCAATGCCAATGTCTCCTCCTGTTAAAGTAAATGTATATGTATTTGCCAATAAGCCTGTTTCCAAATCAAATTTATGCAATTTGTTAATTGTGCCGCCTGTAACTCCTGACTGTTCCCAAACCCATAAATATGCTTTTCCTGGTACCGAAGCGCTGTCAAATCCTAAACCGTATTTTGAAGTCAAGCTGTTTACAATAGTTCCTAATATAACTCCATTTGTATCTCGGCATACAATATTTCCTGCGAAGTTACAACTCCAGAATCCTTTTCTGTTTGGATCCCATGCAATTGCTCTGTATGCTGCTCCGGTATGAACATATGATGCAACAAGGTTCAACAAAGAATCCATTTTGTAAAGAGTTGTACTTGCAGATCCTCCCCATAAATACATAGTTCCTGATCCGTCGGGAGCGCTGGTCAAATCTCTGATTGCTCCTATTCCTGCATTATATGCAGTGTTTGAATCTAATAATGTTCCCGGACCTCCGCCCGGACCATCTGATGCAAATCTGTAACTGACAGCAGAATTCCATCTGTTCATGTAAAAGCGGTTATTGAATCTGATTGCTCCGACAGTTCCGCCATTTACACCCGGAATCGCCGAATAATTCCAATTAAAAACCGTTGGATAGGGAAAACCAAGCGGAGGGGTGGTATCTGTTTGTTGCTGAGGCAGAAAGCCGTAATCGCCTGTTCCGTCAGCATTCAATTGTGCATCATATTGATTTAATGGCGAAGGTGCACCATCGTTTCTTGGGTCTGTATTGTTGGCTGACATTGTTTTAAATGAATAAGCAACAATACAAATCAAAGCAGCAGAAAGTAAATAAGAAAGTTTTTTTTGTTTCATTTCATCTCCTTTTATTTTTTAAAAAAAGTTAATTAGTAGAGCTATTAATTTATTGAATCAATGAATCAAATTTCTTATATCAAAAAATAATTGTAGAATGGAAAAATCTTTTTATAAAAAATAAAAAATATTCAATAACTTCAATAGAAAAATTAAAAACTCGTTCTCGATGTAATTATTAAGTTTTTCAGAAATTAACTGTGAGATTTGATTAGTGAACGCTTGTATCCAAAAATAAAGTTATGATGCCCGCAAATGAATCTTATTTCTTCAACCTCGTTCCAAAGCTCTTCAATAAATTCGTTCAAAACCTTTCGTCTTTATTTATTCAATTTAGCGGGCTGCTTTAGAATAAGATTAAAATTAAATTGAATTTTCAGACGGATAAATTTAAGCCTTCTCTTTCCAAAGCCCCAGCTTTGGAAAGTTGATTTAGAATTAAATTTCCTTACCAAGCTGCTTGCCTCGCCTGTTTTTTGGCGGGGGGCTTGGTAAGGAGAATTGGGTCTTAGACTATGGCGTCAGGACTTTCGTCCTGACACAATACATTTTATATTGACAGATAAATTTCAACAATAAAAAAAGCCGGAGAATAACTTCCCCGGCTTTGCTTGTGCAGCTTTTTTTTTACCTTATTTTATTAAGCTCATCTTGTGAACCTTTGTAAAACCATTAACTTCCATTCTGTAATAATACATTCCGCTTGTTAAATTCCTTGCGTCGAATTCAACAGTATAGTAACCGGTATTCTTGAATTCGTTTACAAGCGTTGCAACTTCCTTGCCGAGATTGTCAAATACTTTAATCGAAACAAATCCTTCTTTTGCAAGATCAAAGTTTATCTTTGTCGTCGGATTGAAAGGATTAGGGTAATTCTGACTTAAAGCATAATCTGTCGGATTTCCGACTTCTACTTCCGTTCCGAGATTGAAGTATTCGAAATTACCGTTGTAATCAATCTGTTTCAGTCTGTAATTGTAAGAACCTGCAGATAAGTTTCTGTCAGTGTAAGTATATGACTGCGGATTGGAAGTCGTTCCGTTTCCGGCAACGTTGCCAATCTTTGTCCACTCTGATGAACTTACGGATTTTCTTTCAATGTCAAATCCCGCATTGTTTACTTCGGTGGCGGTTGACCAGTTGAGTGTTACGTTTCTGTTTGTAGAATTTGCAATGAAAGAAATCAGTTCGACAGGGAGAGTTCCCCAGTCAGTAACTACTTTTCTTACGCCGGTTGTAGGCATGGCAATGACAAGTCTCTTTTTTCCAACGCAAGTATATGTAACTCCTTGCGGTATTGTTACCATTGCAGTTGAAGTAATAAATCCGAATCCTGGACCTATAGCAGTAACAAGAGGTGATATGCCTGATGAATCTGTATCAACAACGTAAGTGCTTAATATTCCCTGGTCATAGGTTAGCACGATGTTGTTAACTGCAACTCCATTCCCGTTTAAATCTACTGTCCTCAAATAAAAGTCATCCGGATTTATTCCGTATCCAACAGAGATGGTTTCAATCACTTCAGTAAAAGCGCCATTTGTATTTGCATCCTCAATAATTTCAAGCGTTCTGTTTTTAATTGAATTACTTGTAATTGTGTTTGCATTTACACCATCAGAGAAATGCCAGATAGCGCATTGAATTGCAGCTCTTTCTTCTCCATTATCATTCAATGAATCATGGTTTGCGGCATAAGGTCTGTAATTGTTAAGGATATAAACTATTTTCGGATTTGATACTGCCGAATCTTTGTGGCAAACATCGGGAAATGAAAGAGGTCTTCTTATATCTAAGCAGTAGAATTTAGACGGGTTGCCGTCAACCGTGGCAATCATTTCAGCCGCAAATACATTTCTGGAGGAATTTGTGTAAGGATCTGTGAAAGTAACATTAGCGCCTATTCCGGTCCCTGTCAAAGTTGCCTCGCTATATCCATACTGGATCTGTGAGTAGCTGTTTGTAAAGACATTACAAAACAACATTACAAAAAAGAATAGTAAATTCTTTTTCACTTTTTCACCTTTCGTTTTTTAATTAAAGCTTCATCTCATTTTACGGATTTTATTTGGGATTAAAATCCTGAAACGAAACTTTATTTAATGCTATACAAAAATTATAATAAATAGTGTTAATTAATTTCAATAAAGCCGGAGATTTATCCTCCGGCTTTATTATGGAGTTAGTTTTTTAATCTTATTTTATAAGGCTCATTTTCAGGACCTTGGTAAAACCATTAACTTCCATTCTGTAATAATACATTCCGCTTGTTAAATTCCTTGCGTCGAATTCAACAGTATAGTAACCGGTATTCTTGAATTCATTTACAAGCGTTGCAACTTCCTTGCCGAGATTGTCAAATACTTTAATCGAAACAAATCCTTCTTTTGCAAGATCAAAGTTTATCTTTGTCGTCGGATTGAAAGGATTAGGGTAATTCTGACTTAAAGCATAATCTGTCGGATTTCCGACTTCTACTTCCGTTCCGAGATTGAAGTATTCGAAATTACCGTTGTAATCAATCTGTTTCAGTCTGTAATTGTAAGAACCTGCAGATAAGTTTCTGTCAGTGTAAGTATATGACTGCGGATTGGAAGTCGTTCCGTTTCCTGCAACGTTGCCAATCTTTGTCCACTCTGATGAACTTACGGATTTTCTTTCAATGTCAAATCCCGCATTGTTTACTTCGTTGGCGGTTGACCAGTTGAGTGTTACGTTTCTGTTTGTAGAATTTGCAATGAAGGAAATCAGTTCGACAGGGAGTGCGCCCCAGTCTGAAACTACTTTTCTTTCGCCGATTGTCGGCATTGCAATTACAAGTCTCTGCTTCCCAACACAGGTATATGTGATACCCTGCGGTATCATTACCATTGCGGTTGCTGTAAGAACACCTGTACCCGGACCCGTAACAGTAACGTCCGGTGAAATTCCGGAAGCATTTGTGTTAACATTGTAAGTGCTCAATGTACCCATATCGTAAGTCAGAACAATGTTATTAACTGCAATACCATTTCCATTTTGATCTAAAGTCTTAACATAAAAATCATCTGGACTGACGCCAGGCTCAATTGAAATTGTTGTAACAACATCCGTGAAAGCTCCGTTTGCATTTGCATCCGCAATAATTTCAAGTGTTCTGTTTTTAATTGAATTACTTGTAATTGTGTTTGCATTTACACCATCAGAGAAATGCCAGATAGCGCATTGAATGGCTGCTCTTTCCTTTTCATTATCAGTTAATGAATCCGGATTTGCAGCATAAGGTCTGTAATGGTTAAGGATGTAAACAATTTTCGGATTCGTTATTGCAGAATCTCTGTGACATACATCCGGGAATGTGAGGCGTCTTCTGATATCAATGCAGTAGAACTTTGTTGAGTTACCATCAACCGTGGCAATCATTTCACCTGCAAATGTATCCATGGATGAGTTTGTGTAAGGATTTGTAAAAGTTACTTCTCTTCCAATTCCTTTTGATGTTAGATTTGCCTCGCTCAATCCGTACTGGATCTGTGAGTAGCTGTTTGTAAAGACAATACAAAACAACATTGTAAAAAAGAATGATAAATTCTTTTTCATTTTTTTCTCCTTTCGTTTTTTAATTTTAAGCTTCATCTCTTTTTAAGGATTTTATTTGGGGTTAAAATCCTGATATGAAACTTATTTTATTCTTTTAAAAAATTATATATTTTGAAATTTTTAAAATTCAAAAATTTAAATCCTTGCAAATCTCTGCATTCGGATTTCATCTTTTTACAAATACTTATTGAAAAATAGTTTATCTTGAAAAGAGAAGTTATTTTAGAAATGCTGCTGGGGAAATTAAGTATATCCGGGATATAATTATTTTTGACTCCGGAATCTCAGAAGTAACAAAAATGCCGTATGAAATTTCATACAGATTAATGTTCTTCAATTTTCTCCTTTCATTAAATTATTCTCCAACCCGAACTATTGTAAATCCGGGCTGAAGAGATTGATTTTGAATTAAACTATTTACAAGCCTCTTCCGGGTTCAGTCCGGATAACGGCTGTCAATATAAACTAATTAATTAAAAAGTAAAAGAACTTTTTTTATTTTTCAAAATAAAAAGGTAAACCGATTTTCATTAAACAAATTTGGAAACTAAAAGACCTGACTTTGGGGATCAGGTCTAAAAATCTATTTCCTATGTAATTTATGAAACTAATTTTGATTCCAAACCTGCTTATCAAATTAATCATTTTATCCTTGTTGTGCAAATAAATTTTGGTATAATTGTGAAGTAACAATCTGTTAAACTTACCTCAATAACCTTAAAATTTTTCAATTTCTACAGGAATACCAAGTTTTTTATGAAGTAAAACAAGATGTAATACCTTATTGAACAATGAACTTTGAACATTGATAATTATTTTACCAAAATCATTTTCAATACCTTTACAAAATTACCAGCTTCCATTTTGTAATAATAGATACCGCTCGATAAATTTACAGGTCTGAATTCCGCGCTGTAATAACCGGCGCTTTTGAATTCATTTAAAATTACTGCAACTTCTTTTCCTGAATTGTCATATACTTTTAACGAAACAACTCCGTCTTCCGGTATACTGAAATTTATCTTCGTTGTAGGATTAAAAGGATTAGGATAATTCTGATTTAAATCATATTGCACCGGCGTTCCTATTTCTACTTCATTTGATAAAATAAAGTATTCAAAATTACCGTTGAAATCAGTTTGCTTCAGTCTGTAATTATATTTTCCTGTAGATAAATTATTGTCCGAAAAACTGTAATGGTTTACATTATTGCTCGTACCGTTTCCGTTAACAACGCCAATGTTTACCCAGTTACTTGCATTATTTGATAATCTTTCAACTTCAAAATGAGAATTATTTAATTCAGAAGATGTGCTCCAGTTTAATGTAACATTTTTTCCGGAAATACTTGATGTAAAGGAAATCAGTTCAACAGGCAATGCACCCCAGTCAGAATAGATTTTCTTTTCACCTGGATTTGGGCATGCAAGTATTACTTTTGGGCAGACGCCGTATATATGTCTGAATAATGTTGCTTTCGGTATTACAATATTGTCTGAATGTGCCGTGATTGTTCCGTTTCCGCTTCCTCCGATTACTTGTACAGGAACAGAATATCCTCCCGGTGCGGTAGTGTTCACAGTATTTTGACTTAATGTACCATCAGTTATAGTCAAAGAAATATTCGAAACTGCTACTCCTGCTCCGTTGTCGTCGGTAGTTCTTATCAGAAAATAATCCGGATCAGAATCAGGAACAATTTCAAATGTTACTGTCGGAGCGCAGAATGATGCATTTGAATTAACATAATTGATTATTGCATTCGCTCTGTTTCTTACAGCTGTGCTGGTAATTGTGTTAACGTTTAGATTATTTGTGTAATGCCAGATTGCCGCCTGTATAGCCGCAGTTTCATTTGAAAGATTGCCCAACTGTCCCGGACCGGTGGCAGCGGGATAATAAGTGTGTACTATATAACAAACTTTCGGCAAAGCTACGGTTGTTGAATCGTCTATGTAATTAAAATTAGGCATGCAGCTGTCCGGAGCAGCCGTAATATCGTAGCTGTAAAAACATACATCCGGTCCTGAATAAGGATTGTAAATTTTTCCGTAGCATAACCCGACTGTTACAGTGACAGTCTTGTTGCTGACAGGGTTTAAAAATGTTATGTTTTTTTTTGGATTAATTCCTTCAACAGATGCAGGAGTTAACTGCGCATAAGAAATGTTTCCGGAAATAATGGTAAGTAATAGAAAAAGAATTATCTTTTTCACTTTTTCTCCTTTCGTTAATTAAATTTAAAAAACTTCAACCTGAACTTTTGGGCATTCAGATTGAAGTGATTGATTTAGGGTTAAAATTTTTAAAAGCCTCTTCCGGATACTGTCCGGATATCGGCGGTTTATATAAATTAAATAATTAAAATTTAAAAGAACAATTTTTAAAAATAAAAAAGGGAAACTGATTTTCTTTTAGCAAATTTGGAAACTAAAAGGCCTGACTTTGGGGATCAGGTCGAAAAATCAATTTCCCATAAAACTTATGAAGCTTAGATAAATTCCAAATTTGCTTTGCAAACTAAATAATTTATCCTTTTTGTGCAAATAAAATTTAGTATATTTGTGAAGTATTAATTTTAATAATATCTTTAAATGGTCATTTTTACGCCTATAATTAACTAATTTAAATATATTTTGTGAACCAAAAAAATAACTTTAAAAATAATCTGTCAAATTCAAATTTTATACGTTTACTGCAAAATTTCACCAAAAAAGAGATTGCTGAATTTATGAATTTTATTTCATCTCCTTTTTTTAATAATCAAAAAACCTTAATCAGATTATTTTCAGAAATAAAGAAGTATTATCCGAATTTTACGGACAAAAAATTTACAAAAGAATTGTTGTTCGATTCTGTAAATCCGGGAAAGATATATAATGATACGGTTTTCAGGAAGTATATTTCCAATTTGATGAAATTAACCGAAGATTACCTTATTGTAAAAGAAAATTTAAATAACGAGGAAAGAAAAAATTTAAGTCTGCTGAATCAGCTTGAAAGAAAAAATTTGTTCCCTTTCTTCAATAAAATAATTAATCGGAATAACGGTGAAAGTTCAAATGCAGTAAAACACAGGATATCAAGCGAAACATTCTATTACTGCCATTTCAAAGAAGAATTAAAATCTAATCTCGCAATCAGATCAAATAACCTTCATCTCTTAAAGCCAAGCCTCGTCAGTTCCCAGAAGTATCTGCTGTTATATTTACTCCTGACAAGTGTTGTTAACGGCAATATGCTGATGGTTAACAGAAATTCTTTCAAAGAACAGAAAAACAACAAGATGGTGGAAGATTTTTTTGATTATTTTGACATGATAAATTATCTTGAAATGTCAGGACAGCTTAACGAACATGAAAAGCTATTTATCGAGCTGTGCCGGAATGATATTGTGCTTTTAAAAAACCCGTACAACATTAATGTAATCAAAATGATGAAAAATAACATACTTGGCTTGACTGAATATCTCGATAAAAATCTGCTTTATGTATTTTTCTCGCATTTGAATATTTATTATCTGATTAATATTTCCGGAGGAAAACCGGAGCTAAACATTGATCTGCTGGATAATTATAAGCTGATGTTGAAGATGGAATTATATTTTTATGAAGGAGTCAGATATATTAATTTTTCAGAATACAAAACGATACTGTTGCTCGCTTTAAGATTAAAAGAATATAAATGGTCTTTGGAATTTATAGATAGATTCAAAAACCATCATGCAGCTGAAATGAAACAAGATATTTATAATTTTAGTCTTGCATTCTTAAACTTTGAAGAAGGCAAATTTGACGAATCGCTGAAGCATCTTTCCGAAATAAAAATTAATGATTTAATATTTAAACTGGATTGTGATGTGCTGAAGCTTCTTGTTTATTATGAACTAAATTATTTTGACTCTGCTAACTCTCTTCTGGATTCATTTAAATATTTTGTCAAAAAAAATACTATCCTCTCTGACAATGCTAAAAAAATTCAATTTGATTTTATTAAGTATTTTAAGGAAGCGCTTAAATATAAAATTTCGGGAAGTATCAGTGACTATGATTATGATAGGTTGAAAAAAGAATTATCTGAAAAAACCACCCTTAAAAGAAAATCATGGTTTTTGGAAAAACTGAAATCATTATACGATTCTCAAAAATAAAAAAGCAGCAGAAATATTTTCTTTTCTGCTGCTGATATATAAATTTATCCTGTTACGGAAGTATTGCAATTATAAAATTCTGTGAATTGTTTTCTGCAATGAGTATGTCGGCTCCGTCAACGATTCTGTCACCGTTAAGATCCGCGCTTACATATCCGATGATAAAATTTTCCGCATCATTTGATATCAAGCTCAAGTCAGAGCCGTCAATCGTCATATCCTGATTTGCATCACCGCTGTAGAGCGCAAACCGCAAAGGTGAACTGTCAACCTGAAGCATGTTGTTCCCGAATGCTTTGTCCTGAGCAATGGTGAAATCATATTTCATAATTGCCATCGGATTGTAATTTTCTCCGCCTGTCTTGCTCCAGGTCTGAATGCTGTTTCTGTGTTTTAATGCAATGTAATAATTACCTGCGTAGGAATTGTTGAATTTGAAATTCCCTGTAAGAGTAACTGAATCTATAACAGCTTTTGCGGAGTCAACAATATTGAAAGGCGATGAAGCTTCTCTTAAATATGCAGTAACAGTATCTTTTCTGTTAAGCCTGTTTGTCGAGCTGTTATACAATCCCTCTATCGAAAGTGTTATGTTAAAATATGTTTTAAGAACATACAATCCTGTCTGTCTGTCAGATGCTATAATTTTACCCGACGGAAACATGTAAACTCCCCAGCACCCGTTGTAATTCTGGTTATCGTTGCCGGGATATGTGTCATACCAGGCAACTTCAACCGGAGCAGATGGTGTAGAAAAATCAACCAACCGTACACCTGCTGAATAATGTGCTATCAAAGCATAGTATCCGTAAACTTCCACATTATGAACTATCGATGATGTAATTCCGGTCGGCTGCCAGCTTGTAATAAATGTAATATCGCCAAGATCCTCAATGTTCCATATCTTTAATCTGTATGGCGCTGTTCCGATTTCATCAGTAACCAGAAGATATTTTCTATCAGCAGTCAATGCCGTGTTATGCGGTCCAGATCCTGAAAGATTTACGAAATTTGTCACAAGGTTTAGCGAATTTTTATTTACGGCGTTGATTATGCTTACTCTGCCGCTGTAAATATTCGCTGCATAAATTGTATCATTAAACACCCTGCAGTCGTGAACATATTCCGTATTATATGAACCTCTTTTAACAGGCGTTTCTGGATTAACTGTCAGATCCATAACTACAACGCCCTGCCCAAATGTAGAATTACATCCGTTAAGATATAAGTATGGTCCGTATTGCGAAATGGAATGAGTAGATGTATGCGAAGCTGCGAGAAATTTCTTTACATATCTTACCGAATCAGGTAAATACTGCAGATCCGCTATCTGAATGCCGCTGTTGCCGACTTCCGAAACTATGTATGCATAATTAGAATATGTTTTCATTTCTCTCCATTGATTGTTCGAACTTGAAGGATTTGTAGAAGGAATAAAATCCACTTCATGAATGTTTGAAACGTCGGTTATGTCAACAAACTGCGTTCCATCATAAGTTCCGATAATTGCATACTCTCTGCCGTTAGGCGCTTTAAAACCCCAGACAGCCGAATAAGGAGTTGTGTGTGTATTTATGTTAGCAAGCAGATACATGTTGTTGTGACCTAATTGTGAATAAGCAGCATCTGTAAACATTATCTGAATAATGAATACTGACAGGAAAAAAGAGATTATTTTTTTCATAAAGGTTTATATTAAGAAAATATTAAAAAATCAAAACTAAAATTTCATTTGGGGAAAAATTTTATTGGATAAAATCTTTTGGGGGGTAAAACAGAAACTGTATCTAAGATTTGTTAAAATATACTATTAAAATTAAAAAAGAAAAAGGCGATACTCCCTTCAATATCGCCTTTTTTAAAAAATATTATTTCACAAGAGCCATTTTCATGACTTTAGTAAATCCTGCGGCTTCAAGCTTGTAGAAATAAACACCGCTTGAAAGCGATGATGCATTGAAATCAGCAGTATGATAACCTGCAGGCAGGTTATCGTTAACAAGCACGGCAATAGTTTTGCCAGAATTATCAAATACTTTCAAAGTAACAAATCCGTCAACGGGAATCTGGAAATTAATTTTTGTTTCCGGATTAAACGGATTTGGATAATTCTGACTTAAGCTGAATTGAACCGGAGTTCCGATGATTACGTCAGTGTTCAGATAATGATATTCGAAGTTTCCATTGAAATCAATTTGTTTGAGCCTGTAATTGTATGTTCCGGTTTCGAGATTTCTGTCGCTGAAGTAATATTCTCTTGCAACAGTTGTATTTCCGTTACCCTGAACTTGTCCTACTTTGCTCCAAGTTTCAGTTCCGACTGTTAATCTTTCAATTTCAAATCCGGAATTGTTAACTTCACTTGTTGTCTTCCAGTAAAGGTCAACGTTTCTGTAGTTAACATTTGCAGTAAATGCCGAAAGTTCAACTGGCAGAGCTCCCCATGTTATTTGATCAGTTCTGATTCCTGTAGTTGTCCTTCCGAGAACGAGAAGCTGCAATATTTGAGTAAGTCCCGAATAAGAAATTCCTGCAGGAATCTGTACATTTGCCGAAGCTGAAATAACGTCGCCGGGTAATACACTGCCGCTTACTGTTACATCGGGAGAAACACCGCTGGCGTTTGTGTTAACTGTATAAGTACTCAATACGCCTGCTCCTGTAATCGACAGCTGAATATTACTGACGGAAATAGGATTTCCTGCAGTATCTTTTGTCTCGATATAAAAATCAGAAGGATCAACGCCGGGTTTAATTTTAACCGTGCTGATATGAGTTGAGGAACCGCCGTTTAAATTTACATCTGCTATGATTGCATTCATTCTTGCAAGAATAGCAGCATCATTTGAACCGCCAATGCCTGTAATCATGTCTGAATTTAAACCGTTTCTGAAATGCCAGATTGCAAGCTGAACAGCGCATGCTTCATCATTGACATCTGACATTATACCGGGATAAGATGTCTTGCCGGGAAAATAATTATTGGTAATATAAATTGCCTGAGAAATTGTAGAAGCAGAATCTTTTGAAGTATCTCCTACTGCAATATCAGTACACAAATCAAGACAAAAGAAAGGTGTATTTGCAACTCCGTCCAAAGTGCATAAGATTACGCCTCCAAATCCTGATACTGTATGTGAGCAAGGAGTTGTGTTAATATTTACATTTCTGCCTTGTGAAACACCCGTTAAAATTGCCCGGCTGTTGCCGAACTGTGCAAAAGAATTTTGAAAAGCTAAAATAAAAAGTAAAGCAAATGTTAATAAGATTTTTTTCATTTTGGGATCTCCCCTAGTTTAAGTTAATGAATAATTTTTTATAAACAATTATCCAAAAAATTACTTTGGGGAATAACCTTTTGGAAGAGATATTGTAGATGAATTCTTACTGAAGTTAAAAATTTGTATTATAGATAATTGTAATTTCTTATTTATCCTCCATGTTTTAATTATAAAAAATGTAAAAATTTGCTTCGATAATTGTTGTTAATTTTGTTTTAAATTCTAACTCAGTTAAAATTGTAGGAAAAAATATAATTTCTTAAAATATATGTCAAGCCATTACATCCATTTTTGAAAAAATTTTTCAAACTAAAAATTATTCAAGTTTTCTTATTTACAGTATCTATTTTGAATAATAAATAAAATTTCCCAATTCAACATTGAACATTGAACATTATTCATTGAATATTGAACATTATTCATTGAACATTGAACATTATTCATTGAACATTGAACATTGAACATTATTCATTGAACATTGAACATTATTCATTGAACATTGAACATTATTCATTGAACATTGAACATTATTCATTGAACATTGCACATTCAACATTGCACATTGCACATTGAACATTACACATTACACATTACACATTGCACATTGCACATTGAACATTATTCATTGCACATTACACATTGCACATTGAACATTGAACATTGCACATTGAACATTGCACATTGAACATTGCACATTGAACATTGATAATTGATAATTGACTCACTGTCCTTCATTAATCAACTCAATCGGCTCTTTTTCATTCCAGCTGAGATAATAAACAGGGTCATTCATTTCTTTTGCAAAATTTGTCAGTTTAAGAGGTCTGAATGTATCCATCATGACGGCAGTTTCAAGAGTTTCTTTTTTATTTAGATTAGCTTCCACTGTTCCGGGATGGGGACCATGCGGGATACCGTTTGGATGAAGACTAATTGATGCATAATCAATACCTTTTCTACTTGTAAAATTTCCATCAACATAGTAAAGCATTTCATCCGAGTCAATGTTGCTGTGATTATAAGGTATGGGAACTGCAAGCGGGTGATAATCGAGAAGTCTCGGACAAAAAGAACAGATTACAAAACCCGGAGCTGCAAAAGTCTGATGTATAGGAGGTGGCATGTGAATTTTTCCGGTAATCGGCATGAAGTCTTCTATGTTAAAAATCCAAGGATAATAGCATCCGTCCCAGCCGATAACATCAAACGGATGAAAATCATAATAAATTGAAACTATCTTTTCACCCTTTTTTACTTTGACAGTAAAGTTTCCTTTTTCGTCAATAGTTACAAGCTCTTCGGGAGCTTTGATATCTCTTTCACAAAAAGGAGCATGTTCCATAAGTTGTCCGTGTTCGTTTCTGTATCTGCTTGGAGTAGTAATAGGACCAGCCGATTCAAAAATAAGATATCTTGCTTCATCGGTTTCATGAACAAGTCTGTATATAACACCTCTTGGTATTACAATATAATCGCCTTCTCTGAACTTAATGTATCCGAGTTGTGATTCAAGAACGCCTTTACCCTCATGAATAAAATATACTTCGTCACATAAAGCATCTTTGTAGTAATAATCCATTTGCTTTGCCGGGCGGCAGATGCTCATGACAACGTCATTATTAAACATGATTGGTTTCCTTCCATAAACTGCATCACCTTCTTTTTTGGCTGGTTTGGTTCTGAAGTGATACGGACGAATAGAAGATTCTTTCCATTCTTCGATTTTTACAATATCCACATCTGGAGATATTTCTTTAATTTTAGCAGGAGAATTTATGTGGTAAGCATTTGTATAAATACTGTCGAAACCGATAGTCGAATACAATTCTTCTTTATAAAGACTTCCGTCTGGTTGTCTGAACTGAGTGTGTCTTTTTTGAGGAAACTTTCCGAGTTTATAATAATAAGGCATTATAATAAATTAAAAATTAAAAATTACGAATTACAAATAATATAAAACAAACTTAATTGATGCGTTTAAAGAATTACAAAACGCGGGAAAATATTTATTAATAAATTGGTTTTATTTTTTTAAAAAAAGGATTATAAAACTAGGTTGAGCAATAATTTTTAAAAAAATTATAATTTAATCAAGCTTTGCTTAATTCATATTCTTTTAGTTCGAGATATCTTTCTGCGTCAATAGCAGACATGCAGCCGGTTCCTGCTGCAGTTATGGCTTGTCTGTAATAATGATCCTGAACGTCACCGCATGCAAAGACGCCTTCAATATTTGTTTCTGAAGATGACTTTTTAGTTATCAAATAACCGTTTTCATCCATTTCGAGAGATCCTTTGAAGATATCGGAATTCGGTTTATGTCCGATTGCCACAAATACTCCGGAGCAGTCAATTTCAGATATTTCATTTGTCTTAACGTTTTTTACTTTCACACCAGTAACATATTTTTTATTCTCTTCTTCCTTACCGAGAATTTCTTCAACGACGGAATCGAGAACAAATCTTATCTTAGGATTACTTTTAGATCTGTCTTGCATGATTTTGGAAGCTCTGAATTCATTTCTTCTGTGAATTAAAATTACTTCGCTTGCATGCCGGGTAAGATAATTTGCTTCTTCCATTGCTGTATCTCCTCCGCCGATGACAACCACTTTCATACCTCTGAAGAAAAATCCGTCGCAAGTTGCGCAAGAAGAAACACCGTAACCCATGAATTTTTTTTCCGAATCAATACCTATCCATTTTGCCGAAGCACCGGTTGACACAATCAATGTCTCTGCAAAATATTCTTTACCTTCTTCATCTGTAATTTTAAAAGGTCTATTGGAAAGATCTGCTTTGACGATATTTCTGAAAACTGATTCAGCTCCGAATCTGACAGCCTGTTTTCTCATAATATCCATTAATTCGGGTCCCATAATGCCATGTTCAAATCCGGGATAATTTTCCACTTCAGTAGTTATCATCAGCTGTCCGCCTGGCTGGCTTCCTTCAAATACAAGCGGTTTCAGATTTGCTCTTGCAGAATACAGTGCTGCAGTAAGTCCGGCAGGGCCCGAGCCAATTACAATAACTTTACGAATTTCCGGTGTTCCGTTTTTTGCGATTTCCATATTAAAATATTAATGTTTTTAATTAACCTGTTTTTGTAAAATTGATTTTTTCTTTTAAAAGCTGATTGGAAGGATTCTTTTCAAGCGAAAGTTTCCAGTACTTATTTGCATTATAATAATCATTCATTGCGAAAAAAACATCGCCGAGATGTTCAAGCACCACAGCGCTATTGCCGTTAATATTGAGTGATTTTTCTATGAATTCTTTTGCAGACTTATACTTTTTCATTTTAAAATAAATCCAGCCGATAGTATCGAGATAAGAGGCATTATCGGGGTCTTTCTCGATGGCAATCTTAGCCATAGATAATGCCTTATCGAGATCTTTATTCCTTTCGGAAAGATTATAAGCGTAGTTGTTAAGTACGAGAGAATTCTGCGGATCGATTTTCAGGGCTTTCTCATAAGTATTTTCGGATTTTTCATAATCTTTCTGATTATCATAAGCAAGGGCAAGAGTTGATAAGATTGAAACGTCATTGGGATTTCCCGAGACTGCTTTTTCAAAAAATGCTATAGCTGCAGCTTCATTATTCATTCCCTGCAAAGTAAGACCTTTAATATAATTTAATCTGAAATCTTCGGGAAAGGATTCGAGACCTTTATTAAGAATTTCTATGGCATTCTCGCTTTCACCCTGCTGATAATAAGTAAGTCCGACGTTAACATAGACTTCTCTTGAAGTATCGGCATTTGAAACTGCTTTATCAAAATATTCTCTTGCCAGAGATTTATTATTTTCAAGAGATTTAAGCGCTCCTAAATAATAATAAGGAATCCAATTGTCGGGATATTCGGAATTAAGATTTAAGAAAATATTTTCAGCGACTGAAGCAGCTGATTTGTCTTGAGCAATCATATTGAAATAAAGCTCGCCAATCTGAACTTTTTCAAGATATCCGAGCGAATCTTTTCCGAGCATTTTACTGAAATTCTCAAAAGCCTTATCGCTTTGATTATCTTTGAAATAAATTTTTACGAGTTCTGACTGAACTTCTTTATCATCCGGATTAATTTTAAAAATATCTTCAAAGACATTTTTTGCTTCTGTCAGCTGGTTATTTTTGAGATAAAGAGAAGCGAGGAGTTTTTTAATGAGGACGTTATAAGGATCGAGTTTTTCAATATTTTCAAGTACTTCGATAGCTTTGGGATAATTTTTGTAGCTCATGTAAATTTCGTACATTTTATTCAATACGTCAAAGTCGTATCCGATTTTATTCGTAATTTTTTCATAGACTTCAAGAGCTTTGTCAGTCATTTTAATTTCCTGATACATTCTGGCAAGGGAATAAAGACCATAGGTATAGTTAGAATCAAGCGAAATTATTTTTTCATAAATTTTAATTGCATTAACAAAATCTTTTTTTTCAATATAAATGTTAGCGAGGGTTTCGAGATACTCTTGATTTTTGGGATCTTGGTTGATGGCGATTTTAATTTCAGTCAGGGCAAGGTCAAGTTTATAAAGTTTATAGTACACTTCAGCTAAAGCGAATCTAATTCCCGGGGAGTCATCATATTTCAGAGCGGTGATATAATTTTCGACGGCATCGATGTAATTATTTTTCAATTCCATAGTTTTTCCGTCAATAAAGAAGCTGAGGGCTTTATCTTTATCATCATGTTTGTTTTTGTCTGATTTTTCCTGACAGATTGCAAAATTTGAAAGAAAAAAGAAGAATAAAGACAAAAACGCGGATACGAACTGTTTAGTTGAAATTCTGTTCATTTTGTCTAAAAATAGTTTGAAAAGATTGAACAAACAACGCAGTTATTATAACAATGAATATAAAATTAGAATTACAATAAACAAGAGCGTGAAAAAAATCAGATTGACAGAAAAAAGATATTTCAACTGAATAAAAAATTGATTATATTTGCATACACAAAACAAACGGAAGAAAAAGGCAGAGTCAATAATTTAAATGGTTTGACTATTTAAATGATTTCTGTTATATTTGTAATTCGTTTTTGAAAATGTTCTTTGAAATTTTTGATGATAGTTTACCAGCACATCAAATAATTTTATATAAATATTATTTAGTGTGCGAACTTCAATATCCAAGTAACCTTGTAGCTAAGATCGATTCAAGATTATAAATTATAATGGAGAGTTTGATCCTGGCTCAGGACGAACGCTGGCGGCGTGCTTAATACATGCAAGTCAACTGAACTTAAGGTAGCAATATTTTAAGGGAGGTGGCGCACGGGTGAGTAACACGTAGGTAATCTGCCTTCAGGACTGACATAACCCCGAGAAATCGGGGCTAATAACAGATGATGCAGCGGCTCGACATCGAGACAGTTGTTAAACCTTCGGGGCCTGAAGATGAGCCTGCGCCTGATTAGGTAGTTGGCGGGGTAATAGCCCACCAAGCCATCGATCAGTAGCTGGTCTGAGAGGATGATCAGCCACACTGGAACTGAGACACGGTCCAGACTCCTACGGGAGGCAGCAGTAAGGAATATTGCTCAATGGCCGAAAGGCTGAAGCAGCAACGCCGCGTGGAGGATGAAATACTTTTGTATGTAAACTCCTGTAAGAGGGGAAAAATAATTTCGATTTTCGGAACTTGATTGTACCCTCAGAGTAAGCCCCGGCTAACTACGTGCCAGCAGCCGCGGTAATACGTAGGGGGCAAGCGTTGTCCGGATTTACTGGGTGTAAAGGGTGCTCAGGTGGACTTTTAAGTCAGAGGTGAAATCCCAAAGCTTAACTTTGGAGCTGCCTTTGATACTGGAAGTCTTGAGTGTGAGAGAGGGCAATGGAATATCTGGTGTAGCAGTGAAATGCGTAGATATCAGATAGAACACCAATGGCGAAGGCAGTTGCCTGGCTCAATACTGACGCTAAAGCACGAAAGTGTGGGGAGCAAACAGGATTAGATACCCTGGTAGTCCACACCCTAAACGATGAATACTAGATGTTGGTCTTTTTAAAGGTCAGTATCCAAGCTAACGCATTAAGTATTCCACCTGGGAAGTACAATCGCAAGGTTGAAACTCAAAGGAATTGACGGGGGCCCGCACAAGCAGTGGAGCATGTGGTTTAATTCGACGCAACGCGAAGAACCTTACCTAGGCTTGAAATGCAAGCTAAACCTGATGAAAGTCGGGGTGCCGCAAGGCGAGCTTGTACAGGTGCTGCATGGCTGTCGTCAGCTCGTGCCGTGAGGTGTTGGGTTAAGTCCCGCAACGAGCGCAACCCTCGTTCTTAGTTGCCATCAGGTAATGCTGAGCACTCTAAGAAGACTGCCTACGCAAGTAGTGAGGAAGGTGGGGATGACGTCAAGTCCGCATGGCCCTTACGCCTAGGGCCACACACGTGCTACAATGGCCACTACAAAGGGCAGCAATACCGCGAGGTGGAGCCAATCCCTAAAAAGTGGTCTCAGTTCGGATTGGAGTCTGCAACTCGACTCCATGAAGCTGGAATTGCTAGTAATCGCGCATCAGCACGGCGCGGTGAATACGTTCCCGGGCCTTGTACACACCGCCCGTCAAGCCATGGAAGTTGGGGGTACCCAAAGTCGCCTTTAATAAGCGCCTAAGGTAAAACCAATGACTGGGGCTAAGTCGTAACAAGGTAGCCGTACCGGAAGGTGCGGCTGGATTACCTCCTTTCTAAAGAGAATATTTTAGCAGAGGAAATTTGAGATATTTGTTTGCACACTTTATTAATTTTATTTGAAGACACAACATTGGGCCTATAGCTCAGTTGGTTAGAGCGCACGCCTGATAAGCGTGAGGTCTGTGGTTCAAATCCACATAGGCCCACGTTTTTGAATTGAAAATTTTCAATTATCAATTTTCAAATGATTTATGCTGAATGAATAATAATTAATTATTGTTATTTGATTATTGTTTAAAAAAGGAATCGGCAGTTGAGATGAATTTTTGGAATTGAAAATAGAAAGATAAAGTTCTTTGGAAAAACAGGAGTTAACTAAGGTTTGAGATATAACTCTATATTATTAATTCTCAATGAATCAATAATAAACATTAACATTGATAATTGACAATTGATAATTGAATGTATGGGGTTATAGCTCAATTGGTAGAGCACTAGCTTTGCAAGCTAGGGGTTCGGGGTTCGATTCCCCGTAACTCCACAGATATATTCGTTCTTTGAAATTATTCATTTCCATAAAAAATAAACAAGTTATATTGATGCACAATCCTGATATAAGATCAGGACACTACCTGTATCAGTATAGGATTTTTTGGTAAAGTTACAAAGGGCATATGGTGGATGCCTTGGCACTAACAGGCGATGAAGGACGTGGCTACCTGCGATAAGCCTCGGATAGACGGTAACAGTCTTTGACCCGGGGATTTCCGAATTGGACAACCATTCCGGAGTAGTATCCGGAAATATTTTACTGAATAAATAGGTAAAATAGGCAAACGAAGGGAACTGAAACATCTAAGTACCTTTTGGAAAAGAAAACAACAGTGATTTCCTTAGTAGCGGCGAGCGAAACGGAAAGAGCCTAAACCTTGTGATATGTTAAAGACTGCAATCGTTGTATCACGGGTGTTGAGGGACTTTTAGGTAGATTTGCAGTATACCGAAGAGTTACAAATCTTAGGGTTAATTGAATGATGTGGAACAATCAACCACAGACGGTGAAAGTCCGGTAAATAAAAACTCTAAGACTCTTAAAAGTATCCCGAGTACCGCGGAGCACGTGGAATTCTGTGGGAATCTGCCAGAACCATCTGGTAAGGCTAAATACTCGATAGTGACCGATAGCGAACAAGTACCGTGAGGGAAAGGTGAAAAGTACTCCTAACAGGAGGGTGAAATAGAACCTGAAACCATATGCTTACAAACGGTAGTAGTCTATAAAAGCAGCTTGCTGTTTTAATTAGATGACTGCGTGCCTTTTGCTTAATGAGCCAACGAGTTACTCGTATATTGCAGCGTAAGTTTTTAAGAAACGAACGCATAGCGAAAGCAAGTCCGAACAGGGCGATAAGTAATATGCGGTAGACGCGAAACCGTGTGATCTATTCTTGACCAGGATGAAATATCGGTAAAACGATATGGAGGTCCGAACTAGTGTGGGTTGAAAACCGCTTGGATGAGTTGAGAATAGGAGCGAAAGACCAATCAAACTCGGAAATAGCTCGTACTCCCCGAAATAGCTTTAGGGCTAGCCTCGGAACAGTATTTTGTAGGTAGAGCACTAACTGGGCTAGGGCCGCCACAGCGGTACCAAACCCAAATAAACTCCGAATGACAAAAATATGTTTTCCGGGAGTCAGGCAGTGAGGGATAAGCTTCATTGCCGAGAGGGAAATAACCCAGACCACCAATTAAGGTCCCCAAGTTTATGTTAACAGACTAAGGATGTTAAGTTGCTTAGACAACTAGGATGTTGGCTTAGAAGCAGCCATTCATTTAAAGAGTGCGTAATAGCTCACTAGTCGAGCGACTTAGCGCCGATAATACACGGGACTAAACATAACACCGAAATTGTGGAACCTGAACTCGTTTCAGGTTGGTAGGGGAGCATTCTATCGGCGACTGCAGTGAATGCAGGTCTTCGGATGAAGGTGTCAGGCGACTGATGCTGGAGCTGATAGAAAAGAAAATGTTGGCATAAGTAACGATAATGCATACGAAAAATATGCACACCGTAAATCCAAGGTTTCCTGAGCAATGTTAATCATCTCAGGGTTAGTCGGTCCCTAAGCTGAGGCCAAACGGCGTAAGTAATGGGAAACAGGTTAAATATTCCTGTACCTTCGACATTTAAACCAAAATGACGCAAAAGTGAAAGGAAAGCCGCCTGATGGATGGCGGTCTAAGGTCGTAGTTTCGAGAAATCGGGATGAAAGCCGAACGGGATGGCGCAAGCCTACAAACTTTCCCTAATCATGTTGCCAAGAAATAGTTTTGGTGTATACTAAGAAGTCCGTACCGTAAACCGACACAGGTAGATGAGGAGAATATCCTAAGGTGCTCGAGTGAGCCGTAGTTAAGGAACTCGGCAAATTAACCCCGTAACTTAGGGAAAAGGGGTGTCCCGATTCGTCGGGATCGCAGAGAAATGGGTCAAGCGACTGTTTAACAAAAACACATGTCTATGCAAAGCCTTTAAGGCGAAGTATATGGACTGACACCTGCCCGGTGCTGGAAGGTTAAGAGGAGAGGTCAGCTTTGAGTAATCGAGGCGAAGCTTTGAATCGAAGCCCCAGTAAACGGCGGCCGTAACTATAACGGTCCTAAGGTAGCGAAATTCCTTGTCGGGTAAGTTCCGACCTGCACGAATGGTGTAACGATTTGACCACTGTCTCGACTACGGGCTCGGTGAACTTGTGGTACCGGTGAAGACGCCGGTTACCTGCATATGGACGAAAAGACCCCGTGCACCTTTACTGCACCTTAACATTGGGTTTGGATACAGCATGTGTAGAATAGGTGGGAGACTATGAAGCGGTGGCGTCAGCCATCGTGGAGTCGCAATGTGAAATACCACCCTTGTTTTGTTCGAATTCTAACCTGGACCCTTGAATCAGGGTTGGGAACAGTGTTAGGCGGGTAGTTTGACTGGGGCGGTCGCCTCCTAAAAAGTAACGGAGGCTTTCAAAGGTACCCTCAGCATGGTTGGTAATCATGCTTAGAGCGCAAAGGCAAAAGGGTGCTTAACTGTGAGACTTACAAGTCGAACAGGTGCGAAAGCAGGACTTAGTGATCCGACGGTAGATTGTGGAATTGCCGTCGCTTAAAGGATAAAAGGTACGCCGGGGATAACAGGCTGATGGCTTCCAAGAGTTCACATCGACGAAGTCGTTTGGCACCTCGATGTCGGCTCATCGCATCCTGGGGCTGGAGAAGGTCCCAAGGGTTTGGCTGTTCGCCAATTAAAGCGGTACGTGAGCTGGGTTCAGAACGTCGTGAGACAGTTCGGTCTCTATCCTATGCAGGCGCAGGAAATTTGAGAAGGCTCGCTCTTAGTACGAGAGGACCGGAGTGAACGAACCAATGGTGCGCCAGTTGTCATGCCAATGGCACTGCTGGGTAGCTATGTTCGGTTGAGATAAGCGCTGAAAGCATCTAAGCGCGAAACTCGCTTCAAGATTAAATTTCCCTCCGTAGCAATACGGAATAAGACTCCAGAGAGATGATCTGGTTGATAGGCTGCAGGTATAAGTGTAGTAATGCATTCAGCCAAGCAGTACTAATAAGTCGAATGACTTTTCCTATTAAATTTTATCCTATATTGATAAGGTAGTGGAAAAGCATCAATCTAACATTTTTTTATATATGAGTTTTCCGGTGATTTAATACAGGGGCTACACCTCTTCCCATTCCGAACAGAGAAGTTAAGACCTGTATCACTGATGGTACTGCATGAGAAGTTGTGCGGGAGAGTAGGTTTTACCGGATTTATATTTAAAGCCGTCATGATTTATTTTGTGACGGCTTTTTTTTTATTTGGAATTTGGAATTTCAGATTTGGAATTTGTCCAGGATTTTAGATTTACGGTTTTTGATTTGATTGGAAGGGAGTTGTATTTATTATTAATAATTTTTCAGTTAAAATTTAGCATTTATAATTGATCCACATATAATCTTAATTTAGCATTTTGTTTATCAAAATGTATTTATAAATTATGTCTGAAGAATTGCTATACTAAGATACCATTTTTGGATATGATAAGATTATATTTGGATAATTGCTGCTTTAACCGACCTTATGACGACCAGAGTCAGTCGAAAATAAAAAATGAAACTGACGCAACGCTTTTAATTCAGGAAAGAATAATTAATAATGAATTTGAATTGGCATGGTCATTTATTTTGGATTTTGAAAACAGTCTGAATCCATTTGCAGAAAGAAAGAATGCTATTTCAAAATGGAAACAATATTCACAAATTGATATAGTTGAGAGTAAAGAAATTCTAAATATAGCAGATGATGTACAGTTGCTGAACATAAATTCTGCAGACTCTCTTCACGTTGCTTGTTCTATATTAGCTTTATGTGATTATTTCATAACAACGGATGATGCGTTAATTACAAAGCTGAAGAATTATGAACGAATCAAAGTGATTAACCCGATTCAATATAATTTATTAAATTACTAATATGAGAAAATTAAATATGACAGATACTGAAATTAAAATTCGGGGCTACAATATATTGATTAAGGAAATGGGTGAGGTAAATGCAGAAAAATTTATTTCGTTAATTATAAGAGAACCATTTGATTATACTGAGTGGCGTAAAGGGCTATTTAAAGATAAAAGTGTAAAAGAATTAAGCTCTGAAGCAATGAATTTTAGAAAAAAATAAAATCCTCAACCCTGTTTCATTCAAACTGTTCCTGAGAATTTGATTTGCTGGAATTTTAAAAAAGCCGTCCTGAATTATTGTTGACTGCTTTTTAATTTGGAATTTGGGATTTCGGATTTGGAATTTTTTCATGATGTTAGATTTAAAAGTAATGATTTACAATTTGAAGTTTAACACTTATAATTATTATCTTTGATTATTTGAGATTATCTGACCTGAATATTTAATGACTTTAACTAAATTAGTTTTCTATATACTTTTGTGTAAGTTGTTATAGTTTAGTTATGTTGAATTGTTACAAATACCGATTTTTTAAGTCTTTAATAAACTCTCCGGTAAGAACATCATTCCTTTATATACTTTTTATAATTCTGTTTCAAATAAATATCAAAGCACAAAGTGGTTGGGTGTAGCAAAACAGTAACACATCATTAGATTTATTCTCAATACGATTTTTGAACGAGACCACCGGCTGGGCTGTCGGTGATAGTGGATTGATTCTGAAAACTACAAATGGTGGAGAGAACTGGATTAGTAGCTTAGCTGGTAATAAACCTTTAAGAGCATTTCATTTTTTTGATGAAAATACAGGAGTTATTGTAGGTGGTAACACCGGAACATTTTATACCGGAACCTCCAGATTAGTTATTAAGACGACGAATGGCGGAGTTAACTGGCATACGATAATGAATTCAACTGATGTACCGTTCAGAAATATCCAGTTTGTAAATGATTCAGTTGGATTAATTGGAGTAAATGGAGTATTAAAGACAACAAACAAAGGGGACACCTGGCAATATTATGGAGGAATTAATAGTGAATATTGCTTTTTCCTAAATGAAAATACAGGGTATGCTACAAGCGGTTCTTTTCCAATGATCTATAAAACAACTAATGGGGGAATTAACTGGTCGATTATTTACTATACAGGTATGTTTAATTTTAGTGGCGGAGTATTTTTTTGTAATCTGAATACCGGATAAGCAATAGGACAATCAACAATTTTAAAAACTACAGATGCAGGGAATTCATGGCAAAATAAATCAATTATTGATTATTTTTTCAGAAATGCAATATTTTTTTCTGATCCCAATCACGGTGTAATTCTTTCAAACAGTAATGTCCCTAATTATAAATTTATACAATCAACAACCAACGGAGGAGAAAGTTGGTATATCAATAATTCCCCGGGTGTACTGAATTCTGTATTTTTTATAGATAATAATACAGGTTGGATAACAGGAGATGACGGTAAAATCCTAAAGACAACAACGGGAGGAATTACCTTTATTAATGAGACAACACATTCAGTTCCAAAGAATATAAAGCTTCATCAAAATTATCCAAATCCATTTAATCCAATCACAAATATTAAATTTGAAATACCTTCATCATTATATGTTACCATAAAAGTTTACACTGTACTAGGAAAAGAAGTGGCTACTCTTGTTAATAAATTTTTAAATAAGAGAACCTATCAAATTGAATTTAACGGAAGTAATCTAGAAAGTGGGATTTATTTTTATAGAATTCAAGCAGGTGATTTTACGGATGAAAAATTAATGATTTTGCTTAAGTAGAATAAATAAGTGAGAATGCATAACATAATGGCATGCTGTGCGGGAGAGTAGGTTTCGCCGGATTTAAATTTTAAAGCAGCATTCAATTTTTGAGTGCGGCTTTTTTTGTTAAATTGAAGTTTTGAAAAATAATTTAAATACCAAAGAATGAAAAATGATAAGTTGTTAATACTTGGAGCCGGCTTTTCAAAAGCATTTGCTAATCTACCCATTGGCGAATGAAGTACTTGATATAATCCCTTAAACCGGAATTACGATTCCTTCATTTTACTTATCGTCGAGGGATTTTTTGAGTTGACATACCAATCATTTATCGATATTTTGCGGTAAAGCGAATTTAAAAGATGGAAACCGTTACATTATCGATTAAATATCAGTTAGTAATTCCGAAATCTGTAAGAAAAAAATTAAATCTAAAACCTGGTCAGAAATTACAAATTATTGAATCGGAAAATAAAATAGAAATAATCCCGATAGGAGATGTAAGAAAAATGAGAGGAATTTTAAAGGGTATCGATACTAACATAAAAAGAGAAAAAGATAGAATATGAATTTAGTTGATTCGTCCGGTTGGCTTGAATATTTTGCCGATGCTGAAAATGCCGATATCTTTTCCAAACCTATAAATGATTCAGAAAATCTCATCGTATCTGTGATTAATGTTTATGAGGTTTATAAAAAGATAACAACCCAAAGAAATGAGCAAATTGCAAAAGAACTTACTTCTGTGATGATGCAGGTTCAAATAGCTGACATTGATTCAAGAATCTCGATTGAGGCGGCAAGATTGAGCTGTCAGAAAAAAATTCCAATGGCAGATAGCTTGATTTATGCTACCGCTAAAATTCATAATGCACTATTATGGACACAGGATTATGATTTGAAAGGTCTTGAGGGTGTCAAATTCGTTGAAAAGAAAAAGTAAGTTGTAGTAACCCTCAATGTCGCATGGGAAGCTGTGCGGGAGAGTAGGTTTCGCCGGATTTTATTTTAAAAGCCGCATTCTTTTTTGGGTGCGGATTTTTTTTGTTTATTTGAAATTTGAATGCCTTAAGCTGACATAACTTTCCGCTGAAATTGATTCTTTTGATTACTAAATTGAAAAGACTGTATCGCTAATAATTAAATTAAATTACAAATGAAATTAAACGTGCATTAACAAGTTGAATAACAAACCTAATTTATACATAATTGCCGGAGCTAACGGTGCGGGTAAGACGACTTCATCATTTACAATTTTTCCTGAAATATTAAAATGTAAAGAATACATTAATGCAGATTCGATTGCAAAGGCAATTTCTTCATTTAATTCTGATTCAGTTTCGATAGAAGCCGGTAAAGTTTTACTTAAGAGAAATCGAAACTCTTATCTCCGAAAAAACCGATTTTGCATTTGAAACAACTTTAGCTTCAAAAAGCATAGTCAGAATTATTCAAAGTGCAAAGTCTTCATATTATTTTTCTATTTAAAGTCTTATGCTATAGCTTTTAAAAGAGTAAACGAAAGAGTTCGACATGGAGGGCATAATATTCCAAAAGAAGTCATCAAAAGAAGATATTACAGAGGTATTTCAAATTTACTCAATACTTTTTTATGAATATTTGCGATTATTGCATAATTGTAGATAATTCCGGCCCGATTCCGCAACGAATTGCAGAAATAAAAAATAATGCAAAACAATATATTGTGATTTTTTTAAACGAGGTATGGAATCAAATAAAGAATTATGAAAAAGAAAAAGAATAAAAGAGAAAGCTTTTCAGAGAAAATAATCAGGGGTATAAAACTTGCAAGGAAAAAAATGCTGGAGGAAAAAAGTTTGAAAGGAGAATATGTGATTTATTATGAAGATGGCAAAATTAAGAGAGAAAGCGCTAAGGAAATATTGAAAAGGGAAAAAGGTGGCACGTAATAATCACACTAAACCCATTCCAACAGAGAAGTTAAGAAGCCTTTATCACCGATGGTATTGCATGGGAAGCTGTGCGGGAGTGTAGTATTCGAGAGATTTTATTTTAAAGCCGCATTCAACTTTTTGGGTGCGGCTTTTTTGTTTATTTGAAAATTTGAAATGTGCGTCGCGAAGTTGAGCAAGGATTTATGTTTATTAAAGTAGTTTTTTATGTTAATTTATTTTGAATCGATGATTAAGTATGCCGGAGATAAGGAGATTCTATGGAATAATTATCAGAATGTATATGGAAGCCGGAGCACAGCATAATGTTCCACATTTCCACGCCTATTATCAAAATGAGGCTGCTGTTTTTAGTATAGATAGTATTGAATTAATCGCAGGAAACATTCCAAAAAGGCAGCAGCGATTCATTGAAGCTTGGGCTGAATTACATAAAGCTGAATTGTTAGAAGATTGGAAACTTTTACAAGATGGAAATTTGCCTTTTTCCATTGAGCCATTAAAATAATATTTAAGATATGACACATCCCATTTATAAAATACTGTCAATTAAAATTATTGCACCCTACACTCTGGAATTGATGTTTGACGATAATACAGTTAAGAAAATAGATTTTAGAAATATTCTGCACGGTGAAATGTTTACTCCATTGAAGGATTTGAAATTATTTAACCAAGTAAAAATCGATCCGGAAGTCTTTACTATCGTGTGGCCGAACGGAGCAGATTTTGATCCTGCTTTGCTTCATGATTGGGAGAAACATGAAAAAGAACTTGTTGAAAGATTAACTTTGAAAGATTCTATTACTTGACCAAAATAACAAAGATTACTAATGCGAGCATGAAATTTACAAAATGTTATCCCACGATAAATATTTAGATGTGCTTCAGAATATTGAATTTGCCATAGTTTCTGTTTACAAGTATCAAAACGAGTTGACAGATTATGAAGTAACCTTTGCGCTCGAAGCTTTGATTGATTTTTATATTTCAGAGCAAAGAAATCGGGAACCAAGAAATTTCAATCTCTCGGATAATTCAACTGAAGTTTATGAAGAAGTAAAAAGAATGTGCGATTTTCGTCTGGGTAGAACAGCATTAGGAGAAAGGGAGACTGAAGAGCCAATATCTTCAGGTGAAATAGTTGAGTGCTTAAAGAAAATCAAGAACTCTGTAAACAAATGGACAAAACAGTCCGGAAGACAAGGATATCTTGACTTTGTGAAGGATTATGTTTGAAGAAATATTCGGAATGATGAAGTAGCTTTCAACTAGGCATCTGGAGAGTAGGTTTTACCGGATTTATTTTAAAGCCGCATTCAATTTTTGAGTGCGGCTTTTTTTGTTGAATTAAAATTTGAAATTTAGATAATGCCATTAATGAATTGGATAATTCAAATTGATTTTTGTCAATTACTTTTTAAAAATAATTTTAACATTTAGAATTTATATTTTAAATGGTATGATTGCTTTGCGCTAAAGTAGGTTTTGCTAAATTATACATTACTAAATGTGCATTAATTTTTTAGGTGTCTATTTTTTGAATTTGGAATCGGAATACTGTTTAATAAATAATATTATCATAGAGATAATTGAAGGAAAATATAAATAGTGAAAAGTTTTTCCTAAAAAAAGCAAAATGATTGAGATTAATAATATAGAGTACGCAAAGATATTCTTCTTAAAAGATTTCCCGCGCAATTTGAATATGATTAAAAATAGGATTGGTGTTACAAACACCAGATGATGTGTTTCTGATATTGGATTGATAAGTAAAAAACCAAGCAGATAGAGAAAGAAAATAACTGAATTTTCTTTGAAGATGTATTTATCCATAAATAAATAAAATCCTGATATTAAAAAAAGACAAATTATGGAAGGGATAAACCCTGATGCGATTATGCTATTGGTGAATCTAAGTAAACCGATCAGGCTGAAAAACATACCGGATTGATGTTCCTTTTCATCGGTTAATGATAAATTGGAAAATAAAAATTTTGTTATATATTCAGAATAATAGAAAAAAAATTTCTCACCAGTTATTGTTATTGGTATAAAAATTATCAGAATTGTACAGAATAAAATGAGCCATATCAGTTTAAACTCTCTACGGCAAAATAAAAATAACAAAAGAAATACGGGGATTAATTTTATTGAAATTGCAAGAGATAAATATAATGTAGAAAAAAAAGTTTTTTCGTATAAGTAATTTTGTAGAAAGAGTAAACATAGCAGAAGCACAAGGATATTAACCTGCGCATTTAGGAGGTTGTTTTGAAATATATTTAAACAGACAATAATAAAAATTAGGCTAAACCAGTATATTGATTTATTAATTTTTTCTTCCGAAAACTTGAAAATAAATTCAAATATTTTATAGAGGAAGAAAATGTTAAAAAAAACCAAGCAATTTGCAAATATGTTGGTGGAAAATAACTAAAAGGTAACAGGATAAAAGCTAATGTTAAAGGATAGATATATGGAAATGGACTTCCGGTTTCGTAAGGATTTGTATGTTTGAGTAATGCCTTGGACGAAAGAACATAACTTGTAAAATCATTATTACCCGAACGATTTATCATTTGGAAGGATAGTACAATAATAATTACATAAACAATTGATAAAGGCAAATATTTTAAGAAGAAAATTTCTCTTTTTTTCGCTTTCATTTTTTTACAGCCATTAGTGCCATGTTTGAAGTCCAAAAGATCTTGGATAAAAATTTTTCGGAAAAATGATTCAGAGTCTGTTTTTTATAAGGTTTTTTGCCACTATAAATGAATTTTACTTCAAACCCATTTATGTTTAGGAAGTGTCTAATGGATTTTGGTGTAAAATAGAAGAGATGATGTTCTGTATCGTAATAAGCACCAATATTCTTTCTTTTTAGTTTTATTTTTTCAAGAAACAGTTTGACTATGGAAGACCTTGAATTGATATTCGGAAGTACAATAAACAAAAATCCATTTGGCTTTAATACTTGGTTTATTTTTTTGAAATAAGATAGAGGATTTTTTAAATGTTCAAGGACGTGAAGCATCGTTACTATATCAATTGTTTGATCTTCCATTTTAAGTTCGTTGAAATCTCCGCAATAAATTGTTGCACCAGTTTTCTCACTTATAGCTTTTACTGTTGTGCAATCAACATCATACCCTATTACTTTCCAACCCTTTCTTTTTGCAATTGAAATCAATGCCCCGCTTCCACAGCCAATATCAAATAATTTTCCTTCCCGTAACCCGTATATCTCAATTGTTCTCAAACATTCAAGATGAGAATTACAATGTGACGCTTCGTACTCATTGCCTATATTAGTATAACTAGAATAATATTGATTTAAATATTTTTCAGTGTATTGAGGGTTTAGAAATTGAATTTCACATTCCTTACATTTGAAAATTATTGTTTCTTCAGAAGTCTTGTGGAATCGAAAAATCTCTATGGAATTACATATAGGGCATTTTTCAAATCTTTCGTCGAACCTTTCCATCTTTTTTCTAAAAATCGTTTTTTTTTTTTTTTTTCAACGATATTCGATTAGGATGATAAGAAAAGTTCTAAGTATTGATGAGAAACACCTCAATCCATTCCGAACAGTGTAGTTAATGCTTTTATCATTGATAGTCACTGCAAAGGAAGTTGTATAGGAGAGTAAGCGTTACCGAATATAAATTTAAAGCCGTTTTGATTTCTTTGAGGCAGCTTATTTGTTGATAATCCCGAAGAAATATAAATATTGCGGATTGAAATAAATTATTACATTTTCAAGACTTTCAGTTTTTAAATAACCTTATCTTTTAAACAAAAAGAAATATTTTCGAATCATTTTTCAAATCCAATTTGCATATTTTAAAACAGATAAAAATTCTTTCTTGAAACCAAACTAATTGTGATAAAAATGACTGAAGAATTAGAATCACTTAAGAGAGTGGTTGATAATCTTGATTCAGGTAAATTCAAATATATTCTTACTGGGTCAATGGCAATGAGTTTTTATTCGGTTCCAAGAATGACCAGAGATTCAGATATAGTTATTCAGTTAATGGCAAAAGACATTGATAGGTTTTATGAGCTTTTTAGTGAAAATTTTTTTTTGGACATAAATATGATTCGGGATTGTGTTAAGAAAAAAATGATGTTTAACATTTTTGATAAGGAAACTCTTTTCAAAATTGATTGCATAATTAAACTTGAGAATGAATATGAAGATTTGAAATTCCAAAGGAAACTTAAAATGAAAATAAATGAAATTGAATTATTTGTTATTTCGGTTGAAGATCTAATAATTTCAAAGCTATATTGGGCAAAAGATTCAGAGTCTGATACACAACTTAATGACATCAGACAACTTTTAAAAAGAAATATTGATATCGACAAAAAATTCATAGATTATTGGATAAATAAACTTGAGTTAAGCGAAATTCATTCTAAGCTTTAATTCTGAAATATTTTAAATGGAAAATAAAACCGATATTGCCTTACAAATTGAGTTTTCAAAATTATTACCGGAGGAAAAATTCGGTAAAATGTTGAGCATGTGCAAGACAGTCAGAACAATAATATATTCCCGTCTCCCAGATGTATTAAACAATCTTGAAAAAAGAAGATTTGTTTTTGAAGTTTATTATAAAAATGATTTCAGTGATGATGATTTTAAAAAAATTAGTGAAATGATATTCGGCAGATCTTCCGAAAACCGAAGTTAAATCAGAATCACCGAAGTTCTGCTTATGAATCTGCTGAGGAAAGCTGTATTTACAGGATTTTAGTTTTTTATTTCTGCAGCAAAGTATATACCGTTAGAGGATAATTTATTGGTAATATTAACTTTTAAAAGATTAGAATTGTAGTGATGATAAAACAAATAAGGTTCACACATTCAATAAATCACTCCGGCAAACAATCTCCCGGAAATCCAAACCAGTGGTAAATTTCATATACCAGCCTTCCTGCTTTAACAGCGGGATCTTCATCGCATAGTTTTTTTACAACTTCACTTTCCGAAGTATTGAAGATTCCAATACCCTTGAGTATAAAGTCATCTATGACAGGACCGCTGACAAGGAGTATCCCTTCAGCTCTCAGTTTCATCAAATACCGGAGATGCTCGGTCTGAATTTTTTCTTCTTCTTCCGGCGACTGATCCCGGTCAGGACCCGCTTTATATAAACGGATACAATACGGTTTACCTTTCGCAATCGTATTATTTATAAACTCATCCGTAATTTCTGATTTCTTTTTCATCTAAATTTATCTTAAATAGTTTATGATTGCATGAAATGTTAATCTCTTTTAATTTTCATTCTCTTCGAAATCGTATTTGTCATTGAAATCATGTTTACAAAATATAATCCATCAGGGATGTTATCCAATTTTATGTCAATCATTCCTTCCTTAAAATCTCTTAATATCTTTTCATAAATAATTTTCTTTTTATCTTCAGATGTAATTTGAATTTTTATATTCTGCCTTTCATTCAGAAACATATCGCATAAAAAATTCCCTGAATTTCTTATAGGAAAAATTTGAAGTAACGGTAAGGTGTCTTTTGCGGGTTTACTTCCGTTAACAAGAAACTGCTGTCTTATTTCCTTTCCGAAATCAGGATTAAATGATCTGATTAAATTCCCGTTAATATCGGTAATACGGACATAACCGTATCCGCCTTCAGGGTTAAACCAAAAATCCAGTCCGTTATCAGCCGTATCACCAAATACTAATTCATAACAGCCGTTACTTAAGCTGAAAGTATCTCTGTAAATTCTGTCAGGCACGAGCGAGCCGATGATTCTTTCATTAATCACATTACCAATGCTATTTGTTAATTGATAAAAATTATCCAAAGAATCTTTGTTCATTTTAAAAATAAGGATTATCTTTGAATCGAAAACAGGAGGTAAACTAAATTCAGATGATTTAAAATTGTCGAATGGATAGTCATCCTCTTTATCATTTGGAGAAGTCAAAGTGACATTGAAATAAGCTTTATGTTTGTCAGTCGATAATGTTCCCGGAAGTATAATATCAAGCTCTTTACCGCTCTGTAAATCTCCCCTCCAGAAAAATTCACTTTCTGTTTCACCTTCGATGCCATAGCTGATTTTTAACTTCGATAAATTATTTCTGCCGTTATTTTTAATCGATATGACCGGCTCAAAACATGCAGGATTTTTTCGGGAATATACATCCTGCTTTCCCGGAGTTATGATATCTTCTATTGATACATCATTCTTGAATTCCGGACTATTACAAAAAAATAAATAGGAATTGAACGCATAATTTGCAGAAGGTTTCCCGGTATTCACATAAGGTTCCATTTCTATGTTTATTGTATGACTGTCTTTATCATTCAATTCAAAATCATAAATATCCGGTTTCACCATTGAACCCGGACACCAGTTTGCTCTGTCAAATATCCATGTACCAGCCTGAGGATACAATGGATTGTCAGCACATTCCATCCAAATTTGCTTTTGCTCAATAAGCTCGTTATCAAAATAAATATTTCTGTATTTGCTGCAAAACTCAGCGCAGTTTTCCAAGTCATCCATCCCGTGACCTGTCTGCACTATTCTCACTCGGGCAATATTAGCAATGTCGTTTTTAAATTTTACAGGAAGCAGATAGTTATCTATATCATCTTTATTGTCACCGTAAGGAAATATGCCGTTCCATAATTTCATATAGCCGAGTGTTTCCATTGCGGGAATGCCTTCTGTCAGTTCAAATTCAATTGTGATCAGCCATCCTCTGTCAGTGTTGCTTTCGTATCCAGTATGATTAAATTCAATTTCCACGGAATCATGAAGAAGAAAAGAAAAATCAGTAACATCAGTATTCCATGTAAATTTCCAGTCAGGAGTAAATCTTGAACCGTAAGGAGAAATCATTCTTGCAAGTTCGATGTCAAGCGACGAATCATTCATGCTTCCTTTTCTTCTCAGATATATATTGTCAATGTAATCCCACTCGCCGCATCTCTGGCTGTCGGGACATTGATATGTGATATAAAGAACAGCTTTTCTGTATCTTATATTATTTGATGGGAATAAACTCCAAGTTTTATATGCATTGAATCCTTTAGAAGGATCAGTAACAACCTTGGTTTTATTATGTGTCTTAATTTTGATGACATCACCTTCCGAAGAAAATGCTTGATCTTGAAAAAATATTATTAATAAAATAAATACAATAATCGGAAAAAATTTCATGAGGCAAGATACAAAAACAGATTCAGAATTTAAAATCTGATTTTTTGAAACGTAAAAATTACTAATGGAATTATTTTCAATTTAAATAAAATCAATAAACTTAAAACAATTCCTTAATTCAAATCTTCCGAAATACCAATAATTCTAAAAGTCATGAAAAAAATTCATTCCTCATGTCTTTTTAAATAACTGTCTATTGATATCGAACCTGATCCGTAAATGAAAAAGAAAATCAACAGCGTAATTGTTAGTATCAAAAAAGGAAACTCAGGATTAAATACAAAGAAATCCTTTGATACGTTTAACTGAATTACTGCGCCAATGAGTAACGGAATCTGTATCAATACGGCAATTCTTGTCAATAACCCGACAGTTATCATCAGTCCTGCTGCTATGTGAATCCCGATTAAATAATGAATGAAAACAAATGTACGTAGTCCGCCTGTGCTGTCGAGCAGCATGTCTGTCAATAATCCAGTTTGTCTGATAAATGCAATGCCTTTTGCTATTAATACAAGACCAAGTAGAATTCGGATGATATCAATCCATTTCGGATGGTGGGTTTTTGCCCAGTATTCGATATTGGAGAAGGTTTTCATAATACCTCCATATCTGTTTTGTTTTAATACAAAGTTTATTCAACTTTGAAAACCAAACCAATTGTTTAGTCTGTATAAAATTATGCAATGGAAAATTAAAAAATAATGAAAATTTATATGCTCAAGAGAGAAGACATTGCCGGTTGTCAGGAATTTATTTACGATTAAACCGGAATGAAATGTAATGAATTTAATTATCCGAAGAGATAATTTTTATTGTAAAAAAATATTGCTATCAATCAAAATGATAACGGTAGCATAGTCATTTTGCAAACATACTCCTTAATGCTATTATTGCATTATTTGATTCATCGAGAGTAATTATTCCTCTTCTCGGTCTGTCAAAATCCAGCATCAAATAAATTACGATCATTGTAATGATGCAGTAACTTATTGCAAAATGCCAGTTTAATTTTTTACCTTTAACCGAACAACTGTAACCATAAATGAAAGCTGTAATCAACAGAAGTGAAAACAACATGAATATAATAGGTATAGGAACTTTGTAGAGCTCTTCATGAAATCTGGAATTTGCAATATCGAGCATTTCATTTAAAGCAGGAATCATCTGATTGCTGGCTACAAGGAATTCGGGATTCTTTGATAATATCGCTGCTCTTGAAAATAATTTATCGCCGTATAATTCTGTTTCTTTAAGGGACTCTTTAATTTTATTAACATCATCTCTTGCCTCTACAAATTTTATTCTTGATTCAAGATATATGCTGAAATCATTCATGTATTCAATTTTTATTGAATCAGGGTAAAGATTAGATCGCATAACAGCCGTTCCAATCGCATTTGCTTCATCAATAATAATTTTTTTCCTTGAGTCATACCGGGTGCCTGCCATAGTAAATGTAAAAGCGAGTATAAATGCCATAAGAGTATAAATCCCCATCGACACGATGGAATCATCATATTCTAACTTCTTATATCCGGATCTTTCTCCGATTTTCTTACCAAGGATGATGAATATTATCATACCTATAAAAACAACTAAGGATATTTCCCAGCTTTCGGCTCTGATAAAAAAATCAACTTTGATATTTTCCGACATACATGTAATTCAGATAAAAAAACAGTTAGTTTTTATGCTTTAAAATTTTCAAGTCTAACAATATTAGAAAACTTAATTTACTTATGAAGTTAAAAAAATAATTTCCGATAGGGAATTAATTCAAGTAAACATCACAATTTTGAATCGTCAATGTTATCGATATAGATTTCCAGTTCTGCAGCTAAACTTTTAATAATTGATTCATCGAACGGCGATCCCAAGCCGGTTTCTTTTACAAGCTCGAGAAATAATTTTGTACCGCCTTTTTTACATAAAGAAATGTACTCTTCCACCGACTTTTGATAATTACCGTTTTTATCTCCGTTATGAATGGCTCTGCTCCAGAACTGAAATGCGCATATCTGTGCAAGACAATAATCGATATAATAAAAAGGCATTTCATATATATGAGCCTGCTTTTGCCATCTGCCGCCTTTTTCAAGAAATTCTATTTCTCCGAAATCAAGATGAGGCATATATGTTTTTTCCATTTCCCGCCATTGCAGTTTTCTTTCGACTGGAGTTGCATCAGGATTTTTATAAATCCAGTGCTGGAAATCATCTACCAGTACACCATAAGGTAAAAAACTAATGCATTCCATGATATGCTCAAATATAAATTTATCAGTGTCTTCTTCAAAAAATAAATTCATCCAAGGATAAGTAAGAAATTCCATGCTCATCGAATGAATTTCACAGGCATCAGAAGAGGGACTTCTGTATTCTGGCACATCTATGTTTCTGCTTTCAAAAGCCTGATAAGCGTGTCCGGCTTCGTGTGTGAGTACGGTTATATCGCCGTGCGTTCCGTTCATATTTGAGAAAATATACGGACTCTTATAGCCGGGAATGTAACTGCAAAAACCTCCGAGGTCTTTTCCTTTTCTGTTTTCGACATCCATCAGTTCATTTTCCAACATAAAGTTGTAAAATTCCGAAGTGCTTTCCGAAAACTCGTCATACATTTGTTTCCCTTTATTTAGAATCCATTCAGGATTTCCTTTAGGCGTTGCGTTTCCGCTTTTAAACTGTGAAAACAAATCATATACCATCAGCTTATCCAATCCAAGTCTGATTCTCTGTCTTTCTCTTAATTTGTTAACTACCGGCACAAAATATTTTTTTATGTTTTCTCTGAATCCATCAACCATATCCTCTGTGTAATCAAGTCTTTGCATTCGTGCATAACCGAGTTCAATGAAATTTTTATAACCCATCTTAAGTCCCATTTCATTTCTCAGCTTAACAAGCTTGTCATAAATCTCGTCAAACTCCTCCGCATTGTCCGAATAAAATTTCCAATAATCATGAAAAGCATTTTTGCGGATTTCTCTGTCAGTCGATTCCATAAACGGTTCCATTTCCTGAAGATTTCTTATCTCTCCTTCAAAGTTTATTTTTGCACCTGCTCTTAGTTTCATATATTCGCTGCACAGATGATTTTCTTTTTGCATTTCCTGAACAATCCGGTGATCAGAGCTCTTAATGGTTATTGCCGCAATATCAAACAAAAGGTTTCCGTATTTTTTAACAAGCTCATCACGAAAATTACTTTTCAGCAGGCTTCTGTAATACCTGTTGTTAATATCTTCATACATGGGAGAGCAATTGTCAAAATACTCCTGCTCTTCTTCAAAAGATTTATTCAGGGTATCGTTGGAATAATTTATGTATGCCAATGCTTTCATTGTATCAAAATTATTTCTTAGCTCATTGACTAAATCAATTACTTCAGATTCTTCTTCTGCAGTCCGCGCTTTATCAAACTTTTGAATGTAATTACTAAAATCCTGAATAGTTTTATCAATATCAGGTCTGACATATTTAAATTCGGAGTATTTCAAATCGACAAAATTAGATTAATTAAAATAAATGATATAATATGCTTTGAATCTTCAAATCGGAATTACATTTGAGATAACATTTTCATCAAGAGTATTTTCTGTAAGTTTAAATCCGAGGCTTTTGTATAATTTTATTGCAACTTCATTATCCGGTTTATGAATAATATCTACAGATTCAACGCCTGAATCTCGAAGTCCGTTTAGTAAAATTTCAAGAGCTTTTGTTCCGAAACCTTTCCTCTGATATTTTTTGTCTATCATTAGTCTATTAATGTAATAAACACCGTCATCAGGGTCTTGTGCATACATTAAAAATCCTACCATCGTTTCGCCGTAATAAATACCTCTCGGCTGCATTTCCTTATGTGCAAAAGCAATAGCTAGTCCGTTTTCATTCGAGGCAACAAATTTTTTCTGATCATTTTTTACTTTTAGACTGATGCAGTCTCTCCAGTTATTCTCATCTATATTTCTTAGTGTGATGTTCATACAAAATAATGCTTTTATATAAATGATACAGTTTAAAATTATTTATTAAAGCTTAAGTCATGGATAGTGAAGAAGTCGCAATGTTTTCAACAAATGTTATATCATGCTCCGTAAACAGCATTGTAGGTTTATACTCGAGTATTACATTTTCAATTTGTTCACGACTCATCACATCGAGATAATTCATCGGTTCATCCCATATCAGTAAACTGCCTGTGTTTATGAATGATCTGCAAAGCTCTACTTTTTTAAGTTCGCCTCTGCTGAAAGTTTCCAGCGGTCTATCAAATATTTCTCCCCAAGCTCCCATAACTCCGAGTATATTTCTAAACTGAGTCTCATCAATGTGAGAATTTTTCAAATGATCTGGCAGCATGCCTATATTCCAAAATGGATCCTGCCTGCTGTAAGACACTTTTACAAAATTCGGCATGTAAATATTGCCTTCGACTAATTCAATTTCCCTTAATATTGCTTTCAACAGACTTGTCTTACCGCTTCCGTTGTTTCCCAATATCGCAACTCTTTCACCTCTTTTAACATCAAATGTAACATTATCAAAAATGATTTTGCTTTCGTATTTAAATCCAGCATTACAAACAGAAATGAGTATCTCAGATGATTTTGATTTGTTATTTAACTTTAGTTTTCTTTTATCTTCCAGATTCTTTAGAAGAGATTTTTTTTCTTCAATTTTATCATCTATTCTTGCTTCAATGTGAAGAGCTCTTTTCATTAACTTCGCTGATTTGTGGCTGATATAACCTTTGTTAGGCTTCAAGGTTGTTGCGCCGATTATTTCTTTTTCTTTTGCATTTGACCAGATTCGTCTTTTCTTTGCTGCATTCTCCAGAGATTTTATTTCTCTTCTGAGATTATCGTTTTTTCTAAGTTCATATTCTTCCTCAATTTCCATGTTATTTTTCCATTGGGAATAATTTCCCTTGTTAATCCTGACATCAGATTTATTTATTGACAAAACATGATCAATGCACAAATCAAGAAAATTTCTGTCATGTGACGCAAGAATGAATCCGCTTTTTTGAGATAGATATTCTCCGAGTATTAATCTACCGCTCATATCAAGATGATCTGTCGGTTCATCTATAAGCGGAAATGAATTTTTTTTCAGAAATAAAGCTGTGATCAAAGCTCTGGTTTGCTCACCTAAGCTAAGTGTTCTGAATTCTCTTTTAAGAAGATCATTGCTCATCTTCATATATGAAATTTCTTTTTCTATTTTCGAATCAATTTCGTATCCTTCTTGACTCTGATATTTTTCCATAATTTCAGCATAAAGATCCATGCTTTCTTTATCTGCTTTTCTGCTTAATAAGTTCATCTTTTTTTCCCAGTAGCGAAATGGCGCAATGCTTTCTTTGATAATATCAAAAGTTCTCATTTCATTGCTTGCAGGAGTAAACGGAAAATAAAAAGTTTTCACTTTAGTCCGTATTTCACCGGAGACCGGTATAAGCTTTTGGTTAATCAAACTCATGAGAGTAGTCTTTCCTCTTCCGTTTTTCCCGATTAATCCAAGCTTCCATCTGGTATCAATGTTTAAATTTAGCTTATCAAAGATTTTATCCGTTGATTCGGGATAATAAAAAGTTAAAGAATTTATTTTTATAATACTCATAAATCATACTCCTTTCGTACGAATATTTGAAGTGATTAATTTTCGGGATATTAAATATTTCTTTTATTCTGATTTCTTATTCTTTTGGTAATGGATTTCCATTTTTTCTTTTCAGCTGCCATTTCATTTGCATCTTTTCTTCTCTCAAAATATCGAATTTCTTTTTTAAGTTTTAAATAGCTCTTGTATCTTCCTTCGTCAAGTCTCCCGTTTTCAAGTGCTTCGGTTACGGCGCACCCCGGTTCAGAAGTGTGCGTGCAGTCGTTGAATTTACATTCGCTCAAAAGCTTTTCAATATCTGAAAATGTTTCGCCGAGCCCTTCACTGCCTTCCCACATCTGAAGTTCACGCATTCCCGGAGTGTCAATAATTATACCTCCTCCGGGAAGTATTATCAATTCTCTGTGCGATGTCGTGTGCTTTCCTTTGTCTTTGTAAGAACTGATATCTTTCACTTCCATAAGCTCTGCTCCGGAAAGTTTGTTTATCAATGTGGATTTTCCCACACCGGATGATCCAACAAGCGCTCCTGTCTTATTGTCAATAAGATACTCCGCTATAAGTTCCACTCCTTTGTTTTCAATTGTGCTTACTGAATGAACAGCCGCTTTACCTGCAGTCTTAATCATTTCTTTTATAGTATCCTCCGGATTAACGCACAAATCGGATTTACTTAATACTATTACCGGAGTTATCCCGCATTCATTTGCAAGCGTAAGATATCTTTCGATTCTTCTGAAATTGATTTCTTCATTCATTGATGTTACAATGAATAAAAAATCAATGTTCGAAGCAATGATCTGCTCGTCTGTATTGCCGAGAGTTACTTTTCTGGAAAATTTATTTTTTCTTTCAAGTACAATTTCTATTATTCCTTTGCCTTCGGAAGACAGGTGTCTGAAAAGTACCCAGTCTCCGACTGCCGGAAAATCACTTTTAAGATCGGCATTAAAAAGAAATTTACCCGAAAGTTCTGCGCTGATCTCTCCGAATTCAGAAAGCAATATGTAGTTATTTTTATTTTCCCTGCTTACTCTGCCGCATGTAAATTCATTACTCCCGAGATTCAAAAGCTGATTCTCGAAGAATTCATTCCAGCCGTATTTATTTAGTTGTGTCATATATTATTTTTAAAAATTATTTTTTACAATCTATTACAAAATCTTTTGAATCTTTTGACAATGGATTTTTAAAAAAATCTCCGTAAATGCTTACATCTTTAAACCGGCTTATGTAAAGCAGATGTTCAAGTTCATATCTAAAATAATATCTTAAAGGGAATATACATTCATCTGTCTTTCTTTCTCCGTCTTCATCATAAATGAATCTGAAAGTGATTTCGATTATCTGCTCGATGTTTCTGTATTTCATAACAGTATGTCTGATCAATTTTTTACCGGGTTCATATTCTCCTTCAAAATCCGTCTCTTCTCTGATATCTTCTTTCATCAGCGTATATTTTGGAATAAATACATCAAAGATAAATCTACCGTCCTTTTTAAGATGGTGGAATATATTATTCAGAGCTTTCAGCTGATCTTTGGTTGTTAACAGGTGGCTGAAAATCCTGAAAGGTGCAATAATCAGACTATATTTTTTTTCGGTTGCGAAATCAGTTACATTTGCCGACTGAATTCTGAAATGATCTTTCTCGGGTATTTTTTTCTTCAGTACTCCAGTCATGTGATCGCTGATGTCTATGCCGTAAATATCCGCGCCGTTTTTTAATGCAGGCACAAAAATTCTGCCGGTTCCGCTGCCTATCTCGAGAACAGAACCTTTCGTTCTTGAAATTTCATCCAGATAAAATTTCTTTCCTGACTTGTCCAGAATTTTATCATATACAACATCATAAAATCTGGAAATCATCTTGTTATATTTATATTCCTCTGACATTTTATTTTTGTTATAATTTTAATTTATAAACTGATTCCCCTTCTTCGAATCTTCCCGTATCCTCAAATCCAATCGATTCATACAACTTTTTTGCAGCAACATTATCGGGTACAAAACTGACGAATATTTCCGTCTGACGGTAATTTGTTTTTATATGCTCAATAATTTTTAACATTGCTGCTTTCCCGTAACCCTTACCCTGAAACTTCTCATCGATCATAAGCCTGATTATCCATATCGTACCGTCTCCTTCGTTTATGTCATCTTCTCCATACATCAAAAATCCAACCATTTCATTGTCATTGTAAACTGCAGTAGGTTTCCAGCTCGAATAAAATTTCGATTGAGCAATCGAATATACATTTGGAGCTACAAATTCTTCCTGATCCGGAAGAACTCTAAGCTTTATTGACTGCAGATAATTTTCTTTTGATATTTCCGATAAAATAATATTCATAATAATTTTAAGTTTTCTAAAATATTTATTTTTGAAATTCTGAATTCCGAATATTCCTTGTAAGGCTTAAATCCCATTTCCTGATTTATGTTGAACATGTATTTATTCCAAGGATATGTATCTGTTCTGATAAAATCAAAATCATCATAATCTTCAATTATTCTCAAATACAGTTTTGATTTCAGAAATTTTGCATATTTATTACCTCGGTACTTTGGTGAAACAGCAGTTAGTCCTCCTCCATGATCAATCATTTTTGGATTTTCCTTTCTTACATACAAAGATGAAAAAGCTGCAATTTCATCGCCGTCAAAAAGTATGTACATATACATTTTATCTTCGTCTCCTTTATCGTATTTAAGCTTAACTCTCAAATTCTCCTTAGTTCTTTTGGAAACTTCCTTTCTGTGCGGATTAAATTCATTCATTGCAATACGTGCTTCATTATAAATTTCATAGTACCTGTCAAAAATATCTTCCGATACATTATCATTAAATTTTAATCTCAATCCGTTAGCTAATGAAAAGCAATTTACAAAATCTCTTAGCTCTGTTTCATTAATTTCACTCTTAAGTAATCTCGAGTAAATCATTTTATCAATTTCTTCCGCTCCTGATTTGACTAATGAAGCGGAAATCCTCATGTCTGATGCATTGGAATAAGCAAAGTCCTTGCAGTTTGTTAATAAAAATGTATGCAGATCTTCAAAGATAATTTTTATAAAATCATCAGTAACATTATCTACAAGAAAATCAAAAACAAAATTCACATCGCTTCCCATTAATCTACGCGCATAAAAACCTGCTGCAATTCCGTCTTTATAAATTAGAAAATGATTTGCCTGATCGTTTTTTAAAAGCTGTAAATCATTAAGCACGGTTTCCTTATAGTTTTCCCAGTGAATAAAGGGTTCAAAATCTTCCTTATAATATTTTCTGTTGATATTGTTTTGCAGGTCTGCATAAGCCATCCAGTCTTTATCATCAAAATTTCCGGATGGCTTTAACTGCATTCCTCTTTTATATTTTGTCATTAAATTCAATCCTGAATATCCTGCCATTAAATTATTTCTCGCTTAAAATTTCTTTTTCTCTTTGCTCTCTCAATTGTCTCGTATAAAGATTATAATACTGACCTTTGCTTTGCATCAATTCTCTGTGACTTCCGTCTTCAGTAATTTTACCTTTTTTCACAAGAAGTATTCTGTCACAGTTTTTTATTGTGGATAATCTGTGAGCAATGATGATGGATGTCCTGCCTTTAATCATTTCGTGAATGCCGTTTTGTATTTTTGCTTCAGTCAATGTATCTACCGAAGAAGTTGCCTCATCCATTATGAAGATTCTGGGATTTGTAAGTACTGCCCGTGCAAATGAAACAAGCTGCTTTTCTCCCAGGGATAAATTTTCTCCGCTTTCACCTGCCTCTTCATCAAGTCTTTCAATAAACTCTTCGCCGCCAATAAGTGAAAGTGCGCCGATAATTTCCTCTTCCGATGCATCTTCTCTTCCGTATCTGATATTTTCTCTGATCGTTCCGGAAAAAAGATGAGGAGTCTGAAGTACAACGCCGAGTTTATTTCCGAGACTATGTATTGTCTTATCCATATAATCTACCCCGTCTATTTTTATAACGCCTTCGGTAGGTTCATAGAATCTGCAGATTAGATTTATAATAGTTGACTTTCCTCCGCCTGTTTCTCCTACTAGCGCCACCGATTGACCTGCTTTGATCTTAAGATTCAATTTATTGATTACGGGTTTACCTTTTTCGTAATGAAAACTTACATTCTCGAATTCAATGTCGCCGTTTATTTTTTCAAATTCATCGGCATGCTCCTTGTTTTTAATCATGGGTTGTGTATCTAGCAGCGAAAAAATTCTTTCACCTGCAGCTACACTGCTCTGAACCTGTGAGTAATATTTCGAAATATCAAGTATCGGTTCGTAAATTAATGTTGCATATCCAAAAAATGCGGCAAGCAATCCAACTGTAATCTCCGGTGGGAATGTAATCGCCATGGAACCTCCGTAATATATTACGACTGCAGCAGCAACGGAACCTCCGAAAATTACAAGCGGCATGTAAAGAGCTGTAAAGTATGCCGACTTGTAAGAAGAGAATCTCATTTTTTCACTAAGAGATTCGAATTCATTGCCGGCTCTTTCTTCCTGCACCATGCTCTTGTTTACTTCCACTCCGTTTATATTTTCATTAAAGCTCGCCGTTATTTCGCTATTGTATCTTCTTGATTCTCTCGAATATTTAAGAATAAGCTTTCTTAGATTTATCGAAATCAGCATCAAAAACGGAATTGTTACGGTTACTACTAATGCCAGCTTCCAATTATAAGTAAACATTGCGGCTAAGCAGAACGTAATCATTCCAAATCCCCATATACATTCAATAAATCCGAACGAAATCAACTCCGTTACCTTTAGAGTATCAGAACTTATCCTCGACATCAGCCAACCGACAGCAGATTTATCATAAAAAGAAAATGACAGCTCCTGAAGTTTTGTGAACAGCTCCTGCCTGATGTCAAACATCACATACTCCTGAATCTTTCCTGCATAATTAATAAACATGAATACGGAAAAAGATAATATCACTCCCAATATCAGGAAGAGTCCAACATAATAAAGCAATGGTCCCGAATCAAATGTGCTGCTTATCCCATTGACGGAATCTGTCTTCAATCTTTCAAGTTCAGGCATTACTGCATTATCCAGCAAATTAAGCCAAACAATCGGAGTAATTGCTTCAACTACAGTTACCAGCGAAACAAAAATTATAAATCCCATAAACCACTTTTTATAGTTAAGACCATATTTAAATAAGCGTCTTAAAAAAGGGAATATTGAAACATTCGAAGTATATTTTTTTTCTTTTAACTTTTTCATATTGCTGAATAATTTTGATTCATTTCTTTTGAAAAATTTTCTGATTCGGCTTTAATTTCATTTTCCACAGAAACCTGTATATCAAATATTTTTTTATAAAATCCGTCTTGCTTAATCAATTCATCGTGCGTACCTTCCTGTATGATTTTACCTCTATCAAGCACGATTATTCTGTCACAGTCCTGTATGGATGTAATTCTGTGTGCTATAATAAAAGTAGTCTTATTGTGTGTAAGCTTTCTCAGTTCTTTCTGAATTTCGAATTCAGTTTCCGAGTCAACTGCCGATGTCGAATCATCGAATACAAATATATCCGGATCTTTCAGCAGAGTTCTTGCTATTGTAACTCTTTGCTTCTGACCTCCGGATAATGTTACTCCTTTTTCTCCGATAATTGTATCATAAGAGTCCGGAAAAACTTCGGTAATTATGTCATGAATATTTGCAGCTTTGGAAGCTTCAATTACTTCTTCGATAAGAGAATCCGGATTTGCATAAGCAATGTTGTTTCTTATTGTTGTCGAAAATAAAAACGGTTTCTGAAGAACAACCCCGAATCTGCTTCTAAGAAATGTTCTGGAATACCTTCCAATGTTTTTTCCGTCAATCAGAATTTCCCCGCTGTCAGGTTCAAAAAACCGCATGAGCAAAGAAATAATAGTTGTCTTTCCGGCGCCTGTGGGTCCAAGAAGAGCAATCTTTTCACCAGGCTTTATCTTAAAGCTTATATTATCGAGCACCCTCTGTTTTTCGCTGCCATCGTATCTAAATGAGACTTCCCTGAATTCAATTTCACCTTTAAGTTTTTTCCCGCTGTCGGTCTTTCCCGAATAATCTTCAAGATCGGATTCAAGAATCGAGTATATTCTCTTTAATGCAATTGTCGCCATTCCCATTTCTGCAACAATCTGACCGAGTCTTCTCATTGGCCATGTTACAAAAGTTGAATAAGCATAAAAAGCAGTATATTCTCCGACCGAAAGTTTGTTTGAAAAAACAAGGTAACCTCCGAAGAAAACCGAAATTGCAATCTGCATGTGAACAATAATATCGGAAGACGGCCAGTAAATTCTGTTGAGTCTCATGAGTTTCAGCCCCCACTTCTTTTTCTCTTCATTCTGTTTTGTAAATTTGTCAATCTCAAACTCTTCTTTTGCAAATGCCTTTACAACTCTTATCCCTGATAAATTTTCCTGTACAATTACTGAAAGTTTATCCTGCTGTTTTTCATGTTCAGTCCAGATAATTTTTTCCTTTTTGAAATAATAAAGTGAACCAAAAAGCAACAAGGGAAACAGCACAATTGATACAAGCGCATAATTAACATTAATAGTCAGCATCATCAGAAATGCTCCGATGAAAATCCCGCTTAACCGGATAACTTCTACAATCTGATTAGCAGAAAATTTTCTTATTGTTTCCACATCTCCCGTGCATCTCTGTATCAGCTCTCCGGTGGGTGTCTGGGAATGATACGCAATCGGCAATGCCTGAATATGTGAAAACAATCTGTCTTTCAGATTTTTCATGGCTTTTTCCGTGACAGATGCATTGATTGCGTTTGACGAAAAAGCAAAAGCTGCTCTGATAAGAGAAATTACAAGGAAAATTAAACCAAGTGAAATCAATACAATATGAAGGTTATCTGTTTTCATTTCGGGCAGTATGGAATAAATTCCTCTTGTGATAAAATCATCCGGTATAAACTTTATCTTACCTTCACTTTGAAAAAACACAATCACTTTATCAACCGTAATCTGAAGTATTTTCGGCTCAAGCATTCTCACGAAAGTAGCTACAAGAAGCAGAACTGAAGAAAAAATATAGTAAAATCTCCACTTCCCTAAAATCTCTGTCAATTTTTTAATGTATTCCATTATCTTTAATTAATTTAAATTAGCTCAAAAAAAAACCGCGAATATTTGAATATCCGCGGTTTTTTTATAATCTTGTTTATAAAACTTTATTCCGGAGACCTCCGGTCAAACCACGGATTATATTTATCAGGTATCATACCGATAAAAATTACTGAAGTACACACTTCACCCGATATTTTAATCATTGAATTTTTCATTTTATTTTATTTAGACTATCATCCTTTCAGGTTAAGTTTGAAAATCCGTGAATTTGCACTACAAAATTAATAATGTTAATTTTAAATAGCAAGTTTTGGCAATATTTTTTTTAAAAAAATTTTTGATCGAAAAAAAGTATTTTATCTTTTTATAAATAAACAATTTCACAATCTGTAAAAATTTTCCATAAGGTTAAACTAAAATAATTATGAATTTTTAAATGAATTTTATATTTTACACTATTCTCAAATAATTTTAAAATTATATATCATGAAAAAATTTTTAATTTTACCATTATTCATCTTTTTGATTATTTCATCGGATGGAATAAAAGCTCAGGATGATCCCGTAAAAGGAATCATTGACATGGTCGGAAAACAAGCCGGCATGAACGACTTGCTCGGACAATTTGTAAATGGAATAAAGCCGAGCGCTTTTAGTTCCGGCAAATCCGGAAAAAATGATATTCTTAACATGCTTTCGGGAATAAATGCTTCCGATTATATGCAATATGCTTCATTGGCGGGAACTCTTGCCGGAGCATTAAAGGGAACTTCTTTTTTGCCTGACTGGGCAAGCAAAAAAGACGGGATTCTTGATCAGATTACAAAAGCCGCTTCAATTGCAGATGTTGCAAACGGTGTGCTTGGATTCTCAAACATGATTGATCCAAAAAATTTTTCCAAAAGTTTTAAAAAGAAGAAAGGTTCCTGGGACAGCGCGCTTAATGTGCTTTCAATGGTGAAGTAATAAAAGAGAAGTTCTTAGATTTCATCAGAAAAAATTAAATTAATGCCGTGATTGAGATTAATTCTTATCACGGCATTTTTTATACAGGTCTAAATATATTTTTGCCGATTGCTTCCATGTAAAGTCTTTCTTCATTCCTCTTTTCATAATTTTTTTCCATGTTTGACTATCTTTAAAAATATGGAGCGCTCTTTCGATTGACTCGAGCAGCACTTCGGGTGTGAAATCTTCAAAAGAAAATCCGTTTCCTTTTTCATTATATTCGTGAAAGTCAGCTACTGTATCAGCCAAACCTCCGGTTTTTCTAACTACCGGAACAGTTCCATAAATCAGACTATACATCTGATTCAAACCGCACGGTTCGTATTTAGACGGCATCAGAAAAATATCGCATCCGGCAGTGATCATGTGAGCAAGTTTGTTATTATATCCGATGTAAGCGTTTACTTTTTCAGGGAAAGATTGCTTAAGTCCTTTGAAAAAATCTTCAGTTCTGTTTTCTCCGCTGCCGAGTACAAGCAGCTGAAAGTTTAACTTCATTAATTGCTCGGCTATTGGATAGAAAAGTTCAAATCCTTTCTGTACAGCAAATCTCGAGATAATACCGATTGAAGGAATGTTTTCATCAAAATTCAATTCAGCTTCTTTAAGCAGTTCTTTTTTGCAAAGCAGTTTATTATCAATATTCTTCAGTGTGTAATTGTATGGTATCATTTTATCTTTACCCGGATTCCAGATATTATCGTCAATTCCGTTTAATACACCGTAGATATCATCAGATCTTGTTTGAAGAACGCCTTCAAGTCCGCAGCCAAATTCAGCTGTCTGAATTTCTTTTGAATAAGCGGGACTTACCGTGGAAATCAGATCGGAAAAAATTATTCCTGCTTTCAGAAAACAGAATGATCCGTTTAATTCAAAAGGTCCTCCCGGATAATATTCAGAATATGAAAGACCTGAATTATAAATACTGTCCCTTGAAAATCTTCCCTGATAAGCAATGTTATGTATCGAAAGAAGAGTTTTTGTATTTTCAAAAAGCTTATCCCATTTATATATTGTCTTTAAATAAACCGGAATCAAACTTGTCTGCCAGTCATTGCAATGAATAATATCCGGAGACCATTTTAACCGCTGAAGTGTCTCAATTACCGCAATCTGAAATAATATAAATCTTTCATCTTCATCAATGTCGTTTGTATATGGCATTTCTCTGTGAAAGTAATCGGGACAATCAATGAAATAGACTTTAATTTCCGAACCCGGAAGTATCGCTGACCACACGCTGAACATTACATTTTTACCGCCGATTCTTACAGGTACATTTTGTATTTCATCAAAAGAACCGATGCCGTGTTCAAGCGTCTTAATTCCTTTGTAAAGAGGAAGAAAGATTCTTACTTCGCAATCTTCTCCCGCTAGAGATTTTGGCAGTGAACCGGCAACATCTCCTAACCCTCCGGTTTTTACGTAAGGAAAACATTCCGAAGCCGTAAAACAAATTTTCAATGCTGCGGATTAATTTTAAAAAAATTTATTGGATGAAATTAGAATTTTGTTTCAATTATATATGGAACCATCATTCTCCATGTCGGCCAATCATGATGTATGTCGTATCCCCAAAGTTCAAGGTTATGAGAAACTCCTTTTGAATTAAGAATTTCTGAAATTGCTTTTGAAGATTCCGGTTTTTCATAATTTCCTTGCCCGGTTAGTATGTGTATGTGTTTGCTATTTTTCATTTCACCGAGAATTTTTTCATCATTGAGATTAGGGAGATAATGAATCGGAGAATTAAAATAACAGTCTTCATCAAAGAATCCGTTTGAATAATCCGAAAGATCATAAGAACCGCTCATTGCTATTGTTCCGGCAAATACATCAGGTCTTCTGAAAAATAAATTTGCACAATGCAAAGCGCCGAGTGATGCACCGCAGGTAATAACCGGTACTTCTCCGTTACAGTCTTCATAAATAAAAGGAACTACTTCATTTACCACATAATCATTGAATTCCTTATGCCTTTTTATTTGATCAAACGGACTCATTTTATCATTAAGCCAACTTTCATTATTAATGCTGTTAATTGAATAAACTTTGCACTTTCCTCCTTCAATGTATGGCTTTAATACATCTATCATTTGAAATCTTTCATATTCAAGAAAATCCGCTGCTGCTGTCGGAAATAGCAGCAAAGCAAATCCGTAATGCCCGTAAGCTACAATGTCCATCTCTTTGTTTAAAATTGGACTGAATTTTTTATATATATCTCTTCTCATTTATAAAGTTTTAATTTAAATTTTAGAATTTTAAAAATACTCATTTTTGGGATAAAATTTAAGTTTAAAATTTAGGGACTTGAAAAAAATCGGATAAAGTTGGATTAAGCTGGCATTGCTGATGCTTGTGCAAAAAATTTCATTTTATTTACATTGTACTTTAATTAACCGGAGTATTGTTTTTAAGTTAGATGAAATTTATGAAGATCTTTAAATCTGATAACTTCATTTATATTTTAGATGCAGAATGGTTATTAATATTTATGGTTGACTATTCTTCTTGTGCGAGAGAAATCTGCTTATAAGTATTGCTACAACAACGGCAATATAAAGCTGACCGGTAACAGAAGTGAGGATACAGATTTTTTGAGATATGACTTTAGTCGGTAATATGTCCCCGAAACCCACTGTTGTAAGACAAACAAATGCGAAATAAAATATTTGCGAGTATTTTTCATTCATATTTCCATTTAATCCTGACAAAGATCCTGGATTTGCAATTTCAACCAAAACCAATAAAAAATAACTTGAGATTCCAAGTAATATGTAACCGTTGAATGATCCTACAATCACATCCCAGGTTACTTTATCAATGGTAAATATCTGCTGAATTAAATTCACAGTAATTACTATAAAAAACAACATGAGCAAAAGGTGCTGAGCAAATAATGTCTTATTGTTTTCGGGTAAAAAATCTAATAAAATGGCAAGAATTATATTTACCAATCCGAAATAAAAACAGATTTTCCGCAATTTCCCGTTGTCCTTTTTAATAAAATTTGCTCCAGTTAAAATTAAAAAAGATATTAGTATGGTTTTTAAAATTGTGTTAATCAATGGGTTGATTTGAAAAGGAGGTAAAAAAAAGTTACTCAGCAAAGAGATCAGAAGCAGATAAAATCTGTATTTATATATTTTATTAAAAAAATTTTTATAGACCGGATTATTAAGCATTATGAAAATTTAATTCGATCAATATCAAAAACAGCAAATGAAGTAATCAGCAAAGACACATGAAATACCAATTATTCAGGAATAAAATAAAATAATACGGCAATGATTATGTAAACAGCAATGAGCTGTACGCCTTTGTACCAGTTTGATTTTCCGTCTGAAACTATCATAATACCCATCAAGACGGCAAGAAAGAGAGCTCCAAGTTCAGCTCTGCCGAAAGTTAAATTCAGGGGTTGATTCCCGAAGATATAACTCATAAATACCGACACAGGAGCAATGAATAATGCAATCTGAATGCAGCTGCCGAGACATATTCCCAGAGTTAAATCCAGTTTGTTTTTCCTTGCCATGCTGATAGCCGAGAGACTTTCTGCGGCACCTCCTACTATGGACAGAATTACAATTCCGATGAAAACCGTTGTCATGCCGAGAGATTTTCCTGTTTCTTCGGCTGAACCAACAAGTATTTCGCTCATGAGAGCAGCCATGAGTGAAGCAAGGATGAGCAGTGTTACGGATTTTTTTATACTCCAGTGATGTGTATGTTCCTGGGTTTCTTCATTGGATATAACACTTTTAAAAAAATCCGGATGCGTTTTTACCATGAAAAAAATATAAAAGATATATGTAGTAAGCAGAACAATGCAAAGCCCTATATTTAGCATTGAAGTCTCTCTCAGCAAATCTTCCGATCCGAAAATTTTACTAAATGAACTTGGAACAACCAGGCTTATTACTGCGATAAACATCATGGTAGAATAAATTCTTGAACTTACCGGATTAAATTCCTGAATGTGAAATTTCAATCCTCCCAGAAAAAATGAAACTCCGAGCGCAAGCAAAAGATTTGCCAGAATTGCTCCTATTATTGAAGCAAGTACCATTTGCTGAAGACCTGCTTTTAATGCCATTAAGATGATTATAAATTCGGGAAAGTTTCCAAATGTAGCATTTAGTAATCCTCCCACGGCATCTCCGGTGTAGTGTGAGAGATTTTCTGTTGATTCGCTTATTAGTCTTGCAATAGGTATGATGGACAATGCGGCAGAAAAAAATATCATGTTGCTGGAATGAGGAGAAAAATGTTCAATAACCAATGTAATAGGGATGAAAACAAACAGGATGTAGATTGAAAAAATTTTTTTCATAAATACTTATTAAAATTATTTTAAAAAGGTAAATCTTCACCTGATTCATTGCGCAAATCCTGTGATATTGTTTCATCAGCAGGTAAATCTGATTTATCGATCTTCCATGCAGTTAAACTTGTAAAGTATGTCGTCTCGCCGTTTTTATTTGTCCATGGCTTTCCCCGAAGATCAAAATGTACACTAATAAAATCTCCTTTTGTGTACTTGTCGATAAGCTCACAGTTATTTTGTGTGAGCTCAAATTTTATATATTGAGGATACTGCTCGTTTTCCGAGTACTCTACTACAAATTCTCTCTTTTTGAATTTTTCTGAAACCTGTTTCGTTTCAAAAATCTCTATTAGTTTTCCACTTATATTCAAATTATTATATTTAACTTTAAATAAAATAATCATGCAGTATTATTAATTCAATCAATTTATATTTCAGAGGTTTCTGATTTACCAAATCCGGTATTTTTCTGAAATTAAGTAAATCAAAAAATTCAAAATAACATTTATTTAAATTTCAAATCTAAAATTATTTTTTTGAAGAACTGTTATTCATTTATGATCTATGCAAATAATATCTATTTAATTTCAACTTTATAAGTTTAATCTGAACTGATCATTTTTTATTCAAACACATATAATTTCCGCTTTGAGATGATTTTTATTTACCTTGGTAAAAGGAAAATACTTTAATGTTATTCATTTCTTGAAGGTTTATAATTTATAAAGATTCATTTTCTATTTTTTGAGGATTTTTATTTGAATCAAATACTGAATATATAATGCTGCCGATAAAGTATATATTAGTTTTGAATCCTACAAATGCAGATATTTAGACATTTTATGATTCACATTTAATAAATAATTTTGTAACAGTTTAGATGACTCTATCTGACAAAATTTTTTAAAATAAAAAAATTAATATGAATGCGGCACACCTCCATCTGATAATTAACCATGTTCCCGTAATCGGAACTGCCATTACGCTTTTTGTATTGATAGTTGGACTCATAAAGAAAAGCGATGATGTAAAAAAAGTCAGTGTATTAATACTAATTTTGACAGCATTAATTACAATTCCCGTGTATGTCTCGGGCGATAATGCCGAAGGGAAAATAGAAGGGAATTATGAAGACGTTGATGAATCATTTATTGAAGAGCATGAGGACTTTGCTTACTATAGTTTTATTGCAATGAATATCACTGGAGCAATCGCGCTGGTTTCCATGTTTATTTTTAAAAAACCAAAACAGCTTCCGAATACCTTCACATATTTATTATTTGCTTTACTTGTTATTGTATTCTCTATGATGGCTTATACAGGAAATCTGGGAGGTAAGATACATCATCCTGAAATTAAAGAAGATAAATTACCTTGGGAAGCTTCATCAACTCCGGGTACTGTAAAAGAAAAAATTGATAAAAGTGAAAATAAAACTTCGAAAGAAGATAAAGATAATGATAGAGAAAACGATAAAGAAGATGATGATAAATGATAACTCTGCGCGGTTTCAAAATTTTTTCCCATTTCAATTGTGAATAAATATTCATGCGGTTTAATTCATTTTGCTGTAGGTTTGTTTGTATTATTCAATTCTAATGTTGAATTTCTATTTTCTCAAACAGATAAACTGCTTTCTAACGATACATTGATAATTCAAAAGAAAGCATTGCCTGAAGCATTGCCTGAAAAGGAAATCATTATTGAATTCGAAAATTCAAAACTTGCGACAGCAAATACAAGAAAAATTTTTAATGAATTATTCGGACAATACATTAGTATAAAAGACGCTTTGGTTTATAATGATCAATACAATGCATCAAGAAATACAATAAAGCTTCTCGATGACATGAAAGCAAAAGCAAAGAACAGTCCTGAACTAAACAAAGACGAACGCTGGCTGGTATTTCTAAAAAATTATGATAACATCAAAAGCAAAGTTGAATCTGCAAATTTTATATCTGAACAAAGATTTATATTTAGTGAGATTACAAATGGGCTTCGGAGTTTCATAAAGCAATACGGACTTTATGATAAAACTATTTATCTGATGCAATGCCGGTCTGATCGGCAGCCGGAAAATGCAAACTGGTTTTCTGATACAAAGGACAACAAGAATCCGTATCTTGGACTTCTAAACGACACTGCATGTGCACACGTTCTTGAAACCTGGATATTCAAATGAAAATCAAAGTTTTTCTTTTTTGATTTTTTCAATAACAGAAATCATGTCATTGGGGAGCTCAGATTCGAATCGGAGATTTTCCTTTGTCGAAGGGTGGACAAAACCAATTACTTTTGCATGAAGCGCTTGTCTTGGAATTAATTCAAGCAAATTCTTAACTTGCGCTTTAATATTTGAATTAAGATTTACTGAATGCGGTTCACGCCCGCCGTATGACTCGTCTCCAAAAACAGGATGACCGATAAATGATAAATGAACTCTGATCTGATGTGTCCTTCCGGTTTTTAGCTTCAATCGGACAAGAGAAAGAAATTCATATTCATCGATAACTTCGAAATTTGTAATGGCAGTTTTTCCATGAGTTTCGTCGTCGCTTAGTACTGCAACTTTTTTCCTGTCTCTTTTATCTCTGCCAAGCTTGTTGACAATTTCTCCTTTTTTGTTTTTCAACTTACCCCAGATAACGGCATTGTATTCACGTTCAACTGTATGATGAAAAAACTGTTCGGATAATTTTCTGTGAGTTACTTCATCTTTTGCAACAACAATTAATCCGGATGTATCTTTGTCAAGTCTGTGAACAATGCCGGCTCTTTCGAATCCATTTAAGTTTGACAATGCATCATTCTTTTGGCTTGCATAATACATTAGCGCATTAACAAGCGTGCCGGAGTAATTTTTATAAGCCGGATGAACAACCATTCCCGGAGGTTTGTTAATTACAATCAGATAATCGTCTTCATGCACAATGTTTAACGGAATATTCTCCGGAAGTACTTCCTGCTTTTCCGGAATTTCAAGTTCAATTTCGATTTCATCACCCGGCTTAACGATGTAGTTTGACTTAACCGGCTCTTCGTTAACGGTTACAAATCCCAGATTTATTGCTTTCTGGACTTTTGTTCTTGATGCATTCTCAATAAACTGTGATATATATTTATCCAATCTCTGTTTGGAAATAACGTTTGGCACGACAAAACTGTAATTTTTTTCCATCTGATTGATTAATATGTTTTAAAAAATAAGAGTCAACTAAACTGACTTTTTTACTGATTTTTAAAAAAAAAATTATTTATTTTACTCCATTGATAATATACTTTACAAAAAGTATGTAAAGTATTTATTTTTATGAAAATTAAATAAACGGAATATGCAAAACAAACTCAATTTTAATGTAGTTAAATGCTTATTCTTTTTTATAAGTATTTCATTAGTTATCATTCATTCCGTACTCTTTTCAGGCTGTTCGGGTTCGGATGATGAAGAAGTCCTTACACAGAGACAAAAAGACTCCATTGAAATATATGCTCACATTCAGGAATCATTTGCTTTTTACAAGAAAGCGCTTTCTGAAAATGAAGCAGGCAAAAATGCAGCAGAATCATTTGAATCATCACTGAAAAAACTCAATGAAGTAGATTACGGAAAAATTTCAAAGGGAAATACTTATTTCTGGAAAAAAGATTATGACGAATTGTTAACAAGCATTGTGCAGGATTATTTTGTAACTCAATCTGAAATCAACAGCAACAGTCTGCTTTTTGAAATGGCAAAGAGAGTTCCGGTAGAATATGAAAAAATAGAACACATATCTTCCGACAGAGAACCGTTGCCGGAAGGCAGCGACGTGCCACTTGAAAAGAACTCCGTTGTTGACAGCTACATAGAATTTTTCTCAAATACAGACAGAGGCAGGAGTTTTATTGACAAATGCCTTTACAGGTCGGGAAAATTTTTCCCGATTATGAGAAAGATTCTCAAATTCAATAATGCTCCCGAAGAATTGATTTACCTTTCAGTGCAGGAATCGGGACTGAATCCTACAATTGTTTCCCGCGCCGGAGCAGTAGGATTGTGGCAGTTTATGCCTGCAACTGGAAGCGCTTACGGTCTTGATCAGGATTCTTACAGAGACGACAGACGGGATTTTGAGAAAGCCACCGATGCAGCCGCAAGGCATTTGAAAGATCTTTATAAAACTTTTGATGACTGGTATCTGGCATTTGCTGCTTACAATGCAGGTCCCGGAAGAGTTAACAAGGCAATTAAAAGAAGCGGCTCAAAAGATTTCTGGACATTGAGAAATTTTCTGCCGGGTGAAACCAAAAATTACGTCCCTTCAATTATTGCACTATCCTTTGTATTGAGAAATCCAGATGAATACGGATTCAGCAATGTTGAATACGGAGAACAGATTTCGTTTGACCGTGTGGAAATTAAATCCGAAATGAGTCTGCAGAAGGTAGCAGAACTTTGTGAAACCGACATCGAAACAATAAGAGAACTTAATTCGGAACTAACAAACGACATTGTACCTCAATATGATGTACCTTATGAGTTAAGAATTCCACATAAAAGCTATGACAAGTTTGCTGAAAATTATAAAAAATCTTCCGACATAGATAAGAGTAATGGGTTTGAACCGCAGTTTGCGGGCGACGAAACTGGCTCGTACAACAGCATTGCAGAAATTGAATTTAAAGTAAAAAATTATGAACCCGAAGATAAGAAGGCCATTGCAAGCAAGATTGGAAAAAAACAAGTAAGTCATAGTCTGAAAGACAAAGAAACATTATTATCGGTTAGTTCTTTTTATGATGTAAGACCGACTGATATAAGAGTATGGAATGATCTGAATTACGGATTAAATCCAGTAAAGAATCAGAAGCTCGATGTTTATTTATCTGAAGAAAGATATAGACTGCTGTATGGATATAATGATGCTGACAATGAACAAGAAGCGATGAATTACGATAATTCAAATACAAGTACGGAAGAAATTGACAAGGAATTAACGATAAGCAAAGATGACGGTGTGAATGAAAATTCTACCGAATCCGTTACTGATGTTTCCGGAGAAATTGACAATACTGAAAGTACTTCGAGCGATGAATACCAGAATCAGAATGAGTCAAATGAAAGTTCCAGCCAAAATTCAATGGAATCCGATAAAAATGCTGACAATGAAGAAGAAACAAATGTTTCCGCCAACGAGACCAATGAGGATTATCAATATGAAAATGAACCTGAGACAACCGAAACGAAGCCAGTATCTAATTCCGGTTCGCTTTCTTACTATACCGTAAAAGAAGGTGATTATCTTTCTAAAATAGCTGCGGAAAAAAATGTTACCGTTGATGAATTGAAGGAATGGAACTCGCTTAAATCGGATAAAATAATAAAAGGTCAGAAACTGAAAGTTTACGGTGGAAGCAGTTATAGATCCATTCACACTGTTACTGCGGGAGAAAATCTTACTATGATAGCTGATGAATATAATGTAAGCGTGAATGATATTATTGAACTAAACGGACTCGACAATGATGTGATAATTCCCGGTCAAAAATTAAAAATCAATGGTGTCTCTGAATCGAAAAATACAAAATCATCTGCTTCTAAAAAAACTCATAAAGTAAAAAAAGGTGAAACACTTGCGGGAATTGCTAATTCATACAATGTTTCGTTATCTGATCTTAAAAAATGGAATAACATAAAAAGCGATAAGCTTCTTATTGGTCAGGTGTTGAAATTATACGATGACAATTCTGGCAAGACAGTTTCCAAAAAAAGGAAGAAGAAAAATTAAATATTACCGACTTCAATTTTTTTAACTGCTTGGATGTTCTGAAAGAAAGATTTTTCTCTTAATTCATTTTATTCAATTCTTTAATGCAAAAATATTTACTATTAATAATATCTTTTATCTGTTTCTCAGGATTATCAAATGCTGAAAGCTATTATTATTACAAAGGCAGTAAAGTAAATCTTCAGCAAAAGTTTGACAGACTTGCAATTGTATTGAATTCAAATACACTCTCGAGACAAAGCAAATTTAGTTTGGTCAGCGATGCTTTCAGGTCAGCAGAAACCGTAAACGAAATTTGCGATAATATTTTCTTGCTTAAATTTGATAATGAGTTAAGTGAATCTGAAATGTCCGGTTTGTTAAGAAATGGTTTTAAGAATGACGGGATAATTAAATTATCAGCGCCGGTTTACAAAGGACAGTCTGATGTTGTCATGCAGATTGCAGGAGATGAATTTGTCGTAAGACTTAAAAGCAAAAAAGATTTTGTTGCTCTGAACATTCTCAATATTGAAAATAATGTTAGGATAATCGGAAATGTTAAAGATGAAAACGGTTTTCTGCTTAAGACAAATGACGGAGTTTCAAAAAACGCTCTTGAGCTGTCTTTGATTTATTCAGAAAGAGGAATTTTTGAGTATGCAGAACCGAATTTTATTTATCCGGAATTCTGTCTTCTAAATTACATTCCAAATGATCCTTTATTTTCAAAACAATGGTCACTAAACAATACTGGTCAGCTTGTACCAACTGGATCAAATGTTTACGGAGATGCAGCAAACACCAATGCTTTGCCGGGCGCAGATGTCGATGCCAATCTTGCGTGGGATGTAACAAAAGGAAGTCCGGCGATAAAGATAGGCGTTTTTGACACAGGACTTGATTCAACTCATCAGGAATTTAATCACACCGGGCGTAAGATGGCAGGTTATGATGCATTCTTTAATAAATACGGTGTGCCTAAAGATTCCGGAGCATTCGGCGGACACGGAACTTGCTGTGCAGGAATTTCAAGCGCAAGAGGAAACAATGGAGTAGGCGTCTCCGGAATTGCGCCAAACTGTGTTTTAATGGCTTTTAGAATTTTCAATATGACGGGATCTTCCACGAGCATAGGCATTGCAAGAGCTTTTGATACTGCGCGAGTGATAGGCATTGATGTATTAAGCAACAGCTGGAACGGAATGACACCAGTCTCGGTATTGACAGATGCAATAGAAAATGCTGCATATAACGGAAGAGGCGGACTCGGCTGTCCGATATTTTTTGCTGCAGGAAATAACGGCAAGTTTTCTGTCTGGTATCCTTCATACCTTCCTTTCGTTGTCAGTGTCGGCGGCTCAACAACTCATGACCAAAAAAAATCTCCGGGAAACGGCAATCAATATTACTGGGGATCGAATTACGGCGAAGATATAAACGGAGATTTAGATGTTGTTGCTCCTACTGTTTGTTATACTACCGACATTCAGGGAGTTTTCGGATACAACGGAAACAGCGGACCTGACGGCGCTTATTATGATTCATTCAGAGGGACATCATGCGCAACTCCTCTTGCCGCAGGTATTTCAGCGTTAATGCTTTCTGTAAATCAGGCAATGACAAGGGAAGAAGTTATTTCAAAGTTATATAGAGGTTGTAACAAAATTGATAATGTCAGTTATTCTGTTTCCAAGCCTTATGGTAAATGGAATGATTATTACGGATACGGCAGAGTGAATGCTTATAATTCCGTAAAGCTTGCTTTAGGAATTGACGTTACGCCTCCAACAATAGTTCATAAAAATATTCCTTCACATTCAAGCACATTTTCTACTGAATTAAATGCTGAAATAATCGATCAGGATGGTTCTACAATTCCTCAATCAGGTTCAAACAGCCCTTTGTTATTTTACAGAGTAAATAGAAACAATTCCGGATGGACGGGATTTGATTCACTTTATTCATATACAATAAACGGAAGTGTCTTTTACTTTAAAATTCCTTGTCTTGGATATGAAACTCAGGTACAATATTATTTTAAGGCAAAAGATATTGCCGGCAATATAGCTTATTTCCCTTCCAGCGCTCCGAATACTTTTAATCTTTGCTATTATGCCGTTGGTTCTATGGAAACCGTATCAGGCAAAATAAACGGTTTTGTATGCAGCGATCCCGGGGCTACTTATTCAAGTGACGTTACTTTCGGAAATTTTAACATAGTAAATACCCGCGTTCAATTGTTTCTAAATCATCCGAGACTCGAAGATGAAATAATAGTTCTATACTCTCCGCTAACGGACGTAAACAACAACAGAAAATGTCTTTTTTCGTCCAATGGGGGAAGTGCATCGAATATTAATGGTGCATTTGTCTCAGATTCATCTGATCTATTCTGGGGTAACGGCATACCGCCTTATGAGTCAGGAATATTTAAAGGCGATTATCTTTTAAGCGGACTCAACGGTAAAAGCGCTTCCGGAAATTGGAAAGTACTTAACTTCGATCAGTTTTCCGGCAGTCAGGGATCCTTTGACAGCATTATAGTTACATTCACAAAAACCGCCGGAATACCAAGTCCATCAATAAGAGCAGAATCAATGTCAGATACTTTGATGGATTTCGGAACTGTTGTTTATCCCGATTCGGTAATTCGGGAAATATATTTGAAAAATAATGGCAATCTTAATCTGATAATTGACAGCGTTACTGTAAGCGGATTACATCCTGAAATTTTTGAAATATTGACAACGCTACCGGACAGCATTGCTCCTGGCGACAGCACTTTATTATCCGTAAAGCTGATACCCGGAATGATGAATGTCATTCCTGCAGATTCTTTGACAGGATCAATTCAGGCAGGTGTGTTGAACATATATAATAATGATCCTTCAAAATCTCATTTCAGAATTTCTTTAATTGCCGAACTTGAAGCAGCGGAGATGTATACATTGAATCTCAGAATGCTGATACAAGGTTTGTTTTTACGGGACAGTTTAATTACTGTTCGAGATTCCGTAACAGTGATATTGAGGAATAACAATATGCCTTATGAAATTGTTGACACAAGCAAAAATATCATGGACAACACTGGGCATATTGCTTTTGATTTTTCCGGATTATCTCTCGGAGGTAATTATACACTGCAGATTCGTCACAGAAATTCGCTTGAAACCTGGAGTGTAATATCAGGATTAAGTTTTTCTGATAGAATTCTTAATTATGATTTTACGGATTCAGCTTCCAAAGCTTTTGGAAACAATCAGATATTGTTGAATGATTTAGTTAATTTGTATGCTTTTTACAGCGGAGATGTTAATCAGGATGGAAGCATCGATGGAACTGATATGCTTATAATTGACAATGATGCGGGGATGCTTAAAACAGGTTATCTGAATTCAGATATAAACGGAGACGGATTCGTTGACGGCTCTGATGCTCTGATTGTTAACAACAATGCCGAAGATTTTAGATTAAGCATTATTCCATAAGCTGTTATTGATTTTTTCAACATTGTAAGAAGTTAATAAAAAAATTATATTTGCATTAAGTAAATAATGCTGGCATAGCTCAGCTGGTAGAGCAGCTGATTTGTAATCAGCAGGTCGGGGGTTCAAATCCCTCTGCCAGCTCAAAAATAAAACCCTGTTGATGTATTATACAGGGTTTTTCATTTATAAAGAACTTTCTGTGAAATATTTATTTATATTTTTCCTTCAAAAAAATATCATTTGATTTTTACACTATAGATAATTTTGTATCATGTTTATTCCGAAGTTGATTACAACTCTGAGAACTTACAACAAAAATCAATTTATTCGTGATTTAACTGCCGGAATAATAGTTGGAATAGTTGCACTCCCCCTGGCAATTGCATTTGGAATTGCTTCTGGTGTATCGCCGGAAAAAGGAATAATTACTGCAGTTATCGGTGGATTCATAATTTCAGCTTTAGGCGGAAGCAAAGTCTCTATTGGCGGTCCAACTGGTGCTTTTATTGTTATTGTATTCGGAATAATTCAGTCTCATGGTATTAACGGTCTAATGATTGCCTCGATTCTTGCAGGACTGATCCTTATTGCCATGGGATTAATGAAGCTCGGTACTTTGATTAAATTCATTCCTCTGCCTCTCATTAGCGGATTTACTTCAGGTATTGCGCTTATAATTTTTACAACCCAAATAAAAGACTTTCTCGGATTGAAAATTAACAATCTTCCTCCGGATTTTCTCGGCAAACTCCCTGAATATTTAAAAAATTTTCCTTCTTTAAACTATGATGCTTTAATTGTTTCTCTTGTTACACTTTTGGTGATAATATTATTCCCTTTTATAAATAAGAAAATTCCTGGAATATTTGCGGCGCTTGTTATTGGCACCTTGTTTTCAAATTTTCTGGGAATGAATGTTGAAACAATCGGCTCAAAATTCGGCTCAATACAAAATTACTTTCCTGCTCCTTCATTTCCGGAAATCACTTATTCGGAAATATATAATCTGATCGGTCCGGCATTTACTATTGCAATACTTGCGGCAATCGAATCATTGTTGTGTGCAGTTGTAGCTGACGGAATTATTGGAGGAAGACATCGTTCAAATATGGAACTCATTGCCAACGGAGCGGCAAATGTTGCATCTCCTTTGTTTGGAGGAATTCCTGTAACCGGAGCAATCGCACGAACTGTTACTAACATAAGGAGCGGCGGTAATACTCCTGTTGCCGGTATTATCCACTCATTTATGTTGCTTCTCATTATGTTTTTCTTTGGTAACTATGCAGGGATGATACCAATGGCAGTGCTGGCTTCTATTTTAATAGTTGTCTCTTTTAACATGTTTGAATGGAGGGAGTTTAAGGCTCAATTAAAAATGCCGAAGAGCGATATCCTTGTGTTTCTGAGTACATTTATATTGACAATATTATTTGATCTTACAATTGCTATTGAAATCGGAATGATAATGTCGGCATTTTTATTTATGAACAGAATGGCTTCAGTAGCAAATATAGGTATGATTTCTCGTGAATTTGACGAAACTTTGGAACAGGATGATACAGGCGTCAATTCTATTCAGAATAAAGAAATTCCTAAAGGTGTAATTATTTATGAAATAAACGGTCCATTCTTTTTCGGAGCGGCAAGCAAATTCAAAGAAATACTTAGATCAGTTCATTCAAAATACAATATCCTGATACTTCGTCTGAGAAATGTTCCGGCAATTGATGCTACAGGTATCGCAACAATAGAAGATATTTATGATGAATGCAGAAAAAACAATTCGGTCTTGATATTATCCGGTATGCATGCACAGCCGCTTTTTGCATCAGAGAAATCCGGCTTAATCAAAAAAATCGGTGACGACAATGTAAGAGGTAACGTAGATGATGCTCTCAACAGAGCAAGGGAAATTCTTGGATTACCTCCAGGAGAAGTAACTGCCGAAAAAGAAACTTCCGTGGAAAAGTAATTTCATTTCTTATCTTTATCTGTTTAAGTCTGGAAGCAAATATATACTAACCTTATTCATCAAAGCATTTTTTTAACAATTTCTTTTTATTCATTGCAGATTTATTTTGCTGAATGCAAAATATAAAAAGACTTCGTTGTTTCTTTTGTGTAATAAAAGACTTTTCCAAACTATTGCTCAAGCATGCTTTTTAATTCAATACACTTTTTAATTTACTTTCCGGTTGTTACAATACTTTATTTTATAATTCCGCATAAATTCAGATGGTTTCTTCTTCTTACTGCAAGCTGTTATTTCTATATGTCATTTATTCCAGAATACATTCTTATTCTTGCTGTTACAATTATCATAGATTATTTTGCTGGCATATATATTGAAAACTCTGAAGGCATAAAAAAAAGAAAGTTTCTTGTGATGAGCATTATTTCGCTCATACTCGTTTTGTTTATTTTTAAATACTTTAATTTCTTTAACCACAGCTTTGCTGAATTATCAGAAGCATTTTATCTGAAATATCCAGTGGAGGATATAGGTCTGATTTTGCCAATCGGCTTGTCCTTTCATACATTCCAGAGTCTAAGTTACGTAATCGAAGTTTACAGAGGAAATCAGAAAGCCGAAAAAAACTTCGGCATATATTCTCTTTATGTAATGTTTTATCCTCAGCTCGTTGCAGGTCCAATAGAACGACCGCAGAATCTTCTTCATCAGTTTTATGAAATGCATAAAGTCGATTACAGAAGAATTGCAGACGGACTTAAGCTCATGACCTGGGGAATGTTTAAAAAAGTAGTTATAGCAGACAGACTTGCCGTTTTTGTAAATCAGGTATATGACAATCCTTATGAATATCAGGGCATTAGTCTGTTGATAGCAACGATTTTTTTTGCGTTTCAGATTTATTGCGACTTTTCCGGATATACCGACATTGCACGCGGAGCTGCTAAGGTGATGGGATTCAGGTTAATGCTTAATTTTGACAGACCGTATTTTTCAAAATCAATAAGCGAATTCTGGAAACGATGGCATATATCGCTTTCAACTTGGTTTAAGGATTACCTCTACATTCCTCTTGGTGGCAATAGAGTCTCAATTCCAAGATGGTATCTTAACTTGTTTGTTACATTTCTTGTGAGCGGATTGTGGCACGGAGCTAACTGGACTTTTGTAATCTGGGGAGCTTTGCACGGTATCTATCTTATCGTCGGTATTATTACTTCAAATTTCAGAGAAAAAGTTACCAATCTCTTTGGATTGAATAATTTACCACGCATTCAGAAATTACTTAGAATTTTTATCACTTTCTGTCTTGTCTGTTTTTCATGGATTTTTTTCAGAGCACAAGACCTTGACAGCGCGGTATATATAATTAAAAATTTCTATACAGGGTTTGGCAACGTAACTGAATTATTTACAGAAAATGCAAAGCATGTCTATTACCTCGATAAAAACTTGTTTGATTTTTCATTTGCAATATTAATGATATTGGTTTTAAAATCTGTCCAGATGCTGCAAAGGAAAGGAGACATGATTCAGATGTTAAACAGACAATCATGGGTGCTTAGATGGCTGATTTATTATGCAATAATATTGATAATTTTATTGTTCGGACAGTATAACATAAATCAACAGTTTATTTATTTCCAGTTCTGATGAAAAAACTTTATTTGAATATTGTTTTTTTAATGCTTCTCGTAGGACTTACTGTGATTTTTTTATATCGCAGACAGTCAACGGTTTACTCTTCCGATAATTATTTGGCATCTATTATTGACAAGAACAATCTCCTGAAAAACACAGTATCGCCCCGGATTATTTTTGTAGGCGCTTCAAATCTTGCTTTCGGAATTGATTCGGAAAGAATGGAAAAAGAATTCGGTATGCCGGTGATAAACATGGGAATACACGGAAATCTCGGACTTGCATTGCTCCTAAATAATGTTAAGAAGTATTTGAGAAAAGACGATATTGTAATTCTTGCTACTGAATATTACCTGGGAGAATTTGATTTCAACACGGTGAATTATACTGTAAAAATTTTCCCTGAAGCCGGAGACTATGTAGATTACGGATTGGATTATTACAAACAGAGGGTTAATTATACTTTTAACGAACTCCAGCTTTACAGAAAAAAAATTCAGAATAAAATTTTTGGAAAAAAGCTTAATTTAAAAGAATTGAAAATGAACACCGAAAATGATTTGAATCTTTTTGATACATCTCTTTATGCAAGAAATAAATTCAATTCAAACGGAGATGTCATCAGCCATCTTACTAAAGAAAAACCCAAAGAGATTAAAGGCAGAGTGCTCCTCGAAAAAAAAGATTATGATTATTATATTAGCATGCTAAATGATTTTCAAGAATATGCGGCAAGTATTGGAGCAAAAGTTTATTATTCTTTTCCATGTTATCCGGAAAGTGAAGTTGTAAAGTATAAAAAAGTGATTTCGGAATATGAAGACGATTTGAGGAAGAATCTGAAGATTGAAATTATTAATACACCTTCTGATTTAGTTTATCCCGACAGTCTTTTCTTTGATACAGTTTATCATCTCAATAAGGATGGCAGACAAAAGCGAACCGATTACACTATAAATCTTCTCAAAGAGAGAGTGTTCAAAAAATGAAATGTCAAATCTTTTCCGGAGTTAAAACAGTAAGTTCGCTTAGGACATTTCCTGTATTAAGTGTTGATGCAGGTTCAAACAACATCAGCCAGACTTCTTCATCGGCGCAAGGTTTGTGATATACTTTCTTAGGTACGACCAACATTTCTCCTTCTTTAATTATTACTGTTTTGTCGTCAAATACCATTTTTAGTTTTCCTTTTAAAACATAAAACAGTTCATCCTCGTCCTCGTGATTGTGCCGTATAAAATCACCTTTTAGTTTTGCAATCTTCACCTGATGTCCATTTAATTCGGCAATTATTTTGGGGTTGTAGTATTTGTCTATCTGTCCGAACTTTTTCAAGATATTTATTGAACGCATATTCTATTAAAATTTAACTCTGAATTTTATCACTGCTCTCTCGTAACTCTTAGCCAGAATCTTTCATGAAAATAAAATAAAAGCATCTTTGTGAAAACTTCAGTAAATCCGATTTCAAAAGCTACATGTAAATCACCGGTGATAAACAGTGCAATAATAATTGTATCAATAGTACCAAAGAATCTCCAGCTGATGCCTTTTGCAAAGCTTCTCCAATGTTTATCTTCATAAAAAATAGTCCCGTTTTCTAACATTATCTTGCGCTTTCCTATGTGAAAAATCATCCAAGCTCTTTCGTGAAAATAATATAAAATTACTTTGGTAAACAACTCGATACTTCCAATATGAAATGCTTTATCTATGTTACCGGTAAAAATCCAGGACAGAAAAATTGTATCCATCGTTCCAATAATTCTCCAGGTAATTCCTTTTATCAGACTAATCCTGCGGGAATGAATTCGATGTTTTGTCATTAAAGAACGGAAAATTTTTATTGCAAATTGCTTAAAATTATTTTTGAAATCAAAGCAATTTAAAAAAATATTGTTTTAGAATGTTACGATCCTGAAAAATATTGTCGGTGGAATCTCTGTTTTTGTTTGCTATTTTGTAAAAAATTTTGAAATGAACAGCGAAGTTTGTGCCTCCTGCGGTGAAAGTTTAACAGGGAAGTATTGCCAAAAGTGCGGCGAAAAGAAATTTGACAAGAGTGAATTTACTGTTATGAATTATGCCGGGCAGTTACTTTATAACCTAACTCATTTTGAATCAAAAATCTGGAAAAGCCTTTATCTGCTTTGCTTTAAACCGGGTGAAATTACTATTAATTACCTCAAAGGAAAAAGGATTTTTTATGTTAAGCCAGTTCAATTCTTTTTGCTGGTAAATATATTTTATTTTTTTGTATTGAATTATGTCGGGTATGATGTGTTTACTTCTTCACCGGATGATTACATGAATAAAGATTTGATGGGAAGCATATTTACCGCGTTGATTAACAATAAAGTTAAATCGGAAAATTTGTCTTTCGATGAATACACAATGGATTTCTACAATCATAATTACATTCAGTCTAAACTTCTGATTATTCTGATGATACCCATGATATCGCTTGCTTTGTATTTTCTTTATCCGAAATCAAAGAAACTTTTTTTTGAACACATGATTTATTCGACTCATTATCTTACATTTATCCTTTTTTTTATTACAGTCTTCCTGAATCTGATCTTTTTGCTTGCTTATTTGATTAAAAAACTTTTTTTTAATGAGGATAGCGGATTTATTTTTCAAAATGAATTCGGCATGGCTGTTACTGCAATCACTGCATCAATTTATGCTTATTTATCTTTGAAAAAAGTTTATGGCCAGTCAGAATTGTTGACTATTGTAAAGACCATTTTATTTATGATAAGCTTAATAATAATTACGGATATTTACCGCATCATACTGTTCTTCACTTCTTTTTATTTAACCTGAACGGTTTATTCAAAATTGAAAATATCGAAAATATTCTCTCTAAATCATGTATCCGTTTTCATCATCTTCAAACTCATGCCAAAATCTCTCAAGCTGTCTGCCATAGGAAATAAAATTTTTCCCGTAAATCACAGATAGTTTACCTATCCGACAAAACTCTCATTGCATTGATCATTGCACATTGTACATTGCACATTGAACCGAATATCTATCTTTTATCTGCATGCTTTCATTTGTATATTGAGCCATGCAAAAAACCGGTTTTGTAATAAACGGAAAAAATCTCACCGTTGAAAATTCCGTTGACATAGTATTAAACAACAGAAAAATATCTTTAAGCAAAGCTTCTGAAAGAAAAATTCTCAAATCAAGAAAGCTTGTAGAATACTGGATAAAAAACAATGAAGTCATATATGGAATTACCACTGGTTTCGGCGAATTTAAAGATGTAAAAATACCGCAAAAGGATTTAGAAAAGCTTCAAAGAAATTTGATACTATCCCATTCATCCGGAACAGGGAAATTCATCCCCGCAGTGATAGCAAGACTTATGCTGCTCTTCAGGATAAATTCACTTTCGCTTGGTTTTTCAGGCGTAACAATGAATTTAATAAATACATTAATCAGGATTTTTAATTCCGGTATAGTACCAATGATTCCTTCGCAGGGATCTGTTGGAAGTTCCGGTGATTTGTCTCCGCTATCTCATTTAGCATTAACAGTTATTGGCGAAGGTTACTGTATTGTAAATGGAAATATCATAGAAAGTAAAAAAGCTTTAAAAAATTTTAACATTGCGCCCTTAAAACTTTCAGCAAAAGAAGGTCTTGCATTAATTAATGGAACACAGATGATGTCTGCTTATCTTTGCAAATCTGTATTTGATGCTCTTACTTTATCTAAACTTGCGGATGTAGCAGGCAGTCTGTCACTTGAAGCATTAAAAGGATCATCAAAAGCGTTTTCCGATAAACTTCAAAGAGTAAGACCGCATAAAGGTCAGATAGTGTGCGCTTCTAATCTAAGAAATCTTCTTCAAGGCAGCGAGATTATGAAATCACACAGACATTGCGGTAAGGTTCAGGATGCATATTCACTCAGATGCATTCCTCAGGTTCACGGCGCAGTCAAAGATACAATTGAGTACTGCAGGAAAATTATTGAGACAGAAATTAATTCAGCCACGGACAATCCTCTTATTTTTGCAGAAAGCAGCGAACATATCGAAGGAGGAAATTTTCATGGCGAGCCGGTTGCACTTGCGGCTGATTTTCTTGCAATTTCTTTGAGTGAACTTGGAAATATCAGTGAGAGGAGAACTGCGCGGCTCGTTGACGGCAATTTAAGCGGATTGCCCAGATTTCTTGCCGATGAAGGAGGAATTAATTCAGGATTAATGATTGCACAATATACTGCAGCATCGCTTGTAAGTGAAAATAAAGTGTTGTCTCATCCTGCATCGGTTGATTCAATTCCTACAAGCGCAAATCAGGAAGATCATAATTCAATGGGATCGGTAGGAGCAAAAAAATGCTATGATGTTTTAAATAATACAAAGAGGATCATTGCAATAGAATTTCTTTGCGCAGTTCAGGGAATGGATTATCACAGACCGCTCAAAAGCGGAAAGGGAAGTGAAGCAGCATATTCATACATTAGAAAAAGAATGCCTCACTTATCTGAAGACAAAATAACATCTGAATTAATGGGAGAAATGAATGAAATAATTTTCAGTCCCGGCTTTCTAAAATATGTCGAAAAAAAATCCGGGAAAATTTTATAACGATGAAAAAATTCTTCACGTCAAAAATTAACCGGATAAAGGAATCCGGTATCTATAAAACACTATACTTTTACATTGACAGGCTGATTGATAAATTTGACAATGATCACATCTGGATTATGTCTTCAGGAATATCATTCAATATGCTTATTTGCCTCATACCATTTTTCCTGATACTTTTAACAATTCTCGGAATTTATCTCGACAGCAATACAGTTCAGGACAAGCTGATGAATTATCTAAACAGTATCATACCGCTTCCCGGTCAGTATAAGGAAAGATTTATTTATGAATTAACCGAAAGAACAAAAGAGCTTACAACAAATACTTTTCTGACGGGAGTAATCGGACTTGCAGGATTGTTTTGGACAGTCAGCGGGCTATTCAGCGCAATGAGGGAAGTTCTCAGAAAAGTTTATCAGGTAAATGCCGAGTTGAATTACTTCGCGGGGAAGCTAAGAGATTTTTTACTTGTGATAATAAGTGTAGTCTTATTTCTAACATCAATGATAATTACTTCATCTGTTCAGATTGTCGAAATTTATTCTCAGGGAATTTTTGGTGAATACGTTACGCTTACACTTTTTCAAAAAATTGTTCCTTTTGTATTTGGTATTATTGTATCGTTTTGTTTGTTTTATGTTCTTTACGCTTATGTGCCACATTATCGAATTCATAAAAAAATCATTCTGTTTTCTTCCGTTGTTTCGGCTGCCATGTTTGAAGCGCTAAAGTATCTGTTTTCTGTTTACATATTAAAAATTGCTAATTACGGCAGGATATACGGAACTTATGCGACAATAGTAATTAGTATTTTTTATATTTATTATCTTTCGGTGATATTTGTAGTAGGCGCTGAATTAGGGCAGTTGTATTTTGAAAAAAACAAAAGTAAATTTGTCTGAATTAAATTTTAATTTTAAATGGAGCAAAGAAAGTTATATAGAACGCTTGAAAACATAACAAAAGAAGTTCCGAAATTTAAAAAAGAAGAAGAGCTATTATGTTATGTGCTTGACCAGATTATAAAAAATGAAGAAATAAACATCAAGGGCGGCAGACTTTGGAAGCTGAATAGAAAGCATGATGCTTATTCATTGTCCAGACAAATGGGAAACGTCAAGCTTATTAAAGACAACTACATGCTTAAAGTTGAGAAGTATCCTATTTTCAAAAAAGTTGGATTGTTTAGATCGTTGATAGCCGAAGAGACAGATGAATATCTGATTGAGAAAGGAATTTATCATTACTCGGCAACGGGAGTAGGAGACAAGTTTAAACTGAAGGATAAAAAAGGAGAAACATACTTTCTTTATAAATATGTAATGGCTTTGAATGCAAAAAGTCTTGAAGGTGATCTTCTGAATACTCTTAATATCATCAGCATGACATTGAGCTCTATCTTGAGAACAAAGCATATTGAATCTTCTGTTAAAGAAAACATGCAGGAGCTCGAGAAAGCCCGTGAAATTCAAAAAAGCATTTTACCCGAGCATGAAAAGGATTTCGGTAATTATGAAATGTTTGGGCTGTCAGTTCCCGACAAGATTGTCGGAGGAGATTTTTTTGATTATCTGGAAAGTGAGGACAAGGAAAGGCTCGGCATAGCAATAGGCGATGCGGCATCAAAAGGAATTTCCGCCGCGGCTCAAGCGCTCTATGTTTCCGGCGCATTGAAAATGGGAGCAGGTTTTCAGAATAATATAAATTCCGTAATTAGCAGAATAAACAATTTAGTTTATGAGACTTTCCCTTATGAGAGATTTGTTACGCTTTTTTATTGTGAACTCCTTAAAGATAAAAAGGGCTTGTGTCAATTTGTAAATGCCGGTCAGAATCCACCCCTTTTTTTAAAATCAGGTAAGAGGAAAACAGAAAAACTTTCATCCACGGGACCTGTATTGGGACTTGCTCCTTATCAAAGGTATTATTCTGACAGCATCAATTTCGATATAAATGATTTGCTGGTTTTATATACTGACGGAATAATAGAAGCAACAAATGAAAAGTTTGAATTTTTTGGTGAAGACAGAATTAAAGAATCACTTATAAAATACAGAGACTTAAGCGTAAAGGAAATTAGCCAGAGACTTCTGCAGGATGTTACACTTTTTTCATCAAACGGTATTTATTCAGATGACAGAACTATTGTTGTCATCAAAAGGGTAAAATAACTTTGATTATTTGTTTCAATTAGCTCTATTGTTAATGAAAAATTTTAATGTATTTTCTTTTAAAATTGTTTTTTCTTTTAAATAAAAATACTATATTGAAACGAATTTTTAATCAAACCGGAATCTTTTCGGCAAAATTATGAAAGAAAAATCTAAGTTTTTATCATCACTATTAATTTCTCTGCTTGCGGGATTTATTTATTTTCAACTAAGCGGTGACATTAAGGATAAATTAACTTCTTCTGTTAAGGCTGTTTTGATTTCACAAAATACTGAAATATACGGTCCGTTAAATTTGGAAACTAATAATACAGACTTAAAAAAATCTACCGGTTTATACAAAAAAAATAAATTAAGAATTTATATTAAATCCGATTTAAGAAAGAAATCAATCCAAGATATTAAATCTGAAAAGTCGAATATTTCTGATTTGAAATCCGAAACACAAGCTATAATAAGAAGACCTTCTGCCAATAAAAACGTTGATTTTACGGCTGAGCTAGATAAGCTGATTTCCAAAAAGCACAAGCAGCTTTCTGAACTTGATGATGAGCTCAGAAAAAAATCTGCTGAAAATGAAATATCAGATATTGATGCATATAACAAAGTGAAAATGTTTATAAATAAATGTGATAAAAACCAGAAGACAAATGGTTATGGTTTTGAATATAACTACGTTAAGAAAGAAACAATTAAGAAATATAAGACTAATAATAGAAAATACGGATACAGAAATGCGATTTTGAATTCAAAGAATTGCAGCAACTCCGGTGAGAAAAAATCGAATGGATTATCTGCTCCGGAATCAAAAAGAAAAGTTAATAATGGTGGTAAGAACAAGATTAAATGTGAAAAGGAAAGTAATGAAATTATTTTGCCGGATAATGTGTTAGACGATTATACATTTTAAACCAAATTTTAAAATCACTTTTATAAATTAAATTAAAATCAAATGAAAAAGAAAATTATCATTCTTGCTTCTTTTATTGTTGTTTTAATTGCCGGTATTCTGTATGTCAATAGCAATAATTTGATAGCAGATGACAAGAACGGCAAAAAAGACTGTTCTTCAAAGTGTACCGATAAAGCATCTATGGATCATTCGTCTGATCAACATTCAGGCAAAGTTACGGAAAAATGTACTGATAAAGCTGATATGAACCATTCATCTGAAAATCATTCAGGTTCGGTAACCGAATCTTCAGGATTCCCGGTTTATGAATTTGTAACTGATAAAATTGACTGCGACGGTTGTAAACCCGGTGTTTCAGAAAAGCTGATGGGAATTTCCGGTGTTAAGGAAGTTGCTTATGGTGAAACCTGCAGCGTATCAAAAATGACATCCGTGAAAGTTTATTATTCTGATACCGAAACAACTCCGGAAATTATTGCTGCTTCAATAAAAGATAAAGGTCTCGAATGCAACAGCAATAAATGCGGAGATAAAAACAAAACAGGAGAAAGCAAGAAGCTTTAATTTATTTTTGAATTCTAAAAAAAAGCCCGTCTCTTGAACGGGCTTTTTTTTTAGAATGAAAATAATAATCATTTTAAAGGAAAACTTATGATTTCGTGATTATTTTTTTATGAAGAGAAAAACTTCAAAACGGCATATCACCGTTTGTTGATGGCGGAATATCAATTACCGGATGCCTTGTTTTATTTTCAAACTTCGCATATTCATCAAGAAAAACTAAATCAAAATCTCCGACAGGACCGTTTCTCTGCTTGCCTATAATGATCTCCGCTTTTCTTTTTAGCTCTTCAAAATCCGGATCATCGGGATTGTGTTTCATTCCCATAACCGGTCTGTGAACGAAAATTACAACGTCAGCGTCTTGTTCGATAGCGCCTGATTCTCTCAGATCAACAAGCTGTGGTCTCTTTTCTTTGCCTCTTTGTTCTGAAGAACGGTTCAGCTGAGCGCAGGCTACAACCGGAATATCGAGCTCTTTTGCAAGGGCTTTTAATCCTCTTGAAACGTATGCAACTTCAAGATCTCTTCTCTCAAAATCTTCGCGTCCCCGTATAAGCTGAAGATAATCAACAATAATCATATCAATGCCATAATCTTTGTGAAGTCTTCTGGCTTTTGCTCTGATCTCAAGAACAGTCAGCTCGCTGGTGTCATCGATAAACATATTTGTTTTCAGTTTATGATAAGTATGCAAAACTCTTTTCCATTCATCATGGCTTGATCTGCCGGTTTTAAGTTTCTTACCGTTTACTCTTGCTTCTCCTGCAAGCAGTCTCAGCATTAATTCCCTGAAAGACATTTCAAGACTGAAGATTGCTATTGATTTCTGATGATCGACTGATGCATTTCTTGCTATGTTCATGGCAAAAGCTGTTTTACCGTGAGATGGTCTGCCGGCAATTACAATCAATTCGGATTTCTGAAATCCAGCGGTCATATCATCCAGCTCAGTAAATCCGGTGGGCACGCCTATAATTGCTCCTTTGTTGTTTCTCTGATCGCCGATTTTACTGACGAGCATATCAATTTCATCTTTTACGGATATTACTTTTTTCTTTGAGAGAGATTCCGAAATATCAAGTATGCTTTGCTCGGCTTCATCCAGCGTAATAAATGTATTCATGGTTTGATCAAAACATTTATCAACAATGCCGGATGAAATATGTATCAGATTTCGAAGTATGTATTTCTCAAAGACAACTCTTGAATGAAAATCTATGTGTGCAGAAGATGAAACGGAAGAAGTCAGCTCAATTATATACTCTATTCCTCCGACTTCTTCAAGTTTTCCCATTCTTTTCAGTTCCTCTTTCAGAGTATTTGGATCTACAGGTTCATTTTTAGAATCAAGATTTATCATTGCCTGAAACAAATCTCCGTGTATTGGTCTGTAAAAATGCTTCGGCTCAAGTAAATTTAATACATCATTCATAACCTGATTGTCAATCAATATCGAACCGAGAATTTTAACTTCCAGGTCAAGAGCGTTTGGCGGAGTTCTGCTTGAATCAGCGAATTCGCTTTCATCCATTGAAACATCTTTTTTTGCCTTAACAAATTTCTTTTTTGCCATTTTAAAACTGTTAGCCTGTTAACAATAAATATTTAAGTTTACTTCCGGTTAATCATTGTATCAAATTCTTTCCTGAAAAGCTGAACATCCTCCCATGTAGGTTTTTTCCAGTTGGGATTTCTAAGCAAAGCTGCAGGATGATAAGTTACCATCATCTTTATTCCGTTATAAAGATGAAATTTTCCTCTTAACCTCCCTAAGGGTTCTTTTGACTTCAGCAAAGTCTGTGCTGCAAATGTACCGAGTGCAAGTATGAGCATTGGTTTTATCATCTCGAGCTGTTTATGTAAATATGGCTCGCAGTGTGCAATTTCATCCGGCAGAGGATTCCTGTTTTCAGGTGGTCTGCATTTTAGTATGTTGCAAATGTAAACTTCTTCTCTGTCAAAATTAATGGCTTTAAGTATGTCTGTAAGAAGTTTTCCTGCTCTCCCAACAAATGGTTTTCCCTGTATATCTTCATCTGCTCCGGGAGCTTCACCTACCACTACAATTTTAGCTTCGGGATTGCCGTGTCCAAATACTACTTGTGTTCTGGATACAGACAGATTGCTGCATTTATCGCATGTCTGTATTTTTTGTTCAAACACCTGCAACGTCTCAGCATTCATCCATTCTTCTTTGAATATTGGAATTTCCTGTTTTCTGTTATCAGTAACTTTAATCTTTTCAGCAACTAACTGATCACTCTCATTTTCGGTGTTTTCCGGATCATTTTTTTCGATACTTTCTGCAAATTCCTCATCTTGATAAATTACAGGCTCATCTGAAATGTGAAATTCATTTTTGAATAACGGATAATTATTATTTTCAATATAAAATTTGAGATATCTGCAAACATCATTTATTATTTTATCTTTACCGCTGCTCATTTCAATGAAAGAAATTTGTTCAGGATTTCGTTGCCTGCGTCATACTTGCTCATTAAAGGATATGACTTCGTACTCTTAGTATCAATAATAGTAATAACATTTGTGTTTGTACCAAATCCTGCTCCGTGTATATCAGGATTATTGAGAACAATAAAATCCAGATTTTTTTCTTTCAATTTTTTCTTAGCATTTTCGAGCAGGTTTTCCGTCTCAAGTGCAAATCCGGCAAGCTTGTATCTTTTTTTATTCTTTCCGAGAAAATATAATATATCCGGAGTTTTTTCAAATTCAAAAACAAATCTGTTTTTATCTTCTTTCTTAATTTTTGTATTTACTTTTTTAACCGGTCTGAAGTCTTCAACTGCAGCTGCCATTACTATGAGATCTTTATTTCTCAAATTTAATTTTACGCTTTTTAACATTTCGTCTGCAGAAGTTACATTTATTCTCTTTACTCCTGCAATATCATTTAACATTACAGGTCCTGAAATTAATGTAACCTCAGCTCCTCTGTCCTTTGCAGCGCGTGCAATTTCAAATCCCATTTTGCCTGTGGAAGGATTTGATACAAATCTGACTTTGTCAATAAATTCAACTGTCGGTCCAGCGGTGATAAGTATTTTTTTCCCTGAAAGATCAGATTTTTTGTCAAAGAATTCTTTTAAATAACCAAAAAGTTTTTCTGGTTCAGGCATTCTTCCCTCACCTACAAGTCCGCTGGCAAGTTCGCCGTATTCAGGTTCTATAATCTTATATCCTGAAAATTTTAATTTATCAATATTAAAAGTTGTTACATGGTTTTTATACATGTCATCATCCATTGAAGGAGAAATAATAACGGGACATTTAGATGCAAGGACGGAAGCCAGAAGAAAATTATCGGCAATGCCTGCAGAAATTTTTGCAATAGTATTTGCCGTTGCAGGAGCAATCAAAAAAACATCCGCCCAAAGTCCGAAATTAACATGCCAGGTCTTCAACTCCGTTTTTTCGGCATTGCATAAATCAGGGCTTTCAGGAAACATATTAATGAATACTTCATTTCCAGATAAAACAGAAAGAGTAACCGGAGAAACAAAATTTACGGCTGAAGGCGTCATTATTATTCTGACTTCAGCTCCCTGTTTTACAAGCAGTCTAACCAGAGTGCATATTTTATATGCGGCAATTCCGCCGGAAATTCCAATTAATATTTTTTTACCTTTTAACATTTTTGTTTTAAAAAAATATCCCTTTGTAATAAAAGGGATATTTATGAAATGTAAAAAACGAATCTGATAAAAACCTTATTGTACTTCTTTAGAACCTTCCTGTTCATCTTCAAAACGGAACCGGTAGTTTAGTTTGTCATTCATAAGTTCCTGAAGAGCCTGCGCAGTTGGTTTTATCCTTTTCTCAAACTCAAGAGAAATATTCAGCTTGTCCTGATTCATAATTGTATCGTCTTCTGTTTCTTTTGCAATTATCGGCTCTAGCTTCATATTCAATTCTATTTTAAGAGCATCGTTTATCTGCCTGGATCTCTTTGATACTACGACAATCGATTCATATAAATTTGCTGTTTTGGATTCTACTTTTTCCAAATCCATTGTTTCTATCGGCATTTTTTATTCCTAAGTTTATTTATTAAAAATCTTTTTTTGTATTAGACTGCGAAATTATTTTTTGTACTTCGTTAACAGCTTTATCGAGCTTATCATTTACCACAATATAATCAAAATCATTTGCTTTTCCGATTTCCAAATCAACCCTTTTTATTCTCTCTTCAATCTGCTCTTTGCTTTCTGTTGCTCTGTTTTTTAGCCTTTTGATGAGAGTTTCTTTTTCAGGAGGCATGATAAATATGAGCCTGGCATTCAAGCCATATAATTTTTTAATGGATAAAGCGCCATTGACATCAACATCAAAAATCATATCCTTACCTTCTTTTAAATTTTTTTCAACATAGGTCTTCAGAGTCCCGTAATAATCTCCATTAAAGAGAATCTCGTATTCTACAAGTTCATCGTTAGCAATCTTTTTTTTAAATTCATCTTTTGTAAAATAAAAATAATCTTTCCCGTCTGCTTCGCCGGATCTTTTTTCCCTTGTTGTAGCGGAAACAGAAAACACGATTTCAGGATTACTTTTCAGAATTTCTCTTACAATGGTAGTTTTACCTGCTCCCGATGGAGCTGCAATAACATATAGCATTCTATTCTACATTTTGAAGTTGCTCTTTTATCTTCTCAAGTTCTTCCTTCATTACGGAAACTTTTTGTGAAATATCAGCATCAAGTGATTTTGATGCAATCGTATTTATTTCCCTGTTGATTTCCTGCGTGAGAAAATTCAGTCTTCTGCCCGAATATTCCGATGATTTTGCATATTCAACAAAATATTTTGTATGACTTTTCAATCTGATTAATTCCTCTGTAATATCTATTTTATCCGACAGCAAAACAATTTCCAGCTCTAATCTTCCTTCATCAATTATTTTCCTGTCACTGATAATGCTCCTGACTTTTGCATTTATTCTATCCTTTTCCGTTTTCAATCTTTGTTTTGAGATTTTTGAAATTTCGGCAGCTTCTTTATCGATGAATTTTATCCTTTGCATCAAATCATTTTTCAGGCTGATGCCTTCTTTCGCTTTCATCTTTTTCAAATCGTCAATTGCCTTCAGGAGCAGCGAACATACATACTCGAATTCTTCTTCTTCAACATTCCCTCCGGCTTCAGCTTCAAATAAATCCTTAAACACCAGAATATGGTTTAGAGTAATTTCTTCTTTTGTCCCGATTAATTTTTTAATGCTTTTTAATAATTCAAGATAATTTTTTACCGAAGATTCGTTTGTAAAAAGAGTTCCAATGTCCCCGCTTCCTGTCTCAACACTTATATTCACATTCAGTTTTCCTCTTGAAATTTTTCCTCTGATCAGCTCTCTTAATTCAAAATCCCTTAAAGTAAATTGTTTAGGATATTTCATCGAAACATCGCAGTACTTGTTGTTTACCGATCTTATTTCAATGTTATATTTTTTTTTCTTAAAAGTACCTTCGGATTTTCCGTATCCGGTCATGCTTATTATCATAAGTAATTCTTATTTGATGACATAATTTCTTATCAATTCTTTTTTAAGGTATTCAAAAGCCTCTTCAGGTGTATTTGCAAATTTAAAAAGCTTAAGATCTTCTTTTGATATCATCTGAAGTTCGGCTAATTTATCCAAGTCAATAATTTTATCCCAGAATTCTTTTCCGTAAATTACGACGGTAATTTTTTTATGCAGTTTTTCTGTCTGAACAAGCGTCAATATTTCCATCAATTCATCCAAAGTACCAAATCCTCCCGGCATTATAACAAGCGCTTTTGCAAGATAAGCAAACCAGAATTTTCTCATAAAAAAATAATGAAATTCGAAATTTAACTCAGGTGAAATAAATTTATTCGGATATTGTTCAAACGGAAGAGAAATATTGAGACCCATCGAAAATCCTTTAGCTTTCGCTGCACCTTTGTTTGCAGCTTCCATTATACCCGGTCCGCCTCCCGAACACACGATAAACTTATTCGGCTTCTTTAAGCTCTTTGCCCATTTTGTCATTAAGTAAGCTAACTGAACTGTATCTTCATAATACTTTGACATTTCCATATTTGCCTCGGCAATTTTCAGATCAATTTCCAATTTCTTATTATTATTTCTCGGGCTTTTCATTTTTTCTTTTAATTCCAAAAGCTTCTGTCTTGCTTCTTTTTTTGGCAGAATTCTTGCAGAACCAAAAAATACGATAGTATGCTTAATTTTGTATTTTCTGAATCTTTCAAACGGCTCCATGTATTCTGTCAAAATACGTACATTCCTTCCACCCGGGGAATTCATAAAACTCGAATTTTCATAAGCCTTCGGAGCTTTTTTAACTTTGTCCATTTATTTTTTCTGTTTAATTCAATAAATCAAATCAATTTTTTCTAACCTAATTTTTTATTAAAGACTCTTGCCGCCGTCAACTACTATTGTCTGTCCGGTTATGTAACTGTTTTCAAGCGCAAGATAAAGCAAAATTGAAATTATGTCTTTTGATTTGGCAAATCTTTTCATAGGATATTTATTAACTTCATCAGGATCGACGTTTTCATTTTCATCGTTGTCAATCAAAATTGTACCGGGAGCAATGGAATTGATAAGTATCTTCGGCGCAAGTTTTTTACCAAGCTGTTTTGTAAGCTTTATCACACCTGCCTTGGATACTGAATAGGGGATGTATCCCGTCCAGTTTTCAAATCCTCCGAGTGAAGAAATATTTACAATGTGTGAATGAGTAACTTCGCTTTTCAGCATTATGGTCGCTGCTTCCTGACAGCAGAAGAAAACACTTTTCAGATTTGTATCCAGAAACTTATCATAAATTTTTTCCGAAGTTTCGGTAAATTCTGTTCTGCTGAAAATTGCGGCATTGTTAACCAACAGGTTAAGCTTTTTATATTTAACCATGACAGTTCTGAATAGTTTTTGAATTTCCTGAACTTTAGTTAAATCACACTTCACTGCTGTTATGTTAACGCCGGATTCTTTAATCAAAGAAATCGTTTCTTCAAGAGCTGATTTACTGCTTTCATTATAACCTATGATTATATCAAATCCCTTTAATGCAAGTGCATGTGCAATTTCTTTACCTAATCTCCTTGCTCCGCCTGTTACAAGAGCAACTTTATTCTCACTTTTTGACATTATTCATTAATCAATATTCTTTACAGTTCCCTCAAACTCAGAGAACAATTTTCTTATTTTTTATAAAATTGCTGAATAGCATTTCAAAAAAACATATTTAAAATTAACAATTGTAAATTAATATTTGAAAAAGTGCCCTTGGGATGACTCGAACATCCGGCACGCAGTTTAGGAAACTGCTGCTCTATCCACCTGAGCTACAAGGGCATTTTTTAAATTAACAATAAAAATACTAAACCTGATTATCAATTTCAGCGGAATTCTCAGTAACATTGTTTGTCTTTTTTGTGACAACCGTTACTTCAAAGAAATCGGTTTTGATTAAATTATGAAACTTAACTATATCCAATAAGGAATGATTTTAAACCGGGGACAATTTAAATTAAATTTCGAATTAAAATCGCATCAAATGACAATTTCAAATTATCAATATATTAAAAACTAATTTCTTTAAATCAGGAAAGCATAAACAGCTACTAAAACGTATAAGCATGGGAAAATCCATCTGCAATGTTTGTCAATTTTTTGTGCCAATACGGCATTGCCTCTTGCTGAAATGGAAGATGTGACAATTGATTCAAGTAACGTGAAAAATATCAGCAGGGATGAACCGATAATAAAAAGATCCATTCTTGTCATGTATGCAATCTTAGGGAGGTTTGCCGTAACAATAAATCTGTATGCAATCAGCGTCAGCATTGAAGTCGTTGCTATTGATATCTGTGATGAAGAAAGTGAAGAATCCAGCCAGAAAGCCATCCATGACATCATTATGATGAGAAGTAAAGGAATAATAAAAAGTAAAACGTAATAACCGTATTCTCTTTTTACTTTAACTTCAAATACTAGTGAAGATACTTTTTCTGAACTGCCTTCAAAAGTAAAATCTGATTTTTTTAAATTCCATCCTTCAACTTTCCAGTCAAGAGCTGAAATTAATTTATTTACGCCGGAACCGGCAGTATCAATCTCGAATTCAATACTATCGTATGATATGCTCATATCAATTAATCTTAGCTGAAGAGTTTGTTCATCAAAAGGAAAGTCTTTGTAAAACAGGTTTTGTGTAAAGTCGCCATAAATACGCTGGAAAGAAACTACTGTCCCGTCTCCGAATATTGACACATGTTCGGAAAATGATTTTGTAATGTTAAGTCTGTTGGTAAATGTTATGGTAGGATCCCAGACTTTATCAAGTCCGGCAATTATATATCCTTTTCCTTCATGCTTTAATCTCGGATCCTGCCAGCTTACACTTAGTATCATGTCAGCTTTAATAATCTGAGAAGCGGAATTAATTTCGCTAATGTTGTTTAGATACATAGCGACATACACCTTTGTTGCCCCGTCAGGATTTGGGCTGGAAATTGTATCTTGTGCAATTATTCCAGATGCATACATCAATATTGCTGTAATGGATATAAAAAGCGGATTCAATAATTTCATTTCAGAAAATTTTTCAAAAATATGATTAAATGCATTGAAATAAAATATACATTTAACAAATCGTATGTGATAATTTGACTTTATGTTTTTAGGTTATAAATCACCATTCGAAACATTTTGGAGTGTCTTTTAAAAAAATTATGTCTTTATTAATTTATCTTAAAATAAAACAACTCTGAGATAATTGGAAAAAAATTTTGATCTTCAGCCTCATCTTGAAAATAGTATTGTAATCATAAGTCCTTTAAAGAAGCAGGATTTTGAAAAATTATTTGAAGCTGCATCTGATCCTTTGCTATGGGAACAGCATCCTAATAAAGACAGATATAAACGGGAAGTATTTGAAAATTTTTTTAAAGGCGCTCTTGAATCCGGAGGGGCATTTATTGTGTATAATGCGGTAACTAATGAAGTGATCGGCAGTTCGAGATATTACGGATATCTTCCGGAAGAAAAGTCAGTGTCAATTGGATATACATTCATAAAACGAAGCTGCTGGGGAGGAAAATATAATAGAGCATTGAAAAAGCTCATGCTTGACCACGCATTTAATCACGTCGAAAAAGTATATTTTCACATCGGAGCAAACAACATAAGATCCCAGAAGGCAATTCTTAAATTAAAAGCAGAAAAAACTGGCGAAGCAGATATTGAATATTACGGTGAAGCTCCCTACAGAAATTTTATTTATACTATGACAAAAGATAAGTGGAAATCGATCAGTTCTGATGTAATGTAATTATCAATATATATTAAACCTGTATTAAACTTGATCAATTAATCATTAGAAATCTTTTTTTTTGATCAATTGAATACTTGTCAAGTCAACAAAGGTTCCATATATCTAAATTGAATTTCAGAAACACATTGAGTAATTTTACGAAACAATTAAAAAACGGAGGTTAATTAATGGCTGTAAAAGTCGGAATAAACGGATTCGGCAGAATCGGAAGACTTGTATTTAGAAGATTAAAGGAGCTTGGGGGCTTTGACATTGTGGCAATCAATGATCTTACAGATAATAAGACGCTCGCTCACCTATTAAAATATGATTCAATTCACGGACATTATAACGGAAATGTCAAACTGACTGAAAAAGGAATTGACGTTGACGGTGATGAGATTAAGATTACCGCCGAGAAGGATCCTACAAAGCTCGGCTGGGGCGATATGAAGACAGATGTGGTAATTGAATCAACAGGAGTATTTACATCAAAAGAAAAGTTGAAACTGCATCTTGACGGCGGCGCAAAAAAAGTAATACTTACTGCGCCTGCAAAAGACGCGCTTGATGCAACTGTAGTCCTCGGAGTAAATGATTCAGTTCTTACAAATGAAATGAAAATTGTTTCAAATGCATCATGTACAACAAATTGTCTTGCACCCATGGTTAAAGTACTCGATGATAATTTCAAAGTGGTAAAAGGATTTATGACGACCGTTCATTCATATACAAATGATCAGGGGCTTCTTGACCAGCCGCATAAAGATCTGAGGAGAGCCAGAGCAGGCGCAATGAACATAATTCCTACAACAACAGGAGCTGCAAAAGCCGTTGGTGAAGTTATGCCTCATCTCAAAGGTAAACTTGACGGATTTGCTTTGAGAGTTCCGACTCCCGATGGGTCGCTGACGGATTTTGTTTGCATAGTAGAAAAGGAAACCACAAAAGAAGATATAAATGCGGCGATGAAAAAAGCTTCCGAAGGAGCAATGAAAGGAATCATTGAATATACCGAAGATCCAATTGTTTCAAGCGATATTATTGGAAATTCCAAATCATGTATATTTGATTCATTGTCAACCATGGCAAAAGGAAATCTTGTGAAAGTCATCGGATGGTATGACAATGAATGGGGTTACAGCTGCAGAGTTGTCGATCTCATCAAAAAAATTGCATAAAATTTGTATTAAATATTTTTAAATAAAAGGTTAGTTTAAGCTAACCTTTTTTATTTTAAACCATGGATTCAGTATTTTTAGTCATCAGTTTGTTCTTACCGCGGTTAATGCTGATAATTTATTTCTTAATTCATCAGATACCGTTAAATACAGTTCCTTTTATCGGAGATATTTTACTTACTATATTCATCCCGAGAGCGTTGATACTTATTTACATAGTGCAAAATCTCGGAACCGACAGTCCTTGGTTCTGGATTCATCTTGTCGTTGCAGCGCTTGTTTATTTCGGCGGAGGTAAAAAGATGAGAAGCAAGTATAAGAAAAACTAAAATAAAGCAGTTTTCTGTTATCCGATTAAATTCTTCGTGAATTTAAGAAGCAAATAAAAATCAAACTGAATTTTTACAGGAATCAATTTCTTTGTTAAACTCAACGGCTGATTCTCTGATTTTCTCAAAAAATTCTTTTTCGCTGCAATCTTTTGGAGCTGAATAAATTACAGCTCTGCTCGAGTTAATAACGGCTGTTTCAGATTTTATGGATTTCATTAGCATTCCGATGTCGTTTTTTTGCGCTCCTATACCCGGAATAAGAAGAGGGACTTCGGGATTTAAAGAAGTAAACTTCAATATTTCTTCAGTATGATTTGCACCGAAAACAAATCCGACATTATTGTCTGCAGACATAGATAAAGAAAATTCAATTACAGATTCATATAAAAACTTTCCGCCTGACTTAAGCAGCTGCAGATCTGAATTTGATTTGTTTGAAGTCAAAGCAAGCACATAAACACATTTATCATTGCGTTTTAAAAAAGGTACAAGCGCATCTCTTCCCATGTAAGGGCTGACAGTAATCGAATCAAAGTTGTATTTGTCAAAATATGTCTTTGCATACATCTCCGCCGTATTTTCTATATCACCTCTTTTCGAATCACAAATCTTAATCATGTCTTCGGGAATTGATTTTACCGTGTCGCGCATGGCTGAGATTCCCTGTTCTTCTAAATATTCATAAAAAGCCAAGTTAAGTTTGTATCCTGCGGCAACATCTTTTGTACATTCGATAACTGCTTTGTTAAATTCAGAAACGGGATTTTTATATTTTAAAAAAATATTTGGGATTTTATTTAAATCTGTATCAAGTCCGATTACAAGAATGGATTTATTGCGAGAAATTATTTTCTTTAACTTACCGGTATATGCCATTTATTTTAATCAGAAATTTTTCCACATCATTGACTCAACGGGTTTATTTGTTTTTCTGTTATATTTGGCGTTGGGTTTTTTGTCATAAGAAGTGATCACGTCGCCTTCTACCAAAAAATAAATCAGCTGCCCAATCGGCATCCCTGCATAAACTTTTACAGGCTGCTTGACAGAAATTTCGAGAGTCCAGTTATTCTTAAATCCTACGTCGCCTTTGCCTGCAGTTGCGTGAATATCTATACCAAGCCTTCCCACGCTGGACTTGCCTTCAAGGAAAGGAACATAAATCAAGGTTTCAGTATATTCCTGCGTTACTCCGAGATAAAGTTTTGTCGGGTGAAGTATGTGTCCGCTTTTTGGTATTTTGAAGTAATTGACTTTGTTATGAGATTTAGCGTCCAGTACTTCATCTTTATAAACTGCCAGCCATTCTCCAAGATGAACGTCGTAGCTGTTGGATCCGAGACATTTTCTGTCAAACGGCTTTATGACAATGTTTTTGTTTTTTATCTCTTCAAGAATTTTTTTATCCGAAAGAATCATTTATTTAAATATTCAATTGTTCAATTATAAATTTTATATGTATAATGTTTAATAATACTGTATGCAGCGGGATATATCTATATATTCATTTTACATTTTCATTTTATTCAGAATTAATACTGATTTCTGTATCTGTATGTACTCATTCCAATTCCCATCATTACAAGAAATGACATCAGCGATGAAATGCCGTAACTCATTAATGGCAACGGTATCCCGATTACCGGCATAATGCCGATTGTCATACCTATATTAATTAAAAGGTGAAATAAAACAATGCTCGAAATTCCAATGCATGAAATACTGAGAAAACGGTTTCGCGTGATGTTTGCATTATTCACCAACCGGAAAATTAAAATCATATAAAGTAAAAGTATAAGCAGTGAGCCGATGAAACCAAATTCTTCTCCGATCATACAGAATATGAAATCTGTCCACTGTTCAGGTATAAATTTCAGCTGAGTCTGTGTGCCTTCGAGAAATCCTTTGCCCCAAAATCCGCCAGAGCCGATTGCCACTTTGGATTGAATTACGTTATATCCGCTGCCGAGAGGATCAGTAGTCGGATCAAATACTGCTTTAATTCGGTTCTGCTGATATGGCGCTAACTTCTGATAAAGATTATCCGCTGAAAAACCGATGATGAAATTGATGATCAGCACTATAATGGTTATTACAATATTTTTCTTTAACATAAAAAGTAAAACAGCAACAAGGCAAATTGCGCCTATGAAATAGGATATGCCTAAAAACGCGCCTGCTGCAACTATGACGGGCGAGATAATAATGAACAGCACGTAAGGAGAAAGACCTGCCCAGAATAAAATCGGAAGCAGCATTGATAAAAATACAAGAGAGGTCCCCATATCCGGCTGCAGCATGATTAATGTTACGGGAATAAAAATAAACAAACATGTTTTAAAAAAAATCATAACTCTGTTTACATTTCTGTAACCTTCCTCTGTCATTGAAAGAAAATTTGCAATGGCAAGGATTGTGGCTATCTTAGCAAATTCAGAAGGCTGTATGCCGAACCCGCCAATGCTGAACCAGCTTTTCGATCCTGAGATTTTTTTTCCGAACAATAATACTAACACAAGTAATACTAAAGATATTACATACAGGAAATACGAACCTTTGGCTATAATTCTCGGAGGTATGTAACTAATAAATATCATAACCGATATACCCGCCAAGGCAAATGTCAGCTGCCTTGAAAAATAATCGGCAGAGCTTGTAAAAGTTGCGCTGAAAATAGCAAACAAACCCGATGTAACAATGCAAGCAGTTACAATGAGAATAGTAAAATCAAAACCTTCAAAAATATTTTTATTCATTGACTAACTGCAACGATAATTTAATTTAATCCCTGGCATTTTCAACAATTTTTATTTCTCCGTCGGTATTGTAATTGTCACCACTGAGATATTTCAGCATTAATGCACCGGCTACAGGAGCAGCAAAAGAAGCGCCCCAGCCCTCATTCTCACCCAAAACGCAAATTGCTATTTTCGGATTTTCATAAGGAGCAAATCCGACAAACCATGAATGATTTTTTCCGCTTGAATTCTGAGCTGTTCCGGTTTTTCCGCAAAGTTCAATATCAGAAGACATAATGCTTTTTGCTGTTCCATTTCCATTTACTACAAGATACATTCCTTTCTTTACCGCATCATAATATTTTTGAGGAAGATCAATTCTTCTTTGTTCATACTTTACTATTTCTTCTGTATTATCAGCAGTGTTTCTTATTTTTGAGACAAGATGAGGCTGGCAGTAAAGTCCGTTCATTGCAATAGCGGCAGTGTATGCAGCCATCTGAACAGGAGAAACTCCAAGCTCACCCTGACCAATGCCGAGACTAACAAGAAAACCCTGTGTCCATTTATTTTCTCCGTAGCGTTTGTCAAGATACTGTCTTGAAGGAAGGAGCCCAGAAGTTTCATTTGGCAGATCGATTCCCGTCTTTTGTCCAAATCCGAGCATCTTTCCGTATTTGTAATAATTATCGATGCCCAGCATGAGTCCGAGTTTGTAATAAAAGACGTTTGCAGAAACTTCAATTGCACGCATAACATTAATGTTTCCGTATGCTCCATGATCTTCAAAAGATCGGTTTCCGTAAGTAAATGAACCCGGGCAGGCGATAGTGGATGTTGTTGTAATTAATCCTGCATCCAGAGCTGCAAGAGACATCATCATTTTCCATGTTGATCCCGGAGGATATTTTGTCTGAATAACTCTATTGAAAAGAGGTTTTTCAGGATCGTTAAGCAATGCAGAAAAAACTTTAGGGTCAGTCTTCCCGGAAAACAAAGATAAATCAAAATCCGGCTTTGATACAAAACACAGTACTTCTCCCGTTTCGGGCTCGATCGCTATCACTGCTCCCTTTTTTCCATCAAATAGTTTTTCTGCAAACTCCTGCAGTTTGATATCGATGCCGAGAATAAGATCAGAGCCGTTAACCGGGGGAATGTCATTCATTCCGTCATTGAGACCTCCAATCTCTCTGCCTTTTACGTCGACAGTAATAAACTTATATCCCTTAACGCCTCTTAGATAATTTTCATAATTTGCTTCAAGCCCGCTTGAGCCGACAATATCTCCTTGCTTATAATAATCTCCAATCTGTTTCTCTAACTGTTTTGATGAAATTTCACTTGCATATCCAAAAGCATGCGAGCCGCGAAAATTATTCGGATAAAATCTGATAGCATCTATCTGATAATCAACGCCGCTTAAGTGATCCTTGTTTTCGGCAAGGTATGAAACCACTTTGAAACTTACGTCTCTTTTAACCTTAGCAGGATTGAATCGGTTTGTTCCCTTGTAGCTTTTAAGTTCTTTGATAAGAGTATCCGGATGTATTTCAAGTAAGGATGATATTTCCTGAAGCTTGCTGGTGTCAAACATTGAGGGAGTAATCGTAACGGTATAAGAAGGTTTATTATCGACCAGCACTTTTCCGTTTCTGTCATACATTAAACCGCGAGGCGGAGTAATAGTAATTGTCTTAACTGAATTCTTGTCAGACTCTTTGCTCAGCTCTTCAGAGGAAAAAAGCTGAAGGTATGCAAGTCTTGCTCCGAGCAAAAAGAATATCACCGAGCATAATACAAATATCAGATATTTTTTTTTATCCTGTTCCAAATTCAGAAAGATTGCTTTACGTCAAATCTGTTATAAATTAATGCGAATATCAATCCAAACACAGAAGTATAGATGGTAGTCGTAAGCACATGCATCAGAAATATATCTAACAAGTTTATCGATGAGCCCTGAAAATAAATTATATAATAAATTGTATATGCAGCAAGTGTACACAGAAAAATTATTCCGATGAAAGATCTCCTCTTTGCGGAGTCGATTGAATCTCTTTTGAAATAACCGGAAATGAAACCGGCAATACTGTAAGACAATGCAAGTAAACCGATAAACGATCCGCTAAGGATATCGAGAATTAATCCTGATAAAAATCCCGAAATCATACCGGCTATGTTTCCATGAGTATATCCAATAAAAATCACAAGCAGGATGACAATATCGGGAGTAATGTTATAATTAGGAATTGAAAGAAGATATCCAATGAATGTTACCTGAATTAAAATCAGAACTGTGAATAATCCGGCATATTTTAATACTGAAGTTAAATACAATTTTTATTTTTTTTGAAATGCATTTTCCAGTTCAAGCCTTTCGCTGTCGGGCAAATGCTTAAGCACAAAGACTTCCTCGAGCTCCTGAAAAGAGACCTGAGGTTTAATAATTATTTTTTTAAAAAGATTATCAAGATTGCCCTCTTCAATAACAATTCCAACCGGTATGCCGGGAGGGAAGTAATTACTGTATTCGGATGTAATTATCAGGTCACCGGTTTTTACATCGGCGCTTTTTGGAACGTTTTTTATGAGCAGATTACCCGATCCGTCGTAATTAAGTATTCCGTCAACTCTGCTTCGCTGAATCTTAACGCTGACACTCAGATTTCTGTTATACAATATTTGAGCAATTGAGTAATTTTTGCTTGTCGATACAATTCTTCCTACAAGTCCGTCATCTGTAATTACCGGCATATTTATTTTTACACTGTCGGATTCACCAACATTTAATGTTATGGTATTCCTGGATTGAATCAAAGTTTTGTTAACAATTCCGGCGCTTACTACTCCCGAAATTTCTTTATTCTTAATTCCCAGCATTCTTGATAAACGTATGTTTTCCAGCCTTGCTTCCTTCAGCGCTGAAAGCTCGTTGGAAAGCTCAATGTTTTTTGCCCTTAGAAATTCATTTTCCTTTTGAATCTCAAAAACATTGGGAACTGCGGACACTCCGCTTTGAATTGTTCCCACAAATCCTACGGCAACAGCACGGAGATATCTTATCTGCGTATTATCGTTTGAAAATAAAAGTATAAGTGAAATTACTATGAGTAAAGAAAGGATTAAATATTCTTTGATTTGTAATAAAAATAATCCTATGGTTTTCAATCTTTCAGATGATTTATGTCATTAAACAGTTAATATAATTACCTGATCAAGTTACCTTCTCAAAAGTACTTTCTTGAAAAAATCTATATCCTCGAGTACCTTTCCCGTTCCCCGTGCAACAGCAGTAAGCGGATCTTCCGCTATGTGAACAGGCACGCCGGTTTCCATTTTGATTCTTTCATCGAGTCCTTTTATCAATGCTCCGCCTCCAGTAAGAAATATTCCTCTGTCAAGGAGATCAGAAGAAAGCTCCGGAGCTGTTTTTTCAAGCGCAACTTTTACTGCTTCTATCATTTGAGTGACCGGTGCGTTGAGTGATTCCCTGATTTCAATCGAACTTACTTCCGTAATCTTGGGAATTCCTGCAACAAGGTCTCTTCCTTTTACTTCAATTATTACTTCTTCCTTCAGCGGCATTACTGAACCAACCTGACATTTAATCTCTTCGGCAGTTCTTTCACCAATGAGAATATTGTGGTTGTTTCTGAAAAATCTGATAATGGATTCGGTCAGCTCATCGCCGGCAATTCTAATTGATGCTCCGTTCGTTATTCCCGACAAAGCTATTACTGCAATTTCTGTAGTCCCGCCTCCGATGTCAACTATCATATTGCCGTAAGGAGCCATTACATCGAGCCCGATTCCGATTGCAGCCGCCATTGGCTCGGAGATTAGATAAACTTCTTTTGCTCCGGCATGTTCAGCCGTATCTCTCACAGCTCTTTTTTCAACTTCCGTAATTCCGCTCGGGACACAAATTACGATTCTTCTGGCAGGCATCCAGCTTGAACTTATCTTCTTGATAAATTCCTTAATCATTCCTTCTGCAATTTCAAAATCCGCTATGACTCCATCTTTCATGGGTCTGATTGTGGCAAGTTCTTTATGGACCTTGCCCATCATTTTTTTGGATTCTTCACCGATTGCGATAATTTTTCTTGAGCTTACATCGTAGGTAACAATTGACGGTTCGTTTAGCACAATACCTTTGCCTTTCATGTAAATCAGAGTGTTAGCAGTGCCGAGATCAATTGCTATGTCATTGGAAAACATTCCAAACAGCGGCATTTAATAATCCTTATAATTCTTGTTTTGTTAAAAAATTTTTTTGTTAATGTCTAAAGTGTCTCACTCCAGTAAAAGCCATTGCGAGATTTCTCTTATTGGCTTCTTCTATAACTTCTTCGTCCCTTACTGATCCTCCCGGCTGAATTATGCAAACAGCGCCTGCATCGGCAATTTCAATCAACCCATCGGCAAACGGGAAAAAAGCATCCGATGCTGCCGCACTTCCTTTTAGATCATGACCAAATGTCCTTGCCTTATTTACTGCAATTCTTGTCGAATCAATTCTTGACGGTTGTCCTCCTCCGATTGCCAAAGTTTTTTTTTCTTTAGCAAAAACAATTGCATTTGATTTTGTATGTTTTGCTATTACAAATGCAAATAACATGTCATCAATCTGCATATCATCTGCTCTTTTCTTTGTTACAAACTTCAGGCTGTCTCTGGAGGTCTTTAAATTATCTTTCTCCTGATACAACACTCCGCCTGAAATTTTTCTGAATTCAAAATTCTCTTTAAAGAATACAAATTTAACGAGCCGCCTGTTTTTCTTTTTTCTTAAAATTTCCAGCGCTTCTTCATCAAAATCCGGTGCTAATACGATTTCGGAAAACAATTTATCAATATCTATTGAAGTTTTAAAGTCTAATTTTTTATTAAATATGATTATTCCGCCGAAAGGCGATTGTGTGTCAGTTTCAAATGCTTTTGCATAAGCGCTTTGAAGCGAGTCGGAAACCGCAGCACCGCATGGATTGCCGTGCTTGATTATTGCGCATGCAGGAGAATCATTCTCAAATTCCGAAATCAAATTATAAGCAGCTTCCATGTCAAGCAGATTATTGTATGACAATTCTTTACCGTGAAGAACTTCAAATATGCCGTTGAAATTTTCTTTAAGCAGCACGGCTTTTTGATGCGGATTTTCACCGTATCGGAGATTTTGCTTTTCATATTTTTCAAATCCGGGAAATTCATTTATTGAAATTTCATTACCGGCATTGATTGAATCCAAATAGCTGCTTATTAATCTGTCATAATTTGATGTAAGCGAAAAACCTTCTGCCGCAAGCTTAAGAGAATACTCTTTAGGAATTATTCCGTTTTCTGATTTCATTGTTTTAATGTATTCATCATACTGTCCTGGATTTGTAAGTAAGTTTACACACTTAAAGTTTTTTGCAGCAGCTCTTATCAGAGTAACTCCTCCAATGTCTATCTGCTCAATTGCATCTTCAAGTGTTGCGTTTCCTTTTTTTATGGTTTCTTCAAATGGATAAAGATTTACAACTACAAGACATACCGGATAAATTCCTTTCGATTTGATTTCATCGATATGAAGCGGATTAGAAATATCGGCAAGAATCCCGCCGGAGATTTTCGGGTGTAGAGTTTTTACTCTCCCGTTTAATATTTCGGGAAATCCGGTTACATCTTCGACGGAAATTACATTTATATTTTCTTTTTTTAATAAATTATATGTTCCACCGGTTGATATGATTTCAAAACCCAGCTCATCAAGTTTTTTTGAAAAACTTACGATTCCTGATTTATCATAAACGCTTACAAGTGCTCTTTTTTTCAATATGATTTTAAATTTTAAAACTGTTTGTAACTAAGAAACCCAAACTTTATCTTCTCTAACTTTTATTTTCCTGTCTTCAAATTTTTTAATTATGTCCGGATAATATTTATGTTCAAGCTTTTGAATTTTTTTCTGCAGTGTAAACTCATCGTCATTTGAAGTAACATTGCAGCATTTCTGAAATATAATTCTGCCCTCGTCATAAATCTCGTTAACAAAATGAATCGTTATGCCTGAAACTTTTACTCCGCTCTTGATTACTGCCCTGTGTACATTAATTCCAAACATTCCCTTTCCTCCGAATAAAGGAAGAAGTGCAGGATGAATATTTATGATTTTGTTCCTGAATTTATTTACGACTTCAACAGGGATAAACTTCATAAATCCCGCAAGCACGATGAAATCAGATTTATGCTTCTTTAAAATTTTAAGAAAAATACGGGCAAGCTCTTTTTGTGGGATAGTTTTATATAACTGATTGCTGATTATTTCAAAATTTATTCCATGTGAAGCCGCAATTTTAACCGCATTGCAATTAGGATTATTGGAAATCAGCAGATTAATTTTTGATCGCAGGTATCCTTTTTTAATCGAATCAATAATCGCTTTAAAGTTTGTACCTGTTCCTGAAGCGAATACACAAATCTTCAACTCACTTTGTTTTATGCAAATTAACTATTCGGATTTCAATGTTCAATGTTCAATGTTCAATTATAGGGCTTATTTACTGTTAACAAAAGTGAATTGCCAATGGAAAATGATTCAAACAAAATTATAATTTATTGCATTTGCGTTTAAGCAACTGAATATCAATATTATTTTAACAATGTCATTCTCTTGGTAATGTTTAATCCTTCAATTTCCAAAGTATACAAATAAATCCCGCTTGCAAATCCGGCGGCATCCCATTCGGTTTTGTATGTTCCCGGATTTATGTTTCCTTCAAACAATACTTTGACAAGCTTTCCCTGCATGTCATAAATTTTCAAAGTTGCCTGCGTAGATTTTTTAATATCAAACTGAATCGTTGTCGAAGGATTAAAAGGATTGGGGAAATTCTGTCTTAATTCAATTCCTGAAGGAATATTTTCTTGTTGATTTGATAAATTGGTTATTCCTCCTGTTGTTGTTTTTAAAATCATTCCGTTTTCAGTATAATAATAACCTCCTGTTGCCCAACCGGTATTTTCATTGATAAAAAAGATTGAGCTAACACCATCTAAATATATATTTCTTAAATTAAACCAGTTGAAACCACTGTTAGTGGTTTTCATAATTGTAGTAGTATCTGGAAATCTAGATCCCCCAATCCAACCAGTATGATTGTTTATAAAAAATATCGTCTTTATGTCCTTTACAGGTGATAAATAAGATTTGATCCAGCTATCTCCGAAATTTGTACTCATCAATATTATACTGTCAATTCCTGCCAACCATACATTATTTTCAATTGCAAATATTTCATCGGCTCTTGAATGAAATCTGCCTGGCTCTTTATACTTAATTAACCAGGAATTTCCGATATCAGTAGTTTTTAAAACTATATCAGTATCTCCACCCGTATCATCCCAGTAATATCCGCAAGCCCATCCTGTGTTTTCCTCAAAATAAACGCAAGATATTACAAACGGCAGATACATGCTTCCTGATAAATTCCAGTTTATTCCTCCATTTATTGTTTTAATAATTGCTCCCGCAGAACTGAAATCTCCAGAAAGATCAAGACCTATAAACCCTGTGTTTTCATTAATGAAATACATATCCGTTATTTCGGATTGATAGGATGCAATATTCCAGTTTTCTCCTCCATTAGTAGTTTTATAAATAATTCCTGAATGAACAATATAATAAAATCCTCCTCCAGCCCAACCGGTATTTTCATTAATGAAAAAAATCGTATTTAGTGATCCATAGTATGAAAATGACTGATGAGTCCAGTTATTTCCTCCATTTGTAGTATGGAGTATTTTTGTGGAATCTGCTACTGCCCACCCGGTTTGTGAATTAATAAAAAATATATCATTAATATTGTTGCGAATGTTACTATTCTGAAGCACCCACCCGCTCTGAGAAAATGAATTTAAAGCGATGAAAGTTATAAAAAATGATGTAAAGATAATTTTCATGACAGATCTTATTTTGTAATAAATAATTTATTAAAAAAGTTACTTTTATTAGTATAAATTTAATTTATTTGATCAATGTCATTCTTTTAGTTGCCTTGTAATCATCAGCCATTAAAGTATATAAATAAATCCCGCTTGCAAATCCGGCGGCATCCCATTCGGTTTTGTATGTTCCCGGATTTATGTTTCCTTCAAACAATACTTTGACAAGCTTTCCCTGCATGTCATAAATTTTCAAAGTTGCCTGCGTAGATTTTTTAATATCAAACTGAATCGTTGTCGAAGGATTAAAAGGATTGGGAAAATTCTGTCCAAGCGAAAATGAATTTGGTATTTGCGAACTTATATTCTGAACATTAATAAATGGATTCGGATAATAAAGTATCAACTGTCCCTGTACAGTATAATGCGGCTCTGTATGACCATTTGAATTGTAATTGCAGTCAACGCAAGTAATCCCGCTAACACACTGAGGATTATTCGGTCTGCAGAAATTTTCAAACGGCTGCAGATCATAATCTAATACGACATTCTGACCCGGAGTAACACTCGATGTTACATCATTTTCCCATGGAATTACGCTTGCTCCGGGACACCAGCCAGCACGTGGATATGTCCAAGACCCTCCTTGCGGACTGCAAGGATTTATATCACAGTCGCCTCTCCACAATACATGAGGAAAAGAATTACTGCCTACATATAGCGTATGTATCTTGAATGAAAATTCAGCAGCATTATCCGTATTTCCCTGTCCGTGACCTGTGTTTACGATTTTTACTTTTGCTTTGTTGGTCTGATTGTCAATCATTACGGTTTGTGCAGGTAAATATGCTTCAACGGGATTTGACGGATCTCCATATATAATATGGTTGTTTTGCCATAGGTTAATTACTTTGTATGGCTTATCGGAAATTTCACCTTCAATGAATGCAAACTTAACCGTAACCAACCACCCTCTTGTGCCTCCGATCCAGCTCTCAATATAACTGCCCAGCTTCACAGAATCATGTAGCAGCGGCATGTAATCTGTAACGTCTATTACAAATACACATTGCCCCGGATATCCTCCTCCGACAATGTTATATGGAGTTACTATTCTTGCAATTTCATAATTGGTGTTTGTATCTACGTAAAGCTTAATCCATCCAAGCCTGTCCCATGGATCACATCCTGCAGACGGACATCCGATTGTATAAAACATCATGATTTTTTTGTAATGAGTATTTGTATCAGGAAGTAAAAAATTTCCATAATGAACGTCAGCCCAGTTCTGAAAATTCTGATTGAAGGTTGTAACCCATGTTGTATCTCCGGAAGCAGAATAAGCAGACTGCATTCTTATTATACAAATTAATATTGCAACTGCAAATGTTGCTTTCTTATTGTTTAAAAATTTTAAAGGAATTTTCATGACGGTATGAATTATTTGATTTTAATTGTTATAAAATTAAAGAAATTCTTTTTAATAATAAAGTTTAGGCGATGCTTCCCGAAAACGGTAATTGCTACTTATATTGGTTTGAATAAGAAAATTTCTTTCATTCAAAATTAATGAAAGCTTTTCATGAAAATTTATGCAATGTATTTTGAAACCTTTTGATTTCATGCTCAGTCTAAATAAATAATAAAACATTTAACTTTAACAATTAAAAATTCATGTAAGAATTCAAAAAAAATTTTAATTAATTATAACAAATTTAAAAATGCTTCGTAAAAAACTATATAACTTCTGTCAAAGATTCAAAAGTTAAATTCTTAATTAACCAACTATAATAAAAAGGAGTAAAATGAAAACTTTAACAAAAAATTTGTTCACATCTTTGTCAATATTGCTGATCTCTTTAATGTTTACCGGTATTCAAAAAGTTTCTGCAGCTGACAATCCCGATTATTCGGGCAGATGGGAAATCTCATTTTTCGATGCTTCGGGAAAATTATTCGGTATCAGATCTATTTCTATTGATTCGGACGGTTCAATATCCGATAAGATAAATCTCGATCTTGACAAGGTCATTTATCTGACGGAAATTTCAGCTGTTGTCTCAGACAAAGGCAAAGTAAAGGAAGGGAAGCTTACAGATACATATAAGATCGAAAATGTAGGCATACTCACAGGTAACTTTACTGAATCCGAAGGTAAAGGCGAATGGAAAAATTACTATGGCAAAAACGGTACTTGGTCTGCAAAGAGATCCGATAAAAAAGACAGGCAAGACTAAAGTATTTCCCATTACAAAACAGCCTTCAATCGCCGGGAAAGTTTAAGAGACATTCCCGGTATTTTTATTTTAGACAGCAAAATTAAATTATAATAAAATATACGGAACTCCCGAAGTGATCAGATGTTGCCTTTGGAGGGCTTAATTACAATGTCTTCTATGAGAACTTTTTTCGGCTGCTGAAAAATCTGAACTGCAATTTTTGCAATGTCTTCCGGATTCATCATTCTGTTTTTATATCTCTGTCTTGATCGGCTGTCCCACATTGGAGTTTCTACAGCGCCCGGCAGAAGATTGCTGATTTTAATATTATATCTTCTGACTTCTTCTCTAAGACAGTTTGACATAGCCAGCAGACCTGCTTTGGATGCAGCATAAACTGAACTGTTTTCAAGCGCCGTGTTTGCCGCGACAGAAAGTACGTTGATAATGTGTCCCTTCTTTTTCCTTATCATCTGAGGCAATACATTTTTTATGCAGAGAAAAGCTCCTCTCAGATTGGTATTCATTATAAGGTCATAATCAAATGTCTTGGTTTCCATAAACGACTTAAATGCTGTAACACCAGCATTGTTTATTAGAAGATCGATGTTTCCATACTTTTCCCTGATTCTCTTTGCTGTAATCTGTATGCTTCTTTCCGACAAAACATTGCAGACAAAAGCAGATGCTTCTCTTTCGGCAAATTTAATTTCACTTACCACTCTCACAAGTCTGGATTTTCTTCTTGCGCTAACTACAACTATGCAGCCTGCTTTGGAAAATTCCATAGCAAGCTCTTTGCCAATGCCGGTTGATGCGCCTGTTATCCAGACTACCTTGCTGTCCATGAATAATTTTTGTTTCGGTTTAATTTTAATTTGCTATACACTCTTATACTCGCCCCAAACTTCTCTGAGTGAATTTGAAATTTCCCCGACGGTTGCATAACTCTCAACCGCATCCAGAATAAACGGCAGAAGATTTTCATCAGTTAATGCTTTCTGTTTTATTGTTTCAAGTTTATTTCTGACTGCCGGATTATCTCTTTGAGATTTAACTTTGTTAAGTTTTTCTATTTGACGTTTTCCGACGCTGTCGTCAATTTTGAGCAGTTCATGCTTTTCGGGATTTTCCGATAAAAATTCATTTACACCGACTTCGATGGATTTTTTTTCTTCAAGCTCTTTCTGAATCAGATAAGAATGTCTCTCGATTTCCTGTTTCTGAAATCCGTATTCAATTGCCTTTGAAGCTCCGCCGAGTTCGTCAATTTTTTTAATATATTCAATAGCGCTCTTTTCAATTTCATTCGTTAAATATTCAATAAGATAAGCTCCTCCCAGTATGTCAACGCTGTCTGCAGCGCCGCTTTCATGAGCAATGATCTGCTGCGTTCTCAGTGCAGTCTGAACGGATAATTCGGTTGGCAGTGCAAGCGCTTCATCCATGCCGTTTGTATGCAGAGACTGACAGCCTCCGAGAACTGCCGCCATTGCCTGTATCGTAACTCTGACAATGTTATTCTCTATCTGCTGTGCCGCAAGAGTAGAGCCGCCTGTCTGCGCGTGGAAGCGTAGCTTCATACTGTTTTCGTCTTTGGCATTAAACCTTTCCTTCATAATGTTTGCCCAAATTTTTCTTGCTGCTCTGAATTTAGCAATCTCTTCAGCAAAATTATTATGAGAATTAAAAAAGAAAGAAATTCTTTTTGCAAAATCATCAACATCGAGTCCGGACTCAATTGCACACTTTACGTATTCAATTCCGTCTGCTAATGTGAATGCAACTTCCTGAACTGCACTCGATCCAGCTTCTCTGATATGATAACCGCTTACTGAAATCGTATTCCATGAAGGTAGATTCTTGCTGCACCATTTAAATATATCAGTAATAAGCCTCATGGATTCTTTCGGAGGATAAATGTAAGTTCCCCGAGCTATATATTCTTTGAGCAAATCATTTTGAATAGTACCGGAAAGTTTTTTCAAGTCGGCGCCCTGCTTTTTGGCAATTGCAACATACATCATAAGTAGTATTGAAGCTGTTGAATTAATTGTCATCGAAGTTGAAACATTCTCGAGCTTTATGCCTTCGAAAAGTGTCTCCATGTCTGCAAGAGAATCTATAGCAACTCCCGCTTTTCCGACTTCGCCTTCGCTCATTGCGTCGTCGCTGTCATAACCGATTTGCGTCGGCAGATCAAAGGCAACTGACAATCCCGTCGTACCTGACTCAATCAGAAATTTATATCTTTCGTTTGATTCTTCTGCTGTTGCAAATCCAGCATACTGTCTCATAGTCCAGAATTTCGAACGATACATAGACCTGTGAACACCTCTCGTATATGGATATTCGCCAGGTGCAGGCAAGGCATCTGACTTTGTAAGAAATTCTGGAAGCTCTATACCTGAATCAGTTACAAATTTTTCTTTTCTTAATTTAAACTGTTTACCCAAATTATTTTCCTGTGTTTCAAAATTAAAATTTATTTCAATTTAGTTTTTCAATTATTAAAAAACATACTTGACAATGAGACTGTCAACATAAAGATTGTAATAGTTGCCAGATTCTTTTGATCTGAATCCTTGTTCATTTTCTTTGACAATGATGTCCCAAGTTTCTTTTGTCCAGAAAGGAGGTTTCTTTTCAAGCTTAAGCGTGAATGTTGTATCGTCTATTTTTGTTACGCTGAACTTTGACTTGTGAAAAAAAGGACGCCTTTCATCCTTCATTATATAATATAAGGTATCCTTGTCAAACTCCGCAGTAAATTCATACACGCTGTCCTTATAAAGATAAGCCTTTCCGTTTAATCTCTTGAAGTTACTTTTTTTGCATCCGGTGCTTAACAGCGAAACTGCAGCAAAAAGTAAAATAAGAAAAGGTAAAATGAAATTTCTTGATTTCAGATAATTCATAATTAAATATTTTTTTATTATTGCATTACTATTCCGCCGTCAACACATAACGTCTGTCCTGTAATATATGACGACTCATCGGAAGCAAGAAACATTACGGCTTTTGCAATGTCGTCACCGCTTCCGAATTTTTTCATAGGAATGGTATTCATGTAATTTTGCTTTACTTCATCACTTAATTTTCCCGTCATTTCCGTTTCAATGAATCCGGGAGCAACGGCATTAACATTAATGTTTCTTGAGGCAAGCTCCCTGGCAACAGACTTAGTGAATCCGATTACTCCGGCTTTTGAAGCTACATAATTTGCCTGTCCGGGATTTCCGATTATTCCTACTATAGAAGTAATGTTAACGATTTTGCCGTATTTCCTGCTCATCATTCCTCTTGTTACAGCTTTTGTCATGTTGAACATTCCTTTTAAGTTAGTCTGAATAACCGCATCCCAGTCTTCCTCGCTCATTCGCATCAGTAATCCGTCTTTTGTAATTCCTGCATTGTTTACGAGAATGTCAATCTGCTTAAACTCTTTTAATACGGCATCAATAGTTTCCTGGACCTGCTTTGAATCAGATACATCACATTTATAGTGCCGGATATTCTTTGAATCGAAGTATTCACCGTCAATTGAATTTTTAAAAGTAACAATCACATTTGCTCCTGCTTCGCAAAAAGTTTCTGCAACGGATTTTCCAATCCCTCTCGATCCTCCCGTAACAACTACAGTTTTTCCGGTAAAGTCAGCCATTTGTTCCTTCTTTTATTTTTAAATTCTCAATCTGATATTTCTTCTTGTAATTTTTTATAAAATACTTTTCAAGAAAATCAAAGCATTCTTCGCCAAACACATATTTAATTTCTTCAGTCATTGCTTCAAATACAGTCTGCGTAAAATTATGTTCCTTGTCTGCGCCGCAATAATCAAGTTTTTTTGAATGCTCGTCGTCATAAGTAAGTATGTTATCCACCACCGTCAGCGGATAAAGAATGCAATACTTTGGTTTTATGTTCCATTTGTGCTCGCCATTTTTCGTTGCACTAACCTGAAGAGAACAGTAATTGTGTTTATCCTTGAAGACGCATTGAGTTGTTCCTTTTGAAGTTACGTAAATCTCCGTGCCCAATGCAAATCCCGACGGAAAGTCTCCATCTCTTACAAGCTCTTTCTCAAACCATTTTGCTTTATCTTTTGGCTGATACTCGTCCATTGATTCTAATATTTTTGTTTCATGTTTAAGTATCACGCTCTGAAAATCTCTGTCCATGTAAACCCCCCAATCACAGCATTGTCCGCCGCAAATACCAATGTCGCATCCCGGTACGAAGCCCTGTCTGAAAATAATCGTATCGATCATTAAACCTTGAAACTCAATCAATTCTTTTTTGTCTGTCATCTGATTTTATAATTTCTTTATGTCTTCTGCCGATCCAATGTTGAATACTTCAACCTCTTTGTTAATTCTTTTAATCAGACCGGTAAGAACTTTGCCTGAACCGATTTCATAAAACTTTGAAATGTTGTGCTCGCTGATCATGTTTTCAATCAGCATCTGCCATTTAACCGAAGACATAAGCTGCCTGAATAAGGAGTTTTTGATAATGTCCTTATCTTCGACAGGTTCGGCTTCGGCATTTGTATAAATGGGAATAACTGAATTATGGAATTCGGTTTTATCAATTGCTACTTTTAGTTCTTCAGAAGAAGTAAGCATTAATTCTGAATGAAATGCACCGCTTACCTGCAGCTCTTTTGCGAGTTTGCAATTGTAAGGTTCTTCTTTTGCAATTTTCATCGCTCTGTGAACGGCATCAACATCTCCTGAAATGACAATCTGCCCGGGTGCATTGTAGTTTGCAGGCTGTACGATTTGATTTTCTTTTGCTGTGCTGCAAATCTCGTCGATTTGTTCTGCTGTTAATCCTATTAAAGCAGCCATTGTTCCCGGTCTTTTCAAACCTGAATCCCTCATAAGTTCGCCTCTTTTCTTCACGAGCTTTAGTCCGTCTTCAAAAGAAAAAGATTTTGCATAAACATTTGCGGTATATTCACCGAGTGAATGACCTGCAGCTGCAACAGCATTAATTTTTTCAGCGATGAGCCGAATTAAAACATAAGAATGCACATACAAAGCAGGCTGGGTAATATGAGTCTGGGTTAATAATTCGGCTGGACCATCGAAAGAAATAGCGCTTAAAGGAATTCCTGTAATTTCATCAGCAGAAGAATATATATCTTTTGCAATATCAAAATTATCATAGAGATCTTTTCCCATTCCGACAATCTGCGAGCCCTGTCCGGGAAACACGAAAGCAATTTTATCCATTCAATTATTTTAATTCAAATTAATTAAATTTAAATGTTAAATCAATTTCAGAAAAAATTTAGCGTTTGCTTTATTGATATCTAACGAATTAAAAATGGAGTGATAAAACTTAAGAGGACTTTTGGATTGAATTTATTAAAACCAACCCTTCCTACGAGTGAGAAGCGTACTTTTCGGAAGGGAGGCGTGTTCTTTGCACTGAAGCTTCCCACAACAGAACACAATCATTTATTCTTCGAGCGGAAAGCGATCAGTTAAGCGACCGTTGTCATAAACATAAATCCACCATGCACCGTCAACAAATTTTTTCTCGAAAGTTATTTCTTCCTTATTATTTGCAAATGAAACGGTTGCATTTAAATTATTGCCGGCTCTATTAAAAAAAATTTCGCTCGGAACATATACGATGAGTAAGCAGGAAAATACAAATGCAAAAACAGTCAGTAAAAATTTTTTGGGGTTCATCTTTCCGCTTTTTCAGGTTTTCAAAATTTTTCTATAACCTAATTTTGTGCAGGTGTGAATCCAAAAAAATTTTTAAAAGAAAATTATTTATGGAAGTATGCTTTTCTTATTGATAAAAATGTAAAAACTTGAAAATCAGAGCGGATTTGGATATATTGGATAAAAATTTATTAATCAAAAATTATTTGCGGAAGCAGGATTTTCATTTGAATAACCACAGGGTTATAGAAATACTTAAAACTTTTTCTAAGGACGAAACCGTAAGATTCGGGGAATTCATCTGCTCGCCATATTTTAACAAAAGTGAAAAGCTTATAAAATTTTACAAAGCGCTGATGAAGTATTACCCGTTATTTCAGTTTAAATCTTATACCGGGAAAAGACTTCACCAAACAGCGTATCCGGGAAATGTATTTAATAAGAATAATATCAATAAACTTTTTTTTGATCTTCTGAAAGCAGCGGAAAATTATCTAAAAATTAAAAATTTTCAGGAAGAAGAAATTCAAGGAGATGATTTTCTCCGTTTTGAATTGCAAAAAAGAAATCTTCATAAGCTTGCGGAACTGAATATAAAAAAGAATGAAGCATTGTTGAATCAGGTAAAAGATCTGGAATACGATTATTACATTAATTGCTTCAAGCTAATATCCGATAAGATAAATTGCATGTATCAGAATAAAAAAAGAAACAATAAATCTCTTATAATGTACGATGCATCTATGATTTCCGATAGGAGCAGATATATAACATTTCTTTTTGTAACCGAGGTTATAAGAAATTATGACAATCTGCTTACAATAAATAAGACTTATGAGATTAACAAAGACAGGGAATTTACATTCGGTCTATTTAAAAATACGGATTTCCCGGCGCTTATAAAATATTTGATTGAAAATCCGGGTAATGAAAAGTATGCAGATATATTTAGGATTTATTTATCTCTTCTAAATATGTTTTCTGATTTTGAAAATGAACGTCATTACTTTGAATATAAAAAACTGCTGTTTGCAAATTTAGATTGTTTTGCATTGAATGAAAAAAGATTTCATGCTGGGCGTCTCGTAAGATACTGCATGCTTAAAAGGGCTGATGAAAATAATGCTGTCGTTTTTGGCGAAGAACTTTTTAAAGTTTATAATTTCATTTTAAAAAGCGGTCTTTATAAGACTATCTTATATGAATTCATGCCGTTAGAACTATACAGAAGCATTTTATTTCTCGGACTGATACTCAAAAAATATGTCTGGACAATAAAATTCATAAAAAAGTATATTAAGTTCATTAAGCCGGATATAAGAAAAAATTTATATCATTTCAGTCTGGCAGAATATTATTTCAGAAGGAAAATGTATAAAAGCGCAACCGAGCATTTTCATAAAGTAACCTTTGACGAATTCATATTCAAAATTGACCTGAAGAATCTAATGCTTATGTGTTATTATGAGACAAAGCAATATGAAAGCGCGTTGTCGCTGATTTATACTTATGAACAGTTTTTATCAAAAGATAAAACTATCTCAGCAGATCAGCGAAGAAGATATAAAAATTTCATAGACTCAGTAAAAAAACTTGTCTTATACAGAGCTTCTGCCGGAAATGAATCCACTTTAAGCATTGAGATATCACTAAACAAGGATTTTCCGAATAAAGACTGGATAAGAGAAAAGCTGATCGAGATTCCTCAAAAGAGGAAAAAAGCTGTTTAATTTAATTCTCACTTATTTATTTCTAAAAAAGGAAATAAAGAGAAGAAAAAATTTCCAGGGATTATAAAAATTGCTTTGTGCATGCGGTTTTTAATTTTGATTACTGATTTATAAATCTTCGGAATATTATTAAAATATTTTATCTTTAAAACTAATTACTTAATTTTGATTTAATAAAAATAATTCAATGTCAGATAAAGAAAGAAAAGGAAAGGACATAACGTCCTTATCGAGGGAAAACAGATTATTCAAACCAAAAAAATCTTTTTCATCCAATGCATTTATAAAATCATTTCAGCAGTATAAGAGAGCTTATGAAAAATCCATTAAAGATCCTGAAAAATTCTGGTCAAAAATCGCCGAGGAGCTTCACTGGTTTAAGCCGTGGAAAAAAGTATTAAAATGGAAAGCGCCGCATGCCGAATGGTTTGACGGAGGGAAAATAAATGTGTCTTACAATTGTCTCGACAGGCATTTAAAGAATCACAGAAAAAACAAAGTTGCATTGTTTTTTGAAGGCGAGCCGGGTGATACAAGAACGTTAACTTATAATCAGCTATATGTTGAAGTATGCAAGTTTTCAAACGTATTAAAAACTCTCGGCATTAAAAAAGGAGACAGAGTCTGCATTTACATGCCAATGATTCCCGAAGCGGTAATTGCAATGCTCGCTTGTGCAAGAATTGGAGCGGTACATTCAGTTGTATTCGGAGGATTTTCTTCTCATGCGCTCGTTGACAGAATTACCGATGCGGAAGCAGTAATGGTCATAACAGCAGACGGTGCTTTCAGAAGAGGACAGATTGTACATTTAAAAAATAATGTCGACGAAGCAATGAAAAGCTGTCCTTCCGTTAAAAACGTTATCGTTGTAAAAAGATGCGGCTGTGATATTTCATGGAATGAATTTACCGATAAGTGGTATCACGAAGAAATGAAAGATGCCGGTGAAAATTTTCAAGCGGAAAAACTTGACAGCGAACATCCATTGTTTATTCTTTACACAAGCGGGACAACGGGTAAGCCGAAAGGAATCCTTCATACGACAGGCGGTTATTCCGTTCAGACTTATATTACTTCAAAATATATTTTTGACATTAAAGATGAAGATGTATTCTGGTGTACTGCCGACATTGGATGGGTAACAGGTCACAGCTATGTTGTTTACGGTCCTTTGTTAAACGGCGCTACTGTATTTATTTATGAGGGAGCACCTAACTTTCCCGAGCCGGACAGATTTTGGCAGATGATTGACCGATATAAAATTTCCATATTTTACACAGCACCAACTGCAATAAGGGCATTTATAAAGTGGGGCAACCACTGGGTAGAAAAATACAAATTAAATTCACTTAGACTTCTTGGCACTGTGGGTGAACCGATAAATCCTGAAGCATGGATGTGGTATAACAAAATAGTTGGAAAGGAAAAATGTCCGATTGTGGATACATGGTGGCAGACAGAAACCGGAGCAATCATGATATCTCCATTCCCGGGAGCAACTCCGACAAAACCAGGTTCAGGTACTCTGCCTTTTTTTGGGATAGAACCTGAAGTAGTTGATAAAAAAGGGAAGAAAGTACAGAAAGGAAAGGGCGGACTCCTTATTATAAGAAAACCCTGGCCTGCAATGTTAAGGACCATTTACAAAGATGACGAAAGATATAAAAAACAATATTGGAGCGAGTTTCCCGGAATATATTTTACAGGCGACGGTGCAAGAAAAGATAAAAACGGATATTTCTGGGTAATGGGCAGAGTGGATGACGTGCTTAACGTAAGCGGTCATCGTCTTGGAACTGCCGAAATAGAATCTGCCTTGGTGGCACATTCAAAAGTTGCCGAAGCGGCTGTAGTAGGTAAACCCGATGAAATTAAAGGAAATGCTATTTGCGCATTTGTAACGCTTGCCGGAGATCTTTCTCCTTCTGAAGAATTAAAAAGCGAATTAAAAGACTGGGTAGTGAAAGAAATCGGAGCGCTTGCAAGACCTGATGAAATAAGGTTTACCGACATGCTTCCCAAAACACGGTCGGGCAAAATCATGAGACGGCTTTTAAGAGAACTTGCTCACAGCGGAGAAGTTAAAGGCGATACCTCCACACTCGAAGATTTCAGCGTACTTGAAAAGCTAAGAGAAGAAGAAGAAGATGAATGATTTTAGATAAATTAGTCTGGAAATTTTATTAATTAAATATCATGTCAAAGTCTTTTGAGTGTAATTGAAAATATTGTAACATAAATTTTCAAATCCGCCTGTATATAAGTTTGCTTCGATATTTCTTTAAGCTTAATCAAAGAAACTTAAATAATGTTGATAGATTTTAATTTTCCGCAAATATTTTCAATAAGGTATTTATTTTCTGATTATTAAATGGTAAGTTAAATTTGAAATCAAATTGAAAAGTACTTTAATTAAATATCAAAATTCTCTGAGAAGATTTAAATTCTTTGAAGAAAATGATTTTCAAAGAAACCTGATTTTCTTTTTGGGGATATTTGCCATGCTCGTCATTGCCATTGATTTCAATACCGAAATGGCAAAAGAAAAGGATGAGATTTCATATTTATTGTCAACACTTGAAGACTCTTCAAACTGCATTGAAATAGACTTTATAAGTTTTTTTGATTTTAAACCGCCTTTTCAATCAATAGTATTCATATCAAATCACTATTACAGTTCGGAAAACACTTCCGGAATTCATCATGAAAGAGGACCTCCTCTTTTATAGTCCTCAGATTTATTTTATTAAAATTTCGTAATAAGCCATTGCGGGCAGTGGTATGTCTGGCTTTTATTGATTGTAAGCTGATAATTTAAGTTTAACCCCTTTAACTTAAATATTTCGTTTTCAATTAAGAGCAATCTTATATCTTGAAAAATTAATTTACCCCTTTCTTTAATTTTGAAAGATTTTAGTGAAGAATGCGTTGTCCGTAATGGATTATTAATGAATTCAAAAAATTATTTATAACTAAAATAATTAACTTACTTATGAATAAATTAGTAATACTATTAATGTATGTAATGATATTCTCTTCGGCGGTTTATTCTCAAACAGTAAAGGTTGTGGATAAGACAAATCTAACTCCGGTTGAAGGTGCAAAGATTTATGATAATTCTGACATGAGCAAATTTGTCATTACAAATCAGAGCGGGAATGCAGATATATCCTCGCTTGGCGAAGCAGAAGTATTAAGAATTCAAGCTGATGGATTTCAGGATATAATTATCGGAGTATCAGGTCTAAAAGCTGCAAAGAATATTATCGGAATGGTCGAGAGAAGTTATACCACGGACGAAGTGATTGTTTCAACAACAAATTTTGACCGTAATATAAAGCTGCAGCCTCAGCAGGTGGAAATATTAAATTCAGACAACATTAAATTTTATAATACTCAGACAACAGCAGACATGCTGTTAAACTCTGGAGATGTTTTGGTTCAGAAGAGTCAACTTGGAGGCGGTAGTCCAATTCTCAGAGGATTTGAAGCTAACAGAATTCTAATAAAAGTTGACGGTGTAAGACTTAACAATGCAATTTTCAGAGCAGGTCATCTGCAAAATGTTTTAAGGATTGATCAAAACATACTTGATAGAGCCGAAATACTTTATGGTCCCGGATCGGTAATTCACGGAAGTGATGCTATGGGAGGTTCGCTTAATTTCTATACTATGAAGCCGGTACTTTCTTCATCAAGCAAAGCCCTTTTTAAAACTTCAGGATACGGAAGATTCAGCAGCGCCGACGAAGAAAAAACAGGGCATATAGATTTGAATTACGGAACTAAAAAATTTGGATTCCTTGGTAGCTTTACTTATTCCGATTTCGGAGATCTCAAGCAGGGAAAGAATACAAATCCTTTTCTCGATACTCTATGGGATAGGAAATATCAGCAGGGCAGAATCAACGGTAAGGATACAATGCTTCTGACTGATGATGTTGACGTTCAGGCGAAATCAGGTTATCATCAATATGATATTCTCGGAAAGTTTTTATTCAGTCAAAGCAGTAATGTCGAGCATATTCTTAATATTCAGTTTTCCAATACCGGAGATGTACCAAGATATGACAGATTGTCTGAAATAAGACCTACCGGGTTATTCAGAAGCGCTGAATGGTATTATGGTCCGGAGAAAAGATTATTCGGTTCATATCAGCTCAATCTGAAATCCGAAAAGTCATTTTATTCTAATGCCAGCTTTACGCTTGCTTATCAGGACATTGAAGAAAGCAGACATAATAGAAGCTGGAAAAGTAATTTTAAAACTAATAATGAAGAGAATGTAAAAGTGTTTTCAGGGAATTTTGATTTCAATAAGACAATAAAGAATCATGCATTGAGTTACGGAGTTGAAGGAGATTATAATGACGTAACATCAACCGCGCAAAAAGTAAACATTGTTACCGATTCAATAGCGCCTGCGCAGACAAGATATCCCGATGGCGGAAGTACGATGTTTAATATAGCAGGTTATCTGTTGGATAATTACGAAGCAAGTAAATATGCTTCGTTAACAGCCGGCTTGAGATATACTTATACTTCATTGAAATCCGAATTTAATGATACCACTTTTTTTAAGTTTCCATTTCAGACAGCCGAGTTGAATACCGGAGCATTGACGGGTAATCTCGGAGCAGTATTCATTCCTGAAGGAGACTGGAGAATAGCTATACTCGGTTCCACAGGATTTAGAAGCCCCAATGTTGATGATATGGGTAAAATATTCGAAGGTTCATCTGTCAGCGGAGGAACGATAACAGTTCCAAACCCGGATTTGAAACCCGAATATCTGTATTCGGGGGAAATTAGTTTGAGTAAGATTTTTGATAACAGAGTTAAAATCGGCGGAACGGCTTATTACAGTTTTCTCACTGATATAATTGTTACGGATAAATATAACTTTAACGGCAGTCCGAGTTACATTTATGAAAATGACACACTTGAAGTTATAGCATCGCAAAATAAAGACGAAGGATATGTTTACGGTTATAATATTTATATGGACGCTGATTTGACAAACTGGTTTTCATTCAATGGTTCGGTAACATACACATACGGCAGGGTTAAAACGGATTCCACTGACGCACCGCTTGATCACATTCCTCCCGTATTTGGAAAAACCGGTTTTACAGTACATTTCCCGAAATTCAGAGGAGAGCTTTATACATTATTCAACGGATGGAAGCATATTTATGATTACAGTCCGGCGGGTGAAGATAATCTTGTTTACGCAACCCCGGAAGGTATGCCATCTTGGTTTACACTGAATCTTAAAGCTGCATATCAGGTCCAGCAGAATTTTTCGGTTGAATTGGGTTGGGACAATATTTTTAATTCAAGATACCGCGTATTTGCATCAGGAATTAGCGCTCCCGGCTCTAATTTTATCATAACATTGAGAGGAAATTATTAAATACCTTTCTTGAATATATTAAAGAGGAATCAGATATTTTGATTCCTCTTTTCTTAATTCTTACAAGAGATTTTTTCCTGATGCAGAATTTATTTTATTACTGATTAAAAAAATTTTATGCAGTTGTAAAAAAGTTACAGAAAAAACTTTTGTAAATTGTTTTATAATGATAATTAATTGTAAAAAAGTTCAATAGATTTAAAAAACAGATTTAAATGAAAAAAATGAAAAATTTAGTATATACAATTTTATTGTTTATGTCATTGTCGCAGTTTTCGATTGCGCAGGAAGAAGATGAAAAGGAAGAAGGCGATACGCTTGAAGCAGAGACACAGGAAATTATCATCACCGGTACGAGAACTCCCGAAAAAATAATTGACATACCATTCTCGGTGTTTAAGGTAGATAAAAAAGAACTGAAATACGGCAGAAACTTAAGTCTCAAAGATGTGCTGGCAGATGTACCTGGTCTCTTTCTTCAGACAAGATACGGAAGTCATGATACAAAAGTATCGATAAGAGGCTATGGTACTCGTTCAAATACGGGAGTAAGAGGTATAAGAATACTTCAAGATGCAATTCCCGAATCAGAGCCGGATGGAGAAACAAACATTGATGCAATTGATTATTCGTCTCTTTCCACTGTGGAAGTAGCCAAAGGAAATTTATCCTCTCTTTATACAAATGCGCCCGGAGGCGTAATAAATTTTATTACAGATATGGATTTTTCGACAAATTATGTGAAGCAGACAAATCAGATCGGTTCATTTGATCTTCGCCAAAACGGCGTTAAGACGGGATTAATGACAAAGAATTATAAATTTTATTTGTCATATAATTACAGAAATTATGAAGGGTTCAGGGACCATAGCAATGAATACATCCACTTACTTAATTCGATTCTCCAGATTTATCCCGACAGCCGGACAACCATTTCGGTTTTGGGAAACTATGCAAACGGACTCATAAAAAATCCGGGATCACTTACAAAGGAGCAGTATGAGAATGATCCTTCGCAGGCATATTCAGTAGCCGTATCAAGTGATTTTAAAAGAGATCTCGGAAAGGGAAGAATCGGCATCAGATACAATACGTCATTCGGTAAAAAAAATCAGAATGAACTTGAGGCAACGGGATATCTTCAGATAAGAAATCTTCAGTTTACCACAAACACTTTATATACATTTAGCGACAGATATTCTTTGGGAGGAATTTTCAGGTATGCAAATAAATCTGATTTATTTTCTCATAAAAATGTGTTTTCCACTGGTTTGGATTACAATTATGTTTACGGACCTTATTCATCATTTAATAATGTTGCCGGTACAAAAGGAGATGATCTTCAGCATGAGAACATCGAAAAACTTAATAACGCGGGATTATACTTTCAGGATCAGTTTTATTTTTATAAAGATATTTCATCTATATTTATTTCAGGGAGGTATGACGACGTAAATATTTCAAATGACAATCAGCTTTTCAGCTTACAGAATTCCGTAAGAAGATTTTCGAGATTTACTCCCCGTATTGCATTAAACTTTAAGATAACTCCTAAAATAGCAGCATATACATCTTATGGTTTTGCTTTCAATACGCCTGCTGCGGCTGAGCTCAGCAATTATTCTTACAGTTCGAATTCAGGACTTACAACATTAAATCCGGATCTTGAACCTGAAAAATCTAAGAACTTCGAAATCGGTATCAAGGGTAATGTATTCGGAAAAACAGATGCTTTGGAAAAAATATTTTTTGAAGTTACTTTTTATAATACTGAAGTTGAAAATGAGATAGTACCTTTTGTAATCAATGATGCAGCATATTTCAGGAATGCAGCAAATACTAACAGGAAGGGAATTGAAATGGGACTTAAGTTAGAGATGTTTGAAGGACTTGAAGTGATGACAAATTATACCTTTTCAGATTTTCAATACAAAGATTATACTGCAATAAATTATACTGCTGGCGGAGATACGCTGTCTGCAAATTACTCGGGGAATATCGTCCCGGGTTTTCCTAAAGATATAGTAAATTTCATTTTAAATTATAAATTCAAATTCAGAAAAGACTTCACCGGGTTGATACAATGGGACATGGATTACATTGGTAGAATGTATGTTGATGATGCTAATTCAGATAAAACTTCCGATTATTTTTATGGCAACTGTATGCTTGGGATGAATTATACAGCAGGGAATTTTAATTTTCTTCTTACGGGAGGAGTTAAAAATATTTTTGACAGAAAGTATGTTGGATATGTAAACATAAACGCAAATCCAGAGCTGCCTCCGGATGAGCGAAGATATTATGAACCTGGTGAGCCAAGAAATTTTTACACGGGATTAAACATTGGTTACGGATTTTAAAAAATTCACTGAAATTTAAATGAATACATTGCGAATAAAAAAAATTATCACATTCATTTTATTGCTTACCAGTGTTGGCTTAAATGCGCAGATAACAAACTTCAGGATTCATCCGTCATTGAACCCGCAAATAGAGCCTTCAGTATCGAGGCACCCGGAAAACGAATTAATAATGTTTGCAAGCGCTTATACAATTACTGCTGCTTTTAGGAGTGAAGGCGTTTATGTGTCAACCGACGGAGGATTTACATGGCATGGAAGCGATACCTGCAACAGCGGTTCTTCTACAAATAATCACGGAGGCGATCCCGGTCCGGTAATCGACAGATATGGTAACTTAATCTTAACTCATCAGGGAGGATTTATTACGGGAATGTTCTCCAATACATCTTCAAATCTCGGTGCTTCCTGGACGACAAATTATCAAATTGCTTCCGGTGATCAGGACAAAGGAACTCCCGGTACTGACGATGTTAATTCGAGCAGTTATTACGGCAGATCATATCTTGTGTGGACAAAATATCTGTCTCCATTTCCCATCGTTATCTCATATACAACTAACAGCGGTATTAACTGGAATTCCGTTATTCAAATAAATTCCACGCCATCTGGATATTATTCCTTAGGTTCAGATATTAAAGTAAACAATCAGGGCGTTGTTTATGTTTGTTGGGCTGCTGCAATTACAACTTCGCCTCAAAATGAAAAATTCTGCGGATTTGCAAAATCTAACAATGGCGGTGTAAGCTGGGATGTTAATGAAAATGCATTTGAAATGAACGGTGTGAAAACATCTTCGCTTCAACCATGGAACATCCGAATAAACGGATATCCTCACATTGAAACAGATAAAACGGGAAGTATGTATAACGGTTTCGTTTACATTGTAACAGGAGAAAAAAATCTTTCTCCGGCTGGAACGGATCCTGACATTATATTTCATCGATCAACTGACGGCGGGAATACATGGTCAGAAGGAATCCGCGTAAATCAAGATCCTCTGAACAATGGAAAAGTTCAATACTTCCCTGCAATATGCACTGATGAAAACGGAGGGATCAATGTAATTTATTATGACAACAGAAATATCTCTTCCGATTCTATGGATGTTTATTTATCGCGATCTACAGATGCAGGTTTGACATGGCATGATTACAGAATTAATCAATTTCGTTTTGTGCCAAAAACAGTGATTGGCTCCGTTGGAGCAGGCAATCAAGGAGATAATATTGCTGTTATCTTTACAAACGGCAAACTCCAGCCGATGTGGATGGCTGATTATACGGGAGTCTATCAAATTTGGTCCGCTATGATAGATCTTAATACTATTGGAATAAATCAAATAACAAACGAATTACCCGGTGATTTAAACCTATTGCAGAATTATCCAAATCCATTCAATCCCGAGACGATTATAAATTTCAGTTTACCTCATGATGCATTTACGAAATTAATAATATCAGACATAACCGGAAAGCAAATCGCAGAGCTGCTGAATAAATATACAAAAGCCGGATATTATTCATTTCCATTCAATGCGAGTAATCTCTCAGGAGGAATATATTTTTATACTTTGGTAACCGAAAACAATGGAAGAATTCGACAAGTTTCAAAAAAAATGCTTTTGGTTAAATAACGACATTTGTCATCCTAAGAATTACAAAAAAAGAGTAATTTTAGAAAAAAACAAAATCAGATGGAATATTTACAAATCTAACGGGAGAATTCACGTCTGGTTTTATTTAAATTCTTCGGCTTTCTCAAACAGCCATAATTTTAATCCGAAGTGATTAGTTTTAACTAACGTGATTTCATTTTTTATATTTATGGAAAAAAAGTGATTGCCATCTTTGTTTAAATTGGTCTTTTGTCTGATCATTTCATTTACAATTTTCAGAAAATTATAAAATGAATCCTTAAACCCATCTTGTATATCGCTTTCTCTTTTTAGGTAATGTCTGAATGAATCAATATGATTAATAGCCAGCTCATAAAAACCTTTCTCATAATAAATCTGCAGAAGAATAAGTTTCAGTTGTATTTTTACAATAAAATTTGAAAAGTTTACTCTTGAGAAAAGCTCAAGAGCTTTATCAAGATTGTTTTTCTTAAATTCAATGTAAGCATAACAAAAATTCAAAGTGTTATCTTTTTCTTCCGTAAGTTTATCTTTAAAACAATTTATATAATCTTCAGCCCATCCGAATTCATTAACTCTTACGGCAATTTTGACATAATTCATAAAATCCAGATACATGATTTTTCCCAATTCGATTGTGCCTTTTTCAAAATTTTCTGCCGATAATAGAAAATGTTCTTTCATAAAGTCGGTTCTGCATTGAAAGTTATACATGTCGGCGCAGAATCCACCCATGTGCAGATAATACATATATTTGTCATACATACTGAATTCATCATAATGACTCTCGAAAAGTTCTTTCAGCTTGAAAAAAAACTGCTCTTTGCCGTTCGTTTCAAGAAGTATTATATAGTAATACATAAGAAGAGTAGGATTATGCTGGTTGTCTCTGTTTTTTATAAAATTGAAAACTTCGTCAAACATGTTAAATTTGTATTTGAAATTATTCTGTTTGTTCTCATGTAGCATAGTATTATAAAGTCTGAGAAATCGAATTAATGCATATTCGAGAAGGTTGTCGAGCTGTTCCTGAAACAATTCAAAATGTGAATTCGGTTCTTTGGGAGAATAAAATGATTTCAATTCTTCGCTTAAGTCCAGCATTGCATAGAAATAAAACTCATCTTTAACGGTTTTTGATTCATTTTCAGAAACAACATTTTTGTAAAGCTGTTTGAATAGAGAATCCTGGGCTCTGCTTCTGTATTGCTCAAGCAGGATTTTATTTTTTAGATGCGTTTTTTCTTCAATTCCTTCCGAAACAAGAAATTTTTTGACGGCTGCCAGGAGATCCGAAGAAATATTTTTTAATTTATGATAATCAAACTTATCCTTTCCGAATACATTTCTGAATACAAGCTCATCGGAAAGTTTTTCCGAATCGAACCGTGGATGAAACTTTTTTAGATAATCGAACAGCGAAATGACATTTTTATTTTTATTAAAATAAGGAGACCGGACAAATTCTCTGAGTGATTTCATATCTTTCGATGAAAATGATTTGAGCAAGAGAATTAATTTAGTATTATGCATTTGTTAAAAATTTCTAATTTAAAAAATCCAAAAACTGTAATAACGAAACAATATTAAACATTGTTGTTATATGATACAAAAAATATTACAATAAAATTTTCTAAAATCTAAAAAATTTTTCTTTGTTTTGATAATATTTATTAAATATTTTTGAATAAATGGCGTAACGATGACAATATTTTTATTCAAATTTTTCACTCCCGTATCAGTCTTTATCTTACATCGTACGCCAAACGTTAATGATAAAATATTCTCAAAAATACGGGGGTGGTTTTAAAATCAGAATTCGATATAAAAAAATAAATTCATTAAATAAAATCTAATAATTAAAAAACTGAAATGAAAACTATTCAAACTTTACTTATTCTGATACTGATGATGCTGATGATTTCTGGAGGGAATTCTTTTTCTCAGCAAACGGATCAGCATAAAAAATACCCGGGATCTCATAAAAGAGGTGTAAAAAAAGTTGATGAGGAATTTGTAAAAAAACAAATTGGAAAGAACACAAAATCTCTTAAGAAAGACTTAAGAGGAACTTGGACATTAGAAGAAGATTTTGAATCGGGAACGTTTCCTCCCACCGGCTGGAATGTAATATACGGTGCAACTGAATGGGAACAGGCATTTTACAGCTCTTATGGAAGCGGCAGTTATTCAATGTTCTATTCAAGCTGGGACTGTAATTACAGCGACAATGAAATATATACTTCGAATTTCGGACCGACAGTTTTCGGAGAAAAATTATATTTTGATTTTGCCTATGCTCCTTATGAAGATGAATTTGGTACATATTATGATGCTCTGGAAATATTTTATTATGATAGTAGTTCTTCTTCATGGTATTCACTCGAGTATATTTACGGCGATTCACTTCAGACAGCGCCTGCAACAAGTTCGTATTTTGAGCCGACTTCTACTGAATGGGGAACTTATGAAATAGATATTCCTGAATATACTAATCAGCTTTATTTCAAAGTTTTGGAAAACTGCAGTAATAATATTTACATCGATAACATAAGAATAGGAACACCGATAATTTCTTATGATGCAGCGGTAAAACAAGTTTATGCACTCGGAAGACTGCCGAGATTGTTTCATGCTAACGATACAATTTCTGCTGTGATTGAAAACTTAGGCTTGACAAACTTAGTCAATCTTCCAGTTTTTTTGGAAATTACAGGAGCAAATACAATGTTAGATACAATTGAGATTCCCAATCTGCCTCCGATGTCTTCCGTTTTAGTTACATTCAAACCATTTAATCCCGCAGTCAACGGCAATCATGTGATACATGTAACGGTTCCGCATACTGATAATAACAACAGCAATGATTCAGCAATTTATCTTTGCAATGTAAATCCAAACACTTTTTCTTATTCAGACACCTCCGATACACCGGTGGGAGGTGTGGGATACTATGATGCTATTTACTTCATCAGTAAATACAGAGTTTCGGCGCCAAATAGTGTTGTTACGGAAATTAAATGGAGAGTTCCTGGTGCATACTTTGATGTAAGGGCTGTCGGGCAAATGATAAGAGGAGTTGTATTAGATTCAACCGGTAAAATAATGGCAAAATCAGATCCACTGTATCTTACGGAGGATGATCTCGAAACAACTGTAACTTTGAAAATTGCAAATCCCGTACCTTATAAAATTACAAATTCGAATGGTTGGTTTTATGGAGGAGTGGAAGTCAACGATCCGATATTTGACGAATTTTTCTGGATGGCAGATAATCAGTATGAAGATCCGTTAAGAGACAATGCAATGTATCTGGGATTTTCACAAGTGCTTGGAATCGGAGAAACAGTCCCTTTATATTCCGGTGGGGAGAGGTTTTATAACCAATCCGTAGTATCGGCAAGCTATACTGTTGATGCAGGAGTATCAAGTATTGGTACGGTATCGCAAGCATATTACAATTCTTCGACTATTTCCCCGTCGGGAAAAGTTTTTAACGCCGGAACAGGTAATGCAACATTCACTGTAACAAGGAGAATTTCTCCCGGAGGTTATGTAAGCACAAAAACAGTAACAGCGCTTGCTCCCAACTCATCGGCGAATGTCACATTTGATTCATGGACGTTTACATCCGGTACGCAGTATTCTGTAAGAGATTCAGTTGTTCTCTCTGGCGACATGAATTCTTCTAACAACGTGCTTTCTGGTTCGATCACTCCGAGAATAGCAAAAGAGATGGCAGTGTTATGGCAGAAGAATGAAGACAGGGACAGTCTTGTCAGAGCAATCTTGCAGGATGGAAGATATGCAAATAATTTTGATACGATTGACATCAATTATCAGGGAACATACAGAACCTGGAAAATCTTGTTTGCAAATCCAAAGTCATACAGAGAATTTTTAACAAGAGTAAGAGATTCTTTAAAATCATTTATTGATGCTTCAACATCATTAAACAAAAAAACGCTTGTTGTATTTGGTGACAGACTGGCGCAGAGATATGATCCGGATGGATTTGATTATACATATAATCCCGCTGATTCGGTTTTCCTGAGACAGTATCTAAAAGCTGCATATACCGGACAGGACTGGATCAATAATGTATTTAACAGTCAGAGTAAATTCAAAGGATTGGGATTCTTTAATGGCGTTACACAGGATTCTGTTTCTTATCCTATGTATTCAAGTCCGAGTCTTATAAAGCCGGTTAACGGGGGAAGTACTGCATTTCTGCCAGTCTCGGTCAGCAGTTCGGATTCTTCTATTGCAGTATGTTATGCAGGAACTAACTTCAATACATTTTTTATGACAAACAGAATTTCGGATTTAAGAGCAACAGATAATTCCACCGAAGGTCCCGTAAATGTATATTCGAGAATCATAGACTGGCTGCAGAGCATATCGACAGGCAATAAAATTCTCAGCTTGACCATGCTGATAGAAGGATTTTATGATTCCGGAAGCAATTTTATGACAAGCGATACGGTAACAGTTAATATCAGAAGCAACAGTCCTCCATACAATCTTATTGAATCAAAAAAAGCATATCTGAACTCTTCAGGATCGGCATCTGTACAGTACAGCTCTGTTTCAAACGGAGTAAATTACTACATACAGATTCTCCACCGCAACGGGCTTCAAACATGGAGCAGGATTCCTCAGAGTTTTTCTTCAAACAGCATGAGTTATAATTTTACAACTGACTCCGCAAAAGCATACGGATTTAATATGATAAAGAATGGATCGAAATGGGTTCTTTATACGGGAGACGTAAATCAAGACGGAATTATCGAAGGCATTGACTATTCGCTTGTTGACAATGATGCAGCGAATTTCGAAACAGGTTATATTTCTACGGACGTAAACGGCGACGGGGTAGTGGAAGGGAGTGATTTCTCTTTAGTTGAAAATAATGCTTCGCAGTTTATTTCTGCAGTAACTCCTCCGGGATTTGACGGAAATGTAATTTCAATGAATGATATAATTCCTCCGCAGCAAAATTATGATGAGCATAAAATTAATCATGAAATTTATGATGCTTTTAAAAACATGAAAAGCAGACAAAATTCAATTCCGAATTACATGATCAATGAATTTAATAAAGGAAAAAGATTAGTCAGGAATAATCAATTCTGACAAATCAGACATGCAGGAATAAATTTAAAGCCGGATATCATGTCCGGCTTTTTTGTTAATTTATTTTATTGAATTTTTTTGAAGAGATAAAAAAAGCGGATTTCTTCAATCCGCTTTTTGATATTCATGAGTCTTTTAATAAATTATTTTATCAGCGTCATCTTCATTACCTTATTAAATCCGTTTGCTTCGAGCTTATAGAAATAAATACCGCTTGAATAACCAGATGCGTTGAATTCAATCGAATAATGACCGGCAGGTTTCAAGCCTTTGTCAATAACTGCAACAAGTTTACCGCTGTTATCATATATGCTCAATGTAACGCTTGCATTTTCAGGCAGAGCATATTCTATTCTTGTAACAGGATTAAACGGATTTGGGAAGTTCTGCATGAGTTCATACTTGACAGGATTTTCAACTGTTACCGATTTTGTAAGATTGAAGTATTCGAAGTTACCGTTAAAGTCAATCTGTTTCAGCCTGTAATTGTAAACGCCTGCTGATAAATTTCTGTCAGTATAGCTGTAGGACTTTGGTTCATTTGTTGTACCATATCCTGCAACGAATGCTACTTTCAACCAATCAGACGAGTTAAGTGATTTTCTTTCCACATCAAATCCTGAATTGTTGATTTCAGCATTAGTTGACCAGTTTAAAGTTACATTCTTACCGTCAACATTTGCGCTGAATGAATTCATTTCAACCGGACCTGCAGATTCCCATCTCTTTAATACCGTATCGCTCAGATTTCCTGTCGAACCAATTATGGTATCCATACCGGCAACCGTTCCAGTGTAACAATATTGAGCATTTCCGTTGTTATCCGTGAATGCAAAACCGGCACCCGGATTTGCACCGCTGATTATGTAGTCAACTCTGACTCCAACAACAGGAGCGCCGTTCTGGTCTAATACCAATCCGGTAACGCAATGTTGTGTGTTAATCGGATTTACGTCAAACTCCGGTGTAACATCGAGACTTGTTACCGTAGCTATCGGAGCAAGGGATAATCCTCCGGGATATCCATAAGAATCATAAGAGTCGAATCCGTATGAAAATACTCCGAATGGAAGAGCTGCTTGCAGATTGTGTGAACCGAGCGCAACTGGAACTCTTGTTGCTGAAAATCCGCTGACGCCGATCGGGTTAAAACTTCCGGCCGGAATTGGTAAACCGTCAAGAAGTATTGCTCCAACAATAGCATTTGGGGCAACTACATTTATAAAATTGCCCGTAAATCCGGAAGCAGGTGTTGTAATTGTGTATCCTGACAGAAATTGTTCATACGGTGGTATAAGCATCATAAATGGATCGGATGTGACTCCATCATAATCAGTTGAATTTGAATACTGTGAAACAAGTACCGGTTTATCTGAATTTATAACCGATCTTGTATTTAGTATAACATCGTGAAATTGTCCTTTATTCAGATTTATAACCGGTCCTCCGTTAATTGTAACAGAGGTAGTATTTTCCGATGCTAAAATCCTCCATGAGTCTCCATTAAGTCTTGTGGCAAGAAGTTCCGTAACGAAATTTTTTCCCCATGTAGTAATAGGAGGTAACATTTCCACAATGTGGTCGCAGCAGCAGGAAAATACAATAGGTACATTTGCGCATCTGTGACCACCGAAAACAGCAACCGGCTGGGTTGAACTTATCAATGTTCCCGTAAGGTCATTTGCAAAACCGTTTGTTGCATTAGCAAGCTGATATGTTTCACCCTGATTTAATACAATGTTGTAAGGTACGCCTGCCGTCCGGATACCAGTTGTTACTGACGGGGTGATTGTAACGGTTGTGCCGTTTACTGTTCCGACAATGCCGAACAATGTACCGGGGACTACATTGTTGTTTCCCCAGGCTAAAACTATGTAATCAATTCCCAGAATATCAACGGGTAACCCGAGATAAGCATCGGTTGTAAATTGCTTTCTGTTTAATCCGTACACGGTTACTTCATCAACTGATGTGACATGTATTCCTTTATTCTCAACAATGTCTGTAGAGGTTACCACTGCAGAATTGGGGACAACAACTGTTGTAACAGTATTTGCAGTTACGCTAAAAGGCGCTGAAAATCCTAATCCCGGAATTGCAACATTACCGGTAGTGTTTACATCTGAAGTAATAAAAATACTTAAAGTCTGACTTCCTCCTAAATCATTGTAATTAAACATCAGCCAGAAATCTGTTCCTTTACTGTCGAATGCGGCTTTGGAATAATTGAGGCAGGTGAGAACAATGATGATGGAGAAAAAAATTGAATAAAATTTTTTAAAGGTTTTCATTTGAATCTCCTTTCGAGGTTAAATTTATTATACTCTGTCCTTCACATTTCAAAATTGATTATTTTTAATTTTTAAAGAAATATAGAAATATTTACACTCCGTTCCTGAATAAAATTTACAACAAGTTTTAATAATTTATTCCGAAGAAGATTGGAAAAAAATTATATAATATAAGAAGAGAAAAAGTATAGAGAGATTGTTGAATAAAAAGTAATCCTCGGAATTAAGATAGCTTGACTTTAGTATGCTGAAGAGAAAAATCTTAGTGGAGAATATGTGGTTTATTATTTTTGTGAAAAGATATTTAGAAAAAGTATAATGGAGATTCTTAGAAAAAAAAGAAAAGAAAAATTGTAATTCTATTTTCTAATAAGCTGTAAAATCTGCTGCAGTTTTTTCAAAACTGAATTGTTAGCCGCAAAGACTAAAGAGCAAGCGCTTGTGAATACTTTAAAAAAGATTGATAAAATAATTAAACAGAGGAAATTGTATGCTGCAGTGAGATTGAGCTAAGATAAGATTAAAGATTCTTTATTAAATAAGGTTACTTTCAAGTTTAAATTTTTTAAAAAAGCATTTCTATTATTGATTATTGAGAAAGGTTTTATTTCCTATGTTTTTTCATTAAGTTCAATAGACTTGATTGAAGAATCCCAAACATCTGCAGCTTAAAAGTCAGGTTTATAATTACAATTACATTGACATTTCTAAGCAATAAAAGTATATTATTTGCTGTATTTTTAAACCTTTTGCACAATAATTCATAATTACGGAGTGAAATAGTGAAGAAAAATCTTTCCAGGATAATTATTACGATTTTACTGATAGCTTTATCCATTTACTTCCTTTATCCTACATATCAGGATTACAAACTAACGCAGGAAATAAAAAATCTAACAGGACAGGACAGCATTGATTTTGTAGATAAAAACAATCTTTCTCTTCAGGACGCAAGGGAAAAAAGGCTTAAGCTCGGACTGGATCTCAAAGGCGGAATGTATGTCGTACTTGACGTTGATGTCATAAAACTTCTTGAAGATCTGGCAAAAAAGAAAGACGATCAGCTTACAGCTATTCTTGCGGATTTAAAGGAAACTTCCAAAAAAAGCGAAGAACTAATTCTTGAACAGTATAAAATCAAACTTCAGGAGAAGGGATTAAGCTTAAAATCATATTACGGTGAATTAAGAGATTCTGAATCAGATATTGAATCTAAGCTTACATCTGAAATTGACAACTCGCTTGAACGCGCGGTGGAGATTGTCAGAAACAGAGTTGATCAGTATGGCGTTGCGGAACCACAGATTCAGAAAATAGGAAACAGCAGAATTATTATCGAATTACCCGGCGTAAGTAATCCGCAGGAAGTAAGAAAGCTGCTTGAAGGAACAGCTTTGCTTGAGTTTAAACTGATTTACGATCCGCAGAAAGTGGTAAAAGTATTTGAAAGCATTAATAAGATAATGGTCGGCGATACGACAATTGATAAAGATTCTTTATCTGTATCTGAACTTAAAGACACATTATCATCTAAAAGCGAAACCTTAACTGAATCAAAAGATACTTCTACCAATACATCTGCAAGTTCAAAGGATTCAGTAAAGAAAAAAAACACTGCTGTTAAGGATACATCAAAGGAATCTAAATCGAAAGAGAAGCAGTTAGCTTCCAAAGATACTTCGGGGAAAAAGGATACTTCATCAAAATCCGATACAAATCTTGCTTCAGATACAGCGCTTGAATCCGATACATCCCAGCAGCAGTTAACCGAAGAAGAATTTAAAGCTAAGTATCCGTTTTTTACCTTGGTTGCGCTTAATCAGGAAAGCGGTACAGCAGACGGCTATGTAAAGGATTCCGACAGGGATAAAGTGGAAAGACTATTAAACAGGGAAGATATTAAAGATATTTTACCTGCCGATCTTCAATTCTGCTGGTCAAACAAGTCATTTGATGCCAGCGGCGAGAAAATTCATGTGTTGTATGCTGTTAACAAAACTCCGGAATTAACAGGCAAAGTCATTACAAATGCAAGATCAAACATTGATCCAACAAGCAATACGCCGATTGTTTCAATGGAGATGGATTCTGAAGGCGCGTCTGACTGGGCACGTATTACCGGCGCAAACATAAATAAGAGAATAGCCATCGTGCTTGATAATGTGGTTTACTCCGCTCCTGTAGTAAGAAATAAAATTACCGGAGGCAATTCACAGATTGAGGGAATGGCAAATGTACAGGAGGCAAAGCTGCTTGAGATTGTCCTTAAAGCCGGCGCTCTTCCTGCTCCCGTAAAAATAATCGAAGAAAGATCAATAGGACCTTCTCTGGGTGAAGATTCCATTAATGCCGGCATTACATCATCGCTGGCGGCACTGTTATTGGTAGCATTGTTTATGATAGTATATTACAGATTCGGAGGAACAGTTGCGGATCTTGCACTGGTAATCAACATGCTTTTTATACTCGGCGTTATGGCTTCACTTAAAGCTACATTGACATTACCAGGAATAGCAGGTTTGATTTTGTCTATTGGAATGTCTGTCGATACGAACGTTCTGATTTTTGAAAGAATCAGAGAAGAGCAGGATGCGGGAAAACCATTGAGAACGGCAGTTGACATAGGTTATAAAAAAGCATTCTCTGCAATTATCGATTCGCATCTAACGAGTATTATTACAGGAGTAATTTTGTATCAGTTTGGCAGCGGACCGATTCAGGGATTTGCACTTACGCTGATATTTGGTTTGCTTGCTAACCTGTTTACTGCTATTATCATTACACATTATATATTTGACATAATGATAGAAAAAGGCAAACACATCAGTTTTGGATAATTTATTAAGTTAGTATAAACAAAGAATGAGAATTTTTCATAACACAAATTATGATTTTTTAGGCAAAAGAAAGAGGCTCTATGCACTTTCTGCAATAATTATTGTAGTAGGATTTATAGTTTTATTTGCAACTAAAAGCATTCCTTTGGGTATTGATTTCAGCGGCGGTACAGAACTGCAGATTAAATTTACTGAAAATGTAAATGTCGGGGATTTAAGAGAAGCTATGGATAATGCGGGTTTTGCCGGAATGGAAATCAAGACAATGGGTACAGAAAGAGATGTGCTATTCAGAACACCGCTGCAGGAAGAGGGTCAGATAGTATCCGATAAAATACAGCAGGGGATCAGGGAAAAAATTCCCGGGAACAGTTTTGAAGTGCTCCGAATTGACAAAGTCGGTCCGAAAATTGGAGCAGAGCTGAGACAAAATGCATTGTTTGCTGTAATTTTCTCTCTCATAGCAATTCTAATTTATATGGCATTCAGATTCCAGTTTGTATTTGCCGTTGCAGCTGTTATTGCTTTGTTCCATGACGTTCTTATAACGATTGCTTGTGTAGCAATTTTCAACTACATTTTTCCCGGGCTAAGACTTGAATTCGGACAGACAATGCTTGCTGCATTTCTTACTCTGGTTGGATTTTCTTCTAATGATACTGTTATTGTGTTTGACAGAATCAGGGAAAACATCAAGCTGTTTAAGAATGAAAAGATACTTGACGTAATGAATAAAAGTATCAATTCCACATTAAGCAGAACCATTATCACAAGCGGAACTGTTTTTTTAACGGTGCTCATACTTTTTATATTCGGAGGTGAAGTTAACAGAAGCTTTGCATTTACATTTGGCGTCGGCATTATCACAGGTACATATTCTTCAATTTTCATAGCAAGTGCAATTGTAGTCGACTGGAGAGAAAAACATGCATTGATAAATGAGAAGTCACGTGCAAGAATAAACACCTCAAAGATTAAAAAGGCAAATGCCTGAAATTAAAAAATCATATAAAGAATCTGATTCAATAAAGTCTGTTGTCCTTGAAATCAATGAAGATAATCTTGGTTTGAATCAGTTTACTCTGCTAAACGATGCAGTTAAAGAAGAAATATCCGGCGGGATAAAATCTGTTCATCTTGACTTATCGGGCTTGAACACAATAAACAGTTCCGGACTGGGCATCTTGATAAGCTGTCTCAAAAGCGCAAAGAATTCCAATGCCGAGTTGAAACTGCTTAACTGTAATGAAAAAATACTAAGTATCCTTAAACTCACCAAGCTCGACAAAGTCTTTGATCTTTAACTAATTAAATTTTTAACTAACGAATTTTTAATCTTCAAAACATTAATTTAATTTTGAAGATTTTTTTTTGTCTGAATAAATGAAAAATAATATAACTGTATTAGTAGGTCTTCAATGGGGAGACGAAGGAAAAGGAAGAATGGTAGATTATATTGCAAAGGATGTGGACTATGTAATCAGATATCAGGGAGGAAACAATGCAGGGCATACAGTTGTAAATGAATTCGGAACATTCAAACTTCATCTCATCCCTTCGGGAATTTTTAATCCAAATGTAACCAATATTCTCGGTCCGGGGATGGTTATTGATATCGAAGCATTGAGTGAAGAGCTTGTTGAGCTCGAAAAATCGGGGATAGACGTTTCCGGAATACGCATATCGGATAGAGCGACAATAACTTTTCCCTATCACCGGCTTGAAGACAATCTTGAAGAGGAAAGGCTCGGAAGCGGAGCTTACGGATCTACGAGAAGAGGAATTGCCTATGCTTATGGTGAAAGATATCAGAAAAAAAGCATTCAGCTGGGTGAACTTTTTTATCCGGAAAATCTCGAAAAAAGACTGGAGGGAATCATTAATTGGAAAAACATGCTTTTCGAGAAAGTATATCAGAGCAAAGAAAAGATTGACTTTAACAATACATTAAGCTGGCTGAAGACTTACGGAGATAAAATAAAATCATTGGTCTGTAATACGACAGTAATGCTTGAAGAAGCTGCTTCAAAAAATAAAAAAATTCTGTTTGAAGCTCAGCTTGGTTCGCTCAGAGATATTTATTTCGGCATTTATCCATATACAACTTCATCTTGCACTCTGTCTTCTTATGCACCTGCAGGAGGAGGATTGTTTAACAGAAAAATTGACAAAGTAATCGGGGTTATGAAATCATTTTCATCATGCGTTGGAAGCGGACCTTTTGTAACGGAAATGCCGGAAAATGAGGCAGGTAATCTTAGAGAAACAGCAAATGAGTACGGAGCGGCAACAGGAAGACCTAGAAGAATTGGATACTTTGATGCAGTTGCTTCAAAATACGGAGCATTGATTCAAGGTGTTGATGAAATTGCTTTAACAAAAATGGACAGTCTCTCGGGATTGAAAAAACTTTACATTTGTACTGATTATGATATAAATGGCAAGCTCACAAAAGAATTTCCTCTAACTCCCGCTCTTGAAATTGCAAAACCAAAATATATCGAATTACAAGGGTGGGATGAAGACATATCAGGATGCAGGGACTTTGAAAAGCTTCCGGAAAATGCGAAAAAGTATATTCTTAAAATAGAAGAACTTATTGGATTTAAAATAAAATATATTTCAGTAGGTCCAGAAAGAGAAAGTCTGATTTTAAAATCAACTTAAGCTTTGGAAGAATATAATCAGAGTGTTTATGAGATGTGGAATGAGTTCACCGGAATTTTCCCTGAATTCAAAGATAAAAAATTTACTTCCTGGTATTTCTGCAATACACAAGACTGTGCGAATAAACTCGCAGAGCTGGTATTAAAAAAAATCAAAAGGGGAACAACTTCACTTCACTACTGGTATGAAAAAGACAGAGAAGAGATTCCACGTGAAGGAGAATTCAGCGTAATAACCGATTGGGATGGAATTGCAAAATGCATTATCAGAAACAAAAAGATTACGCTTCTGCCTTTCAGAGAGCTTTCAGAAGAACTTGCATACATCGAAGGAGAAGGAGACAGATCGCTTGAGTATTGGAGAGAAGTTCATCTCAAATATTTCAGTGAAGAATTATTGAAAATAAATTTGGAATTTAATGAAGATATGGAAATTGTATTTGAAGAGTTTGAAACAGTATTTCCAAATTAATCAGATATCTTTGTAAATATTTTCCGGAAACAAAGTTATTAAATTTAATAATTATCTTACCTGTAACATTATTTCATTTCCTGATCCGGATTTCCCGGTTTATCTTCAATAATAATTTTTTCTGATTCTTCTTGCTTTTCAGGCAGTGAGGTATCTGTCTTTTTATTCTGCTGCGTATTTGTAACGCTGATTTTAATTCCGGCTTTTTCCCGGTCAATCAGAGCATCAAATGAAATCAGCCCGGCACCTGTAAACATAACGGCAATTGAACATGCAAGAATTACAAAGTTATAGCTGAACGGGAGTTCGGGGTGTCCGGTTCCAAGTACAAACAGAAAGCTTACAGTCATGCAGGCAATAAAAAAACCTGCGACCGGCGTAAAAAGACCTATTATAAATAAACCGCCGAAAAACATCTCCATGAACGGTAATATAAAAGCGAGTATAAATGAAAGAGTATCATTCATCTGACCTGTCTGCCGAACAGATTCGATAAAATCCTGAAGATTAAGAACCTTCATCGCGCCTGCCATCAGAAAAAGCAGACCTACCGTTAATCTGATTAGAAAAATGCCGAATGAAAAAGAGAATTTACTACTTCGTGCTTTTGAAAAGAATCCCATGATTTTTTATTTGAAACAAGTTAACAATGATAATTAAAATTTTCCATAATAAATGAATTCTGATGATAATAAATTTCTAAAATCAATTTCCTAAAACTTTGTTTACAAAGTAACTTATGCAAACGATATAAATAAATGATTATATAACAGAACTTAATATGAGTTTAAAATTATTTTAGATTAAATTAAATTGAGCATATTAATTTTAATTAATAAAAATTGTCTATTCAGGAAAATTCAAGTAAAATAAAAATAAATTCAAATCCGTTAATAAGGTGGATCTTTTTATTTTCGGGAATATTGCTTACAGGAGTAGGTATTCTTGGAATGTTTCTGCCTTTGTTGCCGACAACAGTTTTTTTTCTGCTTGCCGCTTGGTGTTATGCAAGAAGTTCGGAAAAATTCTACAACTGGCTTCACAAAAACAAATATTTCGGAAAATATTTTTCTGATTATTCCGTCAGAAAAGGTATGAGCATAAATTCTAAAATATTTGCTTTGATCATTCTCTGGGTTGGGATACTAATTTCCATTGTCTTCGTAACGGAGCTAATATCAGTGAGGATATTACTCTTAATAATAGCAGCAGGTGTTACCTGGCACATACTTGCAATTAAAACATTAAAATAAACCTCTTTAGTTATCATTTCTGATTTTTTTATGAAGGTAAAAAATCCCGTTCTCAAGTCAATAAAAAGAATGTCAATGACCAGATGGTTTGATATTGGTCAGCTTGCGCAGACGGGGATAAGGGCTATTTTTTCTACATTCATTGGCGAGCAGTCTGATAAAAGAATCATTCAAGCGTTATCTTCATCCGGAAGGGAATTTTTTGATTATACTTATATGCACGGTTTAAAAGACGGCAAGGTCATTAGCCTGAAGGATGAAAAAAGAGATGAAATCTGGATTGATTATGCCGCTGATGTAGGTGACGGATGGAATTCGACCTATACAATATCTTATTATATCTCAAAAAGAAAACTGATTTTAAAATCAGGAGAAAAAACATTTCATACTCAAAGAGGGGATTTGTTGATTTTCGGAGGAGATGAAGTGTATCCAACTCCGAGCAGGGAAAATTATAAAAGGAAGCTTTTGGAGCCATACGAAACTGCATTTGGTGATGACAATCCGGATCATAACCCTCATGTTTTTGCAATACCGGGAAATCATGATTGGTACGACGGGCTGACAGCATTTGCAAGATTATTCTGCTCTGATCTTGAAAGACAATTTGCTGGTTGGTTTACACGTCAGAAGAGAAGTTATTTTGCACTCAAGCTTCCCGGCAAATGGTGGCTGTTTGCTTCCGATGGTCAGCTGCAGTCTGACATTGATACTCCTCAGATTGAATACTTCAGAAAAGTCTCTGAAAAGATGGAGAAAGGGGATAATGTGATTTTATGTATTTCGCAGCCTAATTGGATTTATGCAGAAAAGTATAAAAAGTTCGGCGAACTTTATGATGAAAGCGATTTGATTTATCTTCAAAAAGAAATTCTCGATAAAAAAAATATTCAGGTGAAGGTTTATTTATCGGGAGATTATCACCATTACAGAAGACATGAAGAAAAAAATTCGCCTACTCCTGAATCTAAAGTTCAGAAGATTACAGCCGGTGGAGGCGGAGCTTTTTTGCATCCGACGCATGATGTGGATGTCAGTGAAATTTCAGATGACTACAAATCTCAGGAAAGGTTTTTTACACTCGAGAAAAGCTACCCTGATATCAAAACCTCAAAGAGATTGACATTCAGAAATTTATTGTTTTTGTTTTATAATCCGGGATTTGGAATTCTCACAGCAATAATATATCTGCTGACAACATGGATTGTTGTTTCTTCTTTTGAATACAGTCATCTGAATCCACCATCAGGATTTGCTGAAAGTTTTATTTATTCCGTTAAGCTGACGCTGCTGGCTTTCATGAAAAATCCAATTGCAGGGATATGGATAATTTTGCTCTTAATAGCATTTATTTTTTTTACGGATACTCATTCAAAGATATACAAATATCTGGGAGGATTTTTACACTGCTGGGCGCACCTGTCGGCAATATTCTATTTAAGCTGGCTGATAATTATAATCATAAAATTTAGCGGGGACGTAATATATGTAAAGTTTATTACTGCATTTGTTCTGATTTTCATTTCCGGTTGGATAGTTGGTTCGATAATATTCGGAATTTATCTTTTCATTTCACAGTATTTTTTCGGCAGACACAGTGAGGAATCATTTTCAGCTTTCAGATGTCAGGATTACAAAAACTTTTTAAGACTTCATATAAAAGGCGACGGGACATTAGAAATTTATCCGGTGAAAATTGACAGAGTACCGAGGAAATGGCGAGACAGAAGTGCAGGCGAGAGTTCAGAAATAAATTCACTTGTTGTTCCTGCAGATGGAACAGCAGCTGAATTGATAGAAGATCCGATTTTAATTCATCCTGAAAAGAAATTTATTTGAAACTTTTCAATTCCCCGGTTAGATTAATAAAGTTTTCTATGGCTGAAAAAAATAAAAATGGAATTGATGCAGGACTTATTTATATTCAATTAAAAAGGCAGGAGAAAAATGAGGCGTGGATCAGATTCGAACTGATGAATGGCAGTTTTGCAGACTGCTCCCTTAAGCCACTTGGGTACCACGCCAAAATGAAAAGAGCGGGAAACGGGACTCGAACCCGCGACATCAACCTTGGCAAGGTTGCGCTCTACCAACTGAGCTATTCCCGCAATAAATCGCTATCGTTAATTTTTTTAACGATTTCAATTTAAGTTCATTAAACTTTTATTTCAAGTCGATATAATGTCAATATATTCCCCAAAAAACACATTCGTCTAAAGTAATTTGAAGTTGTATAGTTAAGCAAAAGTTTAAAGTTTTTAAATAATTCAAAAATGTTGGAATGGGTTATATGAAAGTAGAGAAATTTTATTGACAATCATTCCTTAAAAAAGTTTTTTATTGAATTAAAAAAATGTTTTTTCTAATAATGCAGAAAAATATAAAGGAACATGCAATTATCAGAATATTCACCAGCAGAGTAAAATATTCTTGGAAATTAAATTACTCCGAAAAAATAAAAAACTACAATATGTTTGGATTTAAAGATATTTTATCATTAAATTAAGCAAAAAATTTTTGAAAAATTATATGACTAAGATTACAAATTACGGCAATTTAAAGATAGCTTTAATGCTTTTGATATTTACTTTTTCTATTATGCTGTTTCAAGGACAGTATTATGGCGGTCATGTATTTGACGATGACAATCCTGACATTGAGCAGCCGACACTTGAGGCATTTATGTCTTACAAAAATTTCAATTCGGGTAGCGCTTCATCCGGCATTGTTACAATCAATGACTATGATAATTTTGATATAGGCGTTGATTATTATGAGCAGAATGCCACAGTCAATCCGGAAAATCCGCTTTTATATTTTTTCGGAGTTAATGCAAGCCCGCAAAATGCGAGAATCACAACAAACGGCGGGATAAACTGGATATTAAATAATCCATCTTATCACTCTTCTACTTGCTGTGATCCATGGAGTACTTATACAGGAAACGGAATCCTGATTTATGCTTCAGGTGTAAACGGTCAGTATGTTTACAGATCGACAAATCACGGATTAAACTGGAGCGCTCCGATTCTTTCGGTTTCGGGATACGATAGAAACCATGTTTCTGCAGAATACACGGGTACAGGTCCTTATGCAAATTATGTATATGCCGGCATAACTCCGGGTAATTTCGGCAGAAGCACAGATGCAGGTCTGACATGGACAACGACATTTAATCCAAGCAATACACAGCCCGGTTGTTATATTGCAGTGGGACCTAATGATACTGTAAACGGCGGATGTGTAATTTATGTGACAAATACAGGATCGACTGCATCCAGAACGTACAACTTTTACAGATCAACTAACGGCGGTTCAAATTTTACATTAATGTCGAGTCAGAATTTTGTAGGTTATGTTGGGACGCTTAATTCAGTCAGCCGATTTGTAATTAACGGAGCAAGAACAGCGCCTCATCCGAAAATCGTAATGGATAACAGCAACGGTCCATACAGAGGGAGATTGTATCTTGTTTATGCAACTAACGATCCGCCCGGAAACGGAATGAAGCCTGATGTATGGCTTAGATATTCCACTGATCAAGGCGCAACGTGGTCGGCACAGACAAGAATTAATGATAATATTGATCCGCAGTCAAGCGACCAGTGGTTTCCGGAAATTTACTGTGTAAGAGAAACAGGCAAGCTTTACATTCATTGGTATGATGACAGAAATAATCCTTCCGGATACGGTGTGGATGTTTATGCCACATATACAACTGACGGCGGCTCAACATTTGCTCCAAATCAAAGACTGACAAATGTAACTTTCACTTATCCAAATCCTCCTTGCAGTCCTAATTCTAATTGTTACAGAGGAGATTATACCAGTATTGCCGGAAGCGAAGATGCAGCATTTAGCGTTTGGGGAGATCACAGAAGCGGATCAGCTCTGAACATGGGTTCTTATTTCCCTGATTTCGCGATGAGAGTTTCGCCTGCTGCAGATACAATCCACGGAAACGGCGACAGCTCTTTATATTTTGCTTCTATACCTGGAGTTAAACTCTGGGATAAAACCACAAAGTTTTCGTGGCAGGTTAGTCCCATGCCTACGGCAGGATCAATTACTGCAAATTTTTTAAACAGAGCAACCGGACTACCGCTTGATTCTCTTACTGCTTATCCGGATTCACTAAGAATCAGAATAAGAACTTCAGGAGGAGTACCAAACGGAGTATATAACATAACCATTAAAGCAAACGGTACAAAAAATGTACCTGTTCATGTTAGAAATATTACATTAACAGTTATTAATCCGGTAGGTATTGTTTATAACGGTCAAATACCGGATAAATTCAGCCTGTCGCAGAATTATCCGAATCCGTTTAATCCGTCAACAGTTATTAGTTATCAGTTAGCAGTTAGTAGTTTTGTAAAATTAATTATATATGATGCTTTGGGTAAAGAATTGGCAACTCTTGTAAATGAATTACAGCCGGCAGGTCAATATTCAATTGAATGGATAGCTGGAAAATATCCAAGCGGAGTGTATTTTTATACAATTAATACACCGGAGTTTACAGACACCAGGCGCATGATGCTTCTGAAATAACCTGATTAAATAATTCACAGTGAAAAGGATTCCGAAAAACTGGAATCCTTTTTTTTTATTGTATGATGTGAGTTAGGACGAATCATAAGAATTCATATCTCTCTCAATCTCTTGCCAAAAATAATGCGTAATAAACCTATCCTTAATATATTTTAAAAGTGGGGAAAAAATCCCCATGTTGGAAAATACCTTAACTTTCGGAAACAATATCCCATTAATTTTAAATATTTTAAGTGTTTTTTAATTTAAAATATCTGGCACGGAAATTGCAATATAAATTATGGTAAGTTGAATTTGATACTTAAATAACATCATTACAGATGGAGGTAATAAACATTTTGTTTTTAAATAACAATTTTTCTTACCTCGTTTGAAAGAAGTTATAAATTTTCATTAACATGCTAAATTTCTTATAAAATGGAAAAAAATTAGGTTAAACAAATTCAAAATTTTTTTAAAACGTTGTTAATATAAAAATTTTTAATGAAATTATATGAAAAATTTAATAAACATTTTGATTATCTTATTAACTTCTATTCTTCTTCCAAATAATGAGATCTTTAGTTTTCCGGATGAATTGATAACAGGAGAATTAATTATCACCAACAATTCTTCAAGCAATTTAAAAATTTCTGTTTATCCAATTGGAGCACATTTTAATAAAAACAAAAAATATTCACTTATAAGCATTACCTATCCAACAAGAAAAATTTTAGCTGGTGCAAAAGATAGTTTGCTTTATAATGAAAAATTTACATTAGATCATGATGCAGCACAAGGTACTGGTGCTGACAGTATTATAGGTTATGGAAGATATAGAGTTGTATTTTATCTTTTTAATTCTAACAATCAATTATATGACAGTATAGAATACTGCGATGTTGATTATTCAGATTATGATTATCCTTATGGTGGTAACAATGATATAACTTTTTATTATCATTCAAATGACAGCATAACATTTGAATTTAACGGAGGAACAATAAATAAAATACAAGATGCTGACAGATATTTAAAAATCTGGGATCAATACGGTGGTTTGGTTCACAAAACCCAGAATAAAAATGGTTTTACATCGGATACAGAATATGTTTACATACCAATAAATGCTGTTTCTTATGGTGCTGTTTCTCATATTAATCCAGGTGATATTTTTGTAAATTTTAATATCATTGATAATTTATATTCAAACATTGCGGAAGATATTATTGTTAAAAAGAAAGCTTATTTAACTGTAAATCAAGGGATTGATTTTGAGATGATTACTCCACAGAGCGGACACACAAAATTAATTATTGAGGATTCATCCTTTTTAAAATTAAGTACTAATTCAAAAATAATCATTAATAATGAAAATAGATTAATTTTAAAAAATAAATCGACGTTAATAATTTTGTCAGGATCTGAATTGAGATTCAAACCATATTCAATATTTTGTAATTATGGTGCGAAAATAATCGGTTCTGGAAGCATAATCTTCGAAAAAGGATATCATCAATATGACTGCAATCAACTATCGGATTTTCTTTTTCAGGATAGTGCAAAACTAATTCTTGAAGACAGTGCTATTGTCAATTTACCGAATAACATCACGCTTCATATCAAAGGAAACACAACCTCTCTGATTCTGAAACCCGGCTCAAAACTTCTCTTCGGAGAAAACTCCGGTATCGTTTGTGATCAAGGCGGAAAAGTGATCGCCAATAATGCGACATTCGCATCATCCGATTCCACAAAGAAATGGAACGGAATTTCTCTTAGCGGATTGTCGCAGGATACAATAAAGAACTGCTCAATCAAAAATGCGGCATACGGAATTTCTATCTCAGATAAATACGACGCGGAAGATACCGGCATTGATTATTCGGCTGAAATCTCCGGATGCACGTTCATTAACAAAACCAATTACGTACTCAACAGTGCATTATATATTGCCGGTAGCAATAATGTGCTTATCATGAATAATTCCGTTTCATCGTCTGCACTCGAAAAAGGGTACACGCACGGCATTTATGCAGAATACTGCCCTGAAGGTGTATTGAATATAATCGGCAATGAAATCAGCGGAACAGGAAACGGCATGACTCTCATCGGATGCTCTCCTTTTGCTGCGCAGAATGCTCTTGCGGGTAATGAATACTCCGAATGCGGTATGTTTCTCGATAATTCAAACGGTACATTCGAATACAATGAAATCAGCGATTTCTATTGTTCGTATTTTTCCTATTATTCTTCTCCTGATTTGCTGAAAAACGTGTTCGATAATTATTATGACGATAACCTGTGGCTTTCTTCGTCATCTGTTCCGGTAATGCATCCTCTTATTAACGGCGGTTCTGTTTACTGGTATGCAGGCGATAATCTGATTAAAGGATCTCCATCTAACTCTGGAATTATTTTCGATGACGATGCCTGTCCGCTGATGAACTACGGATACAACCGGTTCATTATGACAAATAATGATTATTACATTCAAGGATCCAATCCATCGGGATATGGAAGGGAATTTTATGTAATTCAGAATTACTGGGGAGGAATACCTGATACGAATAAATTTTATGTAGCAAATGCAGACCTGATTTACAGTCCGTATGACGATAACTCACAAACAGCAAGGCAGACAAACACGGAAGATAAATTTGATATCGGATTCGGTCTATATGATACGGTATTTTCTTATGAGCCCGATAATCCGAATTCCGCACAGGAACTTTACCTTGAAGCATATCAGAAAGAATATGCAGGAGAATTTTCACAGGCGATTGATATTTACAAAGAGATAGTCGAAGATTACAAAGACAGCTCATATACATCATCCTGTTTGCCGAGAATATTCGGATGTTATGAAAAGAATAACACTTCGCAAAGCGGATACGGACTGCTTGAAAGCTATTACGAAAGCATATCGGAAGACACATCGTATTCGGAAATACAGAGAAACATAGCCGAAGAGTTCATGATAAAGTCGAAAGTAAAGCAGAACAATATAGAAGAAGCAATAAGCAATTACGATGAGATATACACGCAGAACATGAATACTGAAAAGGCATGCATGCGTTTATAAACAGGGAAATACTTTCGCGGAGTCAGGGAGGAGATAACAGGTCATACGGTTCGGTGTTTGAGAATATTGAAGCAAAGCAGAATGCAATAAATTCATTAATAAGCAAAGTAATCCGGAAAGAAAAGAACATTTTCACGGAAACAGTAAGCAAGCCAAACGGATATTCATTAAGCCAGAATTATCCGAATCCGTTTAATCCATCAACTAAGATAAGCTACACCATACCGAAGGAAGGCTTTGTAACACTGAAGATATATGACGTGCTTGGCAAGGAAGTAATGACGATTGTCAATGAAACAAAGCAGGCGGGATTTTATGAAATTGAATTCAATGGAGAATCAATAGCAAGCGGATTTTATTTATACAGGCTTGCGGTGAGCCTGTCGAATCCGCTCGAGGCGGGAGATCCTTCGGTTAGCTCAGGACACGGTTTTATTGATGTGAAGCGCATGATACTTTTAAAATAAATTTTAAACTATAAAAATGACTATCATGAAAACAATATATAACAAATTAATAGTAACTTTCACAATATTATTTATTTCAGGTTTTTCATATTCTCAATCAAATACCTGGTACAGAGTATTTTCGAATTATGAAATTTCCGAATTCTCAAAAGCGATAGAATCATCAGATGGAAATTATGTTGCAGTTGGGGATAGAAGAACAGGGGGAATATTTAAAGTTTTCATTGCAAAATTCAATAGATATGGTGATACAATCTGGACGAGATTATTTAATGAGGATTTAATCAGTTATTACGATAGTTACTGGATAGATGAGACTTCTGACAAAGGATTCATTATTTCGGGAAGAGGAAGCGATACGGCAGGAGGCAGTGGATTATTATTAAAAATCGATTCCTCGGGAAATTACCTTTGGCATAAGTATTTCGGCGGGAGTTCCGGCAGAAATCAATGCACAAAAGAGCTTGAAGATAAAGGATTTATCATATTAGTGAATACTGAATATTTTGGTCCGACAATGGATATTTATATCATCAGAACCGACTCGCTGGGATATCCGCTATGGAGCAGAAGATATGGAGGAGATAATTATGCGGAATTTAGCCGGGAGATAATTAAAACAGGAAATTCAGGATTTGTAATAGCAGGAACAGTTTATCCCGGACATGAAAATATATTATTAATGAAGATAAGTCCAACAGGTGACAGTTTATGGTCAAAAACTTACTCAGAATTCTTATCCTCTGAAGGTTACTCGGTTGATAATACATCCGATGGCGGATTTATTATAGGCGGGACATGTGACTCTCTGGATAATAATAAAAAGAAGTCTTATATAATTAAAACTGATTCATTGGGAAATATTCAATGGACGAGAAAATATACTACAAATTTTTATGAATGGTGTTTTTCCGTAAGAAGCATAATCGGAGGCAGATATGTAATGTGCGGCATGTCTGATTCATTAGCCAATAGTTATGAAAGAGCAATAATCAGAGTCATAGACCAATATGGAAATATTTTAAAAGAAAAATATTACAGACCATTGTCGGATCAGAATGCTTTTTATTCTGTTGAGAAATCTACGGATAGAGGATTTATTTTATGCGGCTTTGCAGATGGAGGTTCAGTCAAAGCTTACATAGCAAAAACTGATTCTAATCTGGAAATAAAACCAGTCGGTATTTCAAGCATTAATGAAGTCATCAGTGATTTCAGCTTATATCAGAATTATCCGAATCCGTTTAATCCGTCAACAGTTATTAGTTATCAGTTAGCAGTTAGTAGTTTTGTAAAATTAATTATATATGATGCTTTGGGTAAAGAATTGGCAACTCTTGTAAATGAATTACAGCCGGCAGGTCAATATTCAATTGAATGGATAGCCGGAAAATATCCAAGCGGAGTGTATTTTTATACAATTAATACACCGGAGTTTACAGACACCAGGCGCATGATGCTTCTGAAATAACAACTGTTTTAGATTAGGTTTTAAATAATTTCATAATTTAAATAAATAAAGTCATTCAGCATATTTCTGAATGACTTTTTTAATTTGATGAAATAATTCTCCTGTTACTTATCCTTCTTATTACAAAAATGATTATATACTTTTTCGCCGGGTGAGTTTTCCAATATCTGAGTAGGAGTGTCCATGGTAAATGTGCTAACTTCTCCGTCATTATAATGGTCAATGCTTTTAGGTACCATAAATTCTTTTTTGCCGCAGTACAAAATCCAGTTTTGTATTGAGTAGGATAATGGTTTATAACCGTCATTACATTCCGTAATGCATTCCAGCTTTAGCCAGATGTCAAAATCCGTTCCTGATTCACCTACATTTTTTATGGAATCTTTGTTCAGAAAGACTCTGTACTTTTCTGATTCACCAACGAGAGTCCAGGGTTCATCCTGTGAAAAAGCTTTCGCGGAAATAAATAATATAATCAGAAAAATAAGGTTTGTTAAAATTTTAATCATAATTTCTTTTTTATATTTTGTTTAAAAATTCTTTTACAAAAGTAATTGATTAAATTTATTAATTCCATTCATGATGCTGTATTTTTAAAGTGAATGCTATCTCAAAACATTTTAGAAATCATTTCACCAATAAAATAACCAATAACTGCAACGCCAATGCCGACAGCAAACATATCAAATCCGCTTCTGAAAATTCCTCTGCCGGTAAATGCGCTTCTTGCCGCGCCGACAATGAAGTGTGCAGCCATCGATATTGCAAAAGAAATCCATACTGCAACGGTACCTTCAAAAAATATAAAAGGAAATACCGGAATCATCGCACCGATTGCAGTAGAAACTCCTGTTATCATTCCTTCTTTAAAAGGACTAGTCCGGCTTTCAGAAATTCCAAGCTCTTCCCTTACTTTTTCTTTCAATGCAAGTTCAGGATTGCTGATAATTTCCTTCGAAAGTTTATCGGCTGAATCTTTATCCATACCCTTGGAACGGTAAATTAAAGAAAGCTCTTCGGTTTCAAGTTCAGGCATGAGTCTTATTTCATCTGCTTCCATTCTTTTTTCATTTTCATAAACTTCTTTTTCGCTGACGGCGGCAAGATAACCGGATGATCCCATGGACAATGCATCTGCCAGCATTCCGGATAAACCCGATATCAGCACTATTGAATGTTCCACATCAGCTCCTATAATCCCTGCTATTAATCCGAAGTTAGCCGTAAGTCCGTCATTGAACCCGTAAATTATATTTCTTAACAATCCTCCTGATTCTGCTTTATGCCAGGATTCGCCTTCGGTTTCAAGCAGTGTAGTTAGTCTTCCAGAATGCTCTGCAGAATCTTTTGCAAGCCGGAGAGCTATGTCCTTTGTCTGTTCGGATGAAGATGAATTGTATAATCCGAGATAAGACTTCACCTCCAAGCCTTCCTCCCTCAGCATCATTTTGGAAAGAAATCCTGTTCCGGCTTTTGATGCGATTTTGGCGAACAATCTTGCTTTCAACGAAGGTTTAAGATTATTTACTTCAATATTATTTTTTTTAAGAAGTTCTATCCACACTCGTTTATGTTTTTCTTCAACTTCAGAAAGCTGGCTATATATCTTTTTTTTGTTTTCATTCTTTTCCTTTCCGGCTAAAATTCCGTAAAGAAATGCTGCATCTGCTTCATCCTGCAGATGATGAAACCATGTCTTGATTGTTGCGTTGTCAGTAATCAAAATTCCGGTTTAAAATAATTTAAAGAATATAAACTTCAGCATATCAGTTATCTTTTCTGGCTTTTGGAATGGGAGAGCCGTGTGGATCGGTTTCAGGTCTTCCGAGTTCTTCATCTATTTCTTCGATTATGTCATCGGTAAGTATATGCTCAAACTTCTCTGCATCTTCATGAATGAATTCTCTGTCTTCAATCTGTTTTTGTGTAATGTATGTTTCCCAAAGTCTGTGAGATCTTACCAGCCTGTCTGCTTCCTGCTTTCCTTTTCCGGTAAGTTCAAAAGCACCGTTTGTCATTGTGAGAATTCCGTTTCTCATTAATTCTTTGACAGATGATTTTATTTTGCTTTCGGAAATTCCGAGTCTGATAGAAAGTATTTCAAAGACATTACTGTTATTTATCTCGGCAGCTTCTTTATTTATGAATTTGATAATGTCTTCATTGAGATTAATTCTTGAATTTCTGTTACGCTTAAGTTTTTTTATTAACAATCCTTCTTTAGGAGAAAAAACAAGAGTAAGTAAGAAAAAGAAAACAGATACAAGCACTATTGAAGCTCCTGAAGCAAAGTTAAAATGATATGAAAGATAAAGACCAAGGACGGAAGAAATAACACCTAAAACACATGAAAGCATAAGCAGTTTTTTCAGTTTATCGGTAAGCAGAAATGCCGTAGCAGGAGGAGTGATGAGCATTGCAATTATTAGTATTACTCCTACCGACTGCAGACCTGCTACAATGGACATTGAGAGAAGTGTCATAAGAAAATAATGTACCAAAGATGCCGATATTCCTATAATGTGCGCAAGCGTCGGATCAAATGATGTTACAAGCAGCTGTTTGTAAAAAAGAATTACCGACAATACAATGAATAACGTTATTATAGAAGAAAGTATAATGTCAGGATCTGACACACCGAGAACGTCGCCGAATAAATATGACGACAGATCAATGTGAACCTGCTTCAGCTGTGATACGAGAAGAATCCCCAGTGCAAATGCTCCGGTAAAAATAATCCCGATAGACGTATCTTCTTTAATCTTTGAATTCCTTTCCACAAAGCTTATCAGTATCGAAGTTAACAATCCGGCTGCCATTGCGCCGATAAAAAGCGTTAAGGGATTTTTGCCTGCTACCATAAATCCTATTACAACTCCCGGTAAAACTGCATGTGCAAGAGCATCACCTATCAGTGAAAGCCTTCGGAGCATTATGTATGTTCCGATCAAGCCGCAGCTTACGCCGACCATCAGCGAAGCAAGAAGCGCACGCTGTATAAATTCATACTGAAGTGGTTCGGTAAAATATTTAGCGAAAATCTCCATCAGTCTTTCATTAATTGTTCTACTTTTTGAAGTATAGTTAGTCTTCCTCCGTAAGTTTTCTGTATTATTTCGGGGGTGAATACATCGTCGGTATTGCCGTAAGCAATCAGTGTCTGATTGATGAGTATCAATTTGTCGAAATATTCCCTGACTTTGCCGAGGTCATGATGAACTATAAGAATTGTTTTGTTTTGAGATTTTAGTTCTTTAATCAGATTAAAAACTGCCGTTTCAGTTTTTGCATCCACTCCAACAAATGGTTCATCCAGAAAATATAAATCACTTTCCTGTGCAAGCGCGCGAGCTACAAAAATTCTCTGCTGCTGTCCTCCTGATAGATTTCTAATTTGCGTATGCGCGTAATTTTTCATCTCAACTTTATCCAACATGCTGTTGACGATTTCATAATCTCTCCCCGAAGGTCTTCCAAAAAAACTTATGTGCGGATATCTTCCCATCATTACAACTTCGGATACATCGATCGGAAAGTCCCAGTCGAACTGCTCTTTTTGAGGTATGTAAGAGACTCGTTTTAAGGAATCGGTATTTTTGATTCCGAAAATTTTTAATTCGCCCGTATCAGCAGGCAGCAAACCGAGTATCGCTTTTATGAGAGTAGATTTACCAGCTCCGTTTGGTCCGACAATGCCGATAATTGCGCCTTCGTCTATATCGAGGCTGATTCCTTTTACAGCAGGCTTTTTATGATAAGTTACAGTTAAATTTTTTATGCTTACGGCTGTCATTTTCCGGATTTCATTTTAATGCATTTACAATTGTATTTACGTTATGCCTAACTGCTCCGATGTATGTTCCTTCCGGAGAATCTTCATTGCCGATTGAATCTGAAAACAAAGTGCCTCCGATATTTGCATTCGTTTCGGAGGAAATCTGTTCAAGCAATTTCGGATTAACACTTGTTTCAATGAACACTGATTTAAGATTCTTTGATTTTATAAAGTCGATAAGATTCTTTACGTCTTCAGTCTGAACCTTTGCTTCTGTCGATATTCCCTGCAGTCCTTTGACATCCATACCGTAAGCTTTTCCAAAATATCTGAAAGCATCATGCGACGTAATCAGTACTCTGTGATCTTCAGGAATTGAATTTATTTCTCTGAGGATCCATTCATGCAATGAATCGATTGCAAGTATGTATTGCTCGAGATTGCTTTTATAGTATGCTTCATTTTCCGGGTCAATGCTTATTAAACCTTTTGCAATATTATCAGCATAAACTTTAATATTTCTTGCGTCAAACCAGGCATGAGGGTCCGGATCGCCGAATCCTTTATCATCTGTAAGCGGAGTTATGCCTGTTGTAACTGTTTCCACTCTTTTAGCTCCACCGGCAAATTTAATCATCTCCTCCATCCAGTGTTCAAGATTCAATCCATTGATGAAAATAATATCGCTTTTCGACACGAGTTTAGGATCAACAGGTGTGGCGTGATAAGTATGTGGATCAATGCCGACTCCGCAAATGCTGTGGGTTTTAACTTTTTCCCTGCCGATATTCTTTACAATGTCATTGATAATGGTAATAGTAGATACTACAAAAATCTGATCCCTCTTTCCTTGTGTCTTGTTGTCTGTTGTTTTTACTCTGGATTCATTTTCAGAACATGACATGAAAATGGAAACTGCCGTGAATAAAATTAAAACTGCTTTTTTCATCGCTATATTTTTTTTACAAAAATGTTTTTTGAAAGTTTATCGCTTAGAAAGATTTCTTTTTTTGAAATTTTTATCCTTATTGAATTGTCGAAATTAATTTTTTCGGTAATCTTTATTTTATCATTAAGCTTTAAACCGGTTTTTGTTAAATAGACCAAAACTTCCGAGCTCTCGTCAGAGACTTCTCTTATTACAGCTTCATCATTTGCATTTAATTCCGACAGCGGTACAATCTTTTCGTTTGATACCATTCCGTTTTTATCCGGGATTGGATGTCCGTGAGGATCGAATTTAGGAAAGCCGAGGAATTTATCAAGCCTCGATATTAGTTCATCCGAAGACGAATGTTCCAGTATCTCTGCTTCAAAGTGGACGTTTTCCCAGGGATATTTCAAATGCTCAAGCAGAAAGACTTCCCATAACCTGTGCTTTCTTATTTGTTTAATTGCAATTTCCTCGCCTTTCTTCATAAGGACAAATCCTTTATAAGGAGTATTCTTTATGTAGCCTGATTTGGAAAGCTTCGATATCATTTCGCTGACTGCAGCGCCTGAAATGCCGAGTTTTTCCGCAAGCAGAGTGTTAGTTACTTTGCCGGCTGAATACTGAATGGCGTAAATATTTTTTAAATAATCTTCTAAGCTCTTATTCATCTATTAAGTTTATCTAATGTTAAAATTAAGTAAGCTTAAAATTATTATCAAGGTAGTTTAAAAAAATATTAAACGAATCTTCAATATACCGTGCGAATTTGCTTTTCATAATGTTAATATCTCCAATTTGAAGAATAATAATTTGTGAATTAAGCAAGATCTTCATCAAATTCATTTAAATCTTTTATATTTAATTTTATAAAGCTAAATTTGAATAAACAATTTCGAATAAATGAAGATTATTTCACTCTCTCTTATCCAAATTCTCATCTTTGTAAAGATGATTTTTCCCGGATCATTCAGTGAAAAAAAAATATTCACGCTTGAATTCGACGGCGCTCCGGATATTTACTCCTTTTTATTTGATAAAACCAGCGGTAATTACTGTTACGTATATCAAATAAGCAATGAAAACAAGCAGTTTATCATATCTAATAAATCTCTTTCGCTGAAATACGATTATATTATCGTTAACGAAATTTTATTCGATGCAAAAGGAAATTATTTTGCCGTCAGCGGAAATTATAAAGCGGATTACGGCAGCGACAATTATTTCTTGATTATCAACGGAAAAGAAGTATTTAATTCAAATTACATTGAAAGCTATTCTGCATTTATCGGCAAAGACGGTAAGTATAATTTCATTTTTAAAGAAAATGATAAATTTTATCTGGGAAAAATCGATCCTGAAGGGAATCTTACAAAGTCCGGAAGTTATGATAAGATTAAACCTCTTTACCGCGATTCGGTGAACCTTTTAAGTGAAGGAGATACCGAAAATTATTTTTTCGATAAATATTTTTATACAAAAAACGGAAGCAGAGGATTCATTGTAATAAATAACGGAATTGCTTCGTTAAAATTTGGTGATGAAGAAATTAATACAGGATTCACTGACATAAATGAAACCAGCATTACAAACGATAAAGCGGGAAAACTTACATTCATAGCAAAGAAAAACGGTTTGTTCTTTGAAAGTCCGGGAAATGAATTTGTTAACGCCGGTAATCATGAATACAATTCATTTTATTCTGTTTCTCCGCCAATTTATTTCGACGACAACAACATTCCGTTTTATATGGCTGCGGATTCTCTTGCAGACGGAGTTATGAATTATTATATGGTAAAAGGCAATCAGAGAATGCCGGCTTACTTTAATAATATTCCTCTGAAATTTATAAGCTTTGTAAATGACAACATAAAAATTTCTGATGATAAATTATGCTATATCGGAATTGAGGATGTAATTATTCCTTCGGATAACACAAATTCGGAATTTCAAGAGAGCAATGATTATTTTCAAAAATATTATTATGTAAAAGGTGAAAATGCATACGAACTGGGCTACAACCTGTCTGGCATAATTAAGGGAAACGAAAACAAAATGCTTTATACAGGGATTGCCGATCTAAGCAAAAAGGAAGCGCTCATAATGGAAAGCAACGGCGAAAGCAGGATAATATTAAGCGAAGGAAATTATGATGCAGTTTATAATTTTGGTTATACTCCATCCGGAGAAGTTTATTATACAGGTGAAACCTTTCTTGATTCGGCAAAAGGAAAACCGGCAAGTTCGACATTGTTTGTTGGAAATACCATGCTCGGAAAATATGACTACGTTCTCACGCAGGGTGTTAACAGAAATTATTCCGTTTTGAAGTTTGATTCAAAAGGAAATTTTGCTTATGCGGCAAGTCCATTAAACAACGAAAAAAATCTGATTGAAATTTATATAAACGGAGTCAGACTTCCTGCACCTGATAAAACTCCGGGAGATATAAAGCAATTTAATTCAGTTTTGAATCTTCTGTTTGATAAGAATGATAAATTATTTTACATAGCCGAGTTCAAACCTGATGATAAAAACTTTATTTACCAATGTTTTATTGACAATAAATCAACAGGCGAATCTTATGAAAGCACAGGAAAAATCGAATATGAAGAGAGTTCAAATTCAGTTTCATTTTATGCTGTCAGAGATAAAAGTATATACTTAGTAAACATTGCTCTTTAATTTCAATATTTTAATTTTTAGTTTTTAAAAGGAGGGATTAAAATGTCAAATTTAATGTGGTATAAATTTATCCATTTTACAAAAGAAGCTGCGCTTTATTTTATCTTGCCTGCTTTAATTGTTTTATCTATTTGCATTTCTGTAAATGCACAGGAAACAAGCAGTGAAGAAAAGAAATCGGTAGGCACTGCAACTGAAAGTGATGAAGCTGCAAGGACCAAAGAGGATTTGAAATCCGTTATATCAAAGCTCCCGCAAAATAAATTAGAGGGCGGAGCACAAGGATATAAAGTTACAAATGTTTATGAAAGAAATTCTTTGAAGAATGAAGGGAGTTTAGGTGACTATATTACCGTAGAAGTAAATGATCTGCAGTCATTTATTTCTACGAATGCCGGCAAAGATAAAAACATTATTCTATTTATTAACGGGCTGCCTATAAGAGGAGTGTATCCTGTTTTTATTAAAGACACATTGGGAAAATATTCCAAGCTGGAATATTATCTTAGCAGAAGCAATGAGTCAAAAGCAAACTGGGATATACTTTTAAGACGTCCCGATCTCGAAGACAGATCAGATAAAAGAGTTACCGTAAGCATAGGTTATGAAGATGATACGGATATCATTGCCGACAAAAATAATTTCAACCTTGTAATTTTTAAAAGCGGAACTATACTGATATTTCTAATTGGTTTATTAATTCTGCTTGTTCTCACAGTATTACTTGGCATAAAAACCAACATGCTTCGTGAGCCTGTAATGCTTCAAGAAAATTATTTAAGAAAACCCTATAGTTTGGCTTTAACTCAACTTGCATTCTGGTCGTTTCTTGTCATAGCATCTTACTTTGCAATTTTCATAGTTACAAGCGAATTCCCGCCGATAACAGGATCGGTACTTGTTTTAATAGGGATCAGTTCAGGCACGGCACTCGGCTCTGTTTTAATTAACTACGGCAAGTATTCCGATGCAGAGAGTAAGGATAACCTTATCTGGGCAGAAAAAAATGTAATAAAAACGCGAATTGAAGAGATTGAAGAAGAGTTGAATTCAAAACCTAAACCGGCAAATTCAAATGAGCTGAAGAATGAAATGGAAATGAAAAAAGTCAGATATTACGAACTCTCAAAAACTCAGCCTCTAATGCCGACGGATATATCACGTAAATCGAAAGGTTTCTGGAAAGACTTACTTTCCGATTCAAACGGTATAAGTCTTTATAGATTTCAGATTGCAATCTGGACTTTTGTGATAGGAATTATTTTCATAATAGATGTTTACAATACTTTGTCAATGCCGCAGTTTGACAATACTCTGCTTGCTTTAATGGGAATCAGTTCAGGCACATATCTCGGATTTAAAATACCGGAAAAGCTTCAGTGATTATTTCCATCTGATGTTTTCAATTTTATATCCGTCCGTTTCAAAAATCACAGCGCCGTCTTTGTCTGTTCTGTAAACATCAGCCCCTGATTTTTTAAGCCTGCTGCAGATAATATCGGACGGATGATTGAATTTGTTATGCTTCCCGCAGGAAATCACCGCCGCTTCAGGTTGGCTGAAATAAAGAAAAGGAATTGTCGATGAAGTAATGCTTCCGTGATGCGCTGTTTTTAGTAAGTCTGATTTTATGAAATCTCCGTAATTGACAGCAATGTAATGTTCGGCTTCTTTTTCAATATCTCCAGTAAATAAAATTTCACATTCTCCGTATTTCAGAAGAAATACAAGCGAGCCATTGTTAAGATTATTGTCGACTGTTTTTCCGTCGGCAGTTACATAGTTTTCATTGGGAAAAAGAAAGTAGATTCTCAGATTATCTATCTCATCTATATAATTTCCTTCTCCGGCTGATACAAAATTTACATTTTTTTCTTTTATCAGGTTAAGAGATTCATTAATGTAATCTGAATTTGTTTTCTGCCCGCTGTCGATAATTTTATCTATTTCGATATTCTCGAGCAAATAATTCAATCCTCCTATATGATCGGCATGAAGGTGTGTTAAAAAGAGGATGTCAATTTTGTTAATTCCTTGTCTGATTAAATACGGAAGGATTGTCCGCTCGCCGCTGTTATAATTATCCGACAACATGCCGCAATCCACCAGCATAACTTTACCGCAAGGAGTCTTTATCAGAGCGCAGTCTCCCTGACCGACATTTATAAATTCGACTCTCAGTCTTTTTTCAAAGTCATGTTCATAAATAATAAAGAGTATAATGAATAAGATTACTATTGCTGATTTTTTAAATAAGTCGGCTTTAGTCTTCAGATTGAGTAAAACAAAAAGTGAAACATAAAAAGTAATAATATACGCGGGACTAAACACAGGAACATTTATATAAGCAAATGAAATCGAAGAACACATTTGTATAAACTTAAGCTGAAAGTTTAACAGCAGATTATTCACTTCTGCGGGGTATGCAGCAAGCTGCCCGGAAATCAATGCGGTTATAATCTGAAGGAATCCAATTGCAAGCGAAAGATTGGCAGCAGGAACAGCAATAACATTTGCAAAGAGTGAAATAATCGAAATCTTGCCGAAGTATGATGCGGTGATTGGGAGAGTACCTATTTGCGCAGCCAGTGATGTAAAGAAAAGAACAAATGCGTATATGGTAATTTTTTTGCCTCTGAAATTCCACATAGAAATTTTTTTGACAATAATTTTTTCAAAGACTGAATAGATAACTGCCATCGAAATTACTGCGCTGAAAGAAAGTATGAAACCGGCATCGTAAATCTGTCTGCTGTCGATTACTAAAATTATCATCAATGCAATCCCGATGGAATTAAAAAAGTTCTGTCTCCTTTCAAGTAGAAATGAAATCAACAAAACAATGCCCATGACAGTTGCTCTCATAATGGATGGAGAATTACCGGTGAAGCTGCAGTAGAAAATCAGAACGAGTATTGTTATGATAACTCTCGGCAGAACAGGAATTCTCAATATCGAAAGTGTCAATGTAATAAACAGAATAATGTATCCAACATTTAATCCCGAAACAGCAATCAGATGCATTACACCTGCATCAATAAAAGCAGACTTGGTTTCTCCGGAAATGTCGCTTCTGTCACCGGTAACAAGACCTTTGAGATATGCAGCAATATCGCCTTCTGAATGCATATCGATTACATTCTGAGCAAAAATTTTGGCAGGATATATTATCTTCTGATAATAAAATCCCGCATTATTATCAGAAATCAATTTTACATTTTGAAATCCATTGACGCGAAATATTTTATAGATACCGTGAAGTTCAAGATATTCCCTGTAATTAAATTCACCGGGATTACTTTGTTCATCCGGCGTCAAAAGTTTTCCTTTGAGAATAACTTTGCTGCCGGCATTAATGTAAGGGAATAATTCATCTTTGTTTTTGTATCTGTCCTTACTAACGGTAACATATACCTTACCCTCTGCCGCCGAAGTATCGTTAGACCTGAAAAAAGTATCAGCATTAACTATAAAAGTAATCCTGCTGCTGTCAACATCGGGAATGTCATCTATTATTCCCATTAGCTTATCGTTAAATTTATTTTTGGTATCTTCAATGAATTTTACAGAATTTTCCGGATAGTGATGAAAATCAAAATTAGATTTAAGCATACCTGCCGTTAATGTTAACAATACCGCAATTAAGTTAAGAGATACTATTGAAAAACGGCAAGCCAAACAGGTAATGAGAAAACTCAGAATCGCAATCAGCAATACAATTAACAAGAAGATGTTAATGTTTATCAGCGAACCCATGACTATTCCGGGAATAAAACATACAGCAAGTTTTAAAGAAGGTGATGTTTTGATATCAATCATAATTATTAAACTTACTCTCGACAATTTATTTTGAATTTATTGAATTATCAAAAGGTATAATTCAGAGAATGTGAAAGACAAGATTCATATCCCCATTTTATAATTTTACTTATACAGGATTTAGGATTGGAAAAATTGAAACTCATTGGTAAGTAAGAACAGCAAATAGTATATTGCGAACCGTGTGCTCTGAGTTAGCGGCAATTTACCTTAGAATAAATATTCAGTAATGGTCATACTCAATTATTTAATTAAACTCAATTAGTATTACTATTGACCCCATCCGTCCAAACAATTTGAAGTTGAAAAGTAAAGCAAAAATTTTTGGTTTTTGAATTATTTGAAAATATAATTAATCTTCATTAAACTTCTACTAAGTTTCCATTGCAAAGGGGAGGATAACGAGTGGGAACGAAGGTAAAAAAAACAATTATCAATGTTCGATGTTCAATGTTTGATGTTCAATGTTTGATGTTCAATGTTTGATGTTCAATGTTTGATGTTCAATGTTTGATGTTCAATGTTTGATGTTCAATGTTCGATGTTCGATGAATTATTTTAATTGTTCAAAGTGCTGAGGCGGAACGAATTAAAAATTACTCCGCCTCGGCTATTGTTAACGAGGGTAATGTTTTGGATACTAATGTTTATGAAATTAAAAATTCATATTATATGTATTGACTTCAAAGATTGATTATAATAAATTTTATTCAAAAGAAATTAGGAGGGTTAAAATTGAAAATATCATTTAAGCTTGCAATGATATTCATTTCTGTATTGCTTTCCTTAACATATCAAAACTCAATCTCACAACAGTCTTGGTTTTCTTTATTTAGGAAACATGATATTAATGGAATGGATTTATTAAACTCCACTACGGCTATTGCAGCTGGACAACAAGGAATTATATATAAATCAACTGATGCAGGTTCAAACTGGATAAACATTGATACAATTAGCAATCATGCTTACTTATGGGCAGTTGATTTTGTCAATGAGAATACCGGATGGGCTGTTGGTAATTATGGGACCGTCGTAAAAACGACTAACGGCGGTAATACTTGGAATTATCAGAATGTAAATCATCCGGCAGATATCTATGATGTAAAATTTTTGAATGCCTCGACAGGATGGATTGCTGGTAGTGGTGGGGTGGTAATGAAAACTACCAACGGGGGCAATGCATGGGAATTTCAGAATACAGGAACATTTGAAAATTTTTATAATATCGAAATAGTAATTCCGCAAACCATCTGGATTTCAGGCGATAGCGGACTGTATAAAACTACTAACGGAGGTTCTCAATGGATCCGCAATTTAAACGAAAATTGGGTGTACTCAGTGGAGTTTGTCAACGAACAAACAGGATATGCGGGTGTCCGATTCGGGAAAATTTTTAAAACTACTAACGGTGGAAGCTCATGGTCTTTTCAGACAAACAGCTCCGGAGCAACATTTTATTCAATGAAATTTGCAAATCTACAAACCGGCTGGGCAGTGGGGGATTACATTACAATAATCAGAACTTCTGACGGAGGCGCAAGCTGGCAATCACAATATGCTGAGGTTAATAATCCGGACATGAAATTTAGCAAAGTCTTAACAACTAATGAGAGCGGTTCGAACTGCATAATTTCAGGATTCGGCGGATGGATTTTAAAAACTACCGATTCAGGTTTATCATGGTTTCCGGGATCAAACGGATCCGTAACACAAAATTATCTTTGGTCTTTAAGTTTTGTCAATGACTTAACCGGCTGGGCAGCCGGAGGAAACGGAACAATCATCAAAACGACAACGGGAGGAAGTACATGGTTTTTGCAAAACAGCAATACTCTGTTTCAAATAATTGACATTAATTTTGCAAACACACAAACCGGCTGGGCATGCGGTCATGACGGTCTTATTATTAAGACAACAAACTCCGGATTAAACTGGAATTTCCAAAACTCCGGAGTAGAAGTAAATTTATTTAATTCATTTTTTCTCAATTCATCCACGGGGTGGATTGCCGGCGACACAGGCATATTGAAAACACAGAACGGAGGACAGAGCTGGGAATGGATAAATCTTGAAAGGTGGGTCTATTCAGTTTACTTTATAAATGCAAACACAGGTTTTGCCGGAGTAAGATTTGGAAAGTTGATGAAAACCACTGACGGGGGGAGTACCTGGTCAATGCAGACTCATAATTCCGGAGCAACTTTCTATTCAATTAAATTCATAAATGAGAATACCGGCTGGGCTGTAGGGGATTACAATACGATTGTAAAGACAACTGATGCCGGAGGAAGCTGGATGCAACAGCAAAGTGGATTACCGGGAATATTTGAGAAATTCAGCGACGTAAATACATATGGAAACTCGGGAGATACAGTCTGGATTTCAGGATTTTACGGAGTTCTGCTTAAAACCATTAACGGCGGTAGCAACTGGTATAAAGCTGTTCCACCTGAAGTTCAGGACTATAACTCCATTCAGTTTACTTCATACAATATCGGATATTCAGTCGGTTCAAGTGGAACAATAATTAAAACAACCAACGGCGGTTTAACTTTTATTAATCAAAACATAAACTCACCTTTATCTTCATATTATCTTGAACAAAATTATCCGAATCCTTTTAATCCAGTTACTCATATAAGATTTATAATTCCGAAACAGAGCAGTGTTAAACTGATTGTTTATAACATACTCGGAAAAGAAGTAAAGACAATGGTAAATCAAATACTTCCTGCAGGGACTCATGATTTTGAATTTGACGGAAAATCAGACACAGATAAATTATCAAGCGGAGTGTATTTTTATACACTGAGGACAGACGATTTTGTGCAGACTAAACGGATGGTTCTTTTAAAATAACTATTAATGTTCGATGTTTGATGTTCAATGTTCAATGTTTGATGTTCAATGTGTGATGTTTGATGTTCAATGTTCGATGTTTTATTTTAATTGTTCAAAGTGCTGAGGCGGAACGATTTAAAAATTACTCCGCCTCGGCGATTGGAAACGAGGGGAAAAATCGATCTCAAGATTTAATTCCAAATGTCAGAGTTAATGATCACAGTTGAAATGAAAATGAAATATCAAACAGGTGAACGTGGAATGAGATATGAAAAATATCTGCAGTTTGTTTTTAAATTTAAATTAAACTAAAACACTGAATCTCAGAGCTTTAAGTCCCTGAACTCCATGCATGTCTTGGAGTTCGCATGTTTCCACTTCATCTGTAATAATGTTCTTAGATTTTAAGAAATTCAGATACTGCTGATATTCAGCTGCATCGGAATTCTGCAGATAAACTATGGCAATCTTACCGGGCTGAACAAGCCGTTGTTTACTGTCTTTCAATTCGGCTTTTGAAATTCTTTTCTTAATAATTTCATATCTTGTATCAAATGAACCTGCAACGTCGAATCTTTTTTCGTCATAAAAGAATTTTATTGCAATGGGAATATTCTGTACATAAATCAAATGAGTAACATCCATTGGAAATTTCAATTCATTCTTAACTTCAATGCATTTGCGGGCAATCATGCACATTGTTTCAAGCTGCCATATCCGGAGGCTCTTGATATGAAATTCCGAAACATTTAAATTGCAAGCGATCGAAGTGCCTGCATACATATTATACTCTATTCCGTCGCTCTTCTGTTTTTCAAAATAATGAGGAATGATACTCTGTGCTTTTTTCTGTTGAATCGCAAGCTCAGTTGAAATCAGCTTATTAATACGGGAAATACTTTCATCAAATTCATTTCTTCTTTTAAAGACGGCGCCGTTTTTATTACAATTAGCTTCCGAATATTCCTTAATCATTTTATCAAGTTTGGGGCTGGCATTCTTCAGATATCCCAAAGCATTTTCAATATCGTTATAAACAAAATTCATAACATCAATTTCGGAATGAGGCGTAATTCCGTTTTCAATTATCTTCAGCTGATTTGATATTCTGAATGAAAGATCTTCAATGAAAGGATTTCCCGTTATCTTTTCTGCTTCTGAAATTATTGTCTTTGCACTGTTAAGATTTTCCTGAAGATCTTGTTTGATTGCTTCAATTCTGTAAATTGAAGAATCTTTTATATCAGAGCTTCCGAAAAAAGGAATGACATTTTCAAAGACTATCTCTTCCATGTCTTCCTCCACTTTGTTTCTCTTTTTTTCAAGATATCTCATGGCAGCATCTTTGAATTTCCATTCAACTGATGGATGAACGGAAGTACATTTTTCCTTAATGACAGACTGGACTGTTTTATACAAATCATCAATGCAGGCTTCAACACAGATAGCAAACATTGGAAATACCTCGGCGAGTTTGAGTGCATTTACTTTGTTTAAATCGCCCGGAACTGGGGAACCGATTTCCATAATACCAATTAGCTCATCCCTGTAAATCAATGGAGCAATCATAAGATTTCTTATTCCTGAATTAACAAATGTATTTTCTATTTCTTCGGAGCAGCCGAAATTTTTAATATCATAAATAACAAACAACTCCTTTTTCTTAATGACTTCATCATACAGACTGCATTGTCCCAAAAGATTTTTTGAAATGACTTTTTCATCCATGATAATGCTGCTTCCCATTTTAAGGGCATTGGTAAGATCTTTTTTTTCTGTCGGAAATGAAATCATCCCAAGACGGATTTGTTTCTTTTTCAGCAGCGCTTTCAGCTTATGTTCGAGCAGGTCAAACTTTTCCGGAGACATCAGTGATTCTTTGCCGATAAGATCAAATTTAAGCGAAGAGATTATTTCGAGATCGGTAACTTCTACGGCATTGAAAATAAAAAATCCTTCCACAACAAAATCTGTCAATGGAAAGATACTTGCCAGATTTTCAGGATTATCAAGATTATCATATATCAATCTTAATTCATTATCTGTGAAATTTTTAAGATCTCCTGGCATTTTCAATTCGGTAAACCAGGGGTAAATCCTGATTCTAAAATATCTTTCAAGTCCTGTTTTTTCGTCAATGTAAGTATAAACTATTGGATACTCATAGCTTAGATTAAACTTGTATGCAAGCGAAAGAATGTTGCAGTATGCAGCGATCGTTCTGCCTTCGGAAGTGATGCAGCAGTTATCGTTGAAGCAGTTTTGATTCATCTGGTTTTCAAATATTCCGAGTTTTTTGAAAAGAGGAGTCTGGTAAAAGCATTCCAGCCTGTCAGGATACAAAGCTGCGAAGTAATCAAATTTATCTATTGTAGGAGAAATGCAGATTTTTAAAAGTTCTTTTATAAAGTCGATATGTTTTTCGACAAGAGATTCGTCTTTAATAATTTTGCGTAGTTCAGGATACTTTTCGAGATAGCTGCTGATGTAATTATGTGATTCGCCGAGGATAGTTTTTTTCTCGTATTGCCTTTCCCAGATTTTTATGAGAGGATTAAAACTAAGAAAAGTTTTGAAATAACTCTTATAATTTATTATTTTATTTTCCGGAATATCCATTTTGCTTTCCGGAATAAAATATCTTCTGCAGGATCAAAATAAAAGTCCATTGTGAAAATGTATAAATTATATTACGTTTTTTTAGTATGCAAATTTTTACTTAAGTGAGCTTTTTTATTTTTTATATTGAACAGCACAGAATTATTTTATTCAGAGCAGCATTGAGTATTTTAAATTATTCTTTGCGAAATGATGCGTAATAAACCGACAATTTCCATGTTAAATTAAAAACGTGATTAATAAAATATTTTCTTTAGAGTTATCAATCAATTTTTAAATATCATTTTTAATGCGATTTAATAATATTGAAATAAAATAAAATGATGAAAGATCTTAACATTGAATTTACATGCGTTAACAGATTTTTAAAGTATGTAAAGATTGATACGCAGTCAGCCCATGAATCAAAGACTTTCCCTTCGACAGAAAAACAAAAAGATCTCGGAGCAATTCTCGTTAATGAATTAAAAGAAATGGGAATTAAAGATGCAGAAATGGATGAATACGGATATGTTTATGCTACTATATCTTCTAATTCAAATAAAGCCGTTCCGGTAATATGTTTTTGTTCGCACATGGATACGTCGCCAGATGCGCCGGGTGCGGGAGTTAATCCTGTAATGCATAAAAATTATCAGGGCGGTGACATCACAATAAGCAGTGACGGAAAAATTATCATTAGAGAATCCGATCACCCGAATCTGAAATTGCAAAAAGGTAATGACATAATTACAACAGACGGCACTACTCTTCTCGGAGCCGACGATAAAGCCGGCATTGCAGAAATCATGGATGCCGCGAATTATATCATGACACATCCAGAAGTTAAGCATGGAAAAATAAAGATACTTTTTACGCCGGATGAAGAAGTGGGACACGGCGTTGACAAAGTAGATTTAAAAAAACTCGGGGCGGATTTCGGATATACGATTGACGGTTCGGACAGGGGAGGCATTCAGAACGAAACCTTTTCGGCTGATTCAGTGCAGATTAGAATTAAAGGATTTGGCATTCATCCGGGATTTGCAAAAGATAAACTCGAGAATGCAATAAAAATAGCTTCGGAAATTATTTCCAAACTTCCAAAAGATACAATGTCACCCGAGACAACTGAAAAGAAGGAAGGTTTTGTCCATCCCGTAAAACTTACTGCTGAAGTTGATGCTGCCTTAATGAAATTTATTGTCAGAGATTTTGATAATGACGAATTGAAAAATAAAGTTGAATTTCTGAGAAAGATTACCGAAGAAGTTGTGAGCAAATACCCAAGAGCTTCTTATGAATTCAATGTAGAAGAGTCTTACAGAAATTACAAATCGGTACTTGATAAGAATCCGGAGATTACTGAATATGCAATGGAAGCAATTCGGAGAGCCGGAATGGAACCAGCGCTTGAATCAATAAGAGGCGGAACAGACGGTTCGAGACTTTCTTTCATGGGACTGCCTTGTCCGAATATTTTTACAGGTGGACATGCATTTCATTCTAATCTTGAGTGGATATCAGTTCAGGATATGTACAAAGCTGTGGAAACAATAATTCATCTCTGCATGATATGGGAAGAGAAGAGCTAAATTAATTCATCATAGGGAATTCATATTCTTGAATAAATATTATAAAGCACGAGAGGTCGAATCAGAATGAAAAATTTGCATGTAGCAGAAGACATATCAGCAGCTTTTACAATTTCTGCATCGTTTTATACTGACAGTGATTACTTCGAGCAATCAAAGAAAAAAATATTCAGCAGATGCTGGCAGTTTACCGGCGACGATGAAAACGTAAAAGTGCCCGGACAGATTTATCCGTTTACGCTGCTTGATGGTTTTTTAAATGAGCCGCTGATTTTTTCGCGCGATAAATCCGATAAACTTCATTGCCTCTCAAATGTATGCACACACAGGGGAAACATACTCATTGATGGAAACTGTATGGAAAACAACATCAGATGCAGATATCATGGCAGGAGATTCGGTCTTGACGGTAAATTCATTTCAATGCCTGAATTCGACGAAGTGAAGGATTTTCCAAATGAAAAAGATAATTTGGCAGTTGTTCCTTTTGAAAAATGGTTTAATTTTCTTTTTGTTTCATTGGACCCGGTTTCTCCTCTGAAAAATTTTGCCGGAGAAATGTTTACCCGTATGGCATGGCTTCCGCTGAATGAATTCAGATACGATCCTTACAGGTCAAGGGACTATCTTGTTAAAGCGCACTGGGCTTTATATTGCGAAAATTATCTCGAAGGATTTCATATTCCTTTTGTCCATAATTCACTCAACAATGCGCTTGATTATTCCGGATACAGCACGGAGCTGTTTAGATTTTCAAGTCTTCAAACAGGAATTTCAAAAAGCGGAACGGACATCTTTGAACTTCCTGCAGATTCGCCTGATTACGGGAAAAAAATTTCTGCTTATTATTTCTGGATATTCCCTAACATGATGTTTAATTTTTATCCATGGGGACTTTCTATAAATATTGTAAAGCCGCTGAATCCTGAACTTACGAAAGTTTCGTTTCTTACTTATGTATATGATGAATCAAAACTTGATACAGGAGCAGGTTCGGAACTTGATAAAGTCGAGCGCGAAGATGAAGCAATCGTGGAAAATGTACAAAGGGGAATTAAGTCTGCATTTTATGATAAAGGCAGATATTCGGTAAAAAGAGAAACCGGGACTCATCACTTCCATTCTCTGATCTGCGATTTCATGAATTCATAATATGCAGAAATCAAAAGTATCATATATTTTAGTCATTGTTCAATTATCTTCAATTCTAATACTTGCCTTTACCGGACCTGTAATTCCTGAAGATACTGTCCTTCTTGTAATTGAATTATTGTTCGCGGGTTTCGGAATTTGGGCGATGTCTGTACATAAATTCAGATTCAGCGTATTGCCTGAACCGAAAAAAGATACGAGACTTGTGAAAACCGGACCTTACAGAATTGTCAGACATCCGATGTACTCTTCACTGATTTTTATCACGCTTGTCTGGCTGATGAATTTTTTTACTCTCTTCAGATTTATCATCTGGCTCTTACTGATATCAGCACTTTTTTTCAAAGCTTCAATTGAAGAGAAGCTTCTGCTTTCCATGCATCCCGGGTATGCTTCTCTGCCGGGCAAAACAAAAAAATTTATTCCGTTTTTATATTGAAGAAGATTCTGCCATATTTAATTATCATTGTATTCTGGTTGGGAATTTTTCTTTATTCTGGAACATTCACATCGGGATATCATTTCATTGATGATTTTGAAATCATAACAATGAATGCAAAAATGGAAAAATCAACTTTTCTTTATACAGCAAAGACATACATTCTTCCGGATCTTTCAAGAAGATTCAGGCCTTTCTGGGCTTTGCACAGGTCAGCTGAAGTAAAAGCATTCGGAAGGAATTTTACTTTGTGGGCTGTTTATACAGGATTGATGTGCATTGCGACATCAATACTTCTGTATTTGTTTGCTGTCAATTCCGGAATCGGAAAATGGCTGTCGCTTCTGTTTGTATTTCTTGCATTAACCGGTCCGGCATCGGTAATCTGGTATCAGTATGCTCATTCGGAAAATCTCGGCATGTTCTTTTTGTCGCTGTCTTTATTCTTTCTTGCTAAAGCCGTTTATCCGGCAATAAACAGCAGCTTCTTTAAGATTTTGTTTGCGGTATCGCTTATCCTTACAATGTTATGCAAGGAAAGTTTTCTGCTGGCAGTACCTGCCGTGTTGTTTCTTTACATCTGGCTTTGGTCAGCTCATCGGAATGCCGGACTTTATGAATCATTTAAAAAAAATAAAGCGGTGCTGCTGATACCGTTTACGTTTTCGGTAATGCTTACAGCTGCGGTTTTAATTTATATCGGCTCCGATAAGCCGCTTTATGCTGGAGTTGACAGCGGAATAATTTCTGCCGGATTTATTACCGGAATACTGAATGCTTTATCGGAAATTAATTTGTTCTGGCTCATGATTGCGGGTTTTGTTATCATTTTTGTTATTCAGCAATTCATAAGCGGAAATGATGACAGAAAGGAATCTTCTGAACAGCAAGAATTTAATTTTATAAATCCCGTAATATTTTTTATTCTGATTTTCATTTCGCAGTATGCATTGTATTATAAATCGGGATTCCATACGCGATATTATCTTCCGCTGATTTCCGGATTTGCGTTTATAATAATTTACACTACAGACTGCATATTAAAGAATAAAACCGTCCCGAATTTTACAAAGTACGGTTATATCTTATTCATAGTAATTCTAATAATTTTCAATACGGTCATATATACGCTTCCCGACATTGTCGAATTTAATAAAGACAGAAAAGCCACAACAAATCTGCTTAACAGTAATTTGGAAAGACAAAAGGAAAATTCCGAAACCTTAATAGTAATGGATCCCGTTCATCATTGGGGATTCGGAAAGTCGTTTTATTTATACATGACAAATTCGGGAGGGAAGGGGAAAATGAATTTTACTTTTATCAAGCTTGATACAATGATTTATCCATACACAGATTCAGTATTGTATAATATAACTGAAGTTTACACAAAAAAGTATTTTACCGGACAGATTTATGATTCTGCCGCCGGTTACAAAAACTTTGATCTTATAAACATATTTCCCGGCCTGGAAGAAAGATTCATCTCGGAAAACTCCGGCTGGTTTAGAAGAGAAAATTATTCACGAAAAGATTTCGGTGAATACATGCTTTTTACAAGGAAATGAAAAAACCTTTTTCAAACGTCGCATGAATTTTAAAATATAATTTTTCCTTATTCGAAGGTATTAATCTAATCCGGATTAATAAGTATTATCTTTTGAAGCCGCCTAACGGACTATAATAAATCACTCCCAAGCTTTTAACGGCATCTTTAAATTCATCGCTTGGATTTCCGTAAACAACAAATTTTTTCACAGTCAGAATTTCCATGAATCTTTTGGCAAAATTTTTCATAAAAGAAGAAAGATGAACCAGAGCAGCAGCAGAGTCGGCATATCTTTCAAACAATGCACATCTCTTATTATCACTGCTGGTAAACCATTCATAATTGAGTGTTCCCGGCTCGTTTGCTTTTGTATGATCGCTCATTTCGGTCATAAGTAGTTTTAAATCTTCCATTTTGCCTTCGCCAATTTCGGTATCGAGTACCCAGAAAATGTTTTCGTTCATGTATGAATTAATTTTAATTTTTAAATTTAATTGAAAATACTTTTAATAATCTTTATTGATTCTTCTGTTTCTTTCATTGAAACGTCCATATGAAATACAGCTCTCACAAAATTGTAACTTCCTGACGAGACTAATATACCTTTGCTTTTCAGCTTATCTATCAGCTCATTTTTTGAAAATACATCGGTGTGAAAGATGACAATGTTTGTCTGAACGGATTTCATATCGACATAAATTCCCGGAATTTTGGAAATTTCATTTGCAAATAAAAAAGCTTTTTCATTATCCTCGGATAGTCTTTGAATGTTGTTTTCGAGAGCATAAATTGCTGCAGCAGCAAGAATTCCGACCTGTCGCATTCCGGCTCCGAGAATTTTTCTCCATTTCCGTGCAGTTGAAATGAACTCTCTGCTTCCACAGAGTATCGATCCGACGGGACAGCCGAGTCCTTTTGAAAAGCAGAATGAAACCGAATCAAAATACGAAGCATATTCTTTTAAAGTAATTCCTGTTTTCATCGAGGCATTAAAAATTCTTGCTCCGTCGAGATGGGTTTTGATTCCTTTATCCTTTGCGAAGCTGCTGACGGATTTAATCGAGTCAATAGGCTGAATCGTGCCGCCGGCTCTGTTGTGTGTATTCTCAATGCAGATCAGACGAGTTACAGGGAAATAATATTCAGAAGTGCGGATATGTTTTGCGATTTCTTCCTTATTCATCACGCCGTAATCTCCATTGACGGGAAGCAGCTGGACATTTGATATTACTGAAGGTGCTGCAGTCTCATAATTCAGAATATGAGATTCTCTTTCGACAATGACTTCATCTCCCGGAATCGTATGGCACTTGATCGCAAGCTGATTTCCCATAACTCCGGTGGGAACAAACAATGAATCTTCTTTACCTGAAAGCTCTGCGCATTTTTTCTGAAGGAGATTTGCGGTTTCATCTTCCCCAAAAACATCATCGCCGGTTTTAGCGGACATCATTATTTCCAGCATTCTTACAGAAGGCTTTGTTACCGTGTCGCTTCTGATATCAATCATATTCTGATTATCTGCGGCTAAATTAATTTACTCCTTTTCTTCTTCTACTATTCTTGCAACGGCGGAAATAGTATCATTGTCCTGAAGCTTAATCACTCTGACTCCCTGCGCATTTCTTCCCATTACTCTGATATCCTTAATTTTTTGTCTGATAAGAATTCCCTTTGCCGTGATAATCATCAGGTCGTCGGTATCGGTTACTTCTTTGATGGAAACAAGTTTGCCTACTTTATCGGTTGTCTTAACGGTGATAACACCTTTACCGCCTCTATTTGTAACTCTATAATCTGAGAGATCGCTTCTTTTACCGAAACCGTTATGTGTGATGACAAGTATCGAAGCGCTAGGTCTTTGAACGGCAACAAGACCGATGACATAATCTCCTTTGCCGAGTTTTACGCCTCTTACTCCAGTAGCTGTCCTTCCCATGTCTCTGACTGTTGATTCGTTGAATCTAATTGCAAGACCGTTGTGCGTGCCAATAAGAATTTCCTGTTTTCCGTTTGTCAGTTTAACATCAATGAGTCTGTCGCTTTCATTAAGGTGGATTGCGTTAATGCCGCTTCTTCTAATATTTGAATAAAGTTCAAGTTTAGTTTTCTTTATCGTACCCATTTTTGTAACCATGGTAACATAGAGTTCTTCGTCAAAATCTTTTACCATTAAAAATGCCGAGATGTTTTCGTCCTTTTCCTTCTCGATGAGATTAAGAATTGATTTACCTCTTGAAGTGCGGCTTCCTTCGGGGATGTCATAAACTTTAAGCCAGTAACATTTGCCTTTATCGGTAAAAAACATTATGTATTGATGAGTCGATCCGATGAACATGTGTTCGATGAAATCTTCTTCTGTGCTGCCGGTTGATGCAGCAGTAATGCCCTTACCGCCTCGACCTTGCGCACGGTATGAATTAACCGGAATTCTTTTTATGAATCCTTTATTAGAAATAGTAATTACGACATCTTCCTCTTTTACGAGTTCTTTCATCATTTCATCATCGCTCATTTTTTTTACGTCGCGGATAATTTCAGTTCTTCTTTCATCACCGAATTTTTCCTTAAGCGTTTTTAGATCGTCGCTAATCATTTCGCGTCTGAGCTGTTCGCTTGCGAGTATTCTTTTGAGTTTTTCAATTGTTTTAAGGACTTCCTTATATTCATCTTCGATTTTTTTCCTTTCAAGACCGGTAAGTCTTTGAAGTCTCATGTTGAGGATTTCTGTTGCCTGAATTTCAGAGAGTTTGAATTTCTTCATCAAACCTTCCCGGGCAGTCGGAGTATCCTTTGATTTTTTGATAAGCTTGATTACTTCGTCGATATTATCGAGAGCAATAATATATCCTTCGAGAATATGAGCGCGTTTTTCGGCGGCATCGAGTTCAAATTTAGATCTACGGACAATGACATCGAGTCTATGATTTATGAAATGCGTCATCATACTCTTAAGGTCAAGCACTCTCGGGATACCGTCAACCAGAGAAAGCATTATCACTCCGAAAGTAACCTGCATCTGAGTATGTTTATAAAGATTGTTCATGATTACGTGTGGATTGGCATCGCGCTTAAGACCGACGACAATACGCATTCCGTCTCTGTCGCTTTCATCGTTGATGTCTGAAATTTCATCAATTTTTTTATCACGGACAAGCTGTGCAATGTTTTCGATGAGTGAAACTTTGTTAACCTGATAAGGGATTTCGGTAATGATAATATTTTGCTTTCCGTTTTTTTCAGTTTCAATGGACGCTTTGGCTCGGAGAATAATTTTTCCTCTGCCGGTTTCATAAGCGCTTTCCACAGGATCAAATCCATAAATGATTCCGCCTGTCGGAAAATCGGGAGCAATAACATACTTCATAAGTTTCTTGTTAGTGGCATCGGGATTTTTTAAAAGGTAAATAAGACCATCGCAAATTTCATTGAGATTGTGCGGGGGAATGTTTGTAGCCATTCCTACAGCGATACCGTTAGATCCGTTTACCAGCAGATTAGGAAGAATGGAAGGAAGCACTGCCGGTTCTTTGAGTGTGTCGTCGAAATTGGGAATAAAGTCAACCGTATTTTTTTCAAGGTCTTCGAGAATAGATTCGGCGACACGTGAAAGTCTTGCTTCGGTATATCTCATAGCTGCAGGCGCATCTCCGTCAATCGAGCCAAAGTTTCCTTGCCCGTCAACAAGCGGATAGCGCAGTGAAAAATCCTGAACCATTCTTACCATAGTATCATATACAGCTTTATCACCGTGAGGGTGGTACTTACCGAGAACTTCACCGACGATACGTGCAGATTTTTTATGAGCGCGGTTTGATGCAAGCCCGAGTTCAACCATGCCATAGAGAACTCTTCGGTGAACCGGCTTCAATCCGTCACGTACATCGGGAAGAGCTCTTGCCACGATGACCGACATTGAATAATCAATGTAAGACGATTTCATTTCGTCTTCGATATTTACGGGTATTATTTTTTCGTTGGGCATTATAAGATATTAACTTTTATAAAATCATTTAATTGATGACAATGAAGAAAAACCATGTTATTTCAGAAAAATTGTGGAGCTAACCGGAGTCGAACCGGTGACCTTTTCGTTGCGAACGAAACGCTCTACCAGCTAAGCTATAGCCCCGATAAAATGCCATTAATTATTCTAAAATTGCGTAAAAATACACATTTTCAAGGTGTATTACAATGAAAGAGTTTATTCAATTGACTAATTTTTAATTAGCAAAAAGTAAAAATTATATTGAAAAATTGATTATAAGATTTAGATTTTTGATTAAATAAAAGAATTAATCAAAATTAAAAATATTTATTTGTAACAATGGAAACTGGCGACAACCATTCCGATTAAGAATTAAAAATTTGATAATATAAAGACATACTTAAAGTTACATTTGGCGACAATTACAATTTATTAAATGAAGTTTGCATTTCATAAATTGAGGTGAACAATAAATCAAAATTACTAAATCAGTTTTAAATTTTAGTTAGAAATAATTCAGAGCCATTCAGGAGGACATTTGATAGTTTTACCATCAACTGCCTTAAAAACCGGAGGAAAGAGGCATTTTGAGAGGAGTTCTTCGGTAAGTGGGATGGTTTTATTGCAGTTTTCTGAAAGTTTAGTTTTCGTTACACCTGGTGGTAATAACAGATTAATTTTTACTTTTCGTATATTTGATTTAATGAGTTTAATGGCAGGGCTTAAATCAGTATCTGCACTTAGAATTATGAATTTTTTTACATTTAAACTGAAAGCCAAATAAGTCAAATATGCACCGAGCCCAACATCGGTTTGTTTTTCGACATCTCTCTGAAATTTTTTCCCGCATTTCGGACATTTGATTTCTTTATTTCTGAATGTGCCATAATGAGAAATTATACCATGCTGTTCCTCTGCTTTAATAAGTGTCAAATGCCGTTGCTTTTTTGCATCTTTTTCCTTTTCATTATAATTTAATAGATCTTCATAATTTACGGTCGTAAAATAATGGATTTCAAGAGATTCATCAGTTCCCAGCACATACCTGAAAAGTTTGTAAAAATTCAACCATTTGTATTTAGAATATTTATCATTATTCATATTGTGATAAAGATTGAATCCGTCAATCAAGGCAGCTGTTTTCATGTTTGTAAAGTTTTCTCTATTTTTTGAAATATAGAAATAAGAAAGTTAAATACAATGACATTCTTATAATGAAATTATTCATTTACAAAAAAAATTTTTCACTCCCTTTCACAAATCACATTTTTTACCATTTGACATTACCGGTTTTAAGACTCAATTTAAATTAGTAATTCTTTTGTAAAGTATTTTTTTGAATCAGATGAAGTTGATTAAACATCGAAGATCTACTTCATCTTAAACAGAAAAAGAAAAAAATCATGGAATTACTTATAAACTATTTTCTAATTTAAATTATACAAGTTATGAAAAAATTCAAATTACAAATTTTTTTTGCTGCTGGTTACATTCTGATTCAGACTTTTATAAATTCAGTAAATTTAAATGCTGAACCGGAGTTTTTTAATTTTAATACTGCTGGCATTCGAAGTCCATTTCCTATTAATACGGCCGGAGGAAACAAAGTACAGATTTTATTTCTTCCTGGTGAATTCCGACTTCCTTCTCCGGCGCCTGCGGGATTAATAAAAAGCATTTCGTTTTTACTTTTTGATGATTTGAAACCAGTAACATTCAATGAATTTAATGTAAAGATGGGTCAGATTATTGCTGCTGCCTTACCTGAAAACACCTGGTATGAAGGCGCATTAACTACAGTTTGTTACAAATCACAATTTGAGCTATCAGGGAACAACGGTGAATGGATTACAATAAACTTTTCAAACCGGTTTGATTATGATCCCTTGAAAAGTCTGATAGTGGAAATATCTTATTGCAATGCATCGGATGGAGCCGGAGCGGGTATTGCATCAACATCATTCACGGGTATAAGGCAAAACCAGTCATTGATGAATGCTGCATGTCCATTTTTACTCGGATCACAAAATGGATATGTGTTTCATGCTGGAATAAACCTGGAAAATCCCGTATTCAATTATCACTGGATTGTGCAGAATTCAGGTACGACAAATTTTCTTTATGATGTAAAAGCATTGAATGACAATTCTGCTTGGGTATGTGGAGAAAACAGAACCGTGCTCAAGACCACAAACGGAGGAATTAACTGGACAAACGGAAACCCAAATACTGGAGTAATTTACGGACATGTTTATGTTATAGATGCTGTTGATGAAAATACTGCTTGGTGTGCTTCAAAAGCAAACAATGCTGCATTTATTTTTAGAACGACAAATGGAGGATATAACTGGGAGCTTCAGTTCTCGCAAACCGGAGGATTTATTTATGAATTAATGTTTGAAGATCGGAATAACGGAATGATGGTAGGTAAACCAGTAAATCAGAGATGGACAGTTTTTAAAACAACAAACGGCGGAGTTATATGGGATTCTTCCGGAATGTATCTTCCGCATTCGGAAGGTGAATTTGGAGATTTATTCTGTGCTTACAAGCTTGGAAGTAAGATTTTTATCGGAACAAATAATTACAGAATATTATATTCATCAAACACAGGTCATACATGGTCTGCAATTTATACTCCTTTTAGTTCAAGAATATGGGCTTTTCATTTTAACACTCCGGATCTCGGATTTGGATGCGGGAGTAATAAAGTAATTATGACAACTAACGGTGGAATAGGTTTTAATCTTAATAATGAATTTCCGGATCAGGTATTTGCCTTGGAAGGAGTAAATAATTATAACTGGGCATTATGTGAAAATTATTTGTACTTCAGTACGAATAATGGAGGAAACTGGTCAGAGGTTTATCATGATCAGAATAGTTTTTACAAATTTGATTTCCCCGATGATCCGGATTTCAGATCAGGCTGGATAGTGGGATTTTTAGGAAAAATTACAAAGATGATCAGAAAATCTCTGACATCTGAAGAAGTTAATCTTGAATCGCCTAATAGATTAACATTAAAACAGAATTATCCTAATCCTTTCAATCCAATAACTAAGATAGATTACGAAATAAGAAAGACAGGATTAATCCAATTGAAAGTTTATGACATATTAGGTAAGGAAATAGTTGTGTTAGTCAATAAAATATTGACATCGGGGTTATACACAGTTGATTTAGACGGAAGCAGGTTTCCGAGCGGAGTGTATTTATATACATTGTATGCTGATGGAGTGAAAATGGATACGAAGAAGTGTTTGTTGGTGAAGTGAGATTTTGTAGGGAGTGGGGGAGTAGAAACCGTTTAAACGGTTTCTACCCCCGATTGCACAGAGATGCGACATCTCCTGCAGCGTTTTTTAGAAACCGTTTAAACGGTTTCTCCCACACCGCTCAAAACAACAAAATCCATTTTTTCACAAATCGCATTTTTTACCATTTGACAATTCTAATCTTTATCTTTAGCTTGAATACAAATTGATTTTAAGTTAATTCAAAAATCTGTATGAATTGCGCTATTGTTGACAATGAATATCTTTAATAATTTTTTAAAAGATTAACTTAGTATATATTTTCTCAAAATAATTTCTATGAGAAACATAAAAATACAAATTCTGTCTATTTTCATTTTCCTCCCTGTCATCGGAGTAAATGCACAATCAAACTGGTTCTGGCTGCAACCACTGCCGACTGGCGCAACGCTTAACTCGGTTGACTTCTGGGACAGAAATACAGGATATACCTGCGGCAAAGCCGGAACGGTAACAAAGACAACTAACGGCGGATTGAACTGGGTGTTGCTGGGACAGATAACTTCAAAGGATTTGAATGACATCGAATGCATTAATTTAAATACTTGCATTGTTGTTGGTGACAGCGGATATATAGCAAAGACAACAAATGGAGGATTGAACTGGGTAGTTGTCCCAAGCGGAGTACCGGGTATTTTACTGGATGTTGATTTTCCGACAGCAAATACCGGATATATAAGCGGTGCATCCGGCAAAGTACTAAAATCAACAAACGGTGGAGCTAACTGGATAGCACAAAATGCTGGAGTATCATCAACATTATTTCATGTATCATTCATAAATCCGTTAAAAGGCGCGATGGCAGGAATAAATAATATCTATACTACAACAAACGGTGGAAATAATTGGACGATACATCATTTGGGAACATTCTTTGATTATTTTCCTTCAGTACAGTATTTAAATGATTCTACTATATATGGTCTATTTCTTTCTTTTGCAACAACCAAAGTATTTATTTCAAAAAACAGCGGAGTAAGTTGGGATTCATTTACAGTAAATAGAGTTATTTCAAATGATCTTTCAAGAGCATTTAGGTTTAAGGATGAAACAACGGGATTTATTGTTACTCAATACGGAGATATATATAAAACATTAAATAGTGGAGTAAACTGGTTCAGAGATACTTCATTTACACCAGAGAATCCGGATTCGGATGTATTTTTAGATATAAATACAACCGAACAGAATTATTTTTATGCAGTTGGTTCAGGGGGAGTAATAGTAAATACGACAAACACGGGTGAACATTGGCAAAGACAGACAGGAGTTCAGGAGACATACAACGACGTATTTTTTATAGGTGAAAATACCGGTTATACAGTTGGAGAAAAAGGAATATTGAAAAAGACGACAGATGCCGGGTACAGTTGGAACAGAATAAACCTAAATACAAGTCTTGGAATAAAGAAAATAGTCTTTACCGATTTAAATACGGGATACTTATGCGGAGATTCAGGACTTGTGATGAAAACAAATAATGGAGGAATGAATTGGAAAAATCAAAACACACCTGCAGGAGATACGGGATTTACGAGTTTAAACTTTATCGATAGCAATCAAGGATTTATTGGAACAAATAATGGATCAATTTATAAAACTACTAATTCAGGAATAAATTGGGTACACAATTTTACTACAAGTTATGGAGGAGGTGTTTTTCATGATATTGATTTTTATGATGAAACAAATGGAGCAGTTGCCTCAGATATAGCAATTTATTTAACAACAAATTCTGGAGAAAGTTGGAATTCCACATTATTTCCTTTCAGTGTATTAAATTCAATTGAATATATAGATACTTTAATAATTATATCAGGTGGTTTTAATAGTGAAAGCCCGTTAATAATAAAATCAACGAACGGAGGAATAAACTGGTTTAACCAGAGTGTATCACATATAATAACTTCAATTCAGTTTCTGGATAATAACTACGGAATGTTGTGCGGATATAATGGAAAAATCTCAAAGACGACAAACGGAGGATTAAACTGGATACTTCTTCCTGGAACAGCCACAGAAAGACTTAATTCTATATATTTTGTCAATTCCAATACAGGATATTCTGTCGGCATAGCAGGACAAATAATAAAGACAACCAATGGGGGGCTTTCATTTATAAATACAACGGCAAATTATTTACCAACAACTCATCAGTTGTTTCAGAATTATCCCAATCCGTTTAATCCATCGACGAAGATTAAATTTCAAATGATAAAAACAGGTTTTGCTGAAATTAAAATCTATAACATAAATGGAAAATTTATCAGAACATTATTAAGCGATAAGAGAAGTTATGGAACACACGAAATTGAATTTAATGCAGCCGATTTGCCAAGCGGTGTATATTTCTATGAACTTCTTGTAAACAACAATTTAATTGAAATAAAAAAATGTATGTTAATAAAATAAATTTAATCTTTAAAATTTAAGACAATGATACAAAGAAGTGTTTGCTGGTGAGGTGAGAGTTTGTATGGTGTGGGGGCAGAAACCGTTTAAACGGTTTCTACCCCCGATCGATTAGAGATGCGACATCTCCCATAGCGTTTTTCAGAAACCGTTTAAACGGTTTCTCCCCCACCGCTCAAAACAACAAAATCCATTTTTTCACAAATCGCATTTTTTACCATTTGACAATTCTAATCTTTATCTTTAGCTTGAATACAAATTGATTTTAAGTTCATTCAAAAATCTGTATGAATAGAGCTATTGTTGACAATGAATATCTTTAATAATTTTTTAAAAGATTAACTTAGTATATATTTTCTCAAAATAATTTCTATGAGAAACATAAAAATACAAATTTATATTCTGTTTATTGTAATTATCCTTCCGGTCATCGGAGTAAATGCACAATCAAGCTGGTTCTGGCTGCAACCACTGCCGACTGGCGCAACGCTTAACTCGGTTGACTTCTGGGACAGAAATACAGGATATACCTGCGGCAAAGCCGGAACGGTCACCAAGACAACCAACGGCGGATTGAACTGGATGCTGCTGGGACAGATAACAGTCTATGAATTAAGAGATATAGAATGCATAGATGTTAATACATGTATTGTAGTTGGGTATAATGGATTTATTTCCAAGACAACCAACGGCGGATTGAACTGGAATATAATTAATCCTGGAGTAACATCAGCATTAATGGATATAGATTTTCCAAATTCTGTAACAGGATATATTTCATGTACAGGGGGATTATTGCTTAAAACAACAAATTCAGGTATAAATTGGGTACAGTTGTCAACAATAGGAGTAAGCTCGACACTTCATTCATTAAGTTTTAAAGATGTAGATAATGGAGTAATAGGTGGATTAAATTCTATGTTTGTAACAACAGATGGTGGAAATAATTGGATAAACTATCAATATGGAACTTTTTTCGATTATTTCGGATCGGTGGATTATGTTACAGATAGTGTGATTTATGGATTATTGGTTGCAAATCCGAACAAAGTGTATAAGACAACAAATAAGGGGCAGAGTTGGCAGTATTTTACAATGGAATTTCTGGATATAACAAGTGAAATACCAAGAACAATTAGTTTTAAGAATAAATATACGGGATATACAGTGACTAATAATGGAAACATTGGAAAGACAACCAACGGTGGGATAAACTGGTTTAAAGATACAAGCTTTACAGCAGAGAATAATGATGTACAGATATTCTGGAAGATAAAATCATTCGATACAACTTCAGTTTGTGCAGTAGGTTCAGGCGGAATGATAGTAAAGACATCAAACTCAGGAGAGACATGGACAAAGCAGGTAGGGAATATAAAAACATACAACGACATATATTTCACAACGATAAATACAGGCTACATAGTCGGAGAGAAAGGATTACTGCTAAAGACCACAGATTCCGGATTGAACTGGAATAGAATAGAACTCGGGACAACAGTGGGGCTGAATAAAGTATTTTTTACAACAGTAAATACTGGTTATATATGCGGTGATACAGGTTTGTTGAAGAAAACTACAAATGGAGGTTTGAACTGGATCAGTCTGATAACTCCCGCAGGAGATACTAATATTCTTTGTATGACATTCTTAGATGAAAATATCGGTTATTTAGGTATGCTGTTTGGATCTATATTAAAGTCTGTAGACGGAGGAAATACATGGGAAAGAATTTTCACTCACACAGGAACGGGAAATCCTAGTATTCAGGCAATTGACTTTCTTAATTCGAGTTATGGAGCAGCAGCAGCTCCAAACAGAATTTTATTGACAAGTAATTCCGGAATGAACTGGATTGCAATAAATCAGGGAGGTAATGATCTACTGACAATACATTATCTTGATTCACTAAATATAATATCAGGCGGTTATGATGATAAGATCAGAAAATCTACAAATGGAGGGTTCAGCTGGTTCAGCATAAATAATCAAATGGGAAGTGATATAATATCAATGTTTTTTTGGGACAGCAATTATGGAGTAATGTGCGGGAATTCGGGAAAAATAGCCAGGACGACAAATGGAGGAATGAACTGGATTCATCAGCAGGTGATAGCAAGTGAGTTTTTGAATACAGTTTTTTTTATAAATCCGAACACTGGATTTGCAACTGGACAGGGAGGACAGATAATAAAGACAACAAACGGCGGATTGTCATTTATAAATACAACGGCAAATTATTTGCCAACAACTCATCAGTTGTTTCAGAATT
>JABAQZ010000001.1 GCA_019187405.1 Ignavibacteria bacterium
GACAGAGTCTGTGCTTAAATGCAGTTTAAGCATCAACAGATGCTGAAACAAGTTCAGCATGACAGGGTGTTGTTCAGCATGACAGGAGTATACTTGTTTCGGGATCTGACAGAGTCTGTGCTTGAATACTGTTTAAGCATCAACAGATGCTGAAACAAGTTCAGCATGACAGGGTGTTGTTCAGCATGACAGGGTGTTGTTCAGCATGACAGGAGTATACTTGTTTCGGGATCTGATAGAGTATATTTCGCAATATTACTCTGAATTTTTTTTGTGATGATATTAAAACTGTAAAAACTTATTTTACAATTAAATCCGGAGAGGTGGCAGAGTGGTCGAATGCGGCGGTCTCGAAAACCGTTATAGGCGCAAGTCTATCGAGGGTTCGAATCCCTCCTTCTCCGCAATAAGCCTTCTGTGTTAGGTTTCTTCTATAATAAAACGCTTAACTACCGCACAATTCAATTTCTCATTGTAATTTAAAAATTCACACTGTTGAATTTATAAGTTCAACTACTTCATCAATTGACATTTTTTCTCCTTTAGTCCAGTATTTTTCATAATCTTCCGGAGATAAATTTTTTTTCAGTTCTGTTTTTACTTCCTCTATTCTGGCAACTTCCGGCGGTATCAAGTATGCATTTGTACTTAGCATCATTGAAATATAATTTGCCGAAAACAAACAGCCGTTCTCATAATCGTCCAAGCCAATATATGCAACGGAAATACCCTGAATGGCTTTGCACAAAAAAAACTTCTCACCTACTTCATGACTTATGTTCATACTTTCTTTAAATAATTCCATTGCTTTTTTATATTCCTTTTTCTCATTTGCAATATTCCCGATAGTATTAAGCGGCGTCGCATATAATCTTTTGTCCCCGATCTCTTTCAGCATTTCAAGACTTTTATAAAGCGATTCTTCTGACTTATCAAACTGATACAGCATGCTGTAAGTTGAACCGAGATTGCTGTATGAAAGCGCAATACCGTGTCTGTCGCCGAGTTCTATTCTGTGATTCAGACTTTCCTCCATAAATTTTAATGCAGATTCATAATCACCGCTGTAATATTCAAGAGCTCCAATATTTCCGATTATTTTTGCAAGTTGTACCTGATCGCCGATCTCTCGGTACAGCTCCATACCTTCTTCAAATATTTTTCTGGCTTCGTCAAGCTTTACTGCATTCATGTTACACACTCCCAAAGTGCGGAGACTAACTGCAATCAATGATTTTTTTCCTGATTCTCTTGAAAGATTCAGACTCTCTACTGCATAATCGGTTGAAGTTTTGAAATCCTGTTCGAACAAAGTTATTACCGTCAGAGCTAATAAGGTATTAACTGTTCCTTCAATATTGTTTTCTTTTCTGAACAATGATAAGCATTCCTCAAGTAAAATTTTTGAATCTTTATAATTTCCTAAAAATGTTAGAAAATATCCGATCCAATATTTTGCTTTTATTTTTAAAATTAAATCATCTTCCTTATAAACCTCGAGTGCATTCTTTAGATAATCATGTCCTTCAGAAAAATAACTTCGCAACTCAATGTATTTTCCAAGCTCAACGGCAAATTTTAATGCTGTTTCCGGATGGTGTGTAAGACTGAATTTCACTGCTTCTCTTATGTTATCATAATCCGAATCAATGCTTTTAATTCGTTTTCTCTGATTTTTTCCCAATAAATCACTTTCGGAGTTTTTTACAAATTCATAAAAATATTCACAGTGTCTTGTCTGCAAAATCTGTTTGTCCGGTGAGGCATCGAGCTTTTCTTCGGCGTATTTTCGTATTGTTTCCAGCATCCCGTATCGCAGTTCAGCGCTCGATTCGGAAATTTTGATTAGTGATTTGTCAATCAAGTTTGAAAGCAAGTCGAGAATTTCGTATTCATCCAAAGGATCAAAGGAACAAATCTTTTCGGCAGCTTCAAGTGTCCATCCTCCGTAAAATACGGCTATTCTTTGAAGCATAATTTTTTCATTATCTGAAAGAAGATCATAACTCCAGTCTATTAGAGCTTTTAATGTTTGCTGTCTTGGAAGCGAAGTTCTTTTTCCTCCTGTAAGAAGCTTGAATCGGTCGTTTAATCTTTCTACTATTGTTTCGACTTTCATCACTTTTATTCTTGCTGCGGCAAGTTCAATCGCAAGAGGAATTCCTTCAAGTTCATGACAAAGCTGCATTACGGCTTTTGCATTATCATCGTTGACTCTGAAATCGGGATCAACTGCCAATGCTCGGTCGATGAACAATTGAACTGATTCATATTTCGAAAACTTTTCTAAAGTCAACTTTTCATTTTTATCAGGTAACGACAGTGAAGTTACATGCAGAATTTTTTCACCTGAAATATGCAAGGGTTCTCTGCTGCTTGTTAGAATTTTGAGTTTTGAACAAGTTCGCAGAAGCTCTTCGGAAAATCTTGCACACTCTTCTATCAGATGTTCACAATTATCCAGAATCAGAAGCAGTTCTTTTTCCCGCAAATAATTTTTTAATAATTCCTTACTTTCTTTTTTCCCATCCGAACTAAGTTTAAATACTGATGCAACTTCCGTAACAATATGCTGCGGATCAGAAATCGACGCCAGCTCTGCTAGCCAGACGCCGTTTTCAAATCTGTCAATCAAATCAGCGCCTGCCTGAACGGAAAGCCTCGATTTGCCCGTTCCTCCGGGACCTAGAAGAGTAAGTAGCGAACATTCCGACAAATTGGTTTTGATTTCCTCTTTTTCTTTCTCCCTGCCAATGAAATTATTGAGTTGTATGGGAAGGTTATTTGGTCTGGCATCGAGTGTTTTCAGCGGAGGAAAGTTTTTTTGCATTCCTTCGGTTACAATCTGATAAAGTTTAACCGGCTGAATCAAATCTTTTAATTTTCTTTCGCCTAAATCCAGAAAAGTGATTTTCCTTTCGTCACTATTCTTGCTGTTAAATTTCTGAAATGAATTTTCATTAAGCGCTGCATCATATACCTGCTCTGTGATAATTATCTGCCCGCCATAAGCAGCCGACATTACTCTTGCGGTTCTTGCCAAAGTTATATATCCTGAATACTTTCCGTTTATTAATTCCACTTTTCCGGAATGCATTCCGATTCTAACTTTAATTTCAGCTTGATTCCATTTTTGATCTGCCAGCTCTCTTTGAATCTGTACAGCTGCATTAATAGCATTTCCGGGTTTGTCAAAAGCGCTGCAAAAGGCATCTCCAACCATTTCAAACACATATCCTTCGTTGGTCTCGATTGCATTGTTCAAAATTGCATTGTGAATATCGAGCGATGCATGAAGCTCTTCCGGGAAATCCTGAGATAATTTTGTACTGCCTTCAATATCCGTAAACAAAAAAGTTACTATTCCTGTTGGTAAAGTCTGCATATCTGAATTTGTATAAATATAATTTATTTCTTTGAGAATAATATTACAAAAATCAATTTTAAAATTAAATTATTTTATATTAAAATTTAATTGATGATAGTGTACTGAACAAATAAAAACGTTGTTAATTTAGGAGATGTTTTAAAGTATAAATTGATTTTTTACTCTTTGAAACTGCGCTATCGAGTCCAAGAAACTCTCGGCGATAAAATGTGTAATCCGGAAATCCAGACAAATAAAAAAGTTTTATTTGTATCCGATTGCTGCGATGTGGAACTCAGCGGGATAATGAAATTTAAACTTATGCGGGACGATTTTAACTATCTCCTTTTATAAAAATTAAATTAATGGACTGCGAAATATTCAGTTTGAATAAATTTAGTCAATTGAGAAGCTCATGTTTACTACAACAGTCATTGTTTTATCGATGGATGAAACGTCATTCATACCGTAATCGGAAATTTCAGTTGAATTTTTTGGTGTAATCTGTATGACTCCCATTTTGGAAGATCGAACTTCGCCAATGGAATTTCCTGTACTTTTTGCAATCTGATCTGCTCGTTGCTTTGCATCCTGTGCGGCAAGTCCTACAAGTTCGATTTTCAGATCACCTGTTTTTGTATAAAGAAATTCAGGCGGGAAAGAATTTATTTCAATTCCTTCGTTAATTAGCTCGGTGGCTTCTCTCGACAGCTTGTCTATTTTATCAACATCGTTTGATTCTATCGATACGTTTTGCGAAAGCCTGTATCCAGTTATTTCGTTTGTCAGATTACCCTGAGCATTAGTTACATACTGGGTTTGTGTATTAATCGAAGATAAAGATATTTTATCCTGCGGGAATCCTTTTGAAATCAGATATGCTGTTACGGTTTTATTATTCTCCTGTAGTTTTGAATATGCTTCTTTAAGTGAGGAGGATTCTGCCGAAAACATGCCGCTCCACTTTGCAAAATCTGATTTGATGTCTCTGGAAACCGAACCCGTAACTGTAATCGTAACATTGCTTCTTGAAACATATCTCCATGTGGATGAAAGAAGCAACGCAGCTATAATCAGACCTCCGGCAAGTATTACTGCGGCAACTGTATAATTTTTTTTATTAATATTCGTAACGTTGTTCATGTATTTTTTTTTAATTTATAACTTTAATCATGAAATTTCAATAATGTATTGTGTCGATTCATTATGAAAAAAATTAATTTCATATATCGGAATTTTTAATAAAATAAATATGAGCATTTTCACATTATTGCAGGTTTTTAAACAGATTGTGTAATTATATGCCTGATTTTCATAAGTGTGCTATACCTGTAAAGTATTGAATTACTTTTTTTTTAAGCATATATTGTAAAAAAATTTTATGAGCAAAAATAAGATTTCTGAAGAGTTTATTTTAGATGAAATAAAAACTGCTTCGGAAGATATCGGTAATGATCAAATTGAAGAAATAATTTCTGATGAAGATATCATTGCAGAAAAGTCCAGAAGGTTAGACACCGGAAAATTTAAAAAATTTATAAATAAAGTCAGGCTTTCTTTCAGTCTGATAAAAGATTACAAAAGCAGAGTCTATACCGACATACCTTGGAGGACAATAGCAATGACAGCAGTTTCATTACTTTATTTTGTCAATCCATTTGACATGATGCCTGACCTGCTTCCGGTTCTTGGATTTGCAGATGATGCGATTCTGTTTGCATCATTATTTAAATCCATTCAGGCTGATCTTGAAAAATACTGTCAATGGAAAGGTCTTAATCCGGAAGAATATTTTTAAATCAAAAAATTAGAAAGCAGAAGTAAATATTTGCAGGAAAAAATAAAAGTTCTTTTTATAGGCGATATAATCGGCGATGCCGGTTACAACCTGACAAAAACTCTTCTACCGAGTTTCATTACCCAGTATAAAACGGATTTTATCATAGCTAACGGCGAGAACATCACCGATGGAAAAGGTATTCTCGAAAAGGACGGAAAAAAACTTCTTGATCTTAATATAAACGTTCTCTCAGGTGGAAATCATACTATGGATAAAATTCAGGCACATAAATATCTGAATGATACTTTCAACGTTCTCCGACCTCTGAATTATCCCAAAGGTGCATACGGTCACGGATTTGGAGTTTATGAAATTCCCGGTACTAAATTTAAAATTGCGGTAATTAATCTTCAGGGAAGAGTATTCATGAAGTATATTGACTGTCCATTCAGAGCATTTGACTGGGCTTATGAAAAAATCAAATTTGAAACAAACATTGTATTTGTCGATTTTCATGCCGAAGCAACGGCAGAGAAAATTGCATTCGGATGGTATGTAAACGGAAGGGCTTCGGTTGTTGTGGGAACACACACACACGTTCCCACAGCCGATCACAGAATTTTACCAAACGGAACGGCATATATTACAGATGTTGGCATGACAGGTCCTTATGATTCAGTCATCGGAATGAAAAAAGAAGGTTCGATAAAGAGATTTCTTTATTCTACTCCTCAAAAATATGAAGTTGGAGAAGAAGATCTCAGATTTTCAGCGGTGCTTTGTGAAATCGATCCCGAAACAGGGAAAGCAGTAACCATAAAAAAAATTTTTTATCCGGAATTTTAGTCTTCCATACTTACCGAAATGAAAAAAATGAAATCGCCTCCGCTTAGCGAAGAGGTTTATAATTACATACTGGATCATTATGTTCCTGATAGTGTCTTGCTGAATGAACTGTTGAAAGAAACAGAAACTCTTAACATTCCACTTATTCAAATCTCACCTGAACAGGGAAAATTTTTGTATCTGATTTGTAAAATGATCAAAGCAAAGAATGCATTGGAAATCGGGACTCTGACAGGATACAGCGGCATACATATTGCATCGGGACTAACGGAAGGAGGAAAGCTGATTACAGTCGAGAAAATAAAAGATCATGGTGAAATTGCCAAAAAGTATTTTGCAAAATCGGGATTATCCGGTAAGACTGAAGTTGTAATTTCACCCGCGCTTGAATACATGAAAAAGCTGACTTCAGAAAATAAAAATTTCGATTTCATATTTATCGACGCCGATAAAACATCATATCCCGATTACTTTAATGAAGCTCTGAATCTTTCACATTCGGGGACGGTAATAACTTTTGACAATATGTTAAAAGACGGCAGAGTTGTGCTTGACCCGGGAGATGACGCCGACCTTAAAGCTGTTCAACTGACAAATAAAATTATTTCACAAAACCAAGCAGTGGAATCTTTGCTGATACCTGTCGGTGACGGTATAACATTGTGTGTTGTAAAATGAATTTTTGATTTTTTTTAGATCTAAATTCTCTTCTTATAAAATCAAATTAAACGGATTTTGAAACCTACGCAATTTTTTGAAATTAGCGGGTGAGGTGAAGTAAATTAAATTTGTAAAAGATTGATTTCGTGCAGTAATTGAACTTTCTTAAACTTTATGCCACCCCGACTACAGAAGTCTTAGACTTCTGAAGTCCGTAGAGTTTAAAACCTACGGAAGTCTCTTTTTTTTCCATAATCTTATCTTCCTATATTTAAAATTCCTGAAAGTAAGCTCTCTTTGTTTTTATCACTCTATATATATGTAATTTAATATCTCTGAATGTAAGATTAGTTTATTTATAAAGTTAATATTGTTATCTTTGAAAGGTGTTTTATGATTGTGATTGTCTGCAGGAAAGGAATTTATGAACAGGTTTTTAAATTGTGTTTCTTTTACAAAAAAGGAAATCAGAGTTATTATTTTTCTTGTTTCAGTATTTATTGCCGGATTTATAATTAAGAATTTCAATTTTTTACTGAATGGATTTAATAAAGGTGTTTACGATTATTCCGCATCAGATAATAAATTCTTAAAGCTCTCAGATGAAACAGGAAAAGTTCGTGTTTATAATGCAAGCGACTCCGGAAACTTTGACCGCTCTTCTGCAAGAAAATTTGTGTTTGATTTGCTTTCAGCTGAAGATTCTGTAAGGAAAACTGCTGAATCACTTAAAGTTTCGGTTACAAATATCATTGATTACGAAAAGATTAATCTGAACACTGCTTCAAAAGATGAGCTTACTGAACTTCCCGGTGTTGGTGAATCTACTGCGGAAAAAATATTGATATACAGGAATGAGAAAAACGGATTCAAAAAAACTGAAGAGCTGCTCAACATTAAAGGTATTGGAAGAAAAAAATATGAAAAGCTGAAAGGTTTTATTAAAATCGAATAACATTTGGAAACTACCGTAATCGGATTCTCGGATAATATTTTAAGGTTTCTTAAAATAAATTCTTCACGGACTGTTACAGCTTCCGGCGAGACAGATATTGGTTTCAGTATTAATGACGTTTCCTACTTCAAAAAAAATAAAGATGATCTGCTTAATGTGTTTCATATTAAAGTCGGAGAATTATTGAAAGACAGCGAATTCAAAGATTTAAATACAGGCGTAATTATCGAATCTTCACAGACTTTTCTCATTACAATACCTGTTGATTTTACTGACAATGAAAACAGCATCAATTCACATCTGCTTTGGGAATTATCAAACTACTTTCCTGATACTTATAAAAATTACAGCGTTAGATTTTTAAAACTTAGAAAATTTATTACCGGTGAAAATTTATACGATGTTCTTATGATTGCAATTGACAAAAACAAATTGAATTTCATTAAATCTTTATGTAACGGGACAGGCATCAAAATCAAAAATATTGAAATTGACCAGTTTGCTTCGGAAAAATGTATCAGCGATAATTGTAAAATTAAAGGAACGAAGATTCTTTTGGCAGGATTCAAAAAACACAGAATAGATTTCAGCATCACTGAGGGAAACAAAATAATTTATTATAATTACGGAAGAACCGTAAGACAAAATTATCTTAATGTCTCTGCCAAATTGCTAAACTCTTTGAAAACATCTGCGAGCGCTGTTTCTCCGGATAAGATTTTTATTTACGGTGATAGTATCTCCGAAGAACTGAACTCTTTGCTTTTTAATGAATTCGGAAAACAAAATGTAAATGTGTTGTCTCCTTTTGACAATCAAAAAGAAATTTTAAATTCGAGTGCTTTTGCGCCTCTCTTCGGTCTGGCTCTGAAGAATCTGACTTAATCCATGAGAATTATATCCGGAAAATATAAAAGCAGGAAACTGTTTACTCCGGCAGATGACAATATCAGACCGACAAGCGACAGAGCAAAAGAGACTTTGTTTAACATACTTGAAAACAGATTTAGTTTCCGGGACGCTGTCTGTCTTGATGCCTTTTGCGGAACCGGAAACCTTGGACTCGAATGTATTTCCAGAGGCGCTATGCAATGCTGTTTTGTAGATACGGATATCCGACTTGTGAAAAAAAATGTTGAAATGTTGAACGCATCAGACAAATGCAGGGTGATAAGATCTGAAGCTTTGAATTTTCTTATAGAAAGCAGTGACATAGTCTTTGACTACATTTTTTGTGATCCTCCATACAGCTATAACATGTATGATGAACTGACTGCTGCCGTGTTTTCAATGAAAACGATTTTTATCCTTGAGCATTCAGGTAAAACTCCTTTAAACAAAAAGTACACAGATTATTTATTAATTCATAAAAAAATAGGAACGGTAAATTTCAGTATTTATGATTTCCGAATATTAAAATGAAAAAATTAATTTCGATTTATCCCGGAACGTTTGATCCGGTAACTTACGGTCATCTCGATATCATTAAACGCGCCTCTGATTTGTTTGATAAGGTTATTGTAACCATTGCTGTCAATCCAAATAAGAAACCTCTGTTTTCAATTGAAGAAAGAATAGAAATGTTAATCAATGAGTTGACATCAATCAAGAATGCTGAAGTTGATTCATTTAGCGGTTTACTTGTCAAATATGCCGAAGAAAAGAAAGCAGATGTTATTGTAAGAGGTCTGCGAGCAATTTCCGATTTTGAGTATGAGTTTCAGATGTCTCTGACTAACAGAAAAATGAGTCCTGCAATTAATACCATTTTCATGATGCCAAGCGAGAAATATTCTTTTCTGAATTCATCACTTGTCAGAGAACTCGCATCCTTTAATGCTGACGTAAAAGATTTTGTACCGGAAAATGTTAATAACAAACTTAAAGAAAAATTTTCACGCTGAATTTAAATATTGCCAAGTAATTTCAGTTGGAAAAAACTGTTGACAGATCGACACTTTTATAATTTTCGTTTAAGAAAAACTCAAGCAATTCCCTGAAATCATCTGCTCCGAGAAATCCCGAGAGATTATTTTCTTCGTCGCCGTTGTATTTGAATTTAATCACGCTGCCGTCGGGATTCATGAAGATAAATGTCGGGTATCCAGTAGAACCCAGCGTTTTTGCAAGTTCGGATGAAGTAAACTCCTTGCCGTTATAAGTAACTTTATCCTGACTATCTGCATTTAATTTGACAAAAACATAACGGGATAATACTGACTGAATTTCAGGTTTTGAATAAATTTCAGAATCCATTTTGTTAGACCATTTATCAGAACCCGAAAAAACATCGACAAATATTTTTTTTCCGGTTGATTTTGCCGTTTGAAGACCTTCGTTAATATTCAAAGGTGTTTGAGAGTAAGAGATGGAATAACTTAAAAAGATAATTGCCGTAACGGCTAAGCTTTTTATCGTATTCATAATTCTGTTATTTTGGATTAATTTAACAGTTACTTCAACAATTAAAAATTCAAAATGATTCTTTTTTGTATCGTGAAATTTTGGAAAGAGTATAAATCTGATTAAATTTTTTTAATTCTCAGCTCGCTTACTTCCTAATTCATATTCTGCAGCACTCCCGCTGATAACAGTATCAGTATTATAAATCCAAGAATTATTCTGTATATAATGAAAATGTAATTACTCTTTGTTTTCAGATATGAAATGAGAAATGCAATTGCAAGATAACCTGAAATACCGGAAATTATTGTCGCTATTATCAGTCCTGTTTTGTTTTCGTTTAGCAATAAATCCCGTTCTTTGTAAAGCTCATAAATTCCGCTTAATGCAATTGCAGGTATGCTTAATAGAAATGAATATCTTGCAGCAACATCTCTTTTCAATCCCATGAAAAGTCCGGCAGTTATCGTAACTCCGCTTCTTGAACTTCCCGGTATCAATGCAAGCGCTTGTGCAATACCGATTACTATCCCGTCTTTGACGCCTATCTGAAGAAAATCCGTGTTTCTCTTTCCGGTTTTTTCCGCAATGTATAAAAAAATCGCAAGTACGATTAAGGCAAAGCTGATAACATACAATCCTCTTGCCTCGTTCTCAATGAATTTTTTAAAAAGTAATCCGCAAATTGAAATGGGAATTGTTCCGATAATTATAAGTGTGAATATTCTCGATTCGGGATTTGAAAGGAAATCCTTTTTTTTGACAGCTTTAAAAAATCCTTTCGTAAGTTCGACAATGTCATTCTTGAAATAAATCAATGTGGCAATCAGAGTACCTATTTGAATAACGGCGCTGTATGCTGCTCCAATGTCTTTCCAACCGAGCAGAGCCGGTATGATTCTCAGATGTGCCGTACTGCTTATGGGTATAAATTCCGTAAGTCCCTGGATTATGCCGAGTACTACAGCGTGAATTAATTCCTGCAATCTACTTGAATAAATTTATACATCAAGATTAGCATACTTAGCATTTTCCTCAATGAATTTTCTTCTTGGTTCCACTTCCTCTCCCATCAGCACCCTGAATACTTTATCCGCAGCTGCGGCATTTTCGTTTGTAACCTGCAGTATTGTTCTTGTCTCGGGATTCATTGTAGTGCTCCATAACTGCTCGGCATTCATTTCTCCGAGTCCTTTGAATCTGGAAATAGTAACACTTTTTAATGTTCCTGTAGTTATCTCAACTTCTCCATCTTCGGGAATTTCCAGTTTAGTACCGCTTTTATCTGCTTTCATGGATTTAAGAATCTCATCTCTTTCCGAATCGCTGTATGCATATAATTCCGTCTTGCCTTTTTTAATCTTATAAAGCGGCGGCTGTGCAATGTAAAGTCTTTCAGTTTCCACTATCTCTTTCATGTGCCTGTAAAAAAATGTTAACAGCAGTGTCCTGATATGCGAACCGTCAATGTCAGCATCGCACATGAGAATAATTTTATCATATCTAATCTTCGATTCGTCAAACTCATCCGAATTTCCAATCCCCGCTCCTATTGCAGTGATTATTGATCTGATCTCTTCGTTTTCGAGAATCTTGTTTATTCTTGCTTTTTCGACATTGAGAATTTTTCCTCTGAGAGGAAGTATTGCCTGAAATCTTCTGTCTCTCCCCTGCTTTGCCGTACCGCCTGCAGAATCTCCCTCGACAAGATATAATTCGCACTGCGCGGGATCTTTAATCGAACAATCGGCAAGTTTTCCCGGTAGCCCGCCGAGATCAAGCGCATTCTTTCTTCTCGTAAGTTCACGCGCCTTCCTTGCAGCTTCTCTTGCCTCTGCCGCTCTGATACATTTGTCAATTATTTTTTTTGCAACTGACGGATTTTCATCCAGATATTCTCCGAGAGCTTCTCCGGTTATGGATTGCACAATACCTTTCACTTCGCTGTTGCCGAGTTTTGTTTTGGTCTGACCTTCAAACTGCGGCTCCGGAACCTTGATACTGATTACGCAAGTGATGCCTTCTCTGAAATCATCTCCGGTAAGCGTAATCTTATCGCTCTTTAGTAAGTTGTTTTTAGTGGCATAATTGTTCAGCGTTCTTGTCAGCGCAGCTTTAAATCCTTCCAGATGTGTTCCGCCTTCATGAGTGTTTATGTTGTTAACAAAAGTAAAAATGTTGTCGTTATATGATTCGTTATACTGAAAAGCAATTTCCACCTGCACATTTTCTCTGTCTCCGGATATAAATATCGGCTTTCCCGAAATAGACTTCTCGGATTCATCGAGATATTTTACAAAATCTATCAGTCCGCCTTTAAAATGAAATTCCTCCTGCTTTTGTTTATCACGTTCATCCTTTATTAAAATGGTAAGATCCTTATTCAGATATGCAAGCTCTCTTAATCGCTCTTCAAGAGTTTCATACTTGAATAAAATATTTTTAAAAATTTCCTTGTCCGGATAAAAAGTAACTTTTGTACCGCTCTTTTTTGCGTTACCTATTGTCTTTACCTTTGCTTCCGGAATACCTCTTTTATATTTCTGATAATATACTTTTCCGTCTCTTACAACTTCGGCTTCAAGAAATTCACTTAATGCATTTACAACTGATACTCCGACTCCGTGCAGTCCCCCGGAAACTTTATAGCTGTCCCTGTTAAACTTTCCGCCCGCATTCAGCTGCGTCATTACAACTTCCAGCGCGGAAATTTTTTCTGTCGGATGAATGTCCGTTGGTATTCCTCTTCCGTTATCGGTTACCGTAACCGAACCGTTTTTATTCAAAGTCATCGTAATCTTATCGCAAAATCCAGCAAGAGCTTCATCAATAGCATTATCTATTACTTCATAAACAAGATGGTGCAGTCCTCTTGTCGAAATGTCCCCGATATACATCGCCGGTCTCTTTCTTACATGCTCAAGCCCTTTGAGTACCTGTATATCTTCTGCTCCGTATTCTTCTTTTATTTTATCAATTTTATTTTTTGCCATTTTTATACGAATATTATTTCTCTTATTATTTTATTTTTTAATTTCTTATTCAGGTTGTTTATAATTTCCTCTTTCTTTAATGAAAGTTCATAACGCCATGCAGCGTTTTCGGCTTTTACAATCAGCTTGTTTTTTCTGATGCCGACCGGAGTTGAGTAATTTGAAATTGCATCCCCTACACATTCATTCCAAATTTCGATTATCTTAAGCTCCTGCATTTTTGAGTCGAGCCCGATATAATTCATAAATGATTCGAGCTCTTCTTTAAGACATAATGTCTTGTTAATTCTCGATTTTGTGTCTATGTGCTTCATGTCTGTTTATCAATGTACCGTTTTCAATTTCAAATACCGATATCTCTTCTTCTCCATAAAAAACTTTTAGATTTTCCAAATACCCTTTATCAGTCGTAGTTAAAAATATCTGTCCGTAATCTTTTAAATGCGAAATTATACTCGAAACCCTGCTTTCGTCAAGTTCAGACAGTACATCATCCAGCAGCAAAATCGGATCGGTTGATTTTTTATGCTTCAGATAATCATACTCCGATAACTTCAGCGCGACAATGCATGTCTTGTGCTCGCCCTGCGATGCAAAATGTTTAATGTCAAAATAATCACCGTCTCGCTTTTTTAGTCTGAATATATAATCATCTCTTTGCGGTCCTGCAAGTGAAACAGCCCTTGATATTTCCTCTTCGCTTTTTTCATTTAAAACTCTTGACATGCATTCTTTAATATCGTCAATTGAAGTTTCCTCGCTTCCGTTTAATTCGGTTTCAAATATTTCCGAATAATATGTTATCCTGCTCTTATGACCTTCCGAAGAAAGAAATGAAAAATTCTTTTCAAAGTATTTTTCAAACTCTTTCAGAAAATTTATTCTTTTAAAAATTATTTTGGATGAAATATCCGACAGCTTTTCATTATACGAATTAAGCATGTCTGTGAATTCAGCTTTGGCGTATTTTTTAAGAACAGTATAATTTTTTAGCAGAGCATTCTTTTGTTTCAAAATCTTTACAAGCTCTTTTAGATAATCCAGATAAAGTCTACTTGCCTGTGAAATAAGTATATCAAAGAATCTCCGTCTGTCGGAAGGGTTTCCGTGCGTAATATCCAGACTCTTTGGTGAAAGTATTACCATAGGATATCTTCCGAAAATTTCCGATGAAAAAGCGGAAACCTTTTCCTTGTTTTTATAAATCGCTTTTAACCTCGCAATGCTGTTATACCCAACTGTTATTTTATCCATGTTTTCAAGATCATTCTCAAAAACAGACTCTATTAAAAACTCTTCTTTGCCAAACTTTACGCAATCAGTTTCCGATGCTCCGAGAAAACTTTTGCCCAGCGCGGAAAATGAAATTGCTTCGAGTATGTTTGTTTTCCCTTGTCCGTTGTTACCGGAAATGAAATTAAACTTACCATTAAAAATAATCTCTTCTTCCCCGTAGTTTCTGAAATTCCTCAAAATAATCTTTATTATCTTCATTTCATTTAAATAACAATGAAGAAACTCCCAAGAGGATATTTATCCGTTACAAAATTATTAATGCTTCGAGAATTAAGGCAATGATCGGAATACTGCATTATGCCGGTTTTAAAAATAAAAAAGCTGAAGCTATCCAACTCTTACAGGCATGATCAGTTCTATAAAATCTTCATTGTCCGCCTGCTTGGAAGGTGTTGTTATTGCAGCTTTGGAAGAATTGCCGAAGCTGATGTTAATTTCTTCCGTTTCCATCTGTGATACTGCATCGAGGAGATAACTTGCATTGAAAGCTATCACAAAAGGTGATTTATCAAAATCTTCCGAACCGCTGTTGCTTACAAAAGTACATTCGATTGTCTCTTCCCCTTCAGATACAATTTCAGGATTATCCGCTTTGATTTCCATCGAACCGCTCTTTATCTCAAGCCTCACTCTTTTAGTTATAACATCAGCAAATATCAATGCACGCTTCAGTGAATCCGACAGCAAGATTTTTGATACCTTCAAAATTTTATCGTTGTCTTTTGGAATTACGTTTTCATAACTCGGAAAAGAATCATCTATCAGCTTTGAATAAATCTCAACGTCCGAGAATGATACTTTCAGGTCAATGTCATCAAATTCTATATTGGAATCGTCATTGTTATTCAGCTTCATAATGTGCTGTCCGGTCTTCAGAGGAATGATTATTTTTTCTTCAATCTCGCTTTGCTTTTTGAAATCTTTCTTGATAATTTTTGCAAGTCGAAACCCGTCAGTAGCCACAAACTTCAGTTCATTCCTGTTAACATCCATCAATACGCCGGACATGTTTCTTCTTAATTCATCCGTGTTGACCGCATGAATCGTCTTTGAAAGATATCTTTTAAAAGTGTGACCGTCGAGATTGATGGTATGAAGATCGCTTTTTTCTTCCGGAGAAGGAAAATCTTCTGCCGGTTCGCCTCCGATTGTATATTTTCCGTTTGAAGTCTTTATCGTTATTCTGTTTTTGTCATTTACTTCTACCGAAAGCGATGCTGAAGTAAGCGTTCTTGAAATATCAAGCAGCCTTCTTGCGGGAATTGCTACTCTTCCGTCTTTTTTACCTTCAACCTCAAGTGTTGTCCTGATAAAAATCTCGAGATCAGATGCTAACAGCTTCAGTTCGTTTCCTTTCAAATCAAACAATATGTTATCGAGTATAGGTAACGGTGAACGGGAAGGAATTACTGAATTAAGCTTGGAAAGGTACTCGGCTAATTTATCTCCTTTAACGGAAAACTTCATATACAGTAAAAATTTTTTTATTAAATTTTATGAAAAATACATATTAAATAGCCGATTTTCAATGTTTAATGGCAATTGTAAATTCAAACCGACTCTGATATTTAATTCATATTTGTTAATGAATAAATACTAAACTATATCCTAAATAATTTTGAAACATTGTCTCCAAAAACTTTTTTAAAATAAAAAAAAAATTCCGTCTTTCATTTGACGGAATTTTCTATTAATGATAAAAATACGTTTTTGATTATGCTTTGTATTTTGCAAAGAGATCTTTAAGATAAACGTAAATTCTGTTCATGGTATCGGGTTTTATCTGATAAACAGAAGCTTTAAGTCCTTTGTCAATCGGATCGGTTCCGGCAAATTTGATAAATTCTTCCGGGCTTTCAGTCCATTTTGTATTGGATGCAAGCGATGTCAAAGCTTTTTTCTTATCTGAAATTAATTCATTCAGCAAAAAGGCAATTGTGTCTTTTGTCGAGGCATCTATGTCTGCAACAATTTTGGCAATATTTGCTTTAATCGTATCTGCCTTTAGTATATTCAGATCCATAGCAAGTGAAATGGGAATCTGGTTGGGTTCCTTCACTCCATTTGACAGACTGTATTTTTCATCAAGCGCTTTGAGATCTTCGGGACTGTCTTTTGGATAAGCAGGATTGAACGTTCTGACATATTGTATGATTGCAAATCTGTCCTCAGGACTTATAGTGCTGAAGCTTGCCATTCCGGTATTTGGAATACCTTCCTGAAGAGTAACATACATATTTGAAATTTTTTGTCCGATTTTCCATTGCTGTGCCGACAGGTCAACAAAATTTCTCGGCGGAGGATTGAGCGCTCCTCCTGCAGGTCCGTTACCGGCGCCGGTTTCTCCGTGACAGCTTGAACAATAGGTGTTGTAAAGATTCTTTCCCTTATCCGCAATTTCCTGCGAAGGCGTGCTTAACTTTATCACGTCCACCGGCGGACTGATGCTTCCTTTCTTGACAGGAAGCGAAACTCTCATGTTTGAATCCGAAGACAGAAGCTCTTTTGCATAAAATAATTTATTGTAATCAATCGTCTTTACGTATCTTGCGCCGAGAAATACAATAAATACAAGAAGAAGCATGTAAATAACTCCGTAAAATTTTTCCAGATCCCTGAAGTAATCAAAAATGTTAAACTTTTTCTTATTGCTGCCGTGTGACATATTGTTTTTATAAAATGTACTTTTTAATTCAAATGAAATTTTAATCCCGCTTCGAGTTTAGGATCTCCGACAGGAATCATGTTAACCTTGTTTGCTCTAATTCTGAATACCGTAATGATGAGTCCAACAGCAAACATCATGAAGCCGAGTTCGCTCCAGCCGAATTCAAAACCGTCCTTGAAATAAGTCGGCATGATCATCCAATATAGATCATAAAAATGAACCGCAAGTATCCAAACTGCCATAATCTTAAGCAGTTTCGGGCTTACTTTAGCGCTTCTCGGCATAAGTAAAATAAAAGGAATTACAAAATGCAATATCACAAGCCCTACCGAAAAATATGTCCAGCTTCCTTTCATTCTCATCATAATCCAGAATGTTTCTTCGGGAATATCAGCATACCAGATTAGCATATATTGAGAAAAACCAATATATGCCCAGAATATATTAAAAGCAAACATCAGCGTACCAAAGCTGTAATAATTATTATTGCCGATTCTTTTATCGAGATATCCGTTTTCATTGAGCATCACTGCGCAAAAAGTAGCTGCTGCAAATGAAGACAACAGCGTCCCTGCAAAATAATAAACCCCGAACATTGTAGAAAACCAGTGATACTCCAGACTCATCATCCAGTCAATAGCTGTAATTGTTATTGTTACAATGAACAGTATAGCAAAAATTGTAGAAAACCTGATATTCTTTTTTGTCAACAAAGGATCTTTTGAGATGTCCTGCTTCTGTGAATTGCTGATAAACAGATAAAAGAAAATTAACCAAATCAACAGAACAAATCCTGTTCTGAAATAAAAGAAGTTTTCATTAAGATATGGTTCCTTTGAACGCAAAAGAGGATCTGTCTCCAGCATTTCCTTGTGTGTCCAGTGAAATATATCGTGCATGCCGATGATTAACGGAATTACGAGTATAACAAGCAGAGGAATTATTGAAGCCAGAAACTCCGATATTCGTCTAAACGGAGTGCTCCATGTGGCTCCTGCAAGATATTCAAGCGCTACGAGAGCAAGCGAGCCGACACCTATGCTGACAAGAAACATATACATCCACAGGTAATCAAAAAAAGCTCTGTGAGGATTTACGGCGAATGCAAGAATTATCAGAACTATTCCTGCGCCGAGAAGCGCAAAACCGGTAGTTCCGACTTTTGATGGTAAAGGTTTTTTCTGATATTCCATGATAAAATTAATGTATGCAATTTACTTAATTTTATTCATTTTTTTTACCACAAAATTCTTACCGAACTGAAATTTTTTTTTAACCGCTGCATTCAAAATCAAGTACTCGGATCGCTTTATCGTAAAATTTTTTTGCTCTTCCCGGAGAGCTGCCGATACATACAAGTCCGAGCTTGCCGAATTCCGAAAGCGCTCCCAATAAATGAAAGACAACGCCTTCCTGCGCGGCTCCGTCATACATCAAACCGTGAAACATTGCTATGTCTATCAGATCATCGGGCGTGGTACCGATATATTTATCACTCTGCACATTATCCGATGCGAAATAATATCTTTGATTTCCGCTTGCGGTTACATAGACTCCCTCTTCTGAATTGTATTTTCCATTTGTAAGAAACTGTATCATCATAAAAGGATGAGTTGTGCCGCCTTTGCGGAGATTGATTTCGATTGCGTAATGTTTCCATTTGTCGTCATCCTGCTTTATGGAAATGAAATCCACCGCAAATCTCCCCATCACTCCTTTTTTGGATAGATAAAGCGAAACCTTAGTACCCATGTCAGCCAACTCTGAAGCATACTGCCTGTCTGCGGGAAAAATCGCACCGAGAAATACCTGAGCGTCATCACCGCCAAGAAGCTGATCATGCGTACTTGCAATCTCAATCTTATCCGAAGTTCCGATGACGCACTGAACAGATGGAGAAACCTTTATTTCACCTTCAAGGAACTCCTCGACTATACCTTCCATTTCATAAAACCTATCAAAGAACATATCTTTATTTAAATCTTTGGCAACCGTGCTAATATTTTCCCCAAGAGATTTAAGTATGTTTTTTTTCAGAGATGCATCAATCTTTAGTTCAGGATATCTGTAAACGGCATTTCCATCTCCGCTGAATCCATCATTCATTTTAACGACAGCTTTTTTTATTGCAGGATTTTTTCTTTTTAGTTCAGCCAAAGCGCTGGCAATATCCTCCTTAGTTTTCAGATCTTCGCTGCCATCGGGCATGTCGATGCCGCATGCACGGAATGTCTTGCGCGCTCCTGACTTTGAACCTTCATAAAACATGGCTGGGTCGGTGCCAAACAGAGGTATCCCTAACCTTACAGCAAGAGATTTTTCCAGAGGAGTGATGTTATAACATGTAAGGTGTGTTGAATCTTTGTCGCTTATGAGTCTTTTTATTCTTTCAATTAGTCGTGGGCGTTCAAGAATTTTTTCTGTCAATGGTTTGCGCGAGAGATCATAACAGCTGAACATGGTCAGTCTCTGTCTGGCATGACGTCCGGTTATCCCCTGAAGAAGATGAAGATAATAATCAATGATGACTTCCGATATTGGCATGCTGGAAATATAAATCACTCTTGTTCTCGGCAGTCTTAATAGCATGAGAAGACACAACAATCTTTCCTCATAATGTATCGAACCTTTAATCTTTGAAAGTATTTCCATGTCGAGCGTAAGCGAAGGGACAATTACGACTGTTCTCGGTGCGAGGTCATCGGGGAATATTTTTTCGTACTGAACAGCCATGCTTTGCTGTAATAGCTCAAAAAGATCATGCTCTTCAGACGTTCCCTGAGGGGGACTTGTATCGTATAAATCAAAGATCTTTTGTTTTGTTATAGTTTCTAATTTCATTTTATTCTTTTTTAGAGATCCATTTTTCTGAAAATTAAGAAAAGTTAATCTTTAATACAGCATTTAAATCTCATTTATAAATTTAATTTGAACCGAGATTTATTTTTATATATGCAAAACACCAAAGATTTTTCAAAAAAGAAAACGTGCAGTAAGCATTGAAGCATACTGCACGTCAATCAGAAAATTTTCGGATCTTACTTTGCTTTTGTCAGATCTTCATCGCTTGCATTCTTTGATCTTTGTAAAACTCTGATGTAGTTTACAATGTTCCATCTATCATTGACACTGATTTGTTCAGCATAACTCGGCATTACATTCTGTCCGTTGGTAATTACGTGATAAATGTTTCCGTCAGTCCAATTCATAACTTTCTGGTTGTGAAGACTCGGCGGTTTAGGAAACTGGTCTCTCAGTCTGCCATCTCCTTCTCCGTAATATCCGTGACAGGGACTGCAGAAAATGTTATATCTGTCCTGCCCTCTTTCAAGCGATTCCTTTGATACAGCAAGCGGGTTTGCGAGCAGTCGAACGGAAGAATCAGGCATTCCTTTGTATTCATAAGGAAGGAAGCCTCTGGCAATGGTTCCGTTTACGGGCATTCTCATACCTGAATTATTAGGAAAGAAATTGGTTTTACTCTGTGCATCTATTCTGTCTTGCTTCCACATCCAGTCAAAAGGCACAACATCATAAAGCACCCAGTTAAGCGTAAAATAGCTTACTATTGCCGTAACAACTGCCGTTCCGATAATTGCCACAAAAAACTTTCCGTTAAATAACGGAGTTTTATTTGTCAGGTTTGATTCTCTGTAATAAATTTCCTGAATCTCAAAAGCTCCGGCTGTCTGAAAAAGTAATTTCACATCATCCGGAATAAATTTTTCATCATCAGCTTTAACGACTATTCCAAATTTATCCGAAGTTACCCTTCCCATAAATTCCGTATCCTGAATCGGACTATTGATGGATGGCAGTTTTGCAAAAAGTATAATGAGTCCGATAGTCGTAGCAATACCCGTAAGCAGTACTGTGCCTTCGAAGGTAATCGGTATTGAAGGCGGGAGCGAGAAAAACGGTTTACCGCCTATGATATTCTGATAATCAATTCCCGACATCCACCACATCATCAGCAAGACGAGAATCAATCCTAAAAATCCGAATACAAATGAGACGTATCCGATTTTAGGTTTTTCCATTCCCATTGCATCATCCATTCCGTGCAAAGGATAAGGAGTATAAACATCGAATTTTTCAAAACCTCTACCGGCAACAGCAGCGGCAGCTTTGATTATTTCATCAGGAGTATTGTATAGAGATGCAAGACCGTAAAGTTTTTTGCTTCTCGGCTCGTTGTCTTCTTTTGAAAGTAATTCTGTTATTTTATTTAAAAGTTTTTTCATAATCTGATTAATGCTTTCCGTTACTGCCATTGGGATGCGGATGAATTGTCGGCTGTGCTCCTTCGACAACGGCTTTCAATTCAGCTATTGAAACAAGCGGCAGGAATTTTAAGAATAATAATAAAAACGTAAAGAAAAATCCGAAACTTCCCAGCAGCAGTCCAAGATCAACTAACGAAGGATAAAACATTGCCCAGCTGGCCGGGAGAAAGTCCCTGTGAAGCGAAGTGATTATAATTACAAATCTCTCAAACCACATTCCCACATTTACGAATATTACCAATACAAAAGTAATAGGAATATTTCTGCGGATTTTTTTAAACCAAAATAGCTGCGGTAAAATTACGTTGCAGGTTATCATCGTCCAGTATGACCATGCATAAGGTCCCATAGCTCTGTTGATGAATACAAACATTTCAAAAGTGTTACCGCTGTACCATGCAATGAAAAATTCCATCGAATAAGCATAACCTACCATCATTCCCGTCGCCAATAATATCTTATTCATCTTTTCGAGATGATTAACCGTGATGATATGTTCCATTCCGAAAACTTTCCTTACTATAATGAGAATCGTGGACACCATTCCGAATCCGGAAAAAATTGCACCGGCAACAAAGTATGGCGGAAATATAGTCGTATGCCAACCGGGTATTACCGATACGGCAAAGTCGAAACTAACAATGGAGTGAACGGACAATACAAGCGGAGTAGAAATTCCCGCAAGTATTAGATAAGCTCTTTCATAATTGCTCCAGCTTCTGTTTGAGCCGCTCCATCCGAGTGCTAATACTTTATAAATGGTTTTCTTAACTCCGTTTTTTGCCTTATCTCTCATCGTGGCAATATCCGGTATAAGCCCAAGACTCCAAAACAAAAATGAAATCGTAAAGTAAGTCGATACGGCGAACACGTCCCACAGCAACGGCGAAATAAAATTAACCCAAACGCCGTTTTGATTTGGCAACGGCAGAAGATATCCTGCAAGCCACGGTCTTCCTGTATGAATAACCGGGAAAATACCAGCAGTCATTACCGCAAAAATCGTCATCGCTTCGGCAAATCTCGCTATTCCGGTTCGCCATTTTTGTCTGAACAGATGCAGAATAGCAGAAATAAGAGTTCCTGCATGTCCGATACCGATCCAGAATACAAAATTGATGATGCCAAATGCCCAACTGACAGGCTGGTTGTTTCCCCACATTCCAATACCGTAATAAAATGTGAGTCCGAGACAGTATGCGCCAATCATCAGCGCAGTAAAAGAAATCCCGAATGCCACCCACCACCCTTTGCGAGGTTTTTCTTCGGTAGGCTTTATTATTGCATCGTCAATCTCTCGGAATGAAGCTTTAGATTCTACGAGAGGAAGCTCTCTCGCATACGTAGCGTCAAAACTCAATACAACTCCTTGATTTAAATTTTAAAATCATGAAATATTTTTCTTTAAATGTCATAGTGATCTCAATGACTTCCCGTCTCTTCAGTCTCATACACATTCCTAAGCTTTGCCAGATAAGTTATGTTCGGCTTTACTTTGATTTCTTCTAAGACATAATACGCAAGTTTGCTTTTGTTAAGTCCTGATATCGGATCCGTCTCGTCATTCTGATCTCCGAAATATATCGCATTCGTATTGCACGCTTCCTGGCATGCGGTCTTTACGTTCGAGCCTTTCACTTGTCTATTTTCCTCAATCGCATGCTGTCTTTCCAGCATTATTCGCTGTAAGCAGAATGTGCATTTCTCCATTACGCCTCTCGAGCGAACAGTAACTTCCGGATTCTGCATCAATGAAAAAGATTCTTCCTGCTGTATTCCTTCCCTGAAATGATCTCTGAAGTTGAAGTAATTAAATCTTCTTACTTTATAAGGACAGTTATTTGAACAGTATCTCGTCCCAACGCATCTGTTGTATGCCATTGCATTAATGCCGTCGGGGGTATGCGTCGTTGCAGCAACAGGACACACGTTTTCACATGGTGCAAAATCGCAGTGTTGACAGAGCATTGGCTGGAAACTTGCCTTCGGAACTTCCGGCGTTCCCGAATAATATCTGTCAATCCTCATCCAATGCATGCTTCTATGCTTACCCATCTGCTCTTTACCGACTACAGGAATGTTGTTTTCCACATTGCATGCCGCTATACATTCATTGCATCCGGTACATTTATTGAGGTCAATCACCATTCCCCATTTTGTTCCGGTATGCACATACTGTTCATTAATGCTTCCGACTTTCAGCTTTTCTTTTTCCTCTTCGGTATATTTTGTATGACGATCGCTTAAGAAATCGGGATTCTTTTTATACTGTAAGTAAGTGCCTTCCTGAATTATTTCTCTTCTGTATTGTATGTCTTTGTAGAGCTTTTCCTCAAAAGCATAATGATCCTGCGTCGTGACAAGCTTATGTGTTCCGGAAGATTTCTCCATTTTTGCATCGGAATATAAAAACGGAGTGAGTGAAGAATTTTTTGATATAAGTTTTACGGAATTAAATCCAACATCTTTGCCGACAATTCCACAAGCGCTTCTGCCATATCCAAGATCGATAACAGTCATATCATCAGCCATTCCAGGCTGCACGAAAACGGGTAGTTCGAGAGTTCCTCCGTTTGTAGTAATCTTTACTAAATCATTTGATTCGATGTTCAAGGACTTTGCGGTCTTTGGTGAAATAGCTGCATAGTTGTCCCATACTATTTTAGTTATAGGATTGGGAAGCTCCTGAAGCCAGCCGTTGTTTGCAAATCTTCCGTCGTCAAGTGTGTTGCTTTTGGAAAGGACAACTGTCATTCCCGTCCCTGCGGTCATTCTCTGATTTATTCCCGTAAATGCATCTGCTTTGAATGCCGGTTCGGCTTCTCCCGACGATTGAGCAGTACCGGCATTCGTCATGACGACACCGTCATTTAATGCTGCATACCATTGCTTCATAAACTCTTTATCGCCTGATACATTTGTAAACACGCCTGCTTTCCAATTGTCAATTATATAACTGTGATAAATCTCATTATTGAATTCATTCTTTGAACCTTTAATCCATGTAAGAAGTATTTCCTCTTTCTGTCTTGTATTATATAAAGGTGAAATTACCGGCTGCTGAAGACTATAGAAATCGCTTCTTGTTCTGTAATCACCCCATGATTCGAACATTGTATTTACAGGCAGTACATAATTACCTGATTCACATGTTTCGTTAATTCCTTCCGACATTGTAATGACAAGCGGCACTTTTTTAAGCGCTTCCGCATACCCTGAATCACCCGGCATGTTATAAACCGGATTTGTATCAAAGTGAATTACTATGCCTGCTTTTCCGGAATTCATATCAGATACAAGATTTTCAATATCTGCCTTACTGCTCATTGGCTGATGTTCAATAAATGCATCTTTGAATGAATAAAGTTCGTTTCCGCCGATCACTTCGTTAAGCAGATTAACCGCAATGTGCGTTGATTCGGGAAGCATGTTTCCTGCAATGACAAATGATTTACCGGCATTTTGTCCAAAGTCGCTGATGAGATGATCGAGAACTTCTTTCTTAAGATTATTCTTTGAGGCGAAGTTATCGAGATTAAAATTTCTTATTTTAGACAATACTGCTTCATCTTGTGCTAATGCTGATTTCTTTTGAACCAAAAGCAATTCGTTTAACAAACTCAATACAAATTCTTCTAACAGGTCAGTCTTTAAGATAAGTCTGTAATCAGCATTCAATCCAGTAACGCTTGCATTACCTTCGACGGAATAAAGCCGGTTGAATTTTCCTTCTGTTTCAGTGTCTCTGTTTGCAGCAAAGAGTCTGGAGTTTACGACTTTGTTTCCGTCAGAGCCTAGAAAATCGGCTTCAAGGGAAAGTATTATCATAGCTTTGTCAAGCTGAACCGGCGGATAATATTTCGATCCGTAACATTTTTCCCATGCGGCATTTTTAGCTGAATCATTATAAAGTTCATAAGAATAAACTTTTGCAGTTGGAAATGCTTTTACAAAATCTTCGAGCAGTTTTTTCTGTGATGGTGAAATTATTTTACCTGCTACAACCGCAATTTCTTTTCCGGATGATGCGGCATTTTTCAGTTGCGCAATTATTGCATCGTCAGCATCTCCCCATGAGATTTCTTTCGGCGATGTTTTGTCTGTTCTTTCAACTGGATTTTTTAATCGTTCCGGATCATACAGACTCATTACGCTTGCCTGAGCAATTGCACAGATTTTTCCTTTGCTGACCGGATGGTCGGGATTACCATCAACTTTTATAGGTCTTCCTTGCAGAGTTTTTATAAGTATTCCGCAAGCTGAAGAACAACCAGTGCAGGTTGACGCATAATAGTTAGGAAGTCCGATTGTAACTGAATCGGGTTTTGCGTTATATGGAACGATTTCGCCCCTGTCTCTGAAATTGGAGCATCCAGAAGCCGCCACTGCAGCTGACGCGCTGAGCAGTGCAAGGAATTTTCTCCTTGAAAACTTAGAGCCTTCTTCAATATCCGGTCTTTCGAGAGCATCTTTTGAAAATTCATTTTCTCTTTCTTTAATAAAATCGGGATCGCTATAAAGCTCTCTGAAGCTTCTCCAGTAGTTTACATCTTTTGTCGGAGCTTCGGGAACAATGCTTTCCAAGCTTACTTCATTGCTATCTTTATAAATCTTATCGCTTATATCGTAAACTTTATCATGCATTTCCGTATCGGTTTGATTTTCTTTTGACTGCATTAGGGTTTTCAGTGATTTTTAATGATGATTTCTTTTCATTCAAAACTTTTGCTTTTAAAATGCCGAAAGGAAATTTTGTAAACGTAAAAATACCTGCAGCTGCAAAAGCCGATGTTAAAAAGAATTTTTTTCTTTTCATTTTTTTTGTCTGATTTATTGAATCAGAAGATTTATTGATTTCCATTATAAATGATTTTATCTGTGACAATATCCGCAATTTACGGGACCGTTGTTAATCTGCAAATTCTGTTTTCCCGGAATTATGTTTTTAATGTTTGCCTCTGGGTTTTTGTGGCAGTCGAGGCATGCGCGCATTGTAAAATCTTTTACCTGCTCGACGACCTCCATTTCAGCAACGTTTCCGTGACAATTAGAACAGTCGATGCCTTTATTTACGTGTACGCTGTGATTAAAATAAGCAAAATCAGGAACCCTGTGTACGCGTTTCCATTCAATAGGAACTCCGCGCGTATAATAATCCGTAAGTTTAATTATTTCCGGTTTGTCCTTTCGTGCTATGGAATGGCAGTTCATACAAACTTTTGCAGACGGTATATTTGCATGACGCGATTTTTCCACATCGCTGTGACAATACCGGCAGTCTATTTTTAGATCTCCGGCATGGAGTTTATGCGAATAAGCAATCGGCTGCGCCGGCATATATCCGACTCCGATTCTTTCGGCATAAGATACATAATATGTGATTACAAACACGGCAAGAACTACAAACAACAAAATCGGCAAACGGACTTTGATGTTGTAATCGAGTAGAAAATTTTTCATTAAAATGCGTTAAAATATTGCGACAAATATATATTTTTTCTTTTTCGTTTTCTATGAAAAATTTAATGTAATTTGTTAAACAGCAGATATATTAAAATTTAAAAAGCAACCGAAATTTTTTTTATGCAGAAACAACTTCTTGAAAATGAAATTGTCTTATCAATTATCAGCAAACCATCCGATCAAAAGTAATAAACACTTCAAAAAAAATTCAATTGTAATCCGCTGTCGCAGATTAATTATAATTGATCAGTCATGTCCATCGACTTTACAGCAGTCGTCAAGTTTTTCATAAGCCTCGGGATTTGCAGGCTTGTCGTTTGCCTGATAACCCGTCATGACAATTGCTGTTTCGATTTTTGCGAGATCTGTTTTTGATTTGTCAAAACTTACTTTTGCTATTTTATCGTCAACAGAAATTTTAAACTCACTGATCCCTTCGACTTTTTTGAGAGATTTTGTAATGTTCTTTCTGCATGTGCCGCATTGAATTGTGGGGAGCTTGATTTCAACCGTTTCTGCATTTTCAACCAAAGCTGTTTCCTTAACGCCGGATACTCCTTTATCTTCAGTTACTTCTTTATCTTTTGAGCAGCAGCAACCGCTGATTATCAGTACAATAATAATTTTAATTAAAAAAAATTTCATCGGTATGGATTTATAATAAAATATTTTTTTCAAAAATATACATTTGAACAAATAATTGTAATGCTCTTTGTTCAGAATTTTAATTTTCCCGATTCAAAAAATTAACACAAAATGTTACATGTACCGAATGAAAATCCTGTTTGTAATTTTCAATACGCAGCAGCGTAGTAATTTGTAATTAAAAATTACGGTCTTATCACCGATATAAACTGTGATGAATTATTTTCTATAATCATCAGATCAGTACCGTCAACTGTGTTGTTTCCATTAACATCGGACGGCACATAACCTGTCAGATAAGCTGACGCATCATTATCGGCAACGCTACCGTCAACGCCGTCAATTACTCCGTCCTGATTGATATCGCCTCCGAAAAGTACATAGGCTCCTGTTGTTTGTTTTCCGATAGCTGCAGAAGAGACATACTTCATATTTCCGCCGTAAGATTTTGAAAGGGAATCCGTAAAGTTATAATGATTTTCACATGAGTCAATTTTTTCAGGTAAATTATGACTCCATGTTTCGAGATGATTTCTGTGGTTTATTACAAAGAAGTAATTTGAAAATTTATCAGCCTGCGGGAAATTGAAATATCCGGTTCCGCTTGAATCCAGATATGACGTGTCGCGGCTGACTTCATTATACGGCGAATTGAAATTTCTAAGAACAACCACGGCTTTGTCGTTGATCATGGATGTGCCGTTAAAAAATCCTTCCAGATAAACTTTAAGAGTCAGGTTTTTGCAGGTTCTCGGTGAAATATCGAGACGATAAAATGAAGAGTCATTTTCAAAATCAATCCATGTTGTGCTCGATACCGGAGTCGAATAAAAGAATGTCCTGTGTCTTACTGGCGCTTCATTCTGATAACATGCAGAAAGATTTATCAACTGCAGCTGACGGTATCCAACATAAAATCTTGAATTAGGCGGAATTATCACCGAAGCAGGAAGTTGGTGAGTAACTTTCTGATATGTATTGTTTCCCAAAGGAGTAAAAAGCAGAGGCGAAATATAAAGCAAAGCTCCGGGACTGTGCGAGCCATTGTCTCCGTAAATTACAATATTATAAGGTTGATTTCCTTTTCCCGAATCATTGACAAAGCAATGATCAACTGCATCTATAGAAAACTGCTGCAGGCTGTAATTAGAAAATCGTGCAACGAAGTTTCCGTTTGCACCCGTAAAGCCAAGTCCACCGTCATCCGGTATGCAAAGATCTGCATAATTATAGGCATCGTTTGTTATCTCGTGACAGTATTCAAAAACATGATCGAGCACATCTCCCGGAATGGCTTTAACGACAACAAGGTCATGCTGTGGAAAAAATAAATCAGGCAGCTTCATGCTGATTGAAGAAATGGAAGACGAAATAGTAAAAGTTGTGTCCAATATAATCTGTGAATTGTCCTGATTTACAGATTTGACATTGATTTCGTTTGTTGACTGCGAACCGAAATTTTGAAGACTTATGCCAAGCGTATCGGGAAATCCCCAGGGAACAGGTATTTGACCCATTGTATAAATATTTTGAACTTCCACATCTTCGGGTGAAGAATCACCGAATCTTGTTTCGGGTCTGATACCTGAAACAGAAAGCGAATCGAGATTAAGTGTCTGGCTTGTGAAAAATGCCGATGAAGTTCCGAGCGAGTCATTGCATGAAACCGTTGGCGATCCAAGCGGTAATGCAAGCGAGGTTGTCGTTTCATATTCAAATGCAACGTAAACTCCGTTGCCGGGTAATGTCGAAAAAGATGAAGTTCCCGGACCTCCGGCATCTGTATTGATCTCAAAGGTTCCTTCATCTGCCGGAATAGTTATGCTGTCATCGATTACTTTGGTCATTCCGGTTATGGCAGAAGCAAAACTTGTGCTTTTTGAATAAGAAACGTCTGTAGTATTTTGAAGATAAACTTTTATTGTTCCCGTAGCGCTGCCAGACTGTTGAGCAAGAGCTATCCATGACCAACCGACGGAGGTTACTGAATTTGTTCCGAACTGTGAATTTGTCATTTCTTGCGGAGTTATGAGATAACACACCTTTATATATCTTCTGCTACCTTGCGGAGCCAGCGGTAATTCGGAATTAAAACCGCTGTTCGGTAAAACTGTTTTGTAATTGGTAATACCGGATGTTTGATGTATAACCAGAGGGTTAATTATTTTATTGGGTTGAATTTTTACCTTCGGTTTAGCGGAGAATTGATTCTGATAAAATGAGAAACCTGTAAAACACAGCAGGCAAAAAACTGCAGAAATTATTGGGGTTTTCATTTGGGTATAAAAAATTTTATTTAATATAATTTTAATCAAAGTTAATTCCTAATTTAATTTTTTTCTTTTCAAATATGATTTTAAATATTGAAACCGGCAGTTTGAAAACTGCCGGTTTATAAATAAGCTTAATACAATTAATTAATGCTACGGTGAAGGTATGATTGTTACAACAAACCTTGAAGCATTATTATCCACATACGCATAATCGCTTGCATCTACAAATAAAGACAGATCAATATCAGTAATGGTGTAACCGACTTCAAAATTCGTCGCAGCATTTTCAACGAGGCTTAAATCAGTCGCATCAACAACTCCGTTTTTATCTATGTCGCCGCTGTATTCAGCATATCTAGTACCCATCTGCAATTGATTACTGCCGTATGCTTTGTTAGCAGCAGTAGTGAAATCAAAGTTCATCTGATTTGAAATGAATCTGTTCATTCCGTCATAGCTCCAGGTTTCAATACCATTTTTATAATCAAGCACTAACCAGTAGGGTACATTGTTTTGGGCATTTGCAAAAAAGAATCTTCCGTTTCCGTTTGAATCAAGAGATGTCCCTGTGAAATCAACAAGATTATATGGTGATACGGCGCTTCTCAACTGCACGGTTGTATAATCCATTTTCAATTTATTCAATGACGGATTGTAAAGACCTTCTATTAAGCCTGTCATATTCAGTTTATTTAACGAAGATTCAAGCAGCATTACTGGCTGAGAAAGGTCCATGGCAATTATTTCAATTTGAATTTCATCGATAGGATTTCCGAGTCTGTTGCTTTCCACGCAGATTTGTCTCGGCGAGGTTTGGTTTAGAAATACTCTTTTAATTCCGCCGAAGTTATAATTATTCTGCATGAAATTCAGAAACATAACTGCTGTCTGTTCGGGCAGAAAACCGGGGATGAAATTAAACATAGTATTAATACCCTGACAAGAAACGCTGATTAATCCGTTACCTGTTGCCGGTCCTCCGTTGAATGAAAGATTATTTGTAAAATTATCGGCTTTGATTTCGCCTTCTCTTTGACCGTCTGCAATTGCATTTCCGCCGATTGTCCACCACCACCTGTTAATGGTAATATCTCCGTTAGCCAATTTGAACGACATAGTAGCTGTACCTCCGTTTGGTATGGCAGTTCCGTAAAAATTATGATTGTTTTTTCCTGCGTCATGTCTTTCGCTATTGAATGTATGCGGTTTGGTATCGTCCCATTCCGTATTTTTATTTGTAAATTCAATGTGAAGGTCATCTACAGTTTTGCCTGTATTGTTGGTAAATGTGATTTCTCTTTCCGAAGAATATGATTTTAAAGAAGTAAAAGTCTGGATAGTTAATACAGCTATAATTACTGTTAATATATTTGAGATTTTCATTTTGATTTTCTCCTATGATTTAAATTTTAATGGATTATTTTATTAATAACATTTTAAGAGTCTGCGAATAATTTCCCGCATTTAACCTGTAAAAATAAACGCCGCTTGACAAGCTGTGTCCGCTGAATGAATATTCATAAGAGCCGGGTTCGAGATTTTCGTTTACCAGTTCGGCAATTTCTTTTCCCGTAATGTCATAAACTGCGAGTTTTACATTAACTGCGCCATCGCTTAAAGACGGTATTGCGAATTTAATTTTGGTTTCCGGATTAAAAGGATTCGGATAATTCTGTGACAATTCAAATTTTTCCGGAATGATATTTCCTTTTAAGTTTAATTGTGCAGAGGTATTATTTTCATTAACATGATATTCAGGATTAGTGATTTCGGTATTCAGATTGTTTGTAAAAGTAAAGATTTTTGTTTTGTATTTATTTTTCGCATTTGTCCAGTTAAGCAAAATTTGATTTCCCGAAAATTTTCCGGCAGTTGTTTCTATTCTCATTTTGACGATAAGCGTTCCTTTGCCGTCTTTTGAAATCAAAGGAAGATTATTCTTATTTACATTAAGCGTATTGCATGCAAGTCTAAGAGTGTTACCGTCAACCGAAGGATTTCTCGGAATGAATTCCTGCGGAAGATCGGAACCGGCGATTGAATATTTTAAGATTCCTTCGCCGGTTATTTCCGGATTGAAGTCAATAAAATACTGACCCAAAAGATAACTCAGTTCGGCTTTATCGGTATTAAGCAGATAAATTCCGAATTCAAGAGAATTTTCCGAAGTGAATTCAGGGGTGGATATTGTGAGTCTGTATGCAGCTGCATAAACATTTGCAGAGCAGATTAAAAATGTTAAAACTGTCAAGATTTTTGTTAGCGTTTTCATTTTGTTTTTAAATTTTGATTAATGAATTTTGTTAATTAAACTGAATTTGTTTTTTTGATTTTGCTTCATTTAATTTTTCTCCTTTACTTAAGTTTTTGAAAAATTTATTCAAACTTATCCATAATCACTGAACTGCTCAAAGAAAGATTTTAAGATTTTCTCACAATAATTTTTCAAAAAAAGCCGGAATTTCTTGTTTTTTGATAGTAATTGCTAATTATTGGATTTATTTTCTCACAAAATCAGGTTAGATTTTTTCATGCAAAACAGCAGATTGATTGAAATACTTAAATCTTTTGATAAATCGGAATTGAAATTATTCGAAAAATTTCTTGATTCGTCTTTTGTAAAATCGAGAAGAGTTATTAAACCCGTGTTAAAATACATTTCCGGATTTCATCCTGATTTTGCATCATCGGACTTAGATAAAAAGCGAGTTTCGGAAAAGCTTTTTCCCGGAGAAGCATATTCCGAAAAAAAAATCATAAATCTGATGGGAGATTTGACAAAGGAATGCGAAAATTTTTTGAAACATAAAACATTGGATGATGACGAGATTACATCAATGCTTTTGACAAGCAAGGAATTTTTCAAAAAGAAATTGTTCAGGCATTCATTTCGGATTGCCGAAGGAATTTCAAAGAAAATAACTTCAGGTTTTTCACCGGGCAAGGATTATTTTTCAAAATTAAGGCAGCTGTTGTTTTTAAAAAGTTCATACTACATAACGGTAAATGATTATGGAAAGATGATTGACTGCAAAAAGGATTTCTTTGAAGCGTCTGCCGCACAGTTTATAATTGATCTGATACAAATCAGGAGTTCGATGGATCCGGCGCTGATCACTTACGGAAAAAAAATCGAGAATGATTTTATCAAAGCATTAACGGAAAGTTTTGACATTGATTTATTTTTTGAAAAACTTGAAAAATCAAATTACGCACATAAGTCTCTGATTGACATTCATTATTTTCTGTTTAAAACTCTTGAAATACCCGAAGAGAAAAAGTATTATTTTCTTTTGAGAGATTTATTTTATGGAAACACAAAAAACTTTGACAGGGAAGAAAAATATTTTTTGTTTAATCATTTAGCCAATTACTGCTCTAATGAAGTCAGCAAAAGAAACGAGGAATTTTATTTCGAAGCTCTCGATGTTTACAAGCAGATGCTGAAGAATGAGGCATATTCTTTTTCCGAAAGCGAATACATGCAGACTGTTACATACAGAAACATCATATATTACTGCAACACCGTAAAAGATGACAAGTGGTTTGAGCATTTCATTGACAAATATTCCGGAGTCATTGCACCGAGGCACAGAGAAGAAATGAAGAACTTTGCTCTTGCAAATCTATATTTTTTGAGAAAGGAATTTGAAAACTCTTTGATGAGCATTTCAAGGATCACGTATGAATTTTTTCTATTCAAGCCTGATTTGAAAAACCTTATGCTTAAGGTATATTATGAGCTTGAATATTTCGAACAGGCATATTCACTGATAGATACATACAAGCATTATCTTTCCGGAACCAAGGAAATTTCCGAGTCATATAAAGTATTTTACAGAAATTTTGTTAACAGGTATCTGGAACTTATCAAAATCAAAACCGGTACCGGCAGAAGGCAGACGGGGTATCTGAAATCAAAAATTGTAAAGGAAAACAAGATCGTAAATAAAATCTGGCTTTTGGAGAAAGTTGAAGAATTAATATTAAAAAATAATTCGCAGAAAAAAGATTAACATAAAAATTCAATTAAGTATTTGTATGGGTTTTGTCATCAGAATTTAAAAACAGATTAAGATTTAATATATTATAAAAAATCAAACTTAAAACACTGCGCTGGAAATCATAAGTAACATTCCGGAGATTCTGATAAAGTTTGTCATTGTGCTTTTATTTTCATTGTTAATCGGACTTGAGCAAAGGAAACTGCACAATGAGAAAGTTGGTAAGTTATCCGTATTCGGAACAGACAGGACATTTTCTTTTATAGGGATACTTGGATTTATACTATACATATCCGAGCCGGAAAAATTTTCTTTATTTATTACGGGGGCAATAGTTCTTGGAATTTTATTCGGGGTATATTATTATAAAAAAATAGAAATTAATAGAGCATTTGGATTTACGAATATAATAGTTGCATTTATTACCTATTCTTTAGGACCAATAATAATTACGCAGCCGAACTGGTTTTCAATAACGGTAGTAGTATCAATATTGATACTGGCAGAACTTAAAAGTTTTTTTCAAAAATTTTCCAAGAGGCTCAATGAAAATGAGTTTATTACGCTTGGAAAGTTTCTCATCATAGCGGGAGTCATACTTCCGATAATTCCCAAAGACACAATAATTAAATTCACAAACATTTCGTTTTACAATTTGTGGATAACGGTAGTGGCGGTTTCGAGCATTTCATATTTAAGTTATTTGCTTCAGAAGTTTGTCTTCAGGAAATCGGGATTAATGTTTACAGGACTTCTTGGAGGATTATACAGTAGTACGGTAACAACGATTGTATTATCAAAAAAGAGCAGGGAAAAGCCAGAGCACGGAGGATATTTTGCATCTGCAATAATAATAGCGACAGCCATGATGTATTTAAGAATATTGATACTCATGTATATTTTTAATCCGGCGCTTTCCGCAAAGATGTTTCCATATTTTATAATTATGATTTTATTTTCTTTAACGGTATCGATAGTGAATTATTATATAGATAAGAAAGGAAATAAAATATCAGACGGGTTTGAGATTGATGAGATAAATCCTCTTGAACTCAAGATAGCATTTTTATTTTCAGTACTTTTTGTATTATTTGGATTAATAACAAACATTACGTTAACATATTTCGGAGAATCGGGATTAAACATACTCTCATATATTATCGGGTTTACAGACATTGATCCTTATTTACTGAATTTATTTGAAGGAAATTTCGGAATAAGTTTAGAATTAATTGGTCTTTCAACCTTTAAGGCAATTATATCGAATAATATTTTAAAAATGTTATATACATTTTTTTTAGGAGAAAGGAAAGCAGCGAGAATAGTTATGGTTGGGATAGGAATCATAACTTTGTTAAATATAATATTTTTATTTTTATTTTAGAGAATGAGACAGGGATGAGGAACCCTGACAGCGTTTTGGAAAGTTTTTGGGAGTAGAGAGATTTTGGGAACGCTGTCAGGGTTTTCGATTTGATTCAAAGGCATCAACCTCAAAAAAAAGATTCCACTTTTCTGCGGGGGTTTTTGTACTTTTCAGATTTGAGATTCTTCTTCGAAAAACGCCAACCCTGACAGCGTTCCAAAATTCCCACTCCCCAAAAAAAAATCCCCTCAAAACGCTGTCAGGGTTCCATCATCACTTGAGCAACAACATCCCCTTTACCTGCGAAAATGTACCCAACCTTAACTCGTAAAAATATATCCCGCTCGGCAATTCACTACCGTCAAATTCAACTTGATGATTTCCACCTGTTATTCTTTCGTTAACTAATGTAGCAACTCCCTTTCCTAATAAATTATATACTTTCAACGTTACAAAATTTGCCGCTGATAATTGAAATCTGATAATTGTCCTTGGATTAAATGGATTCGGATAGTTCTGTGATAGACTGAATTCTTCTATTTCACTCGAACTTGCACTGCCAATCGATACTATTCCGTTATCACCATACACTCCATTGTGTCTTGTATTAAACTGCCATACCGGATTCACTATTCTTTGTGCATTATATGTTATTCCTGTATTCCATGCATATACAAATGTCTGATTGCTTCCTCCTGCTGTAAATCCAGCGCCGATTACGTCAAGTATTCCGTTTGAATTAATGTCACCAAGACATGGCATATTGAAAAATGATGTTCCTGTTACTGGCAGTGTCCATTCGTTTAAAGGCGTTCCGTCATGATTAAAAGCAAGATACTTCCCCGCACCGCTCAGCTGTGTGTTGTCATCGATCAGCAACTCGAGTCTGTTGTCATTGTCGATATCTCCAAGTGCAATCTGATTATTCACGGCATTAATCGGTCCAATGGGAAATCCGCTTAATACATTACCGTTTTTATCCCAACCATAAACATAATTAGATGGTGAAGCGCTTCCTATCTGATCTCCGACGAGTATGTCTATTATGTTATCATCGTTCACATAACCAAGTACGGGCGGTCCGTAAATCCACCAATTTGTCTGCTTCGGCCAACCGTTTAAAACCGTTCCGTTATTCTTAAGTATATAAAGAAAACCTCCGCCTCCGGATCCTGTTACATGAGTACCAAATAAAATTTCTCTTATATTATCTCCGTCTACATCAGCGAGTACTGGCGCAGAATATGAATTCACATCATTATAAGGCATGCTGTATGGAAATCCATTAATGAGATTTCCGTCTCTGTCCCAGGCATAAAGACTTGTGTATGATTCGGAAATGATTTCCGGAATGCCGTCGCCGGTAATATCTCCCGCTGCTGAACTCGATGCAGGTACATGATTTATTGTTTTAGGCCAGCCGGGGTAAACCGTTCCGTTGCCTTTGTATATCCAAATTTCTCCTGCAGATGAAAGTCTTTTGTTTGTAATAATTTCAAGCGCGCCGTTATTATCAAGATCACTTAAAACAATGGTTCGAGAAGTTGCTCCCAAATTTACGGGAAATCCGGTTACGGCTGTACCATTTTTTCTGAATGCATAAATTGCTCCCGCTGTCCCAAAAAAATTCGAAGTTCCCAATACTATCTCATCTTGTCCGTCACCGTCAATATCTCCCAATGCAGGCGCTCCTTGAGCATTATATGAAAGATTAATTGGCCAGCCGCTCACACTGCTTCCGTCTGGATTCCATGCCTGAAGCGTTGTGCCGATGCCGTAAACAATCTCAAGTTCAGTGTCGGAATCCATCTGGCAAATTATCCCGCCTTCATACGATTGGCCATTTACTATTACCGGAAAACCGCCGAATACCGGAAAAGAATCTGTTTCATTGTTATTCACTACGGAAAATTTTCCGGATGAATTAATCACTCCCGATTTATTCATCACATCTGGCTGAATACGTATTTCTCTTCCTTTATCATTTATGAAAAGATTATTCTGAAATTCACCGCTATATGAATCTCCGAATAGAGACATTATTAAAACTATAAAAAATATTTTCATATGAATAACCTCCGTGGTTAGTTAATTGTAAAATTTATTCAAACAAGTATTTAGGTTATACTTAAAAATTTATTCATAAACTTTTATAAAATTTAAGTCAAATTTTAAATTGCATGCATTTAAACTCCAACAAAAATACCTCATATCATCCTCCCCCCTATCTCCGCCGCAAGCCGCGCATTGCTTATCACAAGCCGTATATTCGTCTCGAGACTCTTTCCTCCCGTGATGTTTTTAATTTCCGAAAGCAGAAATGGGGTGATGTCTTTGCCTTTGATGTTCAAATCATCGGCTTTATTCAATGCAATGCTTATTGCTTCATCTATGATTTTTTTATCAAATGAAAATTCCTCCGGCACCGGATTTGCAATTAATACCCCGCCCCCTAATCCAAGTTTTTCCTTTGTCCTTAGCATATTTGCTATCTCATCTGCAGTATCCAATCTGTAATCGGTTTTAAATCCGGACTCTCTTGTATAAAATGCCGGAAACTCGTCAGTGCAGTATCCGATTACCGGAACTCCCATTGTTTCGAGATACTCCTGTGTCAAACCAATATCGAGAATCGATTTCACTCCCGATGATACTACTGCTACATTAGTCTTTGCAAGCTCCGTCAAATCAGCCGATATGTCAAATGTATTCTGCGCATTTCTGTGAACTCCTCCTATTCCTCCGGTGGCAAATATTTTTATCGAAGCAAGCGAAGCACATATCATCGTCGCCGATACGGTAGTTGCTGCATTCATCTGCCGTGAAATTATTACGGCTATATCTCTCCGCGAAGCTTTGAGTATGTTTTTTTCCTTTGAAAGAAATTCAAGCTCGCCGCTGTTTAATCCGATTTTAATTATTCCGTCTAAGATTGCTATTGTTGCAGGCACAGCACCGCATTGTCTTACTTCCGACTCAACTTTTACCGCCGTTTCATAATTATCCGGATAGGGCATCCCGTGTGATATGATCGTTGATTCCAGCGCAACAACAGGTTTGTTTTCATTCAATGCAGCTGAAACTTCCGGTGATATTTTAATATATTCTCTTTCTCTCATAAAAATTATTTGAAAATCTTAGTTTTGAATTAAACCCTGACATTATTTATTTTATCTAATAATAAATCTTTTTAAAAAATAATTGAAGACATGTCAGCAAAAATTCAATTCCGCATTTTCAATTTACTTTTTATTTTTTTAATCTCAAACTGTATTTTATATTCACAGCACGGAGTAAATCCCAACTGGGGACCGGAATATGCTTTACCTAAATTCAATTCCTCTCACTCGCAGCGTGGCACATTGTTTAATAACATGGCAGTATCATCAACAGGAAGAATATTTGTTCTTACTGTTGAAATTAATCCACTAAACGGAATCTCTTCAGGTATTTATCTGAATTATTCTGATAATAAAGGAGTAAGCTGGCTAAAAACTCCGGTGAGATTCACTCCGGCAAATCTTGTTATCGGAGCAGCTCCTCCAAGACTGGAAATTGATAATAATAATACTCTGCATCTGATTTGGTCTTCCAAGGTTCCTGCCGCAATGTTCTATTCAAAATATGATCTGAATCTGAATCTTATAACGGATACAGTGAGAATTGCAAATAAAGTATTGTACTCTTCATTCACTTATCATCTGACGGTTGACAAAAATAATAACCTGCACGCTGTCTGGCACGAAGGCAATCCGGGCTCGGCTGAAACTGCAGAAGTCTATTATTCCAAATCTCAAAATTCAGGCAACTCCTGGACTTCAGCTGTTAGATTAAGTAATAATGACGACAGACATTCGGCATTCCCGAGAGTCCAGCTAAACGAATCACGCGGTGACACTATTGCTGTTGTCTGGCGTGATTCGGTAAACATTGGAATGAAATGGGATATTTTTATGGCTGTAAGTACAAACGCAGGCATTAACTGGTCTTCTACTTTTAATATTGCCGCTGGTCAGGATCTGGACTCGGATCCCGATCTCTTAATTGACAACTCAAATCGTTTCCATCTTTTTTTTCATAAATATCCATTTTCTGATCCGTTTGACGGAGCTAATGTCAGATATGGTTATTCGGATAATCTTGGATCATCCTGGATGCCTGCAGGTTTCTTTCAGATGTCTGAACCGGGAATGCGCTCTCATCTTGTTGAAGGCAGCCGCTACGATTCCAAACGAAATATTCTTTGGACTTTCTGGAAAGATGAACGTGATTTTTTTGAGGGACAGGCAAGAGCTGATATGATGTGCAGTTATTCTTTAAATAGAGGAGCTAACTGGTCAGCTCCCGAATTTGTAACTGACAAAGATACTTTTTCCATCGGCTTCAAAGCTGCCGCACTTATGATTGACGGCGGAGTCTGCACTAATTATGAAGTTACTGAAGGAAATGGTCTCTCGAGAGTTTATTTCAGGAGTAGAAGCTGTCCGTTTACTTCGTCAATTGGAAATGAAAAACCTCTGAAAAATTATTTGTTCGAACTCAAACAGAATTATCCAAATCCCTTTAATCCCGAAACATACATCGAGTTCAGTCTGATAAAAAACAGCATGGTCCGACTTGATATTTTTGACATTAATGGAAAGCTTGTATTAAATCTCCTTAATAATGAAAAACCTGAAGGTCTCGTTTCGGTAAAATGGAATGGCTTAGATAACTTCGGAAATAAAGTTCCATCCGGAATTTACTTTTATAAAATCACCGTTGACGGAAAATACTCGAGTTCAAAAAAAATGATACTAAGTAAATAATTGATAATTTACAGTTAGCTGTTAACAGTTAATAGTTAACAGTTAATAGTTAACAGTTAACAGTTAAGTGTTAACAGTTTAAAATTAATAGTTAATTGCTATGAGTATACAGTTAAGAATTAACAGTTAACAATTTATAATGACTAATAACAATTGATCCGCTGTGGCGGATTGAACATTTTACATTGTACATTGATTATTGATCCGCCGTAACGGATTGAACATTGAAAATTCAACGTTGATAATTAAACATTGATAATTCAACATTGATAATTGAACATTGATAATTCAACATTGATAATTCAACATTGATAATTCAACATTGATAATTCAACATTGATAATTCAACATTGATAATTCAACATTGATAATTCAACATTGATAATTCAACATTGATAATTCAACATCACGGTTTCTCCACCGAAATAAAATTCGCAGAATTATTATCTATGATTGCCGAATCAGATCCATCAACTATTCCATCTCCGTTTACATCCGTATCAACATAGCCAAATACAAAATTCGCCGCATCATTGTCGCAGATGCTGCCGTCTGCACCGTCAATAACTCCGTCCTGATTTACGTCTCCGCTGTATGCACAGTATCTGCCGCCTTTTAGAACTATGTTATTTCCGTATGCCGTTGATTGCGAAGTTGTAAAATCATATTCAGAAATACCGGATTTCATCCATACAGGATTTGCGCTCCATGTTTCAAGAGCGTTCCTGTGTCTAATCTCGAGAAAGTAATTTCCTCCCGATGTTGTTGTAAAACTCATTGATCCTTCACCGTTTGAATTAAGATACATCTTTCCCGTTTGCACTAAATTATATGGAGATGCTGATTCTCTCATATTGCATGTAATCGTATCCTGCACCTGAGTAGGTGAATTCCAGAATCCTTCGATTCCGTATTTGAGATTAAATTCAGACGCGCCGAAACTTCCGTCAAAGTTCATGTTCTGCGCAATGATGTCTCCCGTGCTCCATGCCATTACTGTCATACCGGAATTTTTATCAAATGCCGACATCTTTCTGATTTTACTTCCTGATGATGTGCTTGCCGAAACAATGTTTCCAGTCCAGTGGAAATTTCCCGAAGGTCCCGTTCCCATTCCTTTGATTAATACATTCGAACTTCCGAATTGCGTCTCGCTGTAATTTACAATTACGGTTGTATCTTTGTTCCATGACTGAATAAAACTCAATTGATTATTATCCATCGATTTAAACTCTTTGCCGTTATCGCCCCATTGCCTGTTTCCTGCCGCATCAAACTTCTGTCCGTAAAGTCCGCCTACTACAGTCTGTCCGCCGTTTGTTTCCGTCCAGAACATTACCGTTTCACCCGTTGATTCTATATAATTCACCGTCGGAAGAAAGTGATTGTTTGTCGAAAGTAGTGAACCTTCCGAACCGTTTTTCGGAAACTGTATGACGCCGTTTGAATTAATTCTCTGAACAAAAACGCTCGCTCTTGCATCCGCGTTTCTGTCATCCTGCCAGCAAAGTACCGCTCCGTCGTTTCCGTCACTTATAATGTATGGTATGAATGAAATCCCCGACAACCTTCCGAGATTCTGAATGGTGTCCTGCGGATCCATCCAGAGCTTTGCTCCGGCTGAACTGAATTTCTGTATGAATAATTTTATTGATGAAGAAGTTGCAAAGTTTCCCGTCCATGCATCCCAGCTCATGATTACGCTGCCGTTATCTGATTTCACAAGCCGTGCATAACTGAAATTCTCCGTGCCGGTGCCTCTTAACTTCATCGGAGCCGTGCCCCATTGAGGGTTTCCGTTTACATCAAGCTTCTGCATTGCGATTCTGTTGGGTCCGGATGCATAAGTCCATGCAAAAACATAATTACCGTCACCGGTAGCGCGCACAACTGGTATATTCTGTGAAACTGCTGTTGAGTCAGTAAGTGAAATACCGCTTGTTCCCCAAAGCAACGTTCCGCCCGGACTGACAAGATACGCAAATGGATTAAGAGTTCCGTTTCTGGTATCGGTAAACACTATGACTGCATTGTCATCAGCATCCACATCAATATTAAAATCCTGCAGAAAATTATTCTGCGCAAATCCGCTCACAAGCATACCGTTAGTTCCAAACAAAGGATTCCCCGCAGGATCTAATCGCTGAAGATATACTTTATAATTCGGGACCCTGTTATCAAACCACATGATATAGCATCCGCCGTCTGATGTCATTGCAGCTTTCGGGGTTGCCTGATCTCCGACTTCATTGCAGATGGTTGTATTAGCTGAAGTATTGGAAGTCCATTGCGCATTTATGAATGCTGTGTTTATAATTAAAATAAGTATTAAATAAAAATTTTTCATTTTGAATTTAATTAAAATTAAAAACTTGTTTTTGTAAAATAGAAAAACTGAATAAGCATTACAAATTAGAAATTGAATTTGTATACATTATTGAATTAGATTGATACTAAGACACAAAAATAGTAATTTGCATTGTATTTTTGGACAGGTAGCTCAGTCGGTAGAGCAACGGCCTGAAAAGCCGTGTGTCGCCGGTTCGATTCCGGCCCTGTCCACTTTTTTAATTTTCAATTTTAAATGTGCAATGTTCAATTAGCGAAGACTCCTTCGCTTTTTTTATTGTACAAATGTCTTTATTCAACGTAACAGTCTGAAAAGTCCCGACTTGTCGGGATTCGATTCCGGCCCTGTCCACTTTTTTAATTTTCAATTTTAAATGTGCAATGTTCAATTAGCGAAGACTCCTTCGCTTTTTTGTTTTATTTAAGTTTTTTATTCATCTTTACAACCTGAAAAATTACCTAAGGTATAATTTCCAAATTACTCATTGAAATTATACCCGATAATGTATATACCTCTGATATAATTTCTAATTTCCTTCATTCCCCTTTTTCAAAATTCCAATTTGTCCCCAAAATGTGTCCATTTTTTCCCCACTTGAAAAATCTAATGCTTAAAGCTGCAAAATAAATGTGTGTTTTATTCTGGAACGGTTATTGATACTATTATTCTCAAGAACAAACTTTAAGGTAATTAAAACCAAAAATCATGAAAGCTTTAATACTAAACTTTGCAATTTTACTTATGTGTGCGGGACTGGCATTCTCCGCACCAAGACCAAAAATATTTAACCATGCCACAAATCCGGAAATGATAAAAACCCTGCCGGAACTGGTTCCTGATTCCTGCGTTGCTTCAGGTCTCGTTGCAGTCGGAAAAGGACAGTTTGTCTATTTGTCCGCTTTTAATTTCGGCGATACTTCTTCCATTTTAAGTCAGACTTGGTCTTTTGTATCGAGACCAACTGGTTCAAATGCAACTCTTGTGAATATTCCTTCACTGAACTGGTACAAATTCAAAGCTGACTCAATGGGCACATTTGAAATCAGGGTTTCAATTACTACTTCTACCGGCACAAAAGACACTACAATGAAAATCTTTTCCACAAAGTATGTCGGAACCGGTAATTTCGAAGGAGTCCCTGCCCTTTATCCCAACTGTATGGTCTGCCACTCGGGCAATCCGAACTTTGCAGACATATTCAACAGATGGAAAGTCAGCGGACACGCAAACATTTTTAGATATGAAATTGACAGCGGAGCTGCATATTACAATACAAGCTGCATGAAGTGTCATACCGTCGGCTATGACCATAACACAGTTACCGACAATAACGGATTCGATGATGTTGCGCGAAGAGTAGGATGGACTTATACAGCTCCTCCAAATCCTGGAAAATGGGACAGTTTAAAAACCCGTTTCCCTGAACTCGTGGCTTTTGCAAGCATCGGCTGCGAAAACTGTCACGGCGCGGGATTCTCTCATGCATCAAACGGCGGTGATACAAACAGAATCGAAATTTCATATAATTCAGGTATGTGCGGCAACTGTCACGGCGAACCGTGGAGACACAGCAAATTCCAGCAATGGGAAAATTCACTCCACTCTGAAGCTGTATTCGAAGGAAGAACCGTAAGCGCAAGCCAGAGAAATACACTTAATGATTGCAATAGATGTCACGATGGAGAATCTTATGTTGATTTTACTAAAAACCGTATTGGGAAACTTAATCTTACAACAGCCGATCAGCAGATGATTTCATGTCAGGCATGTCACGATCCGCACGGCAACAGCAATGAGTATTCTCTTAGAAGCATTGCCACAGGAGCGGATACTCTGGCAAACGGAGTTTCATTTGCTAATGCCGGAACAGGCAAGGTCTGCATGACTTGTCACATGGCAAGAAGAAATACTTCCACTTACGTTACTGCAGGCGGCTCGCTTACCAGCACCTGGGGTCCGCACCACAGCGTTCAGGCTGACGTGCTTCTCGGTACTAATGCCGCTACTTTCGGCTTCCCTTACATAACTGGATCTCATAAAAACATCGAAAACACATGCGCCACCTGTCACATGGCGGAAATAACGGACACAGGCACAGTAACAAGAGACAAGGTCGGAGGTCACTCAATGAATCTTCATTATGAAGCTACTAATTATGATCATACCGAAGGATGTCAGAGTTGTCATGCAGGCGTTACTTCTTTCGAACAGTTCATGGCTCCGCAGGACTTTGACGGTGACGGAACAACCGAAGACTGGATGAGTGAAGTTAACGGCTGTCTTACAAATTTAAGAATTGATCTGCCTCCGAGAGGAGTTGACTCTGTTGCCTGGCAACTCATTGCTCAGGATTCATCCAATCTTAATTTAAGAAAAGCTTACTGGAATTATCTGCTAATTACCGAAGACCAGAGCGCCGGAATGCATAATCCGTTCTTTACCATTCAGGTATTACTGACATCGAGGAATTATACCGTGGGAATTCAGCAAGCAGGAACGGAAATTCCGGGTGTTTATGAATTATCCCAAAACTATCCGAACCCGTTCAATCCGACAACAAAAATAGATGTTTCAATACCAAAGACAGAACAGGTTACGCTTAAAATATATGACATAACAGGAAGAGAAATCAAAACTCTTATTAACAATCAGACATTGCTTGCCGGGAAATATACGGTTGACTGGAATTCACTCGATAATAATGGACTGCAGGTCTCTACGGGGGTTTATTTCTACAGGATCACTGCAGAAGGTTTTGTTACCACGAAGAAAATGATGCTGATCAAATAACTTACCTGGATTAGCTTTCATGGCTGACTCCTTAAATGCAGGGTGCCGCAGTGATGCGGCATCCTGTTTTATCTTAATGAAAGCAGAAGCCGGCAAAAATGGATTCAAATACTGTGATAAAAGTAAGATAATTTTTGAATATCATTGACAGTCACAATATTTTAGTCTTAAGTAAAAATTAAAGAATGAAAATTTTCGGAAAATGAAAACGCTTGCCAAAATAATTTTACTTTTCTTATTAACAATTTCAATCATTACAAATGCATATGCATTTAATCAAATTAAATGTAACTAAGCTGTATATTACAGTTCACTAAAGTTAACTGCAATAGATACTAAAAAATATATTTTCTTTTGCAGTTGCTTTTAAGCAACTGAATTAGTGAACTGAAATAGAATTAAAACTATGTCGTTGCCTAAAAAAGGATGTTATCGCAAATCTTTATATATTATTTGGAATATAATATTAGCAAAGCCGGTAACATTTTTAAAACAAAATCCTATGCATTAAACCATTTAAACATTTTAGCAGAATAATCACAGCAGTTTAATAAATCCCCGTTTCGCCTTCGGTATTATCTTTTTCCATTGATGCACGTTCCAGGCTCCTGATCATTATTGTGACTGAACCCGTTCTGTAATCGTCTTCATTATACTGAATTTCAACCGGCATGTCATAAATAAGCTTAACCTTCTTTCCGGGTGAGAGAGTGTTTTTTGAAAAATTGAAGCTCAAGTCGCCAAGCAGTGACTTCTTTATATTGCCGAGATCTCCCGCCATTCCCTTTGAAACGGTGAACGAAGAAAATCCGCCGAGACATATATCCTGTTCATCTGCATTATCGGTTATAAGCCTGAAGCATTTTTTCTTCAGTATTAAATAAATAAGCAGAGCAGCGGCAAGCAGTACTGCCGCAATAATTCCGATCAGCACAAATAATCTCCAAGGTCCGTATTTCATTCTGATCTCGAGAGGAATTTTCGTAATAATCTTTTTGTCTTTTAACACCGGCTGAAAAATCTCAGGAACTGTCTGCAGTGCAAACAATTCCCTGAACGAATTCACATACTCCTGATCAAGCAATATGTCAACGTCGCTTACCGTCAGCACAAGATCTCCGCCGATTGCAAAATCTTCTTTGAATATCGTATTGAAAGAAAAATTCGGGGTTATTTCAGGCAGATTAAAAATTACGGAAAATCCCGTTACCTCTCCTTCGGGAGAAACATTGCTTACTGTCGAAGGCGATATGGTCTGCGTTCCGAGCGACTTTACCGAGTAATCCGTCGAAGTGAAATTCTCAAGCCCGACATTAAGCCTTGCGCTTCTTATTATGTATGGATACAAATTCGATTTTAAAGAAAGATCGTTAAATGTTTCTCTGACCTTTTCGCCTTCTTCAAAACCGTAACCGCGCAGGTATGATCCGTCATAATAAAGCTTTCCTTCGGTAACCCTGCTTTGAGTGATTCTCGGTCTAAGGACAATCGTTCCCATGTCAAGAGGTTTAAGCGTAATCGCTTTCTGCTTTATTCCTGCTCCGCGAAGTATTGAATCGAAATAAACAAGATCTTGCTGCGAGAGAGTTTTTGCCGAATGGACTATGCCGTATGCTACAAATCCTTTTGCCGTGTCGCCGCCGTCTATCGCCTTTTCAGGAAAAGGATACAACAGAATTTTCTGAATCGCCGGATCGCTGCGGAGCTTATTGTAAAAACCCAAAGTATTCTGAAACGACGAATCGCCGCTTCCCGAATTGTCATTTATATTGTCGGTAATCAGCCAAATAATTCCCGTCTTCCCTTCCAGCGCGGATATGCCATCGTTAAGAGCTTCAATCAGATCGGTTGTTCCCGTCCTGTTGTCATTGCCGATCATCATTTCAAACTTGCCCATTACCTCGTCCGGATTAAACTGCCCGGCGTTGCCTTTGAAAATTACTTTGGGAGATGAAATGTTTCTCTTTGCATCGGTTTTTGTAAAAAGCATTACTTCAGCATTGTCATTTTTGTTTATTGAATTTTTAATCAGTGCTTTGCTGAAAGTTTTGAAATTACTTTGCGGAGAAAGGTAATAAGGCGACATGCTGCCTGAATTGTCAAAAAGAAATATAAAATTGTTTTCCTTTTGCGCGTAAGTTTCAGTAAACAAAAAAATCAATACGAGTAATTTCAGCAAAAAAATTTTCATTTATATGTGAATGTTAAGTTTATCGTTTGTAAATACTTTCAGCAATCCCGAAGTTGTAAGTACTGCAATTTCGTTCCCCGAAATCAATGCTGAGACTATTTCCTCCGATTTATTTTCATTTTCCGAAGATATGATACTGCTTTCGGCTTCCTGAAATCTGTTGAGATTACAAAATACGATTTTGTTTTTCTGGGAAACAACAAGAACGTTTTTGCTGATGCATTCTATTTTATTTTCAGATTCATCATCAAATCTAAACACCTGCATACCGCCGGCTTTAAAAAATTTCCATCCGTCAATCGTCCCCGTAAAAAGATTATCAGCAAATCCTCCGGCAGAATTCAGATAAGGATCTTTTATTCCCGTGTATCTGAATTTGTAATTGTCCGAAGGCAGATCCAGATAATAAAGCTCGTTTGCAGAAGTTGTCAGATACAATCTGCCGTTTGAAAAAAACATGATTGAATTTTCGTTGGTTTCAATTCCCGTATCAAAAATTTCTCCCGAACTTTTTCCAAAATCATATTCTATCAGCTTTTCATCCGAAAGCAGATATGATTTACCAAAAGCAATACAGAGCGAATCGCTTAGAAAACTCCGCACTTTAAAATTAAATTCTTTTATTCCATGATTTTCATTGAGTCTTATTGCTTTGAAAGATGCATTTCCCGAACCCGGGTCATACTCGCTGAATACCAGTTTATCTTCGTGACGGTTTAGATTGCTCCAGATATATTGATTATCGCTGGAGTTGTATATTACTTGTTTTGAAATACCGATCTTTCCCAGCTCGTAAATTTTTTTCAGTGAATTAATGTAAATTCTGTTCTCAAATACAAGCCCCGTTTTCTCGAACGTTTCGTTTTCAAAAAAAATGCTTTCGTTTATTTTTCCAGTAAATCTATCCGTAAGAAAAATCTTACCCGATTTTGATGATAGTATGAAATAGCGGTTGTTTTCCAAAATGGAATTTAAAAATTCATCGCCGAGGTCAATGGCGTATTTTATTCTGAATCCTTTTTCAATGCCTTCGGGAAACTTCAGTCCGCTTTCAAAGTATGAGCTTAGTCCTGAATTTCCTTTATAAAAAGAATTTATCTTTGAATTAAGAATTTTCTTTTCCCTGCTCTCTTCGATTTCACCCACATCAATTTTTTTGTTTTCTTTATCCAGCTCAATAATAATCCTTTCTTCTTCCGGATTTTGCTTCTTCTCCTGCTCGTCGCCGAAATCTATGATTATTCTATCAGGCATTAAATTCAAATGTTGTTTAATAATTTTTTAAAACTAATATTCGGATTGGAATTGCGGCTAACCGCTCAGCTCTTTCGGCAAATAACCCTTAGCCGCTTTTTCAAGTCTTTCGTTAATTGCAACTCCGAGTCCGCTTTCTTCCGTTTTTTTACAAACTATAAAATCAATATTCATTTCATCAAGATTTCTCAAATCGGAAAACAAATTCAATGCAATTTCTCTGCTGTCTTTGTAACCGGAAAAATCGAGAAGACCGATTTTCCTGTCGTTGATATGCTTAACTTCGTCAAAACTTTTTACAAAATACATCGGCTTTTCAGGCGCATAATGAACCTTCAGCATTCCGGGAGATATGTTTTTTTTGGAAAATCCCGAAATTGTTTTGCCTATGACTTTTTCTATCTCCTCTTTTGTTATGAATCCGTTCCGCAAAATTTCAACCCCTTCTTCCGTAAAATTTACCACCGTAGATTCAATTCCCAATACGCTTTTTCCTCCGTCAAGTATGTAATTAATTTTTCCTCCAAGCTCTTTCATTACATCTTCTGCGCATACGGGAGAGATTCCCGAAAATCTGTTTGCAGAAGGAGCGCAGACAGGTATTCCCGATTCCTCGAGCACCTTTCTGAAAAGTTCATGCGACGGTACTCTTAAAGCAACAAATTTACTTCCAGAAGTAATAATGTCCGGTATGATTTTCTTTTTTTTGACAATATAGCTTATAGGTCCCGGAGAAAATTTTTCAGCAAGTTTGTAAACATCATCGGGAATATCTTCGGCGTACTTTTCAAAGTCGGTTACATTTTTCACATGCACAATCAACGGATTGAAACGAGGTCTTTGCTTCGCTTCAAAAATCTTCAGCGCCGCATCTGCATCGAGCGCATTTGCCCCCAGCCCGTAAACCGTTTCCGTCGGAAGCGCTACAATGCTTCCTCCAAGCAATTCCTTTACTGCTGTCTCGATATTTTTTATAATCTGAGTCAACTCTGTTTTCCCGCCAACACAATTGCTTCAAGTCTGTAAACGCGTTTACGCAATTCAATCCCTCTGTAAGCAAGATGAAAAATTACGGCAAACATGAGAAATACTACAGAAACAAACATCATTGCAAACCTGAAAATTTGATTTAACATATTAATCAGCGGGTCGTAAATATTTTTCTGCAGCAATGCCGTGTTTTCCCTCTGATACTTGCTCTCGTCAATTTTTTCCTGACTGAAAAAATTTTTTATACGTTCGATTTTAAGCTCTATCTGTTTCGATTTGTAAATCAAATCGTCAATTTTATTATCAATGTTTTGAACGGAATTTTTTTTTAAGCCAGAATATTCGAGCGTCTTTTCGGAGTATGAATCGAATAAATCTTTTGTAATCGAAGAACCGAGCATTGCAACAATAAAAAGCAACGCGCTAATGCAGTATAAAACGATATAGAAGATTTTCATGCGTTAAAATAACTTATCGGAATTTTAAAAAGAATGTGATTTGCTGTGCCGATATGACGTTTCAATGCAAAAATGTATCTGACTTTCTTAATGACACTTATTGTATTTTTTCAATTCTTTATATTAAAGCCGTGTCAAAGTTGAAATCAAAATACGTTTGTCAGAATTGCGGATTTTCTTCACTGCGCTGGAGCGGAAAATGTCCCGAGTGCGGTAACTGGAGTACAATGTCAGAAGAGATTATCAGTATTGATAAAAGAAAATCTCCATCTGGCAGTGTTAAGCTGAACAACGGAACGTACAATCTTATCACTGACGTTTCAGCCGAGCCTGAGCAAAGGACAAAAACTCAGATAGATGAGCTTGACCGAGTCCTCGGAGGTGGAATCGTTAAAGGCTCTGTCATATTGATAGGAGGCGATCCGGGAATTGGTAAATCCACACTGATGCTTCAGATTGCCGATAAAGTCAGAGACAGAAAAATACTTTACGTAAGCGGTGAAGAATCTGCAGTTCAGATAAAAATGCGCGCAGACAGATTGAAATTTCACCTTAATAATTTCTACATATTATCGGAAACCAATCTTGACATCATTCAGGCTGTAATTGAAAAAGAACAGCCTGACATCGTTGTAATTGATTCCATTCAAACAGTATCGAGACCTGATCTGGAAAGCGCGCCCGGCACCGTTACGCAGCTTCGCGAATCTACTTCGCTTCTGATGCACATTTCAAAAAAGTTCGGAGTGTCTGTTTTCATCGTAGGACATATAACCAAGGAAGGCGTCATTGCCGGACCGAAAGTACTTGAACACATGGTGGACGTAGTTCTGCAGTTTGAAGGAGAAAGAACTCACTCATACAGAATTCTCCGCGGCATAAAAAACAGATTTGGCTCTACAAATGAAATCGGTATTTTTGAAATGTCAGACGGCGGATTAAAAGAAGTAAAAAATCCGAGCGAAGTTTTTCTCTCGCAGAGAAATTACGGAGCATCGGGATGCGTTATTTCTGCATCCATCGAGGGAACGAGGCCTCTGCTTATTGAAGTGCAGGCGCTTGCATCAGCTACAAGCTTTGGCATTCCGCAGAGAACATCTATGGGTTATGATTACAAAAAGCTAAGCATCATCATCGCCGTTCTTGAAAAAAAGCTCGGACTTTTTCTTAACAAGTATGATATTTTTCTTAACATTGCCGGCGGAGTCAAAATTGACGAACCTGCGATAGACCTTGCCGTTGCCATGAGCATATACTCTTCATTCAGAGATATTCCCGCCGATTCAGATACGGTAGCGCTTGGGGAGATAGGATTGTCCGGAGAGGTGAGAACCATTTCATACATTGACAAAAGAATTTCCGAAGCATCAAAACTCGGTTTTAAAAAAATTATTTTGCCGAAAGGAAATCTGAAAAACATTAATCGGAAAAATTCCGGCATTGAAATAATAGGCGTTGAAAGGATTAAAGATGCAGTTGATGCGTTATTCTGAATACAAAATAATCTGTCCGCCCGGATCGAGTATTTTGACTTTCTCTTTTTGGGCAGGATTTCCCGAAATTAATTCTTCGAGCACAACTTTCGGATAATCGGGTTCGGATAATTCACTTATGGTACCGTAATGAACGGGTATCATAAATTTCGCTTTTGTATCTTCGAGAATTTTTAAAACTCCTTTCGGATAGACATGTCTGTTCTTTTTATCAATTTTGTAGCAATCGCTGCAAGGACCTATTGGCAGTATGTCGAGGTCTATCTTATAATTTCTGCCCAGATATTTATAAAAATTCTCATCATAAGAAGTATCGCCCGAAAAATAAACAGTAACATCTTTGTACTTTATGATAAACCCGCAGTAACCATCGTAACCCCATAGGAGTCCGTCAATTCCGAACCTTCCGCCCCAGTGATAGGCATGAACCGAAGTAATTTCCATTCCGTCTATGATTTTAGTTTCGCCTATGTATGCTTTGTCGCTTCCTGTTTTAAAAGCAAATGCATTAAAATCAAGACCCGGCAAGAATTCTTCGACACCTTTTGGATAAATCAAATAAGCATCGGGAAATTTTTCTTCAAGCATTTTTAAACTCGAAAGATTGCAATGGTCAAAATGCGAATGCGAAATGAGAATAAGATCGCATTTGTCAAGATACTTAAGGTCAATTCCCGGCTCTACGATTCTTTTCTGAATTTGTCCTATAAAATCGGTAAAGAATGGATCGGTAATTATTACTTTATCATAAATCTGAAGCAAAACTGTTGCATGACCTACCCATAATGCAGAGAGTTTTATGTTGTCTTTTACCGGTTGAGTAATTTTGTTTTTTATTTTGCGGGGGCTGCCGAAAACTCTGCCTACATTATCCGTTACGTCATAAAATGTCCGGCATCCGGCAAAAAAAAATGTTAAAATTAAAATTGTGGGAAAAAATTTTGTGGGAAGGATTTTCTTAATTTGTCTTCTCCTGTTCGTTAATAAACTTTTGAAAAGATTCCGATAGCTTGGCTAAATAATCAAACCAAAATTTAACCGCTTCTTCGTTTTTACCTTCTTTGCAAAGTGACAATAACTTTCTGTGTGGATAAGTGTCGTATTTCATGTTTTGAAGCTTATAGACAATGTCGGCAATCGATCTTATGTTGTGCATGTATATATCATTAATGATGCTTTTCATAAATTCAAATTTCGATTTTCCGAAAATCGTTTTGGCAAAATCCCAGAGCAGATGGGAGGTTTTATTAAAATCTTTTGATGTATCTATTTTATCAAGAATGCTGTAAGCTTTTTTATATGTACTGCTGTTCCATCTGGGGATAGAATCTCTTAAAACAGTAGGACCTATTAGTCTGTAAACCTCGCCATATTCGACGAAATAATCTCTGGTTACTTTTCTCACGTAGCTTCCTCTGTTGGGAATCATTTTAACATAGCCTTCGCTGTGAAGTATTCTGAATGCTTCCCTGATTGGTACCCGGCTTACTTTATAAATCTCAGCAATCCTGAATTCTTTAAGATGTTCATCCGGTTTTAATCTGCCGTATAAAATATCTTTTCTAAGATTATTTACAATCTTAGTTATTGAAGTACTTTTTGATTTAGGCGTTTTTCTTGGAGATTTAGGCATATAAATTTTTGATTAATATTTTGAAATCAGTTAGGTTCAAAATCGAAAGGATACTAAACAGATAAAAAAGTTTCATGATAAGTAATAGTGTTAACTTTCAAATCCCCCTTTATTTTAATCCTATTTAAAAGGATTTCCCGCTCTAAAATACTTTTCAAAAATTTAAAAGTAAAGATTATTTTTTTATGTTCAATATTTTTTAAAAACACCCATCAAAAACAATTTTAAACTGTAAAGTTAAGCAATAGTTTTAGGTTTTTAAATATTTGAAAACATAATTATTCTTCATAAAACCTCTCCCATCCCTTACCTTGCAAGATGGACCAGGGGTGAGAATGTTTGAATATTAGAGAAATTTTGTTGACAATTATTTCTTAAAAAAGTCTTTATTGAATTGAAAAAATGTCTTGGAAACTAATATTATTAAATCTTATTTGCTTAAAAACTTTATTAATCCGGATTTTTAAAAAATTAATTTTAGTAAACAGCGGCAATGCTAATCGAAAATTAAATGCAGAATATAGTTTTAGTTAATTTGGCATTTTATGTTCTCAGAAAAAGACTAAAAATGCTGACAATTAATATTTTAAGTATCATTTCAAAATTTTTAATATTAAATTAAAAAAAAAATTTTAAATCAATACAAAGTTTAAAATTGTAAAATGAAGATAATAATTACATTTATATGTTTGTTTATAACCGGAATTTGTTTTTCGCAGAGCATAAACAATATGACTCTTCTCGGAACAAAGCATGAATTCACTTCTGGCGGTACTCCATCCGGATGGCATTATGCTTCTTGCTGGGGATATGCAGCAGGCGGCAGGGAATATGCCATAATCGGGCATTATGCCGGAACGACCGTATATGACATTACAAATCCCTCATTGATATTAAACAAAGGTACAATTTCCGGACCGGGATCGTTTTACAATTATCGTGAAATGAAAACCTACTCGCATTATCTCTATATAGTATCCGAAGGCGGTCAAGGCGTACAGATTGTTGACCTTCAATATCTTCCTGACTCAATTCATTTTGTCAGAAGCTATACTTTTACCGGATATTCCAGATCACACTCTATTTCGCAGGACGGCAGATATCTTTACTGCAACGGAGGTAATTATAACAATGGCGGAGTATTCATACTCGATTTGCTTGATCCGGAAAATCCTGTAAAGCGCGGACAATGGGGCACGCGATACATTCATGACTGCTTCATAAAAAATGATACGATTTATGGGGCTTCGGTTTACGACGGTTATCTTGTAATTCTCGACGCAAGAAACAAAGATTCAATAAAATTCATAAGAGAGTTTACATATCCGGGAGCCGTTACTCACAATGCATGGACTTCGGACGACAGAAGTATTCTTGTTACCACGGACGAAGGCGGCTCGAATCATGCTAAACTCTGGGACATAAGCAATTTAACCGCACAAGTACAGATAGCCGATCTTATGCCTTATGACAGCGCTTCGATGGTTCACAATGCATACATAAAAGGCGATTCTCTTTATCTTTCTCATTACAGAGCGGGAGTCATTGTCTATAATATCTCAAATCCGTCATCGCCTGTCGAAGTAGGTCATTATGATACGTATCCCGGCGCAAACGGAACTACTTATCAGGGCTGCTGGAACGTGTATCCTTATCTGCCTTCAGGAAATATTATCGCAAGCGATATTTCTACAGGCTTGTATGTTTTGAAACTTGGTAAACAGGTTTCGATAACGACCAACTCCGAAACAGCAGAAAAATTTAGTCTTTCGCAAAATTATCCTAATCCGTTTAATCCGCTTACAACAATAACTTATCACATTCCTCAACGCGCTTTTGTTAAACTACAAGTATTTGACGAACTCGGAAGGGAAGTCAATTCATTTATAAATGCTGTTCAGGAAAAAGGAAGTTATTCGGTTGAATTCAAATCCGAAGGACTTGCATCGGGAATTTATTTTTATACAATAACCGCCCAATACAATGGTAAAGAATTTGTTCAAACAAAGAAAATGTTATTAACAAAATAGATTTTTAACTTAACTTTTTTATTATGATCAACAGGGATTTCTTTTTCTTTAATGCAAGAAAAACTCTTTTCAGCGGAAAGTTTAAGCAGTCACAGGTTTACGGACTGAATGCAATACTTGACGAATGGGAAAAAAATTATTACGACGATGATGACCGGTGGCTGGCTTACATGCTGGCAACGGCTCACCACGAAACCGATCGAAGAATGCAGCCGATTGAAGAATACGGCAAAGGAAAAGGCAGGCCGTATGGAACAAATCTGAAAATGAACCGCACTCGGTATTTTGATACAAATAATATTTTTTACGGCAGGGGTTTTGTTCAGCTGACGTGGTATGAAAATTACGAAAAAGCAGGTAAAAAGCTTGGAATAAATCTCATTAAGAATCCGGAAAAAGCTCTTGATTTGAAATATGCCACAAAGATCATGTTTCTCGGAATGATGGAAGGCTGGTTTACCGGCAAAAAACTTTCTGATTATTTAAATGACAATAAAGGAGATGTATATAATGCGAGAAGAATTATTAACGGAACGGATAAGGCAAGCCTGATTGCAGATTATGCTTTTGATTATTATGCAAGCATTAGTTATACCACATCATAATTGATAAACTTCTGAATTGGCTCAAATAAAAACTTACTGCGACTTCATACGCACGCTTCCGGAAAAAGAATTTAATGTTCACAGAGAATATCACGATAACGCATACGGATTTCCTCTGGATGACGATAATGAACTTTTTGGAAGACTGATACTCGAAATAAATCAGGCAGGTCTGAGTTGGACGACCATTCTTAATAAGCAGAAAAATTTTCGAAAAGCTTACGGTAGTTTTAACATAAAGAAAATCGCAAAATATTCAGATAATGATTTTAAAAGGCTGATGAACGACGCAGGTATAATAAGAAACCGCCTGAAAATTAACGCTGCAATTTCAAATGCCAATACAGTACTTTCGCTTATAAAAGAATTCGGATCATTCGGAGGCTGGCTCGATTTTCATCACCCGAAATCAAAAGATGAATGGATAAAACTTTTTAAGAAAACATTTGTCTTCACCGGAGGAGAAATTGTAAACGAGTTTTTAGTCAGTACAGGATATCTCAAAGGCGCACATGACAAAAAATGTCCCATTTATAAAAAAATTGAAAAGAAAAATCCGCGCTGGATGAGAAAATAATTAATCCTCTTTTGGAGGTTTTAATATTTCCATATCAATTATTTTTTGCTCTTCCCTGCTTATCGAACCGTAACCCCATAATCCGCCGGAAGCTTTTGCCACCTGAACCCGGAAAGCCAGGTATCCTTTGTAAAATTCAGATGCAAACTTTTTATCGAGCTTCGGAATTATGTTGTTTATTTTTTTAAGTTCGTTAATTATATACTTTGATCTTTCTTCTGTATCTTTAGGTAAAGTTTTAAGAAGTGATTCAAGCGTTTCGTTAAAATGGCCGGAGACTTCTTCGTAATAATTCTGCATTATAGAATGCCTGTCGCGCGCTCTGAACTGTGCAATTCTTACTGCCCAGTCTTTTTCCTTGTTGTCAATTTCACCTTCTACTCCGGCGATTAAAATGGTTAAAAGCGCAGGCGCATCGAGCATAAGCTGTGCTTCTTCGGGATTTAAAGATTTAAATTCGGGTATCATCTGTTTTTAAAATTGTAATTTATTCTGAATTTAAAAATAGTTGCTTTATATTATATTTGTTTTAAACTGTTTTTTAATTTTGGATAAAAATAACAACTTAAAAAAAGAAAATCTCGGTAAATATTTTTTATACGGAATAATTGCAGCTGCTGTTTTATTTTTTGTATTAAAAGAAATAAATAAAGACGAGCCTGTTGTTAAAGCATTTAAACATAATTGGTCAACCGAAGCGGATTCAAATTTTGTAAAGTTATGTTATGATAAATATAAACCGCAGGTTAAAGACGATCTGATTAAACAGGAAACGATGAAAGCTTTTTGCAGATGCATGCTTGAGAAAATTAAATCAAAATATGACGAACAGGATGCTGATAAGATCTCCGATTCAGATATTAAACAATGGGATTCGGAATGCAGAGCGTCTATTCAAAATCCGAATAATTTAAACTTAAAGTGAAGTTTAAATGCTGAAGTTAATTGATAACGGGAATATTTTTGATGCTTCCGTAAATCTCGCTGCCGAAGAATACTGTGTAAGAAATCTTAATATGGATAATGATTATCTGCTTTTATACATAAACGATCCTTCGGTAATCATAGGAAAGCATCAGAATACAATCGAAGAGATAAATTTAGATTACATTAACACAAATGGCGTTAAAGTAGTTAGAAGAATTTCAGGAGGCGGCGCGGTGTATCATGACAGAGGCAATCTGAATTTCAGTTTTATAACCAGGCATTCTCACGAAAGCATTCATAATTTCCGTCTATTTACCGGACCTGTTATTAAAATGCTGAAAAAACTTGGAATTAATGCCGAACTTAATGGAAGAAACGACATTACTATTGAAGGCAGAAAAATCTCGGGCAATGCGCAGTTTACTGATACAAAGTCAATGTTCAGTCACGGAACACTGCTCTTTGATTCTAATCTGGAAAATGTTGTAAAAGCTCTAAATGTCAGACAGGAAAAAATCGAAAGCAAAGGCATTAAATCAGTTAAAAGCAGAGTTGCAAACATATCTGAATTTTTAAAAGAAAAAATCAGCATGGATGAATTTAAGAACCTGCTGATAAAAACCGTTTTTGAACAATATGAATCAATTCCTTTTTATAAACTGAATGAAGAAGAGTGGAAAGGAATAAACAAACTTTCACAAGACAAGTATAAAAGTTGGGACTGGAATTTTGGCAGATCTCCCGAATTCAACATTCAGAAAGTAAACCGTTTTCCAATCGGGCAGATCGATGCAAGGATTCATGTAAAAGACGGAATTATTGAAAGCATTAAGTTTTACGGAGATTTTCTCGGAGTAGGAGACTTATCCGAACTCGAGAATAAATTAATCGGAAAAAAATATGATAAAAATTTTTTATCTGATTCACTGAAAAACGTCGATTTAAAGAGTTTTTTCGGGGATTTGAATCGTGACGAATTTATTTCATTTTTAATTTAAAATTTTTTTTAAAAAAATTTTTTTTTACGGAACTTTTCAGGAATCATTTCGTTATGGTGAATAACTTGACCTGTTCAAGTTATTGTTCTTTCATATTTGTTCTTCCTTTATTTTAATCTTCACGCGCTGTTATTTATGAGTGAATTCAGGACAAACGTACTGAAAAATAATGCGTTTATGTTATTAGCATAACGATAAAATTTAAGTTCATTTACAAATAATCAGCGTCGTGAAGATTTTTTTTTATCCTTTTATAAGTTCCATTGCGCTTTTTCTTGAATTATCCGTTATCTTTTCGCCGCTGATTAGTTTTGCAACTTCAATTATTTTTTCTTCTTTGGACAAAATTCTAATTTGAGCCGTTGTAAATCCGTTTATATCTGATTTACTTACATTGAAATGCTTTAAGCTCATCGCTGCAATTTGCGGAAGGTGTGTAATGCAGATTATCTGATGTGTTTCTGATAATTTTTTAAGTATTTTCCCAACTTTTTGAGCTATTCTGCCGCTAATGCCGGCATCTATTTCGTCGAAAATTAATACCGGAATATCTGAATTTCCGGAAAGTACAGTCTTAATGGCAAGCATAATTCTCGAAATTTCTCCGCCTGAAGCAGATTTTCTCAATGGAGAAAATTCAGATCCCTTGTTTGTTTTTATTAAAAATTCAGTTTCATCTATTCCATAAGCGCTTAATTTAATATATTCTTTCTTGTTCTTTACGGAATAAATATCTTTTTCATCACCTGTATTGAATTTAAATTCTACTTTAAACTCAGCTGATTCAAGTCCTATTTCATTTAGAAGTAAATTTATTCCTTTTTCCAGTTCGGCGGATTTTTTTATTCTTAAACTTGAAATTTTATTTGCCAGATTAAGGATTTTAATTTTTTGATTATTTAATTTCTGAAGCAGTTGATCCGCTTCAAAATCAAAATTATCCGCAATATTCAATTCCTCACTTAACTCTTCGGCTTTTGAAATTAATTCACTTAATGTCAGATTGTATTTCCTTTTTAAAAAAGAAATTTTACTTAACCTATCTCTAATTTCCTCAATTAAAGCAGGATTAAAATCGATACTGCTTCTGTAATTATTAAGAGAAGCTGCACTCTCTTTGACAAGAATTTCGGCATTTTCGAGATCTTCTACTATTTTAATTAATGATGGATCAAACTCAGACGCTTTCTTTAATTCTTTTACGGAATAATTTATCAGAGACAAAGCATTTTTTTCATCATCAAAGAGAAAATTCAAGCTTGAATTCAGAGCAAGGGAAATGTCTTCCGAGTTTTCCATTTTTTTCAGATCGTTTTCAAGTTTTGCATCTTCGCCTTCGGATAAAGAGAGTGAATTGATTTCCTTTAGCTGAAAATCAATAAAGGATTTCCTAGATATCAGGTCTTCTTTTTTGAGAATGAGATTTTCGTATTTTTTTACATAATTACGGAATACTCCAAACTCATTTTTATATTCGTTTATCATATCAGGTTTACCACAATAATTATCTAAAATCTCAAGATGCGTATCTCTGTTAAGCAGTGATTGATGTTCGTTTTGAGAATGAATGTCAACAATATTATCACCGAGCTTTTTCATATCGGAGATATTTACCGGAACATCATTAACAAAATTTCTGCTTATGCCTTTTTTAAGAATTTCTCTTCTAAGAATAAGAGTTTCGGAGAATTCTTCTTCATCCGAAAGTATTTCTTTCAGCAGGTTTTTCAATTTTTTACTTTTAAGCGAGATAAATGCCTCAACGATTAGTTTTTCCTGTCCCTCCTTAATAAGCGAATAATCTGCACGTTCTCCCAGAATCATCGACAACGCGTCGAGTATGACTGACTTTCCTGCTCCTGTTTCTCCTGTTAAAATATTTAGTCCTTCTGAAAAATCTATTTCAGCTTCCTTTATTATCAAATAATTTTTTATAATCAGTTTTTCTATCATTATTATTATTATTAATTATTTAAATAAAATTAGAAGCAGTAGTAGTGTTGTTAGTATTGTAAGTAAACGAACAAACATGATAATGTAAGTTCAAACCTTACTTACAACTTGTTAATAAAAATAACAGAATTAAGAAATATTAACAATTGAAGACAAAAGATTTTAATATAGAGGAATAATATTGTTAAGAAAGTAAAGTTATTAAAAACTTTATAACAAGTTTTTAAAATTTTCAGAAAAGAAAATTCCGGATATTGTCAGAGATTTTTTAAAAGTTCTTTTATTTCCTGAACCTGAAGATTTATAGACGGATCTTTTTTAATTAATGTAGAAATGCTGTTATACGAATATAAAACTGTAGCATGATCTTTGCCGCCAAAGTTCAACCCGATGGATTCAAGCGTTAGAGAAGTAAGTTCTTTTGCAAGGTACATTGCAATCTGTCTTGCCTGCGCAATTTCTTTTGTTCTTTTTCTCGAGAGTATTTGATTTTCAGAGATTTTAAAATAATTAGCAACGGTATAAATAATGTTTTCGATGGAAATGTTTTTTGACCTGCGAATATTTCCCACGACTCTTGAAATAACATTTTCGGCTATTTCCATGCTGATTTCGCCTTTATATCTTAACACGCTGTCGGCGATTATTCCCACGATACAGCCTTCGATGGTCCGTATGCTATCTTTGACGTTGGTGGCAATCATGTGAACAACATCTTCTGGAACTTCAACACCGGCTTCGTCAAATTTATTCTGGATAATAGCAACGCGCATTTCCCAGTTAGGAGGCTGGATATCGGTCGTTATTCCCCATTGAAATCTTGATATTAATCTTTCTTCAATTCCCTTGATTTGATTTACTGGTTTATCGCTAGAAAAAATTATATGTTTTTTTTCGTTGTAAAGCGTGTTAAAAATCTGATACATAAAGTCCTGTGTTTTTTCTTTACCGCTGAGATACTGTATGTCGTCGAGAATGAGAACGTCAAGAGATTTATAGAACGAGTCAAGCTTTTTGGTGCCGTTTTTGTTTTGTGAAAAATCAATTCTGCTTTGTGCGATGTTGTTTGTAAACTGCGTGGTAAAATCCGGTGCGGTAGTATAATAAACTTTCTTGTCGGGATGTTTTTTTATAATTTCGTTTCCAATTGCCTGAACAAGGTGAGTTTTGCCCAGTCCAACGCCTCCATAAACAAAAAACGGGTTGTATGTTTTTCCGGGATTGTTTGTAATTGCAAATGCTGCTGCAATGGCAAGTTCATTACTTTCGCCTTTTACAAAATTATCGAAAACATGTTTTTGGTTTAAGTTAGAATTAAACTCTTCGTGTGAAATTTCATTTTTAATACTTACGGCGGATGTTTTTCCGGAAGTTTCATCTGTCTGGTTGGCATAACCGCTTTCCGTATCAAGCGAAACAGCATTTTCGTTATTGCTGCTAAAAAGACCCATCTGAGAAATTTCATAATTAAGTTTCCCGTTTTTTCCAAGCAGCGTTTCAACGATACCGGAAATTACTTTATTGTATCTTGATTCGATGAGACCGTAGTAATCTTCGCTTGGAACCCTGATGGTAAGTACCGAATCTTCAAAACTTTTTGGAGAGATCACAGAAAACCAAGTGGAGATTTCGTTTTGCGTAAGTTTATCAGAGAGCAGTTCGAGAAACTGTTCCCAGACTTTATTAACACTATCATTTTGGTTTGAGGCAGCTAAAATTTTTTCGGCAGAGTCTGTTTTTTGAACAGAATTTTTACCAGAGCGGACGGTAGAATTTTTTGACACGCTAACAGAGTTTAATAATTATTAACAAATACAAGTGAGTTAATATTTTACTTTAGATACAAATAAAAAACAGTAAAGAAAAATTTTAAAAACGGGCTGATTTTAAACAGGCATAGAAAGATGTAACAGCTATGTATTTATATGAGTTATCCTTTATTTTAAAAGTTATTAACAATGCTTGTTAATAATTAAAGTTTCTTAATCCGATACGGGCAAGCGATAAAAAACAAGATAACAGTTATTAACAAAATACTAACAGAAATTTTTCCGTTTTTTTTCTTTAATAATATTACAGATAATGAATTTTATAGTCAAGTTTTAATTTAAATGTTAATGTTAAATTTTAAAAAAAATTTTTGAGATTAATAAACAGAAAAATTAATAAATACTTTTTAGAAAAAAGATTTTTTACTTTTAAAAAAAATTTTTCCTTTTTGAAAAAAATAATTAACGATACTTATGCCGAGATTAATCTGAGTACATTAAGGAAAAATTTTGAAGCAATAAAAAAGTACGCCGGGAGAAATTCGGACAAAGGGAAGAAAATCTGTTCTATTGTGAAAGCAAATGCTTACGGGCACGGGATGAATGAGATTGCAAAAGCACTTCTTGATTACGGGACAGATTATCTTGGAACGGCAAATTATTCCGAATCGATCGAGCTTCACGATTATTTTAAAAAAAATACGAAGAAACAATTTTCGCTGTTATGTCTGGGGATACTAACCGAAAACGGAAAATTTTTTGAGGAGATTATAAAAAGAAAAATAGAGGTTACTGTATCAGATATTAAAATAGCAGGATATCTGAATGATTATGCGAAAGGATTCAACAAAAAAATTAACATCCAGATAAAAGCAGACACGGGAATGAACAGAATAGGTTTTCCGGCTGACAGTTTGAAGGAAGCGGTCAGGAAGCTGAAAACTTTTGGCAACTTAAACATAAAAGGAATATTCTCTCATTTTGCCGAAAGCGAAAATGCAAAAAGCGGATTTTCGTTGAAGCAGATTGCATTGTTTAAACAGCTGATAAAAGAATCGGAAGACAGCGGATTCAAATTTGAGCTGAAGCACATCTGTAATACAGGAGGCATTTTAAATTTCAATGATCCCGAATTTAACATGGTAAGACCGGGAATTTCGCTATACGGATATTATCCGGAAATTGGCAGACCGAAAAAAGAAATCGGAATTTCTCCGGTAATGACTCTGAAATCAAAAGTGAGTCAGCTTAAAACAGTAGATAAAAATGTCAGCATATCATACGGAAGAAAATATATTACGAAGAGAAAAACCAGAATTGCTTCAATACCTGTCGGTTACGGCGATGGGTATCCGCGGCTTCTTACGGGAAAATCCAAAATTCTTATTAACAAAAAATTTTACAAAGTATCAGGAACGATATGTATGGACTGGATTTTATCTGATGTAGGAAAAGAAAGCAGCGTATCAGTAAATGACGAAGTAATATTATTTGGCAGGGATCTTCCCGCAGACGAACCGGCAAGGCTTTGCGGAATGATACCTTATGAAATTCTCTGCGGAGTATCGTCGAGAGTGCAGAGAGTTTACGTTTAAAATTCACGGCATCAACATCAAATGAACGACAAAAAGAAACATAGCTACATAAATTTTCTAATGCAGACAATCTGCAGGGAAATACTCCGTTACGATATCAGCGAATCACAGAAAAAATTTTTAAAAGAATTTACGACGAAGCTTACAGCTTCAGACGATTTGCTGAGAGATTTATATTTGCTTGCGCACGTGAAGAATTTTAAAAATATCGGCAGATATCTAATTTTTGTAACGAAGAAGTTGGAGGAAAATGTAATAAACTTTGACAATCTTCTTTTTAATGCAGAGAAAGACAAAGCATATCTGAAAAACGAACTACTTATAAATTTTTCAAATCCCGAACTGAAAAATATTACTCTTGAGGATGAAAATACTGATACGGCGGAAGATTACACGAGCTTTGAGAAAAACAACGAATCAATAGAAAGAGAATTTGAAGAAGAAACAGACGAAATAGAAACGGAAGACAATGATGACGAAGAATTTTCATCAATTGACGAGGAAAGCGAAGAATATACAGGCAGCGGTAAGTATCTCGAGCTGATAAGATCGGAAGAACAATCCGAGATTGTGTTTGAGCTGCCGGTATCCGGCGAGGAAAATGAAACTGCATTTGAACTTCCGGAAAAAACAGTTGACGAAGACAGTGAGTACATTAACAAAAGCGAAGAAGAAAAAGAAGGTTCCGACATAGATAGAATAGATTCGGGTGAAGATAAAGGAGGCACAATCGCAGACAGCATTGAAGGGGAAAAACAATTTTCTGCCGAAGACAATGAAAAAATTTTAAAGGAAACAGAATCCGTTACAGACAGCACGGAAGATGAGGAGATTAAGATAAAATATTTTGAGGAAAATTTTTCAGAAAGGGAGAGTTCGTTTAGGATAGTTTCAACAATAGACGGAAAAGCGACAGGCAAAACGAACGAAACGGAGACGGAGAGAGACATTACTGAAGCCGGTAAAGCGGAGATCGTTGGGGCAGAAAAATCCGATATTAAAGAAGAGGATGAGCCGGGAATTAATTTAAATGAAGCTAAAACATCCGAAGAAGAAAAAGATGAAGTATTTTCAGCTGATGAAAATTCAGAGAGGATTGAGTTAAGCGAGGAGATACAGGAGGAGCTAAAGAATGCTGATGAAAAACAGGATGAAGCGGAGATTGAAGAGGATAATGAAATTTCCGAAATAATGGAAGAGGGGGCAGAAGACGAGGCTCCGGTAACGAATGCCGAGTTTATTGAATTCGAAAAAGAGATTGAGGCAAAAAACAATCTTTTGAAAAATGATTTTGACATTATGATATACCTTGTAAAAGCAAAGCCGGGAGATGAGGGAGAGAGGGAATCCTTAATAAGCAGTATAATGGAAACGACGGAGCAGATGGAGATAAAATCGAGAAAAATGGCGCTCGAGATAATTTCAAACGTTTATCAGACAATAAATTTATCATTTGAGAAAATAGCAGACGGTAAGTATGACATATCCGAGGGCACACTTTCCTTATTTAAGAAAGGGTTAGATTTTATCATGGGGATGATACGAGGCGACAATTATTTTGAATACAAAGACGTATTTAAATCAACGGAGAACATAAGGAAGAAGTTGACAGCCGAAAAGCAGAAAAGGGAAGAGTTTCGGAGAAAAGCAACAGAGAAGGAGGAGATTGAAAAAAAATTAAGCAGCAAGTTTCCTGATGAAATACAAAGGGCGAAGCTGGCGGAGCTAAAGAAGCTGATAACGGATACGGAGAGCAAGTTTAACATGATAGAAAAGATAAGCGGCGATTACAAAACATATGAAGCACTGCGAAGTTTGTCATTGTGTCTTATTAATTTTAAGGAAATTGTCGGGCTGTCAAACGATCTCGGTCTTAATACTCTCAGCAAGCTTTCGGAGTCGGGATATATTTTTTTAAAATTCCTGCAGAGTTACAGAATAAATCCGGATACGGATGAGATCAGGCAGACCAACAGATACATAATCAAGTGCATGAAAGCGCTTTTCATGGATAAAACTCCTGATGATATGGAAAAATTTATTTCATATCTGAATGATCCGGTAAAGATAATAGCAAAGAAACCGGAGGATAAATATTAGGAAAATAAAAAAGACAGATTATGTGATAATCATGGTCTAATCAGAGATACGCTGTTAGAAGCATTATTATCTACGATAACATAATCACTTCCATCAACAATTTCATCACCGTTTATGTCGGCAGAAACATAGCCGGTTACATTATTTGAAATATCATTATCAACAATTAGCAAATCTGCAGCATCAATAAAGCCATCTTGATTTACATCTCCGCTATATATGCAAAACTTAATACCTTTTCTAACCAAATTATCACCAAAATGAAATCCATGTCCATCATGCCCAGAATTTGAACTTTGATTGTATGTTTCGTTATATTGATATATTACATTCCTGCATTGTGAAGATTCTATTGCCGACGGACCACTTTCTTGAGTGCCAAACCCACCACAACTATGTACGATATTATGTTCTACAATAGCTGAATCAATATCTAGTAAAATTATTCCACTTCCGTTGTTTGTTGAATCATTTATAATTCCTTTCACTCTGATAATTTTACAATTTTGAATTTTGAAATCTTTATTTCCAAAATCGTTCATAGAATAGAGTGTATTTCTAGACCAATTCACAAAAATTCCAGCATTTCCAATTGAATCAATATTACAATTTTTAATATCAACATTTTGGTAACCTCCGTAATGAGTTCTATCAGAATCTGAGTACTGTATAGAAATTCCAAATTTACTAAATCTACTTATATAACAATCATCAATAACAATATTTCTCTTACGATCGTTTGAATTAATACTACCAAATGAAGTTAGAAACCAAATTCCTATGTTGTTATAATTATAATTACCACTTTGACTATAAGGATTAAAAGAACTTGTAAAGTTTATATTTTGTACTATTATATTCTCATTTCCAACACAGAGGAAACCAATTTTATCAAATCTAACTTTTATCGTTGCTCTTTTATTGGAATTACTAGTATCATAACTTGTAATTGTAATTAAAGAATTTTCTGTTCCCGAATTAACAATTAACAATTCAGCACCAAAAAAATTTGTATCACTTTCAAAAATATTATCTGCCTCAAATTTAATAACTGATCCTGGGCTAAACCCAGGATTTAAACTAAACAAACTCACTTTTTTTAATGATTTCCAAGGTGAAGAAATAGAGGTACCGTTATTATTATCATTTCCATTAATACTTATATAGTAACTAGTCCCATTACATATTGATAATTTGAAAACAAATAAGATTATAACAATTAGTTTAGAATTCATAATAAAATAATTAAATGTTTTTTACTTTTTTAAAAATCAAAAATGATTTTTATTTAAGTATATTCTCTAATTTAAGAATTTTTTATTTTGGTTTTCATTATAAATTAATCATTTACAAAATATAAATAACCTGATAAATTTTATTAGTGTAGAAAAAATGAAAAAAATAATTATTTCAATTTTACCAATCTGTTTCATCTTCTATTCAATTTATTTAAGAAAAACAGAAGGACCTTATTATGCAGGGTTTTCCGATCCTTCATATATTTATTTAATTAATTCTTTAAACCTGGCTCAATTTAATGGTTATGGAGTCGGGCATATAGATCACCCTGGTACACCCGTGCAAGTATTTGGAGCTGCCGTTATTAGAATTATTTATTTATTAAAAAATTTAAAAGATTCTTTATCCGAAGATGTAATATACAATCCCGAATACTATTTAACAGAATTAAATTTATTTTCATCTATTTTAAATGCAATCGGAATTTTCATTTTAGGTTTCACTTTATTTAAATTGAGTAAAAGTCTATTATTAAGCTTAACATTTCAATTAATTCCGTTTCTTTCTATAAATTTGCTGGAATCATTTTCAGAGTTTAAACCTGAAAACACTGTTTTTTTTTTATAGCTGTTTTTATATCGCTGCTAATTAAATTTACATATAATGAAGATAATATTTCTATTTCTAAATCTTTTCCTTTATTATTTGGAGTATTAATAGGAATAATTATTTCCATTAAAATAAGTTTTGTAAGCTTGTCTATTATTCCATTAATTGTCTTAAAAGGATTTAAAAATAAAATAACATTTTTTGTTCTTTCGACATTAACTTTTTTTATATGCATTATTCCCGCACTTTCTAATTTAGATTACATTATCAACTGGATTCAAAATTTATTTATTTATAATCAGAGATATGGGAAAGGATCTCCGACAATTATAGATATAGATTTATTCACAAATAACATATTCAAGATTACAGCAAACGAGAAATTGTTTGTTTTTTCCCTTATTCTAATTTCTACTTTCTTAATTTACAAATTTTTTATAAAGTATAAAGAATCAGTTTATAAAATTACCAATGAAGAAATTTTATTATTATCGTTTTTCACAGCTATGATTATCCAAGTAGTTTTAGTAAGCAAACATTACTCAAGCAGATATATGTATCCGGTATTGACGCTATCAATACCCTCAATTTTTCTAATAATTAAATTTTTTATAAAGAAATATGAATTAAAGAAATACTCGAAATTGATTTACGGAATTTTTTTTATTTTTATGTTTATTTTATAGCTTAATGTATCACATAAATTGATTATTCGTTCAGAAAAGAACAGAAATGAAGTAATTAAAGTCTACAATACTCTGGATCATTACAATACGGATTCAAAGATTATTTCTTCATCCGATGTATCAAATGAATTTTCCGGGCTAGTTCTTTCGAATTTTTATTCCGGAAAAAAATCAAGAAACCTTTATAAAGAAATAATTACAAAGCGATTTCCAAATACTATTTTCTTTGATGTTTACAATTCTCAATTTATTACATTTCCAGATACATTAAATTTAAAAGAAGAGTTTTCAGGATCAAATAAAATTCTTTTGCAGACAAAAAACGAAAATCAGAACGAAAAATTTATTTTAAGTTTGAAATCAAAATTAAATAATGAAAATATTGAATTAAAGAAAGTGTTTTCGAATAATATAGGCGAATCATTATTTGAAATAATAATTAAATAATATATATTAGTTCAGAATTTCCCAATGCATGAAATTTTCAATTAACGAATACCGGCATACAGAATTTATTGATCCGCGAACAGCCGGAAGCAACCCGGAAAATTCATTTCATAAAAATAAAAATCTTTATAAAATTAACTATCACAGATCAGTAGAATCAAATGAACAATTACGCTGTCATAATGGCCGGAGGAGTAGGAACGAGATTCTGGCCGAAAGGAACATTAAAATACCCCAAGCAATTTCTAAAAATAGGAAGCGATCAAGACAGTCTTCTGCAGCAGGCATACAAAAGACTTGAAGGAATTTTTCATCACACGAAAATATTTGTAGTAACGAATATCAATTATAAAAGCGAAGTAAAGAAGCAGCTTCCGAAAATTCCCGATGAAAACATAATAAGCGAGCCGACAGGAAGGAATACGGCACCATGCATAGGACTTTCTTGCATATTCATAAACAAGTTTCACTCCAAAGCCAACGTTCTTGTAGTTGCCGCCGATCACATAATTTCTGACATTGGGGAATTCCACAAAGTAATAAAAAGCGGGCTGAAGTTTGTGAGTGAAAAGGGCGGGATAGTAACGCTCGGCATACATCCGACGAAGCCGGAAACGGGTTACGGTTACATACAGTATGATACTGATAATGTTCATGAGCCGGAAGATTCAGAAGAGGCGAGTTTGGAGAAGATATACAAGGTAAAGACATTTGCCGAGAAGCCGAATCCAGAAGTTGCAAAGGCATTTTTAGAGAGCGGGGATTTTTTGTGGAACAGCGGGATGTTTATCTTTCGGACAGATACAATGATGGAAGAGATAAAGAATTTTCTTCCGGAGTTATATAATTCACTTACATATCTCAGCGATAATTTATTATCGAATGATTTTCCAAAGAAGCTCGAGGAAGAATATTCGAAGTTAAAGAGCATATCGATTGATTACGGAGTAATGGAGAAGGCGAAGGATGTTTATATTATCAGGAGTCACTTTGGGTGGAACGATGTAGGTGCATGGGATGAGGTATATAACATCAGTGAAAAGGACAAAGACGGGAATGTCAAACAGGGCAGGACGGTTACGATAAATTCGAAGAACTGTCTGATTATCAACGATCAAAAGATAGCAGCGCTGGTAGGGGTGGAAGATTTGCTTGTAATAGATACCGATAGCGGACTGTTGATTTGCAAAAGAAGCGAGTCACAGACAGTAAAGGAAGTGGTGGATTATTTAAGGAGGAAGGGGTTGGATCAGTATTTATAAATAATCTCTGAAGTTTTCGACCATCCCATGTCCTCTCCTTATGGAAGGATGCGGTTTTTGGAGAAGATAAAATGGAAAAAGTTCACAATTTAGTAACTTCTGTTAATCATAAAATTTTAAAATTAAAATGAGACTTGCACACATAGGAATAGCGGTAAAATCTTTGGAAGTATCGACACCGGTATTTGAAAAAATATTTAGTATAGTTGCATCGGAGCTGGAGCATGTAGCAGAGCAGAAAGTAAACGTAAGGAAGATACATCTGGAGAATTGCGATATAGAGTTGCTTGAGGGGACGGCAGAAGATTCGCCGATATCGAAATTTATCGAGAAGCGAGGGGAAGGAATACATCACATATCGTTTGGAGTAAAGGGCATACAGGAATCGCTTGACAGGGTGAAGCGCGGTGGAATTGAGTTGATAAATGAAACGCCGAGGACGGGAGCAGATGACATGTTAGTAGCATTTTTGCATCCGAGGTCAACGAACGGTGTGTTGATAGAGTACACTGAGGCAAAGGGGTAGAGAGAGTTTCTCGCGCAGATAACGCGGAAACCTTACATAGTTTACTCAAAGAAAAAAAATTACTGGATTAAGATACAAAAAAACGAATGTTTACATTAAAATAATTTATATGAAACATGCCGAAGAAAAATGGGAATAACGAACAAGTTTATGATGATAAAATCTCGCTGACATTAAAAGACAAACTGGAAAATCTGCCGGTGATGCCGGGAGTTTATCAGTTCAAAGACAAATCCGGAAAAATACTTTACATAGGGAAGGCAAAAATTCTTCGTAACAGAGTGAAGCAGTATTTTCAGTCGAAGCCCGTATCGGGAATGTTAAGTGCAATGATATCAAAGATAGCGGACATTGAGTTGATTACTACTGACAACGAAGTCGAAGCGCTTATAGTCGAGCAGAATCTTATAAGAACTCTTAAACCTCGATACAACATTAATTTCAAAGATGACAAGTCATATCCTTACATTGTAATTACCAGTGAACAATTTCCCCGCGTATTTCCGACAAGAAAGAAACGCTCTGACGGTTCAAAATATTTCGGACCTTATACAGACGTAAAGACAATGCGTTATGCTCTTAAGACAGTGAGAGATATTTTCATGATTAGATCATGCAGTTTTAATATGACAGAGGAAAGCATTAAAGAAAAAAAATTCAAGTTGTGTCTTGATTATCACATACACAAATGCGAAGGACCTTGCGAAGGATTACAGAGCAGGCTTAGTTATAATGATACCATAGAGCAGGTAGGAAAACTTCTTAACGGAAAAACAAAGACGCTTATAAACGAGCTTACTGAGAGGATGAATGCATATTCTGCAAAAACAGAATTTGAAAAAGCCGCGAAGATAAGAGATAAAATAGATGCGATAGAGGTATATTCATCGAGACAAAAAGTTGCCGATGATGATTTGACCGACAGAGATATAATTGCATTTGAAAAATCGGATAAAGACTGCTGCGGAGTAATAATGAAAATCAGAGACGGCAAAGTAGCCGGAAAGACGCATTACTTTTTGAGCAACGCAGAGGAAAAGAGCGATTCAGAAATTTATGAATCGCTGATCATGATTCATTACGGAAAATCGGACTTCATACCGGAGCAGATATATCTGATGAACGAACTGGAAGATGAAAGTATAATTAAGGAATGGCTTGTTAAAAAAAAAGGAGGTAATGTGGAATTTGTAATTCCGAAAATAGGCGATAAGTATAAGCTTGTATTTCTTGTAAAGAAAAATGCGAGGTTGCTGCTCGATGAGCTAATACTTACAAAGATGAAAAGGGAATTCATCGCGCCATCTCTGCAGTCGCTGAAAAGAGATTTAAGACTGAAAGCAATACCAAAGAGGATTGAATGTTTTGACATATCACACATACAGGGTAAGGATACAGTTGCTTCGATGGTTGTATTTGCAGACGGCAAGCCGAAGAAATCTGATTATAGGAAATTCAAAATCAAGACAGTATCTGATGAAACCGGTAAGCCGGACGATTTTTTGTCTATGAGAGAAGTGATATACAGAAGGTTCATGAAAATTGCGGAAAGGGATATAGCGGAGGAGATATGCAAAGATGATGACATTAGTTTTGGCGCGAAGCCGGATTTAGTAATAATTGACGGAGGCAAAGGACAGCTTTCATCGGCGGTGAAGGTACTTGACGATTTGGGAATCCGCGGCATTGATATAATAGGATTGGCAAAGAAACTTGAAGAAGTATTTTTTCCGGGAGATTCCATGCCGCAAAACATTCCAAAGACATCGAGCGGATTGAAACTTCTTCAGAGAATCAGAGACGAGGCACACAGGTTTGCAATAACATTTCATCGGAGTTTAAGAGATAAGAGGACATTCACTACAGAGCTGATAGATATAGACGGAATAGGAGAAAAGACGGCAATGAAGCTGCTTTCGGAATTTGGTTCTGTAGAAAACATAAAAGAAATCATAAGGAATAATTTTCACATATTGGAGAAATCTGCAGGAAGCAGTACAGCCGGCAAGCTAAAAGAGTGGTTTTTAAGCCGGTAAAATTTATTTTGTTAACGAAAGAAAGAAGATCAGTATTTTATTTTAAAAAATTTTTTTTGTCAAATGAACATTATTGAAATATTGTTAATTGCCATAGTTATTCTTCTTGCGATAAACATTATAATTACAATAATGAAGGGAAAGAATAAGTCAGATGAAGGGACGAGAGAAGAGCTGATAAAATTCGGGACAAAGCTGGAGACAATAGATCCGCTCATACGAAGTGAATTTTCCAGAAGTAGGGAAGAGATAAGCAGCAGTGCAAAAGAGAACAGAGACGAATTAAACGCAACGCTTGATAAATTTTCAGGAAAGTTTACTGACAGCGTAAAAGATCTTAACGAACAACAAAGGCAGCAATTCAAGGACTTTGGCGACAGTCAGGAAAAGATAAGGAAGGATACTGAAGATAAGCTTGAAACTATCAGGAAGACGCTTGAAGATAAAATAAAAAATCTTCAGGATGAAAATGCAAAGAAGCTTGAAGAGATGCGAAACACTGTAGATGAAAAGCTTCAAACGACGGTTGAAAAAAGATTTAACGAATCATTCAAGCTGATCAGCGAGCGGCTTGAGCAGGTGCATAAAGGACTCGGCGAGATGCAGACTCTTGCAACGGGAGTCGGTGATTTGAAGAAAGTTTTGACTAATGTAAAAACCCGCGGAAATCTGGGAGAGATACAGCTTGATACGATACTGAGCCAATATTTATCGACGGAGCAGTATGAAAAAAATTCTCAGATAAAAGAAGGGAGTTTAGAGAGAGTTGAATTTGCCGTAAAGATGCCTGGAGCTGGGAAAGGCAGCAAGCCGGTTCTGCTGCCGATAGATTCAAAATTTCCAATCGAAGATTATCAGCGGCTAATGGATGCTTACGATAAAGCGGGAAGGATTGAGCAAAAAGAGCTGGATGCAATCGGCAGACAATTTGAAAATTCAGTTCGTAAGAATGCAAAAGACATTAAAGAGAAGTACATCAATCCTCCGGTGACAACGGATTTTGCGGTAATGTTTGTGCCGACGGAGGGATTATATGCCGAGATACTTCGTCGTCCCGGATTATTTGAAATGCTTCGCAGGGAATATATGGTAACGGTAGTGGGTCCATCAACGCTGGTTGCGTTTCTGGGAAGTCTTCAAATGGGATTCAGGACGCTTGCAATAGAGAAGCGTTCGAGCGAGGTATGGGAAATACTCGGGGCGGTTAAAACGGAGTTTGGTAAGTTCGGTGATGTACTCGAGAAGACAAAGAAGAAATTAGTGGAAGCGACGAATACGATTGACAGCGCAGGTGCAAGGACGAGAGCGATTGAGAGGAAACTCGGAAAGGTTCAGGAACTGCCTGAGGCTGAAACAAACAAGGCTATTGAAAATTTTCCGGACAATGAAGCATAAAGTTACTTATTCATTTCAGTTGCATTGTTGTTTATACACTTCAATGAAATTTTTTTTGTAATTTTTTTTATCATCTTCATCCATATAATATTCGATTACTGCAAGTTTATGGTTTAAGTCTTCCCAATAAGCAATAAGCTTTCCGTCCGGCTTAGTAATTATTTTATCGAAAGCAATGGTTCTGAATGCATAGACATTTGAATCATTTACAACAAACTGAACATTTGATTTTTTGAGAGCATCGCATTCTATTTTATGCATTTCAATCAACAGCGGCATATACGCTTCCTGTTGGTTATTTTTTTTGCACGAAATGAAAATTATGAGCAGTAAATATATAAGAAAAAAAAATATTTTCACTGTTTACATATTGATGTTTATATCAAAATAAAACTTGCTCAATTACGGAATCAAGTGACAAAGTTTTCCCTTCTCCAAAAGACTCTTCAAATTCAATTTTTCCAAATTTTGGTTTACTGTGTAAAAAGCTCAGACAGATAAATTTTTGATAACAATTTAATTATTTAAAGCTCGAAAAAATCTTATATTATTTTAATAAGATCATAGTTTTTGTTTTCTGAAAATTTTTCGTTTCGAGTTTATAGATATAAACTCCGCTGGAAAGATTATTGGCGTTCCAGCGAATGTTATATTTCCCGGGTTGCTGCAACTTGCCGACCAGTTCGGAAATCATTCTTCCTGTTATGTCAAATATTTTCAAGGAAACAATTTCAGCAGAAGGAAGTTCATAAGAAATTGTTGTAACCGGATTAAAGGGATTTGGAAAATTTTGTAAAAGAGAAAATCCATTCACATTTTCGGAATTTGAATTTACTAACACCGGATTTTCGAGAAGTTTTCTTTCATAAACTCCGTTACCATGTGTAGTTGCGCGCAGTTTTCTATTTGGATAAACAATCGTTAGGTCAAACACCAGCGCATAAGGCATACCTGACATGTATTCGTTCCATACAGCGCCTGAGTTTGTAGTTACATAAACACCGAGATCATTTCCAGTATAAATATTTTGCGGGTAAGCAGGATCTGTAACGATGCAATGTGCGGGGACATCGGGCAGATTTCCTGAAATATTCTGCCAGTTAATCCCGGCGTTATCAGATTTAAAAACATGACCGCTGCCGAAACCGCCGAAAGTAACAAAAACTTCTCGTGAATTATTCTGATTTACCGAAATGTCGGTTGCATATCTGTTTGGCAAAATACTGCTGTCGGTTATATTTGTCCAATTGAGACCTGCATTAACGGATCTGAATATTCTTCCGTTGATTGCACCAGCATAAACTGTATCAACCCCGGTTAAAGATGAAGCCAAAGAGAGAATTTTCGAACCTCCGATTTCTGAGGTTCCATAAGGACCTTGCCAGCTTGTACCGCCGTTTGTAGATTTATAAATTGACTTTCCACCAACGTAAAGAACGTTTGGATTAGAATTACAGCATATAAAAGGAGTGACGAAACAATAATTTGAAGAATTACCTGAACCTGGAGGAGAATTTCCTAACCACGAAATTCCTCCGTCTGTGGATTTGTTTATAGAACCATAAGTATATTCTGTGTAACAGATATTGTCATTTTGTGAATTTACGGCGCATGACATACCGTCACCATAGAAAGTTTTAAACCATGCAGTGGTTCCCTGATATAGCGCAGATCGGTTATCCTGCAAACCTCCGATGGCAAAGAGTGAATCTTGAAAAGAATTTGCAAATGTTGCATAGAATTGTGAAGTAACAAAGCCGCCGTTACAGGAATAAAATGTTTCGCAGAAATCATTTGATCTGTATAATCCCCCATCTGCAGTAATATATATTTTATCAGGATCTTTCGGATTTGATTCAAAGTAATGAATATCAGCATGAACAAAATCTGAAGGACCTTCGGGTTCACCCGGAGGCGTAGCGCCTTCATTCCATGCGCTCCAGTCGGATTTTGTAGAGAATGTAGTTCCGCCGTTAATTGACTTTTCAACATTGATGGTACCTACAAGAATGGAATTCGGATCATTGGATTTTATAAAATGTCCGTTATTATACCAGCCTTGAATACCGATGGGTATTGAAGTATTAACATTCGTCCAGTTGTTTCCCCCGTTTGTACTTTTATAATAACCTACATAAGAAAAATCATTTGAAATGCTAGCATAAATTAATTGAGGATTACCTTTATATATTTTTAATGTTGTTTTACCTGTCCATGTTGACGGAAGACCGCCGGATAGTTTAATCCAGTTGAGTCCGGAGTTAGTGGTTTTGTAAATACCGACAGTGGACTGCGGAACATTGTTTGTAAGATTGCCAATAGATGCATAAAGAACGTTTGTATCGACCGGATTGATTTCCATATCCATCACCATTTTATAATCTAGCAGCTGGAACCAGTTGTTACCTGAATTTTGAGATTTAAAAATACCCTCACTTGTAGCGGCATAAAGAGTTGTGGAATTTTTTGGATTAATAATTACTTTCCACACTCCCCTTTTATTGTTATAGCTCCAGTCAAGAGATTTTGTCCAGTTGTTACCGCCGTTTGTAGACTTTAAAATTCCTATGCCGTACATACCTCGTGTTACTCTTACATCGAGTCCGTTTTGAGAATATTGATAGCCGTAGTTTTCTCCGGTACCAATATACATAACATTTGGATTAGCAGAATCAATCGCAATATGGCTTACCGCAAGAGAAGGATAACCGGTATTAATCATATCCCAGGCATCAGCACCAATTCCTCCTGTTACTGATTTCCACAATCCCCCTGAAGCAGATCCTAAAAAGATAGTTCCGGTATCAACGGGATGAACAGCGACACAGAGGCTTCTTCCGCCGATATTGTTTGGACCTATTGATGACCATTCTTTAAGTTCGTCAAAATTGTTTAGTGTTTGAAGATTTGATTTTGAATATTCAAAAGCTTTAAAGAATTTATCTTCAGGAATATCAATGTCGGGATATGCTCTTACTTGATTCATCATCTGCATTGATTCCATTGCACCTGATGAGGTTTTTACATTTTCTGTTTTATTATATTCTGATTTATTTTTCTTTGACTTTTTATCTTTTTCATTGGATTTAGTTTTCTCAATTACCATCGAAAGAAGTAGAGTTAGAGAAATGAATATGATAATCGAAAAGAGAAGAATTAATTTTGATTTCATGAATTTATTTTTTTAAAAATAACATAAATATAAGATTTGATTAAGCAAAAAAAAAATACTGTAAAAGTTGGTATAGATAAACTTAGTTGTAATAAATTAAACCAACAAATGAAAAGGATTCTGAAAAAAATTTTAAATTCAAGGAAATATTTTAAGTAAGACAGTTTAATGTATTTAAAACTTGGTAATCGCATTTTATTTTTTTATCCTCATCTTTGTGATTAATGATTAAAGAGAAAGATGATGTATTGATAATTTATTTTTGATTTTATGGATATGAATGGAATATTTTTTCACATTTATAACCGCGGCAACAATCACGAAAAAATTTTCATTGAAGAGAAAAACTACATATATTTTATAAATAAGTTTGCAAAATATCTTCATGATTTTATAGATATTTATTGCTATAGTCTGTTACCCAGGCATTTTCATTTCGTAGTTAAAATTAAAGATATTGAGACAAATTTTTATGAATTCTTTGATATTCCGACGGATTCTTGTAAACAGCTTTCACCAATTGAAAAAGCATTCAGGGATTTTTTTATCTCATATTCGAAATCAATTAATAAAATATATGGTCGAAATGGATCTCTTTTTCAGTCAAAGTACAAGCGAAATTTGATAGAAACCGAAGCTGAATTGAAAAGATTAATTGCATATATACACACAAATCCCGTAAGAATAGGTTTGTGCAATAAGATTGAAGACTGGAATTATAGTTCATACAACTCAATATTACAGTATAAAAATGTAAGTGATCTGAGCAAAGAAATTATAAAGTTGTTTGGTGATGAAGATTCGTTTGTGAAATTCCATGAAAATTATAGTGAGCCTTGGCAAGAGACTGAATTATTATTTAGAGACTACTATACGGGAAAGATTCCAAGATTGTCAGAATATATAAGGAAGGTTTATAATGTATAAGCAAATCTTTTAGAATTATAAGTATGGGGAATATAATATGAAAACCTATAAGGGAAAGAAGTTGGTGTTATAAAATAGTTAAAATTCAGAACAAAGGTATGAAGGGAATTAAACTATTCAATTTTCGGATCTTAGAAATATATTTTATCTGAATAAAGAGGTAAAAATATTTATACATTATTAATAGAACAGAGTTTTAATAATTGTCAATATAGTTTGATTAGTCAGTGCATAGATTGACTAAAGGAATATAGTCAATAAATCTTTGATGTTACCGGCATCTATTTCAATAACTTCCGAGGGCTAAGACTTCAGTTGTTTAAGACTTCAGTTGTTTAAGACTTCAGTTGTTTAAGACTTCAGTTGTTTAAGACTTCAGTTGTTTAAGACTTCAGTTGTCTAAGACTTCAGTTGTCTAAGACTTCAGTTGTTTAAAACTCCAGTTATTTATTACTTCAGTTGTTTATTACTTCAGTTGTTTATTAATTCAGAAGTCTAAGACCCCCCCTTTTTTTTAACAAACCCGGTACAATTAAGCATGGAAACACTCATCTTCATTACACTTCTTATCCAAACCCATTAAACTTGTCTTTATTTAATTTCAGATATTAAATTTCTCTTATCTCCAATGTTAAACGAATTGTCATAAAATGTTTCTCAAGAAACAATTAGAAAACATAAATTATTAAACAATTTAACTTATTGTAATATCAATATAAGTAATACACCTGGGATCTTGCAAAATTAAAAACTCAATATTTTTCAATAGAAACTCAGTTAATTATATCTTAAATTACAAAGAATGAAAAAATATTTTGATATAATTGTAATTGGTGCTGGGCATGCGGGAATTGAGGCTTCAGTATGTACAGCAAAAATGGGTTTCAAAGTTGGTCTATTCACTATGGATTTAAATGCTATTGGCAGAATGAGCTGTAACCCAGCAATTGGTGGCACAGCCAAAGGTCACCTTGTAAGAGAAATAGACGCACTCGGAGGGATTATGGGGCAAATTGCTGATAAAACAGGTATTCAGTTTAAGATGCTAAATACTTCAAAAGGACCAGCTGTTTGGTCTCCCAGATGTCAATCAGATAAGAATATGTATTCGATTGAAGCAGCTAATATGATAAAAGATCTTAAGGAAATTGATATTGTTCAGGGTGTTGTGAATGAATTAATTATTGAAGAAGCTGAAAAATCAAATCAAAAATATAAATTCTCTATCAAAGGTGTTAAAACTGAAAATAATTCTTTTTATTTTTGTGAATCAGTTATAATTACTTCAGGGACTTTTTTAAATGCTGTTATGCATACGGGAAAATCCAGATTGGAGGGAGGAAGAATAGGCGAAAAATCGGCTACCGGCCTGTCTGAATGCATGAGAACTCTTGGGTTTGAAACAGGTAGATTGAAAACAGGTACACCTCCAAGATTGGATAAAAATACAATTGATTTTGGAAAAACTGAAACCCAGAACGGTGATGAAATTCCTAAACCATTCTCTCATAAAATTTATAACAATTTTCCTTATCAAAAGCAGGTTGATTGTTATCTTACTCATACTAATGAACAAACTCATGCCATATTAAGAACCGGCTTTGAAGATTCACCAATGTTTACAGGCAGAATAAAAGGTATCGGTCCGAGATATTGTCCCTCAATCGAAGATAAAATTTCCAGATTTTCTGATAAACCAAGGCATCAGATTTTTCTCGAACCCGAAACATTAGACGGAGATTCAATTTACATGAATGGATTTTCAACTAGCCTGCCTTTTGATGTTCAGCAGAAAGCAGCCAATACCATTGTTGGTCTTGAAAAAGTAAAGTTAATAAAACAAGGATATGCCGTAGAATATGATTTTTTTCCTACTCACCAGATTTATCTTACTTTAGAGTCAAAGCTCGTCTCGGGTTTATTTACTGCAGGCCAGATAAATGGTACTTCGGGTTATGAAGAAGCTGCTGCTCAGGGACTTATTGCCGGTATTAACGCAGGATTAAAACTTAAAAATGAAGAACCATTCATTCTGAAAAGAAGCGAATCTTACATCGGCGTTTTAATCGATGATTTAATAAACAAATGTCCGGAAGAACCTTACAGAATGTTTACCTCATGTGCAGAATACAGACTGGTTCTTAGACAGGATAATGCCGATATCAGACTCATGAAATACGGTTACAAATTCGGATTAATAGAAAAAGATTTAATAGAAAAGCTTGATGTGAAAATAAATCTGATAAATGAAGGAATCAAATATTTTGAAACAAATACCATAAGTCCGAAAATTGTAAATGATTATCTGCAATCTAAAAATTCAAGCGAACTCTCTCAAAACGAATTTCTTTCAAATCTAATAAAAAGAAATGAAATTAAACTTTCTGATTTAATTGAAATGGATGCTTTCAAAGAAAATGAATTATTAAACATTATTAAGAAAGATCCCGAAACGGTCAATCAGATTGAAATTGAAATTAAGTACAAAGGTTACATAGAAAGACAAAATGAACACATTAGAAATTTTGAGAATAATGAAAACATAAAGATTCCGTCAGATTTTAAATTTGAAAAAATTAAATCACTCTCTGCAGAAGCATTAGAAAAGCTAAAAGCAGTTAAACCCGCTTCAATCGGTCAGGCTATGAGAATTGCAGGCGTTAGACCTTCTGATATATCGGCAATAATGATTTATATGAGAGGATAGATGTTTTGTTAATTCATGTTAACCTTGGGTTGATTAATAAACTAATTCATACTTCATAGATGGGATTTTACAGCAATTTACATGTCATCTTATCTGATTTAACTAAAGCAAACTTCGAAACCGGAAAAATATATTCCGGTGAAAATGATAGAAGACAGCCGGTTCATACATTATACGGAGGCGCGCATCTTTTTAAATCCAGCACACTAAAAAAAATGAACAGTCTTGCCCTGAGTTCATTTTTACATTATATAAAAAACAAGAATGAACTCTCAACAATTTTCAACTGGGATACTGACGAAAAGCTAAATGAAGAATTGTATAACAAGATACTTACCAAACTGAAAAATGAAGCTATTGAAGATTTCAGAATTGATTTTGAGGACGGTCTTGGAATTGTAAGCGAACAGGAAGAAAACGAGCTTGCCTCTTTTACTGCAAAAGAATATTCTCAATGTATCAGAGAAAATTCTTCACCTTCGTTTTTCGGAATCAGGATTAAATCATTTTCAGAAGAAGCAAAGTTAAGAGCCGTTAAAACTCTGGATATTTTTTTAAAAACTTTATTATATAAAAATGACGGCAGCATTCCGGATAATTTTATAATCACTCTTCCAAAAGTAACTTCGGCTGATCAGATATCTACATTTAAAGATATTCTCTTCGAGTATGAAAGAGGGTTTGGACTTTCCGACAATACTTTGAAGTTTGAAATCATGCTTGAAACTCCTCAGGCATTTATAAGTCCGGAAGGTAATATTAATTTACTGAATCTTATCAATGCTTCTGAAAACAGATGCATCGGCGTTCATCTCGGATTGTATGACCTTACTTCAGCTTTAAACATTTCACCTGTATATCAGACTTTCAATCATCAGTTGTGCGATTTTGCAAGATATATAGTAAAATTTGCTTTAGCGGAAACCGGCGTTAATATTTCAGATGGAGCTACTATATTGATTCCTACCGATTTATACCGAGGTGATAAGTTGACCGAGCAGCAGATTTTTGAAAATAAAAAAGCTGTTACCAAAACATGGAAAATTATTTATGATAATGTATGTCATTCACTCAAATTCGGAATTTATCAGGGATGGGATCTTCATCCCGCTCAGATTCCGGCAAGATATGCGGCGGTTTATAAATTTTTTAATGAAGGATATAAGGAAGTAAGCGAAAGATTGCGGAATTTTATGGACAAAGCAGCAAGAGCAACTTTAACGGGTATTGTGTTTGATGATGCAGCTACTGCTCAGGGTATGATGAATTTTCTTCTCAGAGCATATAACTGCGGTGCAATCGGCATTAATGAAATAGAAAATGCAGGTCTGACAATCGAACAGCTAAAATCAAAATCATTTAAAAAAATTGTATCGGAGAAAAAATTAAAATAAAATTATTTTTCGTCATCAATATTTGTAAATATCAAATACATGAATGAAAAATTTAATAACTCACGTATCTCACTTCCTGCCGCAGTTTCAATAGGCATAGGAGGAATGATAGGAGCAGGAATTTTTTCCATACTTGGAGTGGTATCTGAAGCATCGGGAACAGCAATGTGGATTTCGTTTCTCATCGGAGGTGTCATTGCCCTGTTTTCCACATACTCCTATGCTAAGCTTGGAGCAAAATTTCCCACCGCTGGCGGCGCCGTGGAATTTCTTGTCCGCGGCTGGGGCAAAGGGCTGATGAGCGGAGGAATAAATCTTTTCATGTGGATTGGATATGTAATAGCTATTGCATTATATGCGCAGGGTTTTTCGGCATATTGCGCGACATTCTTCACTCAAAATCCCTCGCCGCTCCTGTTAAAATCATTAGCTTCGGGAATAGTAATCTTATTTACCGGAGTAAACGTTTTGGGAGCGGGATCTGTAGGAAGAGCTGAAGTTTTTATCGTCGGAGTAAAAGTGAGCATATTGATTTTATTTGCCGTGTCCGGACTGTTTTTTATCAAACCGGAAAATCTTTCTCCTGCACTATGGAATGATATACCTGATATTTTTTTCGGAGCCGGAGTTCTTTTTATTGGATACGAAGGATTCGGACTTGTAACAAATGCCGCAGGAAACATGAACAATCCACAAAAAATGCTTCCGAAAGCTCTTTACATAAGTGTGTTCATAGTAATCCTGATTTATCTTGCAGTATCAATTACAGTAACAGGCAACCTTTCAATTTCACAGATTTATTCGTCACGCGATTTTGCACTGGCAGAAGCTGCAAAACCTTTTCTTGGTAATACAGGATTTAAACTGATTGCAATCGCAGCATTGTTCTCCACTGCCTCCGCCATTAATGCCACACTCTTTGGAGGTGCAAACGTGAGTTACATGATAGCACGTGACGGACAGCTGCCAGAATTTTTTTCCAGAAAAGAATGGAAAGGCGCTACCGGCGGTTTGCTTGTTACGGCTTTTCTTGTAATTGTCTTTATTCTTTTTTTCAATTTATCCGGAATAGCAATGATGGGAAGCGGAGCATTTCTCCTTATTTACGCTGCTGTAAACGCAGGACATCTTAAAATAATTGAGCAGACAGGAGCAAAAAAATCAATTGTTATCGTTTCAATTATTCTTTGTCTTATAATGTTTGCAATTCTTGAAATCTATACATTTAAAAATTCAGCAGAGGCTGTTTGGACAATGCTGGTCTTATTATTACTTTCATTTGCAGGAGAAAAAATATTCGAAAAATACAGAGTAAAACAGGGGAATTAATTTTTTTTAAGCGGACATTAATTTCAAGTATCGGTTTATATAAATCAAGGAAAAGAAATTACAAAAATATATTTTGTTTAATATTAACCTTTATTCGGAAATTCAATTTCATAAATCACTTTTTTAAAATTTGCATTTAATCCTTCTTTATATATTTAAACTGTTCATTTAATATTCTATGTTTACGAAAATTTTTTGCATAAAAACAAATACTGCCAATGATAAAAAGAAATGACAGACCTGATCATTCTCCGGAATTCCGGAAAAGACGCGCAATAAACTGGCTTACACTCGGATTCACTTATGCCGCTATGTATATGGGAAGATACAATCTGTCTTTTGCAAATAAATCTCTTTCGGATGAATACGGTTGGGATAAAACGGAAATAGGAGCTATCATTACTGCTGCACTGACTATTTATGGACTGTCGGCAATGTTCAATGGTCCCATTGCAGACAGAATCGGCGGCAGAAAAGCAATGCTTATTGGATCTACAGGAACGGTCATATTCAATTTTTTATTTGGTCTTGGAGCATATTTTGGATTTCTCGGTACGGGAACGCTTCTCATTACATATTTTGCAAGTGTCTGGTCACTAAATTCATACTTCCAGTCATATAGCGCGCTTGCATTGATAAAAGTAAATGCCGGCTGGTTTCAGGTGAACGAACGAGGAGTTTTTTCGGCAATATTCGGCTCGATGATACAGAGCGGAAGAGCTTTGATTTTTATAATTGGCGGAATAGCCGTAACTTTGCTGCCATGGCAATGGGTGTTTTTCATTCCTGCAATGGTGGTTGCGGTTATGTCTTTTCTTACTTTTCTCAATGTTCAAAATACTCCGACTGAAGCGGGACTTCAACATCTCGATACAATGGATGCCACGAGCGGCGATACGGAAAAAGTCGATCTTAAGTATGTTTTCAAAAAAGTCATTTCAAATCCTATTGCAATTACCATTGCAATAGCTGAGTTCTGTACCGGTTTTGTAAGACACGGATTCGAACAATGGTTTCCCAGATACATGCAGGAATACCAGCATCTTGCGCTTGATTCTCCGATATTTCAAAAAGGAGCTTTTGCCGTAGTGGTTGCCGGAATTGCCGGAGCATTTCTTGCGGGTACAATGTCCGACTGGCTGTTTCAGTCAAGAAGAACTCCCGTAGCTTTTATCGGTTATTTTCTAATTATATGTTCACTTACGACAATCTGGTTTGCAAATAATGTTACGCTTGTTATTATTGCATTTGTTACAAACTCACTTGCAATCAGTATGGTTCATTCAATGCTTTCGGGAACAGCATCAATGGATTTCGGTGGGCAGAGAGCTGCGGCAACGGCAACAGGTATGTTTGACGGCATGCAGTATATCGGAGGAGCGGCAGTAGGAATCGGAGTCGGCTGGATACTGGATAATTTCGGCTGGGGTGCATGGAGTCCGAGCATGATAGGCTTTGCCGCCATCGGAGCAATACTTATGATGTTTCTTTGGAATGCAAAACCGAAGCCGAAATCTTCAGGCGGACATTGACCTGACATTGAAATTCTGAAAATGAAACTGAAACTATTCAACACATTAACTAGAAAAAAAGAAGAATTCATTCCGATTAACAAAGATGAAGTCAGCATGTACAGTTGCGGTCCGACTGTTTATAATTACATGCACATCGGAAATTTAAGAACTTTCTTTTTTGAGGACATACTTTTGCGAGTATTAAAGTATGACGGTTTTAATGTAAAATATGTGATGAACATTACAGACATCGGACATCTGGTTTCTGATAGTGATGAAGGCGAAGATAAAATGGAACAAAGCGCAAAAGAGTCAGGTAAAAAAGTAAGCGAAATTGCCGGATACTATACAGATGTTTTTAAAAGGGATGTCGATCTGTTGAACGTAATTCCTCCTTTATATTATCCAAAGCCGACCGAATACATTGATGAGCAGATAGCAATGATAAAATGTCTGGAAGAAAAAGGTTTTACGTATGTTACAAGCGACGGAGTCTATTACGACACTTCAAAATTTCCCGACTACGGAAAGATGGCGCGGCTTGATATAAAAGGACTTCAGGAAGGAGCAAGAATTGAATATTCAGAAGAGAAAAAAAACATAACCGATTTTGCATTGTGGAAATTTTCCCCGAAAAATGAAAAGCGACTTTCTGAATGGAATTCTCCCTGGGGTATTGGTTTTCCCGGCTGGCATATTGAATGCTCTGCAATGAGCAAGGCGCTGCTTGGAAATCATATAGATATTCACTGCGGAGGCATAGATCATATTCCGGTTCATCATACAAATGAAATTGCGCAATCGGAAGCATGCAACGGTGAAAAGTTTGTCAACTACTGGCTTCACGGCGAGTTTCTCGATATGGGAAATGAAAAAATGTCGAAGTCGCTTGGAAATTTCATTACGATGCAGACATTGATTGACAAAGGTTACTCGCCGATGGATTACAGATATTTTCTGCTTATGGCACATTACAGAAAAAAGCTGAAGTTTACCTTTGAAGCGCTTGACGCTGCGGCAAGCGGATATAAAAATCTTTCACAGCGCATTCTAAAACTTAAAACAGAGATTGATTCCGGTAATACATTTGATAAAAGTCTGATTGAAACATACAGGGAAAGATTTTCTGCAAAGATAAACGACGATCTTAACATGCCTGAAGCAATGTCGGTAATATGGGAACTGCTTAAGGAAGAGAAGATTACATCCGCAGACAAACTTGAACTAATTTACGAATTTGATAAAGTAACGGGATTACGGCTGAATGAAATAAAAGAGGAAATCCCGTCTGAAATTCCCGAAGAAATTCAAAAACTTGCTGTCAAGAGAATTGATGCCAAGAAAAAGAAAGATTTTAAACTTGCCGATGAGATCAGGTCTTTGATAAAAGAAAAAGGTTATGAAATCGCCGATACTAAAGACGGATTTACATTAAAAAAAATCTGAGTTACTGCATTCGCGCTTTTTCCCAGATGCTGTTTGGAACAGAATTTTCCAATAGATCATAGAGTTTGTTAAAGCTCTCTGAATATTTTTCATTAAGCTGTGAGGGAATTACAATCATCGTAGGCTTAGCGTCAACATCAGGCGGCTGCCACATGGTTACCGTCAGCTCGCTTATTGGACCTCCGATCAGGTTTTTATCAGATTTCATTTCATCCGGATTTACAGAAAAGACATCGCAGGCAGTAAGCTGCTTTTTAATTTTCTTAAAAGTACTCTTTCCAACTTTGAAATTATAATCTTTTGTAGAAGATGAATTTGTATAAACAAGAATTCCGTTTCGATCTTCGGTGATAATGATGCGGTAATTAAACTGATATTCGGGCGAAACAGGACCTTTTGAATATGAATAATCAAGCGTTGACCAGTGTGTATTTTGTGCGTGCAGAGTTGTTAATGATATTGACAACAAATAAATTAAAACAGGAATAAAAATAATTTTTTTAATCATTGGTATAGATTTATTTTTTTATCAAATTAAGAAGAATGAATTTAAAAATCATTAAAATTTTTACTTACCGGTTTTTACCGGAAAGAATCAATATTATCCTTGTATGAGCAGCTTAAATATTTACTATCGAAACCGTAAAAAACTTTGAGCTTAAATTAAAGAATAATTTTTTTTACTTGAGAATTAATTTATAATTGTAATGTAAGGAAACCGGAATTTTCAAAGAAAATTCTCCTGTGAAAAAAAAATATGGTTAAAATCAGGTTTATAATTGTTATTTTAACATTCAAAATTTCCAAAAAATTAAATGCTTCAAAAAATATTCCGGAATTTAAAAGTAAACCATAAATCGAAATTTACTGGATTATCATCGGCTTTATTCCTGTTAATATGTTTATCGGTATTGCCGGCAAATTTATCTTACGCACAGGAGGCTGACAAGCCGAGAACCGAAATCGGAATATATGAAAGACTCGGCGAAAAAATTCCAAATGACGTTGTTTTATACAATGAATACGGACAGCAGGTCAATCTTAAAACTCTTGTTTCAAAACCGACGATAATATCTTTTGTTTACTTCAGATGCCCGGGAATATGTACCCCTCTGTTAAACGGCATTGTGAAGACGGTTGATATGTCAGAGATTGAGCCGGGAGAAGATTATGACATAATAACGATAAGTTTTGATCCTTCGGAAGATTACAAACTGGCAGCGGAAAAAAAAGAAAATTATCTTGAACAGCTTGATAGAAAAATTCCGCAAGATGCATGGAGATTTCTTTCCGGAGACAGTTTAAACATTTTGAAAATAACAGATGCGCTCGGATTTAAATATGAGAAAAAAGACAGCGATTACATACACAGTGCGGCAATAATGGTGCTTTCGCCCGAGGGAAAAATTGTGAGATATTTATACGGAACGGATTTTCTGCCGTTTGATTTTAAAATGGCAGTAACAGAGGCACAGGAAGGTAAAGCTGTTCCGTCAATAAGCAAAATAGTGAAAATGTGTTTTAGCTATGATCCCGAAGGCAGAAAATATGTACTCAACCTTACACGAATTGTCGGAGCAGGGATGATTTTAATGCTTGGATTTTTTGTAGTGCTGCTTAATATTAAAAAGAAAAAAAACAATAATAATACTTAAACAAATTTATGGCTAATGGAACTATAGCCGCAACAGGGAAAGCGGCTGAAGTTGATTTTTACCACGTAAAAGGAAGGCACAAAGGTATTTTATCCTGGCTTCTGACTACTGATCATAAGCGGATAGGATTGATGTATCTTGTATTCATCATTTTCTTTTTCCTTGTGGCAATGACCATAGGCGTATTGATGCGTCTGGAGATGCTGTCACCCGGAGAAACTATCATGAAGCCGCAAACATATAATTCATTATTTACGCTTCATGGGGTAATAATGATTTTCTTGTTTATTATACCGGCAATACCGGCTGTGTTTGGAAATTTTATTATGCCTATACAGCTTGGCGCACAGGATGTACAGTTTCCCAAACTGAATCTTCTCTCATGGTATCTTTACATCATAGGCGGAGCGCTTGCTATATTGTCTCTTTTTTCGGGCGGAGGCATCATGGATACTGGATGGACATTTTATGTTCCTTACAGTGTAAGGACGACTACAAATGTTTCGCTGTCCGTGTTTGCAGCATTTGTACTTGGATTTTCGTCAATACTCACAGGAATAAATTTTATCGCAACGATACACCGGCTGAGATGTCCCGGAATGACCTGGTTCAGAATGCCGTTGTTTTCATGGGCATTGTATGCCACATCATGGATTCAGATACTTGCAACTCCTATAATTGGAATCACGCTTGTATTAATAATACTCGAAAGAGCGCTTGGTATCGGAGTGTTTGATCCGACGCTCGGAGGCGATCCGCTGCTTTATCAGCACATGTTCTGGATATATTCGCACCCGGCAGTTTACATCATGATTTTACCTGCAATGGGTGTCGTATCGGAAATAATTCCTACATTCGCAAGAAAACCTATTTTCGGATATGTTCCGATTGCAATATCGAGTCTTGCCATTGCGCTTGTGGGATATCTTGTCTGGGGTCATCACATGTTTTCGAGCGGCATTAGCGATACATCGAGAGTAATCTTTTCTCTGCTTACATTTTTTGTTGCTTTGCCATCGGGAATAAAAGTATTCAACTGGGTGGCAACTTTATACAAAGGCTCAATTACCGTCAGCGCGCCGATGCTTTATGTGATGTTATTCATTTTTATATTTTCAATCGGTGGTCTGACCGGACTTGTTCTTGGCGCTCTAAATACAGACCTTCACCTTACGGATACTTATTTCGTTGTCGGGCATTTTCATTATGTAATGTTTGGAGGCATGGGAATAATATTTTTTGCATCATTGCATTACTGGTTTCCAAAAATGTTTGGCAAAATGTATAATGAAAAGATGGCAAAGTTTGCCGCTTACTGGATCGGAATCGGATTCAATGTATTATATTTTCCGTTTTTCATAATGGGATATTTAGGAATGCCGAGAAGATATTATGATTATCTGCCTGAGTATCAGATATGGCATATTATATCAACTGTCGGTTCGTGGATACTCGTATCTGGAATTCTCTTAATGATTGCAAATCTTATCAGCGGATTAAAAAGCGGTAAACGGACTACTGACAATCCATGGGGAGGTACAACGCTGGAATGGACGACTTCATCACCCCCAACATTGGAAAACTTTGAAGTACTGCCGACAGTAACTGCCGGACCTTACGACCATACAAAAATACACGGACAGGAGGAAAATAAATGAGTAATCATATAGAGCATGCGGAAGAAATTCACGAAATACACATACACCGCGATGACTTTGGTTCAAGAATGGGATTGTGGCTATTCCTGCTTACGGAAATACTTCTCTTTGGCGGATTATTTCTTCTGTATGCAGGATACAGATATATTTATCCGGATGGATTTATTGCCGCTGCAACCGAGCTTGATGTATTGCTTGGAACAATAAATACCATCATTCTGCTAACAAGCAGTCTAACCGTTGTGCTTGCAATAGTAGCTTTGCAGAAATCAAACAAAAAATTATCTATGTTTTTTTTGTGGATTACGGTTGCCTGCGGATTGCTTTTTTTAGTTAACAAATATTTTGAATGGGGCGCAAAGTTTCATCACGGTATTTATCCAAAAGGTCCTGCATTGCAGAATATGTCGGAAGGTGAAGTTTTATACTTTGGTTTATATTACGTGATGACCGGGCTTCACGGACTCCACATAGTTGTAGGACTTGCATTCATTGGATTTGTAATGTGGCAGATTCATAAGGACATTATTACAAGTACAAATTTTCAAAAACTCGAGAATTCAGGATTATACTGGCATCTTGTCGATATTATCTGGATATTTCTTTTTCCGTTATTTTATTTAATTCATTAATTAATCATGGAAAACACTCAACATAACGATCACAACGACGATCATATTGCAGTTGCGCATCATCCAAGTTACGGAGTAAATATTCTTGTGTGGATAGGATTGATTTCCTTAACTTGTATTACAGTTTCAGTTGCAGGAATAAATCTTGGCAGTCTTGCATTGTCAGTTGCTTTAATCATAGCAATAGTTAAATCACTCTTTGTGATCAACTTTTTTATGCATCTAAAATTTGACAATAAAGCGCTGAAAATTTTTCTTGGAATATGCGTAATTACTTTTGTAATAATTCTTCTCTTAACTTTTTTCGATTTAACATTCAGAACATAAAATTTTATGAGACCAAACATTACGCAACAGGTAGACGAATCGTTTTACATAATCATGGGAATATCAGTTATTCTGCTTATGGTTATTACTGCTGCCATGCTTTACTTTCTTTACAAGTATAATGCAAAGAGGCATCCAGTTGCTGAAAATATAGAAGGAAATACGACTGTAGAAATAGTATGGACGGTAATACCCGTAATCTTGGTATTATTCATGTTTTACATTAGCTGGACAGGATTTAAAAACATGCGGGACGTTCCCAAAGATGCCATGGTAGTAAAGGTGAACGGACAAATGTGGAAATGGAGTTTTGAATATGATAACAAAAAGAAATCGGATACTTTGTACCTTCCGGTAAATAAAAACGTGAAGTTTGAAATTACTGCAACCGACGTTAATCACAGTTTTTATCTTCCTCAGTTCAGAGTAAAAGAAGATGCTGTACCGGGAAGGACAAATTATTACTGGATTAGAACCGATAAAGTGGGCACCTTTTATGCGGCTTGCGCCGAGTATTGCGGATTGAATCATTCTTACATGTATGCAACAATGAAAGTTTTGCCGGAAGAGGAATTTTTAGTCTGGAAAAATTATTTTCCGTCCGAAACCGGAAAAGACACAACCGCAACGAAAACAGATTCATTAAAAACTTCATCAACAGTTGCTGATACATTAAAAAATAAAACAGATTCATTAAAGACTACATCAACAGTCCGTGATACTTCGAAAAGTATGAAAGATTCGTTAAAAACAGATTCATTAAAGAAAAAATAAATTTTTCAGTAATTAATACTAACTTAATAAATAACAGCAGAGAATATTACAGGACAGACATTGTTCGAGCCGGACATGTTTCAAAATCTGATTCCGTAAGCAGGATAAAGATAATACTTGAGTTATCTAAGATCAGAATTACGTTACTTGTAGCTTTTACTACACTGCTCGGATATCTTCTCGGACTTGACAGCATTGAATTATTTTCATTGTATCCAGTTGCCGGAATATTTTTGCTTGCATGCGGATCTGCAGCTCTGAATCATTATCAGGAAAGAAACACCGATGCTTTGATGGCAAGGACAGCAGGCAGACCGATTCCTTCGGGTAAAATATCGTCGATAAACGGAATTTTAATTTCATTATTCTTTTTAGCTTCGGGAAGTTTAATCCTGTTATTTAAATCAAATCTCACTGCGCTTGCAATCGGACTTTATACATTTGCATGGTATAATGCAGTTTACACGCCATTAAAAAGAATGACGCCGTTTGCAATTATTCCGGGTTCTCTTGTTGGCGCTTTGCCGCCGGTTGCAGGATGGGCTGCCGCAGGCGCGGACATTGCCGATCCCAAAATCATTTTTGTTGCTTTATTCTTTTTTGTCTGGCAGATACCGCATTTTTGGATATTACTAATGGTTTATGGAAAGGATTATGACAGGGGAGGCTTTCCAAATCTTACAAATTTGTTTTCTGTCAGTCAGCTGAAAAAAATAACATTCAGCTGGATTATGCTTACATCAGCTATTGCAATGACTTTTAATATATTTGAAATACCTAATTATACTTTAACTGGATTGATGCTTATATGTGTTTCCGTATGGCTGATATTTGAGTCAGTGAAGTTTTTAAAATCCGATGACACTATCGGAAATTGCAAGAGTATGTTTATTAGAATAAATATTTTTTCAGTTCTCATAATAACAATTTTATCAACAGACAAACTAATAAAATTATTTTTAGCATAAATAAAATTTATAAATGGATTTTTTAGAAAAATTAGTCATACCGGCTACAACTTCTCATTTGTATCTGCTAAAAGTTATGCTGATACTTTCGCTTCTGATTTTCATTCCTTTTTTGGGAATGCTGATTGGCGGCACGGCATTTTCCGTAATATTTAATACTTACGGGAGAAAAATTAAAAGCGTGCTTTTTGTAAGATTTGCCAAAGACATTATTGACAAGCTTGCGATAAACAGATTTGTAGGTGTCGGGCTTGGTGTAGTTCCGCTTCTTTCAATTACTTTCTGTTATGCGCAGCTGCTGTATCAGGTCAATGTTATTTGTGTAAGTCTGCTTTTTATGGCGACGCTTTTTATGATAATTTCAATTAATTTCATCTACAGCTATCAAAATACTTTTCAGATTGAATCACTTGTAGGAACTCTTACCAGCATCAGCGGAATATATAAGCATGAGATAGACGTGAAAATTCCGGAAGATATTATTGATTATGAATTTGACCTGATGAATGCAAATTCAAATTCCGGCTTGTATGGATTGATAATGCTGCTCATCTCCGGTTTCTTTTTTACGGCAGGGACAACAATTGCATTATACTCTGACAGATATCAGGATTTTCAAAATATTGCTCAGATTTTTTTATCGGGTGCATCGTATGTTAATTTTCTTTTTCTTCTGATAATTTCTGTTGCTGTAACCGGAAGCGCGATTTTATTTTTCTTTTTCAGCTGGCAGGGCGGGCTGTTTAATATGGATAAGGAATATTCAAATTTTGTAAAAAAAATTGCCGGCAATATTGCATTTACCGGAGCTGCCCTTCTTCCAATAGTAATTTTTATGAGCTTTTTTGTAATTCCAAATGTAGCTCTTTCAGGATCTGTTTTTATGTGGACGGGATTTTCATTAGTTTCGGTTCTCATGCTTTGTAATTTTATTTATGCCGTCATTAAGAATTCAGATTTAAAATACATTAGTGCGGTTTTTTATTTTATGATTCTTTCTGTTGGGTTTATTGTTCTTATAAACCAGTCGGCATTTGCAACTGCGTCCATAAAAAATCTTGAAACTATCAGCATAAAAGCTGACGAACTCGAAAAGGAAAAGAAATCCAAAACTGTGAATACCTCCGGAGTAAACGGCGAGGAAGTTTATACAAGAGTTTGCGCAGCTTGTCATAAATTTGATACTAAACTTGTCGGACCGCCGTATGACCAGACTGTTCCGACTTATAACGGTGATGTAAAAAAACTGGCTTCATATATTATGAATCCCGTTAAGAAAAATCCTGATTATCCCCCAATGCCTGCTCCTCCGATTAAACAAAAAGAAGCAGAAGCAGTGGCACAGTATCTAATAGATAAAGTTTCAGGTAAAAAATAATTTTAATTTTATTGCTGAATACCGGGCGGAGAAATGTTGCTCCGCCTTTTTTTTGGAAAATTGAAAGATAAGAATAAAAAGAAATTAACGGCACTTACTGGCGCGGGAATTAGCGCTGAAAGCGGATTGTCAACATTCAGAAATTCAGGAGGCCTCTGGGAAGGTCATAATGTCATGGATGTTGCTTCACCGGAAGGCTGGAGAAGAAACAAAGAGCTGGTGCTGGAGTTTTATAATCAGAGACGGAGACAACTCTCAAAAGCTGAACCAAACGAAGCTCATTTTGCTCTTGTAAAACTTGAAGAGAAATATAATGTAACCGTCATTACGCAAAACGTTGATAACCTGCATGAACGGGCGGGATCATCAAACGTAATTCATCTTCACGGCGAACTTACAAAAGCCAGAAGCTCTTTAGATCCGGATCTGATTTATGAAATCGGAAATAAGGATATCAATATCGGAGACAAGTGCGGTCTCGGTTCTCAGTTAAGACCGCATGTAGTTTGGTTCGGTGAAGCCGTTCCCATGATGGGGGAAGCAATGAAACATTCTTATGAAACCGATATCTTTTTAATAATTGGTACATCACTTGTAGTTTATCCGGCAGCAAGTCTGGTTGAGTTTGTTCCGGAAAATTCAGATATCTATCTTATTGATCCATCAAAACCGGAAAACTATAATTATCATTCAAGGATTCAATTTATTCAAAAGAAAGCGACCGAAGGTACAAAAGAATTACTCGGAATACTGCTTTAAGTTTGTAAGCTGCGGATTATTTTCGCTTTTCCTTAAAATCAATTTTTAAATTAGAGAAAAGCTGATCTGCAGCCGAAAAAAATTGTCTGCTAATTTATATTTTTTTAATCATGTGATTTAATTAAAATGATATCAAATGGTCAGGATAATTTTCATAATCTCACTTCTGTTATGCCCTGCGCTTGCATTTTCTCAAATTGTAAGGGATACTTCTAAAAAATCTGCCGATACTTTGTTTAAAATCACAGAACCGGATACTCTTGTTAATAAAATCAACGATACAATAAAAACCACGGATTCGGGAGTTGATGCGGTGATAAATTACTCCGCAGAGGATTCCATTGTGTATGATCTTAAAAGCAAAAAAATCAATTTGTATAATGAGGCGCAGCTGACCTACAAAGATCTCAAACTTAATGCCGGAAGAATAACGGTGGATGAAGAAACACAAACACTCGAAGCATACGGAATACCCGATACGGTAAATGCCGGAAAGTTCATGCAGTCTCCATTGATGTTTCAGGCTGATACAAAGTACGAAGGTGCAAAGCTGTTGTATAATTTTGAAACTCAACAGGGAAGCGTCTCGATGGGATTCAGCGATGCGGAAATCGGATACTACTTCGGCGAGAAAATCAAAAAGGTAACAAGCGATGTGCTCTTTATTAAAAACGGAATTTATACGACTTCTTCAGACAAAGAAGATCCGGAATATTATTTCCTTTCGCCAAAAATGAAAGTAATTCCAAACGATAAAGTTATTGCGCAATCGGTATTTTTGTACATTGAAGGTGTGCCGGTATTCTGGATACCTTTTGGCGTATTCCCAAACAGAACAGGCAGGTCTTCAGGGCTTATTCCTCCAACTTTCGGCGATGATGCATCTTATGGCAAATATATTTCAAAGCTCGGATACTTCTGGGCAATAAACGATTTTACCGATCTTTCTCTTACAGGAAGTTTTTTTTCAAAAGGAAGACTCGATCTTTACGGAAGATTTAGATATGCGCTTAAATATAATTTTTCAGGAAGCATTGACGGAGGATATTCGCGCATCAGATTAGGAGAATCTACGGATGTCGGATCTCCAAATTCGGATGCCTGGGGATTTAACCTGACGCATAATCAAACTCTCACGCCAACTTCGAGGATTGATGCAAACATGGCATTTGTCAGCAGCAAGAATTTTTATAATACAACGACAAATTCATTATCGGAATTACTGCTTCAAAACGCATTGTCAAATCTTACATATACAAAAATCTGGGAAGCTACTCCCTTTTCATTGAACATTAATTATTACAGAGATCAGAATTTACAAACGGGAGACATTTATGAAAGATTGCCAATGATTAATTTCTCCATGTCACAGACATTCCCTTTTGAAAACAGCTATTCAGATACTTACAACAAGAAAATTTATGAGTATTTCAATTTCTCATACAATGGAAACCTGCTTAACAACAGAACGAAAAAAACCATTACAACGGTATTAAACACAGACAGTACTTTCACGGATTGGAGAAGCGGGTTTAACAACACAATTAATTTAGCATTCTCTCCAAAGTTTGATCTCATATCTTTTAATCCGTATTTTTTTTATAATGAAATTTGGTACAATAAATATGTGGAAAAAACTTTTAACATTGCAGACAGCTCTGTCATCACAAATGATATTAACGGATTCAAAGCATTGCGTTACTTTACCACAGGTGTAAGCTTATCGACAAGATTTGTGGGAATATTCTCTCCGCGGATTTTTAATGTTACCGGAATCCGTCATACGATAACTCCGGCATTAACTTATGGTTACAGACCTGACTTTTCAGATCCTTCATGGGGATATTACAAAACTTACGCCGATGCTGATGGTAAAGAAATAAAGTATTCCATTTTTGAAAAAGAAGTATTTGGATCAGCCCCGGCAGGAGAGTCGCAATCGGTAGCACTGACACTTGGGAATGTATTTGAAATGAAGACCCGCGTAAATGACAGCACGGAGAATAAATTTCAACTGCTGAATTTTGACGCAGGCATAGGATATAATTTTGCAGCCGACTCGCTGAATCTTTCGGATCTTGTAACTACTTTCAGGACCAACATCGGCAGTTATCTGAACATCTCGGGCGGAGCATCATTTAATTTTTACAAATATGATGACAATGTTAAAGGAAGAATAAATAAATTTCTTGCAGATACCGACGGTAAACTTGCCGACATGACAAATTTCTCTCTGAGTCTTACCACAAGTTTCAGTCTGGGAGAAGCCAGCTCAGTAATTTCGGAAAAGGATTCCATAGTTCTTTATGATTCAATATCCGACAGCAGAAGTTACCGTGACATCAGAACTTCAATGCTCGATGAAATAGATTTTAACATTCCATTCAGCGGAGGTTTGGGATTTAATTACTTGCAGACGAGAACTAATCAGAATTCAATTAGCAGGTTTTCAAACTTATCAGGAAACATTGCGTTTAATCTGACACAAAAGTGGAGATTTACTTTTTCTGCTAACTACGACATAGTAAACAGACAAATTACGGCGCCGTACATTACAGCTTACCGCGATCTTAATTCCTGGGAAATGAATTTCAACTGGTATCCGGCGGGAGTTTACAGGGGGTTCTCGCTCGAGATAAGGATTAAAGCTCCGCAGCTAAGAGATATCAAAGTTACAAAGCAGACAAATTCGAGAGGAGTATTCAATTGACAGAAAAATATTCCGGCGCCGGTAACACTTTTTTTATGGTGAATAATCTGGAAGGAAACGTAAAAAATTATGCTTCAGAGATCGTCAGTCTCATCAGTCACGATAAAGATACGGACGGGGTTATTTTCTTGGAAAAATCGTATAAGGCAGATTTTAAAATGAATTACTTTAACAAGGACGGAACCGGAGACGCGCTTTGCGGTAATGGTCTCAGATGTACCGTGAAATATATTTCAGATAAAAATATTTCAGTTGAGAAAGAATTAAAAATAGAAGCAGTTTCAAATATATATGACTGTAAAATTGTATCGGATAAGGAAATATCGGTTAAGTTTCCGCCTCCGGTTAATGTAAAAACAAATTTCAAACTTAAGGTTCACTTTCAGGAATGGTGGGAGCTGCTGAATTGCTCGTATGTTGATGTCGGCTCACCGCATATTGTTGTTTTTATTGATGAAATAGAAAAACCGAAAGTTAATTCGGTGAAAGAAGTTGACATAATCAACTGGGGACGAAACATCAGAATGCATAAAGATCTGATGCCGGAAGGAGCGAATGTGAATTTCATTGAAGTATTGTCAAACGAAGAAGGTAAGCTTGCAATCAGAAGTTATGAACGCGGAGTGGAAGGCGAAACGCTTGCTTGCGGTACCGGAGCGCTTTCGTCGGCGCTGGTATTTTATTTATTAAGAAAACAGATTAATCCCGTAAAGTTGCTTACAAAATCGGGTGAATATCTGATTGTTCATTTCGAAATAGAAAATAAGAAGTTGAATTCATTTTCACTTTCGGGAAATGCAGAAGCCGTAAAATAAAAATGCCCGGCATAACCGGGCATTAAAAAAACTTTCTTTAAGTTAGTTTTAGAATACTATAAAACCGACTGAAGCGTTTGTAAAGTATTGTGTATCTGATCTCCATAGTTTTGTCCATCCTGCATTAATATTAAATGTAATATAATTCTCTATGTAAAAATTAAAACCTGTTGAGAAGTTATGATCCGCTGCAGACTTATCGAGACCGATTGGAATTCCAAGTGAATCTGAGGATCCTGAAAGAATCTGATTGAAAGTTACGGTATATCCTGCATTAAAGGAAATTCTGTTTGTCAGATTGTATGTATAAAGAATTCCTCCGTTACCAGTAAACAATGAAAAGAAATTACTGTCTAATGGAGTTTGCGCATTTAAAAAGGCGCTGAACTGATGTTTGATTCCGACAGGATATGCATATCTTCCTCTTATATCAAGTTTTGGCGAAGGTGATTCTATTTTTTCATTTCTTGTAAGTAGTTCATAAGAAATACCTAATCTGATATCTCCACCGTATGCTCTTTCGTTTAGAAACTGATTTGTTCCGTATAATACGTCTCTAATTCTCATGAATCCTAAAGCGGACATATTGTTGAAGTTAGAAACTCCTGAGTTCAATACTTCATTTGTAATATCCTCAATGATTTTCGCTTCATAGAGAGCTTTGTATTTGTCTCTGTATTCATCTTCCCTGTCAATTATTTGAGCAATTGCTATCATTGTTGACTTGGGCATAAATTTTGAAGTAATGCCTCCTTTTTTGAGGTCTTCATCAATTCTGATAGCTTTGGCAAGTGAAGTTGCATTAACGCGTCTTCCGTATCCAAGACCTCCAAATATTTCAATAGTAGGTCTGTTATCTACGCCAAATTCTCTCTTTCTTAAATACGTAGATGTCAGAGCAGCATTACCAAAGAAACCTTTTGAATCACTGAAATACTTACTGATATCTGAATTAAAATTATACTGATATCTTGTCGTATCGCCTCTTGCAGCTTCGGATAAAGAACCTGTCAATCCGACATTCCATGCATAGCTTGGAGATGAATAAAACTGAGAATATGTTGCATCTAATCTCCAGGAACTGCTGACATTGTCTGCAAGAGAATCGTTTTCTGGAGTTGTTTGAGCCCAGTTATAAAACCCGTTCAACAGGAATTTTCTCGCTGAACTCACGGGTATATCAAAATCCGTTATTTTAACATTCTGTGAATATGCCGCAGAAGTAATTAACAGAAAAAGTAAAATGTACTTTGTTAATTTCATTTAAAAATCCCTTTCTTTAATTTGTAAATATACACAATATATATAATATTTTTATTTAATTTAATGCAATAGTTTAAGTAAAAGCTGAAATTTTTTTAAAAAATCTTGTTTTTTTAATTTAAGATTATATATATTCCCTTGATTTTTAGTCTGAAATTAAATTTTCTAAAAAAATGGACACAAAAAAACTTGTTGTAATCGGAGCAGGTCCCGGAGGTTATGCAGCTGCATTTCTTGCTGCAGATCTCGGAATTCAAACTACTCTTATTGATGCTGAAATAAATCCCGGCGGTGTTTGTTTATACAAAGGCTGCATACCTTCAAAATCTTTGCTTCATTTATCGAGGATAATTTCCGAAGCTAAGGAATCCGAACATTTTGGATTGAAATTTTCATCTCCGGAAATCAATCTTGAAAAAATAAGAAACTGGAAGAATGATGTGATTAAAAAACTTACATCAGGACTCGGACAACTTGTTAAGCAAAGAAAGATTGTATACATTCAAGGCAAAGCATCTTTTTTAAGCAACAATAAAATTCAGGTAGAATACCCGGATAAAAAAAAGGAAGATTTTGTTTTTGAAAATGCAATCATTGCTACAGGTTCAAGTCCTGCCGTAATTAAAAGTCTTTCTGGAACATCAAAAAATATTCTTGATTCGACTTCCGCTCTTGATTTGGAAAACATACCTGATTCTCTGCTTGTAGTCGGAGGCGGATACATCGGACTGGAACTTGGGACCGTGTATGCATCATTAGGTTCAAAGGTAACTGTTGCCGAAATGCTTCCGGGAATTTTGAGCGGAGCTGACAGAGACCTTGTTGCAGTTTTGTCTGCAAGATTGAATAAGCTGTTTGTTGAAATCATGCTTGAAACACAGGTAACGGAAATTAAAGATATTAAAAAAAGTTCAAAAGTTTTTTTTAAAAACAAGCAGGATAAAATTACAGAAAAAATATTTGACAAGATTTTAATCTCTGCTGGAAGAAAACCAAACACGCAGGGATTCGGTCTTGAAAACACAGGAGTGGTGCTTGATGAAAAAGGATTCATTAAAACCGATTTGCAGATGAGGACTTCTGTTGAAAATATTTTTGCAATCGGAGATGCTGCCGGCGAGCCGATGCTTGCTCACAAAGCATCACATGAAGGAAGAGTTGCCGCAGAAGTAATTGCCGGATTAAAATCTGCATTTGAGCCTAAAACTATTCCGGCAGTAGTGTTTACTGATCCGGAAATTGCATGGTGCGGACTTACAGAAACAGAAGCCAAAAAAAATAATATCGATGTTTATGTTGCAAAATTTCCCTGGGCTGCATCCGGCAGAGCATTAAGCATCGGACGGACGGACGGTTTGACAAAACTTATTATTGATAACAAAACCGAGAGAATACTTGGAGTCGGAATTGCCGGAGTAAATGCAGGCGATCTCATATCGGAAGGTGTCCTTGCCGTTGAAATGGGTGCGAATGCAACTGACATTAAACTTACAATACACCCACACCCGACATTATCAGAAACGATAATGGAATCAGCGGAAATGTTCTTTGGACAAAGCACGCATATTTACAGACCTAAAAAATAATGTAAAGATGCAGCTTGGAAAATATTAAAAGAGAAAATATTGTTAAGGAATTTGAATTCAAAACTTCCAGAAGCGGCGGCAAAGGCGGTCAGAATGTAAATAAAGTCGAAACAAGAATTGAGCTCATTTTTGATGTTATAAGTTCTGTAAATCTGAATGAAAAACAAAAGAGCAAAATACTTAAGAGACTTAAAAATAAAATTGGTAAAGATGGAAGATTGAGGATTGTATCTCAAACAGAACGTTCGCAGTTTTTGAATAAAATTTCAGCAATTGAAAAGTTTTTCGAACTGATGGAGATAGCGCTCAAAGAAGAAAAAAAGAGAATCAAAACAAAGCCAAATCAGTCATCGGTTACCGAAAGGCTCGAATCAAAACAGAAGACTTCGATAAAAAAGAAATTGAGAAAATCCGGATTGAACGAATTTCTGGATTAAACCATTGTAAAGTAATTTTCAACAGCAATTCTAAATTACATGTTTATCAAAATGGGATTTTCCAGCGTTTCGCAGATCCATCTGAGTAATCTTGCAGCTTCGGCTCCGTCAATGATTCTGTGATCGTAAGTAAGGGTTAAAGGAAGTATCAGCCGCGGTTCAAATTTCTCGTTAATGTAAACAGGTTCGACTGAAGATCTGGATACTCCAAGAATTGCAACCTGCGGAGGATATACTATTGGAGTAAATCCGGTTCCGCCGATTCCTCCCAGATTAGAAATTGTAAAATTTCCTCCGTCCATTTCATCCGGAGTAATTTTTTTGTTTCTTACTTTTTCGGACAAAGTTGACAGCTCGACAGAAATTTCCGTAATATTTTTTTTGTCTGAATTTTTTATCACCGGCACCAGCAGTCCTCTTTCAGAGTCAACGGCAATTCCGACGTTTACATAATTTTTATATATGATTTCGTTTTTTGCTGTATCGATAGAAGAATTGAAATTTGGAAATTTCAACAATGCAGCCGAACAGATTTTTACAAGAATGGATGTAAATGTAAGCTTTCCTCCGGCTTCTTCGATTTTCTTCGAATAGTTTTTTCTTGTTTCTTCGATTAATGATACATCTGCCTTGTCAAATTGCGTTACCATTGGTATGCCTGACCATGCCGCCGACATGGATTCGGCTGTAAGAATTCTTACTTTACTCATTGGTTCGATCTTAATATCTCCCCACTTTTTGAAATCAGGTAAGGGTTTCTGAACGTAAATACTTTTCTGAACCGGAGAAACAGACATCTGCATTTTTACAAATTGTTTTACATCTTCATCCGTTATTCTACCTGCAAGACCGCTTCCTTTAATATTACCGACATCGACACCGAGTTCGCGCGCAAGCTTTCTTACCGAAGGAGAAGCAGGCGCAGAATCTCTCAGCGGCTCTGTCAATTCAGCTTCCTTCGTTTTTGGTAATTCAGTTTTTTGTGTTATGACTGATTCGGGTAAACTCTCTTTTATATTACTCTGCACAGGCGAAGAGGTTTCCTGTTTTTTTGAGTTTTCAATTTTAATATCGTGAATTTCTGAAACAGGAGCATCATCTGTTTCGATTTTGATTATTACATCGCCTATATTTATTGCTTCACCTTCTTTAACTTTGATTTCTTTTACGATACCTGCTTCAGTTGAAGGAACTTCAAACATTGCTTTTTCTGTCTCAAGCTCTATTAACGGCTGGTCGATGGAAATTTTATCTCCTATTTTTACCAGGATTTTTACCACGTCACCTGATTCAACGTTATCAGAAACTTCCGGTAACTTTATTTCTTTTATCATTTAAAAAATAAATTTAAATTAAGACAGGGTTTATTTTATCTTTATTTAATTTCAAATCATTTACAGCTTTAGCGACTACATCTTTACACAACTTACCGTCATCTGCTAATGAATTCAAAACCGCAACTGTAATATAACGGTAATCAACTTCAAAGAAATCTCTCAACTGTTCTCTTCCATCACTTCTGCCGAAACCGTCTGTTCCTAAAAATGTATATCTTCCCGGTATCCATTTTGCCACAGTTGCAGGCAGAGCTTTTATGTAATCTGAAGCCGCTACAAATACGCCCGTTTCATCTTTTAATACGCTGCTGATAAAAGGTATTAATGGTTTCTTTTCCGGATTAAGAAAATTGAATCTTTCCGCATTTACTGCATCCATATATAATTCTTTGTAACTTGTAACACTCCAGACATCGGCAGAAACATCATACTTTTCCTCAAGAAGTTTTTGTGCTTTAATTGATTCGTTTAAAATGGATCCGCTTCCGAATAAATGTGCTTTTAATTTACTTTTTTTATTTGACGATTTCGAATATCTGTAAATTCCTTTCAGTATTCCTTCTTCAGAGCCTTCCGGCATCGGCGGCATTTTATAAAATTCATTCATTACGGTCAGATAATAAAAAACATCTTCTTGCTTCTCATACATTCTTATCAATCCATCTTTAATAATAACAGCAAGTTCATAAGCAAAAGCAGGATCATAACACTTAAGATTTGGAATTGGAAATGCCAGAATATGACTATTTCCATCCTGATGCTGAAGACCTTCGCCGCTCAAAGTTGTCCTGCCGGAAGTTCCTCCGACAAGAAATCCTTTTGTCCTGCAATCAGCAGATGCCCAGATCAAATCACCGATTCGTTGAAATCCGAACATTGAATAAAATATAAAGAAAGGTATCATATTGATGCCATGAGTTGAATATGCTGTACCTGCAGCAATGAATGACGACATTGATCCTGCTTCGGTAATTCCTTCTTCAAGTATTGCGCCGTTTTTTGCTTCCTTGTAATACAGCAGACTTCCCTTGTCAACGGGTTCGTAAATCTGACCGACATGAGAATAAATTCCAATCTGTCTGAACAGCGATTCCATTCCGAATGTTCTTGCTTCATCAGGAACTATGGGGACAATATATTTTCCAATTTCATTATCCTTTAAAAGTTTTGATAACAAGTGAACGAAAGCCATTGTTGTTGCTACTTCCCGGTCGCCGTTACCCAGATAAAATTCACTGAACAAATTATCGTCGGGGATTTTTATTGGTTTAGCTCGAACTTCTCTTTTTGGAATAAACCCTCCCAGCTCTTCTCTTTTCTGCAGAAGATATTTTATTTCCTGGCTGTCTTGAGCCGGTCTGTAAAATGGAGCATCTGCTACATCTTCATCAGGGATGGGAATGCCGAATCTGCTTCGGAATTCTCTAAGCTCTTGTTCGTTAAGTTTCTTTTGTGAATGAGTGATATTCTTTCCTTCCCCCGCTTCTCCAATTCCGTATCCTTTAATAGTATGAGCAAGTATCACAGTAGGTGAACCTGTATGATTAACTGCTTCGAGATATGCTGCATAAACTTTTTCCGGATCATGTCCGCCTCGCTTTAATTTTCTTAACTGTTCATCCGAATAATGTTTGACATATTCGAGAAGTTTTGGATTTGCTCCGAAAAAATCTTTTCTTATATAATCTCCGTCGGAAACTGAATACTTTTGAAACTGACCGTCGACGACTTCATTCATTCTATCGACGAGAATACCGTCAGTATCTTTATCGAGCAACGGATCCCAGTCGCCGCCCCAGATTACTTTTATCACATTCCAGCCTGCGCCTCTGAATATCGCTTCAAGCTCTTGAATAATTTTACCATTACCTCTGACAGGACCGTCAAGTCTCTGAAGATTACAGTTTATTACAAAAATCAGATTATCGAGTTCTTCTCGAGAAGCTAATGTTATTGCACCGAGAGATTCAGGTTCATCTGTTTCTCCATCACCAAGAAAAGCCCATACTTTTTGTTTTGAAGTATCAAGTATTCCCCTGTCTTCAAGATATCTGTTAAATCTTGCCTGATAAATAGCCATAATGGGACTTAATCCCATAGAAACTGTTGGATATTCCCAGAATTTCGGCATAAGCCAAGGATGAGGATATGAAGAAAGACCTCTGTCAGAAGAAAGTTCTCTTCTGAAATTTTTTAGATCGTTTTCGGTAATTCTGCCTTCAAGCATTGCCCTGGCATAAATTCCTGGAGCGGCATGACCTTGAAAATAGATAATATCACCACCACTCGGGTCATTTTTACCTTTAAAAAAATGATTAAAGCCTATTTCATATAAAGTAGCAGAAGAAGCATAAGTTGAGATATGTCCGCCTATACCGCTTATTTCTTTGTTAGCTCTGACAACCATTGCCATGGCATTCCATCTGATAATGCTTTTGATTCTGCGCTCTATTTCTCTGCTGCCCGGGAAAACAGGCTGTTTATTTACCGGAATTGAATTTATGTATGGAGTATTTGCCGTAAAAGGAATCTTTACACCAAGACCCTGAGCTCTGATCTGAAGTTTCTTAAGTAATTCTGTTACACGTTCAGGACCCTGACTTTTTAAAATATAATCCAATGACTCGAGCCATTCTTTATTTTCAATTTCTTTTAAGTTATTTAACTCTTCGTTTCTATTCATTTAATTAATTTCATTAAAAATACTTAATTAAGGTAAAATTTATTATGTAAAAAAAATGATACTAATTTAAGGTTTAAACACCTGCATCCGCAGGTTTCATACCAACCGACTTCTGTAGTCTTAGACTTCTGTAGTCTTAGACTTCTGTAATCTTAGACTTCTGTAATCTTAGACTTCTGTAGACTTAGACTTCTGTAGTCTTAGACTTCTGTAGTCTTAGACTTCTGTAGTCTTAGACTTCTGTAGTCTTAGACTTCTGTAGTCTTAGACTTCTGTAGTCTTAGACTTCTGTAGTCTTAGACTTGGATTTTATATATTTGTCAAAAAACAGATTACTTTAAGGCTTTTTATATATATTATAAGATAAGTGGGTTTATAGAAACACCGAATTAACACTGAATACAAAAGATTTTTAAAATCCTTAAAGTTACAATCTTGCTAAATTAAAATTTAAATATTTGTTGCAGTTTTTAATTCAGTTTTCTATTTCTTTTACGCTGATTTTAAATTATTTTAACTGCGATTTTTAGAAAATTTGAACTTTATCTAATGAAAAACCTACTTTTTAATTTATTTTTTCTTTCTTTTACTGCATTTTTGGTTTTCTGTTTCAATTCTTGTAACAAATCCGGTGGCAATGAAATTCTCATTGGCGAATATGCATCTCTGACCGGAAGCGAAGCAACATTCGGTCAATCTTCTCATAACGGACTGGAACTTGCTATTGAAGAGATTAATAAAAACGGCGGTATACTTGGAAGACAGCTTAAACTGATAACTGAAGACAATCAGGGAAAACCATCTGAAACTCAGACCGTGGTTCAGAAGTTGATTAACAGAGATAAAGTAATTGCCGTAATAGGTGAAGTTGCTTCCTCAAGAAGTAAAGCAGGCGCACCGATTTGCCAGTCATCTAAAATACCGATGATCACTCCTGCATCGACAAATCCGGAAGTAACATCCATTGGAGATTATATATTCAGAATTTGTTTTATAGATCCTTTTCAGGCAACTGTAATGAGCAAGTTTGCGCTTAATTCAATGAAAGTAAAAAAAGTTGCTGTCCTTATTGATCAGAAAAATGCTTATTCAACGGGACTTGCAGATAATTTCAGAAAAGTATTTACGGAAATGGGAGGAGAAATTGTCGAGGAACAAAAGTATTCTGCCGGTGATAAAGATTTTAAAGCTCAGCTGACTGCCATAAAAGCTAAAAATCCTGAGGCAATTTTCATTCCGGGTTATTATACAGATGTAAATCTGATTTCTATTCAAGCACGTGAAATTGGTCTGACATGTCCATTATTCGGCAGCGATGGATGGGAATCCGAAAAACTCACAGAAGGAAAAGCTAAAGACGCACTTGAAGGATGCTTCTTCTCAACACATGTTTCTGCAGATGATCCTTCACCTATTGTTCAAAATTTTATAAAGAAATATCAGGAAAAATATAAATCAAAGCCTGATGCTATGGCATTTCTTGCTTATGATGCTGGACTAATACTTTCTGAAGCAATTAAAAGAGCAGGAGATACTAACGGCGAAAAAATAAAGAACGAACTTGGAAAGATTAAAGATTTTCAGGGAGTGACGGGATTGATTACGATTAACGATCAGCGAAATGCCGTAAAACCCGCTGTCGTTCTTGAAATCAAGGACGGAAAATTTGTTTACAAAGAAACTATCGCGCCTTAACAATCATACCAATTATATGTTGTTTGTTACATTAGTAAAATAGTTTAAAATATTTGCAACACCTTATTCGTAATTTGTAATTTATCAGAAGTTTTGTCAGAATTCATACAGCAGCTTATTAACGGTCTTTCGCTTGGAAGTATTTACGCACTCATTGCGTTGGGTTATACCATGGTTTACGGAATACTTAAATTTATAAATTTTGCTCATGGTGAAATTTTCATGTTAGGTGCATTTTCCGGATTTTATCTTAGCAGAACACTTGGAGTTGACCAGCCGGATATAGTTATGGCGCTTGTCATACTTGTGTTTACTATGTGTATTACTTCGGCAATTGGAGTTATAATAGAAAAGCTTGCGTATAAACCCTTGAGAAATTCTTCAAAGCTTACAGTTCTGATTACCGCAATTGGAGTGTCGTTGTTTCTTCAATATTCAGGACAATTAATTTTCGGAGCTGATCCAAAATCATTCCCGACGATTATTGAAAATATAGGTTTTAATATTTTCGGAGCTACAATCGGTTCAAATCAGATTGTTGTTTTGATTTCTGCTTTGCTGCTCATGCTCGTTTTAAGATTCATCGTAAAGAATACTAAAATGGGAATTGCAATAAGGGCGGTTTCGAATAATTTAACAGCGGCGTCGCTAATGGGAATTAATATTAATAACGTTATCTCCTTCACTTTTGTAATAGGTTCTTCACTCGCAGGCGCAGCAGGTATTCTTTACAGCATAAATTATCCGAGCATCGATCCGTTAATGGGATTACTTCCAGGTCTCAAAGCTTTTATCGCAGCCGTTCTCGGAGGTATTGGAAATTTTCCAGGAGCATCGGTCGGTGGTCTAATAATTGGACTTGTAGAAACTTTTACCGTCGGATATATCTCTCCTACATATAGAGACGCAATAGCATTTGCAATTCTTATCATAATACTTCTCGTAAAACCAACCGGACTTTTCGGAAAAAAAGAAATTGAAAAGGTCTGATTTCATTTTTAATTTAGCTTTTTATAAATGATACGGGGTTTTATTATCGTGCAAAAGTTAGTACAAATTTATTCTGATTATTTTTTATAAAAAAAAGATGCTTAACAGCATCTTTAATTTTTAAATTTATTAGTTAGTTACAAATTTCTGTTGATGTTGCTTTTTAACAAATGATTATCAATTCACTAAAGTAAAAACAGCAATGTAGATGTAGGAACAATCTCTGCTGCAGTTGCTTTTTATTTTGTTTAAAATCCGAATCCATCATTACCCGGTTGTTCGTTTACTCTTCTTCTTTTCTTTTCCTGAATTTTCGAATCGTTTCCGAAGCGGTAAGTAAGATTAAAATACAAAGCTCTTGAATCCCTTTTTCTGTAAAATGATTCCTGAAAGTTTTGAGTGTTGTTGAGCTTTACGTCAAACTTCAGAGTGTTAAACACGTCGCTAACTCTCAGTCCGAGAGTAACTCTTTTTTCAAAAAAATCTCTTTTGAGCGAAACATCCATTGACTGAAACGGCTCAAGAACTCCTTGTGCAAATACATTTCTTCCCGAATAAAAGTAAGTAATGCCAAGATCTGCAAACATCGGAAGATACATGTTTGCGGAAATTCTTCCGTTCCAAGAATAATTTTCGTTTTTATATGCAGAGTCAAGATTAGTAGCATCGATGATATTTTTATAATAGCTGACGCTTCCGTTTAAACTAATAAACTCAAACGGTTTTGCATTCAATACAAGTTCAGCTCCGTAGTTTTCGGTATTTCCGTAATTATCAAATGTAAGCAGGGCTATGTTTGAATCAAGAAGTTCGCGGGTTCTTGACAACTGATCTTTCTTATGCGTATAAAAAATCGACGGATTAATAGTTATCGTTTCAAAATACTTAAGATATCCGAGTTCAAATGAATTCACATATTCAGGCTTTAAGTCAGGATTTCCTGAGAAATAATTATATGGATCAAATGCAATTACAAATGGATTCAGCATTTGTACAGTCGGGCGGTTGATTCTTAGTGAATAAGAAAATGCCAGCTCCTGCGTTTCATCAAATTTTTGAGTAAGATTAAGACTTGGAAATAAATCAAAGTAATTGCTTTTGTTTATCTGATTTGTATTCTTCAGATCGCCTTTTGTATCAGTCTGCTCAGCTCTTAAACCCGCCTTGATGCCAAACTTATTTATTTTGGCGTCATATGCCGCATATAAAGCATAAATATTCTCATTGTAAGCATAAATGTTTGATTGTGACGGATCGTTAATGTAACTGTTTGATGAGTAATCAAATTTTTCCACGCTGAAATCTTTGTCGTTGTTTCTAAGCACCACCTTTAATCCAGTTTCAAGTTTCGAATCTTTCGAAAACGGATTTACATAGTCGATTGAAAAATTGCCTTCGTCATTTACTTCATCGGTAATTCTGTTTTCGAGTAAAGGCTCTGATGAACTTTTTGGATATATAATATTTTCTGTTGTGTTGTTGTATGTGTTGTCTTTATAACGGGTATAGATAGCTTCCGAACTCAAACTTTTACCCGGAGTTTTAAAAGTCATATTGTAATTCAAAGACATGTCAATTGTATATCCATCACTGTTATCTTTTGTAATCAGATTGCTTTGATTTTCCAAATCGCCTGTTGTTGAGTTATAAGTTTCTGAAATCGAATTATCCGATCTTCTTCTATCGCGGTAGTTGTAATTCAGCAGATAACTCAAAGAATGTTCTTTACTTATATTATAATCAAATCCTCCTTTTGCAAAATGTCCATTGTATCTGCTGGTTGCGTCAGAGCTTTGAGTAAAGAGAGAATTATTAGAAAAAATTTCCCGGGAATTATCTCCATTTATAATATTATTTTGAAGCCTGTAATCATAGCTTCCGAAAAAATTCATTTTATCTTTTCTGAAATTTAGATTAAGTGAACCGTTGTATTTATCTTTTGAACCTGCATTCAGAAGCAGATTGCCGTTATATCCGAGACCTTCGCTTTTCTTTAGTCTTAAGTTAATGATGCCGGCTGAATTATCTGCATCGTATTTTGCGGAAGGATTTGTTACAAGCTCGACAGATTCAATAAGACTTGAAGGAATCTGATCGAGGACCGAATTTCTGTTTTCGGCATTGTTAAGCCCAAAAGGTTTTCCATCCACAAGAATTTTTACATTTTCGTTTCCGCGAAGGCTTATGTTTCCGTCTGCATCAACCGATACCGAAGGAATGTTTTTTAGAACGTCAATTGCCGATCCGCCCTGAACGTTCATGCCCTGCTCGACGTTGAAGATTTTTTTATCTTCTTTAAATTCAATTGCGCTTCTTTCTGCTTCTACATTAATTTCTTCGGTAGTTGTTTCTCCGGATTTAAGCTTTAAAGGTTTTAAATTAACCGAAGGATTATCATTGTTGATGATGATTCCCGAAATATAAACTTTGCTGTATCCAATAAGATTTACTCTGATCCCATAATTTCCGGGCGAAAGATTTGAAAATTTGAACTTCCCGTCGGCGCCGGTTTCAGTTCCGTTAAGTATAATCGAATCTTTTGACGAAACGAGCGAAACGGATGCTGCTTCAACCGGCAGATTTGTTTTGTCGTCGGTTACCGATCCGGAGATGCTTCCAGTTTGTGCGAAGACGGAATTATATGTGAGTATTAATGCAAAAATTAAAATAATTTTGTCTAAACTTTTCATAAAAATTAATTTTTCTTTGATACGGAATAAAAAAGATTTAGTTTGAAAAATTCCGCATTATGTATAAATTTTGGACTTTGATACCGGTTGAAAGGTTTCAGAATTTTTTTAAGATTGGTTTGCAATTTTTGTAAAATGCCGATTCGTCATATAATAAAAATATTTTATAAACGATCACGAAAGAACTTCTTCAAATTTCACATTAATTTCAATATTGGCAGAAATCTGCATTTGCAAACTTAATAAAATAAAGATTTACTCAAACACGTTAATATATTTTAACGGCATGAATTTTTTTTGAAAATGCGATTACGATAAGAAGTGGAGATATAGTAAATGAGAGATCAGCCAAAGGGAAGTTTAAAATTCTTTTTTGGATAATTGAACCAGTAACAATTCATATTAAATTACTTTAAACAGGATTGATTCAGACTGTTCCCGAATTTTTTTCCCTTTCTTTTTTTCTTCTGACAAAGTCCATAATGTAAAAAACCAGAGCAATAAGCGTAAGTACAGCCATTGACAACACAATTACATTTTCTATTTTAATTCCTATGAAGAAAAAAGTGATAACAGATATGAATGTTAATATTACCGCGATGTGAGCGGCTGTTTTATTGTCGTTTTTCACAGGGAAAGAAAGCAGAAAAAGGATAAGGCCAATTAAAGGAGCAATCAGTGCAGTCAGACTGCCAGACAAAAAGTATCCGTAAATCCCCAGTACTATTAATGCCAAAGCATTAATCATCATTATTTTGTAAATGTTCATTTCTTATGGATTAATTTCAGCTAAGTTAAAATTTAATGAGACTTATATCAATAACCAACATCAATCTGTCTGCATTTTGATAAAAAGCAGCTTCGCTTAAACGACTTAAAAATTTAGCAAAGCGTGAATTAAATTACTTGACAGAATAAAGCAATAACCTTATTTTGTAAGGAAATTTTTTATTATAACCTAATTAAATAAGGCATTACTACTCAGCATAAATACTCTGATGAATTAAAGCTGGATCAGATCGACATAAAAATTTTAATTGAGCTTCAGAAGAACGCGCAAATAAAGAAGAACGAACTTGCCGAAATAGTCGGACTATCGCTTCCTTCCACGATTGACCGGATATCAAAACTTGAATCACACGGATATATTATTTCATATCATGCGGTGTTAAATCACAAGAAGCTAAGACATGACATAACCTGTTTTATATTTGTCGTAAGCGAATCTTCAAAATATTACAAACAGTTTATCGAGCATTGCATGAGCACAAAAGACATACTCGAATGTCATGCAATTACCGGAGAGGGATCGCACATTCTGAAGATCAGAACGGAAAACACATCATCGCTTGAAAAGCTGCTCTCAAAAATTCAGAGCTGGCCGGGAGTAAAATCTACAAAGACCAATCTTGTTTTGTCTTCACACAAGGAAACTACGGAAATTGAAGTAAAAATTTAATTTTAAAAATAAAAAAATAACAATGTCTGAAAAAACATCTATTGAGGAACAAAAAGAAAAGCTTAAGAGGATTAACGATGTCTTCAAGCTTATAAAAGAAAAAGAAGTAAAAATGATCGATATGAGATTTACCGATCTGCCGGGTCAGTGGCAGCATTTTACACTGCCGGTTTCAAAGCTGACCGAGTCCGTATTTTATGAAGGTACCGGTTTCGATGGTTCATCCATAAGAGGATGGAAGAGTATAAACGAGTCGGACATGCTGGCAATACCAGATCCGACAACGGCAAATATCGATCCTTTTATGGGTATAAAAACAATGAGCATGATTTGTAATGTATATGAACCGGAAACAAGAAAAATTTATGAAATGGATCCGAGAAATATTGCCAAAAAAGCCGTGGAATATCTTAAGTCAACCGGAATTGCGGATGTTGCATACATCGGACCGGAAGCGGAGTTTTTCATTCTCGATCACGTTGCATACAATATTAACGAATATTCGAGTTGGTACAGAATCGATTCGGTAGAAGGATTTTGGAATACGGGAAGCGAAAAGGAACTTAATCTCGGTCATAAGATTAGATTAAAAGAAGGATATTTCCCTGTGCCTCCATCAGATTCCACAAATGACTTAAGAAGCATGATGGTAGAAAATCTGCTTAATGTCGGAATTGAAGTTGAGATGCATCATCATGAAGTTGCCACCGGCGGTCAGGCGGAAATTGATTTCAAATACTGTCCATTGCTGAACTGCGCCGATAATCTGCAAATGTTTAAATACATTGTGAAAAATACTGCTAAATCAGTTGGTAAGACAGCTACTTTCATGCCAAAGCCTTTGTTTGGAGATAACGGCAGCGGTATGCATACACATCTAAGTCTTTGGAAAGATGGGCAGACTCTTTTTGCAGGAGATAAGTATGCCGGATTGAGCGAGCTTGCACTGCATTTCATCGGCGGTCTTCTCAAACACGCTCCTTCGGTACTTGCATTTACGAATCCGACAACAAACTCATACAAGAGGCTTGTTCCCGGATACGAAGCTCCGGTTAATCTTGCATATTCAAAGAGCAACAGAAGCGCAGCCATAAGAATACCAATGTATTCTGATCTTCCCAAAGCAAAGCGGATTGAGTTCAGATGTCCCGACGGAACAGCAAATCCGTATCTTGCTTTTTCTGCAATGCTGCTTGCGGGTATTGACGGCATCATAAACAAAATCAATCCCGGCGACCCGCTTGAGAGGGACATATTCCATATGGACGAAAAGGAACTTAAGAAACTCGGACATGCTCCTGAAGATCTTCCGGCAGCGCTGCACATGCTCGAACATGATAATGATTACCTTAAGCAGGGCGGAGTATTTACGGATACATTGATAGAAACTTGGATAGATTATAAACTGAAGAAAGAAGTAAAGGAAGTTCAGCTGAGACCTCATCCCTATGAATTTCATTTATATTATGAAGTTTGATTTCAATAAAATATAAATTAAAGAAAACGGGAGCAGATGCTCCCGTTTTTTTTAGGAACTAAATTTCATTTCTGTTAGTAAAACTTTAAAAGATTTTGAAATCAAAAAAATTACAATCATGAAAAGCTATAAAATAATTTTGGTTTTACTTGCAGGGATAATTTTTTTTCCAGCATGTAATTTATCGGGCAGCAAAGACGAATCGGTTTCGGTAAGCAATAATCTAACTGAAAAAAACGAATCACCGGTCAATTTTTCAGATAAGGGCGGTGTTACTTCAACTAGATCCGGCATAATCGCTTTATCCGAAAAAAGGATGATAGTGCAAAGCGGGACGGTAAAGATAGAGACCGATAACTTTCCTGCTTCAGAAAAATTTATAACAGAACTTACAGCGAAACATTCCGGATTTATTTCGGGATCTTCATCGGAAACGGGAGCATCCGGAAAAAGAAAAGGCGCGGTAAAGGTAAGAATTCCGTCGGATAAATTTTATGCATTCTTAACCGAACTTACTTCAGCAGAGAAAGTACTTTCGCAGGAAGTTTCCGGCAAAGATGTTACTGATGAATATATAGATCTTGAAGCCAGGCAGAAAACGCAGAAAGAGCTTGAGAGCAGACTGCTTGATTTGCTGAATCAAAAGACAGGTCAGCTTTCGGATATAATTGAAGTAGAGGAAAAGTTATCTTCAGTCAGGGAAATAATCGAGAGCACAGAAGGAAAGATGAATTATTTAAAAAATCGTTCGGAGTTTTCCACAATAGAAATTATGTTTTTCGAACCTGAACTGATACAGACTGCATCCGGAGGAGGATTTTTTCACGAGATAGGACGCGGATTTAAAAAAGGACTCGAAGGTTTTACGGAAATACTGAGCGGACTAATTATGATTGTAGTTTCAATCTCGCACATATTAATATTTATCATTATTCTAATCTTCATTATAAAAAGATATTTCAGAAAAAAGAATTTGGGAAGCTCGCAGCTTGCCGGCTGAAACGAGTTTTTTATGGAAATGTCATATTCAAAAACCGGATAAGACTCCGGTTTTTTTTTGAAAAAAATTTTTATTGTGCGTAAAAAACATTATCCGTAAATTATTAAGGCATAGTAAAATAAAAAAACTCATGGAAGAAAAAATTAGAGGCAGAGGTTCGCAGTTTAATTTAAAGAACAGATTTGAAAAACTAAGTTTGCATGATATAACACACGAGCTTGATGAATATTTTGATACTGAAGATTTTGAAAGAGCTGTAAAGACTGAATTTTTCAATGACATTTCAAACTCTGTGCTGACAAAAAACGAAAGCCCTGATCTTGGAGCAGGATACAGTATAAATCCATACAGAGGCTGCGAGCATGGCTGCATTTATTGTTATGCAAGACCGACGCATGAGTATCTGGGATTTTCACCGGGACTGGATTTTGAAACAAAGATAATGGTTAAGAGAAATGCGCCTGAACTTTTAAAAAAAGAATTTTTAAAAAAGTGCTGGATACCGCAGACAGTATTCTTCTCCGGAAACACGGATTGTTATCAGCCGATAGAGAAGCAGCTTGAAATCACGAGAAAGTGTCTGGAAATTTTTCTTAAGTTTAGAAATCCTGTTGCAGTCATTACAAAAAATGCATTGATAAGGAGGGATACAGATATCCTAAAAAGATTATCCGAGCTGAATCTTGTAAGAGTAATAATATCTATAACAACATTGAACAAAGATTTGCAAAGAAGAATGGAGCCGAGGACTTCAACACCATCGCAAAGACTAAAGACAATAGAATTTCTTTCGGGAAGCGAAATTCCCACGGGAGTTAACGTAGCTCCTATAATTCCGGGACTTACTGACGAGGAAATTCCGGAGATATTGAAGAATGCATCCGGATGCGGGGCGCAGTTTGCTGCATACGTAATGCTTAGACTTCCGTTTTCTACAAAGGAATTATTTACCGACTGGCTCGGAAGGGAATTTCCTGACAGGGCAAAGAAAGTAATTAACAGAGTGACGGAGATTCACGGAGGGAAGCTATACAACAGCGAATTCGGCAGAAGGCTAACAGGCGAGGGAAATTGGGCAGAAGCTGTTAAGAAGATATTTGAATTTAACTGTAATAAAACCGGATTAAATAAAAATAAATCGCCGCTTTCAAAAGATTTGTTCAGAAGAGAAAATCCGGATCAAGAAAGTTTATTTTAAACAGAAGTAAATTTTCTACGGTTTAAATGAAGCCTGCAATTAATATATTTCCTGAAAAAAATTCAGGTGAATTTAAAAATTAAACTATATTCCTTCAGTTATTTGAAATCAGGAATACCCGCAGATGATTCCGGTAACGGCGGTGGATTTGTGTTTGACTGCAGATACATAGAAAATCCCGGAAAGCTGGATGAGCTCAAAACACTTACTGGTAAAGATGAAAAGGTAATAAAATTTATTGAAGACATACCGGCAATGAGAAACTTCATTAAGAACGTAATTGAAATAATAGATCCTGCCATTGAAAATTACATTAAAAGAAATTTTACCGATCTTATGATAAGTTTTGGCTGCACAGGAGGACAGCACAGGTCGGTCTATTCATCTGAGAAAATCAAAGAACATATTAATAAAAAACATCCCGGCGTTGTTGTCGAACTGAAGCACCTTCAGCTGGAAAAAGATTCAACAGCATAACACTTTGCAAACCTACCGTATTTCTTCTGATGACATAAAGTTAATAGAAAAAAAAACTTTTCGTTTGCACATGATTGCGCAGGCATTCAGCGGAATTTCATTCGGAATACTTATGCTGCAGGAAGTTATTCTAAAGAAGTCTCTTGGAGGGAGCAATTTTGAAGTTACTATACTAATATTTCTAACGAGCTCGGCATTTTTGTTTTCGATATACGGACCGGAAATAATCAACAGGCAGCGCAATCAGGCAAAAACGATAATCATACTTTCGGTTGTCAGCAGATCATTTCTGCTTATCATTCCGTTTTTTGAAACACCCGTGTTTTTCATTTTCTGCATTGCTGCAAGCAATTACACGGATTCGCTTATAAAGCCGGCATGGAATACAGTATTCAAGCACAATTACACAAATGAAAAAAGAAGTACGCTTTATTCGTATGCATCAAGTCTTCAGATGATAGTTATACTGATAGTTACCACTTTATCGGGATACTTGTTTGATTTTAATTATAAAATTTACAAAATACTTTATCCTGCTGCGGGTATTTTTGACATACTTGCATATATAAATCTTGCAAAGATGATTTCATGGGGAAATCCGGCAAAGGAAAAAACAGGAAGAGAAATTAAAAGTCTGTTTTCAATACGGCTTCTCAAAGACATATTGGTACTGCCCGTAAGAAATCTCATTAGAATATTCCGAGAAAACAAACCATTCTTAAGATTCGAAACATATTTTTTTCTATACGGCATTGCATTCATGACTGCGAGTCCTGCTGTTCCAATTTTTCTGGTGGAAATACTCAAGTTGGATTATTCACCTATATCAATTGCAAAAGGATTGTTGTTTTACAGTTCGACAATATTATTTACACCAGTAATGGGAAGGCTTCATGGTTCAGGTAATCCGACAAAATTTTGCGGCTATCTTTTTCTTTCACTGATGACATATCCGCTGTTGATGATCTGCATAAAGATAATAGGGATTGACATGAAGATTTTATCACCCGAGCTGCTGCTGTATATTACTTTTTTCTTTTTCGGAATTTTTATGAGCGGAATAACGATGTCATGGAATTTGAGTTCGATTTATTATTCTCCTCACAGCGAGGTAGCAAATTATCAGGCTGTTCACATTACGCTTACCGGTGTACGGGGACTGATTGCGCCATTTATCGGATATTTAATTTTGAAATACATTTCCATTTATGCAACGTTTTTAGTCTCGTCGGGATTTTTTCTTTTGGCAGGAATAATGATGCTCAAAGAAAGCCGGCGAAAAGCTTAGATGGAAATATTATTGAGAATTTTGGCTGCTCTCTCTTTCAATTACCACTGCTGTGCCGTATGCGAGAACTTCAGTTACACCTGCGGTAACTTCATTTGCGTCATACCTCATTCCGATGATAGCGTTAGCGCCGATTTCTTCTGCATGCTTTACCATTATACTAAAAGCATCAGCGCGCGTTTTTTCGCATAGCTCAGTATAAAGTGTAATGTCGCCTCCGACAAGAGTCTGAAAACCTGCTCCGATATTAGCAAAAATATTTCTCGATCTAACAATAATACCTCTGACAATGCCGAGGTTTTTTACGATTTTACATCCTTCGAAATTGAAGGCAGTAGTTATGAACTTTTGATCCATTTTTGAAATTAGTTAAAAAAATTATTTTAATCCTTCTTCCTTCATTCTGAAGTCAAGAAGTTTTGTAATAAGAGGGTGTACATTATCCTTGTTAAACGAAAGCATCCTTCTTTTTCCAAATCGCGTATCTAAAACGGCAAAAGCATTTACAATCGGATTTGGATGAATCAATGCATCATTGATTGACAGATTAAGAAAGTCATTACAAGCGTCAAAAAAATCATGTCGGGAGAATTCGCCTTTTTCAACGGCATTATTTTCATTTCTTTCCTCCGCAGGAATTCTCTTATCGATGTCGGGAGTATTCCATGAATACTTTGCGTAATTATCCGGGGTAGAAAAATTTGCTATCTCTTCGCCATTTATTGTCATCCAGCCTCTTACCATAAAGTTACTTCCGGAGGTATATCTCGTTGTGTGAATGTGAATTTTGTCTTTCACGCTTACTGCAAACCGGTCTTCAATGTTTTTTTTAAGTTTACTCCATTTCATGGATGCAAATTTGATTTGATGATTTTTAAAATCAAGTTAAATTATTGTATAAAAAGCAGAATGAAGTAACAGTATCGATTTTGATAAAAAAATTTCTATTTAACTATTTTACTAATGCTGAATTTTCTTACGGATTTATAGATTTCTTAATTGAATGCAAGCCAGTATTTTTGAAAAAAATATTTTGAATAAAAAACATGTAGTCATAATCGGAGCTGGATTTGGAGGATTGCAGGCGGTTAAAAAGCTTTCGAAAGAGAAATGTCTAAACGTAACGCTTATAGATAAAAAAAATCATCACCTATTTCAGCCGCTTCTGTATCAGGTTGCCACAGCTGTTTTAAGCCCGGCAGATATTGCAATTCCCACAAGGTCATTAATGCACAGAAAAAAAAATGTAACGATTTTAATGGACGAAGTAACATCGATTGACATAAAAAACAAAATAATTGTATTGGAGGACAAAGAAATTTCATACGATTATCTGATATTAGCAGCAGGAGCAAGAACAGGATATTTCGGAAAAACGGATTACATGAAATACACTTACGGCTTAAAGAACCTGCAGGATGCTCTGCGGATCAGAAACAAAATTCTGACATCTTTTGAAGAAGCAGAGAATCATCCGGAGAATGCAGAGAAGCTGCTTAAATTTATCATCATCGGAGGAGGACCGACAGGAGTCGAACTTGCAGGTTCGATTGCAGAGCTTTCAAATCATATTATCAGAGAAGAATTCAGAAACATAGATACAAGCAAAGCTGATATTAAGTTAATTGAAGCGAGCTCGGACTTGTTAGCAACTTTTAATCGTGAACTATCCGTATATACGAAGCTGAGATTAGAAAAAAGGAATGTCAGAGTAATACTGAATACAAGGGTTATAAAAATAGAACCGAACAAAGTTTTTGTAAAGGGAATAGAAGGCGAAAATGAATTCGAAGCAAGTTTAATTATATGGACCGCTGGAGTTGAAGCAGTTCCATTAACAATAGATACAGGATTACCGGTAGGCAGAAATAACAGGCTCAAAGTAAATCGGTATTGCTCATTTGACAATCATCCTGAGATATTTGCAATAGGCGACATTGCGGAGTTTAGTGAAGGCGGAAAGATACTTCCCGGAGTTTCAGCAGTGGCAATGCAGGAGGGAAGGTATGCCGCTCGAGCAATCATAGATGAAATTAAAGGCAGAGAAAAGAAGCCGTTTATATATTTTGATAAAGGCAACATGGCGACCATAGGCAGGAAAGATGCTGTTGCGGAACTGGGAGGATTTAAACTTACCGGTTTTATGGGATGGTTGATGTGGCTTTTTGTTCATTTGTTTTATCAAGTGGGTTTCAAAAATAAAATTTCCATTCTTATAACATGGATATGGAGTTACATTACATTCGGAGCGGCAGCGAGAGTAATACAGGAGCCTTTGACTGAAAAAGATTTAAAAATTTAATATGCAATATGACAGAAAACAAAAAAAAATTATACTGTTACATTCTCAAACTCAGACCTGCATTTTACAGAAAGGAAGACTGGACGGATAAGGAAGTTGAGATTGTGGGAATACACTTTAATTATTTAAAGGATTATGCGAAGAAAGGGATTTTATTTTTAGCAGGAAGGACAGTCAATGAGCCGATGACGGAAAAAGATCTTGGTATTGTTATATTGGAGACGGAAACTGAAATTGAAGCGCAAAACATAATGGAAAATGATCCTGCGGTGAAAGACGGACTGATGACAGCGGAGCTGTTTACATTTTCGCTTGCATTGATGAGGAGAGAGTGAGAGATTTCACTTTCCAATTCTCATTATTTTCATGCCTTTGGTTTTTTAATGATTTTATTTTTAGTTTTATTATTTTGAAAAATCTAATCTCACATCTTACTTTCACTTTACGATAAGATTCTTTGCTAAGAAGAGTTAGGTTTTTACTGAAACTGAAATTTGTAAGAACTTTTTCAATCTTAAATCCTGCTTGATAAAAAGAATAAAAAACAGTTAGAGAAAAAATAATTGTTACCATAAAATGAATCCAATAGCAAATGAACGAAGCAATAAGATTTCATTTAATTACTTTAGCATACATCCGGCGTGAAAATTATTTCTTTATGAAGACTATTTCGCGTAAACATTTTATGTAAGATATTGAAATTCAGAATTGCCATAAAAAAAATTACCAAAAGTAATAGCTGTTAAAACAAGTTCCATATTTTAACTGTTTGATGTCAAAAAATAAGTTTATTCATCTTTAATCAAAATTATACTCATGGTCTGATGACACTTACAAAATTTGCCGCATTATTATCGACTAGCGCTGCATCTGTAGCATCTACGATATTATCACCCGTTACATCGGTAATGACATAACCCACAACAAAAGCGCCTGCATCATTGTCCACATCTCCTGCATCAGTTGCGTCTATTACATCATCCTGATTTACATCACCGTTGTAAATGCAATACTTCGTTCCGTTCAATATCAGATTATTTCCGTATGCCTGATTAATCGAAGAAGTGAAATCATAGTTTGATTCAACTCCTTTCGTAAAATATTCTCCGGGAGATTTGCTCCAGGTTTCAATTGAGTTTCTATGCATCACAACTAAATAGTAATTTCCCTGGAGAGCATTTATAAATTCAAATTTACCTGTAAAAGATAAGCTGTCAATAACAGATTTAGCGGAATCAATTAAAGCATAAGGTGAAGTATTATTTCTTAAGAATGCAAACATTGTGTCTTTCATGTTAAGCGAGTTGGAAAAATTGTTATAGAATCCTTGTTCAATGACACTTACATTTACGAGTATTGATAAAGGTGAATCAACAATCCAGGCAGGTCCAAAGGGCGATCCGCCATATTTTACGATTCCATTGCTCGGTCCTCCTGAAGCGCCTGAAACATCATTTAATGTATCTCCTGCGCCTTCATTGAAATGAAAAAGCGCTAATGTATTTGCATCCGAAACAAATTCAGATGTAGAAGGCGTAAAGTTGCTTGAATATCTTATTGAGTTTGAAATTCTTAATTCGTCAATTTGTCCGTTGAAGGAAGGATAAGCTGAACCGGCGTCATGTTTTTCTGCAGCGATTACAAGAAACGGGTCACTGTCAGGAAAGGAGGTGGATCTGTTATTTCTATAGCTTACATCACCCGAAGGACCATTGTCGGTTGATTCAAGGATTCCGTTTACAAATATTTTTATTGTTCCCGTTGTAGTGGATCTTGTAATTGCAATATGTTTCCATGAATTGTCTGCAACGTTACTCGATGCAATAATTGACCGCCCTGTTCCGAGTCGGTCAATGCCAAAACAGACTGTTCTTTCATTTGGACCGCCACCGCTGAAGTTTCCAATAGCTATTCCAAAATCTCCATAATCACCTGAACCATAAACATCTCTGTCTAAGATTATATTGCCTGTTATCCATCCATCTCCGTTAGCTTGAGCATATACAACTCCGTTATTTGAATCTGCTGCGGCTTTCATCCAAAACTCAATTGTAAAATTTCCGCCGACATCAATTGGTTTAGCGGGATTATCCAGCTTGATCTTTACTCTGTCAATATCATTCGCACCATTGCCAAAAAATTTCAGAGAATAATTTTGATAAGCTTCAACAGAAATATTTTTGTAAGATTTATTCATGAAACCAAATACACCGTCAACTGCTTTAAAATTTTGTCCGGGCATGTTATCGTATTTTGCACTAATTACATTAAAATCATTTGCAGCGGCAGTTGCGTTTTGCGACAGAAATGGGGTGTTAATATTTTGCGAACAGATTGTGTATGAAATTAAAAATAATAAAAGGGTCAATGAAATCTTTTTCATATTGCAGAATTTATTTTAAGAATAAATAAATGATTTTCATTCAATAATTCTATTCATTCCAGTATACGTTTTATTTTTCCGCATTACTTAAAAAGCGAAGTGCATGCTTGTTTTTTGTTCACGTTGGTTTTCAGCAATATAATATCAGAAACACTCAGGACTTGAAAAAAGCCACAGCTTTGTAAAGTTTTAATCTTCTCTTAAATATAATTTTAATATTAAAGCATAAGATATTTCAGGTCATTGACGGATATTTCTCTCTCCTTAAATTTTTGCAAATTTTCTTTGTGTATCTTCGCAGCGGAAACCTTGCAAAGTCAAGGGATTTACTTACCGATTACTCAAAGTTTCTTTACCCGTCCCACATTAAAAACGTACTTCTTCTCGGGGAATCCTATATACTTTTTGAAGAAAAAAAATACAAAGAAGCTCTATCTACTGTTTCAAAAATCAACACAAAATTAATTACAATAAAAATTTACATGAGAAAATTAATTTTGAAATTAGAGTATGAACTTAATGATTATGATTCAAACAAAGATAGCATAGATAACTTTCGTCATTTTGTAAAGAACAGCAATCAGATTAGCGAAATCATCAAAAAAGCATTGGTGGAATTTTTAGATTTATTGAATGATTTTGTAAACACAAAATCAAATGAGTTTGATGATTACAAATTCAGTAATCTTAAAGCAAGAGCGGAAACATTTAATGATCTTTTGGACAGAAGTTGGTTTCAGAAACAACTAAAGAAAAGGAGTCCCTGAATTCTTCTTTGAGAATGTTTTCAGAAATGACATGAGTTTACTTTTGTTATATTAAATTTGAAGCGCTTCAGAAAATTTCAGCTCTGTACAGCTTTAGAGGATATGCAAAATTTAAATTCCTATTAGCGCAAAATATTTTGCTTAATTTGAAAACGTTAACTTAAGTTAGATTTAACGGAAACAAACACCTCAATTACGCCGAATTACTTTTCGATCCCCACTCTTATCATGCCTTCGCCGTAGCGTGATTTTATTTTGTCAAGCGCTCCGTAGGGAATCGAGCTCTGATTTCCGAACAGCGACAGATTGGTTTCCTTCAGGTCCGTGTGAAGGTCATAGACTCCCATGCCAAACTGCCGCGCCTTGAGTTTGCTTGTCGGTTTTACAAGTCCGTCATACACCCGCATTGCCGCATTAAACATTTCTCTGTCGTCATTTGTGTGATGGACGAGCTTTACCAGCGCGGAATCATATTTGAGGTTTTCGAATCTCACGGAGAGGTGCATGTATCCGGCGACGAGCTCCTTTGAGCGGAGCTTTCTGCAAATGTATTCGCCGATTCTTCTGATTTCCTTTCGCGTGTCTTCGGGTTTGTAAATCGGCTCGGACATTGTGTGATAGTGGTTCAGTGATTTTTCTTTTTTGACCTTCCTTGTGATTTCTGAAGTGTCCTCGCCGCGCGCAAGTTTTCTCAGAATGATACCGTTTATGCCGAACTGCTTCCGCATTGCAATTGGAGAACTGCGGGCAAGGTCGCCGATTGTGATTATTCCCATCGCCGCAAGCCGGAGCTCTATCCTTCTGCCTACGCCCCACAACTTGCTTGCCGGCATTCCGTAAATTTTCTCAACTTTGTTTTCCTGAGTTACCGCCGAAAGTCCGTCGGGTTTTTTTAGCTTAGTCGCAAGCTTGGCAAATGACTTGTTGTATGAAATGCCGATGGAGACGGTAAGATTCTCGATTTCTCTTATGCGTCTTTTGATTTCTGAGGCAATACTTCCGGCTTCAAAAAAATTACGCGCAACCGGAGTCAAATCGACAAAACATTCATCAACGCTGTATTGCTCGATGCAGTCATCCGGAACAAATTCCCTGAGCGCATTCAAAAGATTAAGCGTGATGGCTTCATATTTCGGACCGTAGCACGGAAGAGAAATCAGGTTCGGGCATATTCTTCTTGCTTCGACTACCGACATGCCCGTATCCACTCCTAAAGCTCTTGCTTCGTATGAAGCAGTCATTACAATGCCCTTGCTGTTTCCCATTCCGCCAACGGAAACGGGCTTGCCGCGGAGTTTCGGATTGTCGCGCTGCTCGACTTGCGCGTAAAAAGCGTCAAAGTCCATGTGTGCAAAAAATCTGTTTATATGCTCGGAAATATGACAGTTCATGTCCTTTATGTGCGGAAAAGAATACAACGGCATTATGCGAACCCTCTTGAAGAGATTGTCAAAACTTCCCTCTTCGCGCGGAATGAAATATTCTGAACTTATTGACTGCATACCTTAATAATTTAAGGTAATATATTAAATTTACTCGTAAAAAAAAATTCCATGGAAAAGCAGATCATTAAAGAAATTATCGAGTTGTCAAACTCTTTGACTATCGGCATAAGCGTGGATTTGTCCAAAATTATAAAGGCGCTGGATTGCGTGAATTAATAAGAGGTTTATTTTGACAAAATCATTTTGCATTGTAACAAAACATATACTTTTTATTTTGCTGAAGTATAATTAACAAACCGACCGTAACAACTAAAGCATGATTGATATTTCAATATTAAAATCTGCATATAGAATAATGTGCACGTCCAACAGAATGGCGGAAATTTATGACGAAAACCGGCAGATATGCAAGTTTGTTCATTCTACTTCAAGAGGACATGAGGCAATCCAGCTGGCAGTGGGTATGCAGCTGAAGAGCTGTGATTATATAAGTCCGTATTACCGTGACGAATCAATACTGCTCGGAATGGGTATTCAGCCTTATGAAATGATGCTTCAGCTGCTGGCTAAAAAGGATGATCCTTTTTCGGGAGGCAGGAGTTATTACGGACATCCGTCATTAAAGAGGGAAGGATTTCCGAAAATTCCGCATCAGTCCAGCGCTACCGGGATGCAGGCAATTCCTGCAACTGGGATGGCTCATGGAATACAGTATCTCGAGTCAATGAATTTACTCAATACAGATGAAAAGCCGGTTGTTGTTTGTTCACTCGGTGACGGTGCAGTTACCGAAGGTGAAGTATCAGAAGCATTTCAAATGGCTGTTCTCAAAAAGCTGCCTATCATTTATCTCATTCAAGACAATCAATGGGGAATATCGGCATATTCAAATGAACTCAGTGCAATGGATGCATATAAGTTTGCCGAAGGCTTTAAAGGATTTAAAAGAATCAGGATTGACGGTTCGGATTTTGTTGAGAGTTATGAAAAATTTGGCGAAGCTCTTGATTATGTAAGAGCAAAGCGTCAGCCGGTATTAATTCATGCGAGAGTGCCTTTGCTTGGTCATCACACTTCGGGAGTAAGAAAAGAATGGTACAGGCATGACCTCGCAGAGCATGAAATGAATAACCCAGTTCCCAAGCTGCGAAACCTGCTGACGAATTTAAACATTGACGAAAATGAATTGTTGAAAATAGAAAATGAAGGAAAGCAGTTAGCCGAAGAAAGTTTTCAGAAAGCCGTGAATGCCGATAATCCTGATTTAGATTCAATATATCTTTATGAGTTTGCTCCGACTCCTGTTACCGAAGAAAAGGGAATCCGCAGTCCGGAAGGAAAAGAACAGATTTTAATGGTAGATGCGGGATTGTATGCAATGGATGAAATTCTCCGAAAGCATCCGGAAGCAGTTTTTTACGGACAAGATGTAGGAAAAAGACTCGGAGGCGTATTCAGGGAAGCCGCTACATTAGCTCAAAAATACGGAGATAACAGAGTGTTCAATACTCCGATCGAAGAAGCATACATTGTCGGATCGACTGCAGGCATGAGCGCAGTCGGTGTTAAGCCGATAGTGGAAATTCAATTTGCCGATTATGCATGGGCTGGAATTAACCAACTGGTTGTCGAACTTTCCAAATCATGTTATCTTACATTGGGAAAATATCCGGTAAGTTCTGTCATAAGAATTCCATGCGGAAGTTACGGCAGCGGCGGACCATACCATTCTGACTGTATTGAATCAAGCATACTGCCCATACGCGGTATAAAGGTTGCTTTCCCGAGCAATGCGGCAGATATGAAAGGACTGATGAAGTCGGCTTTTTATGATCCTAATCCGGTGGTTATATTTGAACATAAAGGATTATACTGGAGCAAGGTGAGCGGTACTGAATCTGCTAAGTGTCCCGAACCGGACGAAAATTATATCATTCCTTTTGGTAAGGGAAGAATTGTTCAGTATGCCGATCAGGAGTACATTGATGCCGGCGATTCGCTTACAATTATTACATACGGTATGGGAGTTTACTGGGCTTTAAATGCTTCAAAAAAATTTCCCGGTAGAGTCGAGATTGTAGATTTAAGAACGCTTAATCCTTATGATGAAAACATGATATTCGAATCTGTAAAAAGACACGGCAAATGTATTGTGTTAACCGAAGAAAAGACATTGAATTCATTTGCAGAAAGTCTTGCTGGCAGAATTTCAAAAGAATGCTTTAGGTATCTCGATGCTCCCGTGGAAGTAACCGGCTCGGTTAATGTTCCGGCAGTTTCATTAAACACGGAGCTTGAAAAAGAAATGCTTCCGAATGCTGAAAAGGTTTCAAAGGTTATTAAAAAAATATTGGAATACTAATGACATCTAAAACACGGTTAAAAAATTATTTCCCAGTTTCTTCAGATTCAGTTTCTTTCAGGAGTTTGTCAATTTCTTCCTGAGAAAGTTTATCACCTTCTTCTGTGCCTGTAACTTCGGGTTTTACTTCTTCTTCACCTTCGGAAACTTTCTCTTCGGGTTTTACCTCGCTTTCTTTATTCTGCAATGAATCGGGAATTTCGGTTTTAACCGTATCGGTTGAAGTAGTGTCTTTTACTTCGAGTGATGCAATGTAATCGAGCTTGGGAATAATTTTCAGAGTATATTCCGATGATGGAAAATTTTCTTTAAGCAGCTTATAATAATGCAGGCAGCTGTCTTTATTGAGAATATTATTTTCGTATATATATCCTATACCGTAATAAGCTTTTGCCACCATTGTATCTCCGGGAAACTTTTGTGGAATCTCAAGCAGTCTGTTAATTGCATCCGCGTAATTTTTATCATTATAAAATTCAAGAGCCCGGCTGAAGATTGCATCTGCGGGATTTTGAACAATATCAGAGCGGTCTGTTTTTATACCGAGGATTTTTTTTGATTCATAGCCGTAAACAGTCAAAGGATATACCGAAACAATTTTTTTGAAAATTTCATCGGCATCTGTTTGTTTGTTGTTATTCTTATAAAAATTTGCCAGCGTGTAAAGAACTTTTGCCTGATAATCGCTTTCACTGAAATTATCAAGCAGATATTTCAAATAAAACTCAGCTGAATCCGAATTGTTCAGATTATACATAAACAATTCGGCAATTTCAAAATAAGCGGTAAACATCTTGTTTTTTTCATTGATCAAATTGAGAGAATCATTCTTTGGGTTCAAAGTATCTTTTGTTTCTCCATCGGTAATTCCGGTTTCATTTTCTTTCTGAAGATTTTCATCGTTACCAGTTTCTCCGCGTCTAAAATTATCTTTGTTGTTGCCGGTATTGTTTTCAGGATTTTTACCGGGATTGTTTCCCGGATTAAAGCCTGTTCTTGATTTATCTTCGCTTGAATCTCTTGATTGAATGTATCTTTCGCTCAAACCTCCCGGTTTTCCTTTGCCATCGCCTTTTTGAGTACCGTCGCCGCTTTTTTGTTCTTCGCCTGATTGTTGTTCACTTTCCTTAGGCGATTCAATGCCTCTTTCCTTGTTGTATGCAATTTTAAATTTCTCAAGCTCTTCGTTTGTTGAAGGAATCTGAATTTTACCTGTACCGAGTATTTCACCTCTTAATTCAAAATATTTTTCCAGAGTTTTTACTTTTCCGGCGCTGTTAATGTAATAATCAGACTGATTATTTTCGGAAACTGATTTCTGATAATTTGTCAGAGCATTAATATAATTTTTATTAACCTCTTCTTCGTGTTTAGCAAGAAAATAATATGCTCCAGACGAGGCAATACTGTTGGGATATTTTACGATAACTTCAAAATATTTATCCTGTGCATGCTTCAGCTCCTTCATTCCGTAACGAGCATTTGCAATCTCAAGATCAACAAGCTGCGTATAAGCGGGAACTTCCCTGTATTTTTTTCTCAGGTCTTCGAGTTCATCTTCTGCCTGTCTGAATTCTCTGATAATTATCAGTCCTTTCGCTCTGTTTAGTTTAGCATAAAAGCTGAGATCAAAATCAGATGAATAATCAATCACTTTGCCGTATTCAGCCGCAGTCTGACTTGGTTTATAGATTGATAAAATCTTAGCAAGTATAAACTGACCTTCGGCTTTTCTTTCGTTATCGTCTGAATATTCAATGGAGGATTTAAAGTAATTCACAGACTCTTCGATGTTTCTTTTATTAAATTGAATAATGCCGAGATCTCTTGCAGCAAGAGATTTGATTTCGTTGTTGGTTGCTTCTTTCAAAAGATTTTTTACCATAGCTTCGGCTTCGTCTTTTTTACCAAGCTTCATTTTTGATCTGCTTAAATAAAGGACGGCTTCATCCGCATTATTACTGCTTGAAAGTTTTGAGATGAATTCATTAAACTTTCTTTCGGCGTTAATATAGTCGCCGAGGAAGTAATATGATTTACCGATCAGCAGCACAGCGTCGTCAATAAATTTACTGTTTTTATGAAACTGAATAATTTTCGAGCTTCTTTCAATAGCTTTGTTTAATTTTTCTTTTACACCAGGAGATACAGGTGGGACAATTCCAAGCGAATCAAGTCTGCTGTCATAGACTGAAATGGTTGCTGCTCTGTATTCTTCAATTGCCTCGTTAAAATCTTCCGTTGATTTAAAAAAAGTATTGAAATATGCGGTGAAATTTTCGACTCTGTTTCCCATAAATAGATACGATGCAAAATCCTGATATTCATAATCCAGAGAAACATCATAATTCGGCTCAGGATCGGTATTTGTGGAATCATATTCGGCATCCTTTGAGATTGTCCTATGTGTCATGAAACTGCATCCGGCTAAATACATCAAAGCCAGAATTATAATTGCAGCTTCAGGTATGTTTTTGATTTGTTTCAAATTGTGTGTGGATTTAACCTCTGTAAAATATTTTTATTCCGAAGTTTATTCAAGACAATTGAATATCTATATACCCGAAACTTCTTTATTCAAATAAAAAATCCTTTTTATGAAAATACTTTAAATTTTAAAAATAAAGAATAAACTTTATTATCTGTTTAAGGAAAATTCAAACCTCGAACCCTTATTGACTTCGCTTTCGACTTTAATTTGACTGGAGTGTGCTTCAAGAATGTGTTTTACAATGGATAATCCGAGACCACTTCCTCCAATTTCGCGGGAGCGGTTTTTATCGACGCGGTAAAACCTTTCGAAAATTCGTTTAAGGTCTTTTGCAGGAATGCCGATACCGTTATCTTCGACACTTACAACCACTTCTTTTTCTTTTACTTTGAGAGAGATTTTTATGGTACCATATTCAGGCGTGTATTTGATCGCATTATCTACGAGATTAATCAGCGCCTGCTGAAGATTCTGTTCGTCTCCGAAAACTCTGACTCCGTTTGTGCCGTTTGTATCAAGTATCAGCGATATGTTTTTTTTATCAGCAAGAGATTTAAGATCTTCAATAATTTTTACAACCGAATTGGCAATTTCAAAATACCTTTTGCTCATTTTCACACCTACTTCAAATCTTGAAATATTTATGAGGTCATCAACAAGTTCTTTAAGACGTTTTGTCTGGTTAAATGCACGATTGAGAAAATCCATATTTACATTTTCATCACTTATCGCGCCGTCCAGAAGAGTTTCGAGTGAGAGCTGAATAGCAAATATCGGAGTCCTGAGTTCATGAGCCACATTCCCCATAAATTCATTTCGATTTACTTTCAGAATTTTTGCAGTTTCGATTTCATACTGGAGTCTCTGAACTATTGACACAAGTTCATTTGTCAAAGAGTAAATATCTTTGTTCATAAAAAATCCCGATTTCACCGATTTAAGCTGAGAGGAAAATTCTTTAAGAATCCGGATTTTCTCATCAAAGTTATCAAAGCTTTCATTTTCTTCATTATCGAGTTTCAGCTTTTCCGAATGCCGGAATAAATTTTTTAAAGGAGAGCTAATCTCAAATACAATAAAAACAAATGAAACAAGATAAACAAGAAATGCAATCACAGATGAGTAAAACAAGGCTTCGTTTGAAACATCAAAAACCTTTGAAAGAAAAATAAAAGTAATAAGGAAAAAAGTAAAAAAGATAATAGTATATTTTAAAGACAGACTAATTTTTTTCATTCATGTCTGAAGTTTTTTATTTTTTGTCTTTAAACCTGTAACCAAACCCTTTTATGGTTTCAATATATTCGGAATAATCGCCTAATTTTTCTCTTACTTTTGCTACATGCACGTCAACCGTTCTGTCCACAACATATATATTTTCACCCCAGATCAGTTTCAGAAGATTGTCTCTGGAATACACTCTGCCTCTGTTTGAAATCAAAACGTGCAGAAGCTGAAATTCTTTTTTTGGAAAAAATATTTCCTTATTATTTATTTTTACAGTATGACTTTCGCTGTCAATTTCAAGATTACCGAATTTCACATTCCGTTCGAGTTTTGAGGCAATTTCAATTTCATTACCTGATCTTCGTATTACTGATTTAATCCTTGCTATTACTTTTCTTGGAGAAATAGGTTTCGTAATGTAATCATCGGCGCCGATTTCCAGTCCGAGAATTTCATCGATTTCATTTTCTTTTGCGGTAAGAAAAATTACGGGAACATCTGAAGTGCCGGGATTGCTTTTGAGAATTTTACAGACTTCAAAACCGTTTAATTCCGGCATCATGATATCAAGCAGTATCAGATCAGGATTTGTCCCGGCGGCTTCTATTGCCTGCTTGCCGTTTGAGGCGGTTAATACTTCGAATTCATTTTCACGTTCAAGATTATATTTAATAATATCTACAATATCCTTTTCATCGTCAACAACGAGAATTTTTTTTAACATTTTAGTTTTTTTCACAAAGCTAACTAATAAATGTTAATAAATCATAAATTTTTCACTTAAAAATTATTTCTCTGTCTTTTTTTGCGGAGCTATATATTGCATCAACTGCTTCCATAACTTTCAGGGCATCCTCGCCTGTGGATATCAGATTAATTTCGCCTTTAACAGCATTTACAAAATGCTTTAATTCATATTCATAACTTTTCTTAAAAATATTGGAAGGCAGTACGAGTTTTTTGGGAGTAATATTATAGAGGTTGCCTTCCATTCTTTTAAAAATTTTAAAAGGATTGATGGATGAGCTTCCTTCTTTGCCGTAAACATTACAATAAAAAAGCTCGCCGTCGCGCAGTAAACTCCAGCTGACTTCAATAGTCAGGACGGAGCTATTTTTGAATTTGATTACAGCTATACTCGAATCTTCGACCGAACTTGTGTTGTGAGAATAGTTGGATGCTGTTACACTTTTGATTTCTGGGAATCCCATAATCCACATACCGAGGTCGAGCATAACAATTCCGTTATCGAGAAAAACGCCTCCTCCCGATTTATCCTTTTGAACAATCCATTTCTGATCTGAGCTCTGAGGTTTGATCCAGCCGGTTTTTACATAAAATATTTCACCGATTTCCTTTGCCTTAATAAATGTTCTCTGCATCATCATATCGTTTCTGAATCTGTTATTCATCGCAACCATAATTTTTCTGTTTTTTCTTTTAGCCGTGTCAACAATGCTTTTTGCCTCTTTATAATTTCTTGCAATCGGCTTTTCAATAAGCACATCCTTATCGGCTTCAAGACAGATTTTTGCAATATCTTTGTGCATGTTGGTTTGGGTTGCTATGATCACGGCAGAGAGTTCAGGGTTTTCATCGAGCATTTTATCGGCATCTTTGTAATATCTTTTAACGCCGTATTTTGAAGCTATATTTCTGGCTTTTGACAGCTCACTGTCGCAGACTGCTGTGATTTCAACGTCATCCATTTTTGAAAGTGTGGGCAAGTGTACAACCTGTGCAATTCCCCCCAGTCCGACAATTCCTAATTTTACTTTTGACATGAAATGAAATTAAAAAAAAATGTCAAGACACCCAAATCACATATAAAGGATACTTACCGTTGCTTTCTTCCGAACCTGGCGGAGTTGGGTAGCTTTATATTGTTCGGGGCTTGACACTGCAAAATAACAATAATATTCTTTTTTTAAACCTTCAAAAACCCGTATGTTAAAAATGAAATTTTTTTTAAAAGAAATTGACAACATAATTTAAGAGAAATTTACAAATAAATACTAGAATTTATTTCATCTCAGTGAGACTGTTTTAAAAACAATATTTAAAAGAATAAACCAAACAGTGCAAAAAAATTTTTAATATTGTTATTGTCTTTATGAAGATTTAAACATCAGATATAATCCAAAGCTGCCTATTAAAATATTTGCTATCCACATACTCAAAAAGGGACTGACGATCATTCTATCGGCAAGCTTTTCGCCACCGATAAGACAAGCCCAGTAAAGCAGAAAAAATAAAAGCGACAGTCCCGCTGCAATTCCAAACCCGCCTTTTCTAACTCTGTAACCAAGAGGAGCGCCGACAAGTGCAAATACCACGCATGCAAACGGAATTGAATATTTTTTATAAATCTCTACATTGTATGAATCAATCTGCTTATTGATTTGCTTTTCGGTTAAACTATTGTTGGCAAGTTCGCTTTTTTTATTTAAAAATAATCTTATATAAGAATTCAGAGAATCATATCTGGAAGAAACCGGAATTTTTTTTGAAATCTGTCCGGTATTATTTTCAGGTTCAGTTAATTCAGGTTTTTTGAAAACAGTATCAATAAAATTTATATTAAATAATTTTCTAATGTCTGTTGCTGTTTTTTCGATGAACTTTTGATTTAAGGTTCCTTTGAAAAATTCAAGACTGTCAACAATTCCATTCATTGATTCGGCTGAAAGCTCCCTATCGCCTCTGATGAATGCGTTTTCATCCGAGTTGTTGAATCCAAAACCTTCGGAATCGAATGTCAGCATGTGTCTTTCAAAACGGACTTTTCGGTAACCGCTTTTTTCGTCTTTTACATTAAGCTGATGAATTTCACCGCTGTTAAGGTTTAAAACTACTTTTTTAAAATCCGAAGTAAAACTTATATCTCCGTTTTTTGCAGTCAAGATATTTCTTGAGAAAGGATTGGAATAATCGTAAATATAAACGCCTTCAATCTGATTGCTGTTTGGAAATGTTTTTTTAACAAGAATCTGTACACCCTGAAGGTCATCAGAAAATTTACCGGGTTCGAGAATAAAGGTTGGTTTGGTTTTTGAAATATCATACAATAAAACTCTGGCTTTGTGATTGGCTTCCGGAAGTACATCATTATTAAATCTTATCATCAAATAAAACATTAAGAATGAAAAAATAATCAGAGGCAGCATCATTCTCTGCAGACTGATACCTCCGGATTTGAAAATAGTAAGTTCATTTTGAGATGACAGCGTACCGAAAGTCATTAAGGAAGCTACAAGAATAGCCATCGGAACAGCCAGTGTTACCATCCACGCAAGATTAAGCGAAACAAGCTGGACAATAAGCCAAATGCCGAGACCTTTTCCAACTATTTGATCGAGAGATTTTATAAGAAACTGAAACAGGAATACAAAAATTACGACAGATAAGGCAAATACAAATGGACCTATAAGTGATTTAAGAATATATCTGTCGAGTATGCGCATTGATAGTGAAGTGATTAATCAAAAATAAAAATTAAGACGTCTGTTAAAACTAATATTCGGGTAAAAAAATCCCAAAGCAAACAATCAGATAACTTTAAGCTCCTTGCCAACTTTTACAAATGCGGAAATACATTTATCGAGGTCATCCTTTGAATGTCCAGCCGATAACTGCACACGGATTCTTGCAAGACCTTTAGGTACAACGGGATAAAAAAATCCGATAACATAGATGCCTTCATCCAGAAGTTTTGCCGCCATGTCCTGTGAAAGCTTAGCGTCATAAAGCATAATAGGAACAATAGGATGAATACCGGGTTTTATGTCAAAGCCGGCTTTAGTCATTTCGTCCCTGAAGTATTTGGTATTTGACTCGAGTTTGTCTCTTAACTCAGTCGTTTCGCTTAGTATCTCGAATACTTTTATTGAAGCCCCTACAATGGACGGAGCGAGAGAGTTTGAAAAAAGATAAGGTCTGCTTCTTTGCCTGAGCATTTCAACAATTTCCTTTCTGCCGCTGGTAAAACCTCCCATCGCGCCGCCGAGAGCTTTGCCGAGAGTTCCGGTAATTATATCGACTCTGCCAATAACATTATTTACTTCAATTGATCCTCTTCCCGTTTTGCCGAGAAATCCGGTGCAGTGGCATTCATCTGTCATCACCATTGCCTGGTATTTATCGGCGAGATCGCAAATACCTTTTAAATCGGCGATTACGCCATCCATTGAAAAAGCTCCGTCCGTGCAGATGAGTATTTGCTTTGCTCCTGCTGATTTTGCTTCTTTTAATTTTGATTCGAGATCTGGCATATCGTTATTATTGTACCTATATCTCATAGATTTGCAAAGCCGGACACCGTCAATTATGCTTGCGTGATTAAGAGCATCAGAAACGATAGCATCTGTATCGTTAAGCAAGGGTTCGAACACGCCACCGTTGGCATCGAAGCAAGCGGCATAAAGAATGGTATCTTCAGTACCGAGAAATTTGCTGATTTTTTCTTCAAGGGTTTTATGGATCGTTTGTGTACCGCATATAAATCTTACCGAGGACATGCCAAAGCCCCATTTATCGAGCGCTTCATGAGCGGCTTTAATAATTTCCGGATGTGAAGAAAGACCGAGGTAGTTATTAGCGCAGAAGTTAAGAACCTCCTTTCCGTTAGCTTTAATTTTAGCGGCTTGAGGAGTTTCAATTATTCTTTCCTTTTTATAAAGTCCCTGATCTTTAATAGAATCAAGTTCATTTTTTAATATGGATTGGTACTGTGAAAACATAGAATGCAATAATTAAGATTATAAAATTAATTACAAAATAAGATATTTTTTATAAGAGTTTAATTCAAAATGTAAAACTTGTTTGCGAATGACTGATGAAAATTAAAAATTTCAACATCCAATTTGTAGAAGTCAAAATTAAAATTAAGAAAGAAGAAAGCAGAATGGCTGAGAGAAAAATTTTTTATTACACTGATAAAAAATCTTTCCTGAGAATTTTTTATCAATAGCATCCAAAACAATTTTTTTCAACTCAATAAAATTTTTTTTAAAAATGATTATCAACAAAATTTTTCAAATCTTCAAACAATTACACACTTGCCTCCTAATTTGCAATGGTGAAGGCATGGGAGAGGGTTTTTGATGAATAATGATATTTTCAAAAAATATATAAGCTTAAAACATTTGCTTAACTTTACAACTTCAAATTGCTTTGGAAGGATATGAAATGAAATTCACACTCTTTGAATTCATAACTTTTTATTAAACTTATATTTAAATATTTTGCCAAAAAAAATCACATGGATTTAAGCAAGCATGCCGGAATAATTGTTAAAAGACTATCCAAAGGATATCCGGATATAAAATGCCATCTTGAATTCAGCAATGCATTTGAACTTCTAATTTCCACGGTACTTGCAGCACAATGTACCGATGTGAGAGTGAATATGGTTATGGTTCCTTTATACAAATCAAAGTACAGATCTCCCGAAGATGTTTTAAAGGACGGTGAAATTAATTTCAGAGAAAATATAAAATCAATAAACTTTTTCAACAATAAGACTAAAGCAGTAATTGCAATATGTGAAGATTTAACGGAGAAGTACAAATCTAAAGTACCCGAAACAATGGATGAACTTACATCTTTACCCGGTGTAGGAAGAAAAACCGCAAGCGTGATACTTGGAAATTGCTGCGGAAAAAAAGATGTGATTATTGTGGATACACATTTAAAAAGAGTTGCTGCAAGACTTGGACTGACAGATAAAGAAAATCCCGAAAAAGTGGAAGAGGATCTGAAAAAAATTATTTCATCCAAAGAGCAATTTTATTTTTCAATGAGAGCCGGGGAACATGGAAGACAGGTCTGCAAAGCAAAGAAACCCGATTGTGAAAACTGTTTTATAAACGATATTTGCCCTTCTGCATTTAAAAATTAAAAAAATAAATTGAAAAAAATCAGTAAAAAAAAGCTTGAAAAGATTAGCGTATTACTTATGGATCTTGACGGCTGTCTGACGACGGGACATATAGTGTATTCAAGCGACGGCACGGACACAAAAATTTTTCACACACATGACGGATTTGGGATTACAAGAGGCAGAGACTTGGGATTGAAATTTGCGGTTATTAGCGGAATGACATCGGCAACAAATAAAATGAGAGTGGAAAGATTGAAAATCCATCATCTTTATGAAAGTATTGAGGATAAATTAATTCCATTTGAGGAATTGAAAAAAATGTATAATCTTAAGAATGAAAACTTTGCTTACATAGGCGACGATGAGTTTGACATTCCTCTGCTCAAAAAAGCAGGATTCAGCTGTGCGCCGAAAAGTGCGATCGATAAGGTTAAAAAAAACGTTGACTATGTTTGCAAAAAAAACGGAGGCGAAGGCGCAGTGAGGGAAATCATCGATATGATTCTCAAAGCTAAAAAACTGATTTAATCATTTTGCAAACTTTTAAAATTGGCAAAAAAATTTAACCATATTTTTTCAGATCATATCAGCTTTGAATAATGGGAAAAATTTTTACAGTTAATGTGAGTTATTGTTGGTATATGTTTCACAACATTCTTATATGATTACGGCTTGCTTAAACATATCGGCAAACAAACGCATAAATTCAGCACTTATATTCGCAATTCTGCTTACGTTAAGTCTTCACGCAAATTATCAGTTGTTTTATTATTTAATGTATAAAGTTAACAATGAAGAGTTATCACAGACTTTATGCGAGCAAACAGTTCCGGATTGCAATGCCTGCTGCTATCTCAGCAAGCAGTTTGACAACACGGAAAGTGACAACAATGCAGCCCGAACAAACTCGAGAAGAAACGCCGAGACTGAACAGATTCAGAAATTTATTGTACCCGATAAAAGCGGAAAAGAAAATTCTGGACATGTTAAAGACTTTATAATTTCGGCAATTGACATTTCATCACTGATACTTTCACAAAAAATCTTTCATCCTCCGAAATCTTGTGTTTGATTTATTGTTTAAATATGCATTTTATCAAATTAACAGAATGAAAGGTTTATAGTAATATGAAATTCGTTTTATTCATAAAAATTTTAATACTTACAAGTTTATTATTATCGGGATGTTCTGAATCGGATGACAGCATACAAAATCCCGGTGGCGGTGGTTCGTCCATGCAATTAATAAAAATTGATTCTGGATATGCAGCCGGATCAAAAGCGATAGTATCTTTATATCGTGATCAGGCACTTAAAACCGGATACAATAAAATATATGCTGCACTTTATGATTCTGTAACAGGCGCGGTAATTACAAATGCGGATGTAACGTTATTGCCTTTGATGGACATGGGTTCAATGGTTCACTCCGCGCCTCTCGAGAATCCGGACAACACTCTCTTGGAAAACAAATGGTTTGACGGCGCAATTATATTTATAATGCCTTCGGACAGTTTATTAAAATGGAAAATAGAAGTACATGTTCGTAATTTAAGTGCGGCAGGCAATCCCGAAGGAATTGCTTATTTTGGCAGCATAGATGTAATGAATGATGATAAGAAATACAAAACATTTAATGCATCCAGCGGTTCGCGTATTTATCTTTCTTACATAAAACCAAATTCTCCGGTTGTGGGAATAAATGATTTTGAATATACAATACACAAGAAAAGTTCGATGATGGATTACCCTCCGGATGATTCCTTTATATGTGAAGTTTATCCATGGATGCCGTCAATGGGACACGGGTCACCAAATAACGTAAATCCCGTCAGTATTGGAAACGGACATTATAATGGCGATGTAAATTTTACAATGACAGGCGACTGGCAATTAAAAGTTTACATTCAGAAAAACGGAATAAAAGATTCGACATATTTCGAACTTGATTTTTAAATTATACCTGAAAATGCAACAGGTATAAATCTATTTCATATTATAAACGGCTGTGAAAAGTTTTCTTACGTTAATTTTCTTGATTATACTTCAAACCGGAGTTTCAGATTTACTAAAGTCACAGAGTAAGATTGAAGGTATGGTATATTCAGAAAATACAGGCGAGCCGTTAAGCGGAGTAAGTTTATTTACAGATGACAACAATAAAACTCCGATTGGGAAAACGGATGAAAACGGAAAGTTTGTACTTGAAAATATAAAAAAAAGTACTGTCAGCATAAAATTTAAAAGAGTAGGTTACTCGCAGAAGATTGTTGAGCTTAGCGGAAGCATAAAGATAAACAAAGTTTATTTAGCTGAAGAGCTTCCGGAGTCAGAGGAAATTATTGTTAACGATAATTTATATGATAACAATCTGGCTCTAAACAATTTTTACATGACATCGGATTTGAATTCCATTGACGAGCTTATTTCAAAGACGCCCGGAATGACGGTAATCAAGAGAGGCAACTATGCATCTGAGCCCGTTATAAGAGGAATGAACTCAGACAGAATAAATGTAACAATAGACGGAATGAAAATTCAGTCAGCCTGCACAGATAAAATGGATCCGGTAACATCTTATGCGGAAACAAATAATCTTAAAAGCATATCAGTTTCAAAAGGAGCATTCAGCAAGGATGACTGTGCGAGCACGTGTTCCAGCATAGACATGAAGCTGAAGGATGCCGAAACAGAAAACAAGCTTACACTGAACGGTAATATAAATGGAGGATATTTATCCGTATCAAACGGTGCAAAGGTAGACGGCTCATTCAATCTTAAGTCTCGTTCATTTGGCAACAATCTCAGTCTGTCATACAGAACAAGCGGTGATTATAAAGATGGAAGCGGAAACGAAGTATTTCATTCCGGTTACAATAAAGTAAATCTGACCAATTCGAGCTTATTCAGAGCCGATGATAAAAATTCATTCAAAGCAATTGTAATTTATGATTACGCATGGGACATTGGATATCCCGCATTAACAATGGATGTAAAGGATGCGGAAGCATTTATTACAGGGATACAATTTAACAGCAAGGATATCTCAAAACTTATTAAAGACCTGGAAGCAAAAGTATATTTCAACAAGATCAATCATGTAATGGATGACTCACAAAGGGACAACAGGATAAAGATGGACATGCCCGGATGGACTGATACAAAGGGAGCGTACATTGATTCACGTTTGAATGCAGGGAACATGAATTTTGGTGTGAAGGCAGAATTTTCCGAACTGAATGCAAATGCAGAAATGACGATGTATCCGCCGGGCGCTTCGCCTATGTATATGGTAACGTGGCCGGATGTTAACAAAGATGAATTATCGTTAAGCATAAACACTGGCAGGATGATAGGGTCAAATTTAAGAGTTGATCTCGGGGTACGCGCCTTTGGCATTAATTCAAAAGTAAACAGTGAAATCGGATATTCGGAGCTTAAGATATTTTACCCCGAATTCAGCGGAGAGGACTCGCGCTTTTTGGGAAACGTATATATGAACGTTGGCACAGGATTATGGAACAGCATGACAGCAGGCATTAATTATTCATATTCAAAAAGAAATTTAACCATTTCGGAGCAGTATGCATTTTACATATTCAACAGACTTGATTCGTATGATTACATTGGCAATCCTTATTTAAAAAATGAATCTTCAAATCAGTTAGAGCTGAATTTAAATTACGATGCTGATAATTTCAGACTCGAGAATTCTTTGTTCGGATATTTTTTCGGCGATTACATTGTGGGAAAGGTTGACAGCGCTTTATCGCCGATGACAGAAAACAGCAACGGAGTAAAAATATATACAAACATACCATCGGCAGTCATTATGGGATTTGAGCAGACGGCGGATATTAAAATCAGTGAGAAGATCAGATTAATAAACAACATTCAATATACATACGGCAGGGAGAACAATGACAAGTACCTGCCGCAAATGCCTCCGTTAATGGGAACATTATCCGGAAGATATACCGCCGATAAATATTTGCTTCAGGGAGAAGCAGTATGGGCTGCATCACAGAATAAAATAAACGCCGATTACGGAGAGACCGGAACACCTTCATTCTTAGTATTTAATTTAAGGAGTTCGATTAATCTTTTTGATTTATTTACATTGGATGCGGGAATTGAAAATATATTTGATGTGAATTATTACGAGCATCTTGACTGGCAGAAAATTCCAAGACCGGGAAGAAATCTTTACATTGCCATAAATACAGAATTTTAAAAAGTATTAAATAATATTCTTTTCGAATTTTATACATTTAATATAATCAGAAATCAGCAGCAATAACTTACCGGTTTTTTAATAATACCGTTACTTAAAACAAGCCGTAAAAACTTAGATATAAGTAATTGTCATTAAATTCAGCAGTGACAGTTTCATACCTCACAAAATAATCCGCGAAACAAAAATGACTCCTTGAATTTTACCCTTTTCACATTTTAAGATTTTTCAATTTTGCGGTTAATAAAAATATGATTAGTTTGTATGCGGTGATTTATAAAATGATACTATGGGAAGATATAAAGACATTGATGTATTATTCAGGAGAATATCTGTAATTTTGAGAATGCTTGCGTTTTCATGCGCAGGCATTTTTATTTTTAACGGAAAATTAATTTCGCAGACATCATGGAATTACATTCATCCCATGCCAACTGGAAACAGGCTTAATTCCATTTCGTTTTATGACTGCATCAACGGATTTTCTGCCGGAAGCAACGGAACTATTATAAGGACTACAGATGGGGGCAATAGTTGGTATTTGGAAAACACAGGCGTGTCATTGTCAATAAACAGAATTTTCTGTATCAGCAAAAACAATACAGCTGCAATCGGTGATAAAGGTCTGATTTTGACAAAGTCAAACGATAAAGATTTCTGGATAAGGCGCAGATGCCCGGTACAACTGAATCTTCATGACATAACATTCATTTCAGATAAAACGGGATATGCATCAGGACTTGGAGGCACCGTATTAAAAACTACCAGCGGAGGAACATATTGGGCTAAACTAAATACGGGAACGAGCGCTTCATTATTCTGCATAAACTTTGCCGACAATGTTAACGGAGTTTCCGGCGGATTTGATATAATAATAAAAACTACGGATGGAGGTGCAACATGGACAAACCTCAACGTGTCAATAAATCCGCCGTCGCAAATTTCAGATATAAAGATGTTTGGACGCGATACCATATATGCATTATGCAGTACACCTTATGGAGAATTTTATAAAAGTACAGACGGGGGAAATACATGGACTATACATCGACTGAATCTCAGATTATTATATGAAGGAAGCGTTGATCTTGTCAGGAGTTTTTCATTTAAAAACAGCATGACGGGATACATCGTTACTGATTTAGGTACAATATTGAAAACAGATAACGGGGGAGTAAACTGGAGTTCGGATTCTTCATACAGACCGGCTTATGAAAAAACGGGAATATTCAGCGAAGTTTACAGATTCGATTCGGGAAGAGTTTTCATTGCGGGAGGAGGCGGAACTATATTAAAGAATGCGGGAGATTTAAACGGCTGGAAATCATTATCGGGTAATCATGCAGACATACGATCGATTTTTTTTCAAAATGAAATTACCGGATTTGCTGCAAGCACGGAAGGAAAAATATTTAAGACTACTGATTCTGGCATCAGCTGGGAAAATATAGAAACAGGTTATAATGAAGTATATAATCACATTACATTTATTTCGGATAAAACCGGATTTGTTTCCGGCAGCAATGGAAAAATTTTAAAGTCATACGACTCCGGAAAAAACTGGAAGAGTATGAATACAGGAATTGAAGAGGACCTTCATTGCATTTCTTTTACGGATACGGCAACAGGTTTTGCATGCGGAGGCAAGAGCGAGGCAGTAATTTTAAAAACATCCGATGCCGGAGAATCCTGGCGAAAAATTTATACAAACACAGAAATTCTCCGGTTGAATTCAATAGAGTTTGCAAACGAAAGCACAGGATTTGCCGGAGGGAAATTCGGCAATCTGCTAAGGACAACTGACGGTGGCAATTCATGGATGCTGAACAAGATTTCTCCTGAAGACATTTTGTCAATAAGTTTTTACGATATCAGCAATGGTTTACTTGCCGGTGAAGACGGATTTATTTTCAGGACTACAGACGGAGGGAATAACTGGATTTACACAGAAAGCGGATATTACAATACATTATTCAGCATAGCGTATGTAACACGAGACTTTGCAATTTGTTCTGGAAGAGAAGGGAGAATAATTTATTCGACAAACAAAGGAGCAGTATGGAACAAAGCAGAAAGGATAACTGATAATTCTTTGTATGGCATATCGGTAACAGGATTTAACGATGACAAAATGACAGCCTTTGCGGCAGGTAAATTTGGAACAGTGTTGAGATCTGTGATAACGATCCCGCGGATTATAACAAATGCCGATACTGAAATTCATGAAGAAATAATCAGTTATCCGAATCCGTTTAAGGATAACATAAAATTCAAATATGAACTCAAAGATCGGGGAGAAGTGATGCTGAAAATATATGATATATCGGGAAGGGAAATTCATACACTTGTAAACTGCGAACAGAATTCAGGTAAACAAGAAGTTAATTTTGAATTAAGAAAGGAATTACGCGGAGCAAGCATTTCAAGCGGAATTTATTTTTACACTTTTTACCTGAACGGAAAAATCAAAGCATCGGGAAGATTGCTTCATCTGAAGTGAAAAATCCGGCGTCAAAATTCCCGTAAATTCTTTGCCATCAAGGGTTTGCAAGATTTAAAAATGCCTTTTCACAAAATGGATTTTTTACCATTTGACATACATTACAAATGAAAATATTTTTACTGCAGTAAGTTAAACTTAAATTTTAAAAATATGGAAAAGAAAATTTTAAACAGACTGATGTTATCTTTATCAGCAGTAATCATTTTCTCTGCAGTATCAAATTCAGAGATAGTAATGTTGAGCAGAAATTTAACCGAAAAGCATCTTCCATCGTCGGCTGTTTCAATGAAAAGCGGAACGAAGGACGGCATGCTTGCATGCTGGTATGATGAAATAGATAACGGTTCTCTTTATGTTCAAAAAATCGGAATCAACGGAATTCATTACTGGAACATTGGAGGAAAGCAAGTTGATATTAACTTGGGACAGACTTATTCGGAAGATGAAAGTTTTCCGGAAATATTTTCAGACGGGGAAGGAGGGGCAGCGCTGATTTACAGAAAAAAGATTAACGAGAAGGAAGAAATATATTTTGTAAGAATTTTGGCAGACGGAAGGTTACTATCTAAGCCAGTATGCTTATCGTCGGAATTTGCAGGATATAATTACAGTCATAAGTCAGTGAAGTGCGATGATAATACGATTATAACCGCTTGGGAAAATTTTAACGACGGAGATTTTGATATTCAAGCTCAAAAAACAAACATGAATGGAAAAAAACTTTGGAATAAAGGCAGAGAGCTGACAGTTTGCGGAGAGCCGAGCGATCAAAGGAGACCGACAATTCTTTGTTCAAGAGATCATGTTTACTTTTCGTGGCTGGATTCGCGAACAAATCCCGAAGAATACGGACTTTCTCTTTATGCAAATAAAATTGATTTGAATGGCAGCTATACTGATTTTAAAGATAAAGGAAAGTTGATTTTTCTATATGATCCAACAGACGGAGCGGGAGAAACGGGGAGTGAGAAAATGTTTTTTTACAATCACAACATGGTTTTATCGGAGCGCAATTCATTTATAACGGCAATCGAAAAGCATAAATCGGACATTGACAGTTATGTGAAAATCATAAAAGTCGATGAATCACTAAATGTAACCTGGAATTATGACATTGATGATCAATCTTTTCAGTCAATGCCATTAATAACATCAGATGGAAAATACGGAGCATTTGTATTTTGGGTTGATGGGCGAAATGAAAACTCATCAGTTTACGGAATCAGGATATCACCTGCCGGAGACGTAATTACCGGAAGCAAAAAGGGAACAGATCTTTCCTGGACAAGCGAGAAAAATTCCTTCATGAAAGAATTACCCTCTCCGAGCTTAATCAGCGGAACAGCAATGGATATGAACACTTTAGTTTTGCCTTGGACTTCGCGAGAAGAAGGAAGGCTTCTTCATACGACAATTGACCTTCGGCTTAACCCTGTATTTAAGCAGAGCAATGAAGTGATAAACGAAAACTCATCAGGCGGGAGATATGCATCCGTTGTTTTTGTTGATGGAAATATTTTTACGGTTTTTAAGATTGATGATAACATTTATGCTGACATAAATTCATATCAAAATTTACCCGATGAAATGAAAACCGGGGAAATTAATTCATATTGTTTTCCGAATCCTTTTAATCCTTCTTCAAAAATTAAATATCATGTTCCTTTAAGCGCGCATGTAAAAATAAGAGTGTTTAATCAGGCAGGTCAGATGGTTACTGAGTTAGTTAACGATGATATGGAAGCAGGTAATTATGAAACTGAATTCAATGCAAGTAGGTATGCAAGCGGGTTTTCATTTCCAAGCGGAGCATATTTCTACAGAATTGAGATTGTTCCGAATGAGCATTTTGGAAAAGTAATGACGGAAACCGGAAGAATGCTGCTGATTAAATAACGAGAAAATGCCGGGCGACTATTTCCCCGGCATTTTATTTTAATGTTTAATCATAGGATGGAAAAAGAGCAACGGCCATCAGAATAATTTTTAAAATTTATAAATAGCAATTGACATGCTGAATAATATTTTTAAAAATGTCAGAAATGATTTTTCAAAAAACAAAAATTTAAACTCACAATTTTTTATTTTTGACCAGAGACTCTTTCTCAATTTTATTTTTAAATTTAATAATTTTATTACGGAGTGACTTATCCGAAACAGCCAGTATTTCTGCAGCAAGCAGAGCTGCATTTCGTGAATTATTTATTGCAACGGTTGCAACAGGCACGCCGTATGGCATCTGAACAATTGACAAAAGCGAATCGAGACCAAAGAGGAGTTTGGTTTCAACAGGAACACCTATTACGGGCAGAGGTGAATAAGATGCTGACATTCCAGGCAGGTGAGCTGAACCGCCGGCGCCGGCAATGATAACTTTAATACCTTTCTTATGCGCATTCTTAGAATAATTTGCCATAAAATTCGGAGTTCTGTGTGCAGAAGTGATTTTATATTCGTAAGGGATTCCAAATTCGTCAAGAATCTCTCCGGCATGTTTCATCACATTCATATCAGAGTCAGAGCCCATGATAATACCGACAATTGGGTTTAGTTTTTTCATTTCAGTTTCTTTGAACGATTAATAAAGTCAGATCATCTCTTTGTAAACTATCGCCGGTAAATTTTTTAATATCTCCGACTAGTGAATCAAGAAGTTCGGCTGCATTTTTATCTGCATTATGATTGAGAAACAGTTCGAGATTATCAAGACCGTATTCAGTTTTTGCATTATTCATAGCTTCATTCACTCCGTCAGTATAAAAAATAATTTTGTCGCTTTTTTTAAAGTCGAATACTACATCATTTTCTTTGTCGGAAGTTTCCAAATTATTTATTGCACCGAGAGCAATTCCGTGTTTTTTAATTTTAAAGATTTCTTTGGATTCGCCGGAGATTTTATAAGGAGGAAGATGTCCTGCATTATAGAGCATACATTTATTTTTTTCGAGATTGAAGACGGCGAATATTGCCGTAACAAACATTTTCTTATTTTGAGTTTTTCTAATCATTCTATTCAGCTTTCCGATAACCGTCCGCGGATCGGATTTATCTTCGAGAATAAGGTGCATGCAGCTACGAAGTCCCGAGAGCAGAAGACCGCTGGCTACTCCATGTCCTGAAACATCGCAGATAAAAATGCCTACTTCACTATCTGAGATTCTGAAGTAATCGAAATAATCACCGCCGACTTCGTTAGCAGGAACGGAAATTCCGGCAATTGATAAATCATTGATAATAGCTTCTCTTTCGGGAAGCATAGAAAGCTGAATTTCTCTTGCATAGTTGAGCTCCTTCTTCATGCGGAGGTTTTCGGTATTTTTTCTGAAGTAGAAATCATATTGCTCAAAAAACTTTTTTCTTCTTTTACTTTCGGAGGTAAGCGCTATTACAAAAAACGAAATACCAATTAACATACCGGGAAGAATATCTTCTGTCTGAAAATTTCCATCAATAAACAATTCCGCAAACAAGGGAGTAATAAACGAAATCAAAGATAGCTGAATAATTTCAATTCTCGTAAATTTGAAAATTAAAATCAGTATTATAAATAGAATGAAGTAAACCATGTAGCTGTCTTTATCTTCAGTACCAACAGAAACTTTCAATCTACCAGAATCAGTAGAATCATTTTTCAAAAGTTGAGTTTTTTCTCCTGATTTAGGGAGAAGATTTCCTTCTTCATTAGGATAAAAAATGTCAATGGATATCAAAGCAATCAGATTAAAAATCAGAAAAAACGTTATGAATTTTCTGACATTATTGATGCTGACTTTTCTTTTGTAAAGGATTCTGAAACTGACAAAAAAAGTAAGAGCAAAGAGTGCTATGAGAAGTGCAAAATTATACGATTCATTATCAGCCAGGTTTACGGAAAATAATATCACATACAATAAAATGAAAAGATTTAATACTAATTTCAAATACCTGATGTTTTTCACATCGAGATATTCATTGTATGCTTCATTTTTCGGAAGACTAATGTAATGGTCAAATGTTTCTAACAGATTCAAAATCAGAGAATTAAATATTCAGAATTATAATACCGATGTGATTTCTAAAACGAACAGAAGAAATTAATGTTGCAAAAGCTAAAGAATTATTTTTTTGTTTCATCCGGAGGAACATATTCATCGGGAAGTTTTATACCTTCTCCGAAGAAAAATTCTCTCATCTGTTCCTCAAACACCTTATCAGTTGCCGGAGAAGAAAGGTCCAGTCTGTATTCATTTACAATCATTTTAAAATGGTCGAGAAACATTTTAAAAGCCTGTTTGGAAACATTTTCGTAGATTTTCTGACCGAGCTCGCCGGGAAGTGGAGGCTTGTTAAGACCCGGTAAATCCTGATCCAATTTTATGCAGTGAACTGTTCTTGTTTCCGGCATTATTTTCTTTTTATTTCTTGATTTGAAATATCTTCTACTCTTTTTTGAAGAGTTGAATTAATTATTTTTTCATTTTCGACAGCTTCAATAAACAAGTCGCGGTCAATAATATTGGAATCCTTAATTTCAATTTTTTCCGAAACATCTCCGAAATATTTTTTAAACTGGCTTCCGACGTAATTATTTGTAGAAATGGAATAGATTTTATTTTCATCAATATCTTCATCGTTTACTTTAATCTCAAGTAAAAAATCATCACTTTCGTTTAGAACTTTTTTTGAATCATAAACAATTTTCAATCCTGAAACAATAATCATGTCACTTGATCCTTTTTCATCAATTTCTTTCACGTAGTTTTTAATATTGTTAAAGATAAGTTCCCTTAAGCCTTTGCCGGATAAATTAAAAGTTACCATAGTATTTCCGAACGGATTAATTTCCCAAATATCATTAATAGTAATATTTCCTTTTGGGAGATCTTTTCTTATTCCTCCGGCATTCAAAAAAGTAATATCGGTTCTGAGTTTATTTCTGACGGCATCGGCTTCCCATTGTCCGATATTGCTTTCGGTTGAGTAACCGCGTTTCCAGTCAGTTTCGAGAGTACCAATAACTTTCATCAATTCACCCTGAACCGAAGCGATCATGGATTCCACTTTTTGCTGGGCTTTTTTGTCATATACCGATGAATCCATTACGGTTTCGATTAACCTGCTTTGAAATTCCTTTATGGTATCTTTTTTCATATCAATCTTCAGATCAATTTTGCCGAGCCATCTTGAATAAGAGCCTGCCTGCGCAACAATAACACCGTTAACGATTTCCGGTTCAAATAAAGGCGTGTGTGAATGTCCGCCGATAATAATGTCGATGTCTTTATGAAATTTTTCAGCAAGCGTTTTATCATTATCGACACCCACGTGAGTAAGAAGTATTATCAGATCGCATTTTTTCTTTTTAAGATATTTGACTGCTGCAGTTATAACGGAATCAATATTCAGCATGACAACATCGGAGACATTAGCGGGAAGTGTAAGAGTCATAAGGTCAGGAGCTGTAATGCCGATTATACCGCATTTTATGCCGTTGATTTTTTTTATGATAAAAGGTTTGCCGGCAGTTTTCTTTTCAGATTTAATGAAAACATTTGCCGACAAAAAATCAAAATTCGCATTTTTCAAAGATGAATCGAGAGACATTCTGCCATAATCAAATTCATGATTACCAATAACAAATGCATCTAAATTAAACAGGTTCAGCAGTTCAATCTGGGATCTTCCCCGTGTAATAGTAGAAATAGGAGATCCCTGAAAATCATCACCTGCATTTAATACAAGAGAGTTTTCGTTTCTGTACTTGTTAATATAGCCGAGCATATTTGAGATACCTCCAATATAGTATGATACAGTATCATTTTTTTTGCTGACTTTATATGGAAGGTTCCTTGCATGAAGATCATTCCAGTGCAGAATTGTAAGGTCTCTGATTTTACTCTTATCGGATTTTTGGGCATACAAATCACCGGAGTAAAAAAAAGCGGTTATTACCGCTAAAAAAATAAACCGAATTAGTTTCAATTTTTGCATTTTAGTCGGGATGACTGGATTCGAACCAGCGGCCTCTTCGTCCCGAACGAAGCGCGCTACCAAGCTGCGCCACATCCCGATAGTTTCAATTTTAATTAAACCGTTACAAATATAATTATTATAATAATACTTCTCTACTAATTTTATTTTAAATAATTGAAGAGAAATTTTTCAAAATCACAGATTGCAGCAGATGGATGAATTATGTTATTAATTCTTTTTTAATTAATTTTACAAGAAAAAAAATTAATTAAAAATTAGTATTCCTGCGGCAGGCATTTGATCTGAGCATAAGTAAAAACCGGTCCGTCTTTGCAGACGTAAACATTACCTATATTGCATCTTCCGCATCTGAGAATAATAGAAATGATGAATGAGATTTATAAAACCGTTTAAACGGTTTAGAAAATCTCAACGTAAAAAAACAAACTGTGAAAAATTAATATTCCTGCGGCAGGCATTTGATCTGAGCATAAGTAAAAACCGGTCCGTCTTTGCAGACGTAAACATTACCTATATTACATCTTCCGCATCTGAGAATAATAGAAATGATGAATGAGATTTATAAAACCGTTTAAACGGTTTAGAAAATCTCAACGTAAAAAAAAACTGTGAAAATTAGTATTCCTGCGGCAGGCATTTGATCTGAGCATAAGTAAAAACCGGTCCGTCTTTGCAGACGTAAACATTACCTATATTGCATCTTCCGCATCTGAGAATAATAGAAATGATGAATGAGATTTATAAAACCGTTTAAACGGTTTAGAAAATCTCAACGTAAAAAAAAACTGTGAAAATTAATATTCCTGCGGCAGGCATTTGATCTGAGCATAAGTAAAAACCGGTCCGTCTTTGCAGACGTAAACATTACCTATATTACATCTTCCGCATTTTCCAAGTCCGCACTTCATTCTGTTTTCCAGAGTTGTATAAATATCATCATCCTTAAATCCAAGTCCTGTCAGTACCGGAATTGTAAATTTTATCATTACGGGAGGACCGCAGAGAATTGCTGCAGTATTTTCGGAAGCTGGCGCGGTTTTTTCCAGTACAGTCGGAACAAATCCAACTTCACCTTTCCATGACGGCGATTCACCGCCCGGGTCAACAGTGATTATGGTTTTTACATCCTTTCGATCTATCCATTCTTTAACTTCATCTTTGTAAATCAGATCACCGGTTGATCGAGCTCCGTAAATAATAATTATATTTTTATATTGATCACGATTATCCAGCACGTATTCAATCGTGCACCTGACCGGAGCAATGCCGATACCGCCTGCAATGAAAAGAATATTTTTACCTTTGAGATCATCGAGAGGAAAAGAGTTGCCGTAAGGACCTCTTATGCCGATTGTATCTCCCTTGTTTAGCCTGTTCAGAGATTGAGTTACTTTACCGTAAACTTTAAATGAACATTCGATAAAATCTTTTCTTGTAGGTGAAGATGAAATGCAGAAGGTCGATTCGCCGTCGCCGAATGCAGAGTATTCGGCAAACTGTCCGGGTTTGAAAGTGAATAGATTATGGGTTTTATCATCCTTGAATTTAAGCCTGAAAGTTTTTGTGTCGAATGATTCTTCTATCACTTCTTTTATTACCGCCAAATGCGGTTTGTATATGTTGTTCATATTTTCAGTCTTTGCAGTTTGATACAATTTCTTTTATGTTAATGCTAACCGGACATCCTCTTGAGCATCTGCCGCATCCCGTGCATAATATTTTTCCGAATCTGTCAACGTAATATCTGAATTTATGATTTATCCTCTGTCGGTATCGCTTGCTTTGTAAATCTCTCGGATTGTGTCCGGATGCATGAAGTGTAAAATGTCCAAACTGACACCCGTCCCAGTTTTTCATTCTTCTGCCTTCCGAATAACTGTAATCCTCATCAACAATGTCAAAGCAATGGCAGACAGGACAAGCAAATGCGCACTGAGCGCATGACAAACATACATTTCCGATATTTTCCCATTTTGGACTTTCAAAATTATTTCCAAGCCATTCGTAAACTTCATCTTTATCAAAAGCAATTTCGGGAAACTTTACTTTCTTGGTTATCATTGCAGAATTTTGTTCATTACCGTCTTTGAGAAATTCGGTGTAAGGTTTTAAAAATTCATTACCTTTTTCAGTTACTATTCTTATCGCAAAGGTGTTTTCATCAAGAGGTATTAAAAAGAGATCCGAGCCTTTTTCTGAAACAGGCGATGTGCCTACAGATGTACAGAAACAATATTCGTCAAAATTAGAGCACATCAATCCGATCACGATAAAGTGTTTTGCTCTTGCTGTGAAAAACTCATCTTCATAATCCCATGTGAATAAATGATTCATGATTGAAAGAGATTCTGCGTCACATGGTTTTGCTCCGATTACCACAATATTTTTTCCTTCGACATTTATATCTATTATCTGAACGTCGTTTTTTCCTCTTTTGTAATAAAGCAGCGGCTCTGAACGCGGAAATGCATAAGATTTAAAAGAAGTCTTCGGCGGTAATGCAGATGTATTTAATATAATTTCCGATATATCTTTTATTCTTATATACTCGGCTTGTCCGGGTGCAAGTAAAGTGTCGCCTTTGGATAAAAGATCGCTGCATATTTTAAGAAAATCATCTTTTAAAATTATCTTCTCTGTCATCTTTTTTAAGTTTTATAAATATTAAAATATTACATAAACAATTCATCGCTGTCCTTAACATCAAAGCTTCCAACAAGTGTGGGAATTTCAAGACTCCTACCCGATACAAATGAAAAAGATTTTTTTGCTTCTATGGCCATTGTCCTGTTTATCAGTCCGAGAGGAATATCCATCGGACATGCTCGCTCACATTCGCCGCATCCGGTGCATCTCGCGCTTAAATGAAAAGCCCTGACAATGTTCCAGGAAAAATTTCCTCTTTGATGAGAGCTTGACTCAATCCAGCAGGGAATGGTTTTATCGGTAATGCATCGCTGGCAGTAGCAAAGCGGACAAACAGCACGGCAGGCATAGCACTTAATGCATTTGTCAAATTCCTTTTTGAAAAATTCAAACCGCTCTTCAGTTGACATTGAATCAATCTCATTAATTTTCTGCAGTTGTTTATCTTCGGCAGCAGGAATTTTTTTCTCTTCGCCAAATAGTTTATCGAAGTAAACAGGCTTTTGGGATTCGCAATGAATACATTTCGAAGCAAGAGTTTCTTTGCTGAATTCAAGTCCGAAATCTTTTACCACGCCGCCGCAATTAAAACTTATTATGTGAATGTCATCTCTGTGTATCTGATTTTCCTGTATTAGTGCAACGATGGAATGCACATCACATGGTTTTGCGGTAATGGCAAGTTTCATTGGCTTATCCGAAGTCCTGCATAATGCTTTTATTCTTGCTTTGGTAAGATATACCGAAAGATTATTCAGACAGTAATTGTCAAAGACAAGAGACGAAGTATCTTCAGGATTTGTAATAATTGCAGGTCGGGTTCTTTTATCAGATACGCGGACATATCCAATAACTGCAGCAACTGCTTTTTTTTCCAATAGTTCTGATGCATATTTTCTAAGAACTTCCATTACTGCAACTCCTTATTTATAGAATTTGACGATTCATTATACTCAGGAAAATTCACAGTGAATTCAGAATTCATTTGTTTGTATGCTTTAAAAGGTCCGAGAGACTTAATATCTTTTGTAATTTTTGAAATTACGTCTGCGAATTTTTTCCCTTCGGATGCCGATATCCATGAAAACTGCAGTCTTTCTTTTTCAATGCCTATAAAATCCAAAAGCTTGTGAAAAAAATCCCATCTTCTTCTGGCATGAAAATTTCCTGCATTGTAATGACAATCGTTAGGATGACATCCCGAAACAAGAACTCCGTCAGCTCCTCTTTCAAATGCCTTCAAAATGAATACTGGATCTACGCTGCCGGAGCACATTACTCTAATTAATTTAGTATTCGAAGGATATTTTATACGTGAAGTACCGGCGAGATCTGCTCCGGTATATGTGCACCAGTTACATACAAAAGCCGCTATTTTTGGTTCCCATTTTTCCTTATCCATGTTTTATGCAGCAGTACATTTTAAGTTAATAATTCAATTTTTATAATTTCTTAATCTATTCATAATGCCGCTATTTGTGCAAAAATTTCTTCGTTGTTAAATCCGGCTAATTCTATTGATTTAGATAAACAGGTAGCAGTACAAGTACCGCAACCTTTGCAAACACCCTGATTAATGTAAGCTACTTCTTTGAAAACAATTCCGTTAATATCTTTTATATCTTTGACTTCTATTGCTCCGAACGGACAGACTTTTTTACAATAAAAACAGCCCTGACAAATATCTTCATTTACTTTTGCAACTACAGGTTCACGCTCTAATTGATCCGATGAGAAAAGTATTATTGCTTTACTTGCAGCCGCCGATGCCATTGAAACGGTATCAGGAATGTCTCTCGGAGACTGACATGCTCCGGCAAGAAAAACTCCTGAAGTCGTGCTTTCAACTGGTCTGAGCTTTGGGTGGGCTTCATTATAAAATCCGTACTTGTCATAAGGAATTCCGATAGTTCTCGCTAACAAAGGAGCATTGTCATGCGGGATCATGGCTGATGCAAGTACGACCATGTCGGCATCTACTACGACCGGCATTCCGGCAATTGTGTCTTCTCCTTTTACTATATACTTTCCTTTCTCTTCATAAATTCTCGATACTCTTCCCCTTATGTATTTTACATTATCCTCTTCGATTGCACGACGAACAAACTCTTCATACATTTTTCCTCCTGCCCGAATGTCCATGTAAAATACATAAGCTTCGCCGTCATGAACTTTGTGTTTATAAAGCATGGCATGTTTTGCGGTATACATGCAGCAGATTTTACTGCAATATGAAATTCCTTTTGATTCATCTCTTGAACCTACGCATTGTATGAATACAATTTTCTTCGGTACTTTACCGTCTGAAGGCCGTTTGATTTCTCCTGAAGTGGGACCGGAAGCGCTTGCTATTCTTTCAAACTGTAGTCCGTCTATTACATCACGGTATTTTCCGTATCCGTATTCGCCGTAACCCTTGTAAATCGAACCGGAAGATTTTTTTTCTATGTTGTATAGCTTAAATCCTGTTGCAACAATTATTGCGCCTATGTCGGCAACAAACATGGTATCTTCCTGATCAAAATCAATTGCTTCTCTGTCGCAAACTTTCACGCACATTCCGCATTTTCCATTCTTATAATGCGTACAAATTGTTTCATCAATTACGGGAATGTTGGGAACTGCCTGAGGGAAAGGTGTGTATATTGCAGGTCTGAAGGCAAGATTTTCCTCAAAAGAATTGTATGCTTTTTTCTTTATCGGACAATTTTCCATACATAGTCCGCATCCCGAGCACCTGTCATCTATTATGTGACGTGCTTTCTTTTTAATGGTGGCTTTGAAGTTTCCGATAAATCCTTCTACCTTCACTACTTCGGAATAAGTAAACAATTTGATTTTAGGATGCTGATACACCTCAACCATTCTGGGAGTAAGAATGCATTGAGAGCAGTCAAGAGTCGGAAAAGTTTCGGACAGCTGGCTCATGTGACCGCCGATTGACGGCTCCTTTTCAACCAATATAACTTCATACCCCGCATTGGCGACATCAAGAGCAGCCTGAATACCTGCAATACCTCCGCCAATAACGAGAATTCTTTTTGTTACATTTACTTTAATTTTGGTTAATGGCTTGTCACGCTTTACTTTTTCCAAAGCCATTCTCACAAGTTCAATTGCTTTTTGCGTAGCTTCCTCAACGTCATCATGTACCCAAGAACACTGCTCTCGCAGATTTGCAATTTCAACAAGAAAAGGATTAATACCGGCTGATATAGCCGCATTTCGGAAAGTTCTTTCATGCATGTGAGGCGAACAAGATCCGACAACAATTGCGTCAAGTTTGTTTTCAAGCACAGCATCCTTTATCAGCTTTTGCCCCGGATCCGAACACATGTATTTATAATTAGTCGAATACTCAACTCCGGGAAAATTTCTGCACACTTCGGCAACTTTCGGACAATCAACTGTCCGGCTGATATTTTCTCCGCAATGACATATGAATACGCCGATTTTCATTTTGCATTCCTTTCATCAAGCAATTAATTTTTCCGCAATGTATTCATCGTAATTAAAATTTACATAATGAAGATCAATTCCCAGGTCTTTCACATTCATTCCCATAGCAAGTCCCACAAGCTCAGTAATGTAAAGCACAGGTATCATGAGGTGCTCCGGATATTTTCTTTTCATTGCTCTTTGCCTCATATCAAGATTAGTATGACACATCGGACAAGCTGTAATAATAACATTTGCTCCGTTTAATACCGCATCGTCAATTATCTTTTTTGATAAATTCAGTACAATATCTTTTCTAACAATTGAGTGCGCAGCTCCGCAGCATTCCAGTTTGTAGTTCCAATCTATTGTAGTCGCGCCGGCAGCTTCAGCTATCATTTCCATTGATGTCGGCTGTTCAGCGTCGTCAAAATTATTAATGTTCATTGGTCTTACAAGCAGACAGCCGTAATAACATGCAGCTTTAATGCCGTTTAAATCACGTTTTCTGTTTTCGGATATTTTTGCAAGTCCGATTTTAAAAAACAGTTCGAGAACATTTATGACTTTTACATCTGCCGGTATTTTTTCCGAAAGCAATTCTTCCGTTTCATTTTTTCTTTCAGGATGCATAGAGATTTCATGCTGCGAGGTAATTAGCCTGTTATAACAAGCTGCACAAGGAGCGACCATATTTTTAATTCCCTGTTTGCCGGCAAGTACAATATTTCTCAGCGCCAATGCATTTGAAAGTTTATGATTTGTTGCATGAGCGGATGTAGCACCGCAGCAAGACCAGTCGCACAGTTCTTCGAGACCGAAGCCGAGTTTCTCAAATACTTTCCTCAATGATAAATCATATTCTTTTGCCGAACTTGTTTGCGAACATCCCGGGAAATATCCGTAATTCATAAGAATCAGTTTAGTGTTTGTTAATTTTTTTCTTATCTGTCTTTTTGAATATTTTCTTTATGCTTTTTCTGTCTTTTACTTTATCAGGTAAAAGTCCGAGCTTACCTTTTAAAAACAATCCTGGAGCTGTTTCAACGTCACTCAGCAGATCAAGAGTTTTCATTTTATACTCTCCTACCAGTCCAATTTCATAAAGTCTTCCGTATCTTTTAATTTGATTAAGGAATGCTTTATGGAATTTAAGTATATCTTTTTCTTTTACTTTGACTTTTTTCTTAACGGCAATTTCCCTTACTGCGTCCATAAATCCGGCGAGATTAAATTCTTTTGGGCATCTTACTGAGCAGGTTAGACAACCTGCGCAAATCCATGGTGTCGATGACTTAAGCGCTTCGTCATAAAATCCAAGTTGAATAAGTCTCACAATTTTATTTGGAGCAATATCCATGTAATATCTTACAGGACATCCTGCAGAACATTTTCCGCATTGGTAACACAGACTGACATCTTGAAATGTCCTGTTTCTTATTTCTTCTGGAATATCGGAATTGTTTTTTTGAAATGGTGTATGGTTATTCTCCGGAAGGGTATCCGTTAATAGATTTGCCGATACAAAACTCGGCTGAAGTTTTTTAGCGTCTTTATTTACATAGGCTCCCATTTTTTCATCCGCCTTTCAATAATTAGTTTCGTTACTTCATTCGTAATTCCGGATGAATCGAGTAAAATTTGTTCTTGTATTCATTACAAAATTAAGAATAATTATTTTTTTAAAGTATGACATATATCATATAATTATAATTTTGAAAAACAAAATGAGATGTTTTTTAAAAAATACTTCTGCAGCAGGTAACAGCCGGGGTTATAAAGTTTTATAATAAATTATCAATTTGAAATTAGTCCATAGGAATTTGTTCTCCCATGCTTTTTACAAATCTGACATGGAATGCAGAGATCTTGTGGAGGTAACTGTTAGGACTCTTTACAATTTCATCATTAGCTGCAAAATATGCCTGCGTCTGATCTTGTTTGAAAGGATCAATTGTTCCTGTCAACCAGTATCAGTACTTGCTTAAAAGTCCGAGATAATTATCAGGGAAGATTTCATTAGGATTGGAGCCGTATTCAAAAACCTTAAGACTTTTCTGATATAGCGGTTAGGTTTGCTCCCGTTGTAAAGATGCAACCGTTGTTCTTTATGAAATCTCCATCAATTTCCCATTCTTCATTTGTGGGAAGCGCAATCATTTCGGCATTACATTTTTCATGAAATGACATGCATTAAGATTAATATTGCAGATGTAAAAGGCATACTGATAGTGATTGACCATTCAAAACATTTTAAGTATTAATCTATTTTATAATTGTAATTAAAAAAAATATTTATTTTAAAAATCAAATTTCAAAAAAACCGAAAGTTAAAAGCATAGAATTAATTTTATAGATAATAAATTTTTCTAAAAAAATTATTTAAAATATTTTTTCTGAAAAATACATTCCGCTAATTGCTTATAAAAAAGTTGTCTAATGAATTTTGAAAAATAAAAGTCTGATAAAAAAGCATCAGACTTCAAATTTTTATGAAAAGAAATTCAGGAATTACTTGATTTGAAAATTTTATAAACGATGCCTGCAGCTAAAGCTCCGGCAATAGGTACAACGATAAACATCCACAGCTGGGAAATTGCCCATCCGCCGACAAATAAAGCCTGGCTAATGCTTCGAGCAGGATTGACCGATGTGTTTGTAACCGGAATGCTGATAAGATGTACCAGAGTCAATGCAAGTCCTATTGAAATTCCCGCAAAACCTTTCGGAGAATTTTCGTCAATAGAGCCGAGAATAATTAATATAAACATGAAAGAAATTACGAATTCAGTTACTATTCCAGCAAGCATACTGTACTTGCCAGGTGAATGATCTCCGTAACCGTTTGCCGCAAAATCTCCTATTGCAGAACCGTTACCCGTAACAATAATATACAGAACACCCGCAGCAGCAATGCCGCCAAGAATCTGTGAAATAATGTATGATAGTAATTCCTTACGGTCAAATTTTCCTCCAATCCACAACCCGACTGATACTGCGGGATTGAGATGTGCACCTGAGATGTGCCCGAGTGAATAAACGATAGTAAGAACAGTCAGACCAAATGCAAGAGATACACCCGTTAAACCGATACCTACATCAGGGAATCCTGCTGCAAGCAAAGCACTTCCGCAGCCGCCGAATACCAGCCAGAATGTACCAATAAATTCCGCTAAGGCTTTTTTCATTTTTTGTTTTTGCTTTAATTTTTAAATGTAATAATTGTTATTTAAGAAGATAAAAAGTTTTAATCTGAAAAATTTTTCACAAGATGTTTAGGACTTAACTGTTTAATTATTATTTTTTAAAACAACGTCTTTCAAAATTTTACACAAGTTAAGGAATTACCAATAAAATAAAACTTGTAAAAATTATTCATAATAATCAGTAATTTTGAAATTGTATGATTAGAGTAAAATTAATAGTTTGAATATGTTAATTAAACAATTGAAAACCGGATTAATATGACATACGAATCTCTTCTTAACCAACTTATAATTTCAGATGAAAGATACATCGTTTTAACTGCAGAAAACAGGGCAGCGATAAGAAATTTACCAGGAACAGCCGGAGACAGATTTATAGATACCGGGATTACCGAGCAAACGATGATAGGCATTGCAGCTGGACTTGCGTTGAGAGGACGAATTCCCATTGCGCATGCGCTTGCAACTTTTTTGACGATGAGAGCTTTTGAATTTATCCGGACGGATGTCGGCATTGGAAATCTTCCCGTAAAACTTATTGGCGGGTTTTCCGGATTTTTATCGGAAGCAAATGGTCCGACACACCAGGCAATCGAAGATGTATCTATAATGAGAGGCATTCCAAATGTCAACATCTTTTGTCCTGCAGATGAAGTAGAAATGCTTTCGGGGTTACCAGAAATTTTGGAATGCAGCTCTCCGTTTTACGTTAGATACAATAATTTACCACCGGCAGTAAAGCATACAGAAAAATTTAGAATAGGAAAAGCGGAAATAGTTTATTCAGGGAAAGATGTTACAATACTCACTTACGGCATTCTTTTGAGGCAGGCAATTGAAGCTGAATGTGTTTTAAAGGAGAATGGTATTTCAACAGGTATTATAAATTTAAGGACATTAAAACCTGTGGATGAAGAAGCAATTCTACAAGCTGCCGGGGAATCAAAAATATTAGTTACGCTGGAGGATCACTTTCTTACCGGAGGCTTATACAGCATCGTTGCAGAGATTTTTTTAAAGAGAAAAATGATAAAGGATGTACTTCCGGTTGCACTGGAAAACAAATGGTTTAAACCTGCATTAATGAATGATGTACTTGAATATGAGGGTTTTACAGGTAAACAGATAGCCGCGAGAATTAGCGAATATTTATTGAAGAAAAAATGATGGAGATTAAATGCCGGGGGGGAAAACCGTTTAAACGGTTTCCCCCCCCCCAGCTCCGCATCAAGGAAATTATATACATCAAAGCCCAAAAGGGAAAGTTTCATGAAGTTCAAGAGCTAGCGTTAAAACAGATAGCCGTGAGAATTAGCGAATATTTATTGAAGAAAAAATGATGGAGATTAAATGCCGGGGGGAAAACCGTTTAAACGGTTTCCCCCCCCCCACAGCTCCGCATCAAGGAAATTATATACATCAAAGCCCAAAAGGGAAAGTTTCATGAAGTTCAAGAGCTAGCGTTAAAACAGATAGCCGCGAGAATTAGCGAATATTTATTGAAGAAAAAATGATGGAGATTAAATGCCGGGGGGAAAACCGTTTAAACGGTTTCCCCCCCACAGCTCGCATCAAGGAAATTATATACATCAAAGCCCAAAAGGGAAAGTTTCATGAAGTTCAAGAGCTAGCGTTAAAACAGATAGCCGCGAGAATTAGCGAATATTTATTGAAGAAAAAATGATGGAGATTAAATGCGGGGGGAAAACCGTTTAAACGGTTTCCCCCCACCCGCTCCCCATCAACGAAATTAAATTAAATGAAATTAATAATATAAATGCCAAATAAAATATACTTTAACTCCGATTTTCCCAATATTACCGAATCAAATAAACTCTTCAAAAGATCTGAAGGTCTCATTCCTGCTTACACTCAAACCTTAGCAAAAGGTCCAACTCAATGGATAAAAGGTATTGCACCAAAGTATCTGATTAAAGGAAAAGATGCCCATGTCTGGGATGCCGACGGAAATGAGTACATTGATTATAATATGGGAATCGGTCCGGTAGTATTGGGATATTGTTATGATAAAATTGACAACGCAATCAGAAATCAACTTAACAACGGAATTACATTTTCTCTGATGCACCCGCTGGAAGTTGAATTATCAGAAAAGATCAGATCATTTATTAAAAATGCCGAATCAGTAAGATTTTCTAAAACCGGATGCGACGTTACTTCTGCAGCTGTCAGAGTATCAAGAGCATTTACGAAAAGAGATAAAATTCTGTGCTGCGGATATCACGGCTGGCACGACTGGTACATAAGCGTTACCGATAGAAATGCCGGTATCCCCGCCGCTGTTCAGAATCTTACTTTCACTTTTAATTATAATGACATTGAATCTCTGATTAATTCAATTGATGATGATACTGCCTGCGTCATACTTGAACCATTTGTCTTTGATGAAGAAAAAAATTCCTTTCTCAAAGAAATTAGAAATGTCTGTGACAAAAACGGTGCTCTGCTTGTGTTTGACGAGATGTGGACAGGATTCAGAATTGCTCCCGGCGGCGCACAGGAATATTTTGGTGTTACTCCTGATCTTGCCTGCTATTCAAAAGCTATTGCAAATGGAATGCCCCTCGCTGTTCTTACCGGCAGAAAAGACGTGATGAATCTGTTTGACAAGGAAGTATTTTTCTTTACAACATTTGGAGGAGAAACACTGTCGCTCGCAGCTGCCATGGTTACTATGGATGAAATAAAAGAAAAGAATGTTCCCGGGTATCTTTCTAAACAGGGAAAGAAACTTAAAGACGGATTTAATAAAATAGCTGCCGATAATGCGATGGATTACGTTAAATGCTCGGGATATAACTGCAGAACAATAATTACATTTGATGCAAAAGCCGGCAATCCTCTCGAAATGAAATCTCTGATCCAGCAGGAAATGATCAGGAGAGGAATACTCTGGGGCGGATTTCATAATATGTGTTTCAGACATACTGACATGGATATTGATTATACTCTCAAAGCTTACGAAGATGTATTGCCAGTACTTAAAAATGCGGTTGACAATAATAAGATCGCATCACTGCTCAAAGGCGAACCTGTCGAACCGGTTTTCAGAAAAACTACAAATTTTAATACTAAACCAAAGAAAAATAATTAAGTACAATTTATTTTTAATTATTATAAAGTTGTAAAATAAAAAGATTCTTAATACTAAATTTATTAAATTTGAAAAATTTTTTAGAATATTATGGCAAAAGTAAAAGTTGACGAAAGATTAATAGGAGACGGCGAAAAAATTTTCATCATCGCCGAAATAGGAATAAATCACAACGGTTCACTGAAACTCGCAAGAAAGCTTATCAAGAAAGCTTATGATATTGGATGTGATGCTGTTAAGTTTCAGAAAAGAACCCCTGAACTTTGCGTTCCTAAAGATCAATGGCATATCGAGCGTGATACACCATGGGGAAGAATGACATACATTGATTACAGACACAAAGTCGAATTGAGTCTCGATGATTATTCTGAAATTGACAGATATTGCAAAAAGCTCGGAATAATTTGGTTTGCTTCATGCTGGGATGAAGAGTCTGTAGATTTTATTGAGCAGTTTGATCTTCCTCTTTATAAAGCTGCCTCTGCCTCCCTGACTGACAGCAGCCTTTTGCAAAAAAAAAGAAGCACAGGCAAACCGGTAATTATATCAACAGGCATGTCAACTATGGATGAAATCAAATCAGCTGTATCTCTGATGGATAAAGATAATCTTCTTATTGCACACTCAACTTCAACTTATCCCTGCAAACCCGAGGAGCTGAATTTACGCGTAATTCATACTTTAAAAAGTATTTTTCCAGATATTCCGATAGGATATTCCGGTCATGAAACAGGACTTGCTCCTACGCTGGCAGCAGTAGCGCTCGGAGCCGTATTTGTTGAAAGACATATCACTCTCGACCGCGCCATGTGGGGCTCTGATCAGGCAGCTTCCGTTGAAGTAAACGGTTTTCTTAAACTTGTTGAAAATATAAGAGATATTGAAAAAGCTCTCGGAGACGGGATTAAAAAAGTTTATGAAAGCGAACTTGCAGCAAAAAAAAGATTAAGAATTAATAACAAGAATAAATAATTTTATCCATTTTAAAATTTAATTAATCTTGAATTTAATTTTGTCAATTTTGATTTTCTAACTTCAGTATCACCATGTTTATACCGGAAGATTGTATTTCCTTCAATAAACACAATACTTATTTTTTAGCATGTCTCTTCAGATTTGGTCAATAATAATAATTTCAGCAGCTGCACTGATAATGGTAGCTCTTGAAAGACTTTATCCTTATACAAAAGGTCAGAAAATATTCCGGGAAGGTTTTTTCAACGATATCATAATGTATTCAATTGTTCAGAGCTATCTTCTTGGACTGATAATATTCGGATTTCTCGACTGGATTAAGATTAATACTGATCTTTACAACTACAGTTTAATTGGTAATTGGCCTGTTTGGCTGCAAGTTGTTTTTTTCGTAATCACTCATGATTTTTATATTTACTGGTTTCACAGATGGCAGCATAATAATAAAGTCCTTTGGAGAACTCACGAAGCTCATCATTCACCTAAAACCGTTGATTGGCTATCTGGAGCGCGATCACATTCCCTTGAAATTCTTATCAATCAGTCAGTTGAATTTGCTCCGATAATTCTTCTCGGCGCTTCGCCCGAAGTTGCCATATATAAAGGTATGATAAGTGCAATCTGGGGAATGTTTATTCATTCAAACATTGACGTAAGGCTTGGCAAAATTCAGTATTTTATAAACGGTCCGGAGATGCACAGGTGGCATCATTCAGATGACGGTGGAAAAGAGTATCAGAATAATTATTCGACAAAATTTGCTGTATGGGATTGGATTTTTGGAACGGCTTTTTTCCCGGATCCAGAAGTTAGAAAACCAAAGTTTTACGGATTAAGCGATACTCCCGATTATCCTCTTTCAATTGAGAAATCCGAAAACCATAATTACCTCTCGGTTATTTATCACGATATTGTAAGTTATGTCAAACAACATTCGTTCGCATTCAGGAAATTTAATAAATGAATACATTTTGTTTGAAGTAACTTCAATCAGTTATTATTTCCTTTGAGCCTGCATGTTTATTTTCTTCAGTAAACTGTTAATTTTCATATTGCCAAGCTCTTCAAGCATTACGGGTAATGTTTGAGTCCAGTTATTTTCTGAAACAATTCCCGGTATATTTATTCTGTAATCTTTTGTACTGTATTTCTTCAGAATATCTATATCAAGAAATAAATATTCCGTAATCAGATTGATGCAGAAAACAGAATTTGATGCTGAAATTTTTTCAAGCGATTTTAAAACGAATTCATGATCAGCTTTGCTCTTTTTTAAATTTGTAATTCCGATATACTCAAGAAAAATTTCTTTTTCTCTGAAACTATTCAGAAACATATTGATTAATTCTCCTGCAGAATTTTTATCGGGATTTACAATATTCAATACTTCAAAAACTCCCTTCAGGTTTTTTTTCCAGCGAAACCGGTTTTGCTCGCTGCTATCATTCTCAAATAATTTACTTAACACTTGTTTATACTTCTCTCCTTTGATTCCGATTTTTTCGCATAAAGATTGAAACAGATATTTGTCAATGGTTCCAGCTTCATCTTCAAACCAAATGGTCAGCGGACTCGAATCATGCGTGGAAACCGTAGCGACGGAATTTACTCTGTATTTTTCCGGATCAATGAACTCAATTTTGTTGCTGAATTTTTTCTCCCATCGCTGAACGTTAATTCCGGTAATTCCGTATTCACGCAGAACTTTTCCGGAAACTTCCGGAACGGTTCCAAGATCCTCCGCGCAAGGCATCATCGAAGTGCTTTCAAGCATGACATCTATAATCTTTTTAGCGTGATCCTCCCAGTCATGCATCTCTTCAGGATCAAATTTCCCGATTAACCCTCCCGATTCTTTCGAAGTATCCAGCTTAATTGTCCACACTCTGAACAAACCGACAAAGTGATCTATGCGGAACAAATCATAAAAATTTTCTGCATATTTTAATCTTCGTTTGATGTAACCGTAATTGTCAGCTACAATGTTTTCCCAGTTGTATGGAGGCATCCCCCATTTCTGTCCTTTGGAAAAATACATGTCAGGCGGAGCTCCAGATGAAAGACTGAGTTTAAAATAATTTTTATATGCCCACACGTCGGAGCTGTTTCGTGAAACCAAAAACGGTATGTCTCCCATCAGTAAAACTTGTTTCTTCTTTGCATATCTCTTTAATGATTTCATCTGTTCATAAAGCTGCCATTGTATCCAGCTATAAAATTTTACTTCATGCTTATATTCATGAAGAATTTTTTCGGCAATTGCGGGGATTATATATTTATATTTTAAATCCCAGTCATGCCAGCTTTTACCGGGATTTAGACTGCATAAAATTTTATAAATGCAATAATACTTAAGCCAGTGAAAATTTTCCGAGATGTATTTTTCAAAACTCCTGTTCTCTGTCAAATCACAGGAATTAAAAATTTTTTTTAATAAACTCATTTTTGCGTTTCTGATGCCGTAATTCGTTTTACCATTAACAGGCGAATATATTTTTTTTGCATCTGAAATTTCTTTTCTGAATTGTGAGGCAGATGTATCTTTGAGTTTACTTAGACATAAATACATCGGCTCAAGTGCAAACGTACTAATTGCATTATACGGCGAGTTATCATAGCTTAGTTCATTTAATGGAAGAAGCTGAAGGATTGACATTCCGGTTTGGTTAAGCCAGTCAATGACATATCTTAAATCAGGAATTTCACCCGTTCCGGTACTTCTTTTTGATCTGATGGAAAACAAAGGTACAACAACACCGGCTCTTCTGCTTACACCGGTCTTCATCCATTTTTTTCCGGATCGTGTATTATATAGAGTAGAGTATTCGTTCAAGATTTAAATTTGGTTTACTTCAGGAATTTTTGCGATAAGACCTCTTTTAAATAAAAATCCTTGCAGTCTAAGTATTTTTTATTGTTGCTTTTGGCAACGGATAAATTTTCCATGAATTCATCATTAAGATCTATCCCCGAAATGTTATTTGCAATCTCAATTGCTCTGGCTGCATACTCAAGTATCTGAATCGTTTCAATTCCCGAAATATCCGAAAAAAACCAACCGCAGCTTGTAAACATTAGCATTGAATACTTTTGCATCTCGAGCAGCTGAATACAGAATTTTTTTTCTTTTTCATCCAGATCATATTTAGACTGAAGGTGAAAAAAATCATTTTCAACATCCAAGTCTTTGTTTAATATTAAATGTATGTAATCATTTCTCGCGTGATATACATCGGCAAAATATTTGTCGCCTGCTTTTTCAAAAATAATCCGCAGTCTGTCGCGCAAAATGTTAAGACTGTCACGAAGCGGTTTTCTCCATTGCTGTGAAGGATGCTCTTCGCTCCTCCCGCATCCGCAGTCGCTTTTCCACCTGCCGGTTCCGTGTGAACAACTCCAGGATGTTCCTTCATTGTCAGGTCCCTTTTTAATTATTACTTCATGCTCCGGCGGATGCATTTCGAGATATTCACCAAGATTTACTACTTGAAATTCCGATTCAGGCATCAATTCGGAAAATAAATATGACAATGTCCTCTCAGTATATTTTTTATGATGACCAAAAGTTTCGCCGTCAGTTGCAGAACAAATAAGAGGTATATAATCTCCTGGTTCGACATATACCCGCCTCAGTCTGTTAAGCAGTTTTTCCGAACTGTAAATGTGATCATCAAACGCAATGTTTCTTGACAAAGGTCCGTTGTAAAAAATTATGTCGATATGTTTTGATTTGCTGATTTTTGAAAAATATCTGTACGGAACCGAAGTATTTAAATTTTCGGATGAAGCGGATTTCCATTTTCCCTTTTTAATTTTTCTGAATGAATCGGCTTGTGAAGGATCAAGTATAGTATATTTAACATTGTTTTCTATTAACGTTTCAAGTGTCTCGAAATCACATGCAGTTTCCGGAAGCCACATCCCTTCAGAATCTCTTCCAAAATGAAATCTAAAATCTTCAAGTCCCCATTTAACCTGAGTTATCTTATCTTTTCTGTCAGCAAGAGGCATTATCAGATGACTGTATATCATAGCAATGGCATTACCGTGACCATTATGCAATGAACAGCTTTTCTTATCGGCAGAAATAATTCCGGAATAAGTTTTCGGATGCTTGTTTTTTATCCATCCGAGAAGCGCCGGACCAAAGTCGAAATTGAAATACTCATAATTGTTAACTCTCTTAATTACTTTATCATGCTCGTCCACTATGACAGCTTCTGTGTTAGGTTTGTAACACTCCTGAAAAATTCTTTCATTCCAGTCATGAAAAGGAGCGGCAGAATCCTGTATTTCAATTTCGTTTGTCCATGCATTTTCCCTCGGAGGCTGATAAAAATGTCCGTGTATGCAAAGATAATATTTTTTTAACAAGAATTTGTATTTTAATGCAAGCTAAAAATAGTATTTAATATTTGTTAGTAAAAAATAATAACCATAAACAATTTCATTCGTAGATAAACATTACTTTACAATGTGACTGATTTTTAAAATCTAAAAGAGTAATTTATTAATAAACAAAAACTAAATTGAAAACAACAACCAGAAGAATTCCCGTAGAGAAATTCTTTTCCATAAGAACAATAACGGGACTCGACCTTTCAAAAGACAGTAAAACAATATTTTATTTGACAAATACTTCGGGAACGCCTCAGATATGGTCTGTTCCCTCAAAAGGCGGATGGGCAGACCAGATTACAAGCTGGAAGGATTCAGTCAGAGCCTTTGTGCATAATCCGGGATTCAAGAATATGATATTTATAAGTGATACAAACGGAGATGAAAATCTTCAGATATTCTCGGTTAATGATGACGGCAGCGATGTAAAACATCTTTCGGAAGGTTTTGAAAATTCACAGTGCATTTTTAGTACTTTTAATAAAAAAGGATCAAAGTTTTTGTTTGCCTCAAACAAAAGATTAAAATATAATTTTGATAATTATATCTATGATTTATCGGACGGGAAAAAAACTCTTTTGCTAGGATTTGAAGATCATCATCCTACTATTGCTGAATCAATAAGTGATGATGAAAGATACATTACTTTCATAAAAGCATACGGAAATATAAACAACGATATTTTACTGTATGATACCAAAGATAACTCATTAACAAATGTTACCGAGCATGACATTAAAGACAAAGTATTGAATGCCAAAACAATTTTTGATAAAAACAGCAAAGGTTTTTATTACATCTCAGACGAAAACAGGGAATTCAAAGGCATTAAGTATTATAATATCGAATCAAAAAAATCAGAATGGGTTGTAACCGAAAAATGGGATGTGGTTCATTTTATGTTTTCAAAAAAACAAAAGCATCTTCTGTGGATTGTAAATAAATACGGAAGTCATGAAGTTAATTTAAAAAATCTGAAGTCCGGCAATATTCAGAAATTAAAATTTAATAAAGGAATATTTTCATCGATTGAATTTACAAAAGACAATAAAGAAATTGTTTTCATATTCAACGATCCTCAAAACCCCGGAGATATTTATAAATATGATTTTGCAAAAAAGAAACACAAACAGATAACTAATTCTTTCATTGGCGGAGTTTCGAAAAAAGATTTTCCGAAACCAAAAGACGTAATTTATAACAGTCATGATGGATTGAAGATACATGCTTTGTTATATATTCCAAACGGAACGCAGAAGAACGGTAAAAACCCCGCCATTGTATGGCCACACGGAGGTCCGGAATATCAGGAAGTACACAACTTCAGTAGATACATTCAGGTAATGGTAAATGCGGGTTATATTGTGATTGCGCCTAACTTCAGAGGAAGTACCGGTTATGGAAAAACTTTTCAAAAACTTATTTATAAAGACTGGGGAGGAAATGAATTCAAAGATGTGCTGGGCAGTGTGGATTTTCTAAAGAATTCCGGTTATGTTGATTCGGAAAAAATTGCAGTCGTAGGCGGCAGCTTCGGAGGATTTATGTGCCTGACATGCATTACCAAAGCTCCTGATATCTGGAAATGCGCAGTGGATATATTCGGACCGTCGGATTTGTTTACATTCATTAATTCTGTTCCCGAACACTGGAAAATGGGTGTTGACGATCTTGTCGGCAATACGAGTACTGATTCAGAAATGCTCCGCGAAAGATCTCCGATTAATTTTGTTGACAAAATTGTATGTCCACTGCTTGTGGTTCAGGGTAAACACGATCCGAGAGTGGTTCAGCATGAATCTGAACAGATTGTGAACAAACTGAAATCTCAGAATAAATCAGTCGAATACATACTTCTTGAAGATGAAGGTCATGGATTTAACAAGGTATCAAATCAGATTAAAGTGTTTGAAGCAAAATTGAATTTTCTCGATAAATATTTAAAATAATTAAGCAGTTGTCTAAAAAGTCTTTGTATCCGGATTGTCATTCCGGCAAATTATGAAATCTCGTTTTGAATGTGAACAAAAATTTTTCAAATGTTTCATACTAATGACTTGTTAGACATTTCCTGCTCTCTTAAATAAAATTATCTGCAAAAAGCTAAATTAATTCTCGAAAACGGTGTCATGTTCGAAGGAAAAAATTTCGGATATGACGGTAATACAACCGGTGAAGTTGTGTTTAATACAGCCCTCACTGGATATCAGGAAATTATTACCGATCCTTCTTACTATGGTCAGATTGTTACATTGACCTATCCGCTAATTGGTAATTACGGCATCAATGATTCGGATATCGAGTCGGATAAAATACAGGTCAAAGGTCTTGTTGTGGGAAATTATGAAAATGACTGGAGCAACTTTAACGGATTGGAATCTCTGAATGATTACCTAAGAAAAAATAAAATTACCGCTATAACGGGAATTGATACAAGAGCTCTGACTAAAATTATTAGAAGCGAAGGCGCGATGAGAGGTCTAATCACAAAAGAAAATTTATCGGAAAAAAATTATCTTTCCAAAATAAAAGATTCACCTCAAATGACGGGCTCGGATCTTGTTCAATATGTTACTGCAAAGCAGAATTATACTCTAAAAAGTGAAAAGGTGAAAAAGAAAATTGCCGTTTATGATTTCGGAATCAAAAAAAATATACTTCGTGAATTACTGAAGTATGACACCGAATTAATAGTTTTCAATGCGAAAACTCCTGCAAATGAATTACTCGGCTTAAAGCCTGACGGAGTTTTTCTGTCAAACGGTCCTGGTGATCCCGATGCAGTAAAATATGCAATTGAAAATGTAAAAATTATTTCAAGCTCGGGTATTCCCGTATTCGGAATTTGTCTCGGTCATCAGATTATTGCACTTGCACACGGTGCCCGGACTTACAAACTAAAATTCGGTCATCGAGGCGCAAATCATCCGGTAAAAAATCACAGACAAAACAGCATAGAAATCACATCCCAAAATCATGGCTTTGCTGTTGATGAAAAAACTATCAATGCCGATGAGCTGGAAATTACGCATACTAATTTGTATGACGGAACCAACGAAGGCTTACGCCATAAAAAATTACCCGTAATGTCAGTACAATATCATCCGGAAGCATCACCCGGTCCGAATGACAGTAAGTATCTGTTCGACGAATTTATAAATCTTATAAATAAATTTTCTTAAAAAAATTTTCAAAAAGGCAGTTTATCTTCCACATCTTTAGATTACCGGTATATTGAAATTAGATAATATCCCTGCAAAACAAAAATGTATTAGACAAACTGCCTGAAAGTTACTATATGTAATCTCTGAATTCTCTGCTTTCTTTTATCAAATTAAGCGCAGCAAGATGTATGGTTTTATCAATGTATATAAGCTCCAGTCCGGATAATTCCGGAGTATCAAATCTTTTCTCGTTACCTGCAGCAACTCCTTTATGCAATTCAAATTTTATATTTTCATAATTATCCAGAAAATCAATAGTTTTGTAAAAAGCTTCTGCTTTTTGTATTTCCCTTTCATTTTTTTTCATTTTGAATATCTCGAGAAATGCTCCTTTAAGCAATCTGGGAAAATACTCATTGTAAATTGCGGAGCGGTTGTAGATTTCAAGATTAAGCAGATTCCCATTAACAAAAATTGCCAACCCGTTGGAATCTGTTTTCGGTTTTAAGTTTTTTAAAATATCGTCAAAATCGTTGTCCATTGATCCGAAAACATCTGAGAGGTTTGATGTTTCAGAATGAATACTAAAACTGTCCTGGTACTCGGAAATTTCATTCCATATTTTTCCCTGATCTGAGTTTGGGCGTTTTTTTTCATTGAGGCTATTTTTAACCATTGAAGCTTTACTCGATCTCATGTGAACGGGAGCGCTGAATTCTTCATGACCGAAATTGTGACTGGTATGTCTCCATCTTCCAGCTTCAACACAACTCACAGGAATGACAGTCTTTGAATCAGGTTCTATAAGTACCGAAGTATTCAAAACTCTGTTTTGTTTTGCCCCTTTCAGAATATCGCCGTCAGACATAAAAACGAAAAATTCCGATCGGTTGATTACCATTAAGTTGTTTACGCTTCCTGTCTCGCTGATTTCTTTTACTTCAATGAGCTTCTTTTTCATTCCTTCGGATAAAGAAATGTAGTCGAAAGTGTTTAAAAAATCTGTTTGAAACTGCACAATTGCAGCGTTTTTAATAGATTGAAAATGCAATTTTTTCGCATTCATTTTTACTCCTTTTTTTGTGTTTTTGGTTTATAACAGCTCTTTACTATTATATACACAAAAAATTCCGGAATTTGGCGGGTAAGAAAAAATTTTTTTTTGGAAACTCGAAGCGCTTAACCGTAAATAGAATTCAGCATTTCCTGCTGTGCTGGAGTCAGAGATTTGATGAAACCTAAACTCTTATTTTCATTATCAACAATATACTCATACATTTCAAATGATTCATTACAGAACATTTTTGGCATAATCCTACTTTCTTTATATGAATGTTTGATTTTGCCTATTTCCAAATAATCCATTTCTTTCAGGTAACCAAATTCTTCAATGCCTTGAATATAATATTTGGCTTTTCGCTGAATCTGTCTGAAAAGATTCCAGCCTTGCTGTGTACTCATACCCAACATCTTAGCTGATTTTGAAATGTTTAACTTGGAATCATACTCGAGATTTTTGTAAATACAATTCAGAAAAGTTTTTTCTTTTTTATCAAGACTTGAGATTAATGTAGTTAAAACCTCGGTAAATTTTTTGCGGGCACTCTTTAATTTTTTTTCCTTATTATACATAGCAAATGTTTCTTCCAGGTAATTTTCATTGTCAAGATATCCAAAGATTAATATTTCCTTATAATCTCTTATAAAATTCAGTACTCTGTTTTTTAAAATTACTTTGCAAAAGGCTTCAAAATTTCCTTTGTCAAAATCAAAATTCTCCAATGCCTTTAATATTGAATCGTTTACGATTTCCTCAGCATCTTCAAAAGATATTCTGAATCTTTTTGCAAAGTAAATCAAATTCATTCTGAATTTGTCGAAATTTTTGGCTGATAATTCTTTTATCATGATGATTTAATATAACTATTAAAGTCTATTTTAACATCTTAGAAATTTATTATGAAGAGCAAGCAGCTATATTCTAAATTATAAAGAATTGAATAACAAAATCATTAACAATATATTGCAATTAATGAAAGAAAGACATTTGACCGATCAATCTAAAATAATAGACGGAAAGAAAATTTCCTCGCTTATTAAAGCCGAAATCAAATCAGAAACCGAAACTTTTAAATCAGAAAAAAAAATAACGCCTGGACTTGCATTTATAATTGTTGGAAACAATCCCGCATCAAAAGTTTATGTAAAGAATAAAGGAAAAGCTTGTGAGGAACTCGGATTTTATTCGGTAACTGAAACTCTGAGTGAAGATATTTCAGAACAGGAGCTTCTTGAAATAATTTATAGATTAAATTCTGATTTAAACATTCACGGAATTCTAGTCCAGCTTCCCTTGCCTTCTCACATCAGCGAACATAAAATTATTGAAGCTATCGATTACAAAAAAGATGTTGACGGTTTTCATCCGGTAAATGCAGGCAAGCTGCTAATCGGCGATAAGTGCTTTTTACCATGTACGCCATTCGGTATCGTTGAGCTTCTCAGTCGGTCAAACGTCGAAACAAGCGGTAAGAATGCCGTAGTTCTGGGAAGAAGTAACATAGTAGGTAAGCCGGTTGCAAATCTTCTTTTAAGAAAAGAAATAAACTGCACGGTTACTGTGTGCCACAGCGGTACGAAAAATTTGCCCGGGATTTGTTCACAAGCCGATATACTGATAGCTGCAATTGGAAAGCCGGAATTTGTAAAAAAAGATTTTATAAAGGAAGGTTGCGTAATTATTGACGTCGGCATAAACAGAATTGCCGACAAAAATTCAAAGACAGGATATAAAATAACCGGCGATGCTGATTTTGAAGATTGCTTTGACAAATGCGGAATGATTACTCCGGTTCCTGGAGGAGTCGGTCCGATGACAATTGCAATGCTCATGAAAAATACTCTTCAATCTGCAAAAGGAGAAATTTATGGCTGATAAAATGTTTGAAGTCAGAATAGCGTTTTCAAAGAACAACCATGAAGAACTTCAGAATGCATTGTATATGGACGGTATTAAAAATATTCTGGAAGAAGAAGGGCAACTCATAATTTATTTTGAGGAAAATGAATCTGAAAGTATTGAGTCTCTTAAAAGCTCCTTATTAAATGAGAAAATAATCAGGGAAAAAGATTTTTCCGTAAATAAATTTGAAAATAAAAACTGGAACGAAGAATGGGAAAAATCCATTCAGCCCGTTTACATACGAAATAAAATAATTGTTTACCCTTCCTGGAAAAAGAACGAACTTAAAAATACCGATGATATGATATTGATTGAGATTGATCCCAAAATGTCATTCGGTACGGGACACAATGAAACCACTCAGCTTGTACTTGAACTGATGTGTGACAATCTCGAAGGAAGCGAGGAAAAACTACTTGACTTCGGCTGCGGAACGGGGATACTTTCCATTGCCGGTATAAAGCTCGGTGTGAACAGCGCAGTTGCCATAGACACTGACGGTGACTCTTTTGAAAACGCAAAGGAATACTTTAAGAAAAACGGAGTTCATCAGAGAATAAAACTGCTTCAGTCCGGATTATCAGAACTCGAAGATGATTCATTTGATGTAGTTTGTGCTAACATTATAAGAAGCGTGATTATTGAAAACATAGAGCATATAAGCAATAAAATCAACTCACGCGGTAAATTATTTGTATCGGGAATTCTGATTTCAGAAGATCAGGAAATACTGGAGTACCTCACGCAAAATGATTTTGAAGTTATTGATATTGCCAGCAAAGCAGAATGGATAGGAATTTATGCAGTCAAAATGTGAAAATGTAAAATCGGTTATTGATCTTGGAACAAACACCTGCCTTTTACTTGTAGCTTCAGTTAATAACAAATCGCTCAATGTTTTGCTGGAAGCACAAAAGATTCCCCGAATTGGAAAAAACTTATACAGATCAGGACTCATATCGTCAGAGAGTTTTAATGAAGCAGCGGATATTTTCAGAGAATATATCTCGATGTCAAATGCATTAAATGCATCTGAGATTCATGCATTCGGAACGAGCGCTCTTCGTGATGCGTTTAACGGAAAGGACTTTATAGAATTTATAAAAACAAATACCGGAATTGAAATTAAAATAATATCGGGTATTAAAGAAGCACAGTACGCTTTTGAAGGCGCACTGTTTGATATTGGAAATCCGGATGACTATTCGGTATTAGATATCGGCGGAGGTAGTTCGGAACTAAGCTTTATGTGTGAAGAAAAGATTACATCATTCAGCTTTCTTTTAGGTTCTGTTAGACTGAAGGAAATGTTTTTTGAGCATGACAATTCAAGAGCAAATTTTGATCAAGCCGCCGAGTATATCGGTAAAATTTTGAGAGATACCGATTTCAAAATAACTGAGAACAAAAAACTTGCCGGTGTTGCAGGAACGATAACAACATTATCGGCTATAAAAAATAAATTAACGAATTTTGACGCAAAGATAATTCACAAAGATATTATAGCATTTGATGAAGTCATTCAGTTGTTTGATTTGCTGGCTCGCATGACAATTGAAGAAAGAATGAATCTTGGAAGTTATATGAAAGGCAGAGGAGACATCATTTTACCTGGAGTATTGATTTTAAGAGAAATCATGAAGTATTATAATTACAAAGATATTACCGTATCAGTGAAAGGATTAAGATACGGCTTAATGCTGAATCTAACAGACTTTAAAAATTAAAAGTGAAAAAGTATTTTCCAAAAATTTTCAATTAAATAAATAATCAATCATGATTAAAGAATTTAAAGAGTTCATTTCAAAGGGAAATGCAATAGATCTGGCTGTCGGAGTAATTATCGGCGGAGCATTCGGGGCAATTGTAAATTCGATCGTAGGTGATCTGCTGATGCCGCTTATTGGCATTATACTCGGCGGCATAAACTTTTCCGGATTAACCGTTACTATCGGCGGAGCCGTGCTTCCATACGGAAAGTTTATTCAAGCAGTGATTAATTTTCTGATTATTGCATTCGTGCTGTTTCTCATTGTAAAATCCATAAATAAATTCAGGTCGGTTAAAGTAGATGAGATCCCGCCTCCGACAAAAGATCAGGAACTGCTCGGAGAAATCAGGGATTTGCTGAAATCCGGCAAATAAAATGAGGCAAAAAATACCATTTAATTAGTTCATGGTGTTTATTAATTTCGTAAAAATTTAATACAGCATCAAAATGGCAAAATTCGTTTCAAACAAAAATGAAACTATCAGACTGTTTAAAAATCCGTTCCTTGAATATTTTTCACATATTCATCCGGCAACTCCTCTGATAGTATTTATTCCAATAATGTTAGCAACTTCTTATTTCGGATATCAGCAAACTTCTATTATATCCGGAACAGTCTCGTTTTTATTAGGCATTTTATTATGGACTCTGATGGAATATGTAATTCACAGATGGGCTTTTCATTATCATCCAAAATCCGAAACAGGAAAGAGAATACATTTTCTGGTTCATGGCATTCATCATGATTATCCGAGAGATGCCACAAGATTGGTAATGCCCTTATTGGTAAGTCTTCCGCTTGCGACAATGTTTTTCTTTGCCTTTAAAGCTCTTTTTGGAGCATATTATCTGAATATTTTTTCCGGGTTTGTTCTCGGTTATATGGCTTATGATTCCATTCATTATGCTACTCATCACTTTACAATGAACGGGAAAATCGGAAAATTTCTCAGAGAGTATCATCTTCGTCATCATTATCAAGATGAACATACAGCATACGGAGTAAGTAATCCTCTTTGGGATTATGTATTCAATACCGTACCGCTGAAGATTAAAGAGAAGAAAAAAGATTCAAGTCTAAATATAAACGTTAAATAAATTTATTTAAGGAACCTGGCATATTTACATGCCGGGTTTTTTTATGTCCGAAAATTTTTTTATACTGCCTGATAAATTATCCGGCGAATTCGAAAATTTCAAGATTTTATTTTCAAATGAAAGCGTAACCATTGAAAGAATAATTTCCTCCGGTCAGAAAACTCCGGACGGTCAATGGCTCGAGCAGGAAAGAAATGAATGGGTAATGCTTTTGCAGGGTGAATCAACTTTAAAATTTGAAAGCGGGGAAGAGCATTTTCTCAAGAAAGGCGATTACGTTTTTATTCCTGCAAATACAAGACACAGAGTCGAATTTACTTCGGATAATCCTTGCTGTATCTGGATAGCAGTTCATTTTTAATTTTATGTTATGGCACGAAATGCTGAATATTGGATAGAAAAATTAAAGCTGCAAAAACATCCCGAAGGCGGACATTTTATGGAAATTTACCGTTCAGAAGAAAAAATTTACCGTGAACATCTTCCGCAAAGATTCTCCGGAAACAGAAATTTTTGTACATCAATATATTATTTACTTCGGGAAAAAGAATATTCAAAATTTCACCGGATAAAATCAGACGAGTTATGGCATTTTTATGACGGAGGCTGCATGCTCATTTATGAAATTAATTCAAAAGGAAATCTGAAAGTACATAAACTCGGATTACAAATTGAAAATGATGAATCTCCAGTAATAATAATAAAAGCAGGTAACTGGTTTGCAGCAAAGCCGGAACACGATTATTGTCTTGCGGGATGCACAGTATCTCCCGGTTTTGATTTTAATGATTTTGAAATTGCAGACAAAACGGAACTTACAAAAAAATTTTCAAAACACGAAAAAATTATAAAAGAATTAACCTGAATGCAATATGGATAAATTTATGCAAGAAGCAATTCTTGAAGCAAAGAAAGGTTTATTGGAAGGAGGAATTCCTATTGGCTCGGTGCTTGTCAAAGACGGAGTTATTATCGGCAGAGGCCGTAATAAAAGAGTACAGCTAAACGATCCGGTAATACATGCTGAAATTGATTGTCTGATGAATGCAGGAAGAATCGGAGTTTATAAGAATACAATTCTTTATTCCACGCTCATGCCATGTTATTTATGTGCAGGCGCCAGCGTACAGTTTGGGATTAAAAAGGTAATAGCCGGCGAAGACGAAACTTTCAGCGGTGCGCGCGAATTTATGGAATCCCATGGAATTGAGGTTATAAATCTGAACCTGATGGAATGTAAAGATATTATGAAAGAGTTTATAGAAAAAAATCCAAAACTCTGGTTTGAAGATATCGGTGAACTGTAATTGTAAGTTTACAAATTATACAATGCATCACACCATAACCGGTTAAGTCGAAATACGAAAACGCCTTTTTACGTTTGTCTAATTTGATAATGGGAGATTAAAAAAAAATTGTGAGAATTATTGAACATTTTATATAAATGACATATAAATTATATTAAAAAAATTTTTTTGATAAGTTTCCATAATATGCTTAATGGCAAAAAAATCATCTAAGATTTTTATTCTCGATACAAACGTAATCCTGCATGATTCCACATGCATACTTCAGTTTAAAGAAAATGACATAGTAATACCTCTGACAGTGATTGAGGAGCTCGATCATTTCAAGCGCGGCAGTCAGGTCATCAACCTCAACGCGAGAGAATTTGCGAGAACTCTCGATTCGATGACGGGAACAGCCTTATTCAACGGCGGCGTTACGCTGGGAAAAGGAAGAGGTAAAGTAAGAATTTCAATCTCAAAAGGACTTAATGACGAAATCAGGGAAATATTCAAAGACGATACGCCTGATCACAGAATACTCAGCAGCGCTCTTGAAGTTCAGAAAAAAGATTACAAACGTACTGTTATTCTCGTTACCAAAGATGTAAATCTTAGGATGAAAGCAAAAGCATTGGGAATACATGCCGAGGATTATTCGACTGACAGAATTAATAATCTCGAGGAGCTTTACAGCGGCAAGGAAACGATAGAAAACTTTGACGATAACTTGCTGCTCAAATTCTATCAGCCTCCTTATGAAATTCCTTTCACTGAAGTTTCCAGAAAATTAAAAAGCGAAGTTTTGCCGAACAAATTTTATATATTAAGAAATAACAGCCGCTCGGTACTCGCACATCTTGATCAGCAAAAGGAAGTATTAAGAAAAGTTGACAAGTATGAAATTTACGGAATTAAAGCCCGTAATGCAGAGCAGACGTTTGCAACAGATGCTCTGACAAACAATAATATTCCGCTTGTATCTCTTACAGGAAAAGCAGGTACGGGCAAAACTCTTCTTGCAATTGCATCTGCACTTCATGTTAGAAAAAATTACAGGCAAATATATATATCAAGACCTGTGGTTCCGCTTAGCAATAAGGATATCGGTTATCTCCCCGGCGATATAGAAGATAAGCTTGCTCCCTATATGCAGCCGCTCTGGGATAACATAAAAGTTATCCAAGACCAATACAGCGAAACCGATAAACAGCATCAAATCATAACAAGCATGACCAAAGAAAATAAACTGGTTATTGAGCCGTTGACTTATATAAGAGGAAGAAGTCTTCAGCGTATATTTTTTATCGTTGATGAAGCACAGAATCTTACTCCGCATGAAATTAAAACCATTATTACAAGAGCAGGCGAAGGAGTAAAACTTGTTTTCACCGGTGATATTTATCAGATCGACCATCCGTATCTTGATTCCGAATCAAACGGATTGTCATATCTAATCGAACATTTCAAGGGACAAAAACTGTATGCTCATGTTAATCTTGTAAAAGGCGAAAGATCCGAACTTGCAGAGCTGGCAAGCAATCTCTTGTAAAATTATTGTATGGGTAAAATTTCGGAATTCTGTTTTCTCTCAAAATCATCAGTTCAAATCCTTATCAGAACTGCACAACGCAAAGATGCCGAAAAGATTATTGGTATAAATAAATCCATACTTAAAGAAGAAATGTTTATGCTTAGAAACGAAGATGAAGCAGATTACAAAACCGAAGCTGTCGAAAATGACATCGAGCATCATTTATTAAATGAAGGATGTTTGTATCTTATTGCTGAAAATGGAGACAGTATGGCCGGTTATCTTGAATTTTCAAACGGTATTTTTAAAAAAACTTCTCATGCCGGTATGCTTCAGATATATTTGGATAATAAATTCAGAGGCGATAATATAGGATTTGAGTTAATGAAAACTCTTATAAAATGGGCAGAAGACAATCCGCTGATAGAAAAAATAACGCTTAATGTTTTTTCAACTAACCATTCGGCGATCAGTCTTTATAAAAAAGCAGGATTTACCGAAGAAGGCAGATGTCCGAGGGATATGAAGTTTAGTGATGGAACTTACGCAGACAGCGTACTCATGTACAGATTCGTCAAATAAATTAAGCCGAATGTTTTCTGAACTCCTTAAGAAATCTTTTGTGAGAAGTATAATGTATCGAATTGAAATTAAGTTTTCTTCCTGCAATTATATTTGCTTTTAAGTCATCAATATAAATGCTCTCTTTCGGCGAGATTTTGTATTTATCAATAAGATGTTTGAATATTTTTGCGCCGGGTTTTACCGATTTTACTTTATAAGACAGGATTCTTTTTTTTATAAGCTTTACGTAAGGAAAATTATGATCGATGAAATTTATATGCGAAGAATCAACATTTGAAAGCATGTAAAGATTATATTTTGAATCCGCGTTATCTTCAAGAAAATTTTTCATTGGAGTATTTTCCCAGAATATATCGCAGTACAAAAAATGAAAATCCTTGTAGCCGATGCGCAGTTTGAATTTTTTTTTGATTTTTTTGAAAACCTGTTTTATGTTGAGCTTGTTCGAACCGATTTTGATGTCAAGTCTGTTCTTTTCAAAATATTTTTTTAGATGATATGCATTTAAATTTTTTTCCAGCCGTGCAACACCATCATAAAAATAACAGTAATCAAAAAAAACGAGCGTATTGCCTAAGTCGAAAATTATATTTTTAATTTTTCCCGAAGCCAATTAAATGTATTTTGTTTCGAGTATGTTAAGATCATCATCGAAAACATATTCTTTCGGAGAGCCGGTTGGTATTTCCGTTTCTAGAATTTCTTCCTTGTTTAACTTTTCAAGATACATGATAAGAGCTCTGAGGCTGTTTCCATGTGCTGAAATAAGTACGTTTTTTCCTGCTTTGAGCATTGGTTCGATTTCTTTGTGATAATATGGCATTACTCTGTCCGCTGTGTCCTTCAGACTTTCACCGTTTGGAGGCGGAGTATCGAAACTTCTTCTCCATATTTTTACTTGCTCCGGACCAAATTTCTCTCTGCATTCATCTTTGTTCATTCCCTGAAGATCGCCATACATTCTCTCGTTCAGAGCTTTATCCTTCTTCACGGGAATATGTTTCAGATTAATATTTTCGAGTATGATGTCCAGAGTTCTCTGAGCTCTGATGAGATCTGAGGTGAAGGCAATGTCAAATTTTTGATCCTTCAGTTTTTCGGCGGCTTTATTAGCTTCTTCTTCTCCAGCAGGCGACAAGTCAATGTCAATCCAGCCCGTAAATCTGTTCTCTTTATTCCATTGAGATTGACCGTGTCTGACTATTACTAAATTCGGCATATAAATTTGATAAAAAATTTTTGTAAAATTACTTTAAATATATTTCTATTACAATTTATTTAATAATATTCAAAGCTGATAGTCGGGCAAATGCCGAATTGACATCCAACATTTCGATTACAATTATGTGAAATGAATTTTATCGAACGAGCCGTAAAAAATGTTTATGTTATTGCTTCCATTTTATGGAACAGCCCATTGATGGAATCTGATCGAAGTTTATATCTTTACCTTCCAATGTAAGTTCGGTGGCTCTTTCCAGATCTCTGCTTTTGACGGCAGATTCGTCTTTCCAGTTATCATCGAGTCTTCCTCTGTATTTCAGAATTCTTTTTTTGTCAAACAAATAAATATCGGGAGTGCAGACGGCATCATAATCTTTTGCAGTCTTTTGAGTTTCATCCAGCAGATAAGGAAAGTTGAAACTCCTTTCTTTTGCAAAGCTTATCATGTTTTCAAATGAATCCTCGGGATATTCTTCCGAATCATTTGAGTTGATGCCAATTACCTGTACATTTTTGCTTTCGTATTTCTTCTGATAACTTACGATTCTGTCAGTTACGGCTTTTACATAAGGACAATGATTGCAAATGAACATAACAACGAGAATATCTTTGTCCGAAAAACTTTCCGGAGAATAAAACTTCCCGTCAGTACCTTTAAGAGAAAAAGAAAGTATTTCTGAACCAATGTTTCCTCTTGTCCCGCTTACAGGCATATTCTATATAAATTGAGAATTGAAAATTGATTAGTACTCCTCGTCATCTTCATCATCAGCCATTTCAGGATGATAGTCTTCATAAATGAAAGTAATGTGATTCCCGGGTTTATCTTCTACAAATTCCTTAAAAATTTCTTCAGTAATGAATCTGTATTTTTCTCTGTCATCATATTCACCGTGAGAATGAACCACAATATTGTGCTTATCCATCAGCAGGATTAGTTTTTTTAGTTCTTCGCTGATTTTTGAAGGATCGAGTTTTTTTAGTTCTGTAAATTTCGGCTTGCCGAGCTTTATGTAAACACTCTTCATTTTGGATTTGGAATGCTCTTTTTCGAATTCGGCAACTTTGTGAATAAACTCTTCATCGTCTTCTTCACTCAGCTCTCCGTGCATTTCATCCACAAGCATTTCGTCAAGCTCATGCTCGTCTTTTAGATTTTCAAATTCTTCATCATCTTCCTGATCTTCTGCTGCTTTTTTCTTTTTCTGAACTTTCTGATCAGGATGATTTTTTTTAGTTTGTTTTTTGCCGTGCATGATATCTTTTACCGATAAATAAACTTATCTGAATTATTATTGTTGAAAAGTTAAAAATATTATTTACCTTAAATTATAAGAATAATTTAAATTATCAATTAAATTTTTTTTATTATTTCACTACCTGCAAAATAATGAAATTCAAAAATGCAATTACGGATTTTTATCATATAATTATTTTATGTATTTCAGATATATTAATACGGCAGGCGCTGTAAACAACAGACTGTCAAACCTGTCGAGCATGCCGCCGTGACCGGGAATTATTCCGGATGAATCTTTTATCCCGCAATGCCTTTTTAACATTGACTCAAATAAATCACCCGCCTGAGAAAATATTCCAGTAATTATTCCAATAGCTGCAGCATCAATTAATCCAAGGTATTCAGGAAAAATGTAATGCGTTGCTGCGGATACAGCCGCGGTAAAAACAAATCCAGAAACGGAACCTTCGACAGTTTTTCCCGGACTAATAGATGAAAGTTTATGCTTCCCGAAAATTTTTCCTCCGAAATATGCCGCAGTGTCGCAAATCCATATAAGTACAATTACAAAGATCATCATATTCATTGATGAATACTTATTCAACTCTCCAAAATAAGCAAAAGGCAGCGTAATGTAAACAATGCCCGATACAATAATTAACGACCTGTCTGGTTTTCTGCTTTTTTCATTGAGAAAAATTTCATAAACAGAGAGCAATATTAAAACTGCACTAAGCATTACAAAAATATCTGCATCAAAAAAATATCTTGTTATTAAAATTGCCCCAGAAAAAATTATTCCTGCTGTGATCAATGAAATCCTTCGGTTTGTATCCATCATAGAAATAAATTCCCACAACGCCGCAGACGATGCTGTTACCGCAAAAGCCAGATAAGCAAGACCTCCGAAATAAAATGCAGCAAGAATTATGGGAATTCCGATTATGCCTGCAATAATTCTTTTAGCGAGGTTATTCATCCGAATTTTCTCCGTCCGGTAAACTATCTGAAATAGAGGAAATTTCAGTCTTATCTTTCACGATTGAATTTCTTTTTATAAAAAAAATAATTAAAAGAAAAATTAATAGTGACAAAATTCCAAGCATTGTAAAAGGCAGCAATTCATCCTTTGTCATTTTTTCAGTTGCAAAACTTTCCGTACCATAAATATATACAGCGGTTGCAGAAATAAAATTATTTACAAAATGACATACCACTGCCGTATAGATGCTTCCGCTGTGATAAACAACAAACGACAAATAAATTCCCAGAACTGCCAGCGGAACGAGATTAAACGGATGAAAATGAAAAAGTGCAAACAAGGCGCCGCTAAGAAAAATCGCTCCCGAGGCTGCAACAACTTTCTCGAAATTTTTTAATACAAGCCCTCTGAATAAAAACTCTTCGCATATTGCCGGCGTTACAGCAATTACAAATAATATGAGAATGAATTCAGGAAAAGAATTTGCCGAAACAAGTTTTTCCGTTGCCGTCTCCAGCATTTCGAGCAATTCCTTTATTTGTTTTATAAATTCTTGTCCGAAAGGCAGTGAAAAAATAAGTTCATTCTGAAAATAAACATAAAGCTGGAGAAAAGGCTGAATGACAAGAATGCCGATTACTGCAGGAATGAATACAGAAATCTTCGGCATATATAAACGGAAAGTCCGCTTAAGATCATTGTCCTGAAGCATTACAAGTACAATTGAGGGGATAAGTATAAACATAAACTGTGCAAACATAAGAATGATTCTTGTCAGATTCAGATTTGACGAATTCATGCTCAAGTCTTCGCCAAGCAGAAAGTATGAAATGATTCCTCCGGCTATCTGATACAGGAAAAAAACTAAAGAAAGAGAAACAAATATAAATAATACCGGCGACATTCCTGCAAAAGGACCTTTTCTTTTTTGCATGCTGTTGTCATGTTGCTCGTTAAAGGATTGAAATCCCGAATTGTCCAATTGTGATTTTGTTTAAGGCAATATCATTAAAATAGATTTTTTTTTAAAGATACATAATTTATGGTTATATTATATTTGACGGTACAAAGTTTATTTGGGAATGAAAATTATCTAAATTGTATTCTTAAAGGAATAAATTTATTTTAAGCTAAATGAATCAATCTGAATCACCCCGATATCCGGATTTTACAGAACCGGTAAGCATTACAGAAAATACAGAAACATCAGAAAAAAAGAATTACGGGTTTTTAATAAATATACTGCTGTTTGCTTTTACTTTTTTTTCTACTACTATAGCAGGTGTTTTCTGGGCAAACCAGGATCCCTATCAGCTTAGTAATTTTTCGTTTGGACTGCTGTATTCATTTTTAATACTGCTTGTAATTTCAACTCATGAATTCGGACATTACTTTGCTGCAAGAATACATAGCGTACCCGTAACTTTGCCGTATTATATTCCGTTTCCATTTATTTTTCTGAATCCGTTTGGAACGATGGGCGCTGTCATCAGGTTAAAAACAAAATTTTATGATAGAAAAGCATTGTTTGACATCGGAGTATCCGGACCCATTGCCGGATGGATAACTTCTGTTATTATTCTTGTCATCGGATTTACAAATCTCCCTCCGGTAAATTACCTATACGGTCTTCATCCGGAATATGCAGTATCGGGAATTCCCGAAAGCGGATTTTCTTTTGGATATAATTTATTGTTCTGGACATTCGAAAAAATTTTTGCTTCGTCATCTGGTGTGTTCATGCCTCCTATGAATGAAGTGTATCACTATCCTTTTTTATGCGTAGGTTGGTTTGGACTGCTGATAACTTCTTTAAATATGATGCCGATCGGACAGCTTGACGGTGGACATATTTCTTATGCAATGTTCGGAAAAAAACACATCTATCCTGCATACACTTTTTTTGCTGCCTTGCTTTTTTTTGGACTGCTCGGTCTGCTTCAGTTTGCAGGATTCAACAATATTCCTGGTTCTGTCAACTGGCTCGTATGGGCGTTGCTGATTTTCTTTGTCATAAAAATCAAGCATCCGCCCGTGTTCAGTGAGTATGATCCTCCTCTTGGAATAGGAAGAATGCTTGTCGGTTGGTTTACTTTTTTTATTTTTATAATTTCGTTTTGCCCTGTACCTGTTTTTGAAGCATAATTAAAATATTAAATCAGATTTTTAAGCAATGAAAAATTTTTCGTCAGCTGCAACTGTATTGCTTACGATTTTTATTGATCTGCTTTGCTTTGGTATTATTCTTCCTCTTCTTCCTTCCTTTTCCATACAAGTCCTTCATATAAACGAGTTTGTAATAGGACTCTCTGCAGGTATATACTCGCTGATGCAGTTTCTCTTTCTTCCTTTTTGGGGAGCACTATCGGACAGATACGGCAGAAAGCCTGTAATAACAATAAGCCTGTTTGGAAGCATAATTTCAAACCTTCTCTTGGCTTTTGTTTTTTCGGGTACTATACTCTCGGTTTCTTTTTTCATTTTTACCAGAGCGCTTGCTGGAGTTTTTGCGGCAAATATTTCAGCTGCACAGGCTGTAATATCTGATATTACAACGCACGAAGAAAGAACAAAAGGCATTGGTTATGTAAGCGCAGCTTTCTCGCTTGGTTTTGTCTTCGGTCCTGCAATTGGAGGAATTCTTTCCGAAAAATTTGGATTTGCTATACCTGTATTTTTTTCATCCGGTCTGTCGTTCATTGCTTTTCTTATGAGCATATTTGTATTAAAGGAATCTCTTCCGGATGAAATCATGAAAAGAAACAGAAATGTTAAACAAAATTTTAATCCTCTGAATTTTAAAAAATATACCGCTGCAGTTAAAAATAAAACATTCGGTAAATTTATTGTAATTTTTTTTGTTTCCGTATTTTCTTTTTCAAATATTTTCGGAACACTTCAGCTCTTCTGTGCACGGACAGATGGATTAAATTTTAATCAGGAAGAAATCGGTTATATCTTGTCTTTTATGGGTATCATTGGCGCAATTGTTCAACTTTACCTATTGAAAATGCTAGACAAACTTATTGGTTCGGTAAATACTCTGTTGAGCGGCTGCATATTAGCAGCAATTGGTCTTGCTTTACTTGGATATTCCGGAAGCGCTTATTTTCTGATGTTCACAATAGCTGTCTTAGCCTCCGGTAACGGGCTTTGCAATACAATGTCTGCAAGTCTCCTGACCCAACATGTAAGCAGCAGCGAACAAGGATCAATTATTGGTATAAATCATTCTCTTGGTTCGCTTGCCAGATTTTTCGGTCCAGTCTGGGGAGGTTTTATCTATCAATATGCAGGTTATAAATTTCCTTTTATTACAGGAGGATTTTTTATGATTTTACTCTATTTTTATTCTCATCGTGTATTAAAAAATTAGAATCAGTTTCGGTAATTCATAAGTATTTTAGCAAACCAATAATGCCAAGCATCCTTCCTGCTTTTAAACCGTCTCGTCTGTAAGAATGAAATAAACCGGGATTGCAGTACGTACATAATTCTGATGTTTCAATATTTTCTTCTGACAATCCGGACTTTACCAGCTGATTAAAATTTGCTTTCTTCAAATCAAGCAGATATTTGTCTCCATATTGTTTCTTTTCATCTTCATTAAATAATTCTGCAACTTCATTTCCTACTTCATAATGATCCAAACAAATTCCAGGTCCGATATATGCCAAAAGTTTTTTACAGTTTATATGATAATCCTGTTTTAATTTGGAAATGGTCGAAAAAACAATCTCGGCGCTCGTTCCTTTCCAACCCGCATGAATACCGGCAATAACATTTGTTTCCGGTGAATATAAAAATACAGGTATGCAGTCTGCAACGCTCACCGCAAGAAAATTGTTTTTCTTGTCTGTGTAAATGGCATCACATCCATCAATGAATTGTGGTAATTCCGAATACCTTACATTAGAAGAATGTACCTGCTTCTGAAAAGTAACTCTTTCTTCATCTATGTCCAGCTTTTTAAAGAAGAGTCTCCTGTTGATTTTTACATTTTCCGGTTTATCGCCTGTAGAATAGCTTAAGTTCAGATTTAAAGGCGGAGGCGATACTCCGCCTATCTTAGTGCTGAATCCGAATTTTAAATTATCGTACCTTTTAAACAATTCAGATTCTATGATAATTAAATCATCCAATCAAATATTTTTTTTATTTTAAATAAAATTCAACTCCGAATGAAATCCTGTTGGTAATATCACCGCTGATTTTATCATTACCGGAGCCGATTGACTTTGCGCCGTCTAAGTAAGTTTCGGAATATTTTCCCGAAAATTCAATGGATGCAAAAGGTTTGTATTTTAATAAAACATACCACCTGCTGCCTTTTCCGTAAAGCGCTGTATTAGACATCACACCTTTTATGTCATTTTCAAATTCATACAACCGGCTGTCGTAATTGTCGGTATCAAAAATAATGAACCTTATGTCTGCAGATATTCCCTTAACCGGTAGAAACCGGATGTCTGAAAAAAACAGCATACCTTTGCTGTCTCCGTCAAAATTTTTATAATCAACATACACATATTCAAACCTGCTTCTGAGTCTTAACCTGTCGGTTATCTGATAAATCAATCCCGATCTTGCATTAAGCTGATTCCTTTCGTCAATCCTTTTTGTCTCCCTGTTAAATTCATCGATAACCGTTCTGGCTAATTCTTTTTTCTCATTTTTATATTTAAAATTTAGTATTAGTCCTTTTACGGCACGCCATTCGACAGATGAAAGAAAATCCGATCCTGAAACTGACACCGGATCGAAATAAGTCCTGTAAGGAAATTTATACTGATCATAATATCCGTTTATCAGCAATCCCTTTATTGGTCTCAATGTGATGCCGGCATAAAATCCGCTTTCATTAGAGCTGTTGTTTTTTTCACCGAATGAAGATGAATGAACCGATGCAAAATCATACGGATATTTTCTGTAAGATAAAATCAGTTCTGCAATATTGTGAACTGCAAAATGTATGGCATTATAGCTTGACATCGAATTTGTTTGAGATAATGCAAACTCTCCGAAAAAATTTATGTTACCGTATGTAAAATCATAATCAAATCCTGTCATGTGCGCATTCTGTCCTTTAAAATCAAACCTGCTTCTCAATGTGTCGGGAATTACGGGTTTTGAAAATTTATTCTTCCAGTATGTTAATCCAAAAGTCATCCCTGGCTTTTCGAAGTTTAATCTTCCTCCAAAAAATTTTTCATTCACCGAGTTCATTCTGCCGACTTCAGAATCTGTTCTGTGATATCCGTCATAATAAAAACCCGCCAAAGTTTCTGAAACAGTATCTATTGTTGCATCATAGTTATTATTTGAGTAAAATAAACTCAGACTGAAGTTTCCTTTAAATAATTTTGCCGCTGCTCCGCGAAAGAAACGTACTTCATCAGCCGACGAATGACCGTCTATTCCTTTGCCTCTTTTTTTGAGCGGAGTAACGGCATCGATACCTTTTGAAAAGGAAGAGATACTTGAAAGAGCCAGTCCCTGTGCGAAATTTAAACTGTAATCGCCTGCAACGGCATTTTTAATAAATTTATAATCCATAATTTGTACGTAACCCGAAACAAAATCTGTTAATTTTTTTTCACCGGCATCTTTTTCGGCAGTGATGTTTATTTCAAGTTTTGTTTCTCCCAATCGTAATCCCGTGTTAATCTGATTATAAATCTTTGGAGGCGATCCAACGTAACTTCCCGTGATAAAACCATCCTTTGGTTTCAAATCCTGAATAAAACGCGAACGGAATCTTGATGATACTGACAGAAATTTGTAAGCCTTAGCAGCATTATAGCTGTTACCTGTTTCATCAATGACAACATCGCGTTTTGATTCAGGGACAATAAAATAAACCTTTATTCTTTCATACACATCTTCCGTAATTCCTTCTATATCGAGCAGCTCGCGTTTGGATCCGAATGACTTTACTTTTTTACGGTACTCTATGATATTTTCGGATGTAATTTTATTCAGAAAAGGGATGGAGGAAAGTTCGTCGGCGGTTACATTATTCAGATCAAGCGGATTCCGTCTTAGATTTTCAAGATATTCAAACAGTTCCGAATCATCTTCTTCGCTAAGCCGGCTTTCGAGAAGGATTTCTTGCTGATAGCTGTTTCTGAAATCGGTTGTATCGCCTGATATTCTTTCGTTTCCGTTTTGTGAAAATACTTTAACGGAAATAAAGGAAAGCATAAGTATCAATAAAACACAAATTGTTTTCATCTTCACTCCGGTACAAATTAAATACCGTAATCATAAAATGAAAACATGAATTTAACCGATTTGTGAAATCAGAAGATTTTTTTATCTGGGTCTAATTTTTTCGACAGCAAAAACTTCCTTTGTTGAAACACTCTGTACAAATACGGTCAGATCAACGTGCAAATCATTTATCACGTTATCAATGCTGTAACTGTGTGCATAGCTGTTTGTCTGTCCGGGAGATATTGTAAATGCCTGACCGTCCGGTGGTGTTACGAGATCCCTCAGTGTATTTTCAAATCTCGTTTCTCCGTTTGGCGCTGCATATATAAGTTCGTTTTCGGTAACTGCTAAATGATATACAAGATCGTTTACCACAGGACCGGAAATCTGCTTTATTCTAATTGAAATATTACCGCTTCTTGAAGCAGGATTATAAGTATTGTTTAATGCTATTGCATAAGTTCTCAGCGAGCCGAGTTTTTCGTTAAGCTTATTTGTATAAGCAGATGCATTAAACGAGCCCATGTTTGTACCGAGAAGAAAAGTCCTTGGGTTTACTGCTGCGGCATTGTAATAAATCATTCTCGCTGAATTGTCTGTAGTATTGTAAAGATAAAACGGATCACCTGCGAATAAAGTCGTATGTGTTCTGATGATTACAACCGAAGCATCGTTTGACGTAATACCAAGCAGATCATAAATGTCATCAAAGTATCTGTTGGTTTCGACACAAGGGATACAGCTTGTGTTTGTAAAAATTTCAACAAGAATTTTGTTTGTTGCATTAATTGATTCAAGTAAAGTAGAAAAATTGGATGATTGCGACCAGTCGCCCGTATCTGAAGCAAACACAGCCCTTACTCTCCAGTAATATGTCGAACTGTCATTCAGAAAATCCGGAGATGATGGCGAATATTGCGAAGCTGTAAGTCCTGAAGTATCGAGCAATAAATCTGAGAAACTCTGATTTCTTGAAATTTGCAGTTTATATCCCGTTGATGATGCAATATCTGTCCAGTCAAACGACGGCTGAAGCGTCGATATTATGGAATTGTTAACGGGAAAAAGAAGACTTGGTATTGTTGACGGCGGAGTATTAGTTGTATTAACATTGCTGTCATTGCTTTCACAGGAGTATAAGAATAATCCCAAAAGCATTACCGGAATAAAAAAAATATTTTTTATGTTCATGACTGTAGCTCCGTAGAAAATTTACTTTTAAAAAGAACTTTGAACCGAGGCTCTGAATCCTTCGAACGGCTGAACGAACCTGCAGATTCCGTTTGCGCATCTTAAACCGCCGCGCTCAGATCCGTATGAAACAAGCACGGTATTGGATTGATTTATTTTATATGAAATCTCGCTGAGCCACCAGAATTTTTTTCCCGTCGGCTCTTCGTCATCATTGGTTGATTCGGTATTGAATGAAATATTTAAACTTGGTGATTTTGAAAACGTTAACGACAGAAACTGATTTGTAAAATTCTGATCAGCTTCACGGGTTGCTCTGAATGAATTATGAGCCCATTGCTGCTCTCCAATAAAAGTCAGAGTATATTCTGTGTTAAATGAATATTTAAATTCGACAGGAATTGTAGTCGTAAATATTTTCTCGGAGTTTTCCGGAAATACCTGATTATATAATGTGCTGTTTTGTCTGGCAAAAGCTGCTTTCACATATACTTTGTCAGAAGCATAATATTCTCCTTCTAAAAATATTTCCCAAAAAGGAGAAAACGGATCATCAAGCGACGGAATGAAATTATCGCTTCTGTCAACCCTTTGATAATTAAGCCCCGTCGTCGTATCGGTATCAATATATTGATAATGCCTCGATGCAATACTGCCGTTAAAATTAAAACTAAGTTTATCCGTTGGTGAATAAACAATGTCCACCTGACCTCCTACTTCATCGTTAAAATCCACAACATGCGGATTGCGGGAAATCAGTGTTGATGTATGCTCTTTCTGTGCAGTCGGAGGATTCTGATAAGGCAGCATTCTCGTTGGTCTTGTTGCGCTTCGGTTGTCCGGCAGCGTAATGTCATAACGGTAATTTTTATAATCGAGCGTAACGCCGATCTTGTTTTTAAAATATGAAAACGACGAATAAAAACCATCTCCAAGTCCTGTTTCCGGTATGGGGTATATTTCATTCGGAGTTACTCTTGTTGACTTGTGAGAATATGCGGCATAAAACTGTATGTCAGTCAAATTTAATTCTAAGTTAATTTCAGGAAGGTCTGTATGAATTTTCGTGCTGACATTTTCTTCGGGTAAATCGCCGATGGAGTAAACATAATTTAATCCGAGTGTAAGCGGCTTCAGAGGAGACACCTCCGCATAAGCGCTTCTGATCTTATATTTTTCGATTCTTTCAGGAGTAATGTAATCGCTGTAATCAATATCTCCGCCGAGAATCATGGCTTTTACACCGATAGGATTTTTTTTGCCGAAAGTATTTTTATAGATGAGCCTTATTCCGTCTATCCCTGTATCATACCCAAGCGGTCTGTCTTCGAAAACATTCAAAGATAAACCCCGCGAAACTATTTCCCAGTAATCACCTGCACGAAGCGAAACACCAGCATCATGTTCGTATTCGACATATCTTTTCCTAACTCCGACAAAATCAAGTCCGTATTCAATCGGATCGCTGACTTCATACCTTATGCCGAATATGACGCCATTTATGTTTAACCTTGCATCCGTTAGATTTTCAAAATACTCTTTAGGAAGCTTAATGTCACCGGTGTACTCATATCCGTTACCATATCTAAGAAGATTGCTTGCTGATGCATCAACATTCAGCTTTAGCTGGGAATAAGCGGCTGTTGCGCTTATCAGAAAAAAGAAAAGCAGTAATATTTTTTTCATTCCGGGTATAATGCAAATGATAAAGATTATTTAGAATCGCTTTTTGAATCAGACTTACTCAAAGCATCCTTGATTTCTTTTTCAATAATTTCTTCGTCACCGGTAACATATCCGAGATGCTTTGCTACTATGTTTTTATTTTGATCAATCAGTAAGGAATACGGGATTCCGATTCCATTATATGCCTCAAAAACTCCCTTATCTGTATCCAACACTACCGGAAACTTATATCCGTTTGCCGTTATAAAGGACTTAACTTTTGCAAGAGATTTCTGATTATCCTGATTGACTGCCAGGTATGTGAATCCCTGATCTTTATACTTATCGTAAAGCGGACTAACCTTTTTCATCTCTTCCTTGCACGGTGAACACCAAGTTGCCCAAAAAGAAATCATTACGGGTCCTTTTTCAAGCAGCTCGCTTAATTTTATATCGTTACCTTCTAGATCGGGTAAATTGAAATCATTAAACGACTGACCAAATGATTTCAGCGGCAATATTATTGCAAATAATATAATTAAAATTAATTTTCTCATCTTTGTTATTGATTTAAAAATTTATTTTTTTAAAAAAAGAATTACAATAGCTGTTACAACAAGATTTAAAATTCCGAGAGGAAGCATTACTTTCCAACCAAGATTCATCAGCTGATCATAACGGAATCTGGGAAGTGTCCACCTGACCCAAATGAAAAACAAAACCATGAATGTAACTTTTGCAGTAAATGTCAACACCTGTAAAATGCTGACAAGCATTGGAGGTAAACCGAAATCCTGAAGATAAGGAAACTGCCATCCGCCAAGGAATAATGTTACTATCATTGCCGATGAAACTATTACGTTTGCATATTCTGCAAGAAAAAATAAAGCAAACTTCATGCTTGAATATTCAGTATGATAACCGCCGACAAGCTCCTGTTCGGCTTCCGGAAGGTCAAAAGGCGTTCTGTTGGTTTCTGCAAATGCAGATGTAAGGAATATAACAAATCCCAAAGGTTGTAAGATACAGTTCCATTTCCATCCTGCCTGATTTCCTACAATTGTATCAAGCTCAAGCGAGCCGTTCATAAGAATTATTGCAATAACTGATAATCCCATGGAAAGTTCATAACTGATCATCTGTGCTGAAGATCTTAAACCTCCCAGCAAAGAATATTTATTGTTTGATGACCAGCCGCTTAAAGTTACTCCGTAAACTCCGAGTGATGCCATGGCAAGAAAATACAGAATTCCCATGTTTACGTCCGCAATCTGCAGCTTTATAACCGTGTCTCCGATTGTAATTGTATCGCCGAAAGGAATAACTGCAAAAGTGGAGAGAGCGACTATTATTGAAATTACAGGCGCAAGTGAATGTATGAACTTATTTGCATGTGTAGGTACAATGTCTTCCTTTAAAAGCAGTTTTATGACGTCAACAAGAGGTTGAAGCAATCCCTCCGGACCTACTCTGTTAGGTCCGAGACGATTCTGAATAAAAGCAGAGACTCTTCTTTCGGCATAAACTGTATATGCGACAGCAGTAAGCAGAACCAACTCTACAACGGCTATTTTTGAAAGAATTATTATTAAATTAATAATATATCCAGGCATTTTTAAAAAACTTGAGTGTCTCAAAATCTGAAAAATAAAATTAATTATAAATACAAATATCAGGATTATTTTAATCTTCTCTGTATAATTTGAAATTTAGTTTTATTAATTTTGCCATAAAATTAATTAATTTTAAATGTCAGAAAATAAACAACAACCTAGTGGTTTAAAGCTATGGCTTATGGCAGCCAGAGCATATTCGTTTCCTGCTTCGATTATTCCGGTACTTTTTGGTTCGGTGCTGGCTGTATTGCTCAATCCCGGAATAAAATTTAATTTTTTATATTTTTTTCTTACTCTGATTGGGTGTATTTTTGTTCATGTTGGTACAAATATAATTAATGATATTTTTGATTTTGAAAAAGGCATCGATAAAGAAGATAAGGAATTGGGAATTCCTCACGGCGGCTCGATGGTATTATCAATGGGACTTGTCAGTATGAAGAAGATGAAAATAGCGGCAATGATTTCATTGTTAATAGCTTTTGCCATTGGTGTATTTCTTTATATTCAATCCGGTATCTGGATTTTATATCTTTCATTGTTCGGTCTGTTGTCGGCAATTTTTTATACGGCAAAACCGCTCGCACTGAAGTATAAAGCTCTTGGAGATATTCAGGTAATCATTTCCTTCGGACTCGGAATGACTTTGGGATCATATATAGTGCAGACGGGAAGTTTTTCGTGGCTTCCATTGCTGTTTGCCATACCAATTGGTTTGCTGATTGATGCAATATTGCATTCAAACAATATAAGAGACATTAACTTCGACGGTAAGTTCGGCGTAAAAACACTGCCGATTCTCATCGGTGAAAAAATGTCGGTGAAAGTTTATTATGTTCTTATTCTTGGCGCATATCTTTGTCTGATTATTTTTGTCGCACTCGGTATGCTGCCATGGTTTGCATTGCTTTCATTGATTACTCTTCCGCTTGCACTGAAACTTGTTAAAATGTCGGATGGATTTCCTCCGGATGGCATTGCGAGATTTGAGTACGGAACAAAGCACATCATGATGACTGCTCAGCTCAACATGATGTTTGGACTGACACTTGTGCTTGGTCTATTGATTTCATATTTGTTCTTTGTTTAAATAGTAAGCAAAACTTTACAGCGGATTTACCTAATCAAGAATCTCACGGTAGATTTTCCAATCGCCGTTTGTTTCTTCGCCTTTGTAAACACGAAGTGTTTTTAATCCGTTTTCTGTAAACTTACCTGATTTATAACTTTGCTCAAACTGAACTTTCCTATCATTTTCATCAGTGGTTGAGTCTGATATTATCCTGAAACGACTGAATTTCAGTTCCATATCGTTTTGTGACTTAAAAGTAGATTCAAGCTTTTTCAATCTTTCTTCTGAGTCTGCGGATTTTCCGTTCTTCCCATAAAATTTGTAATCATCTGTCAGATATGTTTTCATTTTTTCCGTATCCTTGTCCTGCCAGGCTTTTTGCCAGTTTTCTACCGTGCTTCTGATTCTGTAATCATCCGATGAAAAATATTCGTCAAGTTTTGAATAGCTGAGGTAAGTCAGATATCCCACTGCAGCCGTAACGAAGACAATGCTTACAAGTGTCATTAAAAATCTCCTTCTGGAAAAATCAGCTTTTTCTTTATATCTTTTTTTGAATTCTTTTTCAAACTCTTTTTTTGCTTCGTCAAACCGCTTCTCTTTTAAGTTATATCCGCAAAACCTGCAATAAACAGATTTGTCTTCAATTTCATTATTGCAGTTAGGACATTTTATAAATTTTTTTTCGATAGTTTCATTTAGAGATCTTGCAATCTGCTCCGGGGTAAGGTTTCCTACATCTTCGGCTTGAAGTGAAATTGATTTTTCGGTGTTAGGGTTTTCGGAACATCCGTAAGTAGTGCATCCTTTATTTTCATCCCAGCATTCTCTGTGATGAGGCGTGCCGCAGGAAGAACAAACAATAAAGTCTGCACCTGCTTTTATTTTTGACTGACAGTAAGGGCAAGTCTTGTTTTTAATGAAATCATATTTACTTTTCCCTTCTTTCAAGAATGCTGTTTAAATATTTCATGTCTCGTAAATTCCAACTGAATTTCTTTTTCATCTTTTCTCAAAGTAAAAATGTCATTAAAAGGAATTTTCAGTTCGGTAAGCTTTTTACCGGAAAATTTTTCCGAAATATCATTTATCGGTTTCAGAGAATGAAAAGATCTTATTTTAAAAAATTCTTCCTTATTTTTTTTTACATCTTTAGCCGACATCAGATTCATGTTGCCGAAATATTTTTTTGAAGTATTTGAATTTTCATCATGGAGTTCATAGACAACTTCATTGTTGAATTCAACGATGAAATTCATATCTCCGAAAATACGCTTTCCGGCTTCGAATATGTCAATAAGCTTTGCCTCGCTGAAATTTTGTTTTTCGGTAAAAATATTGTCATAAGTATAATGAGACGGACAATCTTCATTTCTTTGGTAAGTTACTATGTATGAGTCATTGTTGTTTCCGGTGAATACAAATCCTTTTCCTTCAAGCAAAAGATTTTCTTTTCTGTTGTGAAGATACTTGACTGCTTCCTGCACCTGAATTCCGCCAATGATCGATGCCGCAGTAGGTGTAGTGGGAATTTTTCCTTCTGAAATTTCGTCTATTCCAAGCAGCATGCAGGATTTTCTTTTATTGAGGATTTTGTAATCCGTTTCAGACATTGTGCATTCATAACATGCACTGCCGGGAGGTACAAACATTCTCGCGACTCCGGTTAGTGATTCAATCGCTCCGTCAATCCACGGACGGTTTACTTTCCAGCAAATTCTGTTTATGTATAACCGGGCTTCGCGGTTGTCCAATCCGCATATTACAATATCAAAATTTCTAAACTCTCCTTCGCCAATGTTGAAAATATTTCCAATAAAATATTTTATACTAATCTCATTGTTGATTTCCTTTGCTCTATTACAAATCACTTCGGCTTTCGGTTTTCCAAGATCCTCTTTCCGGAAAAGAACGCTCCTTGTGAGATTGCTCAATTCCACATTGTCCATATCAGCAACGAAAATATTCCCGACACCGAGCATTGCAAGATTCTTGACTATTTCATTGCCAAGCGCGCCGCATCCGGCAACAAAAATTTTTGCGCTTGATAGGATTTTCTGATCCCACCATGGAATTAATTCAAGCCTCGAATACCTTTCGTCGCTGATATCTATCTTCATCCAGTTTAAATTTTCTAAAAATATCTGAAATTGTATTCAAGTAAAATGTTATTTTAAAGTCGCCGGACAAAAAAAAATTTCTCTTTTGAAATTTGTATTACGGTAGAAATTTTCTGAATTTTGAATTGCCTACTACTTCACGCAGCTCGTCATAATTAAGTATAATATTGCTGAGCTTTTCAGGAATGATCTTTGTAAGAGAAGTTTTTACGGGTTGACTCTCAAGTCCCAGATATCTAAACACCCGGTCAGCCGTTTTCTGATGACAGGAATTATCGAGCAGATCCGATTCATAATCAATGTTGACGTAAGATACGTTCGTCAGACTTTCTTCTTCTTGTTTTTCCAGCTGTTCAAAATAATTCATCACATCCATAAGATGCCTGCAGTCAACAGTGAATTTTTCATGCGAAAAATCTTTTCCGTTTCTTAAATGAAACACTTTTGTTTTGTTTGACAATAATCCGGATAAAGTATGGTTGAGAATGTTGCTCCGTCTCAGATAAATTATTTTCCAGCCGGAAGATTCCAGCTTTTTCAAAAACTTTCCGATATTTTTATAATCATGTTCGTTTTTAAGCTGTTCGATTTTCATTTTAAAACCGTAAACAGGTTTCCTTCTAAACGAAGCCCTTTTGCTGCAGCTTTTTATGTACACAAAAGGAAATTTTATTTTTGTTTTTGTTTCGGATATGTTGAAAATTTCATTATCACAGAATATACCGGGATGTGAGTTGAGCAGCTCCGTTAATACCGTACTTCCGGTTCTGCCTTTTGTATAAATGACAAATTTAATTTCAGGCAGTTTTGTAAATGGATATAGCGCGTTGAAATACCTGAGCTGTTTTAGTTTTTTTTTAAATCTCAGTAACATTTTATAAAATATGAAACTGTTTCAAAGGAATATTAATGGATAAGTTCAGAAAAGATTTAACCAGCGGTAATTTCCGGATGAAGACGGAGGACATCCCCTTCTTTAACGCCTGCTTCCGCAAGTGTCTGATTTTCCGTAAGCTGTTTTCCTGATGCTTTGTGATGAAACTTATACGACAAAGGCTCGCCATCCGGACCCGTTAAAGGCATTTTCATTTTCGGAAGCAAAACCTCCATTATTTTTTTGACTGAAGCATCGTCCGGAAGCGTTGCAAGCTGCTCCTTGTTTCCTGTAGCGTCAACTATTGTAATATTAATTCTTGCCATTGTGATGCAATTTAAAAATTATACTTCATTTATTAAATGATAATCTTATATAAAATTTTAAACAATCGAAGTCATTTAATTTATATGTTATCCGGTTATTTGATAGAGTTATGATTATTATAAAGAAGAATATTTGTAGAATTTTAATTTTATCCGAATTATCTTACTAAAACAAAAATGAGTTCTTTAGAATAACTCAGAACAGCTTTGAGTTAAATGTCTTTTTATTTCTCCGTGATAAATTAAACATGTTCGTTTCGGATAAACTCGTTAATCAGAAAATTAATTATCACAGAAATTAATAAGCCATGTAAAGAAATTCAAAATTGTAAATATTAGTTTGATTCAAAATTGTCTATAGTCTTGAAAATTAAATTCAATATTAGTTGACTAATTGATCCCAAAATAAATTTTCCATCCAAATGCAAAAAAAAATAATTTTATTTATTGTCTTATACTTTTTTTGTTATTCTCTATCGTGCGGTAAAATTAAAAATTTTCCGAATTTTAATAATTCTTCGGATAAATTAAGTGTTACCGTTTTCGGCGGCGCAGAGAGAGTTTCCGGTTCGCTGACGCTGCTTGAAGCAGGAAACAAACGATATCTAATCGATTGCGGACTTTATTATCCCGAGGGCGAAGGCGAATACGAAGAGCGACAAAACAAAGCAGATGCGCTTAATTCAGCTTTGCCGGTTGATGCTGCATCAATTGATGCAATATTTATTACACATTCTCATCTCGATCATATAGGCAGGATTCCGCTGATGTTTGAAAATGGATTTAAAGGAAAAATTTATTGCACAAATGCGACAAAAATTATTCTGAGAGAAATGCTGCTTGAACAAATTCGTTATGATAATAAGGTAAGAGATTGGAAATTTTCCATAAACAGCATAAAGGAAGGTTATGACGGAAATTCTTACGTAACTGCTCATTGGAATAATTGTGAATGGCAGAATAAAATAAGTCCGCGTAATTTAAGAGGAAAGATAAGCAAAAGATCCGAATTTCAAGAAGAACTCGGCATTGAAATCAGTCCCTGCCGTTCATGTGCAGAAATTATTGTTAACTTTATCATGCCAAATGTATCGGACTATAAATATTATACAGCATTAAATCCGGACAATAACGTCAAAGCTGTGTTTCTCGATGCGGGGCATATTCCCGGCTCGGCTTCAGTCTTGCTTGAAGTAAATCAGGGAAAAGGAATTAGCAAAAAACTTTTGTTTTCGGGAGATGTAGGAAATTATCTCGGTCTTTTTCAAAACGGACCTGAACCTGTTCCGCAGGCAGATGCTATTTGGATGGAATCGACATACGGAGCATACAAAAGAGATCAGGACATTAACCGTGAATTTTCAGAATTTAAATCTGATGTTGCCGGGGTTATTAATGGCGGAGGAACTGCCTGGATACCTGCATTTGCTCTGGACAGAACTCAAAAAATACTTTATCTGATTAAGAAAGCAAAAGAAGAAAATATCATACAGGAAAACATATCAATAATTTGTCCTTCTCCAACAGCGCTCGCAATCAGTGAGATTTATGAATCGGAATTCAGAAATAAAGATGGCTGGTTTAAGAAAGAGCTTTATGATGAAACGAAATTGTTACCTGAATTTATAACCAAACTCCCAGAAGTAATTCCAAAACCGTGCATATTAATTACAACCAGCGGTATGATGGATGCAGCATTTTCGGATAAACTTCTGAAACAACTGCTTCCCGACAAATCAACATCCGTATTTCTTGTCGGGTATCAGGATCCATGCACTCCGGGCGGTCAGCTTAAGCTGGATAAAAATGAAATTCACTGGGGTGAAAATACAATAGAAGTTAATGCCGAAGTAAAAAACTATGGAGCATTTTCAGCACATGCCGATGCAAGGGATCTAAACCGATGGCTGTCAAATCAAAATAAAGATAAAGTAAAAATTTTTCTCATGCACGGAGAACTCTCGAAAATGAATGAACAAAAAGAAAATCTTTCCGGTGAAGGATTTAAAAATGTATTTATTCCTGCCGAAGGAAAGACTTTTGATTTTTGATGAATGTGAATATAATATCTTTCTTATAATAAATTACATGGATTAATTTTTTTCCATCCTGAAATTTCCTATGATATAAATATCTTTAATTATTATATTCATTACCAAAAAAATTGCCCCGAATAAAATTTTCTGAATTCAAATATATAAAAAATGTTAAAATTAAATTTTGAAATTGAAATAAACGCTCCGGTAGAAAAAGTCTGGAAAGTATTATGGAATGACGATACTTACAGAAAATGGACAAGCGCTTTTACCGAAGGCTCGCATGCCGATTCAGACTGGAAAGAAGGCAGCCGCATACATTTCCTTGACGGTAATGGCAATGGAATGTACAGCGAAATTGCAAAAAAAATCCCCGCAAAGTTCATGTCATTCAGACATCTCGGCATTATTAAAGACGGCAAAGAACAGCCGGAAGATGAAGAAACAAAAGGATGGGCAGGAGCAACCGAAAACTATACTCTTAAGGAAAAAGGAAAATCAACGGTTTTATCCATTGAACTCGATACCTCTGAAAATTACTCCGGCTACATGAAAAATGTATTTCCGAAAGCAATGGAAATCATAAAGTCTCTTTCTGAAGGCTGATAGATATTTAGCATGCTGAATTTTAGCGAACCAGTGGTCAGAAAACATTCCGATTAATCAAGCTAATATTTCGGGAAAAATATCCCGGAATACATAAACTGATAATTTACTACGGCACTAATCCCGAAACATCCGTCATCAATGCTCAGAAATATACCGGCATTCTGAATTTTGCCTAACGGCTGGAGATTAACATGCTGTACCTGATCATTCATTTATTCTGAATGGCATTCCTGATTGTAATTTCCAAAGAATTTGCAGATATTGATTTATATACCGCGTGAAGTTTTCTCTTGTATCAGGCTATCGGAAGTTTTGAAGTTAGAATTATTATTATATTCTTGTTAAAAATATTTTCCGACTATAAGCTTAAAGAGACCAGAAATTTTCTTAATGAAATTAAGCAGATGGTAGATAATAAAAATACTTCAGCAAATAACTTAATCCAAACTTAAATGAGTGAAAATATAAAATATAGAAATTCAAAAAACATCAGGGAATCTGATATCCTTAATCTGTATGAAGATGCGGGATGGACAAATTATACCAAAGACAAGGCAGTTCTTTACGAGGCAATTAGAAATTCTTATTTTGTTGTTTCGGCTTTTGAAAATGATAAACTTGTCGGGCTGATAAGAGTAGTCAGCGACGGACTTACGATAGTTTACATACAGGATATACTTGTTCTGAATTCACACAAAAGAAAAAAGATAGGTACGGAGCTAATGAAGATCGTTCTTGAAGAATTTAAAAATGTACGACAAAAAGTTTTGCTGACGGATGATAGCGCGACAAACAAAAAATTCTATGAATCACTTGGTTTTACTTCAGTCATAAACAACTCTTTAACCGCGTATATAATTATGGAAAATCAGTGACGATGAATTTTGTAAGCCGGACCTGAAAAAATTCATCCTCTAATACACATGGGAATTAACTAAACATTTTCAGATTATCTGGCAACGATGGTATCGGATGTAAGTTTGGCTTTTTCGGTACCGTGAAGTTCTTTCAAAAGCATTTCGACTTCTTCATTCGTAAAATTGACAAACCACCTGTCAGCTCTGGCTTCAATGCTCGGCAGACCTTTGCCTCTTACCGTTTTTGCAATAACAACACACGGCTTACCGGTTTCCGGAAGGATTTCGGAAAATACCTTTTCCATATCTGCAAAGTTATGACCGTCACATGATTTTACATTCCACCCGAATGATTTGAATTTATCCGAGATAGGTTCGAGCGGAATGAGATTTTCCGTATCAATGTTTGCTTGAAACTTGTTTCTGTCAACCACGGCAATCAGATTATCGAGTTTCTTTGCGCTTGCAACGAGAGCCGCTTCCCAGATTGATCCTTCATTAAGTTCGCCGTCGCCAAGTATTACCACTACTTTATTTTTATGCTTCCTGAGCTTGCAGTCAATGGCAACTCCAATTGATACGCCGAGCAAATGACCGAGCGAACCTGAATGAAATTCAATTCCGGGAATGTTTACGTTAGGATGCCAGTATAAAAAATCGTTTGTCTTCAGATGATTTTTCAGTCTGTCTTTTTCGATAAATCCGATTTCGGCAAATGTTCCGTATAAAGCCGGTACGTCATGTCCTTTTGAAAGAAAAAGATAATCCCTTTCGGGATCGTTTAGATTTTCTTTATTCACGTTGAGAAAATTTTTATAAAGATATACAATTAAATCGGCACAGGAAAGCGAAGCTCCGATGAAACAGCCGCCGTCAGTTGACATTCTTATAATATGCTCTCTTACTCTGAATGAAGTATCCTTCAATTCCTGAATTTTATTTTTGTTCAATTACGTGTTTTGAATTTTAAAAATTATTTTTTAGTGATTTATATTTCGTGTTTCTTTTACTGTGATAGTTTTAAGTTTATCCAAATGATTTCTGTACCAGTTTACACCGGCATATTTCGCATTGATGCTTTTTATTTCCGGCTTTTTGTCCAAAAGCATCATGATATCACTAAGCTTGAAAATTTTTTTCTTGTCAAAAAGTTCGTCATAAACTCTTTTTATAAATTCATAATCCTCCGGATAGTCAATCGTAAATCTGTGGCTCATGGAAAAATTCAGACCTGTTTCCCATTCGACATTTCCGATTCTGAATCTCTCCGGTCTTTCCCATATAAAAGGAGTCGTATGCTCTCTCTCAAAATCATGCGTTGCTTCTTTGAAAGCAGTTTCGAGAATTTCTACTGGCATGACTTCGACATCATTGCCGTCCGGATAAGTTGAAGGGTGGAGATTACTTACAAAGTCAAACTTACCGGAATTTGACAAATAATAATTCAATACTCTATCTATTACATCCGGACAAATCAAAGGACAATCTGAAGGAATTTTTACAACTATGTCAGCTTTAAATTCCTTTGCTGCTTTGTAATGCCTGTCAAGCAAATCCGTCGGATGTCCCCTGAAACACTTTATTTCGTTTTCTTTGCAGAATGCCTCGACTTTGTCATCGTCTTTATCGGTTGTCGTTGCAACAACAATTTCAGAGCAGGTCTTTGCAGATTTTACTCTCTCGATCATTCTGTAAATAAGCGGTTTACCGGCAAGCGGCAGAAAAATTTTATCGGGAAGTCTTGTAGAACCCCTTCTTGCCTGAATGACAATCAGGATTTTACCGGTCATTTTATTCAGTTAAGCGTTTTGTAAATTATAATTCATTCCGGCTTCTGTTTCAGAATATTTTCCTTCTTTAATGAAATCAGATTTTTCTTCAAGCATAAGCCTGCTGATGTCTGCAATGTTTTTAGCCGACTGACCTCCGTTTTGAACAGGCAGAAGCTTTTTAAGATATTCGAGTTTAAATGACGAATAAACTTTTTTTCCGAGAGCAAGTCCTACATAAACGACAGACGAATATGACGTAACAAGAATATCGCAGTTGGCAATCATGTGATTTGTATTTCCGGAATTCAAAATGATCGAGCCGGGAGCATACTTGTTGATTTCTCTTGCAGCGCGCGGAAGACTTTCATTCGGATGCAGTTTGAAAATCATTTGCTTTCCTTCTGAAAAATTTACTGCATCGAGAATGAATTTTTTTCTATTTTCAAATTTCAAAGTTTCTCTTGCATCCGAAGTGCAAACGAGACAATAATTTTTATAAGGAAAGTCATTGTCGAGATACTGATTACAGTTATCGAAATTCGGAATACCTGTAACAATGAGCTTCTCCGGCTTTACGCCTTTATTAATGAACAGCTCTTTATATCCTTCCGATGCTACGCAGAAGTAAGTAAAAACATTTGACAAACCGGTTGCTGCAGTGCCTCCGAAGTAACGCGGAATTTTTAATTTTTTAACAAGGTGATAAAACACATTTTCCGGATCGGTCATTCCTTCCTGCACCATGACGATTTTTTTGTTAACAATGTTTTTGGGAATGATAAGGTCGCTGCAGATGATGACGAGGTCATAATCATTTTGCTTTCCTTCATAGTCGATTGCCAGATTATTTTTATTAAAAAAAGATTCAGTCTGCTCCCTGAATTTTCCTCCGAGTACGGAAAAATCCAGCAGTCCCAGTTTAGCAAAAACTTTTTCTATACCGTCCGAATAATATGCCGTAAAAAAATGTTCATATTCGCTGAGATGCTTTGAAACCTGATGAAGCATGGTGGTTTGATTCAGTGAACCTCCCATATAAAGAATCTTTTTCTTCTGCATGCGGAAAATTAACAAATTCCGTTTTTTTTTAATACTTAAAATTTGGGTTTAAGGATTTTATAAATATAATGAATTAAGCGAAAAGAAATTTCAGGATAGATACTTTGAAATTAACAAAGCCGGCTTCAGAGGTGTACAAGATGATTCGTAATGGGGAAAAAAATATTTACATTTGATTTATGCTGTGAAGCAAACTCTCTCGGGAGTTTGGAAACCAAATATTAAAAAAGCTGTCACATCCTTCGCGGACTGTCATATTGTAAGTATACTGCTAAATTTATTTTATCATCATCATCCGCTTCGTCTCTTTGAAACCTCGTCCTGAGCTTGTCGAAGGACCTCCCGCTTCAAGCGGATTCGACAGACTCACCGCGAGCCTGTAAAATAAATCCCGCTTGCGAGTCCTCCTCCGACGGATTCTGAGCTGAATTCCACATCATAATATCCCGCCTGCTTTGTTTCATTCACAAGCGTCATTACTTCCTTGCCGAGCATGTCGTATATCTTAAGATTTACAAAACTTTCAACCGGAATTGCGTAGCTTATTTTTGTTTATGGATTGAACGGATTCGGATAATTTTGCTTCAAAGAATATTCCTTCGGGATATTGCTATTTTCATTAAAAGTGATTTTATCTCCCTACCCTTCGCTTGTAACAGTGCCTGCTTCTGCTTTTGCAAAATCTGAAAGCACCGACTCATCATTGTATTTATCAATTGCCTGCACCCTGTATCGGACGGGGTATTTGAGAAGATTTGCCCCCTTGATGGGGATAGCAGGAAGATACTTTGAAGCTGTCTGTATATTCAGGAATTGAATCTGACGGAACCGTTACAACAGTAACATGGCTGTAATAATATTGTGAATTTTGCATGGCATCCGGCTGAACAATGCCTAATGATGGTGTCCTATCCCAGTAAACTTTGTATTTTTTGATTCCATTTTCTTCCATATCCGGCTCCATATTATGAAACCATCTGAGTTTAATCCTTGGAAAGCCGGCGATAGTTGGAGTCGAATCACAGCTAACTACCCTTAATCCCATTGGTCTTGATGGAGGAGTGATTTCAAGTATCTGCTCTTCCGTTTTACCTCCATAACCTGTCCTGAATATTTCAAGCTGTGCTTCATTTGTCGAAGAATTTAAAGACTTATAATAAATAAAAATTCCCGTTTGATTATTCAGCATATTCTTTGTATTCGGACTCGAGTAAGGCGAAAAAATTTCATTGTATCCGACATTCCATGCGTCCCAGCGGTCGCCCAAGGAAGCAAGAGAATACCAGTAGTCATCGTCATTAGTGTAGATTGAATGAGTTCCTCTCGATACAGGATTCGTGGAAAAATTATCAGGGCTTCCCGGAGTGAATATTACAGAATTGCTCATATCATCCTTTCCGCTTGTATATCCCGGGTTTGACTCCGGACTGTCATTATTAAATGAAGGATATTGTTTTTTGTAAACATCTGCAAGCTGCAGATTATTGATTCTTTTTCTTTGAAAACCAGCATAGACGTAATTCCAGAGTCCGTCTGCACATTCGAGGTCTATGTCGTTATCATTTCCGTTTCCATAAATGTTTGGTTCATTAGTTTCATAAGCACCTTTAACATGATAAATGTAAATGCCTTTTCCGTATTCATTGTTAATTGGTTTTAGAAACTGAAGTCTGTCATTTGCAAGAGAATCTCCACCGATTCTTCTGTCCCATTCAGACTGCTTTCTTCTATTTGCAATCAGAAAAAACTCTCCTCCGTCGGAAGAAATTGGAACTTGAATTATTTCATTTGTATCGACGCCATATTGACCTCTGGATGAGTAGTCATAAAGATTGTTTGTAGAATTTGAATAATCCGGAAATGAAGGAGTTATTAATCCAAGTTTAATTAATTCCCAAGGACTTAAACTTAATTCCCAGCCTCCGGAATAACCTCCTCCGTAAGACATTTTGGAATATACATTATGCCCCCAGCCGAATAAATAATGTCCGTGTTCATGAGTTGCTAAATCAATAAATCTTTGTTTACTGTAAATTCCGGAGTCAGCATGAATTCTTAAACCAGAACCCAATGAATCCGATAAATCAGATGAAAGTATTCTAACTGTATCAGTTGAATTTTCAAATACGGTATATCTATAGTTAGATGCGCCTTCACAGTTACCTAATGTAGCAAATCCCCAAGCAGTTGCTCCGCTAAATAAAAAGTTTCGCCATTGTCTGAACGTAATGTAAACCATATCCGCAAGTTTATCCTTTCCCCAATCAAATTGTCCTTTACGAGTAATTGACCAAAGATCATATTTTCTCCAATTTGATTGTAATGAGTCAGTTAATATATCATAAATATCCTTATTAAGTTTGGCGATTCCTCTTCCTGTTGTATCATACCAATTAATTTCATGCGGAAGAATTATAGAAATCGCCTGACCTGTAATATGAAGTTTCCCTCTCGAAAATTCATGCCAATAGTCACTAATTGCGTAACCATTATAGGCATTCCACCAGCTTGAACTTGAAAGTCTTTCTTCAGAGATTATGTTATCAGCATAATTTGGCGGCATTCCTGAATTCCATGCTCCAGGGTCAGTAGAATAAGAATATGGCTCATCTTGAAATTGAACAAAGACAATGAGAACAGGAAATACATCTTCATCAGGATCTGCTCCCCAAATATCAGTTCTCGCGGGTTTGTATCTGCCTCCGATCAGCGAGTCCGGTTCTTCAAAACCCGGACCGGTAGTTCCGCAATTACATTCCGGACAGGTTTGTGAGATTGAGACTTCTGTTTGGATTGAAAGAATTAAAAACACAGTCAGAATAGAAATTGAAAAAGTTTTCATCTTTAGTTCTCCTTAGTTAAAATTTTAAGAAATTATTTTATAAGCAGTAATTTTTTAGTTTCAGTTAAATAATTATTATCCAAATCATATAAATCCATTTTATAAAAATATACTCCCGATTGCAGGTTATCGCTATGGAATGTTTTTTCATAATCACCTGAAGATAAGTATTCGTTTAATATAACTGCTTCTTTTTTTCCGGTTGAATTATATAATATGATCTTGACAGTTGAAGAGCTGCTGATTCTGAATTTGATATTCGTTGAGCTGTTGAATGGATTAGGATAATTCTGATAAAGCTCAAATTCTTTCTCAACTGATATTTCTTGCGGATTCGTATTCAAAATTATTCCTCCGCCATTTGTAGTGTTCCTGATCCCGGGACCAACTCCCCAAACTATTGAATCATTGTATGAATAAATTGAAGTAAAACCGCCCCCGCCAGTAAGACAGTTAATGCTCCAATTGTATCCGCCATCTGTAGATTTATATATTCTTCCATTATCTCCACCGCAATATCCTGTATTTTTACTTGAAAATTCAATGCTGTAAGCTCTATAACCACCACCGAATGGAACATTTGCAATACTATCCCAGCTTACACCATAGTTAGTAGTTCTGAATACTGTTCTGCCCCAGCTAATAGTCCAGCCGGTATCTCCCTGAAATGTTACACGCTCAGTAAATGGAGTTGCTAATGTGGATGGAAGAGTTACCGGATACCAGTTAACTCCCGAATTAGTTGTCCTATACATTTTCGTATATGCTGCAATGTTTCCGACTGTATCATTCTTAAAATGAATATCATGTAATGTATTAGGAACATTCATCGAATCGATGAAAGTTTTTCCGCCGTCAGTTGTTCTCATTGCAAAACTATTACCGCAGAACCAGCCTGTATTTTCGTCTTTAAACCATAATCCATTAAAAATTGAAGACTGAAATGGATCTTCCCAAAGTGTGATCCAATTTAAACCGGCATTTGAGGTTTTAAGAATTACATAGTCTCCGCATGCATAAACAACGCTGTCATTGACCGGATGAATCTGCAATAAGGTATATGGAACTTGATTTACAATCCATTCTTTACCGCCGTTTGTTGTTTTTAAAATCATGCCGTCGCCGCAAGACCAGCCTGTATATCTGTTTATAAATCGAACATCATAAAATCCGGCAAAAGAAGGTGATTGATACTGAAGATACCACTGGGAATAAATATCTGAAGAGAAAAAAAGAAGAGAAAATGATATAAGAGTAAAATACTTTTTCATAATTCCAAGTATTTTTATTTAAACTTAAGTATTGAAGATTTTATTATAAATGAAATAATTTTTATCAATTGAAAATTCATGCCAATAGTCACTTATTGCGTAACCATTAAATGAATCCCACCAGCTTGAACTTGAAAGTCTTTCTTTAGAGATTATGTTATCAGCATAATATTGCAGAATTTTTTATAAACTTAGTTTGCATCTTATTCAAATGCAATAAAAAATTATTTAATCATCCTCCGTGATTAGAAATAATTTTTTTTTATTCAACATCTTTATCCTAATTCATTTGGGAAGAAGGTGGTTCTATAAAGAAATAATTCCCATTTGTATTACTTCAATAATTATTGATTATTACACAATGTAGATTGCACATTGATAATTGCAAATTGCTTCGCGGCGGAGGATTGATCATTGTAAATTGGTATTAGTTATTATTCGGAAATTTCATAATGAATTCCGAACCTTTTCCCGGAATGCTCTTTACGGTAATTTCCGAATCGTGCTCGTTTAGTATTCTTTTCACAAGGCTTAATCCGAGGCCGTAACCTTTGATTTTTTTATCACGCGATTTATCTATTCTGTAAAACGGTTCGAAAATATTTTCCAGCTCTTCTTTTTCTATACCGCGTCCTTTGTCCGATATTGAAATGTACAATGTTCCTATGTTATCTTCAAAGATTTTAACATCAACCGGTTTTCCATCCGAATATTTTACGGCATTGTCAATAATGTTTCTCACGGCAATTTCCATCCTGACTTCGTTCATATTAACAAGTTTCTCGGATATTTCTGTCTCGAAATTTACGATTCCGTTTTCTAATCTCGATGTAATTTGTCTGACAAGTTTTACAATGTCTCTTTTTGTAAAACCCGCATTTCTTTTTTCATGATTTAACCTGTATGTTTCAAGCAGTTCTGTTATCATAATTTCCATTTCTTTAATGTCATCCTGCATTTTTTCTCTGATGTTTTTATCCGAAAGGAATTCCGTCGCCAGCTTAAGCCGCGTAAGCGGACTTCTAAGCTCATGAGATACATCCACAAGCAGTGACTCTTTAGATTTTATCATACCGGAAATTTCTGATTTCATGCTGTTGATCGACCGTGCAAGTTCTCCAAGCTCATCATTCCTTTTAACATCGATGTCATTATCAAAATCACCTTTGCCTATACGCTTAACTCCTTCGGACAGCTCTTTAATTGGTCCGAATATCCATCTAAGAGAAAAATAAAAAAGCAGTGCAAGAATCGTAACTATTATTATTATGGATATAATGGCTTTTTCTGTATTAACATAATCCCTTGGTACGTTCGGAGAAAATATAATGTAACCGTCTTTCAGAACGCTGACAAAATAAGGTCTTCCTTTGTAATGAACGCTGAAGTCAGGTCTGTCATATCTGAACTCTCTTTCATTTTTTAATTCACTTATTGTAGGAACAAATTCTTCATTAGCCCATTTTTTATTTTGAGTTTCGATTCTCATGATTAGATCAAGTTCACTGCTGACAGATTTAGCTTTATCAATGTCTGGAGGCATGCCGATCTCTCTAACGACATATTCATGAATGAAATGCGGAGGTTTGCCGAAGAATTCGCGCGGCGGTTTACCCGAGCTGAATCTTATCAGGAACCCAAGAGAAAAGTTTACAAGTACAATAAAGACAATAATAAGCAGAGCAAGTTTGAGAAATATGGAAAATCTAAGATTCTTCATGCTCCGCAAAGAAAATATATCCAACCGACTGAATGGTTTTTATAAACTGCTGATTTTTAAATTTTAGTTTGTTTCTTAGTCTCGATACCATTACGTCAATGCTCCGGTCATAATAATTCCATGAAGATCCTTTTGTCTTCTGCATTAGAAATTCGCGGGAAAGTACTTTACCGTTGTTTTTTGCAAAAAGCAGAAGCAGGTCAAATTCCGTAGAAGTAAATAAAATTTTTTTATTGTTTAGTTGAACTGTCCTTCCGGAAGGATTGATAACAAGATTTTTAAAAATTATTAGTTCATCATTATAAAAATCTCCGTCGGATCTTCTGAATACAGACTGCATTCTTGCGACAAGCTCGCGGGGTTCAAACGGCTTTGCAAGATAATCATCCGCTCCGAGCTCGAGCCCGACTATTTTATCGGTTGTTTCACCGCGGGCTGTCAGCATGATTACGGGTATGTTGCTTGTTTTTCTGATTTCCCTAAGGGTTTCATAGCCGTCCATTTCGGGCAGCATGATATCGAGAATTATCAGATCGTATGAATTGGTTTTGAGATGGTTTAAAGCTTTTTCGGGATTATCAAATTCTCTCGATTCAAAATTAAACTTCGCAAGATAATCTTTTAAAAGATCCGTTAGTTTAATATCGTCGTCTATTATGAGAATTTTTTTCATTAGCTAAAATTTGATCCCCGCTAAATTAATTGCGGGGATTTCAAATGTTAAGTTTAAAATAAATCTCAATCTTTTCTGAAATTGTCGTCCGGTCTTCTGTCTTGTTTGTCGTCCTTTCCTTTGCCGGGACCAAATTTGTCTTTCATATTTTTCATTTCTTCAATAGCCTTGCTTCTCTGTTCCGGTGTCAGAATAGAATGAAACTCGATAAGTTTATCGAGCATGAAGCTTCTCATTTCTTCACGTTCATTTTCTCTTTTATCGGCAATTTCAATCAATTTGTTTTTGTTAATGCTGCTGTTTTTGAATTCATCAGCAAATGCATCAAAATCATTTTCCCGGTTTTGTTTTTTGGATTCCATCTTCAGATGAATGTCATCTCTGATTTTATCAAGTTGTTGTTTTTGAGATTCATTCAAATTTAGCTTTTCAGAAATCCTGCCGATGATCATGCTGACCGGGTCACCTCCGTGTTTGTGCATGTGCTGAGCGAATGCAATTCCTTTTATTAAAATCAAAAGCCCGACAATTATTAAAATACTCAAAATTGCTTTTGATTTAACCGAACGGCAAAATTTTTTCTTTTGGGGAATTTGAGTTTGTTCCGATTTTTGTTGGTCGATCATTTTTTTAATCTCCTGAATTTAATTAATGATTTGATTTTGTATTCATACAAAAATACGAAGTGGATTTTTCAGAGTTGTAAACGGAATGTAAATGTTTGTAAACAAACCCGGACTTCAGAATATTAATAATTCAGTAAATAAAACTTTCATTACATGATTTTGCATTTGTGGATAGAAAACAACATGCTTTCACAAATCGGGAAAAATACAATTTGATTAAAGCACGATGACACATTAATTTTGTGCGTAACTATTTCATTTGAAGGAGGATTACTGATTATTTCAAATTCATTGATTGAGTGAAAAGTAAAAAGTAATTTGAATTTATGAAAAAGATAGTTGCGATAGTAGGGAGACCCAATACCGGCAAGTCAACTTTGTTCAACAGGTTAACGGGCAGTCAAACGGCGATAGTTCATCATACAAGCGGCGTAACCCGTGACAGGAACTACGGAGAAGCAGAATGGACCGGGAAGAAATTCTTTCTAATAGATACCGGGGGTTTCGTTCCGGATTCAGACGAACAGTTTGAAAAAGCCATTCGAACGCAGGTTAAGCAAGCTCTTGATGAATCGGACACAATATTATTTGTTGTGGACGCCAAAAACGGCCTTCATCCCGTTGACAAAGAGCTTGCAGGTATTGTCAGAAAATTTTCCGGAAAAAAAGAAATAATCTTGATTGCAAATAAGACTGATACTGTTGATAAGGAGTCTTCGACGATGGAGTTTTACTCACTTGGATTCGGCGAGCCCTTTCCGATATCGGCAATAAACGGATATAATTCGGGCGACCTGCTCGATAAAATTACGGCAGACATTCAGATTGATGACGAAGAAGAAAATGATAAGACGATAAAGTTTGCTATAATTGGAAAGCCAAATGCGGGCAAGTCGTCAATAACAAATGCTCTGTTGAAAGAAGAAAGACATATAGTAACTGAAATTCCGGGGACAACGCGGGATACCATAGATTCGGTAATTAAATATCACGGTGATGAAATCATACTGATTGATACTGCAGGGCTGAGAAGGAAAACCAAAATAAAAGAATCAGTTGAATTTTATTCCACAGTCAGAACATACAAAGCCATTGAGAGGTGCGATGTAGCTTTGCTGGTAATCGATGCAACCGGACTTCTCGAAGAGTTGAGCAAATCATCGGACATAAAGCTTGCGACTTTTAAGCTTGACAGTCAGGACGTAAAAATTATTGAAGAAGTAGTTAAGCTAAAAAAAGGACTGCTGATTATCATCAATAAGTGGGATCTGATAGAGAAAGATTCAAACACGGCAAAGATTTATGAAAAGAAAATAACCGAACATTTAAGAAGCTATACTTTTTTAAAGTTTATCTTTATTTCCGCTTTAACAAAGCAAAGAATACACAAAGTACTGGAAGATGCTAAGGCAATTTACGATGAAAGGTCGAAGAGAGTAAAGACAAGCGAGCTTAACGAACATTTGCTGAATGAGATAAGATTGAATCCTCCTCAGTCAATGCGCGGAAAGGAAATCAAGATAAATTATATTACACAATTAAGATCATCACCGCCGGTGTTTGCTTTTTTTGTAAACGATCCTGACGGAATAGCGGAGAATTACAAAAAATTTCTCGAGAAAAAATTACGAGACAGGTTCGGTTTCAAAGGTGTGCCGGTAGGCATGGTTTTTAGAAAGAAGAATTAAATTTTGCAAATTGAACTATTATTGTTACATTTAAAAAATGAAAAATTAATGAAAGATCTAAAATTAAAAATTCCTTTAATTGGGGATAAACATTATAACGGCTCTAAAAAATATAAATTACTTGAAGGGGATTCAAATCAGCTAATAAAAAATCTCGATGATTCTCAATTTGATTTAATTATTACTTCACCTCCATATAATATTGGCAAAGAATACGAAGTAAAAAGTTCTATAGAGGATTATTTAAAAACTCAAGAAATATTAATTATTGATTTAGTGAGAGTACTTTCTGACAAAGGAAGTATTTGCTGGCAAGTAGGAAATTATGTTAACAAAGGAGAAGTATTTCCTTTAGACATTTTTTACTACAACATTTTTATCAAATATGGTTTAAAACTAAGGAATAGAATAATATGGCATTTTGGGCATGGGCTGCATGCATCAAAAAGATTTTCAGGAAGATATGAAACTATTTTATGGTTTACTAAAAATGATAATTATATATTTAACTTAGATAATGTTAGAATACCCTCAAAGTATCCCGGAAAAAGACATTTTAAGGGTTTAAAAAAAGGAGAGCTCTCTGGAAATCCAAAAGGAAAAAATCCAACCGATATTTGGGAAATTATTGTAAATGATTGGGAAAAAGAACTTTGGAATATACCAAATGTAAAAGCAAATCATCCAGAAAAAACAAATCATCCTTGTCAATTTCCAATTGAATTAGCTGAAAGATGTATTCTTGCATTAACAAATGAAAATAGTTGGATTTTAGATCCTTATGCTGGCGTTGGATCAACTATAATAGCAGCATTAAAAAATCAAAGAAATGCAATAGGTTTAGAAAAAGAAAAAACTTACATAGATACCGGTATAAACAGAATTAATGATTTATTTGAGGGGAAATTAAAGTTTAGAGCAATAAACAAACCAATCCATAAACCTTCTTTAACCGATAAAGTTTCTACTTATCCATCTGAATGGCTAAATAATTAAATATTATGAAAATTACTCAAAAATATTCACACTTAAATGGAGAAGAATATTTAAAAGTTCATCATAAAAAACTTTACAATGATATTTTAAAAACTATTGAAAGTATTAATGCAAAACGTTTTAAGACAAAGAGAAGCAAAGAAAAAACAAAATTAGGAAAATTATTATATAGCCCAACACAATTAAATAAAATAATTAACAAAGAATTTAGAAGAATTGGTTGGAATGAAAGCAGATACAAATATTATATAACAACTGAAAAAAATTTAATTCCGGAATTATTGTCATTATCATTGAAAGAACAAAAATTATTTTTAAGTAACCAAGGGATTAAACCTATATTATCATACAAACAAACCGATCTTGTTAAAGATCAGGTTGCAATTGAAATACAATTTGGGAAATATGCTTTTGTAGCTTTTGATTTATTTGTAAAACATATGTTGTTTTATTCCGGCGGAATTATAAATGTAGGAATTGAAGTACTTCCAACTAAAAACATGCAATCTCAAATGTCTTCCGGAATAGCTTATTATGAAGGGGAAGTTTACAATATACTTCGTCATGGCAGAAGTAATCCCCCGGTTCCATTGTTAATATTAGGAATTGAACTTTAAAAAACTTGATATTTATGATAACGGAAGTATTTACGGCTACGACATACGGTGTCGATGCATTCATTGTAAGAGTCGAAACTCACATTGAAAGAGCAGTGTTCAGTTTTGCAATTGTCGGACTCCCCGACAGCGCAGTAAAAGAATCCAAAGAAAGAGTTGCCGCTGCAATAAAAAATTCTCTGTTTCATTTTCCAGTAAAGAGATATACGGTAAATCTTGCACCGGCAGATGTAAAAAAAGAAGGTTCAGGTTTTGACCTGCCGATTGCGATCGGCATAATTTGCGAAACATCGCAGGTGTCGCCGTCTATTGTGAAAGAATATTTATTTATCGGAGAGCTTTCTCTTGACGGTAAACTGCGACCTGTAAACGGAGTTTTGCCAATTGCGCTCGAGGCGAAAAAAAATAATTTCAAAGGAGTTATTCTGCCTTCCGAAAATGCAAAGGAAGCGGCGATAGTTGAAGGCATAGATATACAGCCTTTTGAAACGCTCGTCGAAGTGATTGATTTTCTTAACGGCGAAGTTTCTCCAAAACCTTTTAGAATAAATGTAAAAGAACTTTTTGAACAGGAACGAAATTATCTTCTTGATTTTGCCGATGTGAAAGGACAGGCAGAAGTAAAAAGAGCAATGGAAGTAGCAGCAGCCGGATCACACAATATTATTATGATAGGACTGCCCGGTTCCGGTAAAACGATGCTTGCCAAAAGACTTCCAACAATTTTGCCGCCTCTTACATTGGATGAAGCATTAGAGACGACGAAGATACATTCAATTGCCGGATTACTTCCCGGAAATACTGCAATAATTTCTACGAGGCCATTCCGTTCTCCTCATCACACTGCAAGCGATGTATCGCTTGTAGGGGGCGGTCCTAATGCAAAGCCCGGGGAAATTTCATTTGCTCATAACGGCGTGCTTTTCCTCGATGAACTGACGGAGTTTAAAAAAAACGTACTCGAAGTCATGCGTCAGCCGCTTGAAGACAGGGTAGTAACTATTTCTCGGTCAAAGATAACAGTTCAATATCCATGTAACTTCATGCTGGTTGCCGCGATGAATCCCACGCCTGCAGGAACACAAAAAGAGACAACAATGTATTCTGAATTTGAAGTTCAAAAGTTTCTTTCAAAAATATCGGGTCCGATACTCGATAGAATAGACCTTCACGTTCACGTAAACCCGGTAAAATATCAGGAGCTGTCGAGTAAAACTGATTCGGAAAAGTCACACAAGATCCGTGAACGGGTAGTGAAAGCAAGAGAAATACAGATTAATAGATTTAAAAACAGAAAAGGCATTTATTCTAATTCTTCAATGGGAACAAAAGAGATAAAAGAATTTTGCAAAATAGATTCTGCAAGCGAAGATCTGATGAAGATGGCAATAACGAAACTTGGTCTTTCAGCGAGAGCATACGACAGAATTCTCAAAGTCAGCAGGACAATAGCGGATCTCAGCGGATCGGGAAAAATATCTCCCTCACATATAAGCGAAGCTATACAATACAGAAGTCTTGACAGGACAAACTGGATGTAATTAAATCATAAAATAAATTAGAATCTGCAAATGTAGATTTAGTAATTTTGTCTGGTCTCAAAAGGATATTACGGATTACAATGTTTGACTGACAATTCTCGGTTTCAAACTTTTCTAAGAAAAATATCTTTCTCCCAAAAATTTCACCGGCTTGATTTTTTTCCTTTCCAGTTTAAATTTTTCCAATGCATATTTCCTGATATGTTCAATAGCTTCATCCACTGAATCGGTAACGATAAACAATTTCATATCTTCTTCGCTGATTGTTTTATTTTTTACAAAGTCATCCAACAATTCAATCAAGTTCTTCCAATACTTGCTTCCCATAATTACTACCGGAAAATCCCGGATTTTTTTTGTTTGTATGAGAGTAAGGGTTTGAAACAACTCATCCATTGTTCCTGCGCCTCCCGGCATAACAACAAAAGCATAAGAATATTTCATCAACAACGTTTTTCTGACAAGAAAATATTTAAACGTAACCCATTTGTCCATATATGAATTGGGAGTCTGCTCAAATTCAAGCTCTATATTGCATCCGACGGATTTACCTCCAGCTTCACGAGCTCCGCGGTTTGCAGCTTCCATAATACCAGGTCCTCCTCCTGTCATCACGGTAAAGCCGAGGTCTGCGATTTTTCTGCCAAGCAATCTTGCAGTGGAATAATGAATGTTATCCTCTCTTAGCCGCGCAGAACCGAAGACCGTTACACAAGGACCTACAAAGTGAAATGCTCTGAAACCTTTTATAAAATCGATCAATACCCTAAGTGTAAAGAGAAACTCTTCTCTTCTGGATCTTGGACCTTCGAGAAAATAAATCTCATCGCTTTTTTCCATAAATTTATCGAATGATTTGTTATCAGACATTTGTGTTTTAAATAAAATATAAAAATGAAATTTGAAGTTTAAGTAATAAAACAGACTAACTTTAATTTATCGAATCTTTCAAATATTTTATAATAAAATTTAAAAAATAGTTATGATAGAAAACATACATCTACTGAGCGTTTCTAATACAGAAGGTTTTTTAACGGAAATTAAATCAAGAAATCATAAACTTACGGCAGATGAACCCATAGAAAGCGGCGGAACAGATAAAGGCGTCGATGCGTATGAATTATTGCTGGCTTCACTTGGAACCTGCAAGGCAATTACAATGAGAATGTATGCAAACAGAAAAAATTTTCCTTTGAAGGATGTAAAAATTAATCTTAAACATTACAAGATTAACGCCGCCGACTGCGATGGATGTAAAACCAAGGAAGGAAAAATTGATAAAATAGACATTGAAGTCGAAATTACCGGAGATCTTAGCGAAGCACAGAAAGCAAGAATTTTGGAAATAGGTGAAAAATGTCCAGTGCAAAGAACCATTTTGTCAGAAGTCATTATAAATACAACATCAAAAATTTGATATTGCATAATCGAAGTTTCCCAAGACTAAAAATTCTTATGGCAATTACCCTCATACAGGCATATTGTTAAAAGACATTAAAAATACTTTAAGCCAATCGGCAGTTTACGGACTGAGCAGAGTAGCAACTAAACTTGTATCATTCATCCTAATTCCGCTTTACACATCTGTTTATGCTTCGGATGCGATAGCAAACATCAATCTTCTCGAATCATTCTGGCAATATTTATTTACGGTCTGTATGTTTGGATTTGAAGTTGCAATCGTAAATTTCTGGGGATCGGCAAGTGATGAGTCTCGTAAAAAGAAAATCATCTTCAGTTTTTTTTCGATGATGGTTTTTAATGCAGCCGTATTCATTGCTGCAGGATTTTTTATTCCCGAAAGTATTTCCGAATTTATTCTTAAAGAAAGGGGACTTGATAATGCAGTCTCTTACTGCTTTTTCATTTCTGCATTTGAAACACTTCTTATACTTCCGATGACAATTGCTAGAATAAACAGCAAGCCGGTTCTTTATACCGTGATTACTGTTTCAAGTCTGCTGATAAATCTTATTCTTCAGCTTTTATTTATTTTAAAATTCAGTTTTAATTTCGAATATATTTTTCTCGCAAAGCTGATAGCACCTGCATTTGTATTCATTGTTTTTGTTCCGTATGTGCTGAAGAATCTTGAAGTAAATTTTGATTCGCATGAAATCAGAGAGATTCTTAAATTTTCATTTCCGATGATGCTGGCAATGCTAACTTCAATACTTCTTAATTCTGTTGACCGGTTCATACTGACCGAGTATGTCTCAAAAACCGATGTAGCCGTTTATACTACCGGTTACAGCGTGGGAAGTGTTACTAATGCATTTGTGATTACTCCGTTTTATCTTGCAATACAAATCATCTTTTGGAAAAAAATCAATGACGATAATTTCAGAAGGTTTATGACTAAGACGTCTACGTATCTTTTCTTTGTGATGATTTTAATCTCACTTATCATAACTCTTGCAATTCCTTATGCAATCAAAATCTTCGTAAGAAATCCCGAATTATGGTCTTCAATGGAAATCGTTCCTTTCATTTTATTTGCTAATTGTTTCGTTGCTTTGTTTATTTTTCCATCACTTGATTTTTATTTCCTTAAACAGACGAAATATATTTTTATTATCAGCCTGATTTGTCTGTTATTCAAAGTGCTGGCAAACATTGCTTTTATAAAATACGGAGGCATATTTGCATCTGCCTTGGTGACCATACTCGCATATATTCTAATGATGGCGCTGGGATTTCATTTCACAAAAAAAGAATCTTTTACGAAGTATGAATTTTACAAACTGTCTTTGCTGAGTGTCTTATTTATTATAATGGCGCCGGTATTTTTTATCATAGAAACAGGCATTTCGCTGGTTGATATATCGTTAAAAATTATTCTGTTAATTTTATTTTTCATAATATTGTATGTTACAAAGTTTTTTGAACCTGTGGAAATTGAAAGCATGAAAAAAATATTCAACAAATATATATTAAACAAAGCATGACGACTCACCTTACAAAGGAACAGCTGAAAAAAGAATCGCAAGATTTTGTAAATCTCCCTTTTTGGGATACTTATTATTATTCTTCCGGTTTGTTGAAAAAAAAGATGGAGGTCAACATTCCAAAACATCTTGAAAAAGGAAAGCTGTATAACATTCTGGATTACGGCTGCGGAGTCAGACCTTATGAGTACATTTTTTCCGAATATGCAAATAGCTATACAGGAGCAGACGTTGGAGACAATCCTCATGCAGACGTAAAAATCATTCCGGATGAAAAACTTCCTTTAACAGATGGCAGCTACGACATTGTACTTTCATCTCAGGTGCTGGAACATGTGGAGGATACAGGATTCTATCTCGCGGAATGCAGGCGGCTTATGAAAGAAAACGGACTTTTATTTCTCTCGACACACGGAACATGGCAGTTTCATTCAGCTCCAATTGATGTGCAGCGATGGACATCTTACGGACTAAAAAGAGTCATTGAAAAATCTGGATTTAAAGTTATTGATTTCATACCGGCGCTCGGTCAGCTTGCTCTGACTTCACAGCTCCGGCTTACATTTTTCCATTCTTTTATCAAAGAAGTGTTTAAACCCGGAATTATATTTTATTACCCGCTTTCCTTATTTTATCAGATAAAGATGATGCTTGAAGATCTGATAACTCCTCAGAGGGTTAAAGAAAGAGATTCCGCATATTATCTTGTGGTTGCAAAGAAAATTGGCAATTAATCATGTCAAAACATTGAAAACAGAAAAAGCATTATTTATAAAACATTATTCGACAAATGCGAAGTTTGTACTGAACGATTATGAAATCCTGAAAAAATTTTTCTCAGCTGAATTCTATGATGCAAAAATTAAAAATAACCTGATCTCGATATTTGAGTTTTTGCGACAGTTTTTTTTCCTTCTTTTTAATATTCGTAAATTTGGATTAATATATATCTGGTTTGCCGATTATCATTCCTTCCTTCCGGTTTTTTTTGCAAAGCTGTTCGGAAGGAAATCCGTAATTGCCGTCGGTGGTTATGATGCAACCTACATACCTGAGATTGACATGGGATTGTTTACAAAAACTTCCCTTAAAAAAAGATTCAGATGCTTTTGTGCAGGTTATTCACTCAAAAACTGTTCGCTTATTCTGCCGGTTGACAAATCATTGATTGAAAATACAAATAAATATATCTATTCGGATTTATCCGACAAACCTGTTTTAAAGGACGGCATTAAAAACATGATTCCCGGAATTAAAACATCGTTTAAAACTCTTCCGCTGGGCTATGATCCTGATTTGTTTAAAAAAAATCCCGAAATAAAAAAAGAGAATGCTGTAGTAAGTGCCGGATACATTATGAGTGAGAATGAATTCAGAAGAAAAGGATTTGATATGCTCTTTGAATCTGCAAAAATACTTTCGGATATAAAATTTATATTTATCGGACTAAACGATTTTTATTTTGAAAAACTTAAGTCATCAGGTCTGAGAAATATTGAACTTTACAAACAAGTAAGTTATGACGAGCTGATAAAATTATACAGCCGGGCAAAAGTTTATTCACAGCTATCATTGTTCGAGGGTATGCCGAGCGCCGTTTGCGAGGCAATGCTGTGTGAGTGCATTCCTGTCGGTTCTGACGTAAATGGAATTCCAGATATAATAGGCAGCAGCGGATTTATAGTTAAGGAAAAAAATATTGATTTAGTTGCCGAAGCATTTAAGAATGCCATTATGATGGATGAAAGCAAAGGTGTTAATTGCAGACAAAGAATTATCGAACAATATCCTTTACAAAAACGCGAGTCGGAATTAACAGAGATTTTAAAAGGATTACAAAATTGAATTGAGATTTCGAATACGATAGATTCCGGCTTACATTGACAAGGTCTGCAACAAATCCTTGATGTTTCTCAATATATCTGTGCCTTCATTTTTATCTCACAATGCCTGTGCAACTCCCATTCTACAATAAACTTTTGCAGAAAGTTTTCAAAAAATTTTATTGAAAGGTTACAAACTCAATAAAATGAATTTAAGATAAAGATGTCTCTAAAAACTCAAATGACGAAAGCAGGAAAATTTACAATCGTGAGAAAAACGCCGATGATAAAAAAATTATCAATCCCCTACGTAACATTTCACATTGCTCCGCCGCGAATTAATATTTATTTCCTGATTAATCTGGATTCTATCTGAGCTTTTATGAATGCGAGTTTGTCATGTTTTGTAAGGATGTCTCTGACAACTTCATTGTCAGCGATTGCCTGCCATTCTGAAATCTTTTTATCCTTAATCTTTGCTCTCCAAGAAGCAGGAATTTCAAATTTATTTCCTTCATTTGTAAGATTTGAATCAAAAGTGCCTTTAGCAATTCCAAAAAAAGCAACCGAATCATCTGTTAAAAGTGTATGCAGCAAAGTAATGTTGTAATCAGGAAACCATTTGAAATAACTTTGCCAGGCTTTTCTCATTTCACGCTTTCCGCTTATCACTATTCCCATGGAATCAATGAACTTATGATCATCAGTCATGAGTTTGAATAGTCCGTCAAGATCGTGCTTATTGATATTTTCAATGAATGAAACAGCGGTATTCAATACATCTTCGTTATTTTGAGTTACTGCACTCTGTTCTAAATCCGAAATTTTTCCAAGATAAATAGAATCTATCTGTAATTCCGAGATTCTATTTCTGTATTTTCTGACCTTAAAAGCTTTTGCATTCGGTCTGGATGTAATAACTTTTGCGGGCATATTTTCAATGAAATGAATTGCTGCTCCGTCTTCTACTCCGTATCCGTCTTTTAAAATTCCGTTTAGAATTAGCTTTTGATATGCCTGCCGAAGTTCTACTCTGTCATCATAATGCGGACAAAAGCTTCCTTTCAAAAACCCAAGACATTGCAGGCGCCTTAATTCACCCGGAGAAGGATTTGTGATTCCGTCTTCGAACCAGCAAATTGCACCCGCACTCATGCCCGTAAGTATAATGCCTTCATTCCATGCTTTTCTCATGATTTTGTCCACGCGGAATTTTTTCCAAGTTTCCATTATCAATTTCGTGTTACCGCCGCCGACATGAATTATATCCTGTTCAAGAATAAACTTCTCAATATTTTTCGGGGGTTCAAGAAACGAAAGATGAGTCGGAATGCAAGGCAGTTTATCGAAAAAATTATAAAACATTTCTCTGTATTCAATGCCATCGTTGCTTGCAGTTCCAAGAAAACAAATTTTAGGTTTAGCTTTAGGTACAAGATTGAGAATGTATTTATCGAGAAGTCCGTTATCGGGTTCCATAGAAAACATACCTCCTCCTATTGCGATAATTTGCCGGGGTCTTTTTAGCATGATTTGATTTTATTTTGATCAAACATACTAAAGTTGAGGTATAATTTCAGTGGAAAAGATTGTGAAATTTGAAATTGAATTCGGCAAACTTTGCAGCATGGTTTACAACTTTACTTCAAAATTTTTTCAAAAAAAATTATTCTTCCCAAATATGAAATCTCATACCGTACGGATCGGCAATCATTAAAGACTTTTCACTGTAAATCTGCGTAACTCTGCAGCCCTCACTTTCGAGCAGTTTCCTTGCTTTCTTCACGCTGTCAACTTTGAATTCAAAAAAAGTATATCCTCCGGAATTGTCTTCTATGCAGAAGTTTATCCCATCTTTCAAAAAGTATGTTTCATTGCTTTTAATTTCGCTTTCTTCCATACCAAGTACTCTTTTGTAAAAATCCACCGCCTTATCGTAATCTTTTACCTGTATGGCAATATACGGACTGAACTTAAATTCCATAACTATTTTAAATGAATGAAAATTTGTTTATTAGTTAATTTTAAATTTTAGCAAATACTGTTTACGGGTATTTCTAAAACAAAAACATGAATAAAATTTGCAAAAAATAAAACTCTCTTTATTATTTCTTATAAAACTTAAAAATTTTTTTTAAAAATGAAAGAACAAAGCAGGGAGATTGAAACTTAAACTTCGAGAAGCGATTCATTAATTAATTTTATAAAAAATTATTTGAAGTCTGCTTGTGAAGTTCATTTCAAATTTTTATTAAACATAATCTCATTATACTCATGGATTATTTCAAAACCAAGATTTTTATAACATTTAATTGCAGGTAAATTTTCAGAGCTTACATTCAGACCGATATGATCCACTGTTAGAAATAAATCTTCACATAAAGCAGATGTAAGTTTTCTGCAAATAGATTTACTTCTGTATTTTACATCAGTAACGATATTTCCAAGAGCTGCAATTCTATACTCTTCCGAATAAACATGTATTCCTGCTATTCCCGTGATACTGTCGTCGATCAGATAACCTAAATATTTTCCAGTATCCAGCATTCTTTCATCAAACCAGTTTTGCGGATAATTAGAATCATAAAAACTTTGAATATTAGCGAAATCATCTTTACCGAGTCTTCGTATCTTACCATCATTTTCAGTTGATTTAAACTTATTCTTTGTCAACAGCATCTTGTAATGTCTGCCGTGAAATATTTTTCGTGATGAATCAACAATTAAATTATCAAGCCCCGTCGAAAGATGAGAATAAAATTTATCCGGCAAAACCGGAATCAATTCATTAAGCAAAATTTCGGTTTCATAAAAATTGTCATCAGCTATTGCAATTAATACCGGAAGTTCTGTTCCAGAATAAGTAAATACGATCTGCCTGATTTCATCATTATTTATTGCAGCATACCAATGCGTGTATTTAAAAAAGAAATCATCCAGATCGCCAATCTGATAAACGTAAAGACCCGGATTTTTTCTGAAAAAAGTTTCAATCGTTTTTTTATCCTTTATTTCTGTCATACAATTGTCGATGAAATTGGGTAATTTTGTATAATTTAAAAAACAAAGAATTGTGAATAAACTAAAATAAAATGGAAGATAATACTTTAAAAAAATACTGTGAACTGATTATTAATGCAGGTGTAAATTTATATGAAGACCAGTGCTTGTCTATTTCGAGTGGTATTAAGAACGCAAGCCACGCTTACATGCTTGCAGAAAAGGCATACGAAAACGGAGCAAAATATGTTGACATAAGTTTTCATTCCAACACTCTTACAAGACACAGAATTAATAATACGGTCAACTCTTCAAACTTTGGATATTTTCCAAATTATCACATAAACCGCGGGTTTGAATTAATATCAAATGACTGGGCGCATGTAAAAATTGATAATCTCGAGGAACTCGATGATTTAAAAGGAATTGATTCTGAAAAACTTGGCTTGATGTTAAGAAATGAACAGGAAAATATGAAAGCAATTTCAAAATCCGTTTCTTCATCGAGAATAAGCTGGTGTGTAACTGCATTTCCGGGTCCGGTATGGGCTGCAAAAGTTTACGGTACTTCAATGAACGGAAAGTCAGAAGAAAACTTATGGAATAGTCTTATCAAAATTCTCCGTTTAGATAAACCGGATCCGGTAAAAGAATGGATGACATTTGCCGAAAAGCTTAAATCGAGAGGCGAAGAACTGACAAAGATGAAATTAGAAAAACTGATTTTTGAAGGGGAAGAAACAAATCTGGAAATTTATCTTAATGAAAATTCAGTTTGGAAAGGAGGAGTGATTACGGCAGCAAACGGCAGGAAGTTTATTCCCAACCTTCCGACTGAAGAAGTATTTACTACTCCCGATTTCAGAAAAACAAAAGGCAAAGTAAAAGTTACCAAACCCGTGAAAGTACTTGAAAATCTATTGAATGATATTTGGTTTGAATTTAAAAACGGTAAAGTTGTTGATTACGGTTCGGATGCCGGTAAAAAAATTCTCGATCAGTATTTCAGTATTGACGAAGGTTCGTCTTATCTTGGCGAAGTTGCACTCGTTGATTCGAGTTCAGAAATTTTCAGAAGCGGTCTGGTTTTTAACAGCATTCTTTATGATGAAAATGCAGCATGCCATATTGCTTTGGGGAGGGGAATCACATCGTGTTTCAGCAACAGCGAGCAGCTTTTAAATCAAAATGAAATGAATAAAAACGGCTGCAATTATTCATTGGTTCATACTGATTTCATGATCGGATCGGATAGCATAAACGTTACGGGAAAAGACAAATCGGGAAATAAAATCGAAATTATCAAATCAGGAAAATTTGTAATCTGATTAATTGTCATTTTCCTTTTATTGCACAGCCCTTAAAAATTTTTCCGCTGCTTAATTTTACTTCAGCCGAATAATCATATACAGTGTCCGACATCGTATCGGAACATTTCTCCTTTTTTACAAATATATCAATCGAGATTCTCTGAATTTTATTATGAGCGGTATAGATTATAATTCCGCTTTCATTCTTTGGCTCTTCATAGAAAAAATTGTATATTTTATTTTCGCTGTTATCAATCAGCTCGATAAGATTTTCGCTTTGAGAAATTTGAAGTGACCAGTTCGGCTCGTTTCCCAGAGCCCAGAAATCATATTTTATGCATGTGTTTTTAAAATTCTTTTTCTGAACGTCAATAACCTCTTTTACTACCAATGTTCTTGGATATTTTTCTTTATACTTATAAATTTCGGTTGGAATTAATTCTCCCTTAAATTTTACCATCACAGCCCCATAAAAATTTTTGTAAGAATGATATTTCTCATAAATGTCCTTTAATTTGCCGGTAGCATCATTTACCCAATAAACAGTGTCTGGGTTGGAACAATCTCTGAATATATTTTCGTTAGAATTCAGAGAACAAATGCCTTCATATTCTTTTTCGGAATTCTTTGAAACGTTTACGGAAGAATCTTTAGAAGAATTTTTCTTTATGGGGTTTACCGGGTTTTCGGAAATGTTGTTTTCCTGCTTAACCACACACCCGGACATCAGCATTGATAATAATGCAATGAAGAAAAAATTTTTCATATAAAATATTTAATTGAAAAATAATTTTTACAATCCGATTGACTTTATAACAGTCCTGGTACTCAAAACAATAATGAGTATCCCTACGAAAATCATCGCGGTCTTTGTATTTATCCTGCTGCAAATGTAAGCTCCCAATGGAGCAGCGATAATGCCCCCCAGTATCAAGCCCGCTATAATGCTGAAACCCTGCAACCCTATCAATAATGTGAAAACTCCTGCACCGGTCAACGACACAAAAAATTCTGATGAGTTGACAGATCCAATAGTCGTCCTTGGCTGCGCTCCTCTTCCAAGAAGTGTGGTAGTTACTACAGGTCCCCATCCGCCTCCACCTATATTGTCAAGAAATCCTCCTGCTAAAGCAAGCAGACCAACTTTGTCAGGGGCTTTGAACTGAATGAATTTCTTCAAAGCCTTGAGTATAATGACAATACCCATGATAAGAAGATAAATTGATACATAAGGCTTTATGAAATTACCGTCAACAGAAGTCAGAATAAATGCACCCATGGCAGCACCAATTGAACCGGGAATTGCTAATTTAAAAAAGAGTTTTTTGTTTACATTTCCGAATCTCCAGTGGGACAAACCGGATATCCCGGTTGTAAATACTTCCGCAACATGGACGCTTGCACTTGCTGCAGCAGGAGGAACTCCCGCACTCATTAAAAAAGTGGTTGAGCTGACGCCGTATGCCATTCCCAATGAACCGTCAATCAGCTGTGCAAATAATCCCACGGCAAAATATATAAAGAACTGAATATCAAAAAAATCCCTTAATGTATTTTTCCATAAAATATGCTGATCATCAGACATAATAAATTGACCGTATGCAAAGAAAATAACGAGCAGGCTTGCTATTATTGCAAATACAATTAAGTAAATTGAAAATATTTTTTTTAAAGTATTTGTTGAATCATCTTTTGTTCTGTCATTTAAAGCAATTTCAGCCTGTGAAGAATTCATGATGCGAATGTATTTATATGATTGATTTTAATACCTTCCGTGAAAATTATACAGCCAGTAATATGAAGAAATATTTATTTTATAAAAAAGTTATTCTTCAGATTTTAAACATCGGCATTTTGATACCGAATTTTTTCATTTCATCAATAGCAAGCTCATATCCGGCATCTGCATGTCTTACAATTCCCATGCCTGGGTCATAAGAGAGACATCGTTCGAGTCTTTGTTCTGCTTCAGCTGAGCCGTCTGCAACAATTACCATTCCCGAATGAATTGAATTTCCTATCCCCACACCTCCGCCGTGATGAAGCGATACCCAGCTTGCGCCGCCTATACAGTGAAGTCCAAAATTAAGCACCGGCCAGTCGGCAATTGCATCAGAGCCGTCAAGCATTTTTTCCGTTTCACGGTTTGGCGAGGCAACACTGCCGCAATCGAGATGATCTCTGCCTATAACAATGGGTGCGGACACTTTTCCTGTTCTTACAAGTTCATTGAATATTCTGCCTGCCTTCGCTCTTTCACCGTAACCCAACCAGCAAATTCTCGACGGAAGTCCCTGAAAGTGAACTTTCTCCTTTGCTGCTTTCAGCCATTTATGCAGAAGTTTATTTTCCGGAAAGGCATTCATTATGGCTTCGTCGGTTGTGTATATGTCTTCCGGCTTGCCCGATAATGCTACCCATCTGAAAGGTCCCTTGCCTTCACAAAACAATGGTCGGATGTATTCCGGTACAAATCCGGGAATTTCAAAAGCCGATTTAAAGCAATTATTGTATGCCTCGCCTCTCAGATTATTTCCGTAATCAAATACGATAGCGCCTCTCTTCATAAACTCCCACATTGTCCTGCAGTGAAGCACAACTGTTTTTCTTGCAAGCTCCTGATATTTTGCCGGATCGGATTTTCTTAACTCGAGCGCGGATTCGAAAGTCATATTCATCGGCACATATCCGTTTAACATGTCATGGGCAGACGTCTGGTCGGTTACCACATCAGGTAATATATTTCTTTTCAGAATTTCCGGAAGCGCTTCGCCCGCATTACCGACTAAACCAACAGATAAAGCTTTTTTGTTTTTCTTTGCCTCGAGTACAAGATTCAGAGCTTCATCAAGATTTTCTGTAATAATATCGCAGTAACCCGTATCTATTCTTTTCTGAATTCTCGATTTGTCAACATCAACTCCGAGAAATGCTGCGCCGTTAAGCGTTGCAGCAAGCGGCTGTGCTCCGCCCATTCCTCCGAGTCCGCATGTCAGCACAAACTTGCCGGACAAGGTCCCGTCAAAATGTTTATTTGCGCATGCAGCAAAAGTTTCGTAAGTTCCCTGAAGTATTCCCTGCGTACCGATATAAATCCATGAACCCGCCGTCATTTGACCGTACATTGTAAGCCCGAGAGCTTCGAGTCTTCTGAATTCATCCCAGTTTGCCCACGCGGGAACAATCTGTGAATTTGATATCATTACTCTCGGAGCATCGCTGTGCGTTTTGAAAACGGCAACAGGTTTTCCTGATTGAACGAGCAGAGTTTCATCATCATTAAGATTTTTTAATGTCTCGATTATTTTATCGAAACATTCCCAGTTTCTTGCAGCTTTGCCGCTGCCGCCGTAAACAATAAGCTCATCAGGTCGTTCTGCAACATCAGGATCGAGATTGTTCATCAGCATTCTCATGGCAGCTTCTGTAATCCAGTTTTTGCAGGAGAGTTTATTTCCGGTTGGAGCTTTTATACTATTAAACATTAAATTTTGAGTTTGTTTAAAATAAAAATTATATCGTTCAAATAATATTAACTAAAAAAGGTCACGGAATATTTTCCATGAACCTTTTTTTGTTTATAAAATTAATACATTTTTATTTACTATTAGGACATTTGTCCTATGGGTTTTTCTTTGATTTTTTTGGATAAAAATCATAATACAATTTAATGTATTCGCGTACAACTTTCAAACTTCTCCCGGTAATTTCCATGATTGATTTT
>JABAQZ010000004.1 GCA_019187405.1 Ignavibacteria bacterium
CATTCCTCTAGTGAGGGCGGCAACAAAAAATTCTGATCGTAATTTGCTTTAATCTGATGTGACATTCTTTTTAAATTTGTTTTGCAAATATAATCATTTTTTATCAATATGTTTTGAGACACTCTCAGCATGGGGAAGGGCTGGGGATGGGGTGTCAAAGCTCCGGGGATTAAGGTAGAACATTATCTGCGCTCCCAATCAGGAGAATGGGAGCGAGAGTGTCTCAACAAATGGTGAGAGACTTTTTGTGTTTCATTTCTCTGACAGCTCCCTTTCCCAGCATGGGGAAGGGCAAGGGCAGGGGATGGGGTGTCAAAGCGCTGAGGATTATTGCAAGGGCAACCTTTGTGGTCGCCCTTTTGTATTATGAAACGAAAAATAGTAATGTCAAAACATGTAATTGCCCTGTTTGATATGCGATTGGAAATGCAGGGTAATGATGAATCTGCCTGATGGAGTTATTTGTAATTACTTTATCAACATCAATTTCTTTGTTTCCTTATAGCTTCCTGCTTCAAGCTGATAAAAGTAAACGCCGCTTGGGAGCACGCTCCTGGTGGAAGATGAATTGAATTCCACTTCATAAACTCCCGCCGGTTTCGGTTCATTTACTAATACGGCAACTTCATTCCCCAGTAAGTCATAGATTTTTAAACTTACATTAATCTTTTTGCCATCGGTTAATTGTACCCGGTATCTGATTTTAGTAACCGGATTAAAAGGATTAGGGTAGTTCTGATAAAGCTTAAAACTTTCAGGAGTAGTCAAATCTCCTGATACGGATGTAGGATTGTCAATTACAAATTTAATATAACCCTGCGGCGCAGTAAGAGGTTTGTTTACTGTTCTGCCTGAATTTGAAACCGCTGATACATAGTAGTAAATCTTTGTGCCAAGCGATTGAGCCGGAATGCTTGCCCTGAATGTATCGAGATTCTGCGTCATATTAATCTGATTATATGCCTGTGTCGTATCAGTCCTCCAAAATACTTTTGCCGTTGAAACTCCGGTTTTGGTTTTAATGTATGCTTTTACTTCATAAGGAGAAGAAGTATTCAATGTATTTAATAATTTTGCATGCGAAATAAATACAGGCTCATCAACTCCGATTTCTTTTGTAATGCAGTGTATTGCGCCGAGAGCTGAAATCATGGATGAACAGTTGATCCCGACTACTCTGTAACCCGGCAATGCTTCCCTGTAAATTCTCAAAGCTGTGGTATCCTGAGAAAAACCATATATAGGAACGATGACAGTCTTATTGACAAATACTGAATTTGTATATGTAAAATAACTTGAACTCGGAGGATATTGTCCTGAAGAGCTCGGCGGCATGGGAATTCTTATGACTTTATACGGTCTTCCGTAACATGTAAGAAAATTATTTATTACATACTGAAGGTTTGCTTCAATCTGCGGTCCGTCTGCAACTCCGGGAGGATATTGACCGACAAGTAATGTTTCCTCATCGAGAAGTTTTATGTGCATGTCAATGTGATGAATCTGATCATAAGGAAGCGTATTCATTTTAATGTATCTTGTAATGCCAAGATATCTGTTTGCAATGTTATCAATTTGCGCTTCAGTCTTGGCAGGATTTTCGTCAATTATAAGTCTTGAAGAAAATCCCGTATGATTTCCGTCAACCATAAAATTACCGCCAGTGTGAACAAGGTCATCCGGTGATGCAATTGCCTGATAAATCGGCAAGCCCATGAAATTTGCAAAAGCAACCGGCACTGCATCATCGAGAGGTCTCGGACGGTTATAAATCCAATCAATTATCTTTAAGCTGTCTGAAATTCCAGAATATGCAGCCCACGGACCATAATCTCTGCACCAGACAGAATTAAATGAAGTAACAAGAAATTTCAGATTTGTCAGAGAAACACCTCCGCTCGATAAATAAGATTTTACTGAATTTGAATCACTGCATACAATGTAAACCCAGCCTTCATCCTGTGCATAATCCACAATCTGTCTTATGATTGAAGTGTAAGACGTCCAGGCAACAATTGTTCCCTGTAACTCTTCCCACTCAGCCATTGTTCTTACGGGAGTCGGCGGGGGATTGGTATCATCATTATTCAAAAAAGGCGGCTGATAGTTTTTATAAATTTCTTTTTCCTTCTCAGTCATGAAATGTGGCAAATCCTGCGGTATTGCATTGGCAGCCGTTACAAAAAGTATAAAAAGAATTAAAATCTGTTTCATTGATGTATATTTAATTATTATTTAAATAAAGATAATCAGTATTGAGATAATTTGATACATAATCTGTAACTGCTTCTTTTATCGGTGTAATTTTCCCCTGATAACCTGCACTCAAAAGTTTGCCGGTATCAGCTTTGGTATAATATTGATATTTTTCTTTTAAAATCTCTGGCATATCGAAATATTCAATATTTTCCTTTAAGCCCAAAGATGAAAATACAGGTTTAATGAGATCATTAAATGTATTTGCAGTTCCCGTTCCGATATTATAAATGCCGTTAACGATTTTATTTTTCATGAAAAACAGCGTCATGTCAACGGCATCTTTTACATAAAGAAAATCCCTGCTTTGCTCGCCGTCTTTGAATTCCGGATTCGATGACTTAAACAATCTTGCTTTTCCTGTTTCTTTAATTTGCCAGAAGCATTTATTGACGACACTTCTCATATCGTCTTTGTGATATTCATTCGGTCCGTAAACATTAAAATATTTCAATCCGGCAATTCTGTCGAGTACTTTGCTTTTTCTAGCCCAAATGTCAAAGAGATGCTTCGAATATCCATAAGCATTAAGCGGCTTCAACAGGTGAAGCTTATCTTCATCGTCTTCATAGCCGTTTTCTCCGTTTCCGTATGTTGCAGCCGATGATGCATAAATAAATCTTATGTCATTCTCCAGACATTGTCCGCAAAGATATTTTGAATATTCAAAATTATTCTTAAAAAGGTAATTAAAGTTTTTCTCGGTAGTTGAACTGCATGCTCCGAGATGAAAAACCGTATCGACTTTAACATTCTTAAGGAATCCCGATGCTAGCATGTGTCCGAAATCTTCTTTGTCGAATACATCGGCAAATTTTAATGAGACGAGGTTTCGCCATTTGTCATTTTCGCCGAATTCATCTACAATAATTATATTGTCTTCTCCGGATTGATTCAGCTTCCATATCAACGCACTGCCGATAAATCCCGCTCCGCCTGTTACAATAATCATTTAGTGAAATATTAATTATAAATTGTTAATTGATATTTATTAATTTTTGATTGTTAATTTTTAATTGATAATTGATAATTAATTCAGTGTGCTTCAAACCAACTGTTCCCAGTTCCAGTCTCCACTTCTATCGGCACATTCAGCTTAATTGCATTCTTCATTTTATCAACAACTATTTTTTTAACTTTCTCGAGTTCTGATTTCTTTACTTCAAAAACCAATTCGTCATGAACCTGTAATAGCATTTTTGACTCAAGTCTGTTTTTCTGAAATTCCCAGTAGATATTAACCATAGCCAGCTTTATCATGTCGGCGGCTGTTCCCTGAATTGGCATATTAATGGCGGCTCTTTCGTCTTCAGCCCGCGCAGATGCATTCTGATTGTTGATTTGCAATAGATATCTCCTCCTGCCTGTTATTGTTTCCACGTATCCGTGCTGATGAGCGAACTCTTTAGTCCTGTCCATGTATTCTTTTACTTTGGGAAATTCTCTGAAATATCTTTCGATTATATCCTTTGCTTCCGTGTTTTTTATTTCGAGCCGGTTTGCAAGACCGAATGCTCCGATACCGTAAATTATTCCAAAGTTAACTTCCTTTGCTTTTCTCCTCATTCCCGGCGTTACGTCATTCTTTGAATGTAAATTAAATACTCTCATCGCAGTTTCGGTATGTATGTCTCTGTTTTTCTTAAATGCATTAATCATGTTTTCATCTTCGGAATAATGTGCCATTATTCTCAATTCAATCTGTGAATAATCCGATGACATTATGACGTAATTTCTGTTTTCCGGAACAAAAGCTTTTCTCAGGCTTCTGCCGACTTCGGTTCTAATGGGAATGTTCTGCAGGTTAGGATCATTGCTTGAGATTCTTCCGGTTGCCGCTGCAATCTGATTGAATACAGTATGCACTCTGCCTGTTTTCGGATTGATTGCTTTCTTAAGTCCTTCTATGTAAGTAGATTTGAGCTTTGTCAATACTCTGTAATCCACAAGCAGAGAAGCAATTTCGTGCTGGTATTTCAGCTCTTCGAGCACTCTGACATCTGTTGAAAATCCCGTTTTGGTTTTTTTTACGGGTGTCAGATTTAATTTTTTAAAAAGTATATCGGCAAGCTGCTGTGTCGAATTTATATTAAACTTTTCTCCGGCAGATTTATAAATCTTTTCTTCATACTCCTTAATAAGCTTTGTAGTTTCCTTATCGATAATACCTAAAATGTTTTCATCAATTTTAAATCCCTCAAATTCCATTTCAGATAATACTTTTATTAGTGGAAACTCGATATCATCACACAATTTTAGCAGATTGATTTTACCAAGTTCATATTTTATCCTGTGAAAAAGCTGAAGCGTAATGTCTGCATCTTCGGCTGCATATTCTCCGGCTTTGTCAATATCCACTTTATCCATGGTAATCTGTTCTTTACCTTTGCCAATAAGTTCTGTTATAGATACCGGTCTGTAATAAAGATATTTTTCGGAAAGCGAATCCATATCATGCGCGCCTTCGGGATACAAAATGAAAGAACCTATTAGTGTGTCGAAGTAAATGTTGTTTATCTCGATGCCGTAATTTCTCAAAACGAGATAATCATACTTTGCATTCTGTCCAATCAGTTTGATCTCTTTGCTTTCCAATACCGGCTTTAGTTTTTCAATCGCATAACTAATCTCTATACCTGTTTTATTTGCCGGTGAACTTTTCTTTTGGATATCAAACAGCGATTGTTCGTCTTTCTTCCGGCTTTTTGAATCTGAATAAACGGGAATATAATATGCTTCTTTTTCTTTGAAAGAAAATGACATGCCTACCATGCTGCAATTCATGGCATTTAATGCATCAGTTTCTGTATCAAAGCAAACAAATATATGCTCTGAGAGCAGTTTGACAAAATCATCAAACTCTTTTTTATCTTTGATAATTTTATAATCATGCTTAACATCTTTTATGGTGAGGATTTTCTTTTTTTGTTCGGCAATGTTGACTTTAATATCTTCTGCTTTCACTCCTCTGATGCTGAGTTTTTTTACAGTTCCTTTCTCCTGCTCTTTCTCTGGGGACTTGTCGCCTGAATCGCTGAAGTTTTTTAAACCTTTGGAAAACTTTCTTAAGAGACTTTTGAATTCCATTTCTTCGAGAAGCGGAAGCAATGCATTCGTATCTGGCTCTTTTATATTAAGATTATGAAAATTAATTTTCAGAGGAACGTCTGTTTTTATTGTTACGAGAGTTTCTGAAAGTAATGCATCTTCTTTGTGAGTAATCAGATTTTCCTTAAGTTTGGGCTTTGTAATTTTATCAATGTTTTTGTATAGATTATCAATTGAACCGAATTCCTGTATGAGACCGATTGCTGTTTTTTCTCCGACTCCTCTGATGCCTGGTATGTTATCGGAAGTATCTCCCATGAGCCCGAGAACATCCGTTACTTTCTCCGGTGGAACGCCGAATTTTTTCATTACGCCGTCTATTCCAATGACTTCATTATCCGGTCCGTATTGTGTCTTCGCAGGCTTGTACATAAATACTTTATCGGAAATCAACTGCATGTAATCTTTGTCCGGTGTTACCATATAGCTTAAAACTTTTTCTTTCTCTGCCTGCTTGACAAGGGTTCCAATTATATCATCTGCCTCAAATCCTTCCAATTCAAGCATCGGAATGTTCATCGCTTTGACTATCTCTTTTGTCTTGTCTATCTGCCATGGCATATCTGTCGGAATCTCCTGTCTCTGAGCTTTATAAGCAGGGAACATCTTATGTCTGAATGTTGGACTGGCTGTATCAAAGCAAACAGCAATGTGATCGGGCTTTTCGTCTTCCAGAATTTTTACTATCGAATTAAGAAAACCGTAAACCGCAGAAGTGTTTTTACCCTGTGAATTGATAAGCGGATTTGATATAAGAGCAAAATATGCCCTGTAAATCATTGCCATAGCATCGATTAAAAATAATTTTTCAGGCAAAGCGCTTATTAAATTTGTTCCCGGAAAAAAATAAAATGAAGATTACAGTTTTTCATATCCGCTAAATTTTATGCAATGCGAGCAGAGGAATTCTGGTATGATAAGCCATTTTCTTTGTCAGACTTCGGTTAAATATTTTATCTATCAAGGTTCTCTTTTTTATTGCCATTGCAAGCACGTCAACGTCATGAGAATAGACATAATCATTAATTCCTTCGATGACTTTTTCTTCTTTTACAAGCTCAAGACTTATGTCCTCGTAATCAGTCGTATTCTTAATTTTGGCAAATTCTTTTTTGTTCATTTCCTCCGAGTTGCTTCCGGATTCAATTATATGCAGAAGAGTAATGGATGAATTAAAAATACCTGCAAACTCGAGGAGAATTTTAAATGAAGGCAGACAAGATTTAATGTCGTCATAAGCATAAACTATATTAGAAATACTTTTGTATGTAACATTACTTGGAATTGCGAGAACCGGTACAGGAGATTTTTCCATTACGCTTGCAGTGCTGCTGCCGAGAATGAGTTCAGTAATACCGCTTGCTCCGTGAGTTCCCATAATTACAAGATCGATCTTGTAATCTTTTATTACTGAAATAATCTCGTCAACTGCAAGACCTTGTGTAACTACGGCTTCTGTTTTAAAAATACTCTGACCATCGATATCTTTGTTAGTATCAATAATTTTTTTGCTCAATTCTTCGAGCCTTTCTTTAGCAGATTTTTCTTCTTCCTGATATGCAGAAAGATAAATTTCCGCAGGCATGTTCGGATCAATCAGCTGCACGCTGTAAGCATGAAAAAGCAAGAGATTCCCGCTTATTTTCCTGCAAATTTCAACTGCATAATTCAATGCAATATCGGCATTCGGAGAGAAATCTGTCGGAAATAAAATATTCTTCATTAGTTTCTGATTTTATCAAAAGTCTTAAAAATATTGCATTATTACAATTGAATAATTTTTAATCATACTGACTTTCATTGAACCAGGAAAAATAATGTAAAGAGCTTAAGAGTGTAATTTTGAAATTAACAAATTTACTTTTCATTGCATCATTTTAAATACCCTTAACCACATTTCCCCTGCACCCCGAAAGCAGTTTCATCTCGCTTCAGATCTGGATTGGGAGAGAGGTGGGGGGAATTATGTTGAAAAGGGATTGCAGAAAATCTTTGATGCTTTCGTATGCCGGTATTTATTTTGTGTTCATTTTATTTGTTGCCTGAATCTCATTAAAATTATTCAGTTCAAGCTTAAAAGTTCATTTCTAAAGTGAAATCTGCATTTTATCTTTTGTCACACCATTCTGAATCACTTGCTCAGAACTCTGAGTCGCTTGCTCAGAACTCTGAATCACTTGCTCGGAACTCTGAATCACTTGCTCAGAACTCTGAACCATTTGCTCAGAACTCTGAATCACTTGCTCGGAACTCTGAGTCACTTGCTCGGAACTTTGAATCACTTGCTCGGAATTCTGAATCACTTGCTCAGAACTCTGAATCACTTGCTCAGAACTCTGAGTCACTTGCTCGGAACTCTGAATCACTTGTTCGGAATTCTGAATCACTTGCTCGGAACTCTGAATCACTTGCTCAGAACTCTGAACCATTTGCTCAGAACTCTGAACCATTTGCTCAGAACTCTGAATCACTTGTTCGGAATTCTGAATCACTTGCTCTGAACTTTGAACCATTTGCTCGGAATTCTGAGTCACTTACTCAGAACTTTGAATCACTTGCTCAGAACTCTGAATCACTTGCTCAGAACTCTGAATCATTGACTGAGTGCTTTGCATCATTGACCGGGTGCTTTGAATCGCTGACCGGGTGCTTTGCATCATTGACCGGGTGCTATGCATCGCTGAGCAAGTGCTATGCATCGCTGAGCAAGTGCTATGCATCGCTGAGCGAGTGCTTTGCATCGCCGAGCGAGCGATATATTTGAATATCAAAATTCTCTGAAAATTTGACTGAATAAATTGGAATGTTGTTTTTTGATGTAAAAATATTTCTGAAATGCTTTGAATTGCTTACTTAGAATTCTGAAAGACAATTATCAGAGTAATTAATATTGCAAAAATCATTAACAATGTTATTATAAATCCGGAGGGAAAATATTCCGGTGTTTTTATTCAACCTTAAATTATTAAAAGTAAAAAAGCGTTTTTCCGGATTCAGGTGATTTAAATTTAAAAATTTACACTTTGTTTTTAATATAGTCGAATTCAAATTTTTCATTAAATCACGGGGAAAAGTTTTGAATACGCTTATCACAGCTTTTCAAAAATTTAATTTTGAATTAAAGTTTAGATGATTTTAATAAAATTCAGTCTGTAAGGATGTTATGTTAAACTTCACTAAGTAATAAAATATAAACTGAATTTCAAAACTCATTTAATTAAATTTGGAAAAACAAATTATAATATGAAAAAGTTATTAATTGCTTTACTGCTCGCTTCATTTGTTTCAAATCTTCAGTCTCAGGATAAAAATTCATCTTCAAGTTATCCCAACGGCAAAATATTTGGATCAGTTTTTGGAGATTATTTCTACAAAGCAGGAGGGGATTCGACAGTATCGCCTCTTGATTTCACTGCTTATAAAAAAGATTATAATACATTTGAATTCAGAAGAATCTTTCTCGGATACGAACATAATTTCAGCGAAGATTTTTATTCAAAGGTAACGCTTGCTTATGAAGGTCCATCCGATGTTGCATCAAACGGTAAAAGAAACGTCATACTCAAAGATGCATTCTTGAACTGGAAAAATATTTTTTCAAATACAAATCTAACCTTCGGATTGTTCCCGACAATTGCATACTCATATCATTCAGAAAAAATCTGGGGAAACAGATTCGTCGAAAAGATGATACTCGATCAGAGAGGGTTGACAGCATCGCGGGATTTTGGTTTAATGATAAACGGAGCATTTGATAAATCCGGTGATTTTGGATATTATGCAATGGTTGCCACAGGCAGCGGACAGGCAATTGAAAAGAATAAGTACAAGAAATTTTCAGGAATGCTGTTTGGAAATTTTGCAGGAAAAAAATTTACAGCGGATTTATATGCAGATTATGAACCTTATGAGAATGACAAAAGCAAATCCACTTGGAATGCATTTGTTGCTTATCAGGTTCCGGAATTAACAATCGGACTTGAATCATTTATTTCAATTCAGAAAAATTTTAACGTGAATGTTCCGACAAACCCGGGAAACATCGAACCATTTGGAATCAGTTTTTTTGTAAGAGGTAACTTGTCGGGAGAAAAAGTAAAATTCTTCTCGAGATATGATTATTACAATCCGGATTCAAGGACTGCTCAATATGATTATTACAATCACTTTGTAACTGCAGGAATTGATTACCTGCCTTTGCCGAATATTCACATCACGCCGAATTTATGGCTGAATGCCTATGCCAGAAAAAACCCCGCCGGCAAAGGAAGAAAAACTGATGTTGTACCGAGGATTACTTTTTCGTACGATTATAAGTAATATGCTCGATGTTCAATGATTAATGAATAATGATCAATGATTAATGAATAATATTCAATGATTAATGTTCAATGATTAATGTTCAATGATTAATGTTCAATGGTTAATGAATAATGTTCAATGATTAATGAATAATGTTCAATGATTAATGTTCAATTTTCAATTGTGTTGTTAATTGTGCGAAAATTTAGGATTTAGAATTGCACATTGAAAATTGAACATTGAACATTGTCTGTTTTTCTATTATTTTTAAATAGTTAACCATTTGGTTAATCTGTTTAGTTAAATTATTATGAAAAACAGCAAAAATCCTCCGGATGTAACTGCCGAACAAAAAATCCTGATTTCCGCAAGAGAGATCTTCCATAAGAAAGGTTTTGAAGGAGCGAGGATGCAGGAAATTGCCGATAAAGCAGGAATAAACAAAGCTCTTCTCCATTATTATTACCGCAGCAAGGAAAAACTCTTCGATGCCGTCTTTGCCGAAGCTTTGAAAACTCTAATTCCAAAAGTGAAAGAACTTCTCGACGCTGAACTTCCTCTTTTTGATAAAATAAAATACTTTACGGATAATTACATTAAGCTTTTAATGGAAAATATGTATCTGCCGGTATTTGTAATTTATGAGTTGTTTCAGAATCCCGAAAAAATCCTGAGTAAATTTACAGAGAAGAGTAATTTCACTCCTTCAGTGTTCATTGCACAGATAAGAAAATCCGTAAAAAATAAGGAGATTAAGAAGACCGATCCGAGACAGTTGTTTATTAATTTAATGTCACTGTGTATCTATCCAATTATTGCAAAGCCGCTAATAATGAAAATTTATGATTTAAACGAGCAAGGATTCAATAGATTTATTAATCAAAGAAAGAAGGAAATCCCTGAATTCATTATTAATTCTATTAAGATAAATAAAAATTCATCTTCAAATGGAAAAAAATAAATTGTTTTCATTCAAACGAAATAAATACAAGATATCAGTATTACTTTTTTTTGCTTTATCGATGCATAGATGCAGTGAGAATATACCTGTAAATGGAATCACGGCTTCGGGAAATATCGAAGCTGTGGAGGTTATGGTAAGTTCAAAAAGCACGGGCAATATTAAAGAGATATTTGTCAAAGAAGGAGATGTAGTGAAAACGGGAGACTTGCTTTTTGTTATCGATCATGATCTGCTCGACATTCAGCTGAGACAGGCGGAAGCTCAGATGGAGCAGATGCAGGCGCAGCTAAATCTTCTGCTTGCAGGACCTAGAAAAGAAGACGTAGCTCTTGCAGAAGAACAGCTTAATCTTGCGGAAATAAATCTCAACCGGGCAGAGACGGATAAAAACAGGGCAGAAGAACTATTGCAGACTAATACAATTCCCAAACAGCAGTACGACGATGCTTTTACAAAATACGAGCAGACCTTAAATCAACTGAATACCGCAAAAGAAAATCTTAAGAGAATAAAAAACATTGTGCGTCCGGAAGAAATACAATCATCGAGAGCAGCATTGAAAATCAGCAAGGTTAACATTGATCTCATCAAAAAAAATATAGAAGACTGCACTATAAAATCTCCGGTAAGCGGCATTGTATCCAAAAAAATTTCCGAAACCGGTGAATTTGTAACTCCGGGTGCATCGGTTCTCAGCATCGCAGATTTTGAAAATGTCGATCTTTACATTTATGTGACGGAAGAAAATCTCGGTAAAGTAAAACTCGGACAAAAAGCAGAAGTTAAAACTGATTCTTATAAAGACAGAGTTTATACCGGCGAAGTGGTATTCATATCGCCCGAAGCCGAATTCACTCCAAAAAATATTCAAACACAGGAAGAAAGGACAAAACTTGTCTTTGAAATAAAAGTAAAAATTCCAAATCCGGACTTCACATTAAAGTCAGGCATGCCTGCCGATGCCAGACTGATTACAAATTAGCATTATGTCAGCGATAGAAATAAATAATCTCAGCAAAAACTACGGTGAAATTTCCGCTGTCAGAAATTTTTCGCTTAACATAAAATCAAATACAATGTTCGGGCTTGTAGGACCAGACGGCGCGGGGAAAACAACACTCATCAGAATTCTTGCGGGTTTGTTGGACCCTGATTACGGAACGGTTTTGATTTCCGGCAGAGACATTAAAAAGCATCCGCACATTATCAAAGAAAAAGCAGGTTACCTTTCGCAGAGATTCAGCCTTTATACGGATCTTACGGTTGACGAAAATATTGAATTTATCTCCGTCATACACGGTGTAAAAAAATTTCATAAAAGAAGGGATGAGCTGCTTGAGTTTACAAGATTAATTAAATTCAGAAAGTTTCTTGCCGGACAGCTCTCGGGGGGAATGAAGCAAAAGCTGTCGCTTGCTTGTGCTTTGATATTTAAACCTGAATTACTGCTGATGGATGAGCCGACTACTGGTGTAGATCCGGTTTCAAGACGTGAATTTTGGATGATATTATCTGAACTAATGAAAGAAAAACTGACAATAATTGTTTCAACTCCTTACATGGATGAAGCAGAAAGATTTAACGAAATCGTCATGATGAACAGCGGAACAATCATTGCCAAAGGCGCTCCTGATGAAATCAAATCATTAATGAATGAAATGATAATAGAAATCGTATGCTCTCCTGTAAGAAATGCATATAAACTTCTCAGAGAAAACTTGGAAAATGAAATACAGCTGTTTGGAGACAGGCTTCACATAGAGGTAAGAAATAATGAAACTCTGGATGCGAGAATTAAAAAATTGCTTGAAGAGAATTCGATTGCTGTATCCGATTTCAGAAAAATTACTCCGTCGCTGGAAAATGCTTTCATTCATCTGATAAGAGATAAAATCGAGTGATATTAATTTTTAATGAAACTTGTCCTGTAAAATTATGGAATCCATAATTGTAAATAACATCACAAAAAAATTCGGAAAGTTTACATCAGTTGACAATATTTCTTTCAGCGTCGGCAGAGGCGAGATATTTGGTTTTCTCGGAGCAAACGGCGCCGGTAAGTCAACGACTATAAGAATGCTCTGCGGTATTCTTGAACCAACTTCCGGCGATGCCGATGTTGCCGGATTCAGCATTAAAGAAAATCCGGAAATGGTAAAACGGAGCATCGGTTATATGTCGCAGAAATTTTCATTATACAATGATCTTACCGTTAGCGAAAACATAAATTTTTTCGGAGGTGTTTACGGACTTGCAGGGAATCAACTTATTGAAAGAAAGAACTGGATATTGAACATAGCGGGACTTGAGAACAGAGAGAACACACTTGCATCAAATTTATCTGTCGGATTCAAGCAAAGGCTCGCGCTCGGAACAGCTGTTATACATAATCCGCAGATAGTATTCCTCGATGAGCCGACAGGCGGTGTGGACCCGATTTCCAGAAAAAGATTTTGGGAGCTGATAAATGAACTCTCCGACAAAGGTACTACTGTTTTCGTTACTACACATTACCTCGACGAAGCGGAATTCTGCAACAGGATAACGCTGATAGATTCAGGAAAACTAATTGCTTCAGGCAGTCCAAAAGAACTGAAAAGCAGCTATCTTAAGAAAACTGTTTTAAAATTAGAGTGCAGCAACGTTTATAAAACCGTTGAGTTGCTCGAGAAGGAAGACATGTTTGAAACGGTTAACATTTTCGGAAACTCTATACACGTTACTCTTAAAGGAGAAAAAATTAAAGCTGCTTCAGTGATTGATTTAAAAAAGCATGAAATTAAAAATCTGCTTTCTGCTAAAGATGTTCAGGTAACGGCAATCGAAGAAATCAGTCCGTCGCTTGAAGACGTATTTATTAACCTTCTGACAAAATCTTACTGAAATGCACGGTAAAATTTTCGCTATATCGAAAAAGGAAATCCTTCAGATTTTGAGAGACAAAAGAAGTCTGCTGATTTTGTTTGTCCTTCCTGTGGCTTTGCTTGTGCTTTTTGGATATGCTGTTTCTCTCGATGTAAACAACATAAAGATTTCTATTCTTGATAAGGATGAAAGCAATTACTCCAGAGATTTTATCAGAAGTTTTTACGGTTCGGGTTATTTTGAAATAGTATCTTATCCAAAAAGCGACGGTGAAGTTAACGGAATTCTCGATAAAGGAATTGCACAATGCATTGTGATAATACCATTTGATTTTCAAAAGAGGCTTGAAAACAGGGAAGCAGTGCAAGTTCAGTTTCTTATTGACGGAATTGACGCAAGCACGGCAACTATAATTATGAATTATGTAAATGCAGTTGCAAGGGTTTTTTCCAAAAATATTTCCGGAGAATTTTTGCTTGCACGCGGTAAGGATTTGTACATGCCATTAGATGCAGAAGCGCAATTCTGGTATAACAAAGATTTAAACACTACAAAGTATTTCATACCGGGTTTAATTGCTCTTATACTCATGATAATTTCGGTTATACTTACTTCGATATCGCTGGTTAGAGAAAAAGAATTTGGAACTATTGAGCAAATAAAGGTTTCGCCGGTGTCAACATTGTCATTGATAATCGGAAAAATAATTCCTTATCTCTTGATTTCTCTTGTGATTGCCGCGTCCATATTGCTGATGGGATATTTTCTGTTCGGAGTTGAGGTAAAAGGAAATTACGGAGAATTGCTGCTTGCAACAGTATGCTATCTCCTGACAACTTTAAGCATGGGTGTGTTGATTTCGACATTTGCGGATTCACAGCAGGTTGCCTTTCAGATTGCAATGCTTGTTTCACAATTGCCGACGGTAATATTATCTGGTTTTATTTTCCCGATCGAAAGCATGCCTCAGGCAATTCAGCTGTTGTCATACATTACGCCTGCAAAATATTATATAATCGTTTTAAGAGACATCCTTATTAAAGGAGTGGGAATCGGAGTATTCTATAAGGAGATTTTGTCTATGCTGCTGTTTGCTTTCTTACTCATCACCTTATCCATAATAAAAACAAAAAAGGCAAAGAAGGCATGAAGACTCTAAGGTTGTTTATAATAAAAGAATTTCAGCAGTTTGTCAGAGACAAAAAAATGGTTACGATAATTTTAATTGCTCCCGTAATTCAGCTTATATTTTTGGGCTATGCGGCAAACAGAGATCTGAAAGACATAAAGACAATTGTTTTTGATAAAGATGATTCATACAGCAGCAGGGAATTTATCAGGAGATTTGAAGAATCCGGTTACTTCTTAGTTGTCAGCAAAGCGAACACATACGAGAAGATTACTGAAATGCTCGATAAAGGCGCCGCTCTCACTGCTATTGTCATTGATGAAAATTTTGAAAAGGATATCAAAGGAAGAAACACATCAAAAGTACAAATGATATTCGATGGGTCTGACGGTAATAAAGCATCCATTGCCGCCGGTTATGCTCAGAATATACTTGCGGAATATTCTTCAGGCATTGCGGCAGAATATCTTGAAAAATCCGGGATGATAACTCTTCCCGCAGGTTCAGTCTCCGGTGAAACCCGTGTCTGGTACAATCCGAATCTCGTTACAAGATTGTTTATGCTGCCGAGCATTGTCGGACTCATATTAATTATTATAACAACAAATCTTACCGCACTTGCTATTGTAAAAGAAAGAGAGATCGGAACTTTGGAACAATTGATAGTTACTCCTATAAAACCATATCAGATGATTTTCGGAAAACTGATCCCGTTTTCAATTCTCGGATTCATTGCAATACTGATTGTACTTTCCGTAATGAGATATTGGTTTGAGATTCAGATTAAGGGAAGTGTTGGTTTGCTCATACTGTCATCGTTTGTTTTTATGCTTTCTACACTCGGCCTCGGACTTTTTATATCTACAATTTCCAAATCACAGCAGCAGGCAATGATTACTTCATCTTTTCTTATTATAATACCGATGATTTTTTTATCGGGTTTTGCATTTCCCATAGAAAACATGCCCGTAATAATTCAATACATTACTTACATCATTCCTCTTAAGTATTTTATAATTATCATCAGAGCGATAGTACTGAAAGGTCTCGGTTTTTCCTACCTGTGGAAAGAAATTTTGATTTTATTTTCAATGGGAATGATCATACTGATTCTCAGCTCTTTAAGATTCAAGAAAAAGCTGGAATGATTATGTGTTATATGTAATGTAACATTCAGGAATTAATTGCGTGAATCATTTTCAATTCTCTGATTCAGTTTTATACTTTTATCCGTAGTTGAATAAAATTTTCTGCACAAAGCCGGAATTAATTTATCCAAAATGATAATTTTGGCAATTTCATTTTACAATTATAAATTTTAAAAGCAATAAAGTTATTTAAACTTTAATTTGAATGTAAATCAATTCTTTTATTGCTTATTTTGCAGAAAATTTTTATGACTGATAATCACGATATTAAAAAGCTTCTCGATGAGATAAATTACTTTCACGAAGTAACAAACAGAATATCCGAAAAGAAACCTCTCGATATACTTCTTAATGAAATTATGGAGAGCTGCAAAGAGCTTATGACAGCCGAAGCCAGCTCGCTGCTAATGTATGACGAAGTTGAAAATATTCTTTGGTTTGAAATTGCAACCGGCGAAAAAGGAAAGGAAGTAAAAAAGGTAAAATGTAATATGGGCGAAGGCATTGCTGGATGGGTAGCGGAAAACAGAACGCCTCTCTTGATTGACGATTGTTACAATGATTACAGATTTAACAAAGAGTTTGACATGAAATCAAGATTCAGGACGCATACAATGATTTGCGCGCCGATGATTCACAAAGACAAGCTCATTGGCGTAATACAGGTTATCAATAAAAAAACCGAGCCGGTGTTCAGCGATAGAGACTTTAATCTGTTTAATCTATTGGCGTCACAATGTGCGATTGCTATCGATAATGCAAGACTCATCGAAGTGCAGGTACGACAGGAAGCGCTGAACAGAGAGCTCAAGACTGCATCAGCAATTCAGAAAAATCTTCTTCCGGATAAACTTCCTGATTTCAAAGATATTGAAGTTTATGCAACAATAATTCCGGCTAAGCAGGTTGGCGGAGATTTTTATAATGTTTATAAATTAAATGATAACCAGACGTTAGTAATTGTAACCGATGTTTCGGGCAAAAGCATTTCTGCTTCCCTCATTGTTTCTACTATTTGTTCTGCAATCATTACTTATTTCAAATTGAAAAATGATAATTTTGAGCTGAATGAATTTGTTGACTGCCTTAACAAAGTTTTGATTGACTCTACTACTTCCGATAAATTTGCTACGGCATGGTTTGGTCTGATTTCTCACAATGACAAAAAGTTGAAAAGCATTAATGCCGGACACAATGCCATATTCCATTTTAAACGGAACGGTGAGTTGACTGAACTTAAAGAGGGAGGACTTTTTCTGGGCATTACTGAAATGGAGTATAAAGAGGAAACACTAAGTCTCAGCAAAGACGATTTAATTTATTTTTATACCGACGGAGTAACCGAAGCTATGAACTCCGCGCAAGAGCTATATACTGATGAACGAGCAATTAAACTTATAAGAAACAATTTTTCATCCGAACCTAAAATTATTATTGACCGTCTGATATCAGACATTAAGAGTTTTGCTGGTGACGCAGAACAAAGCGATGACATAACCTGCGGAATAATTAAAGTGCTTTGACGGCATAAGGAATTCCGGAAAATTTTATTTATATTTTTTTCTTTTGATCCCATTCCAAAGCTCGAGTGTAGGAAAATCATTAGATTTACCGTCAATTGTATCTTCATCTTTTCTATAAATAAAAACCATTGACATTTGAAATGCCGAAGCGAAGCTTTTATTGTCGAGGGTTTTCTGAATGTATGGGAGAAACGTTCCGGTATTAATGTACATTTTAACTCTTCCTTCTCTGTCGCCTGCAAAATAATCGTGTCTTTCTTCGTGAGTATGCCCATACATGATGTATTGAATACCCTTGTCAATGTAATACTTATTCTGAAATTCTTTTTTTGCTCCTTCTACGTAATCATCTTTTGAGCTTCCGAAAATGTTATCAAATATCTTGTATATTTCGACATACTTGTTGATGGCATCGAAATCAAGGTCTTCAATCAGATCAAGCATCTGCTCAAATCTGTCCGTAATATCCCCGCTGAAAAGCCAGATTTCCGATTTTGTCTTATCCCATAACTTTGACAACTCGCTGCTGAGCAGACTGCGGAGTGAATCTTTAAATGCATCGAGAAGAATATTCTTATTGTTTGCTTTTATTGTTACGCCGTACCAGTAAAGCCAGACGAATGCATCGGTAAGCGGTCTGACATTGTTGAGATCTTTTAAAGAGTCGATGAATTTACTGTCCTTTGTTTGCAGCCCGGTTCTGTAAATTATTCCTGACATAAGCTCGGCAGTAATAACTTCTCCGATGGTCTGTAGTTGATATATGTCCCTCTGAAATCTGGGAACGAAATCATTTTTGTTATTCAGGAATTTATAAAGCTCGATTCCGTAATTTACTTCATCCCATTCATGTCCGTGTCTGCAAAGCACGGAATATTGTTCGCCGTTGAGATATTCATTTACAAACTCTACGGATGAAGGCTTATATGCATGAAGATATTCTTTGATTTTATTCCGAAGGTATGCTGAAGTATTTAATATTCTGTCGTGATTGCCTATTACATAAGAAATCTTTACTTCCTTATTCCCCGAGAATTTTTGTGAAATAACGTTAAGCATTTTAAAGAAACCTATGCAGCTTTTTGTCTTTGAAATGCCGTCAAGTATAATACCGTAATGTTTATCCATTAAAGCTGAATCGCTGTTCATTGCAGTATTTCTGTCAAGACTGCCGTTCCAGGGTCTTTCTTTAAAGTCAAGCTTCAGCCAGTAATCAGTTCTTACAAAATCAAAGATGTCTCCATTTAGAATTATCCTGATCTCCTTTGCTTCGTTTCTTTGAGAGCAAAGTTCGATTTCTTTTTGAAGGATTTTTGTGAAAGCCTCCGGCTTTACGTTAAACGAAGTGGTTTCATCTGAAATATGCAAGTCGCTGAATACTACGAGCATGATAAATATTTATATTTAAAATATTTTACAAAAGATTTATTAAATTCAAAACTTAATGCTGACTGAATAATAAAACCATTCATCTTGAATCCACGGGAGCAGCTTTCTGTTATCGCTTTTTGTATTTGGTTTGATTAATAAGTTAAGCACAAGATACTTAGCCGTAAAAGCCGCAGCCTGCGTTATCCAGCTTTTTGAATTGAATAGAAGTTCCATTGATTTTTGAGTACCGGCAATTGCAAGTCCCTGAATAAAAACCGAGTAAGCATATTTGTTCATTTCGGAAAAAGGAATAAGCTTCATGAGGTTATGGTTTGCATAAATGCTTATAAATTCCGCAGGCTGTATATGCATGCTCGGCGTAAAACTGATGAATGCATAGTTTTCAGTAACAGCGCCGAAATTAAAATTACTGCCCAGGTCATTGAAGATATTTCCGGAAAAATCTTTATTGTTTTTTCCTGCAATGTCTTCAATTTGAATTTTTATAATTCCTGAATTCAGATATTCATCTTCAGTAACAATATTCTTTTTGACTGAGTTAACATGTTCGTAAATACTTGCAGAGTTTAAATCTAGTATGAGACTTTCACTTCCTTCGTTATTCTGCAATCTTTGAGAGGAAGCTGAATTAATTGTAATGAAAATAATTAACAGTAATATAATCGCAGGTTGTTTCATGATTTTATTTCATGCAGAGAAATAGAATTTATCTTGCTTCAATATAATGATACTTAATTGAATTTAACAACAAAGAAAACAATGTTCAATGTTCAATTGTCAATTTGCAATTCTAAACATCCGCAACACTAATAATACAATTGCCCATTAAACGTGGGTTAGATGTTCTAATCCAAAGCAAAAAAACAATTTGGACGGAAATGCTATTTCATATTTATAGTGCGTCTTTTGAATCAAAAATTAGATTCATAATCTTTATCTTACACGCATCTTAAATTTTCAATGACATCTAATAACAGCGAACTCGAAAAACGGCTCTGGGATGCAGCGAATCATTTCTTTGCAGGAGCGGGACTTACCTCGGCTCAATACTCAACTCCCGTTCTCGGATTAATCTTTCTTAAATATGCCGACGATAAATTCAAGCATGCAAAAGCCGAACTCGATAAGAAAAAGAAAACAGGCAGCCGTATCAGAATCTCGGCAACAGACTATCATGCCAAAGGCGTTCTCTTCGTTCCCGAAGAAGCATCTTACTCTTATCTTCTGAATCTTCCAGAAAGCGCTTCTATCGGCAAAGCCGTAAATGATGCCATGAAAAAAATCGAAGAGCATAATCCGGTCTTGAAAGGTGTGCTGCCGATAAACTATAATATTCTGACAAACGACGTGCTGTTTGCATTGCTTCGCAACTTCGACAACATCACAATGGATTTGGAAGGCGATGTATTTGGAAAAATTTATGAATACTTTCTCGGAAAGTTTGCAATGTCGGAAGGTCAGAAAGGCGGAGAGTTCTTTACGCCGACTTCAATTGTAAAGCTCATTGTAGAAATTCTCGAGCCGTATAAAGGAAAGATTCTCGATCCGGCTTGCGGCAGCGGAGGTATGTTCGTGCAGAGCGCAAAGTTCGTATCGGAACATAAAAAAAATCCTGCAGCAGAAATCTCCATTTACGGCGAAGAGAAAACCGAGCAGACAATCCGGCTTTGTAAAATGAATCTTGCAGTTCACGGACTCGAAGGCGATATAAAGCAGGGAAATACTTATTATGAAGATATTCATAAGTCATTCGGTAAGTTTGATTTTGTGCTGGCAAATCCTCCGTTTAATGTGAGCAGAATAGATAAAGAAAAGCTGAAGTCCGATAAGCGCTTTCCTTACGGACTTCCGAGAAACGATAACGGAAATTTTCTGTGGATACAGATTTTCTGGTCGGCGCTTAATGATAAAGGCAGAGCAGGTTTCGTAATGGCTAATTCTGCGAGTGATGCCAGACAGTCGGAACTCGATATCAGAAAATCTTTAATCGAAGAAAGAGGTGTAGATGTGATGATTGCGGTCTCGCCTAATTTCTTCTATACCGTGACACTTCCGTGCACGCTTTGGTTTCTGGATAAAGAGAAAAAGAATACAAACCGAAAAGACAAAGTTTTATTTATAGATGCGAGAAATATTTTCCGGCAGATTGACAGGGCTCACAGAGAATTTACTCCGGGACAGATACAGTATGTGTCAAACATAGCGCGGCTTTATAGAGAAGAAGAGATCGATGTTACGCAATTGGAAGAAATGAAGGATCAGTGGAAAAAGAATTTCCCGAAAAATAAATACAGAGATATATCAGGCCTCTGCAGAGCCGCTACACTCGATGAAATCAGAGAGCAGAATTATTCGCTTAATCCGGGAAGATATGTTGGAGTCAGCGAGAAGGATGATGATGACGGAGATTTTTATGAGAAGATTAGGGAGCTGAATGAGGAGCTGGAATTGTTAAATCAAGAATCTATTAAGTTGCAGAAAATTATTTCTGAAAATGTAATAAAGATTGTAAGTTAAATTTTTTTTTCACTTTATAGCTTAATACGTACTCAAAAAAATAAAATTAAAATGGCAAATTACATTACAAACATTAGTGCGGATACATTTTTAAATGCAATTATCCCTAATTTTCCGGACATTCAAAAAAGTGTTATTGATGTGAGAACACCGGATGAATACATGAACGGACACATAAAAGGTTCGTTCAATATAGATTTGATGAATCCTGATTTTGAAGCCGAGTTTAATAAACTGGATAAAGATAGAGTTTGGTATGTGATAAGCAATAAAAATACGAGAGGAACAATAGCAAAGATGATCATGGATGAAATGAGATTCAAAACGGTCCATGATATAATAGGAGGTTATAATGAATGGAAAGTTGAACTTGAAAAAGGATTATAAGTGCTCTACACAGAAGAACGGTTTCATTAAAAAATTAAATTATATTTTTTGTTGGTGATCAAAAAATTTACAGATTGCTTGGTTTATATTTAAAAATATCATTGTGAAAATTCTTTGGAACAATAACAGCGGCTGAAATTGAATATGAATAAATGGAAAAAGTATCGATTAAAAGATTTGTGTGTTATTAACAAAGAATCAATCAAGAATGAACATGTCTTTAAACAAATTGAATACGTTGATATTTCTTCAGTAGGAACTGGTATATTGTTTGGATCTACAATTATGAATATTGAGAATGCTCCAAGCAGAGCAAAAAGGATTGTTAAAAAAGGAGACACAATACTTTCAACAGTAAGACCAAATCGCAGATCATTCTATTTTTTTAAAGAAGCTAATCCTAACTTAGTTGTGTCTACAGGATTTGCTGTCTTAACTCCAAAGCAGAACGTAAACAATAAATTTTTATATTATCTTATAAACGACAAAAATCTATCAGAATATTTTGCAAATTCTGCAAAAGGTTCAGCGTATCCTGCAATTGATACCGAAATTGTTGAAAACGCAGAGGTAAAAGCTCCAGATATTGATTCGCAAACAAAAATCACCTCAATCCTCTCCGCTTACGACGATTTAATCGAGAACAATCTGCGTCGGATACAGATACTCGAGGAGATGGCGCAGAGTATATATAAGGAGTGGTTTGTGAAGTTCAGATTTCCGGGATACGAGAATGCGAAGTTTGTGGATTCGGCAATGGGGAAGATACCGGAGGGATGGGAGGTTGGCAGTATTGGATGCTTATATAAAGTTAAATCAGGATTTGCTTTCAAAAGCAAGGATTTTAGATCTGTAGGTGAAAATCCTGTTATTAAAATTAAAAACATCCAGAATAAATTCATAGATTTAAAGAGTTGTGAATATATCAACAAGGAAAATTCATTTAGCGTTAAAGATTATATTTTAAAAGAAGGTGATCTTCTTATTGCTATGACAGGAGCGCAAGTGGGTAAAATCGGAATTATGCCTTACGATAATAGAAATTGCTACTTGAACCAAAGAGTTGGGAAATTTTTCCCAAAATTCGATTTTTTAAGGAACAATATGTTTATTTACTTTTTTGCTATTTCAGATGAATTTAGAAATCGAATTGATAATATAGCTGCAGGAGCAGCTCAACCAAACATAAGTGGTTCCGGCATCGAATCTATTTCAATCTTAATTCCAACAATTAATTTACTGAAGTTATTTACTGAAGCTATGCAAAATTACATTGATCAAATATTGATATTGCAAAGAAGTAACAACAATCTCTCTTCCACCCGCGACTTACTTTTACCGAAGCTGATGAGCGGGGAGGTGGAGGTGTGAGGTGGATTATGATTTCAAATGCAGAATTAGTTAGAAGTGAATTGAATTTCCGGTTCGAGCAGGTAAAAAATTCTATTTCGCAAGTCCGAGCAACTGACATCAATTCTAAAGAAAGGGACTCCAGGATTGCTGACTTGAATAGAAAATTAGCTTTCTATGTTTATTTCATTAAATCAAATTTGATTTTAAGGGAATGATTTTCTCATATAATCTTTCAACGAGTTTTTTAATTATTAAGTGAAAATGCGAGTAGAAAATTATAATATAGAAGTTTTAAAATGGGCTGAAGAAAAATTCAGAGTGGAGAATATCGGAGAGAAATTTCCTAAGTTAAAAGACTGGGTTAGAGGGCTTTCGGGACCGACGATTAAGCAACTTGCTAAATTTTCTAAAGCAACATCAATTCCGTTTGGTTACTTTTTCCTTGATAAGTTGCCTGCTTTAACCACAGGTGTTCCATTATTCAGAACAGATAGTCAAACTCCAACAGAAGATTACAGCGCTGAATTAACTGACACAATAAGTGTAATTCAGAAAAGGCAGGAGTGGCTCAAAGAATTTGCAATTAGCGAGGGATATGAGATGCTGGAATTTGTAGGTTCTTTTGATGAAAGAAGTAATGTAATACAGGTTGCTGATGATATAAGAAGCAAACTTAAATTGAATATTGATTGGGCGGAAAGATTTCGAAATTGGGAAGAATCTTTAAAACATTTATTTGATAAAACGGAGCAAGCTCAAATTTATATATCCATTAACGGTGTTGTAGAGAATAACACTCATAGGGTACTTAATCCGAGCGAATTCCGGGGTTTTGTTCTCACAGATAATTACGTACCGTATATATTCATAAACGGACAAGATTTTACGGCTGCTAAAATGTTTACAATTGCTCATGAATTGGCTCACATTTGGTTGGGTAAGACGGCAGCATTTGACTTAAAAAATCTGATGCCTTCCCGGCAGGCAATTGAGATGCGTTGTAATGAGATTGCTGCAGAGTTTCTTGTTCCACAAGATTCGCTTACTGACTTCTGGAAACAAATAAAATCAGACAAAGACCAGATTGAAAAAATTGCAAAGCATTATAAAGTAAGTCAGATAGTTGCTGCACGAAGGCTGTTAGATATTGGAAAACTTGAAAAGGTTGAATTCTTGAATTTCTATGAAAAATATAGAGAGAACTGGACTACAAGCAAGAAGAAAAAACAAAAAGGAGGGGATTTTTATAACAATCAAAACTATCGTGTTGGCAAATCTTTTTTCACACAAGTGTTGACAGCAGCAAAGGAAGGCAAACTTTTATATACAGATGCATACAAGCTTACCGGGTTATATGGAAAGTCCTTTTCTAAATTTGAGGAAGCATTATCAAAATCTTGAGCGAAAAAAATCCTAAATACATTCTTGATACAAGTTTGTTTACTCAAGCCAAAAGAAGTTATTATGCTTTTGATATTGCACCTAGTTTTTGGGAGCACATTATTAATTTAGCGAACAAGAATGTTATTGCTAGCATAGATAAAGTATATTGGGAAATTGAAAAAGGTAAAGATGATTTATTTGATTGGATTAAAGATTCATTGGGGCGTGATTCCTTCATTTCGACAACTACATCTCCCAATATGTTATTGCAATATCAGAAAATAATTAGATGGAGCAATGTGAATCAGCAATTTACCGATAATGCAAAGAAAGAGTTTGCAAAATTCGAAGAAGCAGATGCATGGTTGATAGCACAAGCAATGGAAAATAGCTCGACAATTGTTTCACAAGAAGTATTTGATCAACATATTAGGAGAAAAATTCCTATTCCAAATGTTTGCAGAGAATTTAATCTAAAACATATTGATACTTTTACCTTCTTAAGAGAATGTGGATTCAGTATGTAAAGCATAGTTAAATAGAAAGAATTAATAAGCAGAACATCTTGGATTCAATTATGCAGAATACAAATGCCCGCTTAAAATTTTTAAAAAAAAACATCTTCAGATGTTAGGCTGATATAGAAATCTGAATGCTAAAAAAGGAAATATTTATTTCATTCATATTATCCCATCCATTATATAAATTTTACAATAAAAAAAAATGGAATACATATTGGCAGTAACTGTATGACAAAGAAAAAGTAATACAAATTTATAATATTTAATACAAATGACAACAAAGGAAAAATTAATCAGGGAAATAAATAAACTTCCTGAAAAAAAAGTAGAAGAGGTCTATAAGCTATTAAGCAGCATCGTAAACAAGAAGGATAAAAAGGTAAAGTTAAAGACATATAAACTGGGTGGTAAATTTGATAATGTAAGCGTAAGAGAGTTGGCCTATGAAAAAAATTCTGCTTGATACGAATGTATTAGTTTATTCTATTGATAAGAATTCAATACATCATAAAAAGGCATTCGAGCTTGTTAACAACTTTGAATACGATTTATATACTTCATCAAAGAACATATCAGAGTTTTTAGCAGTAATGAGCCGTCAAAAACCGAATTTTGCTCTCAAATTTTAGAAATAGAGAAAGTTCCATTTCATAATTATTTTTTATTCTCCAATTAAGTATTTTGTATAAAGAAATTATCCTAAATGCAAAATTACTACACCGAAGAAGCTCTCATCGAACAACCCGCGATAGAAATTTTCAAGCAGCTCGGTTACGAACATCAAAATTGTTATTATGAAACCTTCGGTGATAACTCGTCTCTCGGACGGGAAACTTCTTCCGATGTCATACTGATATCAAAACTAAAACCCGCACTTCAAAAACTAAATCCTAATATTCCGACAGAAGGGATAGATTCTGCTATTGAAAAGATTAAAAAAGACAGAAGCATTTTGAATCCGGTTACGGCTAACAAAGAGATTTATAAACTATTGAAAGACGGAATTAATGTTTCATTTAAGAATAATAAGGATGAAGAAATCGAGGATGTCGTCAGAGTAATAGATTTTCAAAATCCGGAGAGCAATGATTTTTTTATAGCTTCGCAATTCTGGATAACGGGTGACTTATATAAAAGAAGAGCTGACATTATCGGATTTGTTAATGGAATTCCGCTGATGTTCATTGAACTCAAAGGCATTCATAAGAAAGTAGAAGATGCATTTCACGGAAATCTTCAGGATTATCGAGATACTATTCCGCAACTCTTCCTGTATAATGCATTTATAATTTTATCAAACGGTTCGGAAAGTGTAATCGGAACTATAACTTCGGACTTCGGACATTTTAATGAATGGAAGAGAATTAGTTCGGAAACTGAAAAGGGAGTTGTATCGCTCGACACTATCATTAAAGGAGTTTGCGATAAATCAAGATTACTTGACCTGCTTGAGAATTTTATATTGTTTCAGAATACGGGAGGAACTCTGATAAAAGTTGTTTCAAAAAATCATCAGTATCTCGGTGTCAATAATGCAATAGAGAAATTTAAAAAAGTAAAAGACAACGAAGGTAAGCTTGGAGTCTTCTGGCATACACAGGGAAGCGGTAAGAGTTTTTCGATGATTTTCTTTTCGCAGAAAATTCTTAGAAAGTTCGACGGTAATTATACATTCGTAATTGTAACCGACAGGAGAGAACTCGATAAACAAATTTACAAAAATTTTGTCAATTGCGGAGCAGTTACCGAATCGGAAGTTCATGCCGAAAGCCGCGCTCATCTGAAAGAGCTGCTGAAAGAAAATCACAGAAACATTTTTACATTGATACATAAATTCGGGACAAGTGCCGGAGAAGACATTGAAGTTTTATCAGACAGAAAAGATATAATTGTAATTACGGATGAATCACATCGCTCGCAATATGATACTCTTGCATTGAATATGAGAGCGGCATTGCCGAATGCTTCATTCATTGCATTTACGGGAACTCCGCTTATGACAGGCGAAGAGAAGACGAAAGATACATTCGGTGATTATATAAGCATTTATGATTTCAATCAATCAATTGAAGACAAAGCCACGGTGCCGCTTTATTACGAAAACAGAATTCCCGAATTACAGCTTGAAGAAAAAGAACTCTTTAATGATAAGATACAGGAAATAATCGAGAACGCTGAATTATCCGAGGATGAAGAATTGAAACTCGAAAAAGAATTTTCCAAAGAATATCACTTAATCGTCAGGGATGACCGGCTTGAAAAAATTGCAAAAGATATTGTCGAGCATTTTGTAAACAGAGGGTTCAAAGGTAAAGGAATGGTTATTTGCATAGACAAGCCGACAGCCGTGAGAATGTATGATAAAGTAAAAAAAATCTGGAAAGAAAAAATTGAAGAAGTAAAAGAAAAGTATAAAGCATCACAAGCGATTTACTCTATAGACGTGAGTGAACTTGCGGAAAAAATAAAATACATGGAAGAAACTGATATGGCAGTAATTGTCAGTCAGGAGCAGAATGAGATTTCGAAATTTAAGAAACTCGGATTGGATATTGAAACTCATCGCAGAAGAATGGTAAACGAAGATATGGAAGAGAAGTTTAAAAATCCCGATGAACCATTTAGATTAGTTTTTGTGTGCGCTATGTGGATGACAGGATTCGATGCGCCGTCTGTCTCGACAATTTATCTCGATAAGCCGATGAAGAATCATACTTTGATGCAGACAATAGCAAGAGCAAACAGAGTTTTTAAAGAAAAATCAAGCGGATTAATCATAGATTATATTGGTATATTCAGAAATCTGAAAAAGGCACTGGCAATTTATGGAAGCGGAGTAAGGACAGAAGCAGAAGGTCCTGTCAGATCAAAAGAAGAATTAATAGACGAATTGAGAAAGAAGTTGCAAGAGCTTACTTACTTTTGTTTACAAAAAGAAATTGATATTGGCAAAATTCTTGAAGCCGATGAATTACATGTTATACAACTTATCGATGATTCTGTTGATAAGCTATTAATCAATGATGAAACAAAGAAAAATTTTCTTTCCGCAGTTAACAGCATAAATTTAATTTATAAAGCAATCTTACCTGATAAAAGTGCAAACGAGTTTCATAAAAAAATCCGGTTAATAAATTCTATAGCATCAAAGATACGAGTGCTCGAAGGAACTCCCGATATATCCGGCATAATGAATCAAATTGGCGAACTCTTAGACGACTCTGTAAAAGCAGAAGCATATCAAATTAAAGAATCTAATCAGGTTGATTTAAGCAAAATTGATGTGGATAAACTGAAAAAGATTTTTGAAAAAGGAAAAAAGAATACCGAAGCGGAAAAGCTAAAGAATGCTTTAAGGAATAAAGTTCATCAGATGATTGTGTTAAATAAAAGCCGAACGGATTTTGCCGAAAAACTTGAAGAGCTGATTATAGAATATAATTCAGGCAGCATTAATGTCGAAACTTTTTATAAAGAATTAATAAAGTTTACTAAAGAGCTTAAGCAAGAGGACGAAAGAGCAATAAAGGAACAATTAACCGAAGAAGAACTGGCAATATATGATTTATTAAAAAAACCAAAGTTAAACGAAAAAGAAACAGCTAAAGTAAAATTAGCAGCAAAAGAATTGCTGAAAAGCCTGAAAGCAGGCAAGCTTGTAATTGACTGGAGAAAGCGACAACAAACAAGAGCAAATGTAAGGAAAGCAATCGAAGAATCATTAGATAACAATCTGCCAAAGCCACCGGCTTATGATGAAACAATATTTAATCAAAAGTGTGATTTGGTATATGAGCATATCTATGAAAATTATTGGGGCGATGGTAAGAGTGTGTATCATGATTTTCAATTTTTCAAAACATAAGCATCGCTATTACGAGTAACATAATGTGCTGAATTTAACTTTTAACTTTTAAAATGTTTATTGAATTTTGATTTTGAACCATCACCTATCTTATTATTTTTGATAAAATGTTTTAAATTGTCAAATTCATTCAGAAACATTTCGTAATCTACAATTTCATAAATATACATTGCCTTTTGATATTTCAAAGTACTTTTATGACCTGAATAAGGAATATCTAACAATGAGATATAATTTAAAGCTTGTGTAAAATCTTCATTAAAGAATGAATTCATAAAGTTCACATACGCTTTAGAGTCCTCTACCTGTTTATGATCCAGTTTACTAATGAATCTTGAACCAAATCTTTCAATTCTTATGGCATCGCCAATAGCAAAGCATGCGCCTAAATACAAATGGAAAATATGAATCGGAATAATATCATTTCTTGGAGAGGTCATTAGGTTATTTTCAATAAGTGAATCTAAAATTTCGACAACCTCTTTAGCAATATTCAGTTTATTATCTTTGGTTTTGAACAAGGTAGTAATTAGGCTATAGTGAACACTTTGCTTATGGATCATTGGCAAAATATTCAGATTTTCAAAAACAATTTTTTTTAAATCCAGATATCTGCTTTCAGTTTTATCCCTAAGTGCAAGGTAGGTGAAATAGTAAATTTTAATGTAATGAGAATTCAATCCGGTATTGGCAGTTATTGATTCGGCAATCATTTCCAAACCCGGTGAAATTAAATCCAGAACTTTTGTGGCAGGATTTCTTCCGGGATCAAGATTCCTGTCGCGTTCGTTAACTTCAGCATTTATATAACTCGCAAATAAAACCATAAGAAAATAAGACAACTGATAAGAATCACAACTAAACTGCAGATTCTCGATTTTAAAATTTCTATAAAACTGATGATGGTAATGTAATTTCAAATGATAAATCTTAGACATAAAATGAAGATAATCATCAATCTCTAAATTGTTTGCATTCAAATAATCCAGATCCGGTTCCTTGTCAAATGAATTATGTTTAGTAAGGAAAATCTTAAGTAATTCCCTGTCAAACAATGCATCCAGAAGATACTCATTCTTTTTATATTCATCTGCATTAAATCTCAGAGTTGCAATAAACTCTTCGGCAAGCTTGTTCAGATCAAAGATCAGATTCTTCATGATGCCATAATTATATTCCTTATCCGGAAACAACTTCATCCATACTGTTTCCTTTTCAAGAATTGGATCATTTTTTCCGGGTAAGTTATTTTTTATCACAAGAAATAATTTTACTACATTCTCTTTTTTATTAAAGAAAGGCGATCTGACAAAGTCCTCGAACTTTATCAGTTCCTGTTTTGAAAATGTGCGGATGATCTCGACTAATGAGCTTTTGAGCATACTAATATGTTATATAAAAAAATTCAATGTTTTATAGAAAAAGAAATAAAAGATACCTGTTGAAAAAAACTGATTCAGAATTTCAATTAATAAATATTGAAAATACAATTCAGATTCCGCCCCATAGTTTGTTCGCGGGCTTGAAAAATTTCATGTAAGCCCAGACGGTATATGAAACAGCAGTTAACTGAAACAATCCGCCGACCGGCTCCCGGTTTTCTCTGATAAAAATATAAAAGGTGAAAAGATTATAAATATGATTATTCTTTCACCAGTACAAAACAATTCAGTACGATATTTTCAGTATATGAATAAACTGATTTTTTGAATAATAAATATGTAACGGCAGACATAAGAGGTATGCTGACGAGACGAATGATATTAAAGAATCTGTAAACAAAAGAACTGTATTCATTGTAATAATCCGGCAGATCAAATGACGGTTCAGTGTCAATTATGCCTCTTTTTGGTCCAAGCAGCTGGTTCTTTATTGTTATTATTGTAACAAGTGTAACAGTGATGAAAATAAACTTTACAGGGTTAAAATATTTTTTCCTTTTTCCCGAAATGTAATCTGCAGTCAGCTGTCCCGGTCTTTTGAACAATTCAATAATCAGATAAAACAATCCTTTTTCCAGTGTGATATAATTATCCAGCGTATCTTTTATAATATTTTTCAGAACCGGTCTCGATGTGACTGCTTTCTGTCCGCAATTACTGCAATAGTTTCCTTCAAATTCTGTTTTGCAGTTTTTACAATACATAAAATTATATTTCCCGATTAATTTACCCTATACACGAGACGAGCTTTCGATAAAAGAAAATTAACTGCTAACCATCTAAGAAGATTTAAAAACATTTATTTCGATTCCTGCACAAAATAAGACTTTTTGACAAAAAATGTAAGTGCTTAGCCGTGAAAGTCGTGAAAAAGTTTCTTTGGAGAATGATATAGCTAAACATATTTTTGTATCAGTTAATAAAAAACATTAAACAAAGGAGAAAAAATGTTTAAAGCAAAATTAATAATACCGATAGTAATGTTTACATTCCTGATGAATGTTTGTAATTCATATTCGCAGGAAAACATAAAACCAAATTCATCTGAATTTAATATAGCCCAGAGTGTAAAAGATTTAAATCAGGATTCAAAAAAATTTAATCTTCACAACAGCGCAGCAACAAGTTATGACAATGTAACAAATATCGAATTTGAACTTGGAGAAGAAGCGAATATAATTCTGACTGTTTACAATTCCAAAGGTGAAATAATTTCAACACTTGTAAATGATTTAATGGATGCCGGAGATTACAATGTTCATTTTAAATCTTCAGAGAAAATTGTTTCAGGTGAACTGACATATAAACTGGAAGTTAAAAGTATTTCAGGAATAAAGAATGTATTTGCAGTGAAGTAACGAAAGACGTTGAAAAGTTAATAAGAATATATGACTCGTAATTTGTAACTCGTAATTTTTAATTGTTCTTTAAAAAGCAGCCCGTGAATTGTCCGCGAAACATATTCACTTAATTGCATCACCGGTATGCAGGGTTGTTTTTTAATTTTTAGATATTTGATTTTGGATTTTTGAATTATAATCTCTTTTTACTTTTAACTAAATAAATATGAAAACAAAAATTAAAATTACCAATTATTTTCTAATGCTTTTTGTAATGACATCGGTATTTTTTGCATTTAATAATCCAAGCAATAAAAATTCAATTTCTTCAAATAATTATTTTAAGCTTTTGAATAATGTGACAGAAAATGATTATGTGCCGAATACGGTCATTTTTAAATTAAAGGAAAGAAATAGAATCAAAGCAAGTCTTAATTCGATTGATAATGTCTTGATCAACGAAGCTTTTTATGATTTAAATACAGTGCGTGTGAATAAAGTTTTTGCTAATGCAGTGAAACCTCTTTTGAAATATTCCGCTGACGGTGAATATTTGAGCGATCTGTCTTTGATTTATATAATTGAATACAATACACCAACGTCAATTGAAGAAGCAGTGAATGTAATTTACAATACAGGAGAAGTAGAATACGCGCAGCCGAAGTATACTCAGAAATTAATGTTTACTCCGAATGATCCTCTCTTAGGTTCTCAGTATTTTATAAATAAAATTCAAGCGCCTGCCGGCTGGGATATTCAGCAAGGTGACACAAATGTTGTAATAGGAATAGTAGACACAGGGACGGATTGGGATCACCCGGATCTTCAGGCAAATATAAAATATAATTATGCTGATCCTATAAATGGAGCAGACGATGACAATGACGGATATATTGATAATTATAGAGGATGGGATTTAGGCGACAGAGATAATGATCCGATGGTATCGCCAAGTGATGACCACGGCTCTATGGTTTCCGGATGTGCTGCCGCTGTTACCAATAACGGAACAGGTGTATCAAGTCCGGGATTTAAATGCAGGTTTCTGCCGGTAAAAATATCGAATTCTTCAGGACTTGCAGCAGCGTATGAAGGGATTGTATATGCAGCCGAGCACGGATGCACGATTATTAATTGTTCATGGGGCGGAGGAGTTGCAGGTGAATTTGAGCAGGATGTAATAAATTATGTTTCAATTAATAAGAATGCATTGGTTGTTTGCGCAGCCGGTAATTATAATTCCGGTGATACATTTTATCCTGCAGATTTAAAATATGTAATGTCAGTTGCATCGACTAATTCAGTAGATACCAGATCTTCATTTTCAAATTTCGGAAATGGCATAGACGTCTGTGCTCCGGGTGAATCTATAAGAAGTACAATTTATAATAACACATATACATTTGATGATGGCACATCTTATTCCTCACCTATTTGCGCAGGAGTTTGTGCGATCGTTAAGTCACAATTTCCTTCCTATACAGGTTTACAGGCGGGAGAAAAGGTTAGAGTAACCTGTGATAATATAGATTTACAAAATCCTTCATTTATCGGAAAACTCGGGAAAGGCAGAATAAATATGATGAGAGCATTGACAATAAGCTCGCCTTCTGTAAGACTAAATTCTTTTACTGCTGCTGATGGAAACAATAATTTGATTCAGCCCAATGATACAATTACTATTATCGGAGCATTTAAAAATTATCTTGATGTAACTACAAATGCACTTGTATCAATAACAACAACTTCCACTTCTGTTACTTTATTAAACGGAAGTTCAACGCTTGGTGTAATTCCAACACTCGGAACAGTTACCAACAGCAGTTCTCCATTCAGAGTAATTGTAAACAGTAATGCTCCTTTAAATTCAAAAGTTGTTTTTAAATTAAATTATACTGACGGTTCATATTCGGACTTCGAATATTTTTTAATAACAGTTAATCCGGGTTATCTCAGCATTAATGGAAACAACATAACAACAACTCTTAACGGTAAAGGTAATATAGGATACAATGATTATTGGTTAAATACACAGGGTGAAGGATTTAAATATAAAAACGGTTTCAGTCTATTAGGTGAAGGCGGCTTAGTTTGCGCAACTTCAGGTACAAAAGTTTCCGATTGTATAAGAGGTAATAATCCATTTGTTCAAAACTCAGACTTTACAAATGTCAGTCCTTTTCAAATTACTAAGCCGGGAACAATTTCGGCTCAGGACGGAAATACAATATTTAATGATGACGCCGCAGGTTCAAACAAAATCGGAATAGAAATTAATCTTAACAGCTATCAATTTACATCTGCCGCGGATTCTGATTATGTTATTCTAAAATATAGAATTAAAAATACTACTGCAGCTGACATTACTAATTTCTTTGCCGGACTTTATAATGACTGGCAAATTGGCTCACTCGGTAACTATAATAAGTCAGACTGGGATGCGGCAAATCAAATGGGTTACGTTTGGAAATCCGGCGGCAATCCGGCTACTTTTACCGGAGTGTCATTACTTTCAGCGAATAATGTCAGCTACTGGGCTATTGATGATGATAACAGTGTGGCGGGAAATCCTTTCGGAACATGGGACGGATTTTCAGATGCAGAAAAATATCGATCATTGTCATCCGGTATCGGACGAGGTCAGGCAGGAGGCGCGAACGGCAATTTTGTTTCCAACATAACAGGAAGCGGACCTTACTCCATTCCAGCCGGAGGTTATATTACAATTACATTTGCATTAATTGCAGGGGACAATTTAGCGGACCTTCAGGCAAATTGTATTGCCGCAAAAAATAAATATAATTCAGTCATTGGCATTACTAATCACAATTTACAAGTTCCTGACAGATATTCATTGTCTCAAAATTATCCCAATCCATTTAACCCGGTTACTAATTTGGAATTTGGAATATCGAAATCGGGATTTGTTTCTTTGAAAATTTATGATGTGCTGGGTAAAGAAGTTGCTGATTTAGTAAATGAAAATTTAAAACCCGGTACTTATAAATATAACTTTGATGCAACAAATTTAACAAGCGGAATTTATTTTTACAAAATTAAAGCAGGTGATTTTATTCAAACGAGATCGATGATGCTGATTAAGTAACGTGAGAAACTATATGTTTGTCTTCAAACGTCGTAACTCTTAACTCGTAATTCGTAATTTTAAATTGTTTCTTAAAAACAGCCAGTGAATTGTCCGCGAAACATATTCACTTAATAGCATCACCGGTATGCAGGGTTGTTTTTTAGATTTATAAGGCAGAACTATTTCCATATTATTAGCCCGCAAATCATATTCTGTATGACTTGTTCCCCCGAACAGTGCGGGCTTTGGGAATTTAAAAGATTTGGGATATGGGATTTTGTCGTCCTCGTTAAGCGGGGATTTGGGATTTTAAAAGTCAACTTTCAATTTTTAACCCGCATCAGCGGATAAACTTTTAACTTAAATAAAACATTATGAAAACAATTTTTATACATTCGTCTTTCGCAATTTTAATTTTAGTCAGCTCCTTTCTGAATGCATTATCACAGGAGAAAAAGATATATAAAGGTGAAGTTCCAGCTAATTTAGTTAAAGAAGAATTAATTAACAAAAAAGCGGAACGACAAAATTTCAAGACCCGGGAAATGACATTACTTGAAAGTGAAATGAAAACAGCCAAAGAAAAAGGCGACAAGAATGAAGTTATAAATCTGCAGAAAGAATATGATGCAATTTCCGGATCGGTAACGAAACCCCCCAAGAAAATAGACATGAAAAGAATAAAACCGGAAGAAGCCGGGTTTGATAATATTTATACAAATACTATTTTCAGTACAAATGATCATTTCAGCATCGTTGATATGGCGACTGCCACCGATCAGAGGGGAAGTAATACTGGAAGGATTTGGACTGTTTGGATTGGAGTAGAAGATGAGTTTGTATACGGTGCAAGTTCATTAGGTCTGGCTTATTCAGATGACAATGGATTAACATGGACAGTGCAGTATTTATATACTTTTGGCGAATATTGGAATGTGTCTGAAATCGACATTGAGTACCTCGAAGATAATTCTGATAATAATTTTGTATGGATAGTTTGTAATCCAAATGTATTATTAATTGTGAACTTAAATAACGGTGCATCGAATGCATATGAAATGCTCTGGCCTCTGAACTACTATGGGGGTTTTTTAAGTCCGAGAATCGTATCAGATAACGCTAGATATCCAGACATCCCTTTCATTTACATTGTCATAAAGCAATGGGTACAACCTGATCCTAATATTAATGAATATCACGTTGTCGAGGCTACCGCAAAGTGTGTAAGTCCGCTTACATCATCGCCGTCTATTTCATACGGGGCATGGTATATAACTTATCCTGATGTTTATATCTATGGTATTCCGGATTATACAACAGACATTGCATATTTCAGGAATGGATCGAATGACTCCGTTGTCATACTTATTAATAATACATCGAACCAAATAGATATATATACTCATTCTATTTTTTCTTTTAATGCTTACACTGCACCGAATTATATAGGAAATTTAAATCCTAATAGTTACATGAATCCCAAGCAAAGAGCTTATCTTGCAACAAACGGCGGATACAATAAAATAATGATTGTCTACAAAAAATTTTATGATGTTTATGACTGGGACGTTGCATATTACAGATCAACTAACGGTACTGCAGGCTGGCTTCAGGGTTATGTAGATTTCAGTGCGGCAAATGTCTTTGGCGATGCACGTATCATAGGGGAAAGAAACGATGGAGGGAAATTTCATGTAGCTTACATAAATGAACAGAATTCTGAAATTTCTTATGCGAGTTCAGATAATTATCTCTGGAATCCGAGAATTTTCCCTTACAGCAATCTAAGATCATATGGCTCATCTGATCCATACAAAGAAAATATTGGAAATCCTGCTCCAGGCTACTACCAGACTTTTTTCAATTCAGGTTGCATGGCAGTCTGGCTTGATTCTACCGGAAAAAATATTTGGAGCTCATCGGGCTGCTCAGGTCCTTTCTCACAACCAACAAAAGAACTTTTTCTATTCGGCGCTATTCAGGGATTGTATGATCCGGTTGCAGATGAAATGCTCGATGATACAGTTACAGTTTATTTGAGAAATTCAATTTCACCTTTTGCAAAAATAGATTCATCGAGAAAAGAATTGTACGGACCGGGAACAGGTCAGTATTTTTCTTTTAACAATGCTCAGAATAATATTCCATATTATGTTGAAGTAAAACACAGGAATGCACTCGAAACGTGGAGCGCTGATCCTGTTACATTTGTAAATGAGAATTCATCTATTGCTTTTTCAGTTGATGCAATTTACGCTTTTGGGAATAATGAAATACAGGTTGATAGTTCGCCTTATAATGTGTTTGCGTTCTTCAGCGGCGATGTAAATCAGGATGGAGTAATTGATGCTACTGACGCAGGAGCAATTGATAATGATGCATTTAATTTTATGACAGGTTATGTTAATACGGATTTAACAGGCGATGATGTTGTGGATGCGACAGATGCGGCGATAGCGGACAATAATGCGTTTAATTTTGTAGGTAAGGTGACGCCGTGAAATTGGTTGAGTGAGTTGATTTCTCAATCTGAGTCCCCGCCGAAAGGTGCATTGTTGATTTTAAAAAATTTCAAAATGCGGGAGACTCCGATTGAACGAAAAACGGCGATGATTTTGTGGATGCTTCGGATCTGAGTATTGTGGAAAACAATGTAGCGCTTGGAGTGAGTGTGATATCTCATTAAATTGGATTGGGAATTTCGGATTTGAAAATTTTTAATTTTTGATATTTGATTTATGATTTTAGATTTTCAACTTTTAACTTTCAACTTTTAACTTTCAATTTTTAACTTTTAACTTTTAACTTTTAACTTTTAACTTTTAATAACTTATGATGGGAAAGATATTTCACTTAACAGTAATTTTATTTCTTACATGCAATTTAAATTTATTCTCACAGGAATTAACTGTTTCAGATAAAGATGAGCCGGCAATCACATTGTCAAATGAGAAAATTAAACTTCCTCCGACACAGGAAAACATTCAGTCGAAGGAGGAACTTATGATCATTGGGGAAATGAATCGTCTTAAATATGATCAGACTGCTTTGAACGGAGAAAAGATCCTTCAGTTACAGAAAAAACTTGAAGCGTTAAATCACAGGTCAGTTACTAAACCTTATGAAACATCTTCCCGATTATTCTCAGATGATGCAATACGGAATCATTTACAGAATCAGACTGACGCAATCACAATGTCAGGGATTTATTCATCTCCCAGCGCATATATAAAAAGCATTGCAACACAGACGGAACAAAGGCAGGGGGGAAGCGGAACTATCTGGGTTTCGGTAGCTGTCGGAGGCGGAGACGGCGGAGTTGGCGCGACACCGGATACTTTACTTTTATTTAAATCAGTTAACAACGGAATATCATTCAGTTTATATTCAAAGCTGCCTTTAAATGTCGGGAATAAAATAAATTATGATGATATGGATATGGAAATATTGGAATTCAATTCTTACATAAAATATATTCACCTCGTCTTCGGATACATTACAGACGGTTTCACAGGCTCTTACCGTACAGGACTGGTGTCGTATGACATTATAAGTAACACTGTAGGAAACATTGCCAGCCTTGATTTCCCGGGCAATAACTTCCCGGGCAATAAATATACAAGGCCAAGGATTGTCTCGGATAATGCATATTATCAGTCCGGCTCATATGTGACAATTGCAGTAACTCAGGATTCCCTGGATAACGGTAATTATTATCACATGACAAAGTTTTGCCGGATTTATAATCCGTATACTATAAACCCTTCTGTTACTTACATGCCAAAAAGTATTTACACTCCGTTTGCAGGATTCAGTAATGTAGGTCAAGCTGATATCGCTTATTACAATACCGGATTCAGTGCATCAGGAGACAGTATAATTTTCGTTGTAAGCGGAACACCGGGTTTTTTTAATCTTGTGCTGACTTATAAAGCTTATGGTAATTCCTCAGAATATCCCGTACAATCCACTATTTTATTTCAGAATTTTAATAATAAAGAATACGCGCGGATCGCTTCTAACGGAGGAGGAAATCAGAAAAAAATGATGATTGTATATATAGAAGAGAATATCGGTGTCAGCATATTCAAATCTGTTGATGCTAATAACTGGAGTAATTCTTTCATACTAGGTGGCGGAGGGATACTCTTTCAATTTAAGTATCCTGATATTATTGGCAGACGAAACTTTGACGGGAAGTTTTATATTACTAATAAATCTGAAACACCAATGACAGATGTAATCACATCTTATGTATTCGATAATTTGAACATAACTTCGAGTACGATCAATCACAATAATTCAGGTTACAAATCTTTTTCGGCTCCAAAACCTTCTCTCAGATTTGTCAATAATGACAGCTGTCTTACAATTTGGCCGGCCTATTCATCGGTTTATTCTTCCTGCGGCTGCAGTGCAGTTAATCTGGCATTTCGCGCTTACATTCAGGGATTATATGACCCGGTTACAAACTCGCCAAAATACGATTATTCCGCCTTGTATCTGAGACAAACAATTCCGCCATATGCAAAAGTGGATTCTGCATTCGGCTACAATGCAACTATTTTTTCATTTCACAATGCAGGTCCGGGTTCGTATTATATTTCAATGAATCACAGAAATTCAATAGAAACATGGTATAAGCAGCCGCAAAGTTTAGTAACCCCCGGTATAAATTCCCTGTCACTTTATCAGAATGCATCGGATGCTTACGGAAGTAATCAGGTGCAGGTAGACAATAGCCCGGTCACATTTGCAATTTACAGCGGCGATGTAAATCAGGATGGAGTTGTTGATGCGACCGACGCCGGAGCAATCGATAATGATGCATCAAATTTTGTAACCGGTTATGTTAATACTGATATTACAGGAGATGATTTGGTAGATGCGACGGATGCGGCGATAGCGGATAATAATGCGTTTAATTTTGTGGCGAAGATTATCCCGTGATTCAATTATCAATTATTAATTATTAATTATTAATTGTAGAGACGCAATATTTTGCGTCTCTACAAACATTTTGTGTCCTCGTCCCCCCTGTGTCCTCGCAATTGAATGAATTCGTGATTTTATATAAAAACAAAATGCGGGATAGGCAGCGGGAACGAAGAGTAGTCTATCGTTTCGATCGTTTCACAATTAGAGATTCAGAAATATGAATTAATTATGAATGGGATTGATTATATTTATTTTAGTTTCATTTCCGTTTTTAGTGTTCACGGAGTTATAAAATTAAAAGATAATTATTAAATCAGTCTTTGAATTATATCTATTAAAATAAATCATTAATTAGTATGAAAGTATATAATTATAGAATCCTTCTTAGAAAGGAACCTGAAGGAGGATTTACTGTAACGGTTCCACTGTTGCAAGGATGCGTTTCATTTGGAGAAACTATAGATGATGCAATAAAGAATGCAGGTGAAGCAATTGAGTTGTTTATTGAAACCTTAAAACAATACGGTGAAGAGATTCCTGACGAAAAAGACATTCTTGAATATAATCTGACTATAAATTCAAATGCCTAAGACACCAACTTTTACTTCAAAAGATGTCATCAGAATTCTGGAAAGGAGTGGATTTAAGTTAATAAGAACTAAAGGTAGTCACAAGATTTATAGAAACGAAGAATCAAAAAGAATTACGATCGTTCCTTTTCACAGAAAAGATTTACCAAAAGGAACTCTGCTAGAAATATTAAAGCAAGCCGGAATTGATAGAAACGAAATAAGATCACTTTAACAAAAAATATGAGTTTCATCAAGAAAATCAGAATCAAAAACTTCAAGAATCTTGTTATACCTACAGCTCATCAACTTTCTCCAGCAGCCATTCCTTGTGTCTTTTCCTAAGAGCTTTATCCATTTCGATGTCTTCATGTAATTCATTCAGTTTGATTGAATCAGGATTTTCTTTGAAGATTAAAAGTCTGTTTAAGTAATTAAAAAATTTCAGGTAAGCTTCTTTTGTATTGCTTTCAATTGCTGTATTGTTTCCGATAAAGTGTTTTGATGAATCTATATAATAAAAAAGCAATTCTGATTTGCTGAGTTCGTAGTAAGTTTTTGCAGTAAGTATTCTCACATGAAGTTTATCTCTCAAATCAATAAACTCGACTTTATTTACAGATTGCAATGAATTTTCATATTCTTTCCTTGCATAATAAATCAACCCCCACGCTAATGAACTCATGGTTTTCTGTTGTTCCTTTATTAATTTCGATGTGTATTCCTTAACAAAATTTTCAGTCCATTCTATTTCACCCAATGAAAGCGCATTCCTTATTATCTGATAATAAAGTGATTTTTGAATTCTATTGCCTCCATATGTATCTAGTTCTTTAGCTAGTCTGAATTTATTTATTTCAAAAAGCTGTTTGAGAAACTTTGAATTTCCCAATCTCATCTTATGCGCGCAATAATTTGCAAGTGATATGATTGTATTTTTTTGCTCGGTTGTGTCAAAGGAATCACTATTTTCATCAAAGAAATTTTTCATTTCGAAAAAGTAGTTTTCGTCATTCTCATCCAAACAACACATTATTTTATTGTAATAAAAATTCATCACTGGCGCAAGTTTGTGATTATTCTCTTTTGCTGTGTCAATTAACTTCTTTAAGTCAAGACTTTTTACAAACTCGATGGGACTTTCAATTTCACTTTCTACATCATACATATTCTTCATAATTTGCAAATCGGAAACCGAAATCGATAGCTCTGCTAATAAACTTATTATTAAGTATTCAGTGCATTTAATCATTGCATCTAAACTTTTATCCTGTCTTCCCACTAATGATGACCAATATTCTACTTTGTTACCTTCGATAATCCATTTATTATGAAAGTGCTCTTTCCCCAATCCAACTGTATTATTGTATTTATCTATCCTTTCAATTTCTTTTGACACCTGTTTATACAGATGCCTCTTTGACAGTTCATTAAATAAAATAATAAATCTTTCAACCCTGTTATTCTTTAACCCTGTCTGAAGAAGAAATTCAGTTGCAAGTTTTTCAAACTCAGATACCTGATTCCACATTACCTGTTTGTTAAACTTCCTCCCGGGATATAATTTTTTATAAATATATTCATATGTCAATATTTCATTTTCATATTCAGGATGAAATTTCCGAAGTTCAGCGAGTAACGGCAGATAATTTCTTCCTTTATTAAAAAAAGGAGAAGCGACAAACTTTTCGAATAGCTTAAGATCATCTTTTGTGAATGTCTTTAAGGTATAGATTAACTTTGTATCCTTCATAATTTGATTAGCTGTAGTTCAAAATTCCTTTAATATTAACTAAAAATCAACATATAAGTAAAACCAATAATAAGAAAACCTGATTAGTTCAAGGAAAAACTTTCTTTGAATTCGTTTTAAATGTCGGATATTTTTGTAATGTGCACAATGAAGTTTGTGAAGTTTGTAAAGTTTATAAAGTTTGTAAAGTTTGTGAAGTTTATAAAAGTTTATAAAAGTTTGTAAACAGAGACTCCGACATTGGTTGAATTTTTATTAAATATTATTCAAAAAAAATAAAAAAATGAAAACAAAAATATTTTTACTTTCGATATTGCTCTTATCTTTTTTCTCAACTAATTCTATTTCACAAGTAAGTCAGGAATGGGTTTCGTCATATCATTTTACTTCCGATGATGGAAAAGCTTTAACAATAGACGACAACGGAAATGTCTATGTTACGGGAACGAGCGGCAATGATTATGCAACAATAAAGTATAATTCTTCAGGAGTTCAGCAATGGGTTGCAAAATATGACGGACCCGCAAACGGCGGTGACGGAGCAACTGCAATAGCTGTAGATGCTTCGGGAAATGTATATGTCACCGGCGGAAGTAATGGAATTTCGTCGGGCTCGGACTTTGCAACCGTTAAATATAATTCATCAGGAGTTCAGCAATGGGTTGCAAGATTATCAGGAACAGGAAACAATGTTGACCTTGCGAATGCTATTGCCGTTGACAGTTCAGGGAATGTTTATGTTACGGGCTTTACTTTTGGAAGCGGATCATTTCAGAATTATACGACAGTTAAGTATAATTCCTCCGGCAATTTGCAGTGGGTAAAGTATTATAACGGAACAGGGAATAATGCAGACTTTGCATCTGCTCTTGCTTTGGATGATTTGGGAAATGTATATGTAACAGGTTACAGCAGAGGAAGCGGTTCGAGTGATGATGATTTTGCCACAATTAAATATGACTCCGCAGGAAATGAAGAATGGGTAAGAATTTATCAGGGACCCGGAGATGAATTCGATCAGGCACAGTCAATTGCAGTTGACGGATTGAGTAATGTCTATGTAACGGGGCGTAGTTTTGGAGCGGGAACAAATTATGATTATGCTACAATTAAATATAACTCATTGGGAGATTCATTATGGGTTCAGAGATATAATGGAGTTGACAATAATCACGATTTTTCAAAAACAGTAAAAGTCGACGCATCGGGTAATGTGTTTGTGCTTGGTCAGAGTTTTAACAATCTGACAAATTATGATTTCGCAACGGTAAAATACAATTCAGCCGGTGTTTTTCAATGGGATAAAAAATATAACGGACCGGGGAACAGTGTTGAAAATGCAAATGCAATGGCGCTCGATGATTCGGGTAATGTGTATATAACAGGTTCGAGCTCTTTGAGCGGACAAAATTATAATTATGCAACTGTAAAATACAGCAACAGCGGAATAGAAAGGTGGAGTCAGATATATAACGGAACAGCAAGCGGTAGTGATGAGCCGTTTTCAATAGCAGTAGATGCATCCGGAAATGTTTATGTCACAGGAAGCAGCGCAGGTCTTGGGCAAATGAAAAATTACGTGACGATAAAATATTCACAAAGTCCTCGTGCAACTTTAACGGCATTCATTGAAGGTTTTTATAATTCCAGTTCCAATAGTTTGAATAGTGATATAGTTAAAATATATTTGAGAAATACAAGTTCGCCTTTTTCAATTGTCGATACTTCCGTGTCCACACTTGATTCAGTCGGAACCGGAACATTTTATTTTTCGAATATCAGTAACGGAACAAATTATTATATTATTATAAAACACAGAAATTCAATCGAGACATGGAGCAATTCGGGAAATTCTTTTGCGTCCGATACATTGATATATGATTTTACAACTGCTGCAAATAAAGCATTTGGAAATAATATGAAGCAGGTTGACACATCACCTGTTAGATTTGCAATTTACAGCGGCGATGTAAATCAGGATGGAGTTGTTGATGCGACCGACGCCGGAGCAATCGATAATGATGCATCAAATTTTGTAACCGGTTATGTTAATACTGATATTACAGGAGATGATTTGGTAGATGCGACGGATGCGGCGATAGCGGATAATAATGCTTCTAACTTCGTAAGTGTGATTAGACCGTAATTCAATTACGAATTACAGATTAATCCATTACAAGTTTAATTCAGCAGTTGTAATTCCCGCGAAAACAGGAATTCAGAAAATTTAAATAAAGATGAAACTTTTTGATTCTGACTATATCAGTGTTGGAATTAGGAATTACGATGAAAAGTTGAAACAATTTTGAAGAATCAAATTTACAAAAATTAATCTTCGTTTCTTCAATGATAAGTCTCGAGGTAAATGGTTTCAGGAAGTATTAGATAACTCAAGCGGTAATTTCGGGAGCTTAATTGCATGGGGTCGCATTTTAATAATAATCTCCAGCGAAAAATTAATCTCGATATTGTAGCGCTAATACAGAGATTTTGTAATCGTTAAATAATTTCATGATTAAGTATAAGCTAAAAGTAATATAGAGAGAGACTGCAACTCCCTATGCCAAACCCGGTTCTGCAATGACGTAGATGTGAATAAAACCGGTGTTGATAATGATACAGATGCCGGAGCAATTGATAATGTTAGGATGAGTTGAATTCATCACTAAATTTACTGCACTTTAAAAAAGCAAAAGTTAATAAAACATATAATAAAAAAATAAATGAACTTACCGAATTGGAATTTAAATAAAAAATTTAAAAGCAATAAAAATATTCTGAGTTAGAATTTTCATTTGAACTTTTAATATACTTTAATGAATAGAAGACAATGTATTTGAAGAATGAAATTCTAATTTATAGAATTTATTTAATTTCACTTTTATATGTCATCTTTGAATAATACTCAGTTACAATCCGCAATGGCAAAATAATCCATAATTCTAAACATTCGAAATATCAATAATGTAATTGATACGCCGCTTCATATTGAACATTGAACATTGAACATTGAACATTGAACATTGAACATTGAACATTGAACATTGAACATTGAACATTGAACATTGCACATTGCACATTGCACATTGCACATTGCACATTGCACATTGCACATTGCACATTGCACATTGAACATAACCGGACTCCAATGTAAAGCAATCAAAGCCGGAAAAATGCTATGACTAACAAATTGACTCTTCATTTTGTAATTTATACGCAATGCCAGCAGCAACTCTGATAATTTCAGTTTATGATAAAGCAAAAGAGCTTGATCTTATACTGACAGCTTTGACCGTTCAAAACTTTAAGGATTTTGAAGTGATAATTGCTGAAGACGGGCAAAGCAGAGGGATAAGAGAGCTTGCGGATAACTGGAAAAGCAAAAGTCATTTATTGATAAGTCATATCACACAGGAGGATTCCGGATTCCGGAAAAATAAAATTCTGAATGAAGCAATAAGAAATTCAGGAAGTGATTATCTGGTATTTATCGACGGTGACTGCATTCCGCATCCTGATTTCATGAAGGCGCATATTGAAAATAAAGTTCAGGATACCGTGTTATGCGGCAGAAGAGTTAACCTAACGGAAAGCATTTCAAAAAAAATCAGCAGAGAGAGTATTCTGAATCTGAATTACAGCAGAATAAAATTAAGCGAGGTGTTATTCTCTGCTTTTAATAAGAAGAGAAATGAATTTAATTTTAATATAGAGGAAGGATTTATCATTAAAAATAAAAAGCTGAGATCTATTTTGATGAATGAAGATGAGCATATTCTCGGATGTAATTTTTCAGTTCACAAAAATGTACTTGAGAAAATCAACGGCTTTGACGAAAACTATGAAGGTCCCGGCCTGGGCGAAGATTCGGACATTGAATACAGAATGAGACTCATTGGAGTTAAATTCAGATCAATAAGAAACCTTGCTGTGCAGTATCATATTTATCATCCCAAGACAATTGAATCGGATAAGAATATGGAGTATTACAGGAAAGTAACCGCATCAAAAGAATATTTCTGCAAAAACGGTCTTGTGAAATCAGAAAAATGAAGCATGAATAAAATCTCTGCGCTGATAATTTGTTTTAACGAAGAAAAAAACATCGGGAAATGTCTCGAAAGCGTAATTTGGTGTGATGAAAAAGTGGTAATTGACGGATTCAGCGTTGATGATACGCCGGGCATTGCTCAAAAATACGGAGCAAAAGTTTATCAAAATGAGTGGAAAGGATTTTCTGAGCAGAGGAAATTTGGATTAACTAAAGTTTCAAATGAATGGATATTTTCGCTCGATGCAGATGAACGGTGTTCGCCGGAATTAAAAGATGAAATATTAAATTTGATTGTAAAAAATAATTTGACTGAAGATGCTGCCGGGTTTGAAATTCCCCGGAAGAGTTTTTTTCTCGGAAAGTGGATTAAGCATTGCGGGTGGTATCCCGATTACCAGCTCAGACTTTTCAAAAAGGAATGTGCTTTTGTAAAAGACAGATTAGTACATGAAGGTTATGAAGTAAAAGGAAAAACCGCGAAACTGCGTTGTGATATTTTTCACGAAGCAGTTAATTCAATTTCCGGATATATGATTAAGATTAACGGTTATTCAGGCTTGTCCGCATTGGAAAAGAAGGACAGAGGAAACATAAGTTATGCCGGAATGCTGCTTAGACCTGCATTTGAATTCATAAAAAAATTTATTTTTCAGCTTGGTTTTCTTGACGGGGTTCAAGGGCTGATGGTGTCTTATTTTCACATGATTACAAAAATACTCACTTACGCAAAAATCAGAGAAATGCAAAAGGGAGGGAAAGATTGATTTACTATAAAAGAATTTTCAGATTTGTCAGACCTTATGTAAAAAATCTTCTGCTCGCAAACTTAAGCGCTCTTCTTGTAATATTTTTCAGTTTGTTTTCGGTAATTCTGATATTCCCTTTTATTGATCTGCTGTTTAATAAAAATGCTCCCGCACAGCAAAAAGATGTAACTTCAATATTTGATTTAAAAGATATTATCATAAATAACTTTGCCGGATTACTTGAAAAATACGACAGAACCGAAATTTTAACATATCTCTGCATTCTGATCCTTTTGACTTTCATGCTGAAGAATTTGTTTATCTATATGCAGACTTATTTTATGTCTGTTGTCGAGCAGGGAATAATCAAGGACCTTCGGTTTGATTTATACACGCATTTTCTGGAACTGCCGCTTGGATTTTATACCGAAGAAAGAAAAGGAAACCTTATCTCGAGGATTATCAATGACGTTCAGATAATCAAAGATTCGCTCATTGCAGTGGTCAACAGCTTATTCAGAGATCCACCTTCGATTATTGTTTTTTCAGTTGTATTGTTTTTATTCAATTGGAAAATAACTCTGATAATTTTTTTATTAGCTCCTCTTACAGGTTTTATATTGAGCAAGATTGGAAATTCACTGAAGCGGAGCAGCATTAAAGCGCAGGAAAAAATATCCGACATAACTTCAACGCTTGATGAAACACTCGGCGCTATTAGAGTTGTCAAAGCTTTCGGAATGGAAGAATATGAAAAAAATAAATTTAAAAGTGAGAATGAAAATTATTTCCAATTGCTCATAAAAATTTACAGAAAAAGGGCATTGGGTTCTCCGATTTCAGAATTCATCGGTGTTATTTCGATTGTGATAATACTTTATATCTTTGGAAAGGACATAATAAGCGGAGAAAGCGACATGACGCCGGGTTCATTTATTTTTTATCTTGCAGTGTTTTTTCAAATGATGCCCTCGCTTAAGCTTTTCGGACAGATGTTCAACAGTTATAAAGAAGGAACTGCAGCTGCAGAGAGAGTATTCAATCTTCTCGATACTGAAGTTTCAATTAAAGACATTCCGGGTGCAATTGCAATATCTGATTTTGCAGAGAAGATTGAGTTCAGAAAATCGGGATTCAGATATGAAAAAGGTGACCAGGTATTAAGAAACATCAATCTTACTATTCCGAAAGGCACTATTGCAGCAATTGTCGGTCCGAGCGGAGCAGGCAAATCGACTCTTGCAGATCTGATACCGAGATTTTATGATTTAACCGAAGGTGAACTTTACATTGACAAATACGAGATCAAGACGTTGAAAATAGATTCACTTAGAAAGCTGATGGGTATTGTAACGCAGGAAACAATTTTATTCAACGATACAATAAGAAATAATATTGCATACGGTGATAAAGATATCCCGGTTGAAAAAATCATCGAGGCTTCGAAGGCTGCAAATGCACATGATTTTATTGAGAAGACTGAATCCGGTTATGATACGGTAATAGGAGACAGAGGAGTAAAACTATCGGGAGGCGAAAGACAGAGAATTTCAATTGCAAGAGCTTTGCTGAAAAATCCTCCAATACTCATACTCGATGAAGCAACATCATCGCTGGATACTGTTTCGGAAATACTTGTTCAGCAGGCGATCGATACTTTGATGAAAAACAGAACCTCGATAGTAATTGCTCACAGATTATTTACTATTCAAAATGCCGATATGATAATCGTTTTAAATAAAGGAGAGATTGTAGAAACGGGATCTCACTCGGAACTGCTTGAGAGAAGCACATTGTACAAAAATCTGTATGAACTTCAGTTCAGGCATCAGGAAGTAAAAATATGAAAGTTTCCGGATTCACAATAATAAGAAACGGTGAAATTTTTGCTTATCCGTTTACCGAAGCAATTCTCTCGATACTTCCGCTTTGTGATGAAATGATTGTGAATGTAGGAAAGTCAGATGACGATACTTTGGACATTGTAAAATCGATCGACAGCGGTAAGATAAAAATTTTTGAGAGTGAATGGAATATGAATTTAAAAGGAGGGCTTGTACTTTCTGTTGAAACAAATAAAGCGCTGCAAAAATGCTCGGGTGACTGGTGCTTTTACATACAGTCGGATGAAGTCCTGCATGAAAAATATCATGACATTGTCAGAAAGGAAATGCATGATAATTTAAATAAGAGTTCAGTTGAGGGATTACGATTTCGTTACAGACATTTTTATGGAAGCTATGATTACTATCAGGATAATTACAGGAAATGGTATATAAAGGAAAGCAGGATAATCAGGAATTCCAAAAAAATTGTATCATGGGGCGATGCCATGGATTTTAGGCACAATGACGGAAGTAAAATAAAAGCCAAAGACATTGATGCCGAGATTTTTCATTATGGCTGGGTTCGTCCGCCGGATGTAATGATGCACAAGAGAATTGAGTTTGAAAAGTTATATGAGAAAGGGAAATCCGCGGAAATTAAAATCGCAGGTTTTAAAAATTTTGACGACCTTGGCAACCTGAAGAAATTTAATGAATCGCATCCGGAAGTAATGAAGCACAGAATATCTGTCAGCAGGTGGGACTTTGATGCAAAGCTTGATCATCAGCATCCGGACTGGTTAAGAAAAATACTTATGTTCATTCAGCCGCTGACTAAGAGATTAAAGAAATCAAAAGTAACATAATTAAATTGGACGGAAAAAAATTTACCGATATTACTGACCGGATAATTTTGGTTTGTCTGACAATTCAGATAGCTTCAGTAAGTATTTCAATTGCCGTATCTTCGGTTTTTTTCGGAATATGGATTTCGTTATGGCTGATCCAGATAATTACTTTGAGAAATGCTGTCTTGGGAAGTACATTAAGAAAAGAATTATTTTGGATAAATTTGTTTATTGTACTTTACATCTTATCTGAGATTATTTCAAGAATTTTTGCCGTTTATCCTGAAGGAGCATTTGCAAATCTGAAAAGACTATTGTTGTTTCTGATATTTTTTGTATCGGTAATTAAGATAGTTAATAAGGAACATCTTTACAAAATAATGTTTATAAATCTTATTGTATTATCAATCATATCGATAATAGAAATAGCCGGATATGCGTATAATTTCGGAGAAATGATTTCACGAATGCCGTTTTCCGAAATAAGGATTGATTATTTCAGCTATCCCATAACATCAGGAGAAATTAAGATGATGTGTTTGCTCTCAATATTCCCTGTAATTTTTGTTAAAGAAACTTTGCCGGTAAAAAAACTTTACTTGGTACTTTTGATACTTCCGGTTTTTATTTCAATGATATTAACGCAATCGAGAAATGTATTTCTTGCATTTTTTTTATGTCTTCTGATTTACGGGATTTTTGTTAACAGAAAATTACTCCTGATTTACTTTGTTATTTTAATTGCCGGAGCTTTGATTTTGCCTGAAGAATATACAAGCAGAATAAAGAGCATTACAGATACATCTCATTTAAGCAATAAGTCGCGTATTGATATGTGGAAAGTCGGGTGGGAAATGTTTAAAGATCATCCGCTTACGGGAGTTGCCGATTCACACATAAAGGAAATTTACGAGACATACAAGAAACCCGAAGAAAGCAGTGAGGGAGTTCATCTTCACAGCAACATAATAATGATACTTGCAACGACGGGAATAACCGGGTTTATTGCATACTGCGGTATTTTCATCTCAATATTTTTAAAACAGATTAAGTATTACTCCGATTCGATTCAAAGCTTAGATAAATCATTGATGTTTGGCAGTCTGTTGGTGTTTATTTCATTTCACATATCGGGAATATTTGAATGGAATTTCGGCGATCATGAAGTAATGACAGTCTTTTATTTTCTGATTTCGGTTCCTTTTGTTTTGAAAAATATAAGCAGTAAAAATAGATTCTCATTAGAGTAATAAAATAGTTTTGCTTTTACTAATAAAGAATTTCTAAGGAATTATTTTTTACAAATTGACCGGATAATGAAAAGATTTTTAATTTCATATAATTACTTAAATAAATTTAATAATTTTAAAACCAAAAAACATATATGAGTGAAAGCAAAAACAAACACCTGTTTTTTTCTTTGGTATACAGTTTCCAGATGCAGGCGATGATACAGCTTGGAAAACTTGCAAATCCGGTAACCGGAAAAATCGAGCGTGATCTTGATGCTGCAAAGGTTACAATTGACATGGTGGATATGCTTAAAGAAAAGACAGAGAAGAATCTCGAAGATGATGAAATCAGATTCATTAATCAGGTTGCATCGGACTTAAAACTGAATTTTGTGGAAGAGAATTCAAAGCAAGACGAAACATCAAAGTCTGGTGAAGTTAAAGAAGAAAACTCTTCAGGAGAGGCAAATCCCGATAATGAAAAATCAGAAAACAAAGAAACTTCAGATGTTAATAAAGAATAGCAATATATAATCTTAAATCAGCAATAAGAAAACAATTTAATATTTGAAATCTTCCGGAAATACAAGTATAGGAATATTCGGCAATCCGCATAAAAAGGATATTGTAAAACTGCTTTCGTTAATTATCGGTCAGCTTAATAAAAACGGAATTAAATACCTTATTGATTCTGGATTAAAAAAGCAAATTGAATCATTTAAAAAAATTAAAACTGTCCGTCATGCAGAGATAATTAAACATTCCGATATTATCTTTTCACTCGGAGGAGACGGTACATTTTTGAATACAGCGAGGATAGTCGGGAGGAAGAACATTCCGATACTTGGAATAAATCTCGGACGGCTTGGTTTTTTTTCGGAGATAGGTCCGGGCGGGATTAAAAATTTTATACCCGAGTTGATAAAAGGCAGATACAAAATCAAAGAGCAGACAATTATTGAAGCAGAGATAAATAGAAAACAATTTTACTGTTTAAATGACATTGTAATTGACAAAAGCGAGTCTATCAGGATGATTGAAACTATAACTTATTATAACAGTGAAAAAGTATTCAGATGTTTATCCGACGGAATAATAGTTTCTACGCCGGCAGGCTCGACCGGGTATTCAATGTCGTGCAACGGTCCGGTTGTTAATCCGAAAAGCAGTGTATTGATAATTACTCCGATTTCTCCGCATACGTTGAATGTCCGACCAATCATTATACCGGATGACGGAGAGATTGTAGTAAAACTTCCGCTGGCAGGCAAAGCAAGAATAACAGCTGACGGGCAGAAGACAGTTTCGTTTAAAACTCCGCTTGAGGTAAAAATGCATAAAGCGGATTATACAATTAAAGTCGTAAAAAAATTAAACTCGACTTATTTTAATACACTTACAAAAAAGCTTCTTTGGAATGTTGATAGAAGAACAAATTCCTGATTCAAAACTCGCCGTTTATTTCACCGCCTGAAGCATTCCATCCTTTCCAGCCTCCAATCATTGAATGAACATTAGTATAGCCCATTTTTCTAAGATTATCTGCCGAAAGTATGGAGCGGTAACCCCCGCCGCAGTAAAGTACTAATTTTTTATCGTGACTGTCTGCGAGAAGGTGTATGTCCCTTTCAAGAATGCCTTTGCCGAGGTGAACGGAATTCACGATGTTGCCTTTTTTAAATTCGCTTTCTTCTCTTATATCGATCATAATAAAATCTTCCTTATTTTTAATCATATCCATAACATCAGCAACCGAACATTCGGATACATTTACTTTTACTTCATCACAAAGTTCATGAAAAGTTTTTGGCATGAAAATTTTTATATTAAATTTGAAATAACGGTTGTCATATTAATTATATCTTCGACCGAACAACCTCTCGAGAGATCCATGACTTTTTTGGAAAGCCCCTGAAGTATTGGTCCTGTTGCAGATGCCATGCCGATTCTTTCTGTGATTTTATACGCTATGTTTCCTGAATTCAAGTCGGGAAAAATAAAAATGTTGGCATCTCCTTTAATAATTCCGTTTGGATTTTTTCTGCTTGCAACATTGGGAACAAATGCCGCATCGAACTGAAGTTCTCCTTCGCAAATAAGAGACGGCATTTTCTTTTTTGATAGAGTTACTGCTTTAAATATTTTTTCAAATGATGCGTCTTTAGCGCTTCCTTTTGTTGAATATGACAGAAAAGCGACTCTGGGTTTTAATCCCGTAAGTTTCTTAAAATTTAATGCAGTTTGAACTGCAATATCCGACAATTGTTCGGCATCAGGCGAAGGTATAACTCCGCAATCTGCAAATGCAAGTACTTTGTTGTTATGAATGCTTTTTGACGGAAATGTAAACAAAAAAAATGATGATACCGATTTGCAGTTTTTTTCCAATCCAAGTACAGAAATTGAATTACGAAGAACATCCGAAGTCGGATAGACACTTCCTGCAATGATACCGTCGGCAAAATCTTTTTTCAAAAGCATGCATGAAAAAACGAGAGGATCTGAAATTTCCTTCTTTGATTTAATTAAAGAGCGTGATGGATCTCTTTTAAGCTTGATGCTGTGATATTCGCCGACAAACTGATCGGAAAATTTTAAATCAAGAATGGTAAGGTTTTTATCCGGCGCAAAAGTTTTATCCAGTTTATAATTTTTATCGATAAGTATAACCTGTGCAATCTTTTTTTTAAGAATAAATTTTACGGCGTCAATTATTCTTTTGTCATAAGATTCAGGATAAATTATCGTCTTTATCTTTCTTCGTGCGCTTGCCTCTAAACTTTTGAATAAATTCATATTTTACTTAATGACTTTCTCTATAATTCCGCCGCCTAATATATCATCGCCTATATAAAAAACTGCCGACTGTCCAGGCGTTATTGCTTTTTGCGGATAGTCGAATGTAACTTTAATACTGTCTTCACCAGTCTGAAAAACGGTTGCGGGATTTCCGTGATCATTATATCGGATCTTAACATTTGCCTTAACAGGATTTTCAATTTTTTCAGATTTCATCAGATTAATTTCTTTTAAGATGAAATCAGTATGATATAAATTCTTTTCATCATCGATAATAATCTTATTACCCTCAGCATCAATTCCGGATACATACAAACGTTTGCCTATTGATATATTCAGACCTTTTCTTTGACCAATAGTATAATATGGATAACCTTTATGAGTTCCGACTTTTTTGTTATTATAAATTATATCTCCTCCGGATATCTTTTCATTGAAATCCGGAAATCGAATCTGAATAAGTTCTCTGTAATTATCATTTGGTACAAAACATATCTCCTGCGAGTCAGGAGTATCGGCAGATTTTAAGCCAAGTTTTCTGGCTCTGTCACGGATTTCGATTTTCGTAAATTTTCCAAGCGGAAATATTGTCTTACTCAATCCAAACTGAGATACTTGCCATAAAGCGTAAGACTGATCTTTAATTTTATCTTCAGCTTTGCTGATAAAATATCTTTTGGAAATATCGTCATATTCAACTTTGGCATAATGGCCGGTAGCTATATAGTCAGCGCCGAGTGATTCTGCTTTTTCAAGCAGAACTCCCCATTTAATAGATTTATTGCAGAGCACGCATGGATTAGGAGTATTACCTTTGAGATATTCTGTCAGGAAGTTTTTAATAACGATATCATTGAATTTTTCGGTAAAATCAAGCGTATAATGATTGAAGCCGAGTGAATTTGCCACGTTTTTTGCATTGTAAATAGTTTCAAGTGAGCAGCATCCGGAATCTTTTTCGGGGAAATCATCATAACCCCAAGTCTTCATAGTAATTCCTATAAGATTAAATCCTTCTTCTTTTAGCAAAGCTGCAGCGACAGAAGAATCAACGCCTCCGCTCATGGCTACTACAACTGTTTTATTTTTATTGCTGTTCACAAATAATCTTAATGTAAAGTTTTAAGCAATCGGTATTAAAAAAGTATTGTTATTTAAAATTAATAAATATAAATTAACACATTATTAAATCATTAAAAAGGAGAAAAGCATGTCAAAAAGGGCATTATTTATAATGATCTTTTTATTTGTTTTTACTTTCGGTGGTGTAATCAGTGATTTTTCATCAGCAAAAGCAGAAACTGTAAACGTATCTGAAAACTCAGATAAAAAGAAAAGTAAAAAGAAGTCCAAGAAATCTAAAAAGAGAAAATCTTCCAAAAAATCATCAGGGAAGAAGTCATCAAAGAAAAAGAAAAAAGGAAGTAAAAAGTATTCCAAGAAAAAGAAATACGGAAAGAAAAAATCCACCGGTAAAAAAGGAAAGAAGAAAAAATCCGGAAAGAGGAAAAGAAATAATTCATCAAGAAGTTATAACTCCGGAAATTATAGCGCTCCGAAAACTTATGAATATAACAGCGGAAGTGAAAACACGAGCAGGGAATACAAGAGAAGTGAAAGTTCCGAAAGCAACGAGACTTTCAAGAAAGAGCCCAAAAAAGAAGGCGACAATTAAGATTATATTTCTCAATTTATTTTACCCGGGCATTTGCAAGAGTGTCCGGGTTTTTTATTTATTAAAGTGATATGAAAAATGTTTTAAATGATTCAGAAAATTAGTTTTATCAATCATGCGATAAACATTACGGAAAAAAATTTTACATGAAATTTTAATTTGAAGTTAGAGAAAGGGTTTTTATATTTTTTGTGGAAATGGTAATCTATATATTGCCACATGAAAATTAGCTTAAACTGGATAAAAGAATATTTGCCGGGTTTGGATTTTGGCTCTATTGAATCACTGACAGAAAAAATGATTTCGGCTGGATTGGATATTGAGCATACTGAAATTCAAAGTGATATTTACAAAAATTTTGTTGTCGGTGAAGTATTGGAAAAAATCAAGCATCCAAAAGCAGATAAGCTTAGCTTATGCAAAGTGAATACCGGAGACAAAATTTTAAACATTGTCTGCGGCGCCCCAAACGTGGAAGCTGGACAGAAAGTCTGCGTTGCATTAATGGGTGCAGTAATCCCTGACGGAGGATTTGAAATAAAAAAATCCAAAATCCGCGGAGAAATTTCGGAGGGGATGATATGTTCCGACAGCGAGCTGAAATTATCGGAAGATCATTCAGGCATAAAAGTACTTGATTCAAAAGCTCTTCCCGGCGCAAAATTTTCGGATTATCTTAATTTAAACGACATAATCTTTGAAATCGGCATAACGCCAAACAGAGGCGATCTTTTTTCTCATTTCGGTATAGCCAGAGAAATTGCGGCATTATTCGATACAAAAATTAAAATTCCGGAAATTATTTTAAAAGAATCAGGAACACCGACTGAAGAACTTATTAAGATAAAGATTGAAGACGAAAAACTTTGCAGGAGATTTACTGGACGAGTTATTAAAAATGTTAAAATTACTGAATCTCCGGTGTGGCTTAAGAACAGATTGATTTCTATGGGTTTAAGACCGAGGAATAGCATTGTGGATATTACTAATTTTGTAATGCTCGAAACCGGTCAGCCTCTTCATGCATTTGATTACGACAAAATCAGAGGAGGACAGATTATTGTCAAAACTGCAAATGCAGGAGACAAGTTTATAACGCTGGATTCAAAAGAAAGAATTCTTAACGAAAATTCTTTAATGGTGTGCGATGCGGAAGGTTACTCAGGAATTGCAGGAGTTATGGGAGGTGAATATTCAGAAATTACAAATGAAACTAAGAACGTATTTCTCGAAAGCGCATATTTTGATCCGGTAAATATTAGACTTAATTCAAAGAATATCGGACTTAAAACCGATGCATCCGTAAGATTTGAGAGAGGTGTGGATATAGACAAAGTAAGTTATGCATCTGAAAGGGCGGCAATGCTTATACAGCAGATTGCAGGGGGCGACGTATCAAAGGATATGCTTGATGTTTATCCGGGGAAAAAAGATGCTAACTTTGTAAGTATAAGAGCTGATAAAGCGAATGAACTTCTCGGACTGAATTTAAATTCTAATGATCTTATAAATCTATTAGAAAAAATTGAAATCGAATATGCCGGTGAAAACGGGAATTATCTGAATTTTAAAATTCCGGAATTCAGAAGACTTGATCTGGAAAGAGAAATCGACCTGATTGAGGAAGTTGCACGGATTTATGGTTATGATAATATCAAAGAAGATCCGGTTTTCAGTTTTGACGTATCGAATATATCCGACTATGGTAAATCGGAAAGGATATTGAATGATGAAATCGCAAATCATCTGACCGGAAGGGGATTCAATCAAATTATTACAAAATCGTTAATAGACATTGAGAAGCTTAGGGAAACGGGAAATGATGATGAAGTTGTCAGATTAAGGAATTCAGTTTCAGCCGGATTGGATGCGTTGAGGAAGGAATTTACACTGGAAATATTTAAAGTTGTAAGAAATAATTTTTTTCATTCGGGGAAAGATATTTCAATAAAATTTTTTGAAACAGGTAGAACATTCAGAGATTCGGGGGATAAATTTATTGAAGAAGAAAAATTAATGATTGTTTTAGCCGGCAAAAAAGATGTTCCTGTATTTTATTCCGGCGATTCTGGATTTGATTTGTTTGACATAAAAGGAGAAGTAGAAATGCTTTTGTCTAAATTGAATCTTGAAAATTATAGATTATTTTACTATAATGACAACAATTTTGATGGTGTAAGGATAGATATTAGTTTAAATGACATTCTCATTGGCACTATAAATAAAGCAGATAGTAAAACGAGAAAGGAATTTGAGATTGACTGTGAAGTATTTTATGCTGAAATTTTCCTTGATAAAATCAAAGAAAAGCTAAATTTAAATAAATATTACAGAGAGATATCGAGATTTCCGGCTGTAAAAAGAGATTTAGCAATTGTTGTAAAAGATGAAGTAAATTATGATGATTTGCGGGAGCATATATTATGGAGCGGGGGAGGAAATTTAAAAAGCATTGAGCTTTTTGATCTTTACAGAGACGAAAAAATAGGCAGCGACAAGAAAAGTCTCGCATTTTCGCTGGAATTCATTTCAAACGAAAAGACATTAACGGATGAAGAGACAAACGGTTTGATGAAAGGAATAATAACCGAACTTGAAACAAAATTCGGCGCGAGATTAAGAGAATAGACCGGAATCAGATTGAAAACTATTAATAAATTATACATCAAAAAATAAAAGAATGAATCAAAAATCCGGAGAAAACATAGAATTGTTAAATGAGAAGAAAAATTCCGTAAGGAATTCTCTGGATGAGCTGTTATCAAGCACAAAATTATTAATTTCAAAATTCAATGAAATCAAAAATGAAAACACATTATTAAAAGAAAACATTAAGAATTTAAATTTAAAAATATCAGAATTAAAATTACAATTTACAAAAATCAATACAGAGTTAATAAACAGAGACAAAGAAATATCGGGATTGAAAAGTATAGTTCTGAGTACGGGCGATAATAAAGTTCCGGCAAAGGATAAAAGCGAAGTAAAGACCAGAATAAAAGAGTTAATATCACGCATTGACAATCATTTGGAGCAGTACGAAGCGGATTCATAATTAAGGATATGAATGAGGAGTTTGACTATTTACGGATACACAATTTATTTATAAAATTTCATTTAATTAAGCAATGCCTCAAAAAGACATAAGAGTCAGAATTTTCAACAGTGAATACAATCTTCAGGGAGAGGATACTGAAAAAGTCGAGAGAGTTTCCGATTATGTTGATGGTATAATGAACCGTATAAACAGTGAGTCGCCGAATCAATCGGAGGAGACAATAGCTGTAGTTTCGGCATTAAACATTGCGGAAGAATATTTCAGAGAGAAGGAAAACAGATCTGAATTGGAAAAAGATTATTCGAATTTTCTTGATGAGAGTTATCTTAAAGTAAAATCCTTAACGGATCATATTAATGGAATTTTATAAGCAGGATATTTAATAGTTCTTTAAAATAAAGTCTTCAGGTTTTTAAATAAGCCGCTCAGACTAAATAGTCAAACATTATATAAAACCAACAGTTTTAACTATATGGGAGGTAAGCTCATATAAAAATGTTGATTACAGGCCCCATTCCGGTTTACCGGAAATTTACTGATGCTGAATAAGTATCGGATAGTAAGCAGGGGAAGCAAAAGACATTGTGGCACCGCCCACCGTATTATAGGAAAGGTTTTATCATAACCTTTGAACTAAATGCAGAGTCTGAGGCGGCTTTTTTATTAAAAAAATTTTTAAACAACAACACATAGAATAAAATAATAAAATAATTAAAACAGAAAAGCGATACGGAGGAAATATTAAAACATGAATTTAGAATTGTATATATTATTGCCGGTTCTTGTAGCATTATGCATGCTGACATTCTTTTTGGGCTGGTATTTGAATTCAAAATCAAATAAAACAAAAATTGACGGAGCTGAAAATGTAGCCAAGAAGATATTATCGGATGCAGAAAAAAAATCAGCAGAGACAATAACAAATGCCGAAAAAAGGGCAGGCGAAATAATCAGAGACGGGGAAAAAGCTTCACAGAATTTAAAAAAAGAAAAGCTTCTTGAAGTTAAAGATGAGTTTTACAGAAGAAAGCAAAAATTTGACGAAGATGTGAAAGAAAGGGAAAAGACAGTAATTGAAGATGAAAAAAGAATTAAAATAGACAAAGAAATTTTAGAGAAGTCAAAGGAAGAAGTAGGCAATCTTCAGAGCAATCTTGTTAAACTTGAAAAAGAATATACAGTCAAAATCAAAGACACTGAATTTAAAGCTGAAGAGTCTGATAAACTAATTAAGCAGTACAGCGAAGTAATTGAAGAACAGAAATTAAAACTCCAGAGAATTTCAGGATTAACCGAAGAAGAAGCAAAAAAAATCTTGTTTGAAAATCTAATAAATGATGCAAAGCTTGAAGCATCTCAGAAAATTCAGGAAATCAGAGAAGATGCAAAACTTGAAAGCAACAGAATTGCCAAAAATTATGTCATTCAGGCAATTCAGCGAACGGCATCAGATCATTCGGTCGAGACAACCGTAAGCGTATTGCAGATTAATTCAGATGAGTTAAAAGGAAGAATAATCGGTAAAGAAGGAAGAAACATCAGGGCGTTTGAAGCGGCAACAGGAGTGGATATAATTGTAGATGATACACCTGAAGCTATTATAATTTCCGGATTTGATCCTTTTAGAAGGGAAATAGCGCGAGTTGCAATGGAAAGACTGATTGCCGACGGAAGAATTCATCCTGCAAGAATCGAGGAAGTTGTGGAAAAAGTACAGAAGGAATTAATTGAAGAGCTTATAAGAGTTGGTGAAAATACATTAATTGAAATGGGAATACAGGGAGTTCACAGGGATATTATTACGCTTCTTGGAAGGATGAAATACAGATCGAGTTATGGACAGAACGTATTGAATCACTCCATTGAAGTAGGTCATTTAGCTGGTATTATGGCAGCTGAATTGGGACTTGATGCACAGATGGCTAAAAGAGCGGGACTTCTTCATGACATGGGCAAGACGATTGACAGAAACATTGAAGGACCGCATGCGATACTCGGATATGAAGTAGCAAAAAGATGCAAGGAGCATCCGGTTATCTGTAATGCAATTGGCGCACATCATGATGAAATGCCGATGGAGCATCCGATTGCAATACTTGTACAAGCAGCTGATTCGATCAGTGGCGCCAGACCTGGAGCAAGAAGGGAATCTGTCGAAGCATATTCAAAGAGGCTGGAAAAACTCGAAACTATTGCGACTTCATTTGAAGGAGTATCAAAGACTTATGCAATACAGGCTGGAAGGGAAGTGAGAGTCATTGTTGAACAGGATAAAGTCAACGATGTAACGCAGGATCAGCTTGCAGCTGATATAGCTCATAAGATACAGGAAGAGATGGAATATCCCGGGCAGATAAAAGTAAATGTAATCAGAGAGAGAAGGTCAATTGCTTACGCAAAATAGTTTTAATATATTATCAAAAAATATTTCTAAATGAGTAAAGGAAAACTTATAGTAGGAATAACGGGTGGAATAGGTTCCGGAAAAACCGTAATCTGCAAAATGCTTGCTAAACGGGGATTTAAGGTATACAATGCGGATTTAGTTGCAAAGAGCTTGTACCTAAAGGATAAAAAATTAGTAAAGAGCCTTGTTAATGCTTTTGGGAAAGATATATTAAATTTCAAAGGAAAGATTAATCTGCATAAATTGAAAGAGATAATTTTTTTAAATAAGAAAAATTATAAGACAATAAACAAAATTGTTCATCCTGCAGTAATTGATTATCTAAATAAAGAGATTAAGAAAAGTAAATATGACTTAGTACTAATAGAATCTGCGGTTTTATTTGAAAGCGGATATTACAAGTCTTTTGATTATATAGTTTCCGTTTATGCCGACAAAAGAATCCGTACAAAACGACTTATATTAAGAGATGAATCATCCAAAAATGAAATTCATCATCTGATGAAGTTTCAGCTCGATGATAAGAAAAAAATGGAAATGTCTGATTTTGTAATAATGAATAACAAAGGTCTGGATGAACTAAAAAAGCAGGTTGATTTCTTAAGCAGAGTTTTGAAAGCTCTTCATGTGAATTAATTAACTGAATTCCTGAATAATCATGTTTTAATCACTTAAGAGTGATTTTAGATGAATTTGCAAATGTAAACAAAGATGTAAAGCCCCGGGATTTGAACCGGGGCTTTTTTTTGCAGTAAAAATGAAGTTAAATCGGTAAAAAATTCATAGAGATGTTTTAAATAGCGGAATATGTAAATTTAGACAAAAATAATTCTGTTTTTTCGGGTATTGAATAGAGGGAAATACTGATTTTACATGAGTATATCTACTCATTTTTGATATTTATACGCAGGAGGTTTTTTAAAAAAAGTTAAAAATTTGAAAAAATCTGCAGGTAAATTAAATTTAAAGCAGATTTCAAAATAGGGAAGAAAGATATTACAGATATGATTTAAAATTTTTTGTAAATAGCATCTCAATAATTTATTTTGACAGCAAATTTAACTTAAAGTTTCTTATCAGTTCTGTTTAAAAAATCTCTGATTAAAGTATCACTGGTTTCGGTTAGTTCCTTTGGAGTACCTTTGAAATATATTTTCCCTTCATGCATCATAGCCACTTCGTCTGCAACATCATATACGCTGAAAATGTCATGTGTAACTACAATTGATGTAACTTTCAATTTTTCAGAAAGGTCTTTTATGAGCTCGTCAATCTGATCGCTCATAATCGGATCAAGTCCTGTGGTAGGTTCATCATAAAGAATATATTCAGGATTAGTAGCAAGCGAGCGGGCAAGGGATACTCTTTTTTTCATGCCTCCGGAAAGATCCGATGGTTTCATTTTTTGAATGCCGGGAAGCCCAACCAGCTCAAGCTTTTCTTCAACAATATCTTTGATTTCGTTTTTTGGAATATTTGTATTTTCTTTTAAAGCCAGTCCGATATTTTCTTCAACATTCATGGAATCAAATAAAGCTGCACCCTGAAATAAAAATCCGAATTTTTTTCTTAAAGAATAAACTTCTTTTTCGTTCATCAAGGTAATGTCTTTACCTTCGATATAAATATGGCCTTCGTCAGGAGTAAGAAGACCTATAATATGTTTTAGCATTACGGATTTACCGCAGCCGCTTCTGCCGATAATCACAAGCGTAATACCTTTTTCAATTTTTAAATCAACTCCGTTTAATACTTTTTTAGCTCCAAAACTCTTTTTTAAACCTGTAATATCAATCATCCGGTTATTCGAAAGTTTAATTTTTAAAATTCAAAATTAATTCATAAAAAGCTTAATAGATACGGATTAAGAAATAGCAAAATGAGGATACAAATATTGATATTAATTTTGCTTATCTACAATTAAGTAAGAAATTTTAAACAAAGTGCAACATATTTTTCTTTGTTTTTTAAAATTAATTGCAATATTTTTGAATACTAAAAAAATTAAAACAATTACCGAAATGAAAAAGACATTACAACTTTCAATTTTAATGTTTGCATTGGCATTCATTTCCCCAAAAATTACTTATTCTCAGACATACAATGCAGTTCTTGAATATTGCACAGGTACATGGTGCCAGTGGTGTCCGTGCGGACACTCAAATGTTCATGACATTCTATCTAATTATCCAAATACCGTAGTACTTGCTTATCACGGAGCAGGTTCTGATCCGTGGCAGACATACACATCAGGCATCAGATCATTATTCGGTTTTTCCGCATATCCATCGGGAGTTGTCGGAAGAAAAACTGGAATCATTACTTATTCAGCTTGGAATAATGAAGTTGTGTTACAGACATTACTTACTCAGCCCGGAGTAAGCATCGTAGTAAATAATAAATCTTACGATGCAGGCACAAGAACATTGACAGCAACAATAAAGGTTACTGCCAATACAAATTTGAACGGTGAATTTTACATTAATTACGTCTTGACAGAAAACAATCTTGTTTATCCGCAAACAGGTAACGGATCTTGTGCGGGAGGTTCAAATTATGTTCATGGACATGCTGTAAAAAGTATGATGAACGGAGATATTGGCGAACTGATCCACTCTGGAGAATGGAGCTCAGGGCAGGAAGTAATCAGAAATCTTACTTATGTACTCCCGAATTCACCGCAGGTAAGCGTTCCTGAAAACTGCGATTTAAACATTTTTGTTTACAAGCAGGGTTCAAGCATTTCTTCAAACAGCAATATTCAGCAGTCTTTGAGGACACCAGTTATTGGTACAACCGGGGTTCAGAATACTTCAGCATTAGTTAAAGGATATGAATTATCTCAGAATTATCCGAATCCATTCAATCCTACAACAAGCTTTACTTTCTCTGTTCCAAAAGAAGGATTAACGAGCCTTAAATTTTATGATGCGCTTGGAAATGAAGTTGCAACATACATTGACGGCGTGATTAAAGTAGGAACATACAGTGTTGAGTTTGACGGATCAGGTTTATCCAGCGGAGTATATTTCTATACATTAGTTACAAGCGATTTCAAGGAAACAAAGCGAATGATATTAACTAAATAATTTAATAAATTTCATTACTTGCAAAAGCGGGTTTACAAATCCCGCTTTTTTTATGTCTAATTTCCGAGCAGTTAAGTTACTTTATTAAACTTGATTATTTTATAAATCTAAACTAAGTTTACAAAAAATTTATTTTAAAAAATTAAAAAAGGAATCACAAATGAAAAGTAAAATTTTACAAGTTTTATCATTATTTGTTTTCATTATTTTCATTTCCAATTCTGCTTATTCGCAATGGACAATTGCCGGAGCAGTCTCAGGCGCAGGCACATATCCGAGTATTTCTGTTGTTGATCAGAATACTGCATGGGTAGCCGGAGGGACAAATACTCCTTCCATATTCAGAACCACTAATGGCGGCACATCATGGCAGACAATCCCTACAACTGGCATTAATTTAGATGTATTTTGTGTCTGGGCAGTTGATGCAAACACAGCTTATGTAGGCGACGGCGGCGCAGCAGGCGGTGCTGGTGGAAATGCAAGTTTTTACAAGACAACAAATGCCGGAGTAAACTGGACTACCGTTGCAAGTACCGGAGGAACAGCAGGTTTCTTTAACGGTATTGTTTTTTCAAAAACCAATCCAATGTTTGGTGTAGCACAGTCAGATCCTCCAACAGGAACCGGACAGGCATATTATTTATCTATCACAACAAATGGGGGAACTAATTGGAATCCAGCTTCACCTCAGCCGCCCGGAATTTCAGGTACAGCATCGGCTCAAAATTCTATAATAGTTATAGATAATATGTTCTACGGCTTCGGAGGAAATGCGCTTCCATCGAGAGCATATTTAACAAGCAACGGCGGAGCTAACTGGTATGTAGGAACACTTGCCGGCCTTTCAGGTGGTTTTGTTTGCGGTCTTGCATTCAGCAGTGACAAACAATATGGTATAGCGGCAACAAGCGCTTCTTTACCGAGTATTGCAAGAACAACCGACGGAGGTCTTACATGGTCAACAGTTAACATAGGTTCAGGATTTACTGGATACTGTACTTGTAAATGGATAGAAGGTACAAATACATGTTACATTTCAGCTGCAACAGGTTCAGCCGGTGTAGTTAAGAAAAGCACTGACAGGGGACTTACTTGGACAACCATGACAACATCCGGATTAACCGGAATAACTCACATGGAATTTAAAAAAGTGGGAACAACAGTTTACGGATATGCTGCTACTGGAAACGGCGCAATTTTGAAAGTTACTGATCTTGTTACGGGTGTTAATACATTAAATTCAGCGATACCATCTGAATTTGTACTTGAGCAAAATTACCCGAATCCATTTAATCCAACAACAACAATAAATTTCTCGATACCTTTTGCATCAAATGTTACGATTAAAGTTTATAATGCACTTGGAAAGGAAGTTTCTGAACTGGTAAATGAATTCAAGAATCCCGGAAATTATTCCGTTGATTTTACAGCAGGTTCGGATTTATCTTCAGGAATTTATTATTATACTTTAAAAGCAGATAATTTTGTTCAGACAAAGAAACTCATGCTTGTAAAGTAATAAAGATTTATTTTACATTTATTTTGCCCACTTAATAATATTTTTATTGAGTGGGTTTTTTTATTTAATCTAATTTACAAAACCTTTAAAAAAGAGGAATAATTGAAAAAATTAATATTATTAACAATTTTGATTTTTTGCGTTAATGCATACGGACAACAATGGACTCTTGTTACTCAGATTCCGGGAGGACCGAGAATTAATTCCATTTCCGTAGTAAATCAAAATTTAATCTGGGTATGCTGCGATACAACAAAGATTTTCAGATCAACAAATGCAGGTTTGAACTGGGAATTGAGAAACGGCGGTATCCCTTCAGGAAATCTGTACGGAATTTCAGCAATTGATTCGCTTAACTGCTGGGTGGGGACAGTTTTGGGAAGTATTTACAGAACTACAAACGGGGGATTAAACTGGACACAGCAGTTTTCTCAATCAGGAAGTTTTTCTAACTGCATTAAAATGTTTAATTTGAATTACGGTATATACAACGGTGACCCTTCCGGAAATGGGCAGCCAATGCAGTACAGATATACTACAAACGGGGGATTAAACTGGATACTTTCTCCAAATGCTCCAATTTCAAATAATGAATACAGTCTTGTAAATGCTTGGGACTGGATAGATACGGGTAATGTTTGGATTGGAGTGGCAAATGCCGTTACAAATGCAACCAACACAAAAGTAAACAGAACATCAGTCGGTTTCGGCGGAGGAGTTTGGAATACTGGAGTATTTCTTGGAACAGGTACATCAGACGGATTGTATGCTCAGGGTATCGGATTTACGAATCTGCAAAACGGAATGGTTGGAACAAACAACAGCGCTATCAGAAAGACAACAAATGGCGGGGTAAATTGGTCAATTGTTACAGCGCCATCAGGACTGGTTTCATTCAACATCTCGGATATGGAATCATTTAAAGACGGTTCAAATACCATACGATTTGCAATTGGAACTTTAACTACAAATTACATTTATAAAACCACTGATTACGGAGTAACCTGGGTTAATGAACCGCTTCCGACTTTAGGCACAGCAAATCGCTGTGGACAGATGGAATTTGTAAATCCGTCATTGGGATATGCAGGCTGTGCATCAGGAGTGTTTCTGAAATATACAGGACCTTCGTCAATTAATGATCCGATAAATTCCAATGCCGGTGACTATATATTAAATCAGAATTTTCCGAATCCATTTAATCCATCTACGGTAATAAAATTTTATGTACCTGCTTTTTCTCGAGTATCGCTGAAAATTTATGATGTAATGGGAAGAGAAGTTTATACAATTTTAGACGAGGAAAAATCTTCCGGAGAGTACTCATATCAGTTTAATGCGCCCGAGAATATGGGAGCAGGAGTATATTATTATACTTTGCAATCTGATAAGTTTACCGAAACAAAAAAATTATTACTACTGAAGTAATTTAAATTCTTATTAAATAAGAAAGCTCCGTTCTAAAAATCGGACGGGGCTTTTTTTATTTAAATGTTCAATTAAAAATCTTGACATTTAAAATTATTAGATTTAGTTTTCACAAAATCTTCACAAATGGATATGTTGGTATATATAAAATACTTCAGTAAATATTATCAAAAGGTAAGTTGGTGTCTGCAGAATTTTCTCACAATGGAATTTTACAGGAAAATCTGCAACAATTATTACTGGAGCAATATATATAACACCAAACACAACATCATAAAGCAGTCTTTAATAATTTTTGTTTCATTTCTGTCGATGATGTTCTTTTCATTCTTTTACCTGCCGACAGATCCGGCAAATATCAATAAAACTTCATTTATCTTAAAATCAATAAAGTATATTTCGGAATTTAAATTAAATTCCATAAATATATCCGATATTTTAAAAAGCAATTTGCATAAAATCTTTTTCGCTTCCGTATTTACCGAAGAAGGCAGTTGTATTTCGAGCAACCCGGCAAGATTAAAAACCGTCTTGCTTATTTAGTCACTTTCATCATTCCGTAACAGATTAATCAATTAATTTTTCGATTTGAAAAATCATACTTCATTTAATTATGAATATGCTTACAGTTATTGCAAAAAGATTGTTCTTTCACATTATGAAAATTTTCCAGTAGGTTCTATACTGGTTCCAAAGAAAAGCAGGAAGCATTTTTATGCCGTTTATGCATTTGCAAGAAAAGCTGACGATATTGCCGATTCCGGAATTCTTCATCAGGTTCAGAAACTTGAGCTGTTAAATCAATTTGAAGATCAGCTTAATACAATTGATAAAGGTGAATTAAGTCAATTAAATAATGATACGGCACAGATTTTCATAGCTTTATCAAACACGATTGAAGAACTAAGCATTACAACGGAGGAATTCAGAAAACTATTAACTGCATTTAAGCAGGATTCAGTAAAAAGCAGATATGTCGAGTTTGAAGAGCTTTTAAAATATTCTGAAAATTCTGCAAATCCGATCGGTCATCTGGTACTAAATATTTTCGGATACCATAAGGAAGCTGATAAAAGTTTATTCCATTGTTCGGACAGGATATGTACTGCACTTCAGCTGACAAATTTCTGGCAGGATGCAGGCGAAGATCTCAAAATTGACAGAGTTTATATTCCGGAAACAGATATGAAAAATACGGGATACAGCTATGAAAAATTATTCAAGAAGGTTGAAAACAATGAATTTGTAGATATAATGAAAAATCTTATTAGTAAAACAGAAAAATTATTTGACGAAGGCAGGGGAATCATTGATTATACGAGCGGAAGGTTAAGGCTGGAATTAAAGGCTACTATTTCAGGAGGTGAAGAAATATTAAAGATGATAAAGAAAATTGATTACAAAGTTTTAAATAAGAGAGTAACGCTAAGCAGTTTTACAAAAACTAAATTATTTTTTAAAATACTGTTTTGCAGAATTTAGAAAACAAAAATACCGAAATTCAGAATTCAAACGAAAGAAAGATAACAAAGAAAAGCAGATCTAATTTTTTGTTTTCATTTTCATTCTTGAACAAGGAAAAGAATGAAGCGCTAAATACTGTTTATGCATACTGCAGAAAGACCGATGATATTGCAGATGACAATGAAGTGAATACAGATGAAAAACTTATACAATTAAAAAAGTGGAGAGATAGTCTGGAGCGATCGCTTAATGACGAAGAGACTGCAAACCCATTAATGAACAATCTGAATAAAGTCATAAAAAAGTTTAACATTCCGGAAGAGCCGTTTTATGATTTGATAGAAGGAATGGAGATTGACTTAAAGAAAAACAGGTTCAGGACATTTGCCGAATTAGCCGATTACTGTTATAAAGCAGCGTCAAATGTCGGACTGATGTGCATTGAAATATTCGGATACAAAAATCCTGAAACAAAAAACTTTGCAATTAATCTTGGAATTGCTCTTCAGCTTACAAATATTCTCAGAGATATAAAAGCAGATGCCGAAAGAGGGAGGATTTACATTCCGCAGGAAGATTTACGGAGATTCAATTATAAAGAGAGTGATTTGCTTGAAGGCAGATACAATGAAGATTTTATTAAGCTGATGAAATTTGAATGCGGCAGGGCAAAATATTTTTATAAAGAAGCAGATAAATCTCTTTCTGATGAAGACAGAGGCAGTATGTTTGCTGCAAGAATAATGGAGCAGATATATTTAAGAATTCTTAGAAAGATAGAGAGAAAAAATTATAACGTGTTTGAAAAGAAAGTCAGTATTTCAGATTTGCGAAAAGCAATGATATCGCTGGGAGTATATCTGAAATACAGAGTTTTCCATGCTGTTGACGGCAAAGGGTTAGCCATTCAAAACAAATGAGAGGAGAAAAATCTGTCTGCATAATCGGCGGAGGCATGGCAGGATTAGCGGCATCTGTTTTTTTAGCCGATTGCGGTTTTAAAGTAATCCTTGCCGAAGCAACTCCAAAATTAGGGGGAAGAGCATACAGTTATTTTGACAGAGAGAAAGACATGTTCTTTGACAACGGACAACATCTTTTTGCAGGATGGTACAAATATACTTTTGAATATTTGAAGTTAATAAATTCGCTGGATAAGCTTAATTTTCAGAAAGCACTTGAGATTTTTTTCATCAATTCAAAAAAAGAGAAGTTCATTTTAAGAATTCCCGATCTTCCAGCGCCATTTAATCTGATAAATGGACTAATGAAATTTAAAGCGCTGACTTTTAAAGATAAATTTGGATTGGCGAAAATCAATAAACTTTTTTTAAAAGAAGATATTGGCGAGGAAAAATCCGGCAATGCATTTGAATTTCTGCTGAAACACCGACAGTCCAAGAATCTTATGACTTATTTCTGGGAACCATTTTGTATTGCAGTATTTAATACGCGGCTTGAAAATATCAGTGTGAAGATTTTTATAAATACGTTAAAGGAAGGTTTTTCGAATGCTCAAAATTCGGTACTTGTTTTTCCAGAAGCAGATTTAAATACTGTTTTAGTAAACGGTGCCGTTGATTACCTGAACAAGAAAGGCGCATGTATAAAATTAAGCGAGAGACTCAGTCTGCTTTTGGAAGACGGTAAAGTTGCCGGCGTAATTAATGAAAAAGGCGGAAGGCTGACTGCTGATTATTACATATCTGCAGTTCCTTTTTTCTCGTTTAAAGATTTTGCAGGAGAAAGGTTTTATGCCGAAGAAGGATTTAAATCTGATAAATTGAAATTCTCAGGGATTGTATCGATTCATTTGTTCTTTAATAATGATGTTAATATAAATGATGTCTGCAGTAATGTTTGCGGTATGACCGGACTTATTAACATGAGTGTTCAATGGATATTCCTGAAGAGCAGCAGACATCTTTCGCTTGTCATAAGCGGTGCTGATGAAGCGGGAATTACGGAGAAAAGTAATGAGGAAATTTTTGAAATTGCAGTTACTGATCTCAGCAAGACAATTGAGGGATTTAATAAAAATCAAATTAGCGATTACAGGGTAATAAAGGAAAAAAGGGCTACATTCATTCCCGACGCAGGGAGTGAAGAGTGCAGACCTCAGCAAAAAACAAGGTATGATAATTTTTATATATGCGGTGACTGGACGAATACCGGTTTACCTGCGACAATAGAAAGTGCAGCAAGAAGCGCAAGAATATGCTGTGATTTAATTATTGAAAAAGAAAACTCAATTTAAATTAAATATTAAAGATAAAACAAAATGGAAACAGAAATTATTAATCCGGTAAAAATTAAATTTCCCGATGAAAGCCGGAATGCTGAGCATGAAAAAGAACAGCTTATCAGTCATCTGCTGATAGAAGAAAGAAAAAGGCTGGAAGAGGAATACGGAATGAACAGCAAAAAAATTGATCACTTCAAACGGCCATTTGAAAAAGCATTTGCAAAAGATCAGAGAGATGAGACTACCATACTTTTCGGCGGTCTTACATGGAAGCATGAGAAATTAATAAAAGGAGCTTTAGAAGGATTAGGTTATAAGACAAATTACATTCCGACTCCAAATAAAAAAGCATTTCAGCTTGGCAAAGAGTATGGAAATAACGGGCAGTGTAATCCAACATATTTTACGGTTGGAAATCTGGTTCAGTATCTTCAGGAGCTTGAAAACAAAGGTGAATCCAGACAGGATATTATCGATAAATATGTTTTCTTTACAGCTGGGGCATGCGGACCTTGCAGATTTGGAATGTATGAAGCTGAATACAGACTTGCGTTGAGAAATTCCGGATTTGAAGGATTCAGAGTACTTCTGTTTCAGCAGACTGCAGGATTATCGCAGGAAGAAGCGCAGGCAGGGCTTGAAATGAATCTGGATTTCTTTTTGGGAATAATTAATGCAATGATGCTTGGCGACATAATAAATGAAATTGGATATCACATTAGACCGTATGAAGTAAATGAGGGAGAAACAAATAAAGTAATGAAAGAAGTTATAGATTTATTTTATGACAAACTTAAGAATAAAAAATATTTTGATTTCAATTCCAGACTTGGAAAATTCATTCAAAAGCTACCGGCATCAGAATATGTAACAAAGTTCATCGATCAGATACTCGGAGATTACTATCTGGAAGTTGCAGAAAATGCAAAAGTGAAATTCAACAACATTAAGGTTGACAGAACCAGAATGAAGCCAATAGTAAAAATCACAGGTGAGTTTTGGGCTCAGACTACCGAAGGCGATGGAAATTTCAACATGTTTCCTTTTCTCGAGAGAGAAGGAGCGCAGGTGTTGGTAGAGCCAATTGCAACCTGGATAATGTATATGCTTCATCAGGCAAAATCTGTGAATGAAGATCAGAAGGGAATGAACATTTACAAAGATCTTGATTCAAAATTATCTGCAAAAGAGAAGATTAAGCTAATGAAAGAATATAATTCATCTAAAGCAATACTTATACTTGCAGAAAAAATATTTGAAAGGGAATACAACCGTTATAGAAAAACATTCGGAGATTTACCGCACGAGCTTATTAAACAGGATGTTTTGAAAAAGCTTGCGCATGATTTTTATCATTCGAGAGTAGAAGGAGGAGAAGGTCATCTTGAAGTTGGGAAGAGCATTTATTACACGGTTAATGATTTATGCCACATGATACTTTCACTTAAGCCGTTTGGGTGCATGCCTTCAACACAATCAGACGGTGTACAATCCGCCGTTTCGAGCCATTACAAAGAAATGATTTTTCTGCCGATAGAAACATCGGGAGAAGGAGATGTGAACGCTCATTCAAGAGTTCAGATGGCTCTCGGAGAGGCAAAAGCTAAGGCAAAGCAGGAGTATAAAGAGTGTCTCGATAAAACCGGATATTCAATTGAAGAAATCAAAGCATATATTGATTCACATGAAGAACTACAGAAACCGTTTTATCATGTATCACATAGAAAAGGAATCTCCGGGGTTGCAGCGAATTTCATTCTTGATGTTGCAGAGTTAATGAAAAGTGAAGGAATAAAGAGCGTAAAGGATCAGTTAGACGTTTTGAATGTATAATTTGTTTTTTCCAAATAAAATAAAATTATTCCAGATAAGTACTTTGACAAAACAAGGTTATAATTAATGATTCAAAAAAATTTTTTTTAATAAGTTTTTAAGAATAAAAGGGAATAGAGTATCCAAAAAGTTTTTAAATGAATTTTATTAATCTAAAATTTTACTGAATATGGCGAACAAATTTTTATATGGACTTTTTATCGCAGCAATTAATTTTTGCAGTTCGATTGTAAGTTCACAAACTTACAACGTCCCGGAAATTTTGTACTACAAATTCAACAACGGAACTACAACTACTCCGAATTATGCAAGCCCTGGGCAGGGTACAAATCCTGCGCTACTGTCAAATATGTTTATGGGACCAGGCGGACAGTATGACAGCGCGTTGTTGGGAAACGGCGGAACGGGCTCGACTACTTATTTGAACTCAGGTTGGAATATGAATCTCGGAAATTCAAGTTGGACTATATCACTTTGGCTCAATGGTTTTCCATCAACAACAGGAACATCATATTTATTCGGAAATGATATTACTACGAGTTTCAGATGTTTTACTAACGGCGCAGCCGGTGCAGGAAACATAACTTTGAGAGGAAACGGAATTGCAAACGTAAATGTCACAGGTGTATTAACTACTCAGCCTACAGTGGTACACTTTGTTTACAACTCAACCCTTTCAGCAATACTGACTTATGTAAACGGAGTATTTCAGAGCACGACTGCGCAAGCTCCGCAGAATTTAAATGCATCGGTTCCATTTAAAGTCGGCAGTTATGGAACTGCTACAAGCATTCCTGCAGGCTCAATGATTGATGAATTCAGATTTTACAGCCGAGCTCTTGATGCAGATGAAATTTCCGCTACATGGAATGTAACATTACCAACAGGTTCAAGCAGCGCAGTAGATCCTGACCGTGTATGTGATTTCGGATTAATCCCGTTATATCCAGGTGGTGCGCTTGGAGGGCATGCATCCGGAATTCTTGGTGATACTTTATACATTGCAGGAGGATCAGTTTTAACAGGGACAGGAACAAATCCGTCGGCAAGTACAACTGTTTCAAGATATTCTTTAGTATCCCGACAGTGGAGTGCGGGCAGACCATTGCCATCGGCAAAAGTCGGCGGTGATTTAGTAAAATGCGGTAATTATATTTATTACATTGGAGGCGGTTCGGTAACATTAACCGGCGCAGCAGATTTTTTTGCTTATAGATATTCACAAGATTCCGGCTGGTCGGCAATTGCAAATATACCGACTGCGGTATCGGGGAATGTAGCCGAATCCTGGGGTGACAGCGTAATATTGTGCATCATGGGAGGATGGTCAAGTTATTACAGAGGGATACAGATTTACAGACCTTTATTGAATCAATGGTCAAGGGCAAACGATTCCATTCCTGCAACTTTTGGAAGAAGAAGTTTTGCCGGCGGCATTCAGGACAATAAAATTTTTGTAGCTGCAGGTTATTCAGGTACATTCAGAAAAGATTTCTGGATTGGGACAATTGGAAGTGATGCAAATACAATTTCATGGTCTCAAAAAACAGATGTACCTTGCAGGGGAACGGGAACTTCAAGACCTGGTGGAGTAGCAGTTAACAACAGATTTTACGTAGTTGCTGGAGAAACAACCCCTGCGCCGTCTCAGCAGGATTCGATTTTTATCTGGAACATTTCAGATTCTGCTTGGCTTCCTCAAATATTAACAGGCAGAGGAGTAAATACTGCATCAAATTACTGGGGTGCAATTTCCGCAAAGATAATTAACAATAGAGTTAATGTATTTATACCCGGAGGATTTTTCCCGACGACAGTAAATACAACCAAGATGTTTGTTTTAACTGATTCTGTCGGCTGTATAATGACCAGTTCAGTCAGCAGTAATTATACTTCTGTTCCGGGTAATTTCATTCTTGAACAGAATTATCCAAATCCTTTCAACCCGGTAACGAGAATTAATTATGAACTGCCTTCAATTGGCAATGTAACTCTGAAAGTTTACGATGTGCTTGGAAGGGAAGTTAAGATATTGGTAAATGAAATTCAGCAAGCCGGAGTACATTCGGTTGAGTTTAATGCAGACAACCATTCAAGCGGTGTTTATTTTTACAAACTTGTTGTGAGAGGAGCGAATCCATTTGAGTCGGGAAGTTTAACGGCAACAAAGCGAATGATAATTTTGAAATGAGTTTATATAACAGCTAAATGAAAATTCAAATTTAAATAACATCAACATAATTTTGAAAATTTAAAATAGATTAACGAATGTCCTCAAAGCGCAATCTTTATATTGGTTTCGATGTCGGTTCGACGACCGTGAAAGCAGTAGTCATTGATATTGACAAAGATGAAATAATATGGGCTGATTATCAGCGTCATGACACAAAACAACCGGAGAAATCTCTTGAACTTCTGAAAAATCTCGAGAATGAATGCTGTATAGATAATCCATCGGAAGTAAGATGTTTTATAACAGGTTCAGGAGGAACAAACATTGGAAAACATATCGGAGCAAAGTTTGTGCAGGAAGTTAATGCTGTTTCTCTTGCAGTGGAAAAGCTTTATCCTGCTACACACTCGGTAATTGAGCTTGGGGGACAAGATGCAAAGATTATAATTTTTAAACCTGATGAAGAGACCGGAAAGAAGAAGAAAATTCCTTCAATGAATGACAAATGCGCTGGGGGAACCGGAGCAGTGATTGATAAAATTAATGCCAAGCTTAAAATTCCTGCGGATGAATTATGTAATATGGGTTATTACAATCTCAGGCTTCATCCGGTTGCAGGTAAATGCGGTGTATTTGCAGAGACTGACATTAACGGATTACAGAAATCCGGTGTACCTGCTGATCAGCTGATGGCTTCATTGTTTGAATCAATTATTCAGCAGAATATTTCAGTGCTGACACGCGGGCATACTTTAATGCCTGAAGTATTACTTCTCGGCGGACCGAATTTTTACATTAAAGGAATGAAGGAATGCTGGAAGTTTAACATTCCGAAAATCTGGGAAGAAAGAAAAATTAAACTTCCCGAAGGTACTGCGCCGGAAGATCTTATTAAAGTACCTGATAATGCACAGTATTTTGCGGCAATCGGAGCGATTGAATTTGGAAAGGAAGAAGAGTCGCATATTGGTGTATATAAAGGATGGAAAGATCTTGAACATTATATACTTGTTGGCAGAGAAGAAGAAAAGAAAAAATTATCCGGAGGCAATACAACGGGGCTTTCAAAGAGTGATGATGAGCTTAGCGCTTTTAAAGACAGATACAGAGTAAAGAAATTTATTCCGGCTAAATTTAAATCAGGCGAAGTTGTCAGGGGATTCATAGGAATTGACGGCGGATCGACTTCAACAAAGGCTGCGCTTGTTTCTGAAAATAGAGAAGTGCTTGTAAAGGCATATCAGCTTTCAAAAGGTAATCCGATTGAAGATACAATCGAAATACTGGAGAAACTGCGAGCACAGGTTGAAGAGCAAGGTGCAACTCTCGAAGTTATGGGTGTTGGGACGACAGGATATGCAAAAGATATTCTTAAAGATGTTTTACATGCTGATGTTGCGCTTGTAGAAACCGTTGCACATACTCAAGCTGGGCTTCATTTTTATCCTGATACGGATGTGATATGCGATGTTGGAGGTCAGGATATTAAGATTATAATTTTAAATCAGGGAAGAGTAGTTGATTTTAAGTTGAATACACAGTGCTCTGCCGGCAATGGATATTTTCTTCAGTCGACAGCGCAGGGTTTTGGTTATACTGTAGAAGAGTTTGCGGACAAAGCATTTTCGGCAAATACATTTCCGAAGTTCGGATATGGCTGTGCTGTTTTTATGCAGTCTGACATAGTAGATTTTCAGAGGCAGGGTTGGAAAGCGGAAGAAATAATGGCAGGTCTTGCGAATGTACTTCCAAAAAACATTTGGTTATACGTTTCGCAGATTCCTAATCTTGCAAAGCTTGGTTCTACTTTTGTGCTTCAGGGAGGGACGCAGCACAATCTTGCGGCGGTTAAGACTCAGGTTGATTTTATTGAAGACAGATTCAAAGGCAGCGGAATTATTCCAAAAGTGCATGTGCATTTGCACACGGGAGAAGCAGGTGCAATCGGCTGCGGGATTGAAGCTGTCAGATTATTTGAAAACGGACACAGAACGAGTTTCATAGGATTGGAGAGGGTTTCAAAAATTTTATATAAAACTACAAGAGAGGAATCGACAAGATGTTATTTCTGCAAGAATAAATGCTTAAGGACCTTCATTGACGTAAAAACGGATTTGATACAGGATGATAAGTTCGAAGAACAAAAGAAAATATTCATTGAGACAAATGTTATCGAACCCGACAAGATAGTAAATCCTAAATCTAAAGTGCCAATGACCGAAGGTACACAGCGGCTTATCATTGCAACCTGCGAAAAAGGTACTGTGGAAGACATTGCCGAAATGAGAGGCATTAAAGACGGGCTGGACAGCATTAAAAAAGAAAATCCAAACATAGTGGACAAAGCCGCAAAGGATGCATGGAAAAATTTTAATCCGGAGATCAAAGCAGATGTACCGACAGAACCTAAAGGTTTATTTGTAAGGAAAAAACTGAAAGAGGATTTCTTAAAAAGAAAAGAATTGATGGAAAAAAGGAAAAAGCTGATTATAGGAATTCCGAGAGTATTAAACATGTATCAGCATACTCCTTTTTTTACTGCTTATTTTGAAGCGCTCGGAGTAATGCCCGGAAATTTTGTTTATTCCGAATATACTTCCGAAGAGATGTACAAAGCAGGAGCAAAACGCGGCAGCATCGATCCTTGTTTTCCATCGAAAGTTGCAATTCCTCACATACACAATCTTCTTTACGCACAGCACAAGAAGAAGAAACTTGATTTTATTTTTTCTCCGATTGTGGATAACATGCCTTCTGAACTTGAGTTTGCACAGGCGCATAATGCATGTCCGACAATTACTGCAACGATTGAAGCTGTAAAAGCTGCTTTTACAAAGGAAGGGGATTTGTTTAAGGATTTCGGAGTTGAGTATCTTTGTCCTTACATACAGCTTTTTAATGAGCAGCTGACATCAAGGCAGTTATACGATTTTTTTAAAGACAGATTAGGATTAAGCGAAGCCGAAAACAGAAATGCAGTTAAGGAAGGTTACAAAGCATACAATAACTTTGTCAATGAATTAAAATCAGAATCTCGGCAGATACTTGACAGGCTTGAAAAAGAAAATAAGATTGGAATAGTAGTTCTTGCAAGACCATATCACAATGATCCAGGCATAAATCATGAAATACTCGAAGAGTTTCAGAAGCTCGGCTATCCGGTTTTCTATCAGGATGCTCTGCCTACAGACAAAGACTTGCTTGATAGATTGTTTGGTGATGAAGTAAGAGCGGGAATTATAAAATCTCCGTTTGACATCGGCGATGTTTGGAAAAATTCATATTCCGAAAATACATCGAGAAAGATATGGGCGGCGAAATATACAGCGCGTCATCCGAATCTTGTTGCTCTGGAGCTATCTTCATTTAAGTGCGGTCATGATGCTCCGATATATACCGTAATACAGGAGATTATTGAAAATTCAGGAACTCCGTATTTTTCATTTAAAGATATTGATGAAAACAAGCCGGCTGGCTCGATAAAAATAAGAGTGGAGACAATAGGATATTTTCTGAAGAGATACAGGGAGGATATGCTAAAGAAAATTGAGAGGGTAAAGTCTATAGATGACAGGCTGAAAGAGTTTGAAGAAAAAATCAGAAAAAACCTTGAACTGCAGGATAGATTAAAAAAGAATCATGTAAGAGAAATTTCCTATTTTCACGAGAATACGAAAAAACCAATAATCATACCGCCGGAAGAAATAAAAGTTATAGAATGGGATGAAGTATAACTTTACTCTTCGCCGGTGCGATTAAAATATTCTTTGCAGAGAGATAAATCATTTATCAGGCTCATGAGGTTTGCCATGCAATCATGCTCCAACTCAAAATATTTTTTATTGAATAAAGTAACTGCATCGCCGGAATCGGCAAGCAGGGATTTTAGTTGAAGGGAGAACTTTTCGAGGTTTGAAGTAAATTCTTTAAACATCTTCTGCATATATTCATCTTCATTAATCGGAAATTTTGAAAGTACGGTTCTTAATCCTTTGATATATTTTGCGTTAAACATGAGCTCGTTAAAACTCACCGGGGAATTTTCATATCCGCACAGTTCAAGGATTACTTTGACATCATCATAATTTTGTAACAGCTCGGGAGCGACAACGTTTATTTTCTCGAGTAAGCCGGCTGAAAAAGTTTTATCTTTCAAAACAAAATTATTTAATGATTTCCTTGCTGGTACTGCCGTGACAGTTTTTATATTTCTTTCCGCTGCCGCAGAAGCATGGATCATTTCTTCCGATTTTTTGTCCGACCTTCACAGGAGATTTTTTTGCATTTGGATCAGTTCCGGGCGCTTCGTCGCCGGAGTGAATATATCCCATACCTTCGGAAGATTCGTGATAAGCTTGCATTCCCGCCTGGCTCGTTTGCTTTGGAGCAGAAATGCTTACATTGTCGCCTTCAGTCCTTGAAGTAAATTTGAATATGAAATTAATTACGTTTGCTGCCAGACTGTCAAGCATATCGACAAACAATTTGAACCCGTCGCTCTTATACTCAAGCAGAGGATCTTTTTGTGCGTATGCTCTGAAGCTAATTCCTTCCTTAAGGTCATCCATTTCCCTGAGATGCTCTTTCCACTTATCATCAATAATACTCAGCATTGCAAATCTCTCGATCTGTCCCATTAAATCCGGTCCGTAACGTTCTTCTTTTCTGTCATAAAATGCTTTAGCTTCTTTGAGAATTAGATCTTTGAGACCCGTTTCACCTAACTTTTGAAACTCTTCGGGCGATAAATTTAATCTTACAAGAAAAGTTCTCTGCACTTCACTCACAAGACCTTCAAGATTTCCCTCTTCAAAATGCTTCTTAACAATGTTATCGATTGACTTTTCAACCATCTCAAAAATGTCGTCTTTGAGTCTTTCACCCATAAGGGCAGATCTTCTCTTTGTATAAATCACTTCTCGCTGCTGATTCATGACATTGTCATATTCAAGGAGTCTCTTTCTTATAGCGAAATTATTTTCTTCTACTTTTTTCTGTGCGCGTTCGACGGAATTGGTAATCAACTTGTGTTCGATTGCTTCGCCTTCTTCAATGCCGAGACGCTGCATGATATTTGCAATTCTTTCGCTTCCGAAAAGTCTCATCAGGTCGTCTTCGAGTGAGAGAAAAAACTTTGATGAGCCTGGATCACCCTGTCTTCCTGCTCTACCTCTTAGCTGTCTGTCGATTCTTCTGGATTCATGTCTTTCCGTTCCCATAATGTGAAGTCCTCCTGCTTCAGCTACTCCTGGACCAAGTTTGATATCAGTCCCTCTTCCTGCCATGTTTGTGGCAATGGTAACTGCGCCGGGCAATCCTGCATTTTCAACAATGTGCGCTTCTCGTGCATGCTGTTTTGCATTTAATACTTCGTGATGAACGCCTTTTCGTTTTAATAATCTGGAAATGGTTTCTGAAACTTCGACGCTTGTAGTTCCTACAAGTACCGGTCTTCTCTTATTTTTCATTTCCACAATTTCATCTATCACTGCATTGTATTTTTCTCTTTTTGTCTTGTATATGAAATCATTCATGTCATTTCTGATGCACTCTCTATTTGTCGGAATGACAGTAACGTCAAGTTTGTATATATCAAGAAATTCCGGAGCTTCGGTTTCGGCAGTTCCCGTCATACCGGCAAGCTTCTTATAAAGTCTGAAATAATTCTGCAGTGTGATTGTAGCAAGAGTCTGCGTGTCTTTTTCAACACGGACACCTTCCTTAGCTTCAATTGCCTGATGCAGACCTTCCGAGTATCTTCTGCCGGAGAGAATTCTTCCCGTAAACTCATCCACTATCATAATCTTTCCATCCTGAATGACATACTCGACATCTTTTTCATAAAGAGCGTAAGCTTTAAGCAGCTGCTGAACAGTATGAAGTCTATCGCTTCTTTCAGAATAAATTTTTGTTATCTCGTCTTTTTTTATTTCCTTTTCTTCGACCGATAATTCAGTATCATTCTCTATCTTTGCAAATTCCGTTCCAAGATCAGGCAAAGTAAAAAAATCCTTTTCGGACGAACTCGGAGCTATGTACTCTCTACCTTTTTCAGTCAGGTCGGTTACATGTGACTTTTCCTCGATGACAAAATAAAGTTCATCATCAACAATATACATCCTTTTCGAATTATCGCGCATATATTCTGCTTCTGTTGCAAGAAGAAGTTTTTTATTGGATGGTTCGCTTAACAACTTTTGAAGTTTCTTGTGCTTTGGCAAGGCATGGTGGGACCTCAGCAATGCGAGACCAGCTTGTGATTCTTCTTCGGCAGAAATATTTTCTTTTGCTAAAATACTTTCTGCTTCTCCGGTAAGCTTATTAACCAGATTTCTCTGAGCATCGACAAGTCTTTTTATTCTCGTGTTCATTTCATCAAACTTATGAGTCGGGGCTTCAACCGGTCCTGAAATAATAAGCGGCGTTCTTGCTTCATCTATAAGCACTGAATCGACTTCGTCAACGATTGCATAAAAATGCTCTCTCTGAACGATAAAGCTTTTATCTACGACCATATTATCCCGCAAATAATCAAAACCGAATTCATTGTTGGTTCCGTATGTAATATCACAGTTATACATTGCTCTTCTCTTAACAGAATCCATGTCATTAAGTATCACGCCTACTGACAAACCTAAAAACTTATATATCTCTCCCATCCATTCGCTGTCTCTTTTTGCAAGATAGTCGTTTACCGTAATCAGATGTACTCCTCTTCCTGCCAGGGAATTCAGATAAAGAGGGAGAGATGCTACAAGAGTTTTTCCTTCGCCTGTAGCCATTTCGGATATTTTACCTTGATGAAGTACAATACCGCCGATAAGTTGTACATCATAGGGAATCATGTTCCATCTTATCTTATTGCCGGCAGCTTCCCATTCTTTGCCGCAAAGTCGCTTACACGTTTGTTTGACAACAGCAAATGCTTCGGGAAGAATATCATTCAGCGCTGCAGTGGTAATTTCATAATTTTCTTTTTCTAGATTGTCTATTTCGTCATAAATTTCGAGACGTTCGTTATGCTCGATATCTGTCTTAAGCTTTTCCTGTAGCTCGTTTATTTTAGCCCTTGTCTCACCGGTTTCTGAATTAATTCTATCTTTGAATTCAATCGTTTTAGCTTTTATCTGTTCATCGGACAAACTTTCGTATTCTTCATAAAATGAATTAATTTCATCTACAATAGGTAAAATAGAGTTTATATCCTTCTCATGCTTTGACGGAAAAATCTTTTTTATAAAATCAAACATTTTTTTATTAAAATTAAAATAAGTTGTAAAAAATACTATTTTTATTTTCCAAAAGAAAAACCAAAAGTAATCTTACCGGCAACATTTAAATCGATATACAAAAACTGTAATACTTAAAGATTATTATTGCTTAAGTATTTTAAAAAGTATAAATTTAATCCCCAAATAACTTCAAAAAACTTTTTTTTAAATTAAATTAACTTAATATGAAAAAATCTACTGTTTTTTTGGTGTTGTTTCTCTTTTTGTTCATCTTTACAGGATTTTCATTATCACAAACTCCGACCTACGACTTAATGGTAAGGAATATGACCATGAACAGTCCCACAGATAATGAAATCGAATTTGACATTTACATTTTGCGTACCGGAGCAACGACTTTAGAATATGCCGCCGGACGATACAATTTTTATTTCAACCCGCTGATTGCAAATGGAGGAACTTTGCTTTATACTTTCGTATCGGGAGTTTCTGATCTTCCTGCTGCTTTACAGCCGTTCGGTCCTTCAATCGTAGGTGACAGACTGAACATGACAATTAATTCTTTCCCTGGCTCTGGAAACGGAGCAATAATTTCAAATGTATTTCCCGGAACAAGAGTCTGCAGAATGAAACTTGCAACCACGGCTCCGGTCTTTGCACTCGAACATCTTGCATTGCAATGGAATAATCCCGGTTCGCTTAATCCTCCGAGAACCGTAGTTTATGCATATAATCTTGACGGAGATGAGATCAACATTACAACTCCTCCGACACATTCTATTGATAGTTCGGGTATTGGCGGAGTACTTCCTGTCGAACTTACTAACTTCAGCCATTTGATTATCAGGAATAATGTTAATCTTAACTGGAGTACTTCAAATGAATTAAATAATTCGGGTTTTTACGTTGAGAGAAAGTCCGGTAATTTCGAATGGAGCAATCTGGGATTTGTTTCAGGTAACGGAACAACAGGTACTGTGAACAACTATTCTTTCACTGACAGAAATCTGCAGTCGGGCAATTATAATTACCGGCTAAAGCAAGTTGACTTTAATGGAGAGTATCGTTATTACGATCTTGGTACTGAAGTCGAAGTAGGCTCACCTTCAAAGTATTCATTGTCACAAAATTATCCTAATCCTTTTAATCCTTCGACAAAGATTAATTTTGAATTACCTGAAAGCGGTCACATTACACTTAAATTGTTTGATATTTCCGGGAAAGAAATCATGACTCTTTTAGATGAATTTAAAACTGCAGGGTATTATACTGTTGATTTTAACGGTTCATCTGTTTCAGGCGGACTCTCCAGCGGAACTTACTTTTACAGACTGATTACTTCTGACGGAGTCAATCAGTTTTCTGATACAAAAAAAATGGTTCTCGCGAAATAAATTTAACTTAATAATTTTTTAAAACCGGAATTGCCAAGATTCCGGTTTTTTTATTTTGGTTAAAAATTTCAAATTGAATAAAAAATTTATATTGAGTAATTTGCATTAAGCATATTAATAAATAATATACAAGGAGAATATTCTGTTATGGCAATTATGATTACCACCGAATGTATTAATTGCGGTGCATGCGAGCCCGAATGTCCGAATACTGCTATTTACGAAGGAGGGGTAAACTGGACTCTTAGCGGAAAAACTTATGGTGAAGGCGATGCAGCTCCCTCAGGGGCTGAAGGATTTTTTTCAAGTGAATTTTTTTATATTGTTCCGGATAAATGTACGGAATGTGTCGGATTTCATGATGAACCACAGTGTGCTTCTGTTTGTCCAGTAGATTGCTGTATTCCTGATCCAAAGCATGTTGAAGATAAGGATACTTTGCTTAAGAGAAAAGAAGCTCTTGATTCTGAGGGAAGATAAGGTAGTTAATTAACATCGGGTATTTTTTTATCTTCGGATGTAGAAATATCAGTTATATGATTTTTGGACACATCTGAATTTTCATTAATATTATCAAATCCCGTCGTAGCTTGCGGCGGGATTTCTTTTTCTTCAAAATTTTCGACTATCAGATCATCTGATGTATCATTTAAAATTTCATTAGGCATTTCACTTCCTTCTTCAGTCATTCCTTTTTCATAACCTTCAATGTTCCCGGGAATACCTTCAACTGCCGGTAAGTTTTCTTTATGCTCCTCATGCCTGAATATTTTTTTGTATCCGAAAAGTATTATTAAAAATCCTACAGTAACAAATACGTCTGCAATATTAAATATAGGCCATGAATAAAATGTTTTTCCGAATACTACAAAATTTGGAAAATCAAAATGCAGAAAATCCACTACCCGTCCGTAAAAAAACGGAGCATAATCATATATTACTCCGTAAAAAACCCTGTCAATCAGATTACCTATTGCGCCTCCGAGAATAAAAGCAAGCGCAAGCCTGAGTATCAAAGGCTCTTTCCTGTTTTTATAAAGAAAAAAAACAAGAAGTATTGTTGCGAGAATAGTGAAGATGGAAAGAAACAACTTACCTCCAAGCTGAAGTCCGAATGCCATCCCCGGATTTTCAATGAATGTAATCTTAAAAAAATCTCCGATTACATTTTTCGAAGACTGATAAGGCATGCCTGGCGTATCAATTCCCAAAAAGGGTATCTTTATTCCTTTTACATAAAGTTTTGATATCTGATCAGCTATTACAACAAAAAATGTTATAATTAATACTTTCAATTCGGGATTATCCTCTCAGGTTTTTACACTCTATGCAATGCTGAGTGATTGGAACAAGTTCCAGCCTTTCCTTCTGAATTAGAGGACATGTTTTGCAGTAGTTCTTAGGTTCATCCTTGCAGTCAATACAGATTCCGTATGTGCCCTGATCGATTCTCATCAATGCTTCCTGAAGATAACCGAGATATTTTTCGTCCCGCTGGACAAACATATAATTTTTTTCTCTTTCCATTTCATCGGTTCCTTGCTCCGCCATGTGCGTTGAATAAGTCAGATTATCGCCTTTGTATTCGCCTGATTCATTGTCAACAAGAGCTTCCATATTTGCTTTAGCGCTTTCTAATATTGCTCTTCTTTCATTTTCGATAATATTCCTGAAATGCTTAAGCTCGGATGTTGAATATTTTATTTTCTTGTTAGGTTTATATTTTTTTTGCTTTTTAATCTGCTGTGAATTCATAGAGTCAGCCAGTAATGTTTGAGCTCTTAAAATCTGTTCTTTTATTTTTTGAATTGATGTTGCTGTATCCAAGGATTTTTTATCAACGATTTTTGGGGATACAGGTTTTTTGACAGTAATAATCTTTCCTTTATCTTTATTTAAAACCGAAATCTTTTCAGGAGAAGTTTTCTTAATTACAGAAGATTCCACTTTTTTAACAGCAACAGTTTTCTTCTTAATCACTACTTTTTTCTTAACAACCGGTTTTATCTTTCCCGCTTGTTTGACAACTTTCTTTGCAGAAGTTGTTTTTCCCTTCTTTAAAGTTGCTTTCTTTGAAGACTTTTTAACGGATTTTTTTACGGCTGCTTTCTTGCCGGTTTTTTTTGAAAGCTTTGGTTTTTTCTTTACCAATTTTAGCTCCTTGTTTTAATGTTAATGTATTTTTTAAATTTTCTGAAGGAATATTTTACACTCTTCCCCGTTTAGCTCTGTATTGTAAAAATCAAAATCTCTGCCGTTTGAATATTCGATCTTCTCGCTTAATGTCTCATTGCTGATAACATCCTTGTACTTATCAATGATTGAATAAAGTTTTTCGGAGGATTTAACATAGATATTTACTTTATCTCTTACATCGTATTCATTCGATCTTCTGAAATTCTGAATGCGATTGATAAACTCCCGGACAATGCCTTCTTCAATCAATGTATCATCCAGCTTGGTGTCCAAAGCTACCGTCAGGCTTTTATAAGATTCTACCAGCCAGCCCTCGATGTTTTCTGTAAATACCTCAATATCATCTGCACTGATCTCAAATCCTCCGGCGCTGATTTTACCGGTGGTTTCCAGCACGGCTATTTCTTTTTTGTTCAGATTTAAAATTGCATCCTTTACTTTGCTGACATCTTTTCCGAATTTCGGTCCTATTGATTTGAAATTCGGTTTTGCTCTCTTTACGATAATATTGGAATTCTCATCAATGAAATTTAGCTCTTTTACGTTTACTTCTTCAAGAACAATATCTTTAATGTTTAGTATTTTCTGTCTGTCATCCTGATTTAATACGGGAACTAAAACCTGCCTCAGCGGCTGCCGTACTTTAAGATTATTTTTTACTCTCAACGATCTGATAAGATAAACAAGATCCTGTGCAGTCTGCATCTCGGCTTCAAGTTGATCATTAATTATAGAATTATCTATATCTGTAAATTCAGTCAGATGTATGGAATCATTTTTTTTATTAAGAATGCCAAAAAGAAACTCTGTAATAAACGGCGAAATAGGAGCAATCAGCTTTAAAAGTTCGATGAGAACTTCATACAAAGTCTGATAACCGGATAATTTGTCTTTCTCATCTTTAGGATTTCTGAACCGTTTTCTGTTTCTTCTTACATACCAGTTTGATAATTCATCAATGGTAAAATCATATAACAATCGTGAAGCTTTAGTAATCTCGTATTCATCCAGCAGTTCAAAATAATTTTTCTTGACGGAATTTATCTTTGATAATATCCACTTGTCAATCATTTCCCTGTCATTTCCATTGATAGCTTCATATTCATCGTTATCAAATCCAGTCATGTTTGAGTAAATGACATAAAACCTAGTTGTGTTTATAAGTGTGTCAAAGAGCTTGTTCTGTATATCCACTAGATCATCTTCATTGAATAATTTTGAATTTCCAATGGGAGAAGATGAAACAAGATACCATCTCAACACATCTGCCCCGTAACTCTCCATCATTTCAAATGGATTTATTACATTGCCGATAGACTTACTCATTTTCTTGCCGTTCTTATCGAGAATCATTCCGTTTACAATGAGGTTCTTGTAAGCCGGCTTGTCAAATAAAAATGTATTAATGGCATGCAATGTATAAAACCATCCTCTCGTCTGATCCTGTCCTTCGGCAATAAAATCGGCGGGATAGTTCTGCATGAAAAGCTCTTTATTTTCAAAAGGATAATGATGCTGTGCAAAAGGCATCGAGCCGCTGTCAAACCAGCAGTCAAGTACCTCAATAACTCTTTTCATCTGATGTTTTCCGTCAGACGTTCTGATTATTATTTCGTCAATGTATGGTTTGTGCAGATCGAGATGCTTGTCATAAACGGGAAACTCTGCATCTGTATTTACTTTATTATAAACTTCTTTAAAATTTACGGCTCTGTCAATGAGTTCCTGCAAGCTTCCAATACATTCGTAATGCTCGTTTCCAGATTCATCAGTATAATACCAGATCGGAAGCGGCGTTCCCCAGAATCTGTTCCTCGATACAGCCCAGTCAATATTTTCTTCAAGCCACTTTCCGAATCTTGCCGAACCAAATGAATCCGGATGCCAGTTTATCGTGTCATTTATTTTTATCATTTTATCTTTGTAACTCGTGGTTTTTATAAACCAGGAATCGGTTGCATAATACATCAAAGGTACTTTGTGTCTCCAGCAATGCGGATATGAATGAACAAACATTTCTTTTCTGTAAAGTCTGCCTTTTGCTTTTAAATCTAATACAATTTCTGGATCGGCTTCTTTGAAATTTTTTCCTTTAAATGCAGCGACTTCGTCAGTGAATTTTCCGTTTTTCATAACGGCTTTAAATACGGGAAGATTGTATTTTAAACCGATCTGATAGTCGTCTGCACCGAATGCGGGAGCAATGTGAACTATACCTGTTCCGTCTTCTATTGTTACATAATCACCCAACGTAACAAAAAAAGCTTTCCTGTCATCTTTAAGATAATCAAAGAGCTGTTCATACTCAGTAAATTCAAACTCCCTGCCTTTAACTTCGTCAGTGATTTTATATTCTTCGGCAATTACGGACAATCTTTCCTTTGCAAGAATTAGATTTTCGCCTTTTGAAGTTTCAATTCTTACATAATCAAATTCAGGGTTTACTGCAAGCGCTGCATTTGATATAAGCGTCCATGGAGTTGTAGTCCATACGAGAAAATCATCATTCTTAAATTTTCCAGAAGTTATTTTAAATTTTACATATACAGATGGGTCTTTTAAATCCTGATACCCCTGCGCAACCTCATGTGAAGAAAGCGGAGATTCACATAAAGGACAAAATGGAAGTATCTTAAACCCTTTCACCATTAATCCTTTATCGAAAAATGATTTAAGCGCCCACCAGACAGATTCAATGTAATCGTTGTGAAAAGTTACGTAAGCATCATTTAGATCGATCCAGTATCCCATTCTTTCGGTAAATATTTCCCACTCTTTGAGATATTTAAATATGGATTCCCTGCATTTTTTATTGAATTCAATCGGACCGTATTTTTCAATGTCTGCTTTGGATTTTACTCCCAGCTGTTTTTCGACTTCCACTTCAACCGGAAGACCTTGCGTATCCCATCCTGCTTTTCTGTAAACACGGTATCCTTGCATGGATTTATATCTGCAAATAATGTCTTTTACTGCTCTTGATATTACATGATGAATTCCGGGATGTCCATTTGCTGTCGGTGGTCCTTCATAAAATGTGAATGATTTATCACCGCTTTTTGTGGATATGCTTTTTTCATAAGCCTTGTTTTTTTCCCAGAATTTGAGAATTTCCTTCTCAAGAGCAGGTAAAATGATATTTTCCGGCAGATTTTTATACATTAGATAAAATAAGTTGCAAATTTAATTATACAGCGCCTTAATTTCAATGAATTTAAGTTTACCACAGGATTCAAAAATGTTCGATTTTATTAATAAAATACATAAATCGAAGATGTTTGCTGTGTTGTAATTTAATTTTTATCTAAGTTTATTAATAATATCTGCATTTATTTTTCAACATAAATCATTAACAAAAAAAGTTTTTTTATCGAAGTTTTAATTTGAAGCTCAATAAAATCATTTTCAAAATAGTCACTGCATTCTTAAGCAGACTTGGGAACTGAATTTATTACAGCAATCTGAATGGAAATTATTCTGAATTGTACTTACTAACTTTGTATTGATATTGAATTATGAACTTACTTTATACTAATCAATTTTTCTTAATCAATATAATTCGTATTTCAAAAAGTTTATTCTTTTTAACAGTAAATTCAAAATTAAGGGATTATTGAAAATCATTTACGCATATTTTTACCGAATAAAAATTTAATAATTATTAATGCCGCATTTATTCATTTGGCACAAGCGTAAATGTAAAAAATTGTTTTACTCAATGATTAAATACTACTAACATTTAAACTTACATAAAACAAATTTTATTTCAACAGCAGCATTTTTTTTACTGATTTGAAATTAATTGACTCAAGCCGGCAGAAATATACACCGGAACAAAATTCTCCAGAATTGAAATCCACTTCGTAAGTTCCGGCGCTCATATAACCTTTTGCAAGATGAGCTAATTCTTTTCCTGAAATGTCGGCAATACTTAATTTAACTTCGGAATAAGCAGGGATACTGAATCTTATCACGGTAGAAGAGTTAAACGGATTCGGATAATTTTGATAAAGTTCATACTTATGCGGAATTTCAGTACCAATCTGATTTAAGGAAGTTGTTCCTCCGCTTGTTGTTTTTAGAATTATACCGTTTACACCTCCGAGCCATCCCGTTAATTCATTTATAAATTCTATGCATAAATAAGAATTTGCTGAATGAGGCGTAGATAGCTGCGACCAGGTTACGCCAGCGTTAGTTGATTTCATCAGCTTGCCTCCGAGAAAGTATCCTGTTACTGGAGCAGGAAAACAAAGGCTGTGATAACTTGTGTAAGAGCCGAATCCAGATAATCCTGAATAGGATGAACCTCCGTTTTGAGTTCTTGCAATTGAAACAGACGAAAAATCATTGTAATACCCGTGATAATAATTGAGGAAAAATACTTTACTTATAGAGTAACTCAATTCCTGAATGGAAATTTGTATAGTCCAGTTTTGACCGCCGTTAGTAGTCCTTCTTATTTCTGAAAAATGTGTACCGACTCCCGGTGGAAAAGGAATTGAATATCTTCCACACGCCCAACCTGTATTTTCATTTACGAAATCAATATTTCTCACAGAAAGTGAAACAGAGTATTGATTCCAGTTTTGTCCGTTGTTTATAGTTTTGTATAAATATCCGCCGGAATAATAAAATCCCGTATTGTAGTTAATAAAATCCAAGCATCTGTTATATGAAAAATACGAAGTGTTGATATCCCTTAAATACCATGTTGTGCCTCCATTTGTAGTGAAGTAGAGTGAGTCATTCAGATTATTTGCAGTAAGACAAGTATCTCTGCCGAAAAATTTTATGTAATTAAAATTTAATGCTGCACCTGAAGGAAAGGCTTTCCAGCTGTCTCCTCCGTTAGTAGTTTTCAAAAGCTGTCCTGCACCTGTGCCGGCAAAGCCGGTATTGGCGTCAGAAAAAGATATTGAAAGAATGCCCGAAGCGACGCCGGAGTTTTGCTCTATCCATTGCGATATTGCAATTTCATTAAAAGCAATTAGAAAAAATAAAATGCTGAAAGGAATTTTCTTAAACATACTCTTTTCTCCATGATTAAATTGAGAATATCTGTTTAATTAAACACTGGGTCGGTTTTAAACATTAATCGCAAATGTATGTTAATGAAATCTTTCGTTTCAGAAAGTTAATATTATTATATTAATGAATAAATTCAAAAATTTATCTTTAAGAATTACCCGATAAAAAAATAAAGTTTAACTTTTTTTATAAATGAATTTTCGTTTGATCCATTTTTCAAATTCCACTGCATGAAAAACAACAGTTGAAATAAAAATACAAATGAGAAGATCCGGGATTTCAAGAGGTTTTGTTTTAAAAATTTCGTTTGCAAAAGGAATATAAATTATTGCTATCTGAAGCAAGTAAGTAAAAACCACTGTATAAAGCAGCGGCAAATTGGAAAACAAACCTTGTTTATATAAAAAAGTTCTGTCGCTTCTAATTGCCATCACATGTCCAAGCTGAGATAAAGATAAAATTAAAAACACCATAGTCTGCCAATATTCTTTGTTACCGGAAATTGCCCATGCCTGAGTACCTAATGTCAATCCAGCCATAAGCAATCCAACCCAGAAAATATGATAACCGATTCCGCCGGCAAAAATGCTTTCATCCGATTTTCTTGGAGGCTGTCTCATAATATCATCTTCGGGTTTTTCGCCTGCAAGAGCAAGACCCGGCAGTCCGTCTGTAACGAGATTAATCCATAAAAGATGAATTGGCAGCAACGGCATCGGAAGTCCTATAAGCGGAGCAAGGAAAATTGTCCAGATCTCAGCGCTGTTGCATGTCATTATGTATTTTACAAATCTTCTAATGTTATCATAAATCCTTCTGCCTTCTTTAACGGCTTTGACAATTGTAGAAAAGTTGTCATCGAGCAGTATCATGTCTGATGCTTCCTTGCTCACGTCGGTTCCGTTGATTCCCATTGCCACGCCTATGTTTGCAGCTTTGAGTGACGGGGCATCGTTTACTCCGTCGCCGGTCATCGAGACGAAGTGATCTTTAGACTGGAGCGCTTTAACTATATTCAGCTTTTGCTCGGGATTCACTCTTGCATAAACGGAAATTCTCAAAACTTTTTCCTGATATTCTTTTTCTGACATGTTATTAAGTTCGGCTCCGGTAACGACTAAGTCACTTTCATCGGGAATACCAATCTGCTTTGCAATTGAAAAAGCTGTTGCGGGATGATCACCGGTTATCATCACGGTTTTAATACCGGCTGTCCGGCATTCTTCTATTGCAGGCTGCACTTCAAGTCTCGGAGGATCAATCAGCCCTGCCATTCCGGCGAACATTAGATCTTTTTCGAGAGATTTATAATCAATTTCTTCCGGGAGTTTATCGAGATACTTATATGAAAACAATAGCACCCTCAGTCCTTTTTCAGCCCACATGTCCTGATATTTTAAAATCACACCGTTTTCATCAGCCGATGCAAAATTCTTCATTATCGTTTCAGCTGCGCCTTTGGAAAACATAATGTACTTTCCGTTAAAATCGTGAATAGTTGACATACATTTTCTTTCAGAGTCAAATGGGAGTTCAGCTATTTTGGGAAACTTTGCAATAATTTCTTCATACTCATCATTGCTTTTGAATTCTCTGAAATAATCTACTATTGCAGTCTCAGTCGGATCTCCCGTGAGAGTGTTATCAGGATTTCTTATAACATCATTATTCAAAGCAAGACATAAATTAAACATCGAGATACCGCCCGACTTTGAATTTTCAGATTCAAAAACTTCCATAACTTTCATTTTATTTACGGTAAGTGTGCCTGTCTTATCCGAACAAATAAAAGAAACTGAACCCAACGTTTCAACAGCATGAAGTTTTCTGATAAGAGCATTTTGCTTGACAAGTCTTTTTGCGCCGAGAGCAAGAGAAATAGTGATGAGCGCAGGAAGCGCTTCGGGGATTGCCGCAACGGCAAGACTGATGGATACAAGCAGCATTGTTACCGGGTCTTCATTTCTTAAAATTCCGACAACAAATAAAATAATACAAATGCATATAATGATATAAGAAAGTTTTTTCCCGAAGTCATTCATTCTTTTCTGAAGGGGAGTCATGTTTTCTTCAGACTGAAGCAGTCTGGCTATTTTCCCGATTTCAGTATCCATACCCGTTGCCACTACAATGCCTTTGCCTTTTCCCTTTGTTACCATCGTACCTTTAAAAGCCAAATTAAATCTGTCGCCAAGTGGAATATGCTCATCTTCTAAAACGCTGACAGATTTATCTACGGAAACCGACTCACCCGTCAGAGCAGACTCATCAATCTTCAGATTATTTATTTCGGTAAGTCTTAAGTCTGAAGGGACGGCATTACCGGACTCGAGCATTACTACATCGCCAACAACCAGCTCGGATGATGGAACAGTTACGGGTATCCCGTTTCTATAAACTATGGTGTTAAAAGAAACCATTTTTTTCAGAGCATCCATAGCTTTCCCGGCTTTGTATTCTTGAACAAATCCGATGATAGCATTAAGAATGACAATAATTAAAATTATAATAGTATCGGTCAGATCGCCTACTAATCCAGATATTACTGCAGCAAGGATTAGAACAAAGATCATAAAATCTTTAAACTGATTAAGGAATAAAACCCAGACGGGCTTTTTCTTTTTTTCCTGAAGTTCGTTTGGACCATTTTCTGAAAGCCGTATTTCTGCTTTGGTCGAACTTAATCCGTTAATGCTTGAATCAGTTAATTCTATAACTTTGTCAACTGAAAGTAAATGCCAGTTCATGTATTTAAAAAAATTTCAGCAAATTATTCAAAGGTTTTTATTTTTGCTATTCATTTTAAAATAAACTTAATTATTAATATAGAGGAATCTCAATTATATCAAAGCAGAAATCTTGTATTTCCTAATCGAGAAGATGTTTTGATTAAAGTAAAATAATCAAAGCTAAATCAATCTCTTAAACCTGCAAGGTTTTCTTCGGAAATAATAATGTCTTCTGAGTGCTGTGCTGATATTTCTCTGGAGAAATATGAGTAAATTGCCGGAACAATGAACAATGTGAGAAATGTAGAGAAAAGTAAACCTCCTACAACTGCGATACCTAATGAAGTTCTGCTTCCTGCACCTGCGCCGAGGGCTATCGGAAGTATTCCGAGAATTGTAGTCAGACTCGTCATAATTATTGGTCTAAACCTTGCAACAGCAGCGCCTTTTACTGCATCAAGCACATTCAATCCCGATTCTTTTCTCTGATTTGCAAATTCAACGATAAGAATTGCATTTTTGGTCACAAGTCCGATAAGCATGATGATGCCAATCTGTGAAAAAATATTCAGAGTTTGTCCGAAAATCCAAAGCGTGATAACTGCGCCCGTTATCGCAAGAGGAACGGTCAATAAAATTATAAAAGGATCGATAAAGCTTTCAAACTGTGCTGCAAGTACGAGAAAAATTATTACGAGTGCAAAAATAAAAGTAAACAATAATGTGGAAGAACTTTCCGCAAAGTCTTTTGATTCTCCGGCAAGAGCTGTGCTGAATGTAGCATCAAGTACTCTTGATGAAATATTATCCATTTCGGTTAATGCCTCGCCGAGAGCAACACCCGGAGCAAGTCCGGCAGAAATAGTAGCCGATACATATCTGTTATATCTTAACCTTGAAGCAGGGCTCGTGCTTTCCTTTAACGAAACAAGGTTGTCAAGTTGGACAAGTTCACCTTTATTATTTCTAACAAATAAATATTTCAAATCATAAGGATCATCTCTGTATTCTCTGCCTACCTGAGCAATGACTTGATACTGCTTACCGTTTTTTATGAAATAACTTAACCTCTGTCCACCGAGAGCTATCTGCAGAGTCCTTGCAATGTCGCTTGCAGAAACGCCGAGCGCGGATGCTTTTTCCCTCTCTATGCTTAATACAAGCTCAGGTTTGTTTACTTTTAAATCTGCATCTACAAACTGAAGTTTGGGACTTTTCTTTGCTTCTTCCAGAACTTTCGGAAGATATTCGAGAAGTTTTTCATAATTAGGCGCTTGAATGACATACTGTACCGGCAGTCTTCCAAATCTTGAACCAATTGTTGGAGGCTGAGTAGGAAAGCCCCTGATACCGGTAAAGCTTGTCAGGTCTCTTGCAATTTGTGTATAAATTTGCTGCTGAGTTCTCATTCTTTGTTCCGGCGGTGACAGGTACATACTGATTATTCCAACATTCACATTCCCCGGACCCTGAAAACTCGGAGCAATAATTGTAATCGGATCTTGAACTTCGGGAATAGAGTCTGTAATATATTTAGTTAGTTCGTTCATATATTTTTCGGTGTACTCATAACTGGAACCTTCAGGTCCCAAAGCCTGAATTCTCAAATTTGATCTGTCTTCGAGAGGAGCTAATTCTTTTTGAAGAGATTTTCCCGAAAAATATATTGCTGCAACTGTTGCAAGAATCAGCACAAAAGCTATCCATCTGATTTTCATAAAAGATTCCAAGAGAGATGAGTAGCTTTTTGTAAGAAAGCCAAAAAAGGGCTCGGTCAAATAATAAAATTTATTTGACTGATCGTGTTTTTTTAAAAACTTCGAGCAGAGCATTGGAGTGAGCGACAACGCGACAAAAGCCGATACGAGTACGGTAGATGCTACAACTACTCCAAATTCTTTGAAAAGCTTTCCGGTAAGACCTTCAAGGAAAAGAATAGGAAGAAAAACAGCAGCTAAAGTCAGTGTAGTAGAAATTACGGCAAAATAAATTTCCGCTGATCCATTTATGGCTGCTTCTTTTGGCGTCATACCAGCTTCGATTTTTGTATAAACGTTTTCAAGCACTACTATCGCATCATCGACAACAAGACCGATAGCAAGAATGATGCCGACAAGTGTTAATACATTTATGGAATAATCAAGCAGATACATAATGAAAAATGCAGAAATGATGGAAGCGGGAATTGCGGCAACCGGAATTATAGTTGAACGCCAATCTCGCAGAAAGAAAAATATTATAAATACAACCAGGCCGAATGCAATAAATACTGTTTCTTCCACTTCTTTTATTGTTGAGCGAACGTAATTGGAAAAATCAAATCCGATATTGAGTTTAAATTCAGGAGGAATCTCTTTTTTAAGCTGTTCAAATCTTTTATTAAACTCATCAGATATCTTTACAACATTTGCTCCGGGTATTGCCTGAATCGAGACGCCAATTCCGTCAACTCCGCCATTCTTTACGGCAGTTCTTTCGTTTTCCGGACCGATTGCGGCATATCCGATATCTCTTAATAATACTTTGCTGTCGCCGACTTGCTTAATTACCAGATTGTTGAATTCTTCGGGATCGCTTAATCTTCCGAGAGTTCTTATTGAAAGTTCAGTGTTATCACCTTCAATGCGTCCCGAAGGTAGTTCAATATTTTCTTTATCAAGGGCAGTTTGAATATCAAGCGGAGTTAATTTGTACGCAGCAAGCATTTTTGGATCGAGCCACAACCTCATTGAATATTTTTTTTCTCCAAAAATATTAACGGAACTTATTCCTTCAATGGTCTGAATTCTTTCTTTGATGACATTGGCAGCAAAATCATTTACTTCCATTATGTTCTTTGAATCGCTCTGAACAAAAAGAAAGATTATTGGGACAGCATCTGCATCAGATTTTTGAACAATGGGATTTTCAATTTCTCTTGGAAGATTTCTCTGCGCCCGTGAAACTCTGTCTCGAACATCGTTTGCAGCTTCTTCGAGATTTCTGCTCAGCTCAAATTCAATTGTAATTCTGCTTGTTTGCTCGCGGCTTTCGGAAACAAGAGATTTGATTCCCTCAATTCCGTTGAGCGATTGTTCAAGAGGCTCCGTAACCTGTGTTTCGATAATTTCAGAATTTGCGCCGAAGTAAATGGTGGTTACGGTAACTGTCGGAGGATCAACACTCGGGTATTCCCTTACTTCCAATAACTTAAAAGCCACAAGTCCGAAAATTACAAGTATCAAAGACATTACTGTTGATAATACCGGTCTTCTTATTGACGTTGCGGACAGTGACATAAAATTAAGTTAATTAGATAAAGTCAGAAATTTATTTTGCGCAATCATTTTATTTCCTGAATTATGACTTTTGCATCGGGACGAAGTCTTAATATGTTGGTTGTAAGAATAGTATCTCCGGAATTTAGACCTGAAGTAATCTGTATGTTCTCTTCGGTTCTTTTGCCGGTTTCTACATTTACAAGTTTGGCAAATCCGCTTTTTAGAATATAAACATCCTGACCTTTTAATTTTGGAATCAAAGCCTGCGACGGAATGAAAATTGCATTTTCAAGTTCATGAAGATTAAGCGTAACGTTGGCAAATGTTCCGGGCAGAAGCTTTCTCCCCGAATTGGTGCATACTGCTCTTACCGTAAGTGAACGGGTATTATTTTCTACTTTGGGTTCATAAGCCGTTACAATACCTTCAAATGCATCTGGTGAGCCGTCAATTGTAAATGTAATCTTCTGACCTTTGCTGAATTCGGAAACATATTTTTCGGGAATTGTGAAATCAAGTTTTACCTTACCTATATCCTGAATGGTAGCCAATACAACCGATGGAGTTGCATAACTTCCGATGCTTACTTTTTTAAATCCGATTATTCCTGAGAAAGGAGCGGTAATGTCAGTTTTGGAAAGTTGAATTTCCACAAGTTCGATGTCTGCTCTGATTTTGTCGAGAGTATTAACGAGAATGTCATATTCCTGTTGTGTAGTAAGAGATTTCTCCATGAGTGCAGATTCTCTTTCAAGATTTTTAACGGCAAGTTCTTCTTCTATCAAAAGTTTGTTAAGCTGGGCAGATAATTCGGAATCATCAAGTTTGAATAGAAGCTGTCCTTTGGAAACATTGCTTCCTTCCTTAAAATAAATTCCGGTAATTTTCTTTGACAGTTCGCTTCTCAGCTCTACTTCCTCATTTGATACAATCGTTCCGATTGTCCGGATAGAATTTTCTGCATTTACGGTATTGACGATAAACCCGTCGGCAAGAACCGGCGCGTTTCTCCCGTCTTGAGTATTGGCAGGAGGTTTATTCTCTTTGGTAGAAATAAGTTTTGGAATTATTATTACGCCTGCAGTTATAAGTACAATTAATGCTATTATTATGTGTTTAAAGTATTTCTTCAATAAGTAAGTATATGTTTTAGTTCATTATAATTTTAATTGATTTGAAAAGAAAGTAACAAAACTATTGTTATTAAACCGGATTTTAAGAATTTTAAATTCTCTAACTCAGTCTGTTTATAAAAAATTTCATGTTCAAAAAATATAGCTGCTTATAATTTAGCGCATAATAGTTTCATCAAAGAAGCATAAAAATTAAACAAGCTCACCAATGTTTTCCAATAGATTAATTAGATAATTGCAAATCAAGATTACTAAAGGTAAATTGAAAAAAATAATAAAAAAAAATTTATGAAAATTGTTAAGATAACAGGTTTTATTATCCTGTTCGCATTTCTGATTACTGTTTATACAAACATAATGGCTTTCAAAGACGGAATAGTCGGATTTACACAAAAAAACCGTAATCCGGTTGGCTGCGTTTGTCATCAGTTTGATCCAAATGACAGCGTAAGTGTTACAATTTCAGGTCCGACATATGTAATAATGGGAGATACAGTGATTTACACTCTGACAGTATCCAACGGTCCGGCAGTTACCGGTGGTTGTGATATTGCTACAAGTCTTGGACAACTTTATACTTCTGAGCTTGACACCTCGCTTAAAAGAGAGGAGCCGGTTACCGGTGCAGGATATGAGCTCACACATAGATATCCGAAATTGTTTTCAAGTGATACTCTAAAATTTACTTTCAAATATATTGCGCCAATGACAGCAGGCGTTTATGATACTATTTTTGCAAATGGTAATTCTACAAACAATGATACTACTTCAAAGCTTGATATGTGGAATTATGCCGAAAATTTCATTATTAACATTACCCCAATGCCGGCTGTAAATAATCAGAATACCATAGTAAACGGATTTGAGCTTCAGCAGAATTACCCTAATCCGTTTAATCCGGAAACAAAAATCAGATTTTCCATTACAAAAACTTCTGAGATTTCAATGAATGTATTCGATGAATCCGGCAGGCTGGTTGCCGAGCTTATCAGCAGCAGAGTTTATAATCCTGGGAATTATTCTCTTAATTTTAATTCGAATTTGTTCGGACTTTCGAGCGGCATATATTTTTACAAACTAACATCCGGAGATTTTTCAGAAGTCAGGAAAATGTTATTGATCAAATAGTGACAGTCTGGTATTGGAAAAAATTTTAATCTAAGCTGACTGCTTTTCTAAAATTGAGTTTTGTATAGGTGAATTCTACTATGCTTTAATTTAAGTTCACCTATTTTGTATGTAACGGAGCATTGTTAATTTTACTGGGTTAAAAGTTAACCCAAAATTAATTTATCTTAACATAAAAAAACATAAAGGAGACAACTTTGAAAATCTCAATTTTAAAATCATTTTTTCTTGTACTTCTGGTTTCAGCTTTTTTTGTTTCAACTGCTTCATCAGAACAATTCAACAGCCCTGCACCGCCCGATACTTCGGGAGATTCAGAAGTCGAGCTTGACGGCGGTTTAATTACACCCATCGATACTCTGAGAAGATTCATAGATTATTTTGAACAAGTAAGGTATTGTTTGCAGAACTGTAATAACTGTTTAGATTCAATCTGTGATACTATCTGTTATGATATTTGTGACACTTTGACAAATACGGATTTGGATACCCTGATTGATTCAGGAATCTTAACACCAACAGATACAAGTAATCGCTTATTTAACGGCTTTACGACGATACTTCAAGATCTTTATTTGATTGAAAAGACAGCCCTGCTAAAATTACTTTATAATCCTTTATCCAAAAAGACTCTGGTAACAAGAAAAAAATACAGGAGTTTATTAATCAGAAGCAGATATCTTATAAGAAATTTCGAACTTATGCACAACAGTGTTGCATTTAAAAAAATAAATTCCTGGAAATAAACAAAGTATCAGATTTGTTTTTAAAAAAGTAATTCAAATTGATTGAGTGCAGTAAACAAAAATTTCAAATTCAGAAAATATTCCGTAAATGACGGGTTATCACAAAATGTAGTCTATTCCGTCAATCAAGATAATAGGGGATTTATCTGGATCTGCACACAGCAGGGACTAAACAGATTTGACGGCAGGGAATTCAGAGTTTACAGAAACGATCCTGAAAATAAAAAAAGCATTTTCAACGATCTCGTATATTCCAGTTATTTTTCAAAGGAAGGGGAGATGTGGTTTGGCTCTATCAACGGCGGGTTTTTCAAATATGTCCCGGATGAAAATAATTTTATTAATTATCGTATTCCCGTGGGATTGAAAACTCAGCAATCCAAACTATTGATATTTGATATTAAAGAGGATGAAAACGGCTCGATGTATATTGCGGCATTTGGCGCCGGTGTATTTAAATTTACACAATCGCGAGATAAATATTCAATTGAAAGAATGAAATTGCCTGATAATCAGTTGCTGATTAATCCTACAAAACTTAATTTTGATGCAGATGGAAATCTTTGGATCGGAACCTGGGACAATGGGTTATTTAAGTATAATTTTAAAAAAGATATTCTTGAAAATTTCAGCGTAAGCAATAAGAATAACTTAATAATTAACAACAGAATAAGATCTCTTTTCAGGGATTCACAAGATGTACTCTGGGCAGTTACACAAACAGGAATTCTTAAATACAATCACCTTCAAAATAAATTTTCGGATCCTTTAACAAATGAAAATGCACATCACAATTTAGGTAACTATACTTTTACCAGTATTGAAGAAGATAAGCATAATAAATTATGGATTGGTACAAGCAGTTCGGGACTGATTTATTTTGATCCCGTATCAAATGAGATTTTGATTTTTGATTCAAAGGATGACGATGCAGACAGCATTAGCGGAAATTCTGTACTTTGTCTGTTTAATGACAGATCCAATGTTTTATGGGCTGGAACATTTGATGACGGATTGAATAAAACGGATTGTGAAAGGAAAAAATTTTACAATCTCGGTCATATACTGAATAAATACAAAAAGAAAATATCAGTATTGTCGATATGCGTTGATAAAAACGGGATGCTGTTCGTTGGCGCTGCTTATGATGATTTATTAACAATAAATATTTCTGAGGGTGAAATTAAAAAGGAAGCTATTTACTTAAACGGCAAAAAGTTACCGGACAGACAGACGGTAACTTGTATTTATTGTGACTGTGAAGGCAATGTGTATTACTGTCTTCAGGCAAAAGGTATTTTTAAATATTGCATGGATCCGGAAAAAACGGAGCATTTTAATTTTCCGAATCCGTCGTCAGAATGCACTGTATTTTCAATTGCAGAATTTGACAAAGACAACTTGTGGATTGGCACGAGAGAATTCGGGCTTCTCCTTTTTAATAAAAGAACAGGAAAGTTTAAACGAGCGGAAGAGATTAAAAACATCAGAGGAAATTTAACCAATGCTGAAATTAAAGTATTATTAAAAGATCGCATGGGAAATTTGTGGATAGGAACAGATGTCAGAGGACTGAATTATTTAGATTTGGGAAAAAGGAAAGTAATAAACTTTACAAATAATCCCGGTGATAAAAATACAATAAGCGAAAATTATGTGTCCTGTTTATGTGAAGACAATGATGGAAATTTATGGATTGGTACAATTAACAGAGGTTTGAATAAATTCATTAGGAAAACAAATTCATTTAAGAGATTTACTACGGATAACGGTCTTCCTGATAATACAATCAGAGCAATAGAAAATGACATTAAAGGAAATTTATGGATAAGTACAAATAACGGGATATCCAGATTCAATATTGAAAAAGAAACATTTAAAAATTATGAGAATGGAGACGGTTTACAGAGCAGGGAATTTAACGACAGATCTTCATTTAAGACAAGCGACGGAATTTTATATTTTGGCAGCATAAACGGAATTAATTTTTTTAACCCTGATGAAATTAAAGATAATCCTTATTTGCCGGGAATAGCTTTGACGGATTTTAAACTGTTTAATAAGTCAGTAAAAAATTCAGCAAACAATCCGTATTTGAAAAAAAATATAACGGAAACTGAATTGATAAATTTATCTTACAAAGAAAGCGTCATTTCATTTGAATTTGCTTCACTTATTTTCAACAATGTTTCAAAAAATAAGTATGCTTATAAACTGGAAGGGTTTGATAAAGACTGGACATACTGCGGTAAAATAAGATTTGCAACTTATACAAGCATTGCTCCGGGAGATTATGTATTCCGGGTCAAAGGTTCAAACAACGATGATTTATGGAGTGAGGACTGTGCGTCGGTTAGTTTAAGTATTTCACCTCCTTACTGGAAAACGTGGTGGTTTAAAATGTTTGGAGTGCTTTCTGCGGCAAGCATTACAGGGCTGACTTATTCAAGAAAGCTGAATAAAATTAGACAGGAAAAGAAAGCGCAGGAAGAATTTTCCAGAAAACTTCTCGAGTCAAGAGAAAATGAGAGAAAAAAGATTTCATCTGGTCTTCATAATACAATTGCTCATGACATACTGATTACAAAAAACAAAGCAGAGATTGCAATGAAGAATATGAATGATCCTTCAAAAATGTACGAAGCTCTCAAACAGATTTCCGAGAATACATCAACTACTCTAAACGATTTAAGAGGCATAACTTATAACCTTCATCCGCATCAGCTTGAAAGACTCGGTCTTACAAAAGCAATTAAGTCCATAATTAATAATGTTGAGAAATCAACTGAAATAAAATTTACTGCATATATAGAGAATCTTGACAATATTTTTTCTCCGGATCTTGAGATTAACATATACAGAGTTGTTCAGGAATGCCTAAACAATATCATAAAGCATTCGGATGCATCAGAATCATTTATTAATATTTCAAAAAAGGAAAATGTACTGTATATGATGATTTCGGATAATGGTAAAGGGATAAGAAAGGATTTCGTAAAGGGAATAGGCATGAATGAGCTGAATGAAAGAATTAAATTATATGAAGGCGCTTTAAACATTGAATCAAATCCGGGGAAAGGAACAACATTAAACATATCAATTCCAATTAATCTTAATCATGAAAAGTGAAAAAAAAATAAAAATTGTTATCGCAGACGATCATCCTATTTTCAGAAACGGTCTCAGGCAGGTGATTGAAGAAGATAAGAATATAGAAATTCTTGCCGAAGCCGAAAACGGAATCAAAGCGCTTGATTACATTCGACAGTTTAATCCCGATGTAATATTGCTCGATATCGACATGCCAAAGAAGACCGGACTTGAAGTATTGAATGAGCTAAAAGATTCAGGTAAAGAATACAAAGCGATTTTTTTGACGGTATATGCGGATGAAGATATATTTGACGAAGCAATGGAGCTTGGCATAAGCGGATACGTGCTTAAGGACAGCGCAGTAAGCGATATCATTGAATGCATAAATAAAGTTTATGAAGGTCATTATTACATCAGTCCGTCTGTGTCAAATCTGCTAATCAACAGAGATCAAAGGCAGATGAAATTCAAGAGCGAGCAGACTTGGCAGGAATTGCTGACAAAAACCGAAAAACAAATTTTGGCATATATAGCAGGAGGTCATACTTCAAGGGAAATATCTGAATTGACGGGCAGCAGTTTTAAGACAATAGAAAATCACAGAGCAAACATAAGCAGTAAGCTTAATCTGAGAGGAGCAAACAGTCTTTTAAAGTTTGCCATAGAAAACAAAGACAAAATCAATTTTTAAATTCACGGGAAGAAATAATATTGATTCTCAGATGATAAACATTAAAGAAATAAAGTTTGAAAGAATATCTGTTCAGCATGGATTGTCGCAGTCTGCCGTTACCTGTATGATTCAGGATAAGCAAGGTTTTCTTTGGATTGGCACACAGGACGGACTAAACCGATATGACGGATACAAGTTTACTGTTTTCAAAAAAAATCCTCACGATAAAAATTCAATCAGCAATAATTACATAACTTGTCTGTTTGAAGACAGAGATGGTTATTTGTGGGCAGGTACTTCAGGTGGTGGATTAAGCAGATATGACAATAGAACAAACAGGTTTGTAAATTTTATGCATCAGGAAAGTAACCCTTCATCAATTTCTATTAATCAGATCAGATCGGTATTAGAAGATTCGAAAAATAATTTTTGGGTGGGAACAAGCACGGGTGGTTTAAACAGATTTATGAAATTTGAAAATGAGTTTATTCATTATGAATGCAACCCGGATGATCCTGACTGCATTAAGAGCAACAGTATAAGATGTATTTTTGAAGACAGCAGAAAAAATTTATGGTTTGGAACATGGGGGGAAGGTCTGAAAAGATATGAGCATTCTACGGGAAAGTTTATTGATTATAAAAATTATTCAACTAATGAACCTAATGCAAACAGAATAAATTCAATTTATGAAGACAGTTCGGGAAACATCTGGCTGGCTACCAATCTTGGTCTGAATAAACTGAATGAAAGTGAGAAGACATTCAGAGAATATAAAAAGGATGATAATACAGGATTAAGCGATAATCTTGTTTCTTCGATATTCGAATTTGAGCCGGGTATTTTTCTTGTTGGTACAAGAACCGGCGGACTGAATTTATTTAACGAAGCAGAAGAAAAATTTACATCTGTTCAATTTTCGGAAAAAAAGTTTTCGGGGATTAGCAGCAATTCGATCATGCAGATATTCGAATGCAGATCTGGAAATATTTGGATTGCCATGCATGGCGGCGGACTAAACAAATTCAGCCGTATTCAGAAAAAAATTATGCATATTTGTCAAAATGATGAAGAAGGAAATGAATTAAAGAGCAACAGAATATTTTCTTTGTATGAAGATAATAAAGGTATTTTATGGATCGGAACAAATGATGAAGGTCTGCATAAATATGACAGAAAATGCAATCTCATTTCTCAATTTTCTTTCAACGGAAAAAAACTCACCGATATGAACATTTCTTTTATCGGAGAAAACAGCAAAGGAGAACTGCTTGTGGGAACACAACTCGGAGGATTAAACATTGTAAATTTTACCGAAGGAAATATAACCGTTTACAAATTTGAAACTGGCAATGTCAAATCTCTAAGTCATAATTATATAACTTCAGTTATTGAAGAAGACAACTGTTTATGGGTAAGTACTTACGGCGGGGGACTTAATAAAATAGATTTAGTAAATAATGAAATTAAACATTACAGACACAATCCTGAAAACGAGAAGAGTCTTGGTTCAGACAGAATAAGAACAATGATTAAAACTTCAGACGGGAGTTACTGGCTTGGACTCGATACAGGAGGGCTTAACAGATTTATTCCCGAGAAAGAATCGTTTATCAGATATGTTTATAATGAAGAAGACAGCAATACATTGAGCGGAAATGACGTACTTGTCTTATATGAAGATTCTAAAAACAGATTCTGGATTGGAACTTCCGGCGACGGATTAAATTTGTTTGACATTGATAAGGAAAATTTCAGCAGGTATAGCATGCTTGACGGAATGCCGAATAACACTATTTATGGAATACTTGAGGATGATTGCGGTAACATTTGGTTAAGCACAAATAACGGAATTTCAAAATTTGATCTTTCGAAAAATACTTTCAGAAATTTTGATGAAAAAGACGGATTCCAGGGAAATGAATTCAATCAAAGCGCTTATTTAAAATTAAGAAGCGGCGAACTTGCATTCGGCGGACAAAACGGTCTGAATATTTTTGATCCGGAGAAAATATCTGATAATGAACACATTCCTGCAGTAGTAATTACTGGACTTCAGATATTCAATAAGGATGCGGGAATCCCCGGCAAAGACTCGCCATTAAAGGAGACTATAAATTTTACAAAAGAAATAAATCTTACTTTCCGGGAGAGCGTTTTTTCGTTTGAATTTTCTGCTCTTGATTTTACAATGCCCGAAAAAAACAAGTATGCATATAAGATGGAAGGATTTGAAAAGAACTGGAATTTTTCGGGAAGCAGAAGGTTTGCAACTTATACCAATCTGAATCCAGGCAGCTATGTCTTCAGAGTAATAGGATCAAATAATGACGGTGTATGGAATAGTATAGGAACATCCGTAAAAGTAAACATTTCACCACCATTCTGGAAAACAATCTGGTTCAAAGGCTTCAGCGCACTAATGATAATGGGAATTGCAGGAGGTTTTTATAAAAGAAGAATCAATCAAATTAAGAAAGAACAGGATGCTCAAACATTGTTTACGAGGAAGCTTATAGAAACACAGGAGGATGAGAGAAAGAGAATTGCCGCCGAACTTCATGACAGTCTCGGACATGACCTTCTGATTACAAAAAACAAACTTCTGCTTACGGCAAAAAATCCAGATGCTAATGAATCTATACTTAATGACGTAAATGAAGTTACTGAAATAATTTCGGGAGCAATTCAAAATGTGAGAGAAATATCCTACAGTCTTCATCCGTATCAGATAGAGAGACTCGGATTTACAAAAGCTATCGCCTCTATAATTGAAAGAGTAAACAAGATTACTAATATCAGAATATACTCTTCACTTGACGATGCCGATAAAATGCTTCCTCCCGAAATTGAAATTAATTTGTATAGAATTGTACAGGAAATTATGAATAACATTGTTAAGCATTCTGGCGCAACCGAAGCTCTGCTTAATATGAATAAGAGTGATAAAAACATTTCAATTTTCATTTCCGATAACGGCAACGGTTTTGATGTTGATACTATTATGAATAAAAAAAGCGGCAGTGGTTTTGGATTAAAAGGAATGCTTGAAAGAGTAAAGCTCATCGGTGGAACTCTTGAGCTCAATTCATCCCCGCGAAGCGGTACTGAAATAAAATTAACTGTTTATTTATAAATATTATTTAAAACAAAAATAATGTTCTTTGGATAAACTGTTAATTATCAGATCACATAAACATTAACTGAAATAGAATTTCATACTTATATGCATAAAAGCAAATTTTATTTTAATAAAAATGATTCGGCAGTAAAGTGTTTCAATGGTTATTTACTCTGCATAATTTTAATATCCGGCTTATCTGTTTTAGCCATTTTGCCGATTAAATCCTTTCTGATATTCTTTAACGATTTCAAAAATTCCGTAACGTCATCATCATAAGCTCGTTTTGTGAAAGCATAAACAGCTATTGCCTGCTTGCCGTTTCCCTGGTCAATCTGTCTGTAATGATAAATATTAAATTCAGCAATGGATGTCTTCCCGTCTTTATCTTCGCTAAGCAGAAAATCCGCCAAATATTCATTGCCATCCTGATTTTTGGAAATTTCATAGTTGCATAACGGGTCAGTTTGCTTTCTGGCGGAAAGTTCAGATTCCTTTTGTTTGACGGCATCTTTTAATTCCATATCAGACAGAAATAAATGTACTGTCAACATCTGATTAAACCTATTCAGGTTTTCACCTTCGGGAAGATATTCCTGAATAAAATAATTTTCTCTCGGATGATCCGCCCATGAAAGTTTGAATTCAGCGCCGTTGAAATTAAGCGGACCTCTTACGCCGATTTTATCTTCAGGTTCATCGACTGAGTTGGTGACTGATTTTCCGGCATTTTGGTTTTCTGCTTTATTACCGCAATTAAATAAAAAGACTGCAATTATGGTAACAATAAGAAAAATTAATTTCATATTAATATAAATTTAAATTTAGAAATTCCGTTTCAATTAATTTTCAAAATTGAAATTCAAAATCATTCTTCCGACTGAATAATTTCATTTACAGTTCTGATCGCTTTGAATATTCCCATGTTTAATCCTTTTTCATATTCGCCCGAATCTCCTGATTTATTAATTTTGATAATTTTCTTTTTTAAAAAACCTGTAACCGATAATATCATCTGCCAGGGGGTAAATCTGAATTTATTTTGAATGTTCTCATAAACACCGGCAATGAACATTGCTTTATTATCGTTTCCTTTTTTAAAAAAATAATATGATGAAATTATCAAAGCATAACATGTACCTTCCGGATAATCGCCGTCTTTGTATAATTCCATTCCAAGCTTTAAGCATATAAGAGCAGAGCCGGATTTTTTCATGTTGATAAAATTCCATGCCCTCATGAAATTAATGTGTGCAATCTGCTGAAGGTTTTCGGCTTTCCATGAGAGGGTTTCAAATTCATCATACAGCTTCAAAGATTTTGAATAATGCTTTAGCACTGTTTCAAAAGCGGCTGTATTCATAAGCACGCCAGTTTCGCCCCAGTAATCATCACATTGTCTGAATAACTTGAGAGCTTCTTCAAAATCTTTTAGAATTTCTTTATTAGTTTTTCCCTGCTGGCTTGCTGCTTTTATAGTTGTTAATAAATGAAGCGACCAAGCAAAGCCTCTTAAATTGGAGCTGCTTTTAAAAAAATCCAGAGCATTTTTAAGAAGTGTCTCTGCGGTTTGGCTGTCTCCTTTTCCAAGAGAAGCTGCTCCGGCAATCCAAGACAGCTTTGCCGAATCCTCATCATCGAGACCTGTGGCTTCCTTGAGCAGCTTGCAGATATCTATTTTTTTATCAAGCTCGGTTTCAAAATCAAATATCCAGAATAAATGCCATAGAGAATATATCAAGTTAACAAGCTCTGCGTATTTTTTCTGTGAATAAAAAGTTCCGGCCGCATCAATTACATTTGCTGCATCAAAGCCCCAGTATCTCAGGTTATTGATATTTTTTATCGAAGAAATATTTTCTGATTCTTTAATTGCTTTTTCATAAAAATAATCTGCATGTTTTAATTTTATCATTTCACCCTCATCGGATTCATTAAATAATTCTCTTGCATATTCCAGAAAAAGCAGAGGCATGCTGTATCTCGGATTATCGTTTACCTCGTAATCCTTTTTGATTAAGTATTTCAGCAGCAGCGATTCTATAAGCCCGGAAGGATCTGAAAACTCATTGCAGCAAATCTTTTCGGCTGCAGTGTAATCAAAACCTTCATTAAAAACAGCAAGTCTTCTGAATAAGATCTTCTCTTCTTCGTTTAACAGATCATAGCTCCATTCAATAGCTGCCTTCATAGTTTTATGCCTTGCAGGCGCATCCGGGCTACCGCTTGAAAGCAGACTCAGCTTGCTGCTTAATCTTTCCAGTATCATTTTTGGAGAAAAGATTCTGACTTTTGCAGCGGCAAGTCCGATAGCAAGAGGAATTCCTTCAAGCATCCTGCAAATCGCGGAAACTTCAATATAGTTTTTTTCATTAAGCATGAATTTGCTGTCAGCAGTTTCAGCTTTGCTCAAAAAAAGTTTTACCGACGGTGATTCTGAAATCTTATCATACTCATCAGATTCAGATGGAAAAGACAATGCCGACAGGCGGTATTCAAATTCGATTGTAATGTTAAGCGAACTTCTGCTTGTGATAATTATGCACAAGTTGGGGCATTTATAAATCAGTGAAGAAACTGCTGTCGAGTGAGCCGATAATTGTTCGAAATTATCAAGTACCAAAAGTATTTTTCTCGATGAAATAAAATCCGAAATCTGCTTTACCGGATCTTCGGTTTCAGAAATGTTTATTCCAAGAGTATTTCCGATTTGTAAAAAAATTGAATGTCTGTCTTTAATTTCAGAGAGGTCAATGAAGTAAACTCCTTCGTCAAAAATTTCTGAAAGAGAATGAGCTGCTGATAGAGCAAGTTTAGTCTTGCCAATACCTCCCGGACCCGAAATCGTGATTAGCTTCTGATCTTTGACTTTTACAAGCGAAACAATTTCCCGAATATCATTTTCCCTGCCGATTATTGGAAGCAGCTGCTGAGGCAGGTTTGTATGAGTTTTTTTGTATTCTGACTGAACGTATCCGGATTTTTCTTCACTATAAAATCTTTCACTGATTAAAATTGCCAGATCGTCTGCAACTATTTTTTCGAGCTCTTTGGGAGTTGAAAATGATTTATAAGAGACTCTTCCCGATGAGCGCATCTGATCGAGCAAGCCAATCAGTCTCTGCTCTCTCTGCGCCGAGGGTTCTTTAACATAAATAAGTCTCGGCAGATATTCCGAAGCTCTGTATTCGTCTTCAATTCCTGAAACGGATTCATTCTCGGCAATCCAGCCGTAACTTTGCCAGTAAATTCCTATAAAGATATCGCTCTGACTCAGGTATGCAAGATAAAGATCTTTCGGTGGATGTGGTCTTGCGCCAAGCTCAAACATAACCGGGATCATTTTAAGCCTCTCAACGGAATTTTTAACGGCAGTCCTTTCATCGGATAGCTCTTTTAATGTAGAGCTAATGAAAACCCTGAGTTTTTGATCGGGAGTTTTTATGTTTGAAAAATTTTTAACCAAATAAAAAATGATGTTAATGTGAAAGATTGCTTCGGCAAACTATTTATATGATTAGTTATTATCAATGTAAAACTATTATTGGAAATTATTTTAATAGAAGAGAATATCGGATAATGCCGGAAGGCTTTACTGAAAAAGATTAATCAGTGATTTTATCTGAGCCGGTATTAATAAACGGACTGTCAAAAACGGTAGGTTCCGGCCGATCAAATTCTCTTAGAAATGTTCTCCTCAAATTTCCCCAGTTATGTTTAATGTGTTTACTTGCATCAATTCTCTTTTCGGGTGAGATTTCTTTATATCCAAGTTCAGAAATGATACTGTAAATTGATTTTAAAGATTCAAAAGGATAATGACCGATGCTGCTTTCATTTTCATCGATATTCTTATACACGCCTCGGACTTCATCAATTGATTTGCTGAGCAGAATGAGAGTCTTTTCGTATTCTTCTTTTTCAGGATTCGATAATTGCGTATATTGAATGGCTGAATTTACTGATTCAATCAGATTTGACCAGAGCTGGCGAAGCGCGAGCATATAGCTTGAACGTCTTTGAAAACAATAACCCAGATAAGCTGCCGGCAGCGCGATAATAAACGGGATGAAGTCTCTAAAAACTGCGTAATTAATTTTTTTCTCGGTATTGTCATTGAGATAAACTATAATGCCTACGACGACAGCCGCTGCATAAATCGAAATTACTAATATAATTGTTGTTTTAAGTTGTTTCCTTGTCATGAATCAGATTAAAATTTCACTTTGATGCAAAGATACAAATGTTAAAGAGAATATTGAAGTGTTGATTTTGAGATTAGTTAAGATTATAGTTTGCGGTATTAATTTGAAAATCAGAATCTGCTTAATTATTTTTGGATAAATTAAATAAATGCCTGAACAAATAAAAATAGTTATTGCTGACGATCATCCTCTTTTCAGAAGCGGACTGAAGCAGCTGCTGGAAAAGGAAGATTTTATTAAAGTAACCGGCGAGACTGATAACGGCAACAAAGCAATTGAATTGATTAATGAAAGAATGCCGGATATTGCTATACTTGATATTGATATGCCGGGGAAAACGGGCATAGAAGTTATGAGAGAACTGAAAAATACGAAGACAAAAATTATTTTTCTGACAATGTATGCCGAAGAAGATATATTTGATGAAGCAATAACACTTGGAGTAAAGGGCTATGTTTTAAAAGACAGCGCGGTAAATGACATACTGGACTGCATTAAAAAGGTTTCGGATAACGATTATTATCTGAGTCCTTCTGTTTCCAACTTCCTGGTGAACAGAAGAAAACGAATCAGCGAACTAAAGAGATCCAATCCTTTCCTCGATAAGCTGACGGCAACTGAAAAGAAAATCTTAAAATTTATTTCGGAGAATAAGACCAGCAGGGAAATTGCCGATACACTGTTTTTAAGTCCGAGGACAATTGAAAATCACAGAACTAACATAAGCAATAAACTCAATTTAAAAGGAAGTCACAGTCTGCTGAAATTTGCCATCGAAAACAAATCGCTGTTAAGTTCCGAATAAATCCAATCGCAATTATCAATCTCATAAATTAAGATTCCCAAACTATTGGAAATGTCGAATCTGATAAATAATCATTCGTTTAATAAATTTTAATGAAACATTATTAATAAATGCAAACCCTGAATTTTAAGTAAACTCACCTATATATAAAGGGTAAGCAAATTTATTCTAAAGGCAGAAAGATTGCGCTATTTTTGAACAGAAACATTTAACAATGTTCTTACCAAAATTACCGCAGACAAGCCGCTCAACATTACACTTCGAATTTCAATTCGAGAACAATTGCTTCTTTCCGGAAGTCCTGGAAAGAAGCAACTGCACTTCTTTCTCACAGAAATCGCATATTGTTTTAATAAATAATAAGGAAAGTTAAAAAAATACATAAGCATTTTAGTAAATTAGACGTTAAATAATTGATTTCTTTAAAAATTTAATTGTCTTATCTTGTATCCTAAAAATTTATAAATTTTAAGGAGATTTAATTTGACAACTGCAACATCAGAAAAAACAAAATACATACCTCATAAAGTTAAAGACCTTTCATTAGCTGAATGGGGAAGAAAAGAAATCAGGCTTGCCGAAGCAGAAATGCCGGGATTAATGTCAATCAGAGAAGAGTATAAATCCAAAAAACCTCTAAAAGGCGCAAGGATAGCGGGATGTCTCCACATGACAATTCAGACAGCAGTACTTATTGAGACATTGAAGGAACTCGGAGCTGAAGTAACATGGTCTTCATGCAATATTTTTTCTACACAGGATCATGCTGCTGCTGCAATAGCAGCCGCGGGAATCCCGGTTTATGCATGGAAAGGCATGAATGAAGATGAGTTTAATTGGTGTATTGAGCAGACATTGTTTTTTGGTCCGGAAAGAAAACCATTAAACATGATACTTGATGACGGAGGTGATTTGACAAATATGGTTTTTGATAATTATCCGGAGCTTATTTCAGAAATAAAAGGTCTCTCTGAAGAAACTACAACAGGCGTTCACAGACTTTATGAAAGGATGAAGAAAGGCACGCTTCCGATTCCTGCCATAAATGTTAATGATTCAGTTACAAAGTCAAAATTTGACAACAAATACGGCTGTAAAGAATCCTGCGTAGATGCGATAAGAAGAGCTACCGATATAATGATGGCGGGAAAAATAGCTGTTGTTGCGGGATATGGTGATGTAGGAAAAGGTTCGGCTCAGTCACTCAGAGGAGCCGGTGCAAGAGTAATGATAACCGAGATCGATCCTATATGTGCGCTTCAGGCAGCAATGGACGGATATCAGGTTATTACAATGGATGAAGCTTCAAAGATTGCAGATATATTTGTAACTGCAACAGGAAATTTCAGAATCATTACTGACAGGCATTTTAAAAACATGAAGGACAAAGCAATTGTTTGCAACATTGGTCATTTTGATAATGAAATTGACATGGCATGGCTGAATGAAAATTTTGGTAAGACAAAGGATACCATTAAACCGCAGGTAGATATTTATAAAGTTGACGGAAAGGAAATAATTATTCTTGCAGAAGGCAGGCTTGTCAATCTTGGATGTGCGATGGGACACCCTTCTTTTGTAATGTCAAATTCATTTACAAATCAGGTGCTTGCTCAGATCGAGCTTTGGAATAATTCCGAGAATTATGAAAACAAAGTATATGTATTGCCGAAGCATCTCGATGAGAAAGTAGCAAGACTACATCTTGATAAAATCGGCGCAAAGCTTGAGAAACTTACTCAGGAACAGGCGGATTACATTGGAGTTACGATTGATGGACCGTATAAGACGGAACTATACAGATATTAATGTTCAATGTTTAATGTGTAGATATTTTTGAAAAATTAATTATGATACGATGGAAAAGAAAAATATTGTCAGAGAAAAGAGATATAAATTCTCTTTAAGAAATATAGCATTAAATAAGCTTCTTAATGAAAATAAAGTGGATTTAATACTATAAAGGCAGGTTCTGAGATTTGGTACATCGATAGTATCCAACATAGAGGAAGCAATTGGTGGAATATCTAAAAAGGATTTTATTAACAAAAAATTCATTTCTTATAAAGAAGCTAGAGAAAAACATTATTGGAAAAGATTATAAATGGACTCAAAATATATTGAAAGAGACATAGCCGAGTCTTTGCTAATTGATTGTGAAGAATTAATCAAAATTACTGGAAAGATAATTTCATCATCCAGAAAAAGTCAATTGAACAATGCTAAATGAACGCTGTTAATTGAACATTGATAATTGATAATTGAAAAGCTGGTGTAGCTCAGCTGGTAGAGCAGCTGATTCGTAATCAGCAGGTCAGGAGTTCAAGTCTCCTCACCAGCTCTTACTGAAAGCCCGGGAATTTTACAATATTCCGGGCTTTTTTATTTTGCAAAATTTAAAAAAGATTAATTTGCATTAAAGATTTTTTTTTGCAAATTTTAATTCCGTAAATGACAGTAATTAAAATAATTGATATATCTCTTAAAATTAATTATTATAATGTGAAATAAATTTAATCAGCATTGGCTTTTCAAACTCAATTGTTATTTTATCTCGAGTTTTCTGTATACCTCATTCTGTTATTGTTGATAATTGTAAAAACTAAACGGCAGGAATCTGCTTTATTTTGGTTTGCAGCAACGATATGTATTATGTTTTTTGTAATATCTTTTAAAGAAGTATTTAACAACCTCGATACAGTCGGACATGATTTTTATGCTTATTATCGCGCTACTTTTGATTTTAATTCCGGAATAAATCCTTATCTCGATAGAACGTTTCTTCAATACAGATACTTCCCGGTTACATTATACTTTTTCAAGTTCTTTACAATGTTTGAGTACTCCGAAAGTCTGAGATTATTTTTGCTTCTTAAGATTTTTATTTTTTTCTTAACCATTACCTTTTGGGTCTTATTTGTATTTGTTGATTACAAGTTAAAAACTTTTTTTGTCCTGATATCTACTTTCGGTTTTAAATATGCTCTCTTTATAGATTTTAATTCGGGAAACATTACCGTGTTTGAATTATTTGCCCTTTCACTGGCATTTATACTTCTTTTAAGGAACAAAATAATTTTATATTGTCTCATAATAATCATACTTGCTTTGTTTAAAGTACAGCTGATTGCATTTATTTTCATTCCTCTCATTAAGTTCGAAAGAAAAAACGCAATTATTATTTTTACTGCTCTGATTTCATGTGTAATCCTTTTTGCTGCTTATTATATTTTTGAACCTGCTCTTACAAAAGCCTATATAAATCAGATAAACACTGCTCTTGACGAAAAAGGATTATACTGGCCAAACATGGGTTCGCTTCAGCTCATTAATACTTTCATAGTTCCTAAATTAAAACCTGTTTTGAGTTTTTCTCATTTGAATTACTTTGTTTATATCTTATGGCTGACAATCATTACGGCTTTTTCACTATTTATCATTAAGAATACAAATAAAAAAGCGCCGCTTAATATTTTGATTTCTTATTTTGTTATTGTATATGCATTGACTGTCCCGAGATTACAAGATTATACATATCTGTTAATGATAGTTCCATCAGTTTTTGTTATCCAATATTGTCTATCAAACAAAATTTTAAAATCCCTTCTTTGCCTGCTGATATGCACCGGATTGTTAGGATATTACCTTCCGGTTATTGTTGTTTTAATCTTATATGCTTTATGTCTAATATTCTTTTACAGGGTATCATCCGGTAAAATTAGTTTGGAAGATCAGCTTACTGAAATTGATAAATCCGGAAAGTGGATTTCACATGTTTCAAATAGCCGCAGATCAAAATCAAGACGACTCATATTTGCAAGTCTAACGGCATTTTATATAATTTCACTTTCTATTGTTTACATTAATATTCCAAAGTCAGTTATCTTTCCATATAATTCTCCATTAGACAAAAAAGAGCTGGAAGTTTCCAAACTTCTTTCAACCTTACATACTGATTTTTTGAATATTGCAGGTACTGATTTTCTTTTGACAAATAATTTTTATGCTTATAGGGAAATGATCGATACGAGCCGTATAATCGGGATTTTTAAAACTATGCCAAAAGGAGGGCTTCTGAATCTTCATGCGTTTGCAGGTAACAAAGCTGAATGGATTGTGAAAAATCTGACTTATATGGATAACTCTTATATTTATATTCAAAATGATAAAGTTCAAACTTATGGTTCGATGATGTTTTTTAATAATGATTCTGTTCCTGACGGATGGAGAAGTATTAAAGAACTCAGAGAGACGGGACAAGTAACCGATGATTCTTTGAGCAGATTGCTGATTGTAAATGAAACTTTCGTTGACAGCAGCGAAATTAATAAACAATATGAAGATGTAATTAACCGGCTCGGATTAATTTATTATGAACCTGCATTCAAAAAATTCACCCGATCTCTTTTTGAATCGCTTATCGAAGACGGCATTCAGTATGTTGAATTAAGAGCTGACCTTTCGCGGGTTTATGATTTAACCGGTAAAAAATACAAACCAGAGGAAGTGTTGTTGATTTATAAAGAAATTATTGATGAAGCAAAAATCAGACATCCTGAGTTTAATGCAAAAATAATTTATTCATCCGACAAAGAAATGGATGAAGAAACAGTCAGACAGAATTTATTTACTTCTTTGGAATTAAGAAAAAAATATCCTGATATTTTTGCGGGATTCGGATATGACGTTGGTAATGAGAATAAAAAAATTAATTCAGCTTTTCCCGGACAGTTTACAAAAGTGGATTCCGCCGAAAGCAATATGGAATTTAAACTTCCATATTTTTTTGATTTCAGCGGTGCAGCATCTCAGGATTACGAAATTATTGGTAATGTTTTGAAACTGAATCCAAAAAGGATCGCAAACATATTTAATTTATCATCTTATCCCGAACTTGAACTTGAAGTAAAGGATAAACATATTACTGTTGAAGCCTGTCCTATAAGCAATCTGCTGCATGGATTTGTAAATGATCTCAGACTTCATCCTGCAGGAGGATATTTAACAGGAGATTTGCCTGTTACAATAAATTCAGGAAATCCGATGTTGAATAATTATAATGGTCTTACGTATGATTACTTTGCAGTTTATATGGCATGGGGACTTGATCTTTCAGCACTGAAAAATCTTATTCTAAATTCACTCAATTATTCAAGCATGAATGAAGATGATAAAAAAGATGCCGTAAATTATTTTAATGAAAAGTGGGATAAATTTATTAATGAACTTTATAGTTCATTAAATGCGAGATGAATTCTTTTATAATTTTATTTTGGAAAAAAGATTTGCCGGTTCAAAAAAAAATAAGTATATAATAAAGGTGTGAGTATTTTTTGATTGTATTATTAAGATAGGTTTAAAATACATAATTACTTTCAGAATGAAAAAAAAATTTTAATGTTACTGGTTTCTTATGTTTAACTATGGCTTTAGTGAAAGCAATATCCGGATAAAGATTGTTAAATGCAGAATTAATAGAAATTAGAAAAGTTTTTGTTCCGGAAGGAATTTACCCGTTCCGATAATATCGACTTTTTGCAAAAACTCTTCGAAAGTATTTGAAAAAGGGAAATTTGCCTCAGGTATCTTTGCGCCGAGAAAATTGCAGAGAGGTTTCCACCCATCGGATGGATTAAAAAGAAGCAGTCTTTTTGAAGGAATTTTTTTAATGACATTTTCCGTATGAGATTCAAACTTTGCTATAATCTTTTTTTTGTCTTTAAGATTTGTTCCGAATTCCAGCTTCATTAGTTTTCTGTTATATATTAAAACAGGCAGCCGGCGTCTGATCTCTTTGCTAAACATATACATTGAAGCAAACTTCAGGATTCTTTTGACCGGGAGGTTGTTTGCCATAAAGATTGTCTTGTAAGCGCTTTCATACCATTCATGCGGATCTCTTAAAGTGTGAATGATCTTTGCATCAGAATAATATTCAGACAGCTGCCGGAAATATCTTGCAACGGGATAGTCAACTGCAGATTTATATCCCTCAAACAGTTTATTCCATTTTACCATTTCGCCTTTTTCAGCTTTATTAAAAAAATACAAGCCTTCGGGTTTTTGAAAAAGTTCAGACATGTGATAACACCTTCCGAAACCGAGATGTTCAAGAGCAAGCTTGAGTGTGAATGTTCCTGTCCTGCCAAGACCTGTACCTAAAATTTCAATGGACATCTAATTGAAAATAAAAATTAAAACTTAATTCGAAAATCAAAACAGTATCTGAAAAATATACAATAGTTTGTATTTTCAAAATTAACTGTAATTAAACAATTCAAATATATATCTTGTTAAAAAATTTAACTATTAACAAATAAATTCAGCCGGATAAGTAATCTTATTCAGCAATTCATTTATTTAAAGGAGTAAATTCAATGTTATTTATCAGATTAATCATTACAACAATAATGGTTTGTTGTATTTCAAAAATTTCTTATGCACAACCCTATCAGCTTGTTAATGCATTTCCCAATGTAACATTTGCAAGCCCTTTGTATGTAACTCATTCAAATGACGGAACGAACAGGATTTTTGTTGTTGAGAAAAACGGAACGATAAAGGTTTTGCCGAATGATTCAAACACAAGTACGTCAAACATTTTTCTTAACATAACAAATAAAATACTAACCGGGAGCGAAAGAGGTTTGCTCGGACTTGCATTTCATCCAAACTATGCTTCAAACGGATATTTCTTTGTAAATTATACGAGAACCGGCGATGGTGCAACAATAGTATCGAGATTTAAAGTCAGCACAACCGATCCAAACAAGGCAGACTCATTGAGCGAATTAATATTTTTGACAATAGCTCAGCCGTATTCAAATCATAACGGAGGGATTGTATTTTTTGGACTTGACGGATATCTTCATATAGGCATGGGTGACGGCGGGAGCGGAGGCGATCCAGGAAACAGAGCTCAAAACGTAAACGAACTTTTGGGTAAAGTGTTAAGGATAAATGTTGATTCGGCAAGCGGTGGAAACAATTACAGCATACCTCCCACAAATCCTTTTGCTGGAGGCGGAGGCAGAGCGGAAATTTTTACAATTGGAATGAGAAATCCGTGGAGAATAAGTCAGGATCCTGTTACTGGAATTATCTGGTGCGGTGATGTAGGTCAGGATGCATGGGAAGAAGTTGACATTCTTGAAGTAGGGAAAAATTACGGATGGAGATGTTACGAAGGCAATCATACTTACAACACTTCAGGTTGCGGACCGATAACGGATTATACATTTCCGGTAAAAGAATATGCCAATGCAGGTTCGGATATTTCCATCACCGGAGGATTTGTTTACAGAGGACAGCGAAGACCTGAACTAACGGGCAGATATATTTATGCAGATTACGGAAGCAGAAAGACTTATAAGCTAAAAGTTGAAGGAGGGGTTGTTACAGAGGATTCATTAATTATGACAGCTCCTTCAAGCGTGTATTCATTTGGAATTGATCAGATGAATGAACTTTATGTCTGTTGTGCCAATAGCATAGTTTACAGATTCAATAGAAGCGATCTTGTAGGAGTCGGGAGCAATGTTTCCGGTATTCCTTCTGGATTTAGTCTTGAACAGAATTATCCTAATCCTTTTAATCCTGCTACAAGCATTAAGTATTCAATTCCCGAAATGACGAAAGTAAAATTAATCATTTATGATATTTCAGGAAAAGAAGTAAATACACTTGTAAACACAGTCCAGCTTCCGGGAGAGTACAATATTATTTGGAGAGGCAAGGATGCAAGAGGAATTAATGTTCCCAGCGGAGTATATTTTTATACACTGACTGCGGGAAACAATTTTTCCGAAACAAAGCGCATGCTTTTGGTAAAGTAAAAATTTATTATAAGTTTTAAAATCCCTGCAAATTTTCATTCTGCGGGGATTTTTTATTAATACACAAATTCGGATTAGTTAAGACTTTTCCATTATTTATGGCATTGTCAAATAAATTTTAAAGTTATAGATTACAGCAAATCACCGGCGATCAGGAAGATTTGAATAAACTAACGCACTAAAATTTCCGGTAAAAAAATAATGAGAAATTAAAATGAAAAAATTAATTTTCCCTGCATTAACCGCATTAACCCTCATTGTAACATCCGGATTCGACAAATTCTCAGAGATTGATGAAAAAAAATTATTGTCTTATAAAATCATCGATGCCAATAACATCAGTACTGTTATTTGGAATGATGGAATGCTTGACAAGCACTGGAGCGGGAGTTCCGCAGGATTTGAATGGCCGAAAGGTACGGGCAAGACAGCGATTTATACAAGCGGATTGTGGCTGAGTTCAAAAGTTAACGATTCAATCCGCGTCAGTATTTATTATTATAATTCTGAATTTACTCCTGGATATTTTGATTATGCATCCCAGACAGCGCAGGGGTATAATGACCCGGCTTACAGAGTATATAAAGTATCTCCTGATTTTCCAAGCGGTAATTCCGAATATGACTCCTGGAATGTATGGCCTGTGAATCAGGGGGCTCCGTGGATTGATAACAACAACAACGGAATATATGAACCTCCTTCTGATAGTCCTCTGCTTAAAGGAACACAAAATTTTTTCTGTTCATTTACTGACGGATATCTTCCGTCGGGGATAGTTTCAAGACCAGCTCCACCATTGCGCGCTGAAATTCATCTGTATGCTTGGTCAAAAGAATTCAGCAATTGTGCCGATGCGGTAAATTATGAATATAAAATAATTAATAAGAACCGTAATGCATGGACTGATATGAGCGCGGCATTATGGTCTGATACGGATTTAGGAACTTCAATCAACGATAAGGCAGGAACGGATTCTTTGTTAAATCTAATTTTTGTTTACAACGGAGGAAACGTTGATCCTATTTACGGCACAGCGCCTCCTTCCGTAGGATATGTCATTAAAGAAGCTTCAGGACATGGATTGCAAAAATCAGATTATGCTTCGAAGTGGGGTTGCCCTGAAGACTGTCCAATTGATTCTCTACAGAGATACAGAGTAATGCACGGCTTAAGAGTTGACGGAAGCAGATGGGTCAATCCGGTTACAAATACGCAGACTAACTTTCCACACTCCGGAGATCCGGTTTCTCAAAGCGGATGGATTGATTCGACTCAGGGTGAAAGGTATTGCATAATCGGTTCAATATTCGGAAATGTACTTCCATTGGATACAATAGAATTCAGTATGGTTACTTTCATCAAAAGGGGAGGAAATAATTTGTTAAGTGTTGCTGAATTGAAAAACTGCGTAAGCTCTGTCATTAGTGTTAACAATCAAGCATCGGAATTATCTGAAGATTTTATGCTATATCAAAATTATCCGAATCCGTTTAATCCCTCAACAGTTATTGGTTATCAGTTAGCAGTTAGTAGTTTTGTAAAATTAATCATATATGATGTTTTGGGAAAGGAAGTCGAAACTCTTGTAAATGAAAAACAAGGTGCAGGAACATATCAGGTTGAATTTGACACTCGACAAGTGTCGAGGCAAGGGAAAGGACTGGCGAGCGGAATTTATTTTTATACTTTGAAAGCAGGAGAATTTACAACTACGAAAAGAATGCTGCTGATAAAATGATTATCAGTTTTTAATCTAACATTTGTAAGACCTCGCAGTTGTATAACCTGCGGGGTTTTTTTATTTAAGAGAGACACAGTTTTCATTCGCTTATAATTTCCGCAAAAGCTTACCCGAGCAGTTGTTGACGGAAAAGTAACTCATTGGCAGAAATTTAAAATTTCCCGCCAATTTTGGTCTTAGCCTGCCTTTGAAGTTTATTCAATTTGTTTAGAGTTTTTATTTAAGCAGGCAAGACCAACAGCAAAAATGATAAAAGAGTATTCTACCCTTCTGAGTTTATCGCATCAGGATTATTCTTTCACGAAATTTAATTCGCGGATTAACTCAGCGTGAACAGAAAAAATTAACTACCCTTTCCAAATCTCCCCGCTGGATGGCGAGGCAAACCGATTAGAAATGAAGAAAAAAAATAGTTACGACATGCCGAATGAAGGCTTTGTCACGCTGGAGATATATGACAAGCTTGGCAAATAAGAAATGACATTGGTAAATGAAAACATGCAAGCGGGATATGATGATGTGGAATTCAATGCGTCCATCCGCCGCAAGCGGACTTAATTTCTATAAGCTCGCGGGTGAGTCTGTTGAATCCGCTTGAAGCAGGCAATTTCGTTGAAACAAAGCGGATGATGATGATAAGATAATGTTTAATGATCAATGTTCAATTGTTTTATTAAGATTGTTTATGTTTAGAATATAGAATATAGAATTGTACATTGCACATTGATCAGTTGCAGCTGATATAGCATAGTAAATTATAACCATTCCCATTCTCTATCCTTTAGTGTCTGTCTGAAAACGTGAAAAAACCCTGTCAGGGTTCAATTGTAAAGTCTCGATTTAAAGTCAAAGTCGGTTGAACCCTGACAGGGTTCTTTATCTTAGTCTTAATACAAAATCGCTCATAAATGACCGCCGTAGCTCCAAAATGATGTGGATTTTGAATTGAAGTAAAATTTATATTAGTATTTACAAAAAAATAGTTTCTTATAACTTCTGTTATTAAGTAAAAAAATTTTGTATTAAAGAACTTTTATTATTTATTTCATAACATTATGACCTAAAGTAATACTTTAACAAAAATCAATATTCGATTGTATTTTATAAATGCTTTATATATTTTTGTATCAGTTTTTGCGTGATTGGCGGAACTGGCAGACGCACTAGACTTAGGATCTAGCGGGGCAACCCGTGGGGGTTCGACTCCCTCATCACGCACAAAAATTGTTAATCATATTCTATCTGCATAATTTAAACATACTATATGAATCAGAGAACTACAGGTAAAAACATAGCTAAATGTTCTTTCTGCGGGAGGAATGCCGATAAGGTAACAAACATGATTAAAGGTCCAGCCGATCATAATGGAAAGGATGTATTTATTTGCGAAATATGCGTCGGCAACGCTATGCAGATTATTAAAAAGAATACATTATACAATACAACCAAGTCAATTAACAAAGTCCGATCAAATCTAACTCCACAGTCAATAAAGAAATTTCTCGATGAATATGTTATCGGTCAGGATCGCGCAAAAAAATCTCTTGCAGTAGCAGTTTACAATCATTACAAAAGAATCGACAGCAACGATTTCAATTATATCGACGACGTTGAAATTGAAAAAAGTAATATTCTGCTCATAGGTCCAACAGGAACCGGAAAAACATTTCTCGCACAGACTCTTGCAAAACTTCTCGATGTACCTTTTGCTATAGCCGATGCAACTACACTGACAGAAGCAGGTTATGTCGGTGATGACGTCGAATCCATTTTGGTTCACCTGCTTCAGAATGCAAATTTTGATCTCAATAAAGCAGAGAGAGGAATAATTTATCTCGATGAAATAGATAAGATTTCCCGTAAAAGTGACAGCACGTCGATTACAAGAGATGTTTCCGGTGAAGGTGTTCAGCAGGCTTTGCTGAAGCTTCTCGAAGGAACTACAGCAGGCGTTCCTCCCAAAGGCGGAAGAAAACATCCAGAGCAGGCATTGATCAATATTAATACAAAAAATATTTTATTCATTTGCGGCGGAGCTTTTGACGGACTTGAAAAAATTATAGAAAGAAGAATTACAAAGAGTTCGATGGGATTCGGAGCGGAATTGTATTCAAAGAATGACATTAACTTAGATACTGTTATATCAAACGTTGAACCTGATGATCTTATTCACTTCGGTTTGATACCTGAATTAATAGGGAGACTTCCGGTAATAACCACATTGAATTCTCTCGATAAGAAAGCCATGCTTTCAATATTAACCGATCCGAAAAATGCAATAACAAAGCAGTATCAGAAATTATTCAGAATGGAAGGTGTTGATCTTGAATTCACTGATGATGCGCTTGAATCAGTAGTTGAACTTGCACTGGAAAGAAAAACCGGAGCAAGAGCTTTGAGATCCATTCTTGAAAATATTATGCTTGACATCATGTATAAATTACCTTCAAAAGAAAATGTGACTAACTGCATTATAACCCGGGAAGTAATTACCGAAAAGAAAGAACCGGTTTATTTGAGCGATAACAGAAAAATCATTGCCTGACATTTCAATCCTGGATTCTGATTTTTTGTATTTGAAATTTCATTTCGGATTTCATTTCAATTGTTAAAATTCTTTAAATGCCAAAGCTAAAAACAAATCTTAAGAAAGACCATTCATTCCATATTCGCGAAGATATTCAGAAGGAATTATTACGAAAAATTAACAGCGTAAAGGAAACTATTCTAAAAGGAGGAGGCAAGAATGCAATTGACAAACTTCATTCAGCCGGAAAGCTGCATTGCAGGGAAAGAATCGAACTGCTGATTGATAAAGATTCTTATTTTATGGAGCTTGGAGTATTTGCCGGCTATGGTATGTATGAAGAATACGGAGGAGCTCCAAGCGCCGGGACAGTCGTCGGCATTGGAAAAATTCACGGAAGAAATTGTGTTATAGCAGCAAACGATGCCACGGTTAAAGCAGGTGCTTGGTTTCCCATTACTTGTAAAAAAAATCTTAGGGCGCAGGAAATTGCAATGGAAAACCGGCTGCCGATAATTTATCTGGTAGATTCAGCCGGAGTATTTCTGCCGATGCAGGATGAAATATTTCCCGATAAAGAACATTTTGGAAGGATATTCAGGAATAATGCGGTGATGAGTTCGATGGGTATTCCTCAGATCGCTGCGATTATGGGACCATGCGTTGCCGGCGGAGCTTATCTGCCGATAATGAGTGATGAAGCGTTGATAGTGGATAAGTCTGGAAGCATTTTTCTTGCGGGATCTCATCTTGTTAAAGCTGCTATTGGCGAAAGGATAGATAATGAATCTCTTGGCGGAGCTACCGTTACTACAGAAATATCCGGAATTACGGATGAAAAAATGGCCGATGATAAAGAATGTATTGCAAAGATCCGCGAACTTGTAAGTAAATTCGGTCAGACTCCGGTTGCAGGATTTGACAGAATAAAAAGCCGTGATGCACTAGGAAACCAAAAGGATATTTACGGCGTGCTTCCCGAAGACGGCTCGAAGCCTTATGATACTTATGAACTAATAACAAGAATAATTGATGACGGCGACTTTGACGAATTCAAACCTAATTTTGGTAAGACAGTAATAACAGGATATGCAAGGATTGACGGTTGGGCTGTGGGCATCGTTGCAAATCAAAGAAACATGGTTAAAAGTAAGAAAGGCGAAGTTCAGTTTGGAGGAGTAATTTATTCCGATAGCGCGGATAAAGCTGCGAGGTTTATAATGAACTGCAATCAGAGGAAAATTCCGATTCTATTCCTTCAAGACGTTACTGGGTTCATGGTCGGTTCAAAATCCGAACACGGTGGTATAATCAAGGATGGAGCAAAAATGGTAAATGCTGTTGCAAACTCGGTGGTTCCGAAGATTACTATAATTACCGGAAACAGTTACGGAGCAGGGAATTATGCAATGTGCGGCAAAGGTTATGATCCCCGATTTATTTTTGCTTATCCTAATGCAGAGATTGCCGTTATGGGCGGCGCAAATGCAAGCAATGTACTTCTCGATATAAAAATTGGTCAGCTGAAGAAGCAGGGTAAGGAACTTTCCGAAGAAGAGAAGAAAAAATTTTTACAGGAAATTCACAGTAAATATGACGAACAAACTCATGTTCTTTATGCCGCATCAAGACTTTGGATAGATGAAATCATCGACCCAAAAGATACAAGAAAGTTTGTTTCATACTGCATTGAACTGGCAAACAATAATCCTGATATGAAAAAATTTAATGTCGGCGTTATTCAAACCTGATTAGCAAGAAATCATTTCTTAAATTCAATTCTTTTTTTTTCTTATAGCAGCATCCACCTTTTTAGTTTGACATTTCATTTTAGCTTTTTATCTGCGCGAGTATGTAATGTCCGAAACCGTTTATGAAGAAAAAATTGAATACAATTTTAATTTTAATTTTGTATATATTAAAACAGATATACGGAAAGTTTGTTCTTTTAATATAATATCTGATTAATCTGACTCTAACCCCAAATAGCATCGGAGCTTTCCGGATATTACCCCAAAATAATAAATGTTTTAACGAAGAATCCCCCACACTTAAAATATTTTTTTTATTCCCCAAAAGTATTATTAACAGCATCGACAGCTTAGTTAATATTTAGTCATTAGTTTGTGCTGTTTTGCCCATTAACTATCTGCAGATTTCTTTTTTAAATATCTGCAGCCGGTTTCATAAAAATAATTTTACAAACTTTAAAATTACTTTAATGGACAAAACATTACTACGCTTTTTATGTGTTACATTTCTTGCAGCGAGTTTTAATTTCTCTAAAATGAATCCGGATTTGTATGCGTATGTGAATTCAGCTACTTCTTCTCCGGGCTCTGACGATGTTATCGTAAACAACAGTTTCAGAATTTTCCCTGATACAGTGCTTCAAGTGGAGACATCTGTTTACTGCAGACCTGAAAATCCATCTTTCATCGCAGCCGCAGCAATTACTGACATTTATCCAGGCGGATATACGATGGGCTTTTACAAGTCAACCAACGGAGGTTTTAACTGGAGCGGAACTGAAGCAATCAAGACTTCTTCTGGTTCGATAATTGTAACCATCGGAGATCCATCAATTTCAATTGATAAAAACGGGAAAATAATACTTTCATTCATTGCTCCAAGCAGTAATGTTGGTGTAAGCTTTTCTACAAATAACGGATTAAACTGGTCGGCAACTACAAACATTCCTGGGGTAACAATTCCCGATAAGATTTCAAACACATCCGACAATAATCCGTCAAGCCCTTATTACGGCAATACTTATATTGTTTACAATGAAAGAGAAGGCATCAACTTTTCTAGAACAACAAACGGCGGATTAAATTGGTCTGTATCTCAGAGAATAAGTCCAGCTTTAAATTTTGTAAGAACAGGCGCAAGTATTGCAGTTGGAAGCCTCGGTGAAATTTATGTTACATGGCCATTTCTGCTGGAAACTCAGAGATATGTGGGATTTGCAAAATCTACTGATGGAGGTGTAACCTGGACTTCATCCGATTACGGCTTCCCGGTATTTCCGGTAAATACAGGATTCAGAATTAATCTTAATCTTGTTAAAACAAATGGTCTTCCGGTAATTGCCGTCGATAATTCAGGAGGACCAAGAAATGGTTGGATTTATGTAGTTTGCTCTGAACGAGCAGATCCGCTTTCACCGGCAACCGACAGCTGTGATATTGTAATTCACTGCTCGACAAATAAAGGCAGTACATGGCCAATGTCATTTAGAGTTAATCAGGATTCCGGTCCTTACAGACATCAGGTATTTCCATCTGTAAATGTTGACAGTTACGGCGGTGTTAATGTAGTTTATTATGACAATAGAAACACACCGACAAAAGATTCTTTTGAAGTATATGTTTCTAGATCCGTTAATGGTGGATTTTCTTTTGAAGATTATAAAGTATCTTCGGGAAAGTTTAAAATTAAACAGCTGCCATCAAACAAAATGCTTTTTGGAGTCCCTTCTTACATTGGATCTTACTGCGGAATTACTTCTTCCGAGAATAGAATTATTCCCTTATGGTATGATAATAAGACCGGTGAAGATTATCAGGCAACGACTTCCGTAATTCAGATTATTCCACAGTCTGTTATAAAATTAATTCCGGAAGGATTTTATAATGAATATACCGACAGGTTAAACATTTGTGATTCTGTAGGTTTTTTTCTTAGAAACAGTTTATCTCCATACAGCAAAGTTGATAGCGCTTCCTGTACAATAGACTCACTTTCATTTGAAGCATTAGTCAAATTTAAAAATGTTATATCTGGAAATTATTTCATCGAGATACATCACAGAAATTCTCTTGAAACCTGGAGTATGACTCCGGTAAATTATTCTTCAGTATCCGGGATTATCTATGATTTTTCTGATTCTTCATCAAAAGCTTTCGGAGAAAATATGGTCATAAAGGGTAGCAGGTACTGTATCTATTCGGGAGATGTAAACTGTGACGGGATAATAGATCCAACAGATTTGCTTGAAATTGATAACAATGTTTCGGGATTTATAATCGGCTATCAGCCTACAGATCTTAACGGTGATTATATTACTGACTCATCTGATCTTCTGATTTGCGATAACAATATTAATAAATTTATTTCGAGGATAATTCCGTAGAAAAAATTAAATCAAAATCGGCTGTTGCGGTATATTGAATGGAATTTATTGATTTTATGTACCGGATTTTTTTATTCATCGCTGAGTAAGAAATTAATAACAAGATAAGCAGTTATCTGACTGATCTTTTTGTGAGATGAAAAGAATGTTCTATTTATCTGCTTTCGCCGACAATGGTATATTCTTCGGTTTTATTATTGAAATATTTTATTTTCAAATTTCCTGACAGCTTTTCTCCGGCAAACACTTCGCCGGTAAATTCAATAAGAACTTCCGAACCATTATAAACAGTTGTAAAAGATGAACTGAATACAATTACTTCAATTGCAATTGCTCTTCTTCCGTCAACTTCAGCTGTATAATTACTTTTATCTACTGAAAAATTTTTAAACAAACCGCAGGAAACATTTCCTTTATCGAATACAATAACCTCATCCATAAGAACGGGTGTCCTGTCATTTTCAGGTGAAGCAATCTCTACGGCTTTTCCAAAAAATATTTTCCCATCAAGCAGGTTTGGCTTAATTTGAAACCCGGAAAATAAAATTACCGAAAAGATAAATATGTAAATAAGAATTTTTTTCATAAAAAAAATAAAAGCGGAACCTGTTTCCCAGATTCCGCTTCAAGATTATTTTAGAGAGATGCTGACCTTGTCAACTGATTTTATTTTGTTGATTGTTTCTCTGATACCAGCAATGTCTCTCAGCTTACCAACAAAACCGCATGCAAGACAGCCGTATTTACCCTTCACTAATCCTACAATTCGGGATACGTCAGTTGCTTTTACGTTTTTGTTAAGAGCGACAGTTACCCTGCCTAATCTTAAACTTGCAATTGATGCCATTTCATTACCTCCTTTGCAGCAGTGTTATTTTAATATATCCGCTTTCCCACCGCTTTATAAAAAAGCGAACATTATTCTTTTACTTCGACTGTGTAAAAGTTTTCCAGTCTTTCACTGACAATTACTAAGAATTTTTTAATGCTTTGTTCGGGATATTTACCATTGTCGAGTATGAATCTAAATATATCATCCGGCTCAAAATCAGATTCTATTGAATATTCTTTGTCGCTCCCGAGATTTACATTTATCAATGCAAGTTCAAATCTTGAAACAAATGAAATCAATTTATCATCATCATCAGAAAGATATTGCAGAAAAGTTTTCCCCAACTCTTCAATGTATCCTGAAAAATTAATATCACGGTAAAAACTTTCTACTTTCTCCTGAAACTTGTCAAGCTTAATGAGTAATTCTGAAGTTATCGCGCAATATTCTCTTATACCATGAGCTCTCCAGTAAATTACTATATCATTTAATACCCGGAAATTTTTCGACTCGGCAACTTCTCTGAAATATTCGTCTTTAAAATCAAGCGAATTTCTTCTTCCTTTGAGAAGGTCCAGATATCCGGTCTGAATTTCTTTTAAATTCATTTAATTGAAAATTCCGTTTAATCTTTTATATTCTTCTGCAATGACATCTTCGCCAAGCAAAGGTATAGCTTCATCAAGCAATTCATAATTTATCAGCTTAACGCAATTGCCAGGTAAATTAATTATTTTTTTTGTAAGCTCAATTGTAGAATCCATGACAGTTCCGCAATGAGCATCGAGCATAAATCCATCCTCAATGGAGCCGTTGGCAATGTGAATCTCTTTAACTTTTGAGAGATCCAGTTCATCAATATATCCTTCAATATCAAATCCGTGATTATAATTGTCACATTCGAGATTATAGACATCCAAAATAAAACCGCATCCGGTACTTTCCGATATCTTATTCATAAATTCAGCTTCCCTGAAATCGGATTTATAATCCGGAACAATCCTGATAATATTTTCAAGCAGAAATTCCTTGTTATATCTTTTCATTATTTCATTTACTCTTTCGCAAATCATGTCAAGAGTTTCATTTGTCCGGGGCAGAGAAAGCATTGTTCCAAGCGATTCACCGCTGACTTTTGTATATCCAAGATGCTCGCTGTGCCATTCAAAATCAATTTTATCATAAAGACTGTCAAGAAGATTCAGATATTCTTCGGAATATCCGTCAAACGATCCAATTGAAAGTCCGACGCCGTGCACTACTATTTTTTTATCTGCAGACAGAGCTTTTATCTCATCGATAATTTCATTCGGTATGTAACTTCTCTTTCCGTCAAATGTAGATATTGAATCAGGCGTTATTTCAAGGTAGTTTATATATGGATAAATTTTTTCAAGCAGTGAAGGATTTTTAAATTCATAAGTTGCTCCGAGAAAAGTATTTTGCATGCTTTTAATTTTTCGCAAATATATAATAAAATATTTTTTATATCTCCATAAATTTTATTCTGACGGTAAATTTATGACAATCGTATTTTTAAGGAAGAAGTGTGTTTTAGAGAAAAAATTTACCTAAATAAATAAATTATTAAGTGCAGAAAACAAAACAGCTCAATCAATGATTACAGGCTCTTTAATGAGTCTTATGCCGAACTTTATAAATACGCTTTCTTCAATTTTATTAGCTAGATTCAGAATATCCGAAGTATTGCCTCCGCAGTTTATTACAGCCAGAGAATGTTTCTCCGAAATACCTGCACCTTTAAGTTTAAAACCCTTTCGAAATCCTGAATTCTCAATGAGCCAAGCAGCAGGCACTTTATATCCTTTGTCTGTTTTAAAAAATGGAAAATCCGAAACTCTCGACTTTAATTTATTAAATTCATTTTCATTTAAAACTGGATTTGTAAAAAACGAGCCGCATGATCTCGAATTAGGATCTTTTTCATCTATAATCATAGACTTACTTTTTCTTAAATTTATCACGGTATTTCTTACTATCATTAATTTGTCTTTGACAGAATCCGATGCTTCAAAGTCTTTGTCGTTAAGAATTATTTTTTCAAGTTCGGGATATTTAATTTCCGGAGTTTTATTTTTATTTAACTTAAATGTAACTTCAGTAATAATAAATCGTCCGGCATCATTGCTCTTAAATCTGCTGCAGCGATAACTGAAATTGCATTCTTCATTGCTGAATGTAATTGTTTTTAGCGAGTCCCAGTCGATTGCCGTTACGGAAGTAATTACATCCTTCACTTCCTGTCCGTATGCTCCGACATTCTGAACTGGTGTTGCGCCGACCGAACCCGGAATTCCCGACATGCATTCGATCCCCTGTAATCCTGAAGCTACGGCGTAATTTACAAGTCCATCCCAGCTTTCACCAGCTTTCACCGTTAAAAAAACATTTCCATTTCTGATAATCTCTGTTATTCCTTTTGTGCTGATTTTCATTACAATGCCGTCAAACATTCTATCATGAAAAATTATATTGCTGCCGCCTGATATAATCTGAATTATTTCGGAATGCGCTTGCGAATATTTGATGGATTCAATAATTGTTTCGTCATCTTCGCAGCAGATGAATTTTTTAGCAATTCCACCTGATGAAATTGTGGTATGATGCGAAAGAGGCTCGTTAAATTTAAAATTAAGCATAAAATTTTGTGAATCAATATATGCCAATACAATAGATTTTTAAATGAAAAAAAATTAAGTGATTAAATTGATTTGCATTGCATGTGTAAGAAAGCATTGGCAAAAATTAAAAACAATACATGATCCAAGTCATTTCATTTTACAAAATTTCAATTTAATTTTATCAAAACAAAATAAAACAATCATGAAAAAAAAATTCTTTAATGCATTATGCATGCATTTATTTGTATTTGCAATTTTTTCTGCTGCTACGGCAAACGATAAAATCGGATCAAATCTGAAAAATGCCGAAGCGAATTTAAATCAGGACAGATTTACGGTATGGATTTATTTTACTGATAAAGGACCTGATGCAAATACGATAATCCTGAACCCCATGAGTTTTATTTCCAGAAAATCTTTTGAAAGGAGATTAAAGGTAAAGTCGGTTATGAACGCCGTAGATATTACGGATGTTCCCGTTTATCAAAATTATGTTTCTGAAGTAAGCAAAATTGCATTACGTATGAGGCATAAGTCAAAATGGCTTAATGCAGTCAGCGCTGAATTGAGCAAAGAAGCAATATTTGAAATTATAAAACTGCCATTTGTAAAAAAGATAGAGCTTGTAGAAAGATATGCTGTAAAAGTTAAGGAAGAAGATCTTCATCTCTCTGAATATATATCTCATCAGAAGTTTCAGACGGATGATATACTTGCAGATTCATTAAATTACGGTACCGGAAATGCAGTTACGCAGATTTCAATTATAAAAGTTAATCAGGTTCATAATGAAGGAATCTTCGGGCAGGGAATATTAATCTGCGATCTTGATGCAGGATTTTCAAATCTTACGCATGAAGCTTTTACAACTCTGCCAATGAAAATTATTTCTACCTATGATTTTGAAAATCATACTCCGGTTTTGACTGGTCACTCACACGGAACGAATACATTATCACTTGTCGGTGGTTACAAGCCGGGAAAACTTATCGGCGTATCTTTTGCCTCTGAATTTATGCTTGGGAGGACGGAAGTTGCCGCTACAGAAACCCCATCAGAAATGGATAACTGGATTGCAGGCGCTGAATGGGCTGACAGTCTCGGTGCCGACATTATTACAAGCTCTCTCGGCTATCTCGATTTTGATCCGCCGTATTCCAGTTATACTTGGAATGATATGAACGGATATACAATGCCAATTACTAACTTAGCCGACCTTGCAGTTAACAAAGGAATCGTAGTTTGCAATTCGGCAGGAAATAACGGCAACAGCTCTCACAATACTTTAATCGGTCCGGCTGACGGAGACAGCGTGATAACAGTCGGAGCAGTTACATCATCAGGAACAAGATCTAGTTTTAGTTCAGTAGGTCCTTCTACCGATGTCCCAGCAAGAATTAAACCTGATGTAATGGCAATGGGGAGTAGTAATTATGCGGCTTCATCTTCGGGAAATAATTACAGCACAGTCAGCGGAACATCGTTTTCCTGTCCGATGACAGCAGGAGTGTGCGGCTTGATACTTTCGGCAAATAAGAATTTGACTCCAATACAAGTAAGAAATATTTTGAGAAAATTTGGCAGTAATACAAATTCACCAAATAATACAATGGGATGGGGGATTATCGATGCAAAGAAGTCAGCCGATACGGCAAGGAAGCTCGACGTTACACCTCCCGAAATAAAATATACACACCAGCTTAATACGGTAACAAATACAAATCCGGTAATTATAAGATGCAAAATTACCGATAACGGTATTATCAGAAACAGAGTTAATGAATCACCGAAATTGTATTATAGAAAATTCATATATAATTCATGGAGTGCTTTTTCAATGATAGGGTACAGTTCATACTCAGGAGATAAATACATTTTCAGCATACCCGGAGGCGATACAAAAGCAATTGTGGAGTTTTACATTGCCTCGCAGGATATTGCCTTGCCTGTACCGCTTTGCACAACTCTTCCTGCTGGTGGAAGCGGCGTAAATCCGCCTGGCAGCATTGCGCCGGTACAAAGATACAGTTATAAAGTTGCTGCAGTAAGCAGTCTGATATCGGATAAATTTAATCAAGAGCCGGAAATTAACTGCAGTCCAAATCCGTTTAATCCGTCAACTTCAATTTCATACAGTTTACCGCAAGCGGGAAATGTAGTTTTAAAAGTATTTGATATATCAGGTAAAGCTGTAAAAACTCTTGTTAACGAATTTCAGTCAGAAGGTAAATATTCAGTCAGATTTGACGGAAGCAGTTTATCAAGCGGAATATACTTTTACAGGTTGAAAAGCGGAGATTTTATTGAAACAAAACGAATGATTTTAATAAAATAAACTGCAAAAAATTTATGATAAAAATCATATCCAAAAATCATTCATTGCTTTTAATTTGAATTTAAAATTATCTAATTAAAGTTTATTTTTGAATAAGAATTTGATAAACCTATAAAAAAAAACATGATCGCAACTAGAAATAAAACGAAATTTGTAAGCGCTGACGAAGCAGTAAAGTGCATTAAATCAGGTCATAATATTTTCGTTCATGGCAACTGTTCATATCCAAAAGTTTTGATTGATGCATTATGCAGAAGATACAAAGAGCTTCATAATGTTAAGATAATTCATCTGCTTGAATTTATGGATGCACCGTATTCGTCGCCCGAAATGGAAGGTCATTTTCACTTATGTTCATTATTTACCGGATCAAATGTCCGTAAAGCAGTAAACGAAGGTCGCGCAGATTTTGTACCGGTGTTTTTATCGGAGATTCCGCTTTTAATCGAAAGAGGTAAGATACAGATTGATGTTTGTCTATTGCATTTGTCTCCACCTGATGAACACGGATTTTGTTCATTCAGTTTAAGCAATGATTGTTCAAAGACAGCGTCTGAACATGCAAAGATTATTATTGCGCAGATAAATCCGAATATGCCAAGAGTGCTTGGTGATAATTTTATTCATATAGATAAGATTGATTTTGTAGTCGAGACCATTGAGCCTGTTCCGGAATTTTCATCAGGAAAAGAATTGAAATCAGAAGAAAAAGAAGTTTATGAAAAAATCGGCAGAAATATTGCCGGAATGATTGATAATGGAGCGACACTTCAGATGGGAATAGGGGTAATACCCGATATGGTGCTTCAGTTTCTGACTGATAAAAAAGATCTCGGAGTACATACTGAAATGTTTTCTGACGGATTAATAGATCTGATTGATGCGGGAATAATTAACGGTGAAAGGAAGACTCTTCTTCCGGGTAAAGTGGTTTCATCTTTTATACTCGGAACAAAGAAAGTATTTGACTATATGAATGACAATCCGATTTTTGAATTCAGACCGACAAAATTTGTAAACGATCCGTTTATAATTTCAAGAAACGACAATATGGTTTCAATAAATTCAGCTCTTGAAGTGGATATAACAGGACAGGTCTGTGCCGATTCTATCGGACCGAAAAACTATTCAGGATTCGGAGGACAGCTTGATTTTATAAGAGGCGCAACAAGAAGCGTGAACGGCAAACCGATTTCTGCATTTGCTTCAACGGCAAAAGGCGGTACCGTATCGAGGATTGTGCCATATCTTAGACCAGGCGCAGGAGTAACAACCACAAGAGGTGATGTTCATTATGTAATTACAGAGTATGGAATTGCCGATCTTTACGGAAAATCCATCAGAGAAAGAGTAAGAAGTCTCATAAACATTGCGCATCCAAATTTCAGAGAAGAACTTGAAAAATACGCATACGAAGTTAAGTTCATCAGATAAAAATTATTGTTCATAATATTAAAAAACTGCTGACGGGATTTTCTCTCGGGCAGTTTTTTTTTATTTCACAAGGTTTAGTTAGAAATAATTTAAGGATTAATTTGTATTAAGCAGATTCTTTTTTTATAAATATAATTAATTTAATTCACATCCGTTCAAACAAAATTGAGGTAGTAAAGTTAAGAAAAAGTTTTTAGCTTTTATGTTATTTGAAAACATCAAGAGCGGGGTATTCTGAAGATTAGAGAAATCCTGTTAACAATCATTTTATAAAAAAGTCTTTATTGAATTGAAAAAATGTTTTGGAAACTAATGAATCTCCGTTGAATATAGATTCAATCCTGACTTCAAATTTGCCTTTAAAATGGGTAAATTTAATAAATGAATAAAGCCGGGGCAATAAAGAAAAGTGCAATTGTTTTAGTCAGCGGCGGAATGGACAGCGCATTGACTGCTGCAATAGCAAGTATCAAATATAATTTATATTTCCTTCATGTAAATTACGGACAGCGGACACAGGCAAGGGAGCTTAAGGCATTTTATGACATTGCAAATTATTACAAAGCAAAGAAATGTCTGGTTGTGAATCTGAATTATCTGAGAGAAATTGGCGGTTCGTCTTTGACTGACAAGAAAATAAAAATAGAGAAAGCTGATTTGAGCAATAAGAGTGTTCCTGTAAGCTATGTTCCGTTTAGAAACGCAAATATCTTATCGGTAGCCGTAAGCTGGGCTGAGACAACAGGTATAAATAAAATTTATATAGGAGCTGTAGAAGAAGATTCAAGCGGTTATCCCGATTGCAGGAAAAAATTTTTTAATGAATTTGAAAAGATGGCAAACTCAGGCACAAAGCCCGGAACGAAAATCAGAATCGAAACACCAATAATTGATCTTTCCAAAAAAGATATTGTTCTGAAATCAGTAAAACTTAAATCACCACTTCACCTCACATGGTCTTGTTATAAAAGCAGTTCAAAAGCTTGCGGAGAATGCGACAGTTGTGCTTTAAGATTAAGAGGATTTCAGAGAGCGGGAATCGATGATCCTCTGATATATAAGAAAATCATTAATTACAAACTTACGTGATGTCTAACAATTCATTGAAGTTTGTAAATTTTACTGCTGCAGTTCTATTGATAGGATTTTTTGTTTTCATACTCATACAGCTTCAGTCTATATTGCTTCCCTTTTTTTTGGCAGTAATTATTTCTTTTGTATTTCTGCCATTGTATAATTTTCTTAATTCCAAAAAAATACCTGCTGCAGTATCGATGATAATTATCGTACTGCTGCTGCTCGTGCTTTCTAATGTTACAAGCATTTTTATTTATGCAAGCATAAATGCTATAGTAAATGAATTCCCTGTTTATGAGAAAAAAGTTATTGAGATTTATGACAAGCTGATAGTTTACTTTGATCTATCTGCAGAAGAGATAGCCAGTATTAACAACAGCTTAGACATAAAAAACCTTTTAATGCAGGGCTCGCTTACAAATCTGATTACCGGAATACTTACAAACATAACCACACTGATGGGAAATTACATACTCATAATGTTTTATGTGATTTTCATGATTACTGAAGCTGACAGCATAGAAAAGAGAACCGAGCTGGCATTTACCGAAGAGAAAAGCAATTTGCTGAAAGAAACATTGAAGCACATTTTCGAAGGATTAAAAGATTACATATCCGGAAAAACTCTGCTTAGTTTTATTCAAAGCATACTCATTGGTTTGTTTTTATGGATAATGAATGTAGATTTTTATTTCATTTGGGCATTTCTTTTTTTTCTGACAGACTTTATTCCAAACATTGGTTCAATGCTGGCGACAATACTGGTGGCATTGTTTGCCCTGCTTCAGTTTGACGGAATCCTGACTCCCATAATAATAGTAATAGTACTGATAGTTATTCAGAATCTTAAAGGAAATGTAATTGAGCCGAGAGTAATGGGTGCAAAACTTGACTTAAGTCCGCTTCTTCTCTTTTTCTCACTGGTTTTCTGGGGATATGTATGGGGAGTGGTCGGCATGATTCTCTCCGTTCCGATTATGAGCATGTTAAAAATTATTCTAATGAATATTCCAGCAACTAAACCTATAGCAATTTTAATGAGTAATAATCCAAAAAAATAAAATACAATTTACAAAATAATTAATTAAGGAGATACAATGACAATCAGCAAAAAATTACAAAAATGGGTTGACGAATGCGCCAATCTCTGCAAACCTGACAGCATTCACTGGTGCGACGGCTCAGAAGAGGAATATCAAAATATGGCTCAATTATTAATTAAAAACGGCTCTGCAAAAAAGCTAAATGAAAGCAAGCGGCCAAACTGTTATTACTCCGCATCTGATCCTTCAGACGTAGCAAGAGTTGAAGACAGAACTTTTATTTGTTCAAAAAACAAAGATGATGCAGGTCCGACAAACAACTGGAAAGACCCGGAGGAAATGAAAAAAATTCTGAACGGTTTGTTTGACGGGTGCATGAAAGGCAGAACGATGTATGTAATACCATTCAGCATGGGACCTCTCGGATCAAATATAGCTCATATAGGAGTTCAGCTGACGGATTCGCCTTATGTAGTGATGAATATGAAAATAATGACAAGAATGGGTTCAAAGGTTCTCGACATTCTCGGTGATGGAGATTTTGTGCCTTGTTTGCATTCGGTCGGTTATCCGCTTACAGACGGCAAAAAGGATGTTGCCTGGCCTTGCAATAAAGAAAAATACATAGTTCATTTTCCGGAAGAAAGAAGCATCTGGTCGTTTGGCAGCGGTTACGGAGGTAATGCATTGCTCGGGAAAAAATGTTTTGCATTAAGGATAGCATCTGTAATGGCAAGAGATCAGGGATGGATGGCTGAGCACATGTTAATCGTGGGAATTACTTCTCCTGAAGGAGTAAAGAAGTATATTGCGGCTGCATTTCCGAGTGCGTGCGGAAAAACAAATTTAGCAATGCTGACGCCGTCTATACCGGGATGGAAAGTTGAAACTGTAGGTGATGACATTGCGTGGATGAAATTCGGCGAAGACGGAAGACTATATGCGATTAATCCCGAATACGGATTTTTTGGAGTAGCTCCGGGAACATCAATGGATACAAACGGAAATGCAATGAAGTCCATGGAGAAGAATTCATACTTTACTAATGTTGCATTGACGGAGGACGGCGATGTATGGTGGGAAGGTATGACAAAGGATAAACCAAAGCACCTGACCGATTGGCACGGCAAAGAGTGGACGCCTGATTCAGAGACTCCTTCTTCGCATCCAAATTCAAGATTCACTGCGCCGGCATCCCAATGTCCGGTGATTGACAAAGACTGGGAGAACCCGAAGGGAGTTCCGATCTCGGCAATATTATTCGGAGGCAGAAGAGCTACGGTGGTACCTTTGGTAAATGAAGCATTAAGCTGGCAGCATGGTACATTCCTCGGAGCATCCGTCTCTTCTGAAATGACGGCAGCTGCAGTCGGTGGCAAAGGACAGGTCAGACACGATCCGTTTGCGATGCTTCCGTTCTGCGGGTATCACATGGGAGATTATTTCAACCACTGGCTGAATATCGGAAAGAAAGCCGATGCATCAAAGCTACCGAAAATATTTTATGTCAACTGGTTTAGAAAAGACGAGAATGGTAAATTCATCTGGCCCGGATACGGTGAAAATATCAGAGTGTTGAAATGGATTTTTGAAAGACTTGACGGAAAGAATAATTTTGAAGATAAACCCTACGGAAGAATACCTGCCAAGAATTCATTAGACATTTCCGGATTGAAGCTTGGTGAAAAAGATATTGACAAGTTGTTTGATATTTCAATAGAAGATGGTATCTCCGAAGCATTGGAACTCAGAGAATACTTCAAGAAATTCGGTGACAAACTCCCAAAAGAGCTGACTAAAGAGCTTGACGATCTGCAAGAAAGATATAATAAATTGTAATTGAGATATTCCCCCTGCAGGATTTATTTCCTGTTAGGGGGATTCTTTATTATACAGAAAATTTATTTTTCTCTTTCATAAAATTTCCATTCTTATTTAAAATATTGACATCGCTTTTGTAAACGGATTTTTTTTCCACATGAAAATTATATCCCCTTTTTTATCATTCCTGAAATTCATAATATATTCCGACCCCATCAAAAAAATAAAACCTATGAAAAATTCCAGCAATCTGTTATTCGGATTATTTTTAATGATCCTTTATTCCCTTATTCCTGCAAATTCAAATTCTCAGGTAATAAACAACTGGACTTCTAAAGGCAATGGGGGCGGAGGAGCGCTTTTTTCACCTGCTTTCAGTCCACATAATGAAAATGAAATTTATATAGCATGTGATATGAGCGAACTGTTTCATTCTACCAATCTCGGTTTTACCTGGACAGAAGTCGATTTTAAGGAAATGATCGGAAATAACGGTGCAGCAGTTCAGTTCACCGAAAATCCTATGATAAACTACTGTATTAATTTTGAAGACGACCTCCGTACTCCTTTTAAAACAACTGACGGCGGAATTACATGGAGCACACTGACTTCAGATCCGACATTCGGCGAAGCATATTCACTTTATGCAGATCCTTTAAATTCCGGTAATTTATTAATATCGAGTTATACAGATCTATATTTTTCTTCAAATGGCGGAAATTCTTTCTCATCAAAGTTTACGGATGCATCGGGATGTTATATAGCCGGAGTATTTTTTGACGGAACAAATATTTATGCAGGGACAAATTCAGGTTTACTCATTTCCACAAATTCCGGAATAAGTTTTTCCTTATCTTCAGCCGGAGGAATTCCTTCTACCGAAGCCATGGTATCTTTTTGCGGTGCAAAGCAGTCAGGTATTACAAGATTATTTTGTATAACTCTTGGCAGCGGTGATGTATATCCCGGAGTTACCGGTGCGGATTTTTATTCTTATAAGAATATTTACACACTAGATATTGGAAATCCAAATTGGCTTTTAAATACAAGCGGAATTAATCCTACTCATTATCCATTTTTCGCTTCAATGTCTCGGACAAATATTTCTACTGCTTATATAGCTGGAGGAAGTGATGCAGGCTCGCCTATTGTGTACAAAACTACAAACGGCGGAATGAACTGGACGAGCGTTTTGTTAACCGTAAATAATCAAAATATTTTTACAGGCTGGTCTGGACACGGTGGAGACAGGGGATGGTCTTACGGAGAATATGCACTCGGATTTCAATGCTCACCTGTGAATCCGGATAAAGTAATAATTACGGATCTTGGATTTCCTCATATTACAACTAATGGGGGACTGACTTGGAATCAGGCATATCTGAATCCCGAAGATCAGAATCCGGCAAATGCGCCGACTCCGACTGGAAAAAGTTACAGGACATCCGGTTTGGAAAATACAAGCTGCTGGTGGCTGACATGGGCTGATTCGTTGAACATCTTCGGTTCATATTCAGACATTAGAGGCACTCGCTCGACTGATGGAGGAAATAATTGGTCATTCAATTATACCGGTCATACTAATAATACCATGTACATGTCGGTAAAGCATCCTACAAGCAGTATTTTATACGCCGCAACATCTTCGGTTCATGACATGTATCAAAGCACATATCTTACCGATGCAAGAATAAACGGCGGATTGGGAAGAGTTTTATTTTCAACGAACAAAGGTCAAACGTGGCAGACACTGCATGACTTTGGACATCCCGTAATATTTCTTGCTCTCGATCCAAACAATGCAAACAGAATGTACGCGAGCGTAATTCACAGCACACTCGGAGGTATCTTTGTTTCGAACGATATACAAAACGGGAGCTCAAGCATTTGGACTAAACTTACAAACCCTCCGCGAACAGAAGGACATCCGTTTAATGTGAGAGTTTTAAATGACGGTACATTGCTTTGTTCATATTCCGGAAGACGAAATTCATCCGGCACATTTACTCCAAGCTCGGGAATTTTCATAAGCACAAATTCAGGCGCTGCATGGATTGACAGATCTCATACGGGGATGTATTACTGGACAAAGGATGTTATAGTCGATCCGCATGATGCTGGTCAGAATGTCTGGTACGGATGCGTATTCAGCGGCTGGGGCGGACCGCCTAACGGACTTGGAGGATTATACAAAACTACCAACAGAGGGATCAACTGGACAAGAATAAACAATCTTGATCGTGTAGGTTCATGCACCATCAGTCCGGTTAATCCTGATGAAATGTATATGAGTACTGAAGTGAATGGATTATGGTACAGTAGTAATATAAATACTGGAACTCCTGTATTTACACAAGTGAGCGGATACAAATTCCGGCAGCCGGAAAGAATATTCTTTAATCCTTTCAATGCAAATGAAGTATGGGTAACAAGCTTCGGTAACGGAATAAAAGTCGGATATACAAATCCGCTGCCGCTGACATTAAACATTACTTTGGGAATAGAAGGCTTCTGGAACGGAGTAACTCAGACTCCCGATACTATAAAGTTGTATTTAAGAAATAATATTTCTCCCTATTCTTCAATGGATTCATCAACAGTTATTATAAATTCATCGGGGAATGCGACGGGAAATTTTTCAAATGCAACTGGAGGGAATTATTACATTCAGACAAAGCACAGAAATGCACTTGAGACATGGAGTTCATCAGCATTATATTTTACTAACGGTTCCGTAACAAATTATAATTTTACACTTTCTCAATCACAGGCATTTGGAAACAACCAGATATTAAAAACATCGAAATGGTGCTTATACAGCGGCGATGCGAACAATGATGGAATAATAGATGCTGTTGATATCCTGTTAATAGACAATGATGCATCAAATTTTTTGACTGGTTACAAAAATACAGATATTAACGGGGATAATATTATTGACGGATTGGATATTTCAATAACCGATAATAATGCTGCGGGTTTTGTGAGTGTGATAAAGCCGTGAGATATTTTTTATACTCTTGTTCCGATTGAAAGAGAAGGAAATTATTTTCTTTGGGAAATTAATTATAAAAATAAGAATTAAATTAAACAGCTTCTTTAATTCTAATATTAAGATCAGTGATTTTTTCATTAAACCATTCCCGGAAAAGTAAATCAGAATTAAAGTATTTATTGAGATAATAAGATGAAATTTTATTTGGTGTGATTTTAAGTTGAATAAGATAATTCACTAAGTTAATGAAATTTTTCAGTCTTTGTTTAACTGTTTTTGATAATGTTTTGTCATTTGATAAGAAATGCCTATAGGAATCTATTAGAGATAAAGCGCTTTCAAACTTTTTCATTTCAAAAAAAGTAATTAGAAGAATATTTTTACATTCAATTTTGAAAATAAAATCTTCAAAATTAATTTCGCTTATATGAATTAGTGAATTTTTAAATTAAAAAATATTCATTTACACAAAAAAATTTACAGCCTCAATTTCAGATGAATTTTCGTTTATTTAGTAGTTTATTTTATAATTAATTTAGATCTATTTTACTCGCAGTATGGGAATTTCTATTTTTATAATCCAAATCTAAATTGTGGTATGGATGAGGTAAGTTCTGACTATTCTTTCCCTTTTTTTCCTATGTAGATGATACACTTCATGCGCTGGTCATATATTGCAATTTCCCGAGTCCAAGTGGAGATTTTGATATTAGTGGTACGTCTATATTGCAATATTGGTCTGGTACATCTTCTCAAATAATGCCCTCATGGGCTGATTCAATTATTTGTCCTTCAACTACTAATATATGGAATAGAAGCTTGACTGGTTTATACAAAGATGCAAGCTTTGGTAATTTCTGGCTTATTGGTGATATTTATCTACATTTGTATATATTTCAAGAGCAAGTTGTATTTTATTCACCGGATTCCCTTAAAATTGGAGCTGCAGTAAAAGAACTTCTAATAAATTTAGATGATAGTATTAATTTTGCCGAATATGATAAATTTGATCCCTTTGACTTAAATAATAATGATAACAAAAGAGAGCCGGACGGTATAGTTGATTTTATTTTTATAAATTTTAGGTTCAATAATTCAGCAACAATTGACTATCCATCATATTCCGGAATCGCAGAATTAAGGGGGTAGGGACGGAAGGTTTGGTTACGGAGTATCAGAGTTAACTCTTGATGGCAAAAGGGAGATATTCAGTTCCTTTTAATGCAACTAATTATTCCAGCGGAATATACTTTTATAAATTGCAAACAGAAAATTATATAAACATTAAGAAAATGGTTTTATTAAAATGAAAATGATTTGAATTATTTATAGATCGTCATGAATTATTGGCAACCTATTAAATAAATCGAAAAACTTTTAACTTCATATAAATTTAAACTATTAATTATTTAACTATGAAAACATTTATCAAAATACTTATCGTTATTTCATTAAATCTGATTTTTATAGCAAATGCTTTCTCACAATCAGGATGGGTTAATCAGACTTTTGGGACTCGAAAATATATTACTATTAATTACATAAACAGCTTAACCGGGTATATTGCTTTCGATGATAAGAAAATTTTAAAAACAACAAATTTAAGTTTAAACTGGACAGTGTTAAACTCCAATATTTTATTGGATGCAACAGTTATAGATGCTCAATTTTATAATGACAATGTATATGCATTTTTATTCGGCGGTATTATATTTATTACATCAAATGCCGGATTGACTTGGAATCAGGGTAACATATTTCCTGTTGGAAACGGTTATGTTTATTTATATGCTATTGATTTACTTAATTCTCAAACCGGATATGTTTGCGGTGCTGATTTTGGTATTGGCGATTATCTTGACGGAATAATTTACAAGACAACTAACTCAGGTGTCAACTGGTTTCAATCAGCCAGAATAGGATTTTACTATACTGATATAAAATTTATTGATGAAAATACGGGATATGCAACTAATGGATCAGTTATAAAGACTACTAACGGAGGAATTAATTGGGGATATATAGGGAGCGTAAATTATCTCGTTCTTTCTATTAGTCTTCCTTCAAGTGATACAATTTATATGTGCGGCAAGGAAGGAAAAATTCACAGATCAATAAGCGGTGGTGTTAACTGGACTACATTTCAAACTGCAGGAAATGATACATTGAAGGATATGCATTTTGCAAATGCAAAAACAGGATATGCTGTCGGCGACAGCGGTGTAATTGTGAAAACTACAAATGCGGGTGAAAACTGGACACTTCAATTTACAGGAACAACAAAAAATTTAAAGAGCATCTGCTTTATTAATAAAGATACAGGTTTTGTTGTAGGTGACAGCGGAATAATTTTAAGAACTTATACAGGCGGTGTAATGGTAAATGTAAATAATGAAAGTGAATTGTCACCTGAAAATTACTCTCTTGAGCAAAATTATCCGAATCCGTTTAATCCTGCAACACTTATCGGATATAATTTAGATGTCAGGAGTTTCGTTAAACTGACTGTATATGATATACTGGGGAATGAAGTAGTTACGCTTGTAAATAAAAAACAAGAGGCAGGAAGATATCAAGTAAGATTTGAAGCCGGCATTAAAAATCAAAGCGCAAATCTGCCGTCCGGAATATATTTTTACAGCATGTTTGCAGATGGGAAGTATATTGATACTAAGAAATGTCTTCTTGTAAAATGAGTAAAGATTTTTTAAAGGAAAAATCAAGAAAGAAGACTGTCTGTTAATAAGTACAGTATAGTATCGGCATACTTTTACCGTAGAATGATATTTCAAGGATTTCAGTGAGTTTTTGATTTTAAAAGTTAAATTAATCTGACTGAATATCAGGAACAACTTTATAATAAGAAAATCCTCACGGATTATAAACCCGCGAGGATTTTTATTAATTTGAAGCTATTTCGGAATAATAAAAATTAAATTATCCGAAGAATTTCATTGCGTTATTTGACGAGCATCATCTTCTTTGTTTCGGTAAATCCGCCGGAATTAATGGTGTAGAAATATATTCCGCTCGAAAGTCCTGAGCCGTCAAAGCTTACCGAATAATAACCTGCTTCCTTGTTTTCATTTACAAGCGACTTCAGCTCTTTGCCGCTCATGTCATAGACGGATAATTTTACGAATCCGCTTTTCGGAATCTGATAGTTAATTACAGTTGACGGATTAAACGGGTTCGGGAAGTTTTGTGAAAGCTCATAATTTCCTGGAGCTCCTATAATAACTTCATTTCCGAGATTGAAATATTCGTAATTGCCGTTGAAGTCAATCTGCTTTAATCTGTAATTGTATGTTCCGGCAGATAAACCTCTGTCAGTAAATGAATAACTTGATTGGTTAATTGTCGAACCGTTACCGGATACAAAACCTATTTTTGACCATGTTCCGTTTGATGATGATCTTTCAATATCAAATCCGGAATTGTTAATTTCGGATGAGGTAATCCAGTTAAGTGTAACGTCATTATTTGTAATACTTGATACAAAACTCATCAGCTCAACAGGCAATGGTTCATCCCGTTTTACAACAAGTGCATCGATTCCGATGAAATCGCTGTTGTTTCCAAAAAGACCTGCGTCAACGACAGAATATCTAATTGCAAATCTTGCATTTGTACCTGAGCCGGGAGCCATGAAACCTCTTAATTCCCAAAGACCGGTTGTATTTACTTGAAATCTGCCCAACTCAGTCCAAGCCGGATCGGATGGAACTGTATTTCCTAATGGATTATACATTACCCGGATAGAATCAGGGTAAGTAGAGCCTTCAGGTGATCTTGAATAAAAACAGATCGAATCTCCAGTAAGTACTACAGGAAGAGAAGGCAATACGAGCCAGTTATCAATATCACCACCGTTTCCTGCCGTCTGATAATTTGATGCTACATATCCTGAACCAGGACCGTTAAAAGCAGGGAATACAGTTGGAATTCCCTGATACCATGTAGTCGTCAAAGCAGATCCGCTTGAAGTTCCGTTTCTGTAAATCAGGTAACCTCTTCCTTCTAAAGCAACAGAATCATTTGCACCGTCGAAATCATCCGTATAAATGGGAATTAAGTCAGTTTCCTGGCTTCCGTTTCTTTCAAGAATCATCTGCGTTGAAGGTCTCTCCGAAAATACTGTTGTCTTCGAATAATCTCCAAGCTGATTCTTTGGATTGTCAGCGGATAAATTAAATGAGATAAAAAAAGTTAAAGCGATAAAGCTGAAAATGGTACAGAAGGTTTTCATTACTGTTTCCTTTCGATTTAATTATTTAAATTTTGTTAATTAAATGATTTTAAGTAAAGCTCCTAAACTTCTGTGTTAATGCAGATTAAGATTAAGCTATAAAATTTTAAATTTGGGTTTGTCAAATTTATAATTTTATTTAATAAAATACAAATACTTTATAAAATTCAAAAATAATTTTTTAAAAAAAAAACGAAATGATTGAATCATTCCGTTTTGAAAATTTAACTTATTTTAATGTTACAAATCAACCCCGATACGAAAACCAGTAAATACTCCCCACATGTTTGTATTTGTCTTTTCAACTTGTGCGGTGCTTGCAAGATTATTAAGTCCGCCACGCTGGTATTTCCCGCCGAGAATAATTCCCATGAACTGATTTAACATGTAATTAACAGTCAATATTCCATTCAGACCCAAATCAAAATTCTTGTATCCAAATCCTTCAATGCTCTGATCATTCATCCGGAAAGCAAGATAAGGACCAAAGCTGAGATTGACACCGACATTATCCGAAATCATTGTACCGACATTAAAATTAATCGGGATATTGAAATAGCTGCTTGTAAATTCTTCAATTTCCGAAACGGGATCTCCGAGAGTATCAGAAGGATTTGTTTTGTCAACTTCAAAATTCTTTTTTATGAAGTCAATTCCCGTAGTGAAATTTGCCGAACCGAAAAGAGAAAAATTAATCAAAGCTCCTAAAGTAAAACCTGCTTTTGGATCGGTAGGATAATCGGCTTTGCCTCCGGTAGCTTCAATGTTAGCATTAGTAGAATTGTATCCGAGCTGAAAATCAATAGAAGCGCCGAGTAACGAACCGGCATTCTTTTCTGAAATTCTTTTTGCCTTATTGTAGTCGGATAATAACTTTTCCTTTGCGTAATTTTTCTTTGAGTTGAATTTCAGTTCCGGCTTATAATAAAAACCTGACTGGGAAAAAGATATACCCGGTAAAACAAACAATACTGCAATAACTGTTGTTGCCAATAAATTTTTCATAATCCTTTCTTTTAATTTGTTTAGTTTATTGAACCAATGTAAACAAGCTGTAACTCTTGAATATTCGATTATTTTTTTTATAAAATATAATTAATAATTTCCCAGTTATACAGTCATAAAATATCTGCAAATAAATGCTTGTATTACAGAGCAGTTTATTTGTTGACATCAGAATAGGGTGTAAAAACTGAATATGATATTTGTCATAAGTTAGAAAATTGGATAGACATAAGAGTTATCTTTAAGTAATTTTAATCAAAAGGAGGTAAAAGAAATGAAATCGCTCATTACATCTCTGATATCAATACTCTTCATTCTATACGGCGTAACGGCATATTCTCAATATTCTGATATTGAAAAAATCGGATTGAATTATACACTTCAGGAAGAAAAAGCAGCTTATGATTTTTATACACAGATGTTTAGCAAATACAACTTTAAAGTTTTCGAAAATATAATGAAAGCCGAGAAAACTCACCAGGAACATGTACTTAAAGTTATGAAGAACTTGAATATCGAAAATGAAAGTTATACTGAAACGCAGGGTGAATTTTCAATAAAAGAAATACAGGATTTATATAATGAAATGCTGAAAACCGGCGGATATTCTTTGACAGACGCATTGCTTGCATCCGCAAGATATGAAGAAAAAGATATCAGCGATTTGAAAAAATTTTATTCCGAAGCTCAGAATGAAACGATCAGAGCTCTTTACGAGTGTCTGGAAAGCGCATCACATAACCATTTAAGAGCATTTGTTAGAAATCTGAAAAGGGAAGGTATTAATTATAGTCCGAGAATACTGAGCACGGAAGAATTTAATTTAATCATAAAATCGAAAAATACTCCGGGTGACTGCTTTCAGAATTTTTAAATTCTAATCCGGATGTGATTTTAAAAAAGGGGAAATATATTTTGAGCTGTTAATTTCGAGATATATTTCTCCCTTTTTCAGACCAAAGAAAAAAATTTTAATTGCAAAGTTAAAATTTATCACTTCTAATTTATGTCATTTCAATTACTGATTTAATTTAAATTTAATTTTTCTATTTTACCCCATTCCAAAATTTTTCTTTCAAAATGAAACTAATTACAATCTTATTACTGATTTTCACAAGCGGTATGGTTTTATCTCAGGATCTTAAAATCAAAAACAATCCTTATGATGATGCCGATGAAATTACCAAAAGCAGGAAAGCATTTCAAAGGGAGAGATGGTTTTATGAACAAAGAATGTATCCCTACAATTATATTCCCAAAGATGCTTATCAAAAAGCTTATGAACAAAGAGAAGCGATGAGAAGCCAAAAAGGATTTATGCTTAATAATGCTTTTAATACATGGAAAAATCTGGGTCCTACAACAGGGTTTTACTTTGCGTATTCAAATATTACATCAAGAATGCCAACGGTTAAATACGATCCTAACAACGGGAATATTATTTATGTTGGAGCTGCTTATGGCGGAGTCTGGAAAACTACCGACGGCGGAATTACATGGTCTGCAAAATCCGATAATGAAGTTTCTCTTTCTTCCGGCGCGCTCGCAATAGATCCGAATAATTCAGACATTATTTATTATGGTACCGGAGAAGCCACATACAGCGGAGCTTCTTATTATGGAAGAGGATTGCTGAAATCTACAGACGGTGGAAATACATGGACACATTATAATTCAGGACTTGAATCATATTCTTTCTTTTCAAGAATTGCAATTAGACCGGGACACAGCAATGAACTTCTTGCAGCGCTTGGAAACAGAACTAGTCTTAGCGTGGGCGGAGGTCTATACAGAAGTACAAATGGCGGTCAAAGCTGGATATCTCTTTTCCCCGGAAGATGCGATGATGTAATTTTTTCTCCATCTGGTGATACGGCGTATGCTGTCGGCAGCGGAACAGGATATTTAATTTCGACAAACGGTGGAAGCGTATTTTTTTCAAATTCCTCAGTCTCGATGGGAACGCGTCATCATCTTGCAGTTGCAAAGACTTCACCAAACATATTATACTTTGCCAGACATACAGGCAGCAGCATAAATGTTTTTAAATCAACAAATGCCGGATTTAATTTTACTCAGATTGTGTCCGGTCAGAATTTCAGCGGAAGTCAGGCATGGTATGATTTTTATATGCACGTAAGTCCATTCGATGCAGATCTTGCCTTTGTTGGTGCGATAGATGTTTGGAGAACGACAAACGGCGGGACATCAAATTTTACAAACGTAACTAACGGATACAGCGGCGGAAATGTTCACGTTGACCAGCACAATGTTGATTTTCATCCTGCTGATCCTAATCAGATGGTTTGTGTAAATGACGGAGGTATTTGGAAATCAACTGACAAAGGATCAACCTGGATAAATCTAAATAATGCATTAACGCTTACACAGTTTTACAGAATTGCTTCTAATCCTTCAAATGCAGATCAGATACTCGGAGGAACGCAGGACAACGGCACTCAGCAGACATTCGGAAGTTTAAACTGGAGTGCAGCATACGGGGGCGACGGGGGTGAAGTCTGCTTTCACGCGGTAAATAATAATTACATACTTGGAGAAACACAGAATAATGGAGTATTCAGGTCAACTAACGGCGGAAGTTCGTTTAGTTCTGCCACTTCAGGATTAAGCGGAAGCGGTTCATGGGTAGGTCCGCTGATTTCTCATCCGGATTCGGCAGGGATATTTTATACTGCAAGAGCGCTTGTATTTAAAACTACAAACTGGGCGCAAAACTGGTTTTCCATTTCGTCGGGAACAAGCGGAACAATAAGGGAAATGGCAATTTGCAAATCATCACCTGAAATAATGTATGCTACTTCCGGAAGTTCGATTTATCGTTCAACAAACAGAGGATATAATTTTTCAAATGTAACTACAGGTTTACCATCTCGAACAATTACAAGTGTATATGCGCATCCTGATTCAGGACTTGTTGCCATTATTACATTCTCGGGTTTCGGTACAGGAAAAATATACAAAACTACAAATGGTGGTGCTTCCTGGTTCAACATCAGCGGTAATCTGCCTGATTCGCCTGCAAACGATGCACTTATATATTATCCGGGAACGGCAACAAGTACATACTTTATTGCAATGGATATCGGAGTGTTTGTTACGGGAGATTACGGAAACAATTGGTTTGAACTTTCAAATGGTCTTCCAAATACGGTTGCCATGCACTTGGATTTTCATACTGCCACAAACAAACTTAGAATAGGAACTCACGGCAGAGGAGTATGGGAAATTCAGCTTGATGGAATTTATAATATTTCTGTAATTCCACAGGGTTTCATGAATACAACTTTAAATAAACTGAATATGACTGATACTGTAAGCGCATATTTAAGAAGTAATACTTCACCTTACAATATAGTAGATTCAGCAAAAGCAATAATTGATTCATTGAGGTTTTCGGGAAGCTTTGTTTTTGCAAATGCCATGACAGGAAATTATTACATTGTTATAAAACACAGAAATTCAATCGAGACTTGGAGTAAAAGTCCGGGTCAAAGTTTTACTAACGGTGGTTTTATGAGTTACGATTTTACTTCGTCAGGATCGCAGGCATTCGGAAGCAATCAGATTCTTGTGGGAAGCAGATATTGCATTTTCAACGGTGATGTAAATCAAAATGGAATAATTGACGGAAGTGATTTAATTGAAATTAATAATGACTCTCAGAATTTTATTTCAGGGTATGTAGATACGGATTTAACCGGAGACAGAATTGTTGATGCCTCAGATTCATCTATTGGCGATAACAATGCTTCAAATTTTGTAATTATAATTACTCCTTAATTTCCATAAAAAAAATATCGGAATGAGAAAAATATTATCCATTGACGGCGGAGGTATTAGAGGAATTATTCCTGCCATAGTTCTTGCTCATATAGAAAAAAGAACCGGCAAGAGGATTTGCCGGATTTTTGATCTAATTGCAGGAACATCAACAGGAGGGATTCTTGCTTTATGTCTGACAAAACCGGATGCCAAAGGAAATCCGCAGTATTCGGCTGATGACATAGTAAAATTATATGTGAATGAAGGGATGAACATTTTTAGAAAATCACCATGGAAAAGCGCAGTTCCAATAATGAACATGATAGAATCAAAATATCCGAAAGAAGGCATTGAATCCGTACTTCAGAAATATTTCGGAAACACAATGCTTTCTTCGTCATTGACAAAAGTAATTATACCGAGCTATGATATAGAAAGGAGAAAACCATTTTTCTTTAAGTCATCTGAAAAAGAAGCTCACAAAAAAAAGGATTTTATGATGAAGCATGTTGCAAGAGCAACAAGCGCTGCGCCAACTTATTTTGAATCTGCAAAAATTGATCTTCCCAAAAACGAAGATTACTTTTTACTTATTGACGGAGGAGTATTCGCCAATGATCCTGCAATGTGTGCTTATGCGGAATGTAAGAAATTATTTGAGAAAACAGATGAGTTTATACTTGTCTCTATCGGAACAGGGAAGCATACAAGGAAAATTACAAAATCGGAAACAGAAGATTGGGGACTTGTACAATGGGCTCGTCCATTGTTAAGTGTGGTATTTGACGGTGTGAGCAGAGCTGTTGAATACCAGCTAAAACAACTCGAGAACTCTGATCAAAATTTTAAAAGATACTTCAGATTTCAGGCAGATCTTGAAGAAGCCAATGATGACATGGATGATGCGTCGAAAAGAAATACAAGAGATCTTAGATTAGTTGCCGAAGAAATCCTCGATAAGCAAAGAGATGATATGGATGTGCTATGTGAAATGCTTGTTGTTTAAATTACAGATTACAAATTGCAAATTACTGATGTACTGATAAACTAATATAAAAAGTTACAATTATTAAATGTTAAATGATAATTTCAAAAATTGATCATGAACATTTACATTTAATAATGCATTTGTTATTTGAAATCTGTAATTTGTAAATAAAAAAGTGCCGGCGTTATTTACATTAAAGGGATATTCAAAAGTTGATCCGCTCGATAAAGTTCCAACACTGATACAATACCTAATTGTAAGTTTTATCTCCCTCATACTTTCTATAGTTCTGGTTTACTGCATTACAGATGTATTTAGACTTCTGGAGTTCAGATCATTCTCCATAAAAGTTTTTGAAATTGTTGTGTTTACGTTTATTGCCGCGCCGCTAATGACATTTTTGAGAAAGTCGGCGTCATGGGTATTGATGTTAATCATTTTCATACCTCTGTTTATTTTTGATATATATCTTCAGGCAAATGTAAGGGACAGAGGAGAAATTGCATTATGGACATATCTTCCGGGAACATTTATCGATGATGTGAAGATACTTCCGTTAAGGTTTTTGATGACACTTATGTTTGATGCATTTATATTTGCTCCGATTTGTCTTTGGTTAAGCAGGATTGCAGCGAATATTTTTTATATGCGAAAATCCGACGATTCAAAGCAAAGGTTTGATTTACAAGAAAAGCTTTTTAAGAAAGAATGGACAGAAGAAACGATACAAAAGCCCGACAGAGATGCCGGTTTTTGGATACTTCGTCTGCTCGGTTTTTCGTACTTAACATATCTTTTAGTATTACTTATAGGAATGCTTGGAGAATCGCCTTGGCCGGAGCAAGTCAGCGATTTAATTTCCATGACTTATCAAAACCCTGCAATGGCAATCAACACTTTCAGCAAAATAGGAGTGATGATTCTTCTTACATTTACAGGAGCATATAATAGAAATGTGAGATATTACTGTGTTTGGGGACTCATTACAGGTCATGCGGTATCAACAATAAGTTCGATTGCATTTTATTTTTACGATCTGCCGGGAACTGATTACAGGGATTTCCTTCTGACATCTGCAATAGTTGACGGTGTAATGATACTGCTTTTTATTTTCATTCTGATTAAGAGCAGTAAAAGCGCTATCAGAATTAGAGAAGAAAAAGATTTTCCGAATTATTTTTCATTGCCTTCACAGTTAGTCAGAATTGCATACTATAAAATTGCAATCATATCCATCCTTATTACTCTTCTTGCATTGTATCTAAGAATATTTACAGACGGAAAATCAGGACTCGATGCAGTATTTGGTTATCCGGATCCAACGCTTGGGAATACCTTTACACTGTATCTTACTGTTGCTTTCATCAGCATATTGCTTGCAATAAGTGAAAAGCTTAGACATTATCTTTTCGGGGTTTTATTGTTTCCTTTTTTTGTGGGCATAATTATTACCATACCTCTGTTTATCATCAAGGACATATCCGGAGATTTTTTAATAAAGACAAGAACAGGATCCAATGTTGAAGTCAACTGGTACTTTATGATATTCGTTATTGCAAATATCTATATATTTGCCGGACTTCTTGCTTTGAGAAAAATGTATTATGATATTGATTTTGTAATTACTTCAATCAGTCCTTCAGGGGCAAAAAATGTAATAGCGCTTGCTTCGGCTTTTTTCGGTGGAGATTCAAAAAAGAATGCATGGATTCTGCAGATGATTGATCAGTACATTGGAGGCATTAAAGGAAGAAAAAGGGGATTGCTTAATTTTCCATTTTGGCTGGTTGAGAATGTATTGAATGTAATTTACGGACTACATCCGAATTTTTCCACAATGAGCAGAGATGAGCAAAGGTGGTTTTTAAAAAAATATCTTTTTAAGAATAAGAATGAAATCAGGAGATCATTAGTACCTATTGCGGCTGAATTTGGATTCCAGATAGGACTTGCCGTTAATGCAATGATAATGTTTGCTAATTATTCAAATATAAATGAAAGAAACCGAATCGGTTACATACCACCTGATGCAAGAGACAGACTGCAGGGAGATTTTCCGCTTTATCAGCCTCCATTTAAAAATGCTGCGCCATTGCCGGCGGATCAAAACGATCCTGCCAATAATAAACCTGATAGTAAAAGTGCGGGACTTCCTTTAATAGCTCCGAGAGTAACTACTCCTTATTATGAATCGGAAATTCCTGACGATGTAGATTATTTGATTATCGGATCAGGCGCAGGTGGAGCAATGATGAGTTACCGGCTTGCTTGCGGATGCAAATCTCCTGACAGGATACTTGTCGTTGAAAGAGGCAGCAGGTATCAGCCATTGCAGGATTTTAGTTATTCCGAAATGGATATGATGAGAAAGCTTTACAAAGAAGGCGGATTACAGCAGACAAAGAAATTTACAATGTCTGTGCTGCAGGGTGAATGTCTGGGAGGGACGACTGTGATGAATAATTCAGTCTGCATAAAAATGAGTAATATTACAAAAAGTTTATGGCAGGATACTTATGACATAGATTTAAGCGAACTTGAAAATCACTATGATAAGATTGCGCAGGAGTTGGAAATTAAAGAGCTTGATATGATTGGAATAAATTCGAGAGTTTATGAAAAATTTTCAAAAGGAATAAACGGTTTCAATAATAATTCCACATACAAGCTTAAACCTGTTTTGCCTTTAATGGCAAATTACAGAAATCTTACAGGTGACGAAAACTGGAATCTTGGCAACAAGCTCATGAGAAAAAGAACAATGCTTGAGACATATCTGCCATGGAGCGAATCAAGAGGCGTAAAAATCGTTTCCGATACAACGGCAGTTAAATTTGTTACAGAAAATAATAAAGCGGTTGAAGTTTTGCTCAGATATATAAACGGAGAAATCAAAAGAGTAAGGATTAATAAAGCGGTTATAGTTGCAGGCGGAGTTATAGCCAGCAGTCATTTCCTTTTAAGAAGCGGAATAAATAAAAATACAGGAAAGAGAATGAGCTGTAATTTTGCATTCCCGTTTACATTTTTATTTGATGAAGAAATTAAAGCTTATGATGGTAATCAGATTACATTAGGTGCAATGGGACATAATGACATTTCTGTGTTTGAAACATATTTCAATCCACCTGCTTCATTTTCTCTTTCTTCGGTACCATTTTATTTTGACAGGAGAGAAGATCTAATGAACAATTACAGCAGGTTGATTAATTATGGAACTCTTGTAGGTTCAGAACCAAACGGTGTAATACAAAAGAAGGCAGATTTGCTAAACGGGCAGTCATTTACGTGGGAGTTGGGCAGTCGTGATTCAGAAAATATTAAGGACGCATTCAATACAATATTAAGGCTCGGATATTTTTCAGGTGCAGTTAAAGCCGTTGTTCCTTCAAAGCCCGGAATTGAAATAAAGCTCAACGAAAATAATCTGCATGAGTTTGAAGAAAATCTTAGAGATTATCCGTTGAAAATGGAGGATCTTTTGATTGGCACGGCACATCCGCAAGGCGGTAATATCATGACGGGCATGAATTCTGAATATAAAAATAAGAGAGTGATAAATGAGGAATATCTTGTAGAAGGATTGGATAATGTTTATGTTTCTGATGCTTCATTATTTCCATGCAGCATGGGCTTGAATCCACAATGGACGATAATGGCAATGAGCTCAATGGCATCGGAGAAAGTGATAGAAAGATTTGAGCAGCGCTGAGTAAAGGGGTAAAACCGTTTAAACGGTTTTACCCCGCGGAGGAATATCTTATTGACGGATTGGATAATATTTATGTTTCTGATGCTTCATTATTTCCATGTAGCATGGGCTTGAATCCACAATGGACGATAATGGCAATGAGCTCAATGGCATCGGAGAAAGTGAAAGAAAGATTTGAGTAGCGCTGAGTAAAGGGGTAAAACCGTTTAAACGGTTTTACCCCGCTGTTGTTACTTTACTTCAGTAACATCATTGACTTTGTTTCAGAAAAATCTCCTGCACTAAATTTATAAAAATATAATCCGCTAGGAAGATTTTCCGCCGAAAATACAACTTCAAATGTCCCCCTGTTTTTTATACCGTCAGCAAGTACGACTATTTCTTTGCCAAGAGCATCAAATACTCTTAATGAAATGAATTCAGTTTTCGGAATACTATATCTGATTTTTGTTACCGGATTAAATGGATTCGGGAAATTTTGATCGAGATAATATTCTGACGGAATAGTAATCTGCGTTGAAGTTATAGCGCTTGTCGGTGTTGTAAGTTCTGTCAAAATACCGGGAACATAAAATGAGAAATTATAACCGAGTGAAGATAAATCCACATTTACAGAAGGCATGACTTCCTTTATTTTCCATATCCCGGAAGCAAAATAAACGGTATCAGGTCTTTTTATTATTGGAATTTCTACTGTAGGAAAAGGCGGAATAGTCAGTAGATAACTTAAAGCAAAAGTTAGAACAAATTTTTTTGCAAGATAAGTACCGTTAACTGTAGTGATGTTCTGATCATTCAGCCGTTTACCCGAAGCAGATAATCTTAAAGGTAATGTAAGTGTATCAATTGTAATTGTTGTATCTCTTGAAAAAATTGTATAATTGTTATTAATATTTTCTGCAAATCTGTAAGTATTATACCAAGCTTCGAATGATCTTAAAAAAGCAATGAAAGCAACGGAGTCAATAATTGGTATAGAACCAACAAGACTCAATACATTTAGATAATACCAAGAATTCGAAGATTGAAAATTATAATGGTTTGTATCAGTGTAAGGTATATTCTGATTAAAGTTTGTCAATCCTGATTTTGACAATACCTGACTCGCCGGTAATCCTTTGTAAGTTACATTCGCAGAGAAAGAATCAATCTGAAAAGTCGATTGAGAATTTACGGGATTGTTAAGAGAATCGAGCGGAGTGTTTTTGAAAAACCACTTATATCCGGTAGAGGATGGAAAATAAGTAGATGCATTTTGAGCATAAGTTACTGGACAGAGGAGCAAGAATATTATAATTACTTTTTTCATTCTAATTGTTTTTATAAAATATAAATAAGGATTATTAAAAAAAATTCAGATTGAGTATTTTATATATAAATTTTAAATCCGTTTGAGTATAATTGCAAATAAAAAAAGTAAATATGCAGATAGGGGATTACAAATTATTTTCGGTGCAGACCGGATTGTTTAAGCTGGACGGCGGCGCCATGTTTGGAGTAGTTCCAAAAAATATGTGGCAAAAGACAAACCCATCCGATGAGAACAACAGAATTGATATGTGTACGAGAGCTTTGCTAATGGATAATGGAAAAAGGAAAATACTTGTTGACAACGGCATCGGATACAAGCTTTCAGAAAAATTAAATAAAATTTACGGAGTTGATTTTTCTGAATTTACAGTCGAACAAAGCCTGAATTCCTTAAATGTCTCTCCTGAAGAAATAACCGATGTAATCTTGACTCATCTTCATTTTGACCATGCTGGAGGAAGCACATATATGGATGATGAAGGAATTTTGAAGCTTTCATATCCTAATGCTGTTTACCATGTGCAGAAAAAACAATTTGAATGGGCACTGAATCCTTCAGACAGAGATAAAGCAAGCTTTTTCCCGGAGAACTATATTCCTTTGAAAGAAAATAATTCGTTAAATCTGACAACCGGCGAAACGAAGTTTGATGAATTTATTACATTGCTTCCGGTTAATGGACATACAAGCCACATGCAGCTTATTAAAATATCCGATAATGAGAATAAGACAATTCTTTTTTTAGCTGATTTAATCCCTACTGCCGGACATGTACCTGCTGCGTTTATCATGGGATATGATCTTTTCCCGTTGACAACTCTTGATGAAAAAAAAATGTATCTTAATGAAATCTCTTCTAAAGACTGGACGGTTTTTTTTGAACATGACCCTTTTACTGAATGTGCAAAAATCGGCAAAGGCGAAAAAGGATTTTTTGTAAAAGAAAAATTCAAATTAAATGATAATTCTGATTAATGTTTTTTCTATCTATAAAATTATTTGATTGATTAATTTTTCCGGTTTAGATTACTTAATTGTAGTTGTTTATTTGATTGCCGTTGCATTTTTTGGAATATATACTTCCGGCAGACAGACATCGGCAACAGATTACTTCCTTGGCTCAAAAAGCATACCTTGGTGGGCAGCTTGCTTTTCTGTCGTGGCAACTGAAACAAGCACCCTGACTTTTATCAGTATTCCCGGGCTTGCCTATACTTCAAACATGAATTTTCTTCAGCTTGCAATGGGATTTATCATTGGAAGAATTATTGTCGCTGTAATTTTTATTCCGAGATATTACTCTGGTAATATGGAAACTGCTTATCAGTATCTTGGAACACGGTTTGGTTCTTCAATGAGAAAATATGCTTCAGTTACTTTCATCCTACTAAGAATTTTTGCTGATGGCGTCAGACTTTTTACTACGGCAATTCCCATAAAATTCATTACGGGTCTGGGATATCCTGAATGCATTTTGATTGTTGGAGTAATCACACTTGTATATTCCTACATAGGCGGAATCAAAGCAGTGATTTGGACAGATTTTATACAGATGTTTATTTATCTGGCTGGTGCTGTTGCATCAATGTTTGTAATATATCAGCTGCTTCCAGGAGGCTGGACAGATGTTGTAAGTTTTGCCGAGCCAGGAAATAAGTTTCAGATATTAAATTTTAAATTACCTGAAAATTTCTGGAATATGTTTACGGGAAATTATGGACTGATCGGTGGACTGATAGGAGGAGCTTTTCTTGCTATGGCTTCACATGGAACAGATCAGCTGATTGTGCAGAGGTTACTCACATGCAAAGATAAAAAATCTTCGCAAAAAGCTGTAGTAATCAGCGGGGTCATTGTGTTTTTTCAGTTTGCACTTTTTTTGATTATTGGAATAATGTTATTTGCACTATATAAAGGAGCAGATTATAAAACTCTCGAAATGAACGGATTAAATTTGACAAAATCTGATGAAATTTTTCCTATGTTCATTGTTCAGAACCTTCCTTCAGGATTGTCCGGACTTGTTGTAGCTGGTCTTCTTTCAGCTTCAATGTCAACATTGTCCTCGACATTCAATTCTCTCGCTTCAACTACTATTCTTGACTTATTTAAAGGGAAGAAGTTTCTTGAAAGTCCTCGAAATGAAATAAAGTATTCAAGAATTGCGACTATTTTCTGGGCTTTTGTAATAATGGGAACCGGGTTACTTTTCCAAAGTGAGACAAATCCGGCAGTCGATTTTGCCTTGAAGATACAATCTTTGATTTATGGCGGACTGCTGGGAGTATTTTTACTAGGTATATTTCAGTTGAAAGCAAATCTGAAAAATGCAATAGTATCATACACATTTGCAGTAATTTCAATGAGTTTATTGTTTATACTTCCGAAGTTTAATTTAATTCCTTCCATTAATCTTACCTGGTTTACTTTTATTGGTGTTTTGATAACCTTTGTCATTTCTCATTTGTTGATTTTAGCAGGAATAAAAAACCGTTCATAATTGAATAAGAGTAGTTATATATTATCCTAAAAGTTACAAAATTCTAAGAACTTGAAACCTACGAATGAGAGAAGACGGTGAGTTTGAAAAAGTTGAAATTAGCGCTAGAATTGAGGTTAATTCACCGGACTTCTGAAGTCTTAAGACTTCTGTAGTCAGATGGATTAGAAACCTACGAATACAACACTTTTTTCGGAATCTTAAACCTTCAATTCTTCTTGTCTTCCTCAAGCCTTAATTAAATTCTATAATTTCTTTTTAGAGATAAAAGCAGTTAAAATTTATATTTAAAGTTGCAGAAATCCTTGAACTTGAAACCTACGAATGAGAGAAGAAGGTGAGTTTTAAAAAGTTGAAATTAAAGCCGTAATTGAGGTTAATTCACCGGACTTCTGAAGTCTTAAGACTTCTGTAGTCAGATGGATTAGAAACCTACGAATACAACACTTTTTTCGCAACCTTAAACCTTCAATTCTCCTTGTCTTCCTCAAGCCTTAATTAAATCATATAATTTCCTTTAAGAGATAAAAGCAGTTAAAATTTATATTTAAAGTTGCAGAAATCCTTGAACTTGAAACCTACGAATGTGATAAGAAGGTGAGTTTGAAAAAGTTGAAATTAGCGCCAGAATTGAGGTTAATTCACCGGACTTCTGAAGTCTTAAGACTTCTGTAGTAAATTGTATTAGAAACCTACATTTAACACCAAAATTATCAAATCTATACTCTCAATTCTTTCTTCTCACTTTTGCATAATTTACCCAAAATGTTTAACTTTACCATTATTTGATTAAACAAAAGGGAGTTTACAATGAAAACAATTTTATTTTCCATGGTTATCATTCTTTTCGTATCCGGAATCTCTTTCTCACAAGATATGAAACCAAAACCAATATCATCACCTATGTTAAAGACATTGGAAGGAACCTGGATTTCCGATCCTTATGAATTCATGGGCGCTAAAATGACAGATGAAGCGGTCCATAAAATGATTTTAAACAGTCAATTTTTGGAAGTCAGTATAAAATCCACCGGAGACAACGGGTTTGTATATGAAGGACTCGGTATCATTGCGCCTTCGGAAGATGGCACTTTTACAGGTTGGTTTTATGATATTTATGGCAAAGATGGTATTATGACATATACAGGTAAAGTAGATAACGGCAAATTAATTATGACCGGAAGTAATAATTTTATGGATGAAAAAAGAGAAATTTCAATTGAAGACAATAAAATTGTTCATAATATCGTTATTGAAATGAAGTATCCCGGTGCAGACAAAACGCAACAAAAATTAACTGTTACGTATAAAAAAAGGAATTAGTATTTTTAAAATCATTTGTCAGAAATCCGTTTCTTATCTTTAGAAACGGATTTTTTTTATAAATCTTCATTTCTTAAATTGATTAATATAAACTTATTCAATAAATCATTAAGAGCATAATTTGAAAATTGCTAAATAAATCAACTGATTATGATACACTATAAAATATCAAATGAATTTTAGGTTAGTTATTTTTAGTAAGTGAAAATCTATCAGCTTTAATGTTTAAGAATTTATTAATTTCAAAATCTATTTGATAAAATTTATTCATGAAAAATGAATATGTAAATGTTGCACTGAACATTCCCGTAAATAAAGTTTTTACTTATAAAATACCGGACAATTTCATTGACATTGCTGAACCGGGTTTAAGGATACTTGTGAAATTTGGTAATAAAGAGAAAACCGGCATTATAACGGATTTTACTGATATGACTGAACTAAAATACGTAAAAGAATTTATTACCATACTCGATGATGTGAAAATCTTGACTCATGAAATTATGAAATTCTGCAAGTGGATGTCTGATTATTATGTTGCGCCGATTGGTGAAGTTTTGTTTTCAGTAATACCGGGAAATATAAACATTAAATCAGATGTCTATTATTCTCTAAATGAAGAATATGAAGAAAGAATTAATTCTTTTAAGATAAGCGATAATATAATATTTGATATCATTGATTTGTTTAAAAAAGATTTTAAGACCAAGCTTACATCAGGTCAGATAGAAAGCAGATTGAATTATAAAAATTTGTCTTCTAAAATCTCATTAATGAAATCGGAAAATATTCTTTTAAGCGAATCGCTGTATTCCAAACCCGTCAAAGAGAAATTTGTAAAAATTATCAGTAACAATTTTGAAAATGAAAATCTTGAGGAAGTCATTTCGGAAAATAATATCAAATCATCAAAACAAATTGAAATCCTGAAAACCCTTTCCGGCATCAAGGAAACAGAGCTTAATGAATTTATTAAGTTAAACAAATTTTCTCTGTCGCCTATAAATACTCTTCATAAAAAAAATCTTATTGTTATTTCCGAAAAAAGAAAAATCAGAGAGAGTGAAGAAATATTCAGCGAAGAGCATAAGGAGATTGTGCTGACAGCCGAACAATCTGAATGTCTGATAAAAATAAAAAACTCATTACAAAAGGGCAAATTTAAATCCTACATGCTTTACGGTGTGACAGGAAGCGGTAAGACCGAAATATACATTAATTCAATTAAAGAAGTTTTAAAGTATGGAAAATCTGCGCTTGTTCTTGTACCGGAAATATCACTTACTCCTCAGCTCATTCACAGATTCAGAAAAAATTTTAAAGAAAGAATTGGAATCATACACAGCAAAATCCCCGACGGAGAAAAATTTGATACTCTTCACGGTATTTGTTCCGGAGAAATTAAAATAGTTATAGGAGCCCGATCGGCATTGTTTGCTCCGTTGAAAAACATCGGTCTGATTGTTGTTGACGAAGAGCATGATTCTTCATATAAGCAGGAAAATTCACCCAGGTACAATGGAAGAGATTCTGCGGTTTACAGAGCTATGCTGAATTCCGCAGTTGTTATACTCGGCTCGGCAACTCCTTCATTTGAATCTTATCATAATGCTGTTTCAGGAAAATTCGAACTTTTATCTCTTCCTTTGAGGGCAACTTCAATCAACATGCCTGAAATTGAAATCGTTGACCTTCTGAAAAAAGAAATTGAAGAAGAAGATGTACTTGATTTTTTTAAAATTCTCGATAAACAAATCAGAGTTAAATTTTTGTCAAAGGATCTGATATTTGAAATAGGTAAAAGACTCGAGAAAAAAGAAAGCGTGATTATTTTACAAAACAGAAGAGGATATCATGCATATATTGAATGCCATAATTGCGGAAAAGTTGAGATGTGTCCGAGATGCAATATTTCTCTTACTTTTCACAAAGCATTTAACCTGATGAAATGCCATTATTGCGGATTTTCGAGAAAGTTTGACGGAATTTGTTCTTCCTGCGGAAGTACGTTTCTCATTCCTATGGGAGCGGGAACAGAAAGAGTAGAAGAAGAACTAATGAAGATTTTTCCAAGAGCCATTATAAAACGAATGGATTCGGATGTGCTAACTTCCAAAAAACAGTTTCAACAGATATTGAAAGATTTTTATGATAAAAAAATCGATATTCTCACCGGTACACAACTCATTTCAAAAGGACTGGATTTTCCTGAAGTAACTCTCGTTGGAGTGGTTAATGCAGACATAGGTCTTCTTAATCCGGATTTCAGGGCAACCGAAAAAACGTTTCAGATACTTACGCAAGTCTCCGGACGCAGCGGCAGAAGTTATAAAAAAGGAGAAGTATTAATTCAAACCAATCACTCCGATTACTTTGTTTTTGATAAAATAAAAAATCATGATTACAAAGGATTTTATGAACAGGAAATTAAATTCAGAGAAAAACTGAATTATCCGCCATTCAGCAGGCTTGCTATTATTGAATCAAAATCTGCCGATAAAAATCAATCTGAATCTAAGATTAAAGAAATATACAATCTTATAAAAAAGCTGGATGTCAATAAAAAAATTGATCTCTTAACACCAAGTGTTCCATTATTTTCTAAACTTAAAGATAAATACAGATTTCATCTGATTGTAAGATCAAACAAAAAAACCGATACTGCGGGAAATTACCTGACTGAGATATTAAGAAACGTGAGAGATTATTCCGGGAAATACATCCCAAAAAACGTACTGATTACCATTGATATGGATGCAATAAATTTATTATAAAGTACCGCAACTTTTTGTACCCCTGCAAGGACTCGAACCCTGACCAAAGGTTCCGAAGACCTTTGTGCTATCCGTTACACCACAGGGGCTTTTTTCTTAATTATGCATTAATCCGTATTGGCGGATTACAATTTTAAACTGGAAAAAGCATTTGATATTATCGATTAAACTGCAAAAAAAGCTCTTATGCAAATTTTAATGGAAAAAATTTAATACCATTTTAATTTTAATTTAAAATTCCTCTTCAAAATAAATGAATTAATTAAAAAATTCTCTGCCTATATTAATTCCCAAGATTAAGCAAATTGCGGTGAATTATTTTGTATACCATTTTCAAAGATTAATTGGATTTTAAAAAACAATTTCCGTATTTTTACAATACCAAAAATTATCTCAGACTAAATTTTTCAAATGAATAAATATTTTTTATCTATTGCAATGTTATTCATGTTTTACGGAATAACATCAGCGCAGCTTCCTAATCAAAATACATATTTATTAAGGCAGCTTGACAGTTACGGCAGCGGTTACTCGGCATTGTGGGGGTACACTGCTCCAAACGGCAGAGAATATGCAATTCTCGGATGCCGTGATGGTACATCTTTCGTTGACATTACTGATTCCGCCAATATCAGAGAATGTGATTTTGTTACCGGAGTTCAGAGCGGATGGAGAGAAATGAAAACTTATTCTCATTATGCGTACGTTGTTTCGGAAGGTACTAACAGCCGTTTGCAGATAATTGATTTGCAATATCTGCCTGATTCCGTAAGTCTTGTTAATACCTGGAGCTATTCAGGCTACACAAAAACCCACTCGATCCAGCAATATAACCATTATCTTTATCTCAACGGTGGAAATGCAGCGACTTCTGTCGGCGGAGTAGCAGTTATTGATGTAATTGATCCGGTTGCTCCGGTAAAACTCGGTCAATGGGCAACAGAATATGTTCATGACTGCAGAGTAAAAGATGATACAATATGGGCGGCAAATATTTATTCAGGAAAGATTTCGATTATTAACGCAACAAATAAAAATAATCTTGAATTTGTCCGCTCGTTTCAAGAGTATCCACAAAATACAGTCTCGGCACACAATTGTGACTTTTCTCCCGAAGGAAAATATCTTTACGCAACGAATGAAATTTCAAGCCCCGTCGGCAAGCTGAGCATCTGGGATATTACTGACAGAGCAAATATTACTTTTGTGAGAAACTGGCAGCCGACCGGAATTACAACGTCAATCGTTCACAACGTGGAAATTTACGGAAACTTTGCTGTAATAGCACACTATACCGCTGGTATCAGAATATTAAACATATCAGATCCATCTAACCCGACTGAAGTTGCCTGGTATGATACATATACAAGCAGCAATAGTTCAAGTTTCAGCGGCTGCTGGGGAGTTTATAAATTCCCTTCGGGAAAAATCGTCGGCTCTGATATAAGTGGCGGTCTTTTTGTCATCAAAACCAATTTCCCTCTTACCTCCAATGAGAATGAAAATCAAAATGCTGAAAGCTTTACTTTAAGTCAAAATTATCCTAATCCATTTAATCCGGTAACAAACATCAAATTTTCTATCAAAGAAAATTCAAATGTAACTCTGAAGGTATATGACATCAACGGAAAACAAGCGGCAGATGTATTCAGCGACAGAAGAGACGCCGGTAATTATGAAGTCCTGTTCGATGCAGCAAATTACGGCTTGAGCAGCGGAACTTATTTTTATACTCTAACTGCTAATAACGGTAAACAAAATTTTCAGGAAACAAAAAAAATGCTGTTAATTAAATAACTTAAACAATAATAATTACCCCAAACTTTAAAAAATGAAATTTAAATTTTTAATCATTACATTTTTTCTGATAATATCTGGATTGTCAGAATCATTTTCACAGCTTCCAAATCAAAATACTTATTTGTTAAGAAATCTTAACGAACATTATACCAGTACGCTTTATTCCGCAATATGGGGATATGTAGCTCCTGATAACAGGGAATATGCTTTACTCGGATGTCCAACGGGAACGGCTTTCATTGATATTACCGATTCTGCAAATATTCATGAAGTGGATTATCTTACCGGGCTTACTTCTGCATGGAGAGAAATGAAAGTTTATTCACACTATGCATACATCGTTTCAGAAGCAACTAACAGCAAACTTCAGATTGTTGATCTTCAGTATCTCCCTGATTCTGTTCATCTTGTCAAAACCTGGAACTATACCGGATATACAAGAACACATTCGATTTCACAGTGGGATCATTATATTTTTCTCAATGGAGGAAATTCTGCTTCTAACGGCGGTATTACCGTGCTTGATGTAAGTGATCCGGAAAATCCGGTGAAGATGGGACAATGGACTACACTTTACGTGCATGACTGCAGAGTAGTAAATGATACAATATATGCAGCTAATATAAATGACGGAAAAGTTTCGATTATTAATGCAACAAACAAAATGTCATTAGCAACAGTCGTAACATTTAATAATCTTGTAAACAGCGGTCCTCATAATACTGCTTTGACAACTAACAGAAAAAGATTATTCGTTACTGATGAAATCGGCTCTGCTCCTTATTTGCTTAAAGTATGGAACATTGAAAATCCTTCAAACCCGGTTTATGTTTCTTCATGGCAGCCAACTGGAATTACTACTTCAATCATTCATAATGTAGAATCTTACGGGAACTGGCTGGTTATCGGCCATTATACTGCAGGAATTAGAATTCTGAATATCACAAATCCTGATGCTCCGCAGGAAGTAGCATGGTATGACACCTACCCGCAAAATAACAACGAAAGTTATAACGGCTGCTGGGGTGTTTATATGTTTCCATCGGGTAAAATTGCAGCATCCGACAGACAGACGGGATTGTATGTGATTAAGACAAATTTCCCGATGACTGGCACAGGATTACAGAGTAACATAAATTCTATTCCGGATAAATATGAACTTTCACAAAACTATCCTAATCCGTTTAATCCTGAAACTAAAATAAATTACTCAATACCAGCTGCAGGAAAAGTAAGTCTCAAGGTTTATGACATACTTGGAAATGAAATAGCAACGCTTGTTAACGGTGACAAACCTGCAGGGAATCATACTGCAGAATTCAGCGCGGACAAATACGGACTCTCAAGCGGAGTGTATTTTTATACGCTCAAAGCAGGTGAATTTTCCGAAACAAAGAAAATGAATCTGATCAAGTAAGTTTAAAATAAATTTTAAAATTAAATCCCGTTTTGTTATTTCAAAACGGGATTTTTTTATGGTTTAATTGTGACATTGTTATCATTCATGATGCTGCAATTTCTTCCCACCGAACTTTACCCGGCGATATTGAGAAAATTGAAATCAATCAAAAAACCAGTTTAATCTAAAAGTATCTGTACTTGAATTGATATTGGAGGTGATGATGATTACCATTGAATTCAATACAGACTCCCGACAGTAGTGAATGTACATGAATTCAATGCAGACTCCCACAGATGCTGAAACAAGTTCAGCATGACAGAATGTTGTTCAGCATGTCAGGGGACTGTGTCATCCCGAACTTGTTTCGGGATCTGACAGTGGTTGTACTTGAATTAATTACAGACTTGCGATAGTAGTGAACGTACATGAATTCAATGCAGACTCCCACAGATGCTGAAACAAGTTCAGCATGACAGAGTGTTGTTCAGCATGACAGAATGTTGTTCAGCATGTCAGGGGACTATGTCATCCCGAACTTGTTTCGGGCTCTGACAGTGGTTGTACTTGAATTAATTACAGACTTGCGATAGTAGTGAACGTACATGAATTCAATGCAGACTCCCAGATGCTGAAACAAGTTCAGCATGACAGAATGTTGTTCAGCATGTCAGGGGACTATGTCATCCCGAACTTGTTTCGGGATCTGACAGTGGTTGTACTTGAATTAATTACAGACTTGCGATAGTAGTGAACGTACATGAATTCAATGTATACTCCCACAGATGCTGAAACAAGTTCAGCATGACAGAGGAGGTGATGATGATTACAATTGAATTCAATGCATACTCCCACAGATGCTGAAACAAGTTCAGCATGACAGAGTGTTGTTCAGCATGTCAGGGGACTGTGTCATCCCGAACTTGTTTCGGGATCTGACAGTGGTTGTACTTGAATTAATTACAGACTTGCGATAGTAGTGAATGTACATGAATTCAATGCATACTCCCACAGAAGCTGAAACAAGTTCAGCATGACAGGGTGTTATTCAGCATGACAGAGTGTTGTTCAGTATGGCAGAATGTTGTTCAGCATGTCAGGGGACTGTGTCATCCCGAACTTGTTTCGGGATCTGACAGTGGTTGTACTTGAATTAATTACAGACTTGCGACAATAGTGAATGTACATGAATTCAATGCAGACTCCCATAGATGCTGAAACAAGTTCAGCATGACAGAGGAGGTGATGATGATTACAATTGAATTCAATGGCATACTCCCACAGATGCTGAAACAAGTTCAGCATGACAGAATGTTGTTCAGCATGTCAGGGGACTGTGTCATCCCGAACTTGTTTCGGGATCTGACAGTGGCTGTACTTGAATTAATTACAGACTTGCGATAGTAGTGAATGTACATGAATTCAATGCATACTTTCACAGATGCTGAAACAAGTTCAGCATGACAGAATGTTGTTCAGCATGACAGAGTGTTGTTCAGCATGACAGAGTGTTGTTCAGCATGACAGGGTGATTGTCATCCGAACACATAATAAGTCATCCCGAACACATAATAAGTCATCCCGAACACATAATATATCATCCCGAACACCTAATATGTCATCCCGAACACCCAAAATGTCATCCCGAACTTGTTTCGGGATCTGATAGTGGCTGTACTTGAATTAATTACAGACTTGCGATAGTAGTGAATGTACATGAATTCAATGCATACTTTCACAGATGCTGAAACAAGTTCAGCATGACAGAATGTTGTTCAGCATGACAGAGTGTTGTTCAGCATGACAGAGTGTTGTTCAGCATGTCAGGGGACTGTGTCATCCCGAACTTGTTTCGGGATCTGACAGTGGTTGTACTTGAATTAATTACAGACTCCCGACAGTAGTGAATGTACATGAATTCAATGCATACTCCCACAGATGCTGAAACAAGTTCAGCATGACAGGGTGTTATTCAGCATGACAGAGTGTTGTTCAGCATGTCAGGGGACTGTGTCATCCCGAACTTGTTTCGGGATCTGACAGTGGTTGTACTTGAATTAATTACAGACTTGCGATAGTAGTGAATGTACATGAATTCAATGCATACTCCCACAGATGCTGAAACAAGTTCAGCATGACAGGGGAGGTGATGATGATTACAATTGAATTCAATGCATACTCCCACAGATGCTGAAACAAGTTCAGTATGACAGAATGTTGTTCAGCATGTCAGGGGACTGTGTCATCCCGAACTTGTTTCGGGATCTTACAGTGGCTGTACTTGAATTAATTACAGACTTGCGATAGTAGTGAACGTACATGAATTCAATGCATACTCCCACAGATGCTGAAACAAGTTCAGCATGACAGAGTGTTGTTCAGCATGTCAGGGGACTGTGTCATCCCGAACTTGTTTCGGGATCTGACAGTGGCTGTACTTGAATTAATTACAGACTTGCGATAGTAGTGAACGTACATGAATTCAATGCAGACTCCCATAGATACTGAAACAAGTTCAGCATGACAGGGGAGGTGATGATTATTACAATTGAATTCAATGCAGACTCCCATAGATGCTGAAACAAGTTCAGCATGACAGGGGAGGTGATGATTATTACAATTGAATTCAATGCATACTCCCACAGATACTGAAACAAGTTTAGCATGACAGGGGAGGTGATGATGATTACAATTGAATTCAATGCATACTCCCACAGATGCTGAAACAAGTTCAGCATGACAGAATGTTATTCAGCATGTCAGGGGACTGTGTCATCCCGAACTTGTTTCGGGATCTGACAGTGGTTGTACTTGAATTAATTACAGACTCCCGACAGTAGTGAATGTACATGAATTCAATGCAGACTCCCATAGATGCTGAAACAAGTTCAGCATGACAGGGGAGGTGATGATGATTACAATTGAATTCAATGCATACTCCCACAGATGCTGAAACAAGTTCAGCATGACAGAATGTTATTCAGCATGTCAGGGGACTGTGTCATCCCGAACTTGTTTCGGGATCTGACAGTGGCTGTACTTGAATTAATTACAGACTTGCGATAGTAGTGAATGTACATGAATTCAATGCATACTCCTACAGATGCTGAAACAAGTTCAGCATGACAGAGTGTTGTTCAGTATGACAGAGTGTTGTTCAGCATGACAGGGGACTGTGTCATCCCGAACTTGTTTCGGGATCTGATAGTGGTTGTACTTGAATTAATTACAGACTTGTGACAATAGTGAATGTACATGAATTCAATGCATACTCCCATAGATGCTGAAACAAGTTCAGCATGACAGAGTGTTGTTCAGTATGACAGAGTGTTGTTCAGCATGACAAAGTGTTGTTTAGCATGGCAGAGTGTTGTTCAGCATGACAAAGTGTTGTTTAGCATGGCAGAGTGTTGTTCAGCATGACAGGGGACTGTGTCATCTCAACAGGTTTATGTCCGCACATGAATTCATCCTTCTACTTCTATTGAAATTAACAATACCAGTATTTATTTTGACATCAAAACAGTTAATCACTGAGTAATCTCAAAAGAGATGGAAACATATAAAACAAAAACAAAAATTAAGAAAAGTCATAAGTTAGAATTAGAAGATATTCCTTTCGATAATGGCGAGGAAGTTGAAGTTACAATTTCGAAAGTTGAAAAAAAAAGTAACGGGAAATATACATTAAGAGGAAGTTTGATTAAATATGACGAACCATTTGAACCGATAGATGAAGATGACTGGGAAGCATTGAAATGATTCTACTTGATACTCACATTTGGATATGGTGGATTTCTGATGATTCGAAGCTTTCAAAAAATTATATTCAATTAATTAAGGATAATGAATCTGACAACTTATGCATTTCAATGATTTCAATTTGGGAGCTTACAAGACTTTTCCAAAAAGGGAGATTAAGTTTTAATGTTCCGCTTTTGGAATGGATAGATGATGCAATCAGATATCCTGGAATGAAAGTTCTTAATCTAAGTAAGGAAATTATTCTTCATACAACAAAATTAGAAAACTTTCATAAAGATCCTGCAGACCAACTAATTGTTTCAACGTCTATTGTAGAAAATATTCCATTGCTTACAATGGATAAGAGAATTCTAAAATATAAATTAGTTCAAACTCTAACTCCTTAATGAATTAATTCGTAATACTCACTTAAAATCTGATATTATAAATGTCCACTGGCATTCAGAAAGCCGGCATCGGCCCGGAACTCGATAAAGCGCTGAAGCTGAAGATAGAACAATTGGATAATAAATCGGTGGAATTACTGATGAAGATTTGAAGAAAAATTTGAAAAGATGAGATTCTCAATAACTCATATTCAATCCTCCCACAGATGCTGAAACAAGTTCAGCATGACAGGGGAGGTGATGATGATTACAATTGAATTCAATGCATACTCCCACAGATGCTGAAACAAGTTCAGTATGACAGAATGTTGTTCAGCATGTCAGGGGACTGTGTCATCCCGAACTTGTTTCGGGATCTGACAGTGGCTGTACTTGAATTAATTACAGACTTGCGATAGTAGTGAACGTACATGAATTCAATGCATACTCCCATAGATGCTGAAACAAGTTCAGCATGACAGGGTGTTATTCAGCATGACAGGGGACTGTGTCATCTCAACAGGTTTATGTCTGCACATGATTTATCCTTCTACTTCTATTGAAATTAACAATACCAGTATTTATTTTGACATCAAAACAGTTAATCACTGAGTAATCTCAAAAGAGATGGAAACATATAAAACAAAAACAAAAATTAAGAAAAGTCATAAGTTAGAATTAGAAGATATTCCTTTCGATAATGGCGAGGAAGTTGAAGTTACAATTTCGAAAGTTGAAAAAAAAAGTAACGGGAAATATACATTAAGAGGAAGTTTGATTAAATATGACGAACCATTTGAACCGATAGATGAAGATGACTGGGAAGCATTGAAATGATTCTACTTGATACTCACATTTGGATATGGTGGATTTCTGATGATTCGAAGCTTTCAAAAAATTATATTCAATTAATTAAGGATAATGAATCTGACAACTTATGCATTTCAATGATTTCAATTTGGGAGCTTACAAGACTTTTCCAAAAAGGGAGATTAAGTTTTAATGTTCCGCTTTTGGAATGGATAGATGATGCAATCAGATATCCTGGAATGAAAGTTCTTAATCTAAGTAAGGAAATTATTCTTCATACAACAAAATTAGAAAACTTTCATAAAGATCCTGCAGACCAACTAATTGTTTCAACGTCTATTGTAGAAAATATTCCATTGCTTACAATGGATAAGAGAATTCTAAAATATAAATTAGTTCAAACTCTAACTCCTTAATGAATTAATTCGTAATACTCACTTAAAATCTGATATTATAAATGTCCACTGGCATTCAGAAAGCCGGCATCGGCCCGGAACTCGATAAAGCGCTGAAGCTGAAGATAGAACAATTGGATAATAAATCGGTGGAATTACTGATGAAGATTTGAAGAAAAATTTGAAAAGATGAGATTCTCAATAACTCATATTCAATCCTCCCACAGATGCTGAAACAAGTTCAGCATGACAGGGGAGGTGATGATGATTACAATTGAATTCAATGCATACTCCCACAGATGCTGAAACAAGTTCAGTATGACAGAATGTTGTTCAGCATGTCAGGGGACTGTGTCATCCCGAACTTGTTTCGGGATCTGACAGTGGCTGTACTTGAATTAATTACAGACTTGCGATAGTAGTGAACGTACATGAATTCAATGCAGACTCCCCCAGATGCTGAAACAAGTTCAGCATGACAGAATGTTGTTCAGCATGTCAGGGGACTGTGTCATCCCGAACTTGTTTCGGGATCTGACAGTGGCTGTACTTGAATTAATTACAGACTTGCGACAATAGTGAATGTACATGAATTCAATGCATACTCCCACAGATGCTGAAACAAGTTCAGCATGACAGCGAAGGTGATGATGATTACAAATGAATTCAATGCAGACTCCCAAAGATGCTGAAACAAGTTCAGCATGACAGGGTGTTATTCAGCATGACAGGGTGTTATTCAGCATGACAGAGTGTTGTTCAGCATGACAGAGTGTTGTTCAGCATGTCAGGGGACTGTGTCATCCCGAACTTGTTTCGGGATCTGACAGTGGTTGTACTTGAATTAATTACAGACTTGCGATAGTAGTGAATGTACATGAATTCAATGCATACTTTCACAGATGCTGAAACAAGTTCAGCATGACAGAATGTTGTTCAGCATGACAGAATGTTGTTCAGCATGTCAGGGGACTGTGTCATCCCGAACTTGTTTCGGGATCTGACAGTGGCTGTACTTGAATTAATTACAGACTTGCGATAGTAGTGAACGTACATGAATTCAATGCATACTCCCACAGATGCTGAAACAAGTTCAGCATGACAGGGTATTATTCAGCATGACAGAGTGTTGTTCAGCATGACAGAGTGTTGTTCAGCATGATAGGGGAGGTGATGATGATTACAATTGAATTCAGTGCAGACTCCCACAGATGCTGAAACAAGTTCAGCATGACAAGGTCGAAAAGCAATTACCCTTCTTAACAATTTCTTAATATAAGCTGAGATATTTATTTTATATTTTGCTTAAGTAAGAAAAGACAAATCTGAAAATTAATGAAATGTTTAATTGCCATAATCGCATGTCTGATACTGGTTTCATGTTCAAAAGAAAAAAATAAACCGGTAGGGAAGTCGTCAGGCGGTCAAATAATCGGCGCAGGTGCAACTTTTCCTTACCCTATATATTCAAAATGGTTTTATGAATTTGCAAAGATTAATCCCGAAGCTAAAATTAATTATCAGTCTATTGGAAGCGGCGGGGGTATTAGACAAATTACGGAGGGAACAGTTGACTTCGGCGCATCTGACAGCCCGATGAGCAAAGATGATATCGCAAAAGCAAATTCTAAAAACAATAATAAAATCATACATATCCCGACAGTTATCGGAGCAATTGTACTTACATACAACATACCCGGTATAAATGAAAGCATTAATCTTTCTGGAGATGTTATTTCGGATATTTATCTGGGAAACATTAAAAAATGGAATGATCCAAAAATTAAAAAAGATAATCCAAATGTAAATCTTCCAGATAAGGACATACTTGTAACTTACAGAACTGACGGAAGCGGAACGACTTATGTGTTTACCGACTATCTTGGAAAAGTCAGCGACGAATGGAAATCAAAAGTCGGCGTTGCAAAAGATGTCAGGTTTCCTGTTGGACAAGGTGGAAAAGGAAATGAAGGAGTTACCGGAATTGTTAAGCAGATGGAATATTCGATTGGATATGTTGAACTAATTTATGCACTGCAGAATAAACTTAATTTTGCAAAAGTAAAAAATTCCGAAGGAGAATTTATTTCTCCGGCGCTTGAGTCGCTGACAATTGCAGCTGCTGGATCAGTTGAGGAAATTCCGGATGATTTAAGACAGTCCATTACAAATGCAAAAGGAAAAGGTGCTTATCCGATTTCAAGTTATACTTACATTCTGATTTATGAAAATCAAAAGGATGTCATTAAAGGAAAAATCTTGAAAGAATTCCTTCAGTGGGCATTGTCAGATGGAGGAAAATTTGCCAAAAATCTCGGATATGCACCGTTGCCTGATCAGGTAATTCAAAAAGCAAATTCAAAAATTGCAGGAATCAGATATTAAAATATCAGAAGAAATAAGTACAAAGGAAATAAGAAGTAAAAGAAAACCTGGAGACATTTTCTTTGAAAATCTTACACTGTTGTTTGCACTTCTTCTTATCGGACTTGTATTGTTCATTGCAATTGAAATCTATGGAGACTCAGCCGAAAGCATTGAACATTTCGGGTTTAGTTTTATTTTTTCTTCCGATTGGAATCCAGTTACTGAAAAATTCGGCGCGCTGGCATTTATTTATGGAACAATAGTTTCATCTATTCTCGCACTGCTTATTTCATTGCCGGTAAGTATAGGTGTTGCCGTCTTTCTTTCGGAGATAGTTCATAAGTCAGTAAGAACTCCGGTAAGTTTTCTTGTGGAAATACTTGCGGCAATACCGAGTATCATTTACGGATTCTGGGGAATCTATGTGCTGGCTCCTTTTATGGCAAGTACTGTTCAGCCGGCATTGAGTTCTTTGTTTGGTTTTCTTCCGTTATTTCAGGGACCAATCTTTGGAACAGGAATGCTGACGGCATCCTTAATACTTGCAATAATGATAACGCCGATTATTTCTTCAATTACAAGAGATGTATTAAAAGCAATACCGGTATCACAAAGAGAAGCGGCTTATGCTCTCGGCGCAACAAGATGGGAAGCAATTAAAATGGCATTGCTTAATGCAAGAAGCGGAATTCTTGGTGGAGCAGTGCTTGGACTCGGCAGAGCAATTGGAGAAACTATGGCAGTTACAATGGTAATCGGAAACAAAGCACAGATCAAAGCATCGCTGTTTGAGCCAGCATATTCAATGGCATCAGTCATTGCCAATGAATTTGCCGAAGCATCGGGGAGCTTGCATATCAGCTCTTTGATTGAAATAGGATTGCTGCTGTTTGGAGTAACATTCATAGTAAACACTTTTGCGAGAATTTTAATATACAGTGTAACAAGAAAAACATAAGCATGGAATTGACTGAAAAGAAATTTAAAATGCCGGGAAATATCAGAAGACGTAAGCTTGTAAATTCAGTCATGATAATTTTATGTGTAATTGCTGGAATAATTACGATACTTCCTTTGCTTTATATTTTCTTTTACACAACAAAATCGGGGATCACTTCTCTTAATCTTGATTTCTTTATAAATATGCCTAAACCCGTCGGTGAAGAAGGCGGAGGTATGGCAAATGCAATTGTCGGAAGTATTATTCTTATTGGAATTGGTTCATTAATAGGCATACCTGTGGGAGTCATGTCCGGGATTTACATTTCAGAATATTCAAAAAACATAACTGCATTCATTATTAAATTTGTTACCGACATATTAAGCGGGATTCCTTCAATTATTATAGGAATATTTGCCTACGGGCTGATAGTAATAAACATGCAGAGATTTTCGGCGCTGGCAGGAGGTTTTGCGCTCGGAATACTAATGATACCGACAATTACAAAAGTTACGGAAGAAATGCTTAAGCTTGTACCTCAGTCAATCAGAGAAGCATCTCTTGCGCTTGGTGTATCGAGATGGAAAACGGTATTGAGAATAGCGCTTACGACAGCTTCATCGGGAATTATTACAGGGATTCTTCTTGCAATTGCAAGAGCTGCAGGAGAGACGGCTCCATTGTTGTTCACGGCATTTGGTAATTCATTCTGGCAGACGGAGATAGACCAGCCGATTGCTGCATTGCCATTACAGATATTTGCTTATGCAATTTCACCTTATGAAGACTGGCACAGACAGGCATGGGCAGGAGCGTTTGTATTGATTCTGCTTGTGTTCGTTATAAATCTTATTGTCAGATTTGTAACAAGAAATAAATTTTCAGGGAATCAGTAAACAAATGGAAAACGATACAATAATAACCGACACAATAGATGATTCTGAAGATATTCATGATTCCGGAAAGCATGACACGGCAGATACGAAAACAGCTTTAAGGACGATAAATCTTTCAGTAAAGTTTTTTGACAAGCTTGCGATTAAAAATATTAACATCAGAGTCAAAAAAAATAATGTTGCGGCAATTATCGGTCCGTCAGGATGCGGAAAATCCACATTTCTCCGTTCGATAAATTTAATGCATGATCTTACGCCCGGTGCAAAAGTTTACGGCGATATCTATGTTCACAATGAACACATAACCGATAATAATGTGGTTGATCTCAGGAAAAAAGTCGGAATGGTTTTCCAAAAGCCGAATCCATTTCCTACGATGTCAATTTATGATAATGTAGCCGCAGGATTAAAGCTGAACGGAATAAGGAATAAATCCTTGTTTGATGAAACAGTTGAAAAGAATCTTACATACACAGGTCTCTGGGATGAAGTCAAAGACAGATTGAAATCTCCCGCGATAAGTCTTTCCGGAGGGCAGCAACAGAGATTATGCATTGCAAGAACGATTGCCGTAAAACCGGAAATCATTTTAATGGATGAGCCGACAAGCGCTCTTGATCCTGTCTCTACTTCAAAAATTGAAGAGTTAATAATAAACTTTAAGAAGCATTACACTATTATTATTGTTACACATAATATGCAGCAAGCGGGAAGAATTAGCGATTATACAGCATTCTTTTATTTAGGAAAACTGGTCGAGTATTCCAGAACAAGAAGATTATTTACCAATCCCAGAGAAAAGCTAACAGAAGAATATGTTACGGGTAAATTCGGTTAATTTTTTCAAATTTACCTTAATCGTTTAGAAAATATTCAAACTGCTGTGTCGTATTTATATTTCCCGATTGAGAACAAGGTATATAAAAAAAATTTTGATCTTTTAATTTGCAAATATGTTTAATTTTATTCAAATAATTGATATTTTGCAGAGGTGAATTACGCAAAAAACATAGAAAGCTTAGAAATCAGAGATTCCTCTGCGCCGAATTCTTTTGAAAAAGAAAAAGGAAAGAAGATTTATGCCTTTATTTATCCTTTAATTATTGCGCTTGTTTCTTTTTCAGGTCTTCTATTTGAATCTCAATATGATTCAGTTCGATTGAATAATGAAGAATTAAACGAAACAACAGGGGGAAGTATAAAAAATTCTGGAAAGTTTAACATACTTTCGCCAGATGACAATTCATCCGGGATTAAGGACACTGTTTATACTGAACTTGATACCTGGCTTGAACTGCGAATTGATCAGCAGATGCTATATCAGCATCGCAGGGACGGAAGTGTTATAAAATATCCGGTTTCAACAGGCAATAAATCTTCCGGTGATCCGGAAGCTCTTGAGTCTAGACCCGGAGTTTTTGCAATATTTCTTAAAGTGGAACATCATAAATCATCACAGTTTAATTCAGCAAACATGTATCATTTTATGCCTTTTAATCAGGGAATAGGTTTCCATTCCATTGATGGTACGGGATATTATTCTCATCTCGGAGTAAGACCTTCTTCTCACGGCTGTATAAGGATGAAGCATGAACATGCCAAAAAACTTTTTAGTGAATCTCCGGTGGGAACTTTGGTGCTTGCAAGCAGAGGATATTCAGCCAGAACAATTGCATTTGCAGAAAAAGATTTTAAGAATGAAAAGAATTATGAAAAAGATGAAATGAAGTATATGCTTGCAAATAATCTTTACAATATTGCCAACGGAAGGTATTATCTTGAGGGAAGGAAAAAGTTCGTCGTAAATCCAAAATACATACCCGTTTCAGGAATATACAATGGTTATGATTTAAAACTTCCCGAAAAACAGTTGATCCCGAGAAGCTTTGCGGCATTTTATGAAAAACCGGATAAGCTGAAAATTTATGTTAATTCTGAAATTGAAGCCGATAGAATACCTGATGAATTTGAAGAGGTACTGGTAAACGCCGAAGAGAACACCGGTGAATTACACGAAAAGAATGTCAATTCTTCGTCGGAGTTGATTAAAGAATATTTCAACAATCCGATCGGTATTCTGCCTTATTTCGGACCAAAGAAGTGAAAAGGAAATTTATAATTTTGAATTAAAAATCAGAAAAGTATTATGATATTTAGCTTTTATTTATAAAATTTTTCGTTTAAGTTGAAAAAAAATTGGAACTAAAAATATTTCAGTAAGTTAAATATTTAAAAGAATTTAAAACCTAACTTAACGGAGGTTAAAATGTCAGAGACTATCGACAACAGCAACGAGATGTTTGCTGAAATTAACAAAAACATGAAATACGGCGCACCCGAGCTGAAAAAGCTATATCAGAAATATTTAACTCGAGGTTTGATTATTGCCGTAGTTGCTCATTTGTTATTACTTGGAACTTATGTAGGCGCGATGTATCTCGAAAAAGTAAAAGCCGAGCAGGAGAAAAATCTTCAGGATAAAGTTTTTAACTTAGAGGATCTGGAACTTCCTCCTCCAATTGATGAGATACCTCCGGATATTCCAAAGGATGTAGCTCTGAAAGACCTTTCTGCACTTGTTCCCGAGCCGGTAGCAAAAAAGTTTGTAACTGAAGAAGTAAAATTAAAAAGCCAGCAAGAGCTCGAGGAAGTTAAGCTGCCGGTTGCATCTACTGGAACCGACGACCCTACAAAGGTAGATCCAAATGCACACGTAGGAAAAATTGAAGAGAAAAAGGTAGAAGAGAAAGTAGAGAAGAAGGAAGAGAAAAAGAAGGAAGTATTCCAGCAGTTTGAAGTAGAAAAAGCTCCGGTTGCGGTAAATCTCGGACAGGTAAAAGGCTCGATGCGATATCCTGAAATAGCAAGGCAATCGGGAATTGAAGGTAGAGTGGTGGCAAAGGTGCTTGTCGGAACAGACGGCTCGGTAATAAAGGTTGGCGGCATAAGCGGACCGGAAGTTTTCCATGACGAAGTAGCCGATAAAGTTATGAACCTTCAGTTTAATCCTGCAATTCAAGGGGGACAGACTGTAAAGTGCTGGGTAAGCGTTCCTTTTAGTTTTACATTGAGCGCAAAGGATAAAAAGAAAACCGAAGATGAAGAAGAAAGTTCGGATGAAGGAAATTAATCAATGTGAACGCAGCAGTTATAATTAATTATGTTACATCAGTTCTTACATTTTTTATCGGCATAATTCTGGTATCGGGTTATTTTTCACAATTGAAGAACAATACTATGATTGTATTTGGTATTGTTCTCATTATTTATGGACTGTTCAGGTTTGTAAATACAACGTACAAAGTCAATCAACAGAAGATGAGCGACAAGCTTGAAGCGCTGAAATCGGAAAGAGATAAATTGTTTAAAGGAAAATGAAAATATTAAACTGCATAATATTATTTTTGATTACTTCTTTATTTTATTCATGCAAGTTTGATGAAATAAAATCTGTAACTACAACAGGGGAATTAAACATTACTGTTGACGAGAATGTCGAACCGCTTATGAAAGACGAGATTAAAGAGTTCATGAGATTAAATCCTGAAGCTAAGATTAATATGAAGGTTGTTCCAACAAGAGTTGCAAAAGCCGACTTGATAAACGGCGATACAAAGCTGATTGTAGTTACTCGAAATTTTGACGAAAAGGAAAATGAGATTCTTCAGAAGAATAAAATGGAAGTAAAAGAATATCCGATTGCAATTGACGGAATTGGTTTCATTGTAAATGTAAAAAATCCGATAAAGAGAGTTACTTCGGAGGATTTGAAAAAGATTTTTACGGGTGAAATAACAAAATGGACAGAGGTTAAATCTTCGCAGGATGAAGAACAAAACAAAGAAGCCGCAAAATTTTTTAATGCTTCAAATGATAAAATTAAACTCTTCATCCAAAGAAAGAATTCATCCACTCATGATTTCGTTTTAGACAGCATTTTAAAACAGGTTCAATATTCTACTTCCGGCACTGTATGTTCGACTTCCGTTCAAATGCTTGGTTCAATCAGGGAAAACGAAAGCGCTATTGGAATAATTAACATGAACTGGCTGACAACGGGAAAACATGATACCATTGACACAACAGTAAAAGCTCTAAGGATTTCCAAAATACGGGACAATGGATTTCAAGAAGACTTTGCGGAGTTTCACCAGGGACTCATTTATAATGCAAAATATCCATACAGGAGAACTATTTATGTAATTACATCTGAACAAGATATGGGTTTGGGAACAGGGTTTATAACTTTTTTGACAAAGACAGACGGACAAAAGGTAGTTTTGAAAAACAGCCTTGTGCCGGTTACACAGCCTGTCAGATCAATACAGCTAAATTAAAAACTTTTACAAATATTGTTTAACATAAATCTAAAATGAGAATTACACTTAAGAATTTACTTGCGTTAACATGTGCTTTGATAGCTTTTTCTTACAGCTATTCACAGGATAGTTTTGAAAAAGGAATTAATGCGGCAAAGAATGGTGATTATGTTACTGCCGTGAACTTACTCAAATCCACTGTTAATTCAGAAGACAGTTATGAGGGATTTTATTATTATGGTCTTGCTTTGCTTAATACAGGTTCCATTAAACAGGCGGAGAATGAATTTCAAAAAGCCCTGAAAAAAGACTCTGAAGGTATTGGAGCGCTCAAAGGCATGGGAGATCTATACAGCAAGAAAAAAGATTATACAAAAGCTGATTCATATTATGATAAAGCAATAAAAGTCGAACCTGAAAATTTAGATTTAATGCTTGCCAAAGCAAAGAATTTAACAGTTGCGGGAAAGATAGATGATGCGCTGAATGTACTTGCTCTTGCAAAAACCGTTGGTTCGGAAAGTCCAGAAATATATGTAGGGCTTGGCGATGCTTACTATTATAGAAGGGCATTCAAGCCTGCGGAAGAAAATTATCAGAAAGCATTAAAGCTGAAATCGGGAAATGCAAAAGCTTTTTATGGACTTGGAATGATTGCTTTTAGAGAAAGGGAATTTAATAATGCTCTTGATTACTTTAATAAGGCAATTACCTCCAATCCGAACTTTGCAGATGCATATCTTGAAAAAGGAAGACTTTTATATTTTAACGAGAATTATGACGAAGCTTTGAAAACATTCGAAAAGTATGCACAGCTTCAGCCCGGATCCGTTGATGGTCTTACATACATTGCAAAAGTAAAATACGGACAGAAAAAATATGATGAAGCACTTTCTGATCTTGAAAAGATAATCAAAGAAAATCCGGATGCCGATTTATCTTCAGCATATAAATACATGGCTTACGTTTATAATGAAAAAGAAGAATATGAAAAGGCAAAAGAATACTTTTCTAAAGTACCAAAAGATTTGTTTGATATTGAAGACCACATTAAACTTGCGCAGATATATTCGAATACAAATGAATTCAGCAAGTCTTATGCTGAATTTGACGAAGCAATAAAACAGGACAGCACAGTGCCTTACATATATTATCAGATGGGAATTGTTCAGTTCAATGAAAAAAAATACAGCGATGCCATAATTAATTTTCAAAAGGCAATAGACATGGGAACGACACAGCTTGCGGCGTATGTATATAAAGGTCTTTCGCTTTATTCTCTGCAGAAATACGATCAATCGCTGGCTGAATTTAACATTGCCATTTCCAAAGACGACAAGTATGTGCCGGCATGGCTTTGGAGAGCAAGATCCGAAGTCCAGCTGGATAAATTTGAGGATGCAAAGATCAGTTACAAGAAAGTGCTTGAGCTCGAACCGGACAACAAAAGCGCTCGGGAGGATTTGGATATTATAGAGAAGAAACAATAATAAATTTATTCTGAAATTATAAATAGCTAATTTAATGCGGTTAAAATTTAATCGCATTTTTTTTGAAAATGGAAGCAGTAACCGGATACATAAATAAAAACGAAAAAAATTTTGTTGAGGAGCTCAAGGAGTTTTTAAGAATTCCTTCAATCAGTACAAATCTCGAGAATAAGTCTGATGTCAGAAAATGCGCAGAGTATGTAAGCGGGCAGATGGAAAAAATTGGTCTTGAGAATGTCAAAATATTTGAAACTCCCGGTCACCCAATTGTTTATGGCGAGTATCTGAAAGCAGGCAAAGATAAACCGACAGTGCTTGTGTATGGTCATTATGACGTTCAGCCTGTTGACCCGCTGAATTTATGGACTACACCGCCGTTTGAGCCGGATATAAGAGGGGATAATATTTATGCAAGAGGCTCTGCTGATGATAAAGGACAGGTGTTTATTCATTTTAAAAGCATACAGTCTCATCTCGAGATTAACAAGACTCTTCCTGTTAACGTTAAAGTTTTAATAGAAGGCGAAGAGGAAATCGGAAGCATTAATTTGGATAAATTCATTGAAGACAACAAAGAAATGCTTAAGTGTGATTATGTTGTTGTTTCAGATACTTCAATGTTTGATCATGAAGTCCCGTCGATTTGCTACGGATTAAGAGGACTTGCTTACATGCAGGTTGAAGTAACCGGACCCAACAGAGATCTACATTCGGGTTCATTTGGAGGCGCTGTTGATAATCCGGTAAATGCGCTTGCAAGAATTATCTGTAAGTTAAAAGATGAGAAGGGAAAGATTCTCATTGATGGATTTTATGATGATGTACTCAACCTTACTCCAAAAGAAAGAGAAGAATATTCAAAGCTTCCATTTGACGAAAAGAAATACATGAAAGGTCTTGAAGTGGATGAGTTATTCGGTGAAGAGGGATATACAACTCTTGAGAGAGCGTCTGCAAGACCGACGCTTGACTGCAACGGAATCTGGGGAGGTTTTCAGGGTGAAGGTGCAAAGACAGTGCTGCCATCAAAAGCCGGAGCGAAAATTTCCATGAGACTTGTTCCGAATCAGGATCCACAAAAAATAGAAAAGCTATTTACCGACTTTGTAAAAAAGATTTCTCCCAAATCGGTTAAGGTGGAAGTAAAATCTCTTCACGGAGGAAATGGCGCGATAACACCGCTTGATTCTCCTGCAATGGATGCGGCAGTGGAAGCAATGAAAAAAGGATTTGGTAAAACTCCTTTATTTACAAGAGAAGGCGGTTCGATTCCAGTCGTAAATTCTTTTCAGACTCTTTTAAATGCTCCGGTTATACTTCTCGGTTTCGGACTTCCGGATGAAAATGCTCATTCGCCGGATGAACATCTGAATTTGAAAAATTTTCAAAGAGGGATACTGAGCATCGCACATTATTTAAACGAATTATCAAAAATCAAAAAATAAATTAATGGCAAAATCAAAACAGCACAATGTGCAGTCATTAAAATCGAAAAAACAGAAGAAAGAATTAAGCCATCTGCATTTTGCAATGACGGCGAAAAATTACATGATAATCGGCGCGGGAATACTTGTTATCATAATAGGATATGTATTGATGTCGGAAAATTCCGTTGACGGATTTATGCCGACGGTTGTTGCGCCTATTCTGCTGATTTTAGGATACTGCGTCATTGTTCCGGTTGGAATTTTATTTAACGATAGAGGTGTTACTGAAAGCGAAACGGAAGAAATTAAAACCGAAACAAAGGCTAATATTCAAAATGTATCTTCTGTTTCATCAAACATAAAAACATCATAGTTTTTTTGTATTTGTTCTTTGAAATTTTGGGAATGCAACGGTTTCGACGGATTGAAAGATGGTTAGAACTGCATATAGTGTTTCTGCAACCACTTTAAAAAGGCAGAAAAACAATAAACAACAACGTAGATTATAACTACGCTATGGCTGCTTAATCATTAAGCGCCTCGTTTTAAAGATTCCCGCTCATCGGAGTTTTTAAAATGTCAATTAGATGAGATAGTTTTGAAAATTGTCCGGGTTTTCAAAATGAAACCTTACCGGAATTGCAGCTGATCAGGTAAGTCTGTTTGCCGGTTCACTGTGAAATCAACCAACAGACTATATATGTAGACGTTTTAATGGTCTTCTTTTCGGACCCGAGTTCGACTCTCGGCATTTCCACTTAGTTTTTTAATCTGATTCTTTCGGCAGTCTTAATTACTTTTTGAGATATCTCTTCTGCATCAGCATCTTTTACATCATTTTCGTTTTTTGAACGCACTACTTCATTTATTTCTGACAATGGTCTGAATTTTTCCAGATTCCATTCCGGAGCTGGATATACTGCAATGACAGGCTTGTTAAATGCAGAACAAATGTGGACAACAGAAGTATCAGGAGTAAGCACAAAATCAGACTTAAATATTACCTGTGAGGTTTCAATGATGTCTGAAGTCTCGATAAAACTGATTTTACCTTCATTGAAATTATTCAATAAATTATCAATCAGATCTTTATCTTTTTGTAAACCTATCAGATAAACATTTGCAATTTCGGATGTGATTATATTATTCAACACATCAATCCATAATTCTTTTGATAAATATCTGCTTTTATTTCCTGCAGAAACATTAACAACAAGATTCAGTTTATCTTCATTTTTAAATAAATCAATAAACTTATTTTTTACCAAACGCGGAATATTGTATGAAGGTCTCATTAATCCTGCATGTGAAGAGCTGTCAAGAAAATTTATGGGAGACAGATTTATGCATACTGCATGTTTACAAAGAGTATGGTCTTTGAGGTCAATGTCGAATATTTTCTTGTCAAAATTAAAGCCGAGAGAAAATTTTGGTTTTAGAGTTTTGACAAGATATTCGGAAGTTCTCGAGTAATTATCTTTTGTGTCAATCCAGATATCAGATTTCCCGAAAAGATTTTTAAGCAGTTTTAGAATTCCCGTCGGAGATTTTTCAAATACAATTACATTATCAACCGAACTGTTGTTTAGCGGAATGTCTTTATTCACGGCTGAAGCAAGAACATTGATTTTCGAATGTGGAAATAATCTCTTTAGTTCATAGAACAGGGGAGTTGTAAGTATCATGTCCCCAATTCTTCCTATCTGAACTATCAGAATTTTTTCGGCATTCTTAAAATTCAATCAACTTCTTTTAGATTTCTGAGCAGGAATTTGCCGGGGTTTTGTATTCTTTCCGTTCTGCTGATCACTTTTAACCGATAAGACTTCAGGCTTTTCGGGAGGATTCTTTTTATTCGTGTACCACTGCTGTGCAATCGAGAATAAATTGAACATGAAGTAATAAAGATTTAAACCTGCCGGAAAACTGAAGAACAATAACGTCAACATTACCGGCATAATATACACAAGAGCTTTTTGTTTTGGATCGGTCATGGTCATCTTCTGCTGAAGGAACATCGTTACACCCATAAGTATTGCAAGAAGCGATATTTGATCAATTCCGAATATCGGGATTTTAAAAGGAAGCTTAGCAATGACATCAGGTGAAGATAAATCACTTATCCACAGAAAGCTTGCATGTCTTAATTCAATCGTCGAATTAAAAACTCCGAACAATGCATAAAGTATCGGCAACTGAATCAGCATAGGAAGGCAGCCGCCTGCAGGATTGATTTTTTCTTCCTTATAAATTTTCATTATCTGCTGATTTGCCTTTACCGGGTCGTCTTTATACTTTTCTCTGATTGAATTAATTTTTGGATTTAACTGCGCCATTTTTTTCATCGAGTTCATCTGAGACTTTGTCAGAGGATTTAGCACAATTTTCATCAACAGAGCAAAAATAATTATCACAAGCCCCCAGCTTGGAATGACCGTATGTATCAGTAAAAATACGGGAAGAATTACATACTGGGCAATTGGTCTGACAATGAAGTCAAGAGAAAATCTTAAAGTCTTTTCAAGTTCAAGAGAATACGATTTCAGGATGCTGTAATCGAGAGGCGTAAGAAGAATTTTGAATGTTGACTTGTCGGAATTGTCATCTTTGAGATTCATTTTTACGGCAATCGAATAATTTTCTCTTGCTCCTTTATCTTTTAATAGTTCTTTGAATCCCGATAAATACGCACCGTCGCCTTTCATGTCATTTGGAATTATGAAAAGACCGAAATACTTTGTTCTCAAACTAACATAATCCGTATTACCGTTAAAATCTTCTTTGTAAGTTTCTTTTTCATCTGAGGCATCGAGTGTTTCCAGCTCTCCTCCCATGTGGGCAAAAGCTTCCGAATAAGTAATTTCCTGATCGCTCCTGTATTCAGTCATGTTAAGCGATGATTCCCATACGACCTGATATTTGTTATCGGAAATAAATTTCACGGGCTGACTGAATTTATATTCAACGTCAAACTCATACTTATCTTTATAAAAAGTATAAATCTTTTTTATGCCGGTTAAGCTGTCTCCGGGAAGCGATAAGCTGTATTCAAGCTTAAACGAATTATCGGTGTTAAGATCCACTTTTTTCCATTCCGGATAATCAGAATTAAAGACAAGATCTTTTGTATTTATCAGTCTTCCTTCTTTTGAAGTAAAAAGCAGATGCAGTTCTTTTCCTGCTTTCCAGTCAACAAGCTGAAGAGGTTTGTTGTCCCAGGTAGTATAATTCTTTATTGTATATTCTCTCAGACTTCCGCCGTAATTTGTGAATTCCATTTTCACGATATCATTTTCAAGAATGATTATCTTTTCGGGATTAACGGAAGGATATTCTCTGCTTTTTGTATAAAATAAATTACCGTATTTAATTACCAGTGAATCCGTTTTTAAGGAATCAGTTAATTGCTTCCCTGAAATCGTTGTATCGATTTTTCTTAAGGATTCCTGATTGTCTTTTAATTTCTGCTCTGATCTTAACAGCGAGTCAGCAGCTCTATTTTGCTGTATTACTTTTTGTTGATTGCCTGAATTCCAGTAAAGCCATACCATCAGAACTATGCCGATTAACACGAATCCGAAAACTGATCTTTTATCCATTTATGAAATTAATGATTGTAAATTTTAATGCTGAAGAGATTTTAGATTTATAGATTTTTTATTGGGAACAGGGTCATAACCGCCCTCAAAAAAAGGATTACATTTCAGAATTCTTTTTACCGTAAGATAAAATCCGTAAAAGAAACCATGAAGTCTGAACGCTTCAATGCCGTAATGTGAACAAGTAGGATAAAATCTGCAGGTTTTCGGTAAAAGAGGCGAGATCAGAAACTGATATATTTTAATTAAACCGATTGCCGCGTATTTCATATTTTTTTAAAAATTTATTTATTGACGGAATTAAAGTTTCCATTTCATTTAAGAAAAAACCGGCTTTTACGTCAGGATAAAGCTTTACGTAATTATATCCCTTTTCGCTTAGTGTGAAAATCATATTTACCTTGATATCTTGGCAATGCAAGGAATTTTTTCTTAATCTGTACGATTCTTTAATAAGTCTTTTTAAACGGTTTCTGAAAACTGATTTTCTGATTCTTTTCTTTGCAATAATAAAGCCCACTTTTATTGAAAATCTTAAAAGCGGGCTTTCTGAATTCTTTTTAAAATCTTCGGTTAATTTATCTGTTTGAATGTAAACTTTTAAAAATTCCGAACTTAAAACTTTTGAATTTGAAAGTACTTTTGAAAATGCATCAAAACCTCTCAGGATCTCATTTTTTGTCAGCTTAAATTTATATTTGCCATCATCAGACAAGCTATGCCCTTGTGACTTTATAATAATGAAATCCTAAGAATGCCTTGTAAATTCATCACTGACACTGAGTTTCTTTCTCCCTTTAGCTCTTCTTCTTGCAAGTACTTTTCTGCCGTTTTTGGTAGCCATACGCTCTCTGAAACCGTGTTTATTTTTTCTTTTTCTATTGCTTGGTTGATAAGTTCTTTTCATTGCTTATTTAAAATTAATGTGCAAAAATACTAATGTTAACGACGAATTACAAGGAATTTAATATATGAGTCATCAGGCTTGTATATTAACAAAATCTATTCTTTTAATTCAAATATTAAACTGTTTTTGAAATTAACTTTTCCTGATTAAGTTTATTAAAAAGCAGGTAAATCCCTCCGAAAATCATTATTACGGAGATTATCTGTGCCTGACTTAATCCAATCGCGACAATAGGATTTAATCTGATAATCTCTACTAATAACCTCGCTATTCCTGTTAATATCAGATAATAAGCAAAAATTATTCCTGACGTTTTGTAGATTTCTCTGCGCTTCCATAAAAAAATAAATATCAGCAATGACGCAATGAATTCATATATCGGGGTGGGATGGACATATACTCCCTCATGTGTTGGAACGGTTCCGTTTAGATAACTGTATCCGATAAATTCCCAGAATGTTCCGTTAACCGGAATCCCGTAATCACCGTCGCCGGATAAATGGCATCCGATTCTTGCAATTCCATAAGCAATTGCCGTTGCCGGCGACAACATATCAAAGATTTTAAGTATGGAAAGTTTCTTTGTTTTGCAGTAAATAATTATAAGAATTATTGCAAGAAACAATCCGCCGTAAAATGTAAGTCCGGATGGAGAAAACAATACATCTGTCGTAAAAAATGTTGACAGCGGTTTTGACGAACCGAAATTCCATTCTTCAAGTATGTAAAAAATCTTCGAACCGACGAGACCGCCGATAAGACTTAAGAATGTAATCATTACTCCGATGTTTTCATCCATGCCGTTTCTCTTGAGCTCTCTGCTGAATAAAGCGCTTGCTGTAAGGAATGCTATTCCCAGCATTAGTCCGTAACTGTAAACCGGAACGGGACCTATTTCAAATAATTTCGGATACATTGTTTATCAGGCGGTAATTAAATTAATAAATTTCTTTTTGGGTTCGGATATAAGCTTTACCGATTTACCGGCAATCTTCAGAGTGAAGAGATTTTTATCTTTGTTGTATTTGTATAGTATTAACTTGTATTCAGAGTTTTTAAAATTATAAAACCTGTAAGTGTAATTTGCATAACCGGATTTTGATACGTCAACTACCGGAGCGGATAAACCTTCAACATTAAATGAAAGCTCTTTTTTCTCGGCATCAATGTCGGGAGTTACATTAATTTTGTAATGAAAATTTTCAAAAAGCTTTTTTGTCCTGAAGTCAAATAAAATGTAATCTGTATTCTTTATTGCATCATGCTCTCTTGAAATATAAAGTTCATATTCATAATCGAGTTTGTCCGGTCTTACTTGTCTGGTTCTCATGCTAAAGCATATTTTTTATGTTATTAAAATCTTCGACTTCAATTTCGGTGCCATCAGACATTCTTTTAAGTTTACCTTTTCCCGATTTGATTTCTTCATCACCGATTACCAATACATATTTTGCATTAAGTTTGTTTGCTTCCTTCATCTGTGATTTGACATTCCGTCCGAGATAATCCGTATCGCATTTTACACCATCATTTCTCAGCGACTGAAGCAATCCGGAAGCAAACTTCCTGCTATCATCTCCGATTGTTATTATGTATAGCTGCAGTTGTTTTGGAGTAGGGTAAAAGAAATTATTTGCATCGAGAATTGTGATAAATCTTTCAATGCCTGCGGCAAAACCGATTGCGGGAGTAGGTTTGCCCCCTAACTGTTGTACCAAAACGTCGTACCTGCCGCCTCCTAGCAGTGAATTCTTTGCTCCGAGAGAATCGGAAATAAATTCAAATACAGTGTTAGTATAATAATCTATCCCTCTGACTAATTTAAAATCAACAGTGTATTTCACCGAAAGATCGTCAAGTCCCTTGAGTATTTTCTCAAAATTATTTTTCGATTCTTCAGTGAGAAAATCATATAATACAGGAGAGCCTTCCAGTATTTTAATGTCGCCCTCATCTTTTGAATCCAGTATCCTTAAAGGGTTAATTACAAGCCGTCTTTTACTATCCTGCGACAGTTCGCTTTTATTTTTTTCAAGATATTTTATCAGCTCAACAAGAAAAACTTTCCGTTCTTCCATCGTTCCAATAGTATTTATACGGATGTAAAAATTTTCTATGCCGAATTTTTTCAGTATTAATTCACCGAGAGAAATCATTTCAATGTCCATCAAAGAGTCGGAGCTTCCGATTGCTTCAGCTCCGAATTGCGAAAATTCCCTGAATCTGCCTGCCTGAGGACGTTCACGTCTAAACATATTGCAGATATAAAAAAGTTTTTTCAGTGGCGCTTCATTGAATAAGCTGTTTTCCAAATATGCACGAATTACAGGAGCAGTCATCTCAGGCTTTAATGTAAACTCATCATCGCTTAAAGTGTACATTTCCTTTGATACAATGTCAGTTTCTTCGCCAATACTTCTTTTAAAGAGAACTGTTTTCTCGAATGCAGGCGTTCTGATTTCATCATAATTGAAATCGCTCAAAATTTCTCTGAGCTTTGCTTCAATAAATGTTCGCTTAAATGCTTTATCCGGAAGTAAATCGTAAGTCCCTTTTGGTCTTTGAATAAACATTCGTTAAAATAAATTTTATATGCAATTAAAAAAACTCATTTAATATATACCGTATTGATTTATCTTCATTAGTATTCGATTATTACTTCAATTCATTAAAAACTTTTATTAAGAAATGATTGTCAACAAAATTTCTATAATCTTCAAACAACCCCGCCTCTCCCAACCCTCATCTTGCAAAATGGAGGGCAAAGGCAGGGCTTGATGAAGATGAATTGTGCCTTCAATAAATTTAAAAACCAAAAACTTTTATTCATCTTTACATCTTCAATATATTTTAAAACGATGCAGGTTAATATTTATGAATTCAACATAGACATTGAAAATACCAAAAACTGAATTTCACGTTAACATGTAAAGATATAATCAGCTAATTAAGATAAAATAATTTACTGTGTCTTAATATTTTCTTTTTAAAACATTATTTTAAAACACAAATGCTGTCATTTATAATAATATGGTACGGATTGACGGGTCTGCTTGGAATTATACTCCTTGTTTTAAAACTTTCCGGAAAACAAGTCAAGCACTTAACAGGCATAATTCACGGCTCTGCTGGATTAGCCGGTATTGCATTGCTAATATTTTTTATCTCATTTGGAAACGGTGATTCTCTGTTATTAACAATTCTGATATTTCTTCTTACATTTCTTATTGGCGGAGGAATGTTTTCAACAGTGCTTTTCGGTAAAAAGTATCCTTCATGGATTCTTCTTATTCATGTTTTAACAGGCTTAACCGGTCTGTTGCTGTTGTTTGGTTTTTGGCTTAAATAGTTGTAAAATCAAATCATTCTGATTTTATTTTAAAAAATAATTGAAATTAAATATTAATAACGGTAATTTTACAAAATTTTTTTCAATAATTACTTTAAATTAAAATGAAAGCAAAGATTATATCTATAGTTGTTATACTTTTTTTATCCAACTCATTGTTGTTTGCTGCCGGATTCAACAGCATTCATACATCCGATGGTGTAAATGTCATTGCCGTCGGTAATGATGGTTTGATTTTCAGAACAGCAAACGGCGGTAATTCATGGGCAAGTTATCTGTATCTTACAGCAGATATGAAAAGCGTTTTTTCATTTGGAAATAATGTATGGATTGCAACTGAAAACGGCGATATTTACAAAACAGGAAAAACAGTTTCTCCAATTGTTACATACAGTACAGGCGAATCATTTACAATAAACTCAATTTGCTTCATTAGCGACAATACTGGTTTTCTCTGCGGTGACGGAGGAAGAATTTATAAATCTATCAACGGAGGAGTTAACTGGGATTTATCCAATACAGGCATTGCCAATGTTAAGCTGAATTCAATTTCATTTCTTGATGAAATGAAGGGAGTTGCTGCAGGCGATAACGGAACCATTTATCTCACAGAAAATGGGGGAGTAACATGGACTGAACAGACAACAGGTACCGTAAGAAATTTACTAAAAGCAAAATATTTCATCGATGGGATTATAGTTGTTGGCGAATACGGTACGATAATTTCAAAGACAACATCCGGAAGCTGGACTTTAATCAATACAAGAACTGATTCTGATATCAGAAGCGTTACGGGTACCGAGATTAACAAAGCCAGAGTATGCGGCGGTGGCGGATTTATAAGGAATAATCTAAACAACAGAACAAACTTCTTTAACTTTGAAAAAAATCCAATGCTTGCAAATCTTGTGGATATATTTTATTACAATGATAATGCCGGATTTGCAGTCAGCAGTCTTAATAATGCAATTATAAGAACTACGAACGGCGGATTTAACTGGGAACTTCCATCAGGTACAAGTACTTCTTTTAACTGGGTTCAGAAATCACCTAACGGAAGCGGTATAGGCAATAACCTTTGTATGCACCCAAAAAATAGAAATTCGGCTTATGTTGTATATGGAAATAAAGTTTATGTATCGAGAGACAGAGGAGAATCATGGACGCAGATAGCAACAATAAGCATCGGAAGCAGGGCTCATTCATTTTATGTAAGTCCTGTCGATACGAATATCTGGGTATGTGCAATAGAAAGTTCGCCCGATAAAGTTGTAAGAACCACTAATTACGGTGCTACCTGGAGTACAATAATTTCTTATGATTTCAGCACTTACGGACAACCGCTTGAAATGGATCAGAATAATCCTTCGGTGTTTTATTATGCGCCGACAAATACTTCAGGCACAGGATTATTCAAATCTACCGATAACGGAGCAACATTTAATCTTGTAGCTCCTTATGGAATATCGAGCGTAGGCTCGCCCTGTGATTTGATAGTAATGTGGGACAGCTCTGATGTAATATTCATGGGTGATGACGGTGCGGAAATTTATAAAACAACAAACGGCGGACTTAACTGGTCAATTGTAAAACCTGGAACTTCTTCTGAAATACCTTCTATGTGCAACTCCGTTTTTGACCAGAGCATTTGTTATGCAACAACGTGGGGCAACACACAGGTTTATAGAACCATGAATCACGGCGATGCATGGAGCATTGTATCAAATAATTCTGGAAGCGGGTGGGGATCGGATCTTTGTCATGAGGACCCGGATGTTGTATTGACGGGAAACTACGGTTCACAGGCATATCTGACAACAAACGGCGGAGCTAATTTCTTTAACATTAACACCGGATTATCCGGTGCCGGAGCAGGAATCATGGTGCCTGATAGAGGATGGATGTTAAACATGCAGACAGGCAGTCTCTTCAAATTAAATATAGTTTACAGCGTAGTAACATCTGCAAATGAAAATTTATTGTCAACAGCTGTCCCGGGAGATTTTGAACTTTATCAGAATTATCCTAATCCGTTTAATCCGGAAACAAAGATAAAATTTTCTTTGCCGAATTCAGGGAACATAACATTAAAAGTTTATAACGGAATAGGAAAAGAAGTTGAAACTTTATCTGAGGGATTCAGAAACGCGGGGACGTATGAAGTAAGTTTTGATGCTTCTTCATTGTCTTCGGGTGTTTATTTTTACACGCTGACTGCAGATGGAGTAAAGCAGACAAAGAAATTTATGCTTCTGAAATAAAAATCTAAATTTTTATAAAAATAAAAATTCCGCCGGGGGTTAACACGGCGGGATTTTTTTTTATAACGCTTTATTTGGATTAAAATAATAATACGGATGCCATTAAGCCGGGAATTTACGGAGTAAATTACTATTTTGATTATTTCTCAAAAGCAATTCTTCCGCTATTTCAAGCATCCATTTCCTTTCCTTTGTATCTTTACTGGATTTGATTTGATCAATGACTTCATTAAGTCTTATTTTATCGGCTTTTACGCTGAGTCTCAATATTGTTTTAAAAAATTTAAGGAAGTTAAGCAGCGTGACTTTATGATATTCAGAAATTAGTTTATTATTTTTAATGAAGTGTCTGAAACTGTCTGTCTGAGAACGGACGGAGTCTAAATATCCGAGTCTGTAAAATATTTTAATTTTAAGAATATACATATCCAGAGTTATCGGCAGCAATTCATGTTTTATATTGGAAATGAAATTCAGCGATTCAGTAAATTCATTTTTGTAAAAACACATTACTGCTTTTGCATAATTTAGAATATTGGTTCTGGAATCTTCCTTTACTTTATTTATGTTATCCATAATAAATTCTTCAGCCCATTCAAACTCGTTATTTTTCAATGCAGAATTAATAATTAATCTAAAATTCAAAAAATCTAATTTGTCAGAAGTATATAATGTGAACAGGTTATTCTTAAACTGAAATTTATAATTTTCGAAGATCTCTTTAGTTAAATCGTATTTTCCTTTAACATTTTCCAGTGTGCAGAATACAATCATTCTCTGCATGTAATAAAAGAGAACATCTCTGCTTAATCGTTTTTGATATATATTTATTAAATTAAAAAGATCTCTGTATGCGTTGATTCCCGAATCCGAAGAATTCATTTTTAAGTCATTCAATGTTAAATCAAGAAATAGATTTAAGTATTTATCTTTGGGAGAAGTGATTTTTTTAAGTGCATTTATCATGTTCTCCAGGATTGTTCTGTCAATTATTTCCCCAATATTTGAAACATAATTTATATCTTCGAAAGAGTAAACATCAGATTCCAGCTGATTAATTATTGAAATTGAGTTAAATATGAAATAATATATCAGATTAATATAAGAATTATAGCCGCATTCTCGTAGAGATACAATATTATTATGAGAATTATTATAGTTGTGTTCAATTACAAAAAGATTATGCAGCAGATAAAAATCTGATAAATCAATTATTTTCTTATTTGAAAATAACTTTTTTAGGGAATTTAGTTTCCGTTTGTAAGCATCATCGGTATTTCTTTGTGACATTTGCTCCAATATTTTAATTTCCTTAGCCGGAAGGTTAGAGCGTGAATTCAATATGAATAAGTATTCTTCGGCAAGTTTATTTATGAGAGAAAGATATTTCCTGAAAAGTTTATCGTTGTATTTATTTTTTTTTGTAGCCAGCCTAAACAATAATTGTTTGGAAATTTCCGAATCCGAAAAATCCGGATGATATTTTTTCAAAACTTTGAAGAGATTTGAAACAACGATATTATTGTTAAAAAAAGGGGAATTAATCATTTTCTCAAATTCATTCATTTCCTTCTGAGAAAATTTTTTTAGGATTTTGACTACTGTAAAATGATCCAAGTGGTTCTTGTTTTTCATGTGGGTTACAATCACAATTATTTGAAAATATATTAATAAATATTCATTTATTTAAGTAAAATAAAACTTATAAAGTTAATCGCAGCATATATCTTTTCACAATTTTAAAATTATTTCCACGATTTAAATATTAATAAGAATTGCAAATTATCTATATGAATATGAAATTCAGCAATTAAAAAATAAAGGGGATTTAATATCTATGATTTAAGTAGAAAAGATCCTCAAAACTTTAAACCTTATTAAAATATTTTATTATGATTAAAAAAATTTCAGTCTTTTTAATTTTATTGGCAGTATCAGCAATTGGCACTGCTTCTGCACAGACGTCGAGGATAAATATTTATTCTGCATATACGTTTGACGATGATATAGAAGCTGTTACGAATAACAATAATTATTTCAAAGGAACGGTCAAAGCCGGTTATCAATGGGGAATAGGATATGAATATGTACTCAGGCAGACGTATGGAATTGAATTGCAGTATTACAGACAGGACACTGATTTTGATGTCAATTATACAACCAGCAATGACACAAATGCAAACAAGACTTTTGGTCTTGGTGAAAACTTTATCATGCTCAGCGGTAACAAATATTTTCCCATCCCGCGCTCAAAAGTTATGCTTTACGGTGGTTTGATGTTAGGTATGGCAATATTTGACAATAAGGATCCACTGCCGGGCGCCGAATCATCTACAACAAATTTTGCATGGGGCGGACGAGCAGGAATGTTTTTGAATTTTTCGGAGAATGTAGGGTTAAAATTACATGCACAATTGTTATCAGCCGTGCAGTCATTTGGAGGAGGTTTGTATCTTGGAACGGGCGGAGTAGGCGCAGGTCTTGATACTGAATCTTCAATGTATCAGTTTGGAGCAGGAGGAGCGCTCGTGATACAATTCGGCGGAAAGACAAAACCCAAAATCAGAAAGTAATTTGTTTCCGGAAATTGCTTCATAAAATAGTAAGGCAGATAATTTACAAATTTTAAAAATTAAAATTCATCATCTATGTTTAAAAAATGGTGGGTAATATTAATTCAGGGAATATTAATGGTAATTCTCGGGATAATAATATTCAATAATCCGGAGGAAGCGCTTGCAGGAATTTCTCTCTGGCTTGGAATACTAATAACTCTTACCGGATTAACCGGAATCTTAGGCTGGATATTTGCCGGGAAAGAGCATCGTGAAACAGGTTCGTTAATATGGAGTATAATTTCTCTGCTTGTCGGATTATATACGCTTATGAATCTTCTTGCAGCAATGAAAGCAATAACAATCATTTTCGGAGTATGGGTATTATTTACGGGATTTAGCTTAATTAAATCCGGCTGGACATTAAAAAACGAAACCATAATTGGATGGATTATCTTAGTCGTCGGAATATTTTCATTAATTGCAGGTCTGATGATGATCTTTAATTTAGGGGCTGGCGCAGAGGGAATTTCTTTCATATTAGGGCTTCAGGTAATAGCAGCCGGAATAGCTTTAATGCTTTTTTCATTTGTAAAAAAATCTGTTAAGAATAAGATTGAGGATAAGATAAAATCGATTAAAAACTGATTTAATAAGTTTATCATTTTAGAAAAGTTTACATAGAATCAAATTAAATTCTAATTGAGGTTATTAGCTCGTATTCATTCTGATTTGTTTTTTAAAAATATTATTAGACAATATATATTTTAACAAAAATATAAATTAAATTGAGAATAAATAAATATTCAATTTATGAAAACAAATAATTTCAAAATAACAATTTTCTATCTCGCCATTTTAAATTTATTCATTTGCGGGAAATTATTTTCACAAACTTCGGCTGATGATCTTGCGAAACAGCTGTCGAATCCGGTGGCAAATTTGATAAGTGTTCCTTTTCAGTTTAACTTTCAGTATAATATAAATGATAATACTGATAACAGTTATAATGGATACAAATTATTATTAAATTTTCAGCCGGTGATTCCCGTAAGTTTAAGCAAAGGATTAAATCTTATTAACAGGGTAATTGTACCAGTGATGACTCAAAAAGACGTTACTTCAAAAGATGCAAAAGAAGAAGGATTGGGAGATATACTTTATACTCCATATTTTTCACCATCAAATACAAAGCTTATAGTTGGAATCGCTCCTGCATTTTCATTCCCAACGGCAACAAATGATTTATTAGGTTCAAAAAAATTTAATTTAGGCGCAGGTGTGGTTGTCTTGGGACAGCCTGATAAATGGACATTGGGAGGTTTGGTAACGCAGTTTTGGTCAGTAGCTGGAGATGATGAGAGACAGGATGTTAGTACATTGTTTGTTCAGCCATTTATTTCTTATGGATTTAAAGGAGGATTTACGCTGGGAGTGCTTTCGGAAAATACTTATGACTGGAAAAACAAAATGCTTGTTTCGGGACTTGTTCAGCTTACAATGTCACAGGTCTTTAAAATTGCCGGAAAGCAAGTTGCCAGTATTGGTCTTTATCCTGTAGGTTATTATGCAAATAAAAACATAAAAAAACCTGAATGGGGAGTAAGAACAGTGCTGACCTTTATATTTCCAAAGTAAAATAGAATTAATCAAATTAAATGAAATTATAAATTTGAAATACATTATTATTAATAAAATTATTTCATTTCCATTAAAACAAATATTTTAATTAAAACATATATTCGAGAGGATTAAAAAATGTCAAAAAAGAAATTTAATGGTGTAATTAAACTTGATGTACGTGATTCAAAACCTGATTGGACACCATTTATTCCCAAAAAAGCGGCTGAAGGATCTCCAAATATTCTGTTTATATTGTATGATGACACCGGACTCGCTTCATGGTCTCCATTTGGAGGTAAAATTAATATGCCGACACTTCAAAAGCTTGCCGATAACGGACTGAGGTATTCACAATGGCATACGACTGCTTTATGTTCGCCCACAAGATCAACACTGCTGACCGGAAGAAATCATCATCTTACGGGAAATGCTGCCATAACTGAAGCAGCAAACGGATTCCCCGGAGCACACGGAAGAATACCGGATGAATGCGCAACAGTAGGGCAGATACTTCAGGAAAACGGATACAGCACATTCTGGCTGGGAAAAAATCATAACGTTCCCGAACAGGATGTATCTTCAGGCGCAAGCAGAAAGCAATGGCCATTAAGCAAAGGCTTTGACAGATTTTACGGATTTTTAGGTGGGGAGACCAATCAATGGTATCCTGATCTGGTAGAAGACAATCATTTCATCGATCAGCCTTATGGACCTGAAGAAGGTTATCATTTATCTAAGGATCTTGCAGACAAAGCTATCTCATTGATTCAAGATCAGAAAGCAAGCAACCCTTCAAAACCCTGGTACATGTGGTACTGTCCCGGAGCAAATCATGCACCGCACCATGCCCCGGAAGAATACATTAAGAAATACAAGGGAAAATTTGACGAGGGTTACGAGGCATACAGAGAGTGGGTACTGCCGAGAATGATTGAGAGAGGAATACTCCCCAAAGATACAAAGCTTACTCCTATCAATCCACTTCCTGATAATGTAGCTAATCCGGCTGATGCTGTAAGACCCTGGAATACTCTTAATGACGATGAAAAGAAATTGTTCTGCAAGCTTGCCGAAGTTTACGCCGCATTCTCTGAATATACTGATGTAGAAATCGGAAGGATTATAGAATATTTAGAAAAATCCGGACAGCTCGAAAATACTGTAGTAATCTATGCTGCAGATAACGGAGCATCTGGAGAAGGAAGTCCAAACGGCTCAGTTAATGAAAATAAATTTTTCAACGGATATCCGGATGAACTTTCTGAGAATCTTAAACTTTACGACAAGCTCGGAGGACCGGACACATATGAGCATTTTCCGACCGGGTGGGCTGTAGCGTTTTCAACACCGTTTCAGATGTTTAAACGATATTCCGAATATGCGGGAGGAACCTGCGATCCGCTCGTAATATGCTGGCCGAAAGGAATAAAAGCAAAAGGTGAAGTAAGAAATCAATATCATCATTCGACAGACATAGTTCCAACAATACTTGATATTTGCGGTGTTGAAATGCCAAAAGTATTCAACGGCGCCGAGCAGTATCCTCTTTCCGGTATCTCGATGAAGTATTCTTTTGATGCCAAGCCGGATGATCCGACTAATAAAAAACAACAGTATTATGCGATGCTTGGTACGAGGGCAATCTGGAAAGACGGATGGAAAGCCGTAGCGCTTCATGCTCCGATTTCCGGAAAAGGAAATTTTGATAAAGATGAATGGGAATTATATCATGTTGACAAAGACAGATCTGAATCCACAAATCTGGCAAAAGAAAATCCGGAAAAGCTTAAAGAGCTTATAAAGGTCTGGTTTGATGAAGCGGATAAAAATTTTGTACTTCCTCTCGATGACCGTTCAGCGCTCGAAGTGCTCGGGCAGGAAAGACCTTCGGAAGAAGCCCCGAGAGAGAGATATGTATATTATCCGGGTACTGCTCCTGTTCCTGAAGGAGTTGCAGTTAATGTTAGAGGACGTTCGTATAAGATACTTGCCGATGTTGAAATTAAAGATCCTAACTGTGAAGGAGTTATTTTTGCACATGGCTCAAGATTCGGCGGACATTCACTTTTTATTAAGGACAAGAAACTTCATTACGTTTACAATTTTCTTGGGATTAAACCTGAACAACAATTTGTCTCTCAGGATTTAAATCCGGGTAAATACACGCTTGGAATGGAATTTATCAGAGAAAGCGCAGGTAAATATCAAGAATCCATTGGAAAGACAAAGTTATATGTAAATGAAAAAGTAGTAGCAGAAGGACCGATGAAAACTCAGCCTGGAAAATTCACTTTATCCGGCGATGGATTATGTATCGGCAGAGACAGCGGCGATGCGGTTAGCGAGAAATACAAATCTCCGGGTGAGTTTAAAGGCGGGACAATACTGGGAGTCGGAGTATCTGTCGAAAAAGAACAATATCTCGATTTACAGAAAATTGCTGCAGCTGCTTTTGCAACAGACTGATCAATGACTGATAAGATAATTGAAAATCGTAAATTCTTTGAGTGTAAAGATTCTAATTAAGATTTTTAATTTGTAAATTAAAAGACTCTGCCTGTTTTATTTTCGCAGAGTCTTTTTTTTAAATTAATTAAATTAACCGCGAATTTTGAATTCCAAGTAAAATCCAAACACAAATATTGGAGTCAGTATTATTTAAAAAAATAAAAATAAAATGGAAACGGATATACTTCATAAACTGATTGAATCTGCAGCGCTGGCAATAGAAATACTTGCTGTAATATTTATCACATGTGCAATATTTTACAATGTAATAAAAGCTGCGATTAATTTTAGCAAGCGTAGTCCGGAATTTTTTAGAAAATACAAGGATAATATAGGAAGATCATTACAAGCCAGTCTGGAATTTCTAGTTGCAGCTGACATTATCAGAACAGTAATAATAGAGCCGACTGTTCAAAGCGTAATAATCCTTTGCGCACTTGTACTTATAAGGACATTCCTAAGTTGGTCAATTATAATCGAATCAGAAAACAGGCTTCCTTGGAAGCCAAAGTATGAAACAGATTCAGATACATTTAAAAACTAATTTCTTGTTTTAATAAAATAGAATATATTCACTAAAGAACAATGTATTTTAAAATTAAAATAAATTTAAAATAATTTCTTTATGAATGAGTTATTAAATTCCCTGAAAACATCTTTGTTAAACGGTATATACTTAGCTTTGCCGTTTTTATTTATTATTTTTATTTTAAAAGTAACTTTAGAATTTTTAATAGACATTACGACGCCGATAGTTTTATTACTTCCGGATCAATCCGTATTCGGATTTGGGATGTCGTATGTATTTTCCATTTCCTTATTTCTTTTATTAATTTTAACGGCCGGAATGCTTCAGGGGAAAGAACGTAAACTAAATTTTATTTCGAAAGCTGAAAATATATTGCCCGGTTTTTCAGTGATAAAAAAAATGATCAGCGCTAATGATGGATCAAACAGCGGAAAAAGAATGCAGCCCTGTCTTGTATTTATTGACGAGACATATCAGTTTGCATTTTTAATTGAGGAAAGCAGAGAAGGATTAAGTACGGTATTTATTCCCAGTTCGCCTGTGCCTACAAGCGGAAATGTACACATAGTGGCTGACAGCAAAGTACAAAGAATCAATTCTCATCCCAAGGAAGTAATCAAATGTCTGACGCAGGTTGGCGAAGGAACAAGGAATATACTTGACAGCAATTCGAATCTGGTTTTCGAAATGCAGGATAAATCATAATATTTATAATTGGTACATACATTTACAATTTTTAAAAAGCATATTTAAAAAAAAGACATATAGATATATGGAAGAATTCTTCATAAGATTTTTTGAAAATTTGGGATTGAAATTACACGGACCGATGAAATTCCGTTTTATATTGCAGCCGCTTGTTGCTTTGTTTTTTGCTATCAAGGCTGGATTAAGGGATTCGAAGAAGGGAAGTGCTCCATTTGTGCCCGGCTTAATAAAAGAGAAAGAACAGAGAAGGACTCTGCTTAAGCAATCATGGACCGACGTTGGAAAGGTATTCATATTTGCATTAATTATGGATATAGTATTTCAATTGATAGTTCTAAAAACAATTTATCCCGCAGAAGCCGTTTTAACAGCAATACTTCTTGCTTTTATACCATATTTTATTTTCAGAGGTCCTGCAAACAGGATAATCTCTTATTTCAATAATAAGGAGTAACATATTTTCAGAGAAATAATTAAACTCAAAATTTAGTTAAGAAGAAAAACTTAAATCTCCATTATTTATAGACTGGATAATATATTGCCTGTCATTTTTATTATCTGACATAATAAGCAGTTTATCTCCTTTTTCCAAAACTGTCCTGCCGTTGGGAGTAATAAATTTATCATCCCTATTGATTAAAACGATCAGAGAAGATTTTGGAAAATTTAAATTAAAAATCATCTTACCAACCGCATAAGAATCTTTTAAAAGTTCGATTTCAAAAATTTCATTTTTAAAATTTTCGGAAAGCTCGATTTCAAGAGGATGTTTTGGTTTAAATTTTTCAGGTTTATATAGATACAGAATTTTTGAAACGAGCGGAATGGTTGTACCCTGAAGCAGGACAGATGACAATACAATGAAAAAAACAATGTTGAATATGATGTCTGAATTTTCCACTCCTTTGAGAAGTGGATAAGTGGCAAAAACTATTGGTACGGCTCCTCTTAAGCCCACCCATGAAATGAGAGTCATTTCTCTGATTTTCGTTCTGAAGAGAGAAAGACAAATAAATACAGCAAAAGGTCTTGCAACAAATATTAAAAAGACGGCTATAAGCAATCCTGTTCCGATAAAAGGCATCATTTGTTTTGGAAAAACAAGTAATCCAAGGGTGAGAAACATAACTATCTGCATCAGCCAGGCTTGTCCGTCATAGAAACGGATTATACTTTTCTTATGAATAAAGTTACTGTTACCAAGAATAATCGCCGACAAATACACTGCCAGAAAACCGTTACCGTTCAGAAAATCAGTAAAGCTATAAGTAAAAAAAGTCAAGGCGAGTGTAAGTACGGGATACAGTCCTTCATAGTCCAGATTAATCTTATTTAATATTAATGTCATGATTTTGCCCATTAAGTAACCGGCAATTGCACCGATAATCATTTGACTAAAAAACAAAGGAACTAAAGATACTAAGGATGTATCTCCGTTAATAATTACAGAAGTAATTCCAATAGTAAGGAAGTATGCCATTGGATCATTGCTTCCTGATTCAAGCTCGAGCAAAGGTCGGAGATTGCCTTTCAGTCCGATGTTTTTTGATCTGAGGATGGAAAATACTGCGGCTGCATCTGTTGACGATACGATTGCACCGATAAGAAGACCTTCAGTAACGGAAAAATTTGTTACATAAGAAACAAACAATCCTACGCATACAGCAGTTAAGAAGACTCCAAGTGTAGATAAAACAAATCCCTGTAGAAAAACAGGTTTGATACTTTCCCATTTTGTTCCAAGACCTCCCGAAAAAAGTATAAAAGCCAGAGCAATTATACCAAGTGACTGAGCAAGGTTTGAGTCATTGAAATAAATTCCGCCTATACCATCTGAACCAGCGAGCATTCCGATTACAAGAAAGATTATCAGCGAGGGCACTCCGAGTTTTCCAGTTGTCTTGCTGGCTAAAATGCTTAAGAGCAGCAAAACGGAAGTGATGAGTAAAATATTTTCAGCTGTTATCGTCAAGAAATAATTTTTAGATTTATAAAACTGACAATGATAATGGATTATTAAACAAGGTATCGTATCATGAGAAGACATTAAACTGTTAAAGCTGTCTTGAGATCAATCTGAATTACATTTATCGAAAGTTAAATCGCAGAACTTACCAGAAATGTAAAAAAATTATCAGCAACTCTCCGTGTATTTTTTGAAATTATCCAATATTGCCTGCCATCCGTTTTTCTGCATTTCCTCCGGATTGACTTCTTCAGTTTCAAATGTCTCCGTCAGAATTGTATTCTTTCCGTCATAACGAAATGATATCTCTACTTTCCTGCCGTCTCCAAGTGTGTAATGAATTAATTCCATCGGTTTTATCCGTGTATATATTCCTCCAAAATCAAAACTCATCTTACCATCTTTAGAAGACATTGTATATGAGAATCTACCATTTTCCTTTAAATCATTTTCTGCCTTTGGACAGCACCACTCATCCAGTGCAAAATTCCAGTTCACAATATGTTTTGGTATAGTCCAGCAATCCCAGACTTTCTCGAGCGCAGCATTAACTGAAGTTTCTACTGTTATTTTTGTCATGATATTTTTATTTAATGTTGATTTTTCAATTTGCAAATATAAACTAATTTAGCAAAAGTTCTGCAGAAATAAATTTTACGAATCAGATTTTTTTGTTTTATTACACCTTGAAATAACTTTTTATATCCGATGATTAATTTCTCAGACACCGGATAGAAATATTCATTTGATTTGTAACTATTGATTGTCAGTTCATCCGGATTATCAGCCGGATATGTAAACGGTTTTTTGGATAAATATCTTTAAAGTTTACAACTCTTTAAATAAGAGAATGTTGCTTCTTCGGAAACTTTTTTATCACTCATATCTTAAGAATGTTTTCTTTGCTGACAATATTATATCAATCATCCTTAGAGTTCGCATTTTTTTATAAAGTTATCATTCATGCTTTGTATCTCTTTTAATTATTAAGATAAAAAAAGTTTATGCAAATTACATTATTAAGAAGTATCTAACAAGTAATTTTATGAAAGTCAGCAGACTATCGATTAATTATAATGAAATAAATTTCTTAATAAATCAGATAAATCTAAGAGCATGAATATCGAAATACTTATGCTGAAGTATTTGAACAAAAAAAGTAAAGCCCAGTAATTGTTTCCATAAGAATTTATAATTTAACGTGATGCTGTAATTACAAAGTCTCCGATAGTATATTAAATGATTCTTCTTGAAGTATGGATGAAGAACCATTTAATCCAAATAAATCAATGTTAAGTACTTGGCATTGTCAAAACAAAAATTTTAAATCTTGAAGACCAAAACGCTTATTATTAAACAAGATTAATTTTTATAGACATAGAATTATTTTTTGGATAAATGTGAGGACATTTTAGGGGAGTTTGTTAAAGACAATTCCCTTAAACATCATCACATATAGTATATGAATAGTAAAATCGAAAATGTTGTTAAATATTTTCAGTCTGCTATTTTATATCGTCGGCAGTTGGTCCGTAAATCTGAGGGCTTCTAACTCCCATGTGTCTATAATAAGTGCTTAATTGTCCTCGGTGATGAATAATATCGAAAATAAGTATCCAATAGGTATCGCTCATGGGGTAAGCAAACAATTTATTGCCGTCGAACTTAAATTCAATAAGGTACTGTATTAAAAATCAACAACAATCAACATACCCGTATGTTGATTCACGGCGTTATGTCATGCGTAATTTGTTATAAACTCTTGATCTTTTTTCCATAGTGAAAAGATTAATAACAAAATTT